>JAEUKI010000021.1 GCA_016793325.1 Myxococcales bacterium | reverse complement strand
GCGCGACGAAATCGGCGCCGACGCGATGAACCCGCGAAACACCGACGGCATGGTGCCCATGGGCATGGGCACCAGCGACATGATCCCCGACTACCTCGACGCGGACGATGACGGCGACGGAATCCCCACCCGCACCGAGCGTATGGCCGAAGGGATGATGGACCTCGACATGGACATGACGCCCTCGCACCTCGACCTCGACAGCGACGGTGACGGCGTCAGCGACTCCATCGAAGCGGGCGGCACGCCTGCCATGCCGGTCGACACCGACCGCGATGGCAGCGCGGACTTCCTCGATCGTGACTCGGACAACGACTGCGTGCCCGACAACGACATGCGCGAAGCTGGCGCGGCCCGCATCGATCCTGCGATGCCGGCGGCGATGGCGAGCGCGAACTGCATGGCCCCGACGCCCGTCTGCGACACCACTCGCGGAATGTGCGTCTCGATGCAGCCCGACGGCGGCGTCGGCGACGGTGGTCGCGACGGCGGCGACGGCGGCGTGATGGACGGCGGCGCGTTCGTGGGGACGCTCTCCGGTGACGGCGCTTGCGGATGCCGCGTTCCTGCGGCGCCCGTGAGCGACGAGCGCAGCGTCGTTGCGCTCATCGGCCTCGGCGGACTCGGCCTCGTGCTCGGCGCTCGCCGCGCGCGCGGTCGTCGCAAGGCGGCCTGAGCTCGCGGCGCTCCCTTCGGGGAGCCTAGAGCGACGCCCCGTTGGAAGGACTACACGCAGTGAGCTCACTCCTGGGAAATCTCCCGAGAAACTCAGCCCGCGTGTAGCCAACGGAAGGCGTCGCCGCAGTAGGAGAAGGCTCACGGCGCGGGGTCCTTATCAACGGGGCGTCGCGATAAGGGGGGGACGCTGACGGCGACGCGAGCGCTACACTTCGCTCGCTTTGCGGTCGGTTCATTTCGCAGTCGTCCTCGCGACCGCCCTCGCGCCCTCGATCGCGCCCTCGATCGCGCTCGCGCACCCCATCGTGCCCGACGGCCGCGCCAACGAGTGGCTCGCCCGCGACGCGCCCGCGCCGGACAGCGCGTTCATCGTGCGAGACCGCGAGGAGCCCGGTGAATTTGTGTGGCGTGATTCAACGGGCGACGCCCGCGGCGCGATCGACGTCACGCAGCTCCGCGTTCACGGCAACCCCGACGGGATCGGCGTCTTCGTGCGCTTCGCGGCGCCTCCGCCCGCGTGCGCGATGGTTCAGCTCGCGATCGACCTCGACCGCGCGCCCTCGAGCGGAGCGGTCACGTTCGATCGAGATACGAGCACACAGATTCGAGCGGACTCGCGGCCCGAGTTCATCGTCGTGGCGACGGGCTCGGGCGGCGTGGTGCGCGACCCTGCGGGCCGCTCGGTCGCGACGTTCGGCGCCAGCGTTGGGGTCGACGGGCTCGAGCTGTTCGTCCCGTGGATGGCGCTCGGGCGCGCGGGCTGGCCCACGGGGGTGCGCTTCACGACAGCAGCGTATTGCGCGAGCGACGGCGCGAACCCCGACGTCGTCTCGAGCGACGCGCTCTCGTCGAGGGTCGTCGACGCGATGACGGACTACGGCGGTCCCTCCGCGGGCACGCGCCACACGCGCGACGAAATCTCCGACGGAACGCTGGACAAAGTCTTCTCCCTGCACTTCGTCACGAGCGGAACCATCCCCACGGCGCTCGCGCTCCAGCGCGTCGCGCCCATGGTCGATCGCGTTCGCGGCGGGGCGTGGTTCGAGCTCACCAATCGCACGGGCGAGGCGCTCTCGCTCGACGGGTACGCGTTCGGCGACGAGGGCGTCGCGGGCGGCCCCGACGCGCTCTTCGCGATCCCGAGCGGGATCACCGTGATGCCCGGCGCGAGCATCACGATCGCCGAGGACGGCGCTGCGTATCGCGCGGTGTACGGGCGCGCCGCGACCGTGGAGCTCGGCGCGACGGATCCAGCGACGCCCGACGCGATCGCGCTCTCGACGCGCGGGCGCGGGACATTCTCGATCGATCCAGCGGGCGACGAGCTCGTCGTGTTCGACGCAGAGCGAACGCTGCTCGACGCGTTCACGTTCAACGCGAGCTCGTTTGGCGGAACGGCGCCCTACCCCGCCCTCGCGCGCAACGTCGCGTTGACGCGCAACCCGACGGGCCTCGACACCGACGACGGCCGCTTGGACTTCTACCCCGCGGGCGCTCCGTGCGCGATCGACGACCACTGCGAGGATCGACAGTGTTCGTTCTGCGATCGCGGGCTGTGCAGCGATCGGCCCGATGGTCTGCGATGCGCGACAGGGTTGTGCTCGGGCCAGTGCTCGGTGGGCCGCTGCGAGCGAGAGCCCTCGTGCGACCCGGACAGCGGCGACGCGTATCCAGCGACGGACGCGACCGACGCCACCGACGCCGACGATGTCGCCGACGCGCGAGACGCGAGCGCGACGATGGACAGCGGGCGCGACGACAGCGGCTCGGCGACGGACGCTGCGCGCGACGCGAGCGGCGTCACGGACTCGAGCGACGGATCCGTCCGCGACGGTATGGACCTCGACGCGATCGACGGGTCCCGCGACGCGACGACGAGCGACATCGCGGCGGATGCAGGCGCGCGCCCACCCAGCGTCGGGTGCGCATGCCGCAGCGCGGCGAGGACGGACGCACCGACGAAACCCGCGTCGATTCTGTGGTCGATCGTCGTGATCGCCGCGCTCCGGCGGCGGCGAGCGCGCTTCTACTGAATGGCCATTCATAAATACTGAATCACCATTCAGTGGTGAGCGCGCTTGCGCTGGGGGCACTCGCGCGGGAGACTCTGCGCGCGCTCGGTGATGAGTTCCCGACCGCGGACCTGGCGTTGTGCTGGGCCGCGGAGCGGGGCCCGGCGTACACAACACACAGCAGTCTGCGAGGTTCTGAGATGTCCGAGCTTCGGTTCGACGGTCGCGTGGCGATCGTCACAGGTGCAGGAAACGGCCTCGGGCGTTCGCACGCCCTTCTTCTCGCGAGCCGCGGTTGCAAAGTCGTCGTCAACGACCTCGGCGGCGGCCACACCGGCGGAGGAAAGAGCAGCGAGGCGGCGGACAAGGTCGTCGCCGAGATCAAAGCGGCGGGCGGCGAAGCGGTCGCCAACTACGACTCGGTCGAGGACGGCGCGTCCATCGTGAAGAGCGCGACAGACGCCTTCGGTCGCCTCGACATCGTGATCAACAACGCCGGGATCCTGCGAGACACCAGTTTTCAAAAGATGACCGAGCAAGACTGGGAGCTCATCTACCGCGTCCACGTGCTCGGCGCGTTTCGCGTGACCCACGCCGCGTGGAACCTCATGCGCGAGCAGGGCTACGGCCGGATCATCATGACCGCGAGCGCCGCGGGCATCTACGGCAACTTCGGCCAGGCGAACTACTCGATGGCCAAGCTCGGCGTCGTGGGCTTCGCGAACACGCTCGCGATCGAGGGCGCCAAGAAGAACGTCCGCGTCAACACCATCGCGCCGATCGCGGGCTCGCGCATGACCGAGACCGTGCTCCCGAAGAACCTGCTCGACGCGCTCGAGCCGCGGTACGTCTCGCCGTTGGTCGCCTACCTCTGCCACGAGTCCTGTGAAGAGACCGGCGGGCTCTTCGAAGTGGGCGGCGGCGTGGTGAACAAGCTCCGCTGGGAGCGCACGGTGGGCAAGAATTTTCCCGTGGGAAAACCCTTGTCGATCGAGCAGGTGCAGGGCTCGTTCAAGCAGATCACGGACTTCGCGAAGAGCACGCACCCCACCACAATTCAAGACTCGCTCGAGAGCGTGCTCGACAACGTGAACAAGCCGAGCAAGGGCGGCAACGAGTTCATCGACGTCGACGCGGCGCTCGGGTACGAGTTTCCGCCGAGGCACAGCGAGTACACGCAGCGCGACGTCTCGCTGTACGCGCTCGGCGTCGGCGCGGGTCGCGATCCGATGGACACGAAGGACCTCCCGCTCGTGTACGAAAACGCGTCCGAGGGCTTTCGTCCGCTGCCCACGATGACCGCGGCGATCGCGGTCGGCGAGATCATGAAGGCCGCGATGGACGGCGTTCAACCGCCCGGAATGAACTACGGCCTCGACCGCATCTTGCACGGCGAGCAGCTCACCAAGGTGCTCCGCCCGCTCCCTGCGAACGCGAAGCTCGAGCACCGCGCGCGCATCAAGGACATCTGGGACAAGGGCAAGGGCGCGGTCGTCGTCACCGAAGTGAAGACCTTCGACCAAAAGGGAACGCTCCTCGCGGTCAACGAAGTGAGCACGTTCGTTCGCGGCGCGGGCGGATGGGGCGGCGAGCGCGGGCCCAACACCGACGTGACCTACCCCGATCGCGCGCCGGACGCCGTCGTCGAAGAGAAGACCGACCCGGGACAAGCGCTGCTTTATCGCTTGTCGGGCGACATCAACCCTTTGCACGCAGACCCAGACTTCGCGCAGAATTTCGGCTTCAAGCAGCCCATTCTCCACGGGCTCTGCACCTTCGGCTTCGCCGCGCGGCACGTCGTGAAGGTGATGGCGGGCAACGACCCGCGGCTGCTCAGCACCGTGCGCGTGCGCTTCGCGGACCCGGTGATTCCTGGCGAGACGCTCGTCACGGAGCTCTGGAAGAACGCCGACGGATCAGCGCTCTTCCGCGTGAAGGCCAAGGAGCGCGACAAGGTCGTGCTCACCAACGCCGTCGCGGAGTTTCACAAGGAGATTCCCAAGGAAGAGCAGCCTGCGCCCAAGGCCGCTGAGTCCGCGGCGAGCGCGGCGCCGAGCGGCGGACCGATGCGCCCCACCGAGGCCATCTTCGCAGGGATCAACGACTACCTCGCGGAGAACCCCGACGTCGCCAAGAAGATCGGCAAGGTGTTTCTCTTCAAGCTCACGGGCCCCGAGTCCGTCTGGACGATGGACCTGAAGAACGAAGGCAAGGCGAGCGCGGGCGCGAAGGGCGCCGCGGACTGCACGCTCGAGCTCTCGGACGACGACTGGGTCGCGATGGCCTCGGGCAAGGCCGACCCGATGCAGCTCTACACGACCAAGAAGCTCAAGATCTCGGGCGACATCATGGCGTCGCAGAAGCTCAACTTCTTGAAGAAGATCGACCCGTCGAAGGTCGCGAAATACCTGGGCGGCGCTGCGGCTTCCGCGCCTGCGTCGAGTTCGTCGGGCGCGACCACGGGCGGCTCGTCGTGGCCGTCGGGCCTCGCGGCGGACGTGTTCATCGGCATTCACGACTACATCGCGAAGCACCCCGAGCTCGTCGCGAAGGTGGGCAAGAAGTTCTTGTTCACGCTGACGGGTCCGGACGCTTCGTTCGTGATCGACCTGAAGAGCGCTCCGGGCGGAGCGTCGTCGGGCGTCGCGCAGGACGCGGACTGCACGCTCACGCTGAGCACGGACGACTGGCTCGCGATGGCCTCGGGCAAGGCCGATCCCATGCAGCTCTTCACCACGCAGAAGCTGAAGATCTCCGGCGATTTGATGGCGTCGCAGAAGCTCAACTTCTTGAAGAAGATCGACCCCGAGGCGGCGAAGGCGGCGATCGCGAACGTTCGTGGCGGCGCCGGTGCGAGCGCTGCTGCTGCGGCCGCGACCGGTCCGTCGCCGTCGGCGAAGGTCCTCGACGCGCTCGTCGCGCGGCTCGGGCAAAACCCCTCGCTCGGCGCCGAGCTCGGGGCTCCCGTCCGCGTGAAGGTGACCGACGGAGAGAAGCTCTCGTTCGTGCTCGACGCCAAGGGCGCGCACAAGGGCGACGGCGACGCGAAGACCACGGTCTCGCTCAGCGAGGACGCGCTCGTCGAGCTCGCCAAGAGCGGAGACGTGAAATCGCTCTATCAACACGGGCAAATTCGCGTCGACGGAGAGGTCGGCCCGGCGCAAAAGCTCGGCATCTTGAAGGGCTTGCTGGCGTAGGCCCGCGCACAACAATTCAACGGATTGCGATCGTTCGAAGGAGCAACGGCTATGGGTCGACGAGTCAACGTGATTGGCGTGGGAATGACCAAGTTTGCAAAGCCCGGCGCGAGCCCGGACTACCACGAGATGGCCTCGGAGGCGGCGAAGCTCGCCCTCGCGGACTCTGCCGTGGACTACAGCGACATCGAGCAGGCGTACGCGGGCTACGTCTTCGGCGACAGCACGTGCGGGCAGCGCGCGGTGTACGAGGTGGGTCTCACGGGCATTCCCGTGTTCAACGTGAACAACAACTGCTCGACGGGGTCGACGGCGCTCTACCTCGCGCGACAAGCGATCGAGGGAGGGATGGCCGAGTGCGTTCTGGTGCTCGGCTTCGAGAAAATGGAGAAGGGCGCGCTCAGCCTGAAGTACACCGACCGCGCCAACCCGCTCGATCAGCACGTCGGGACGATGAACCGCGCGCAGGGCGTGAACTCCGCGCCGTTCGCGGCGCAGATGTTCGGCGGCGCGGGGCGCGAGTACCGATGGCGCTACAACACCAAGCGAGAGACCTTCGCGAAGGTGAGCGAGAAGGCGCGCGTCCACGCGTCGAACAACCCGTTTGCGCTCTTCAACAACCGCTTGTCCGTGGACGAGATCCTCGCGAGCGAAGAGGTCTTCGACCCGCTCACGCGCTACCAGTGCTGCCCGCCGACCTGCGGCGCCGCGGCGGCGATCTTGTGCTCGGACGACTACGCGCGTCGCAAGGGGATCGCCAACCCGGTCTACATCGCGGCGCAGTCCATGACGACCGACTACAAGTCGAGCTTCGAAGACTCGATGATCAAGATGGTCGGCTTCGACATGGCCGCCAACGCGGCGAAGAAGGTCTACGAGAAGGCCGGCGTCGGCCCCGAGGACGTCGACGTCGTCGAGCTCCATGACTGCTTCACGGCCAACGAGATCCTCACGTACGAGGCGCTCGGGCTCTGCAAAGAGGGCGAGGCCGAGAAGTTCATTTGGGAGGGAAACAACACGTACGGCGGCAAGGTCGTCACCAACCCCTCGGGCGGACTGCTCTCGAAGGGACACCCGCTCGGCGCCACGGGCCTCGCGCAGTGCACCGAGCTCGTCTGGCAGCTCCGCGGAAAGGCGGACAAGCGCCAGGTCGACGGCGCCAAGGTGGCGCTCCAGCACAACCTCGGCCTCGGCGGAGCGTGCGTCGTCACGATGTACCGCCGCAATTGAGAGTCACTCTCATTCGCAGACGCGCTGAGAAAACACTGGGGAGATAAAATACCGATTGCCGATCGGTGTTCGGGGGCCTATAGCAGCTCCGCTTCGGGTTTGTGACAGGCGCGAGCTCTTGCACCTCGTACACTCATCCGTTCTCGATCTTGCCTGTCATCCTTCAAACCCGGCTCCGCTGAAAGTTCCCCGAGCGACACCATGGCGATCGAAATCCCCGCGCTCGGCGAGCTCGAGACCGCGGTCCTCGAGTTTCTCTGGGACCACGGGACGAGCGACGCGAAGGACGTTCACCGGTCCGTCGGCGAGCCGCGGGACATTTCGCTGAGCACGATCCAGAGCACGCTCGAGCGACTGTTTCGCAAGCGGCTGCTCATGCGCGAGAAGGTGAGCCACGCGTTTCGCTACGCGCCGGTGCTCACGCGGTCGGAGTTTCGCGCGAGGGCGATGGCCGACGCCGCGGGGGATTTGCGCAAGGCAGACTCTGCCGGCGTCCTCGCGGCGTTCGTCGACCTCGTCGCGCGATCGGACGGGCACGCGCTCGATGAGCTCGCGCGGATCGTCGAGCGCGCGCAAGAGACCCGCTCGCAAGAGACGCGCGCCGAACGCGAGACCAAGGGCCCGAAGAAGCCCTTGGGAGCGAAGAAGTGAACCTCCTCGCTGCGTCGTACGTGCTCGCTGCGATGGGCGCCCTCGCGACCGCGCCGATCGTGGCGGCTACGCAGGGCGCGATGCTCCGGCAGATCGACGGGCTCGCGCCGGGCTCGCGGGCGCGGTGGATCACGGTGCTCCTCGCGCTTCCGTGGATCGTGGGGCTCGCGATCGTGGCCGTGACGCTCGGGCACTGCGTCGTTCCGATGTGGTTCGGGGCGGTGGACGACTGCGTTCCCGGCGTCGGGGTGTGCGTGCGCGACGGAGCGCCAGTCGGGCGCGCGACGCTCTTGTTCGCGGTGCTCGTGTCGCTGCGACCGGCGCACGCGCTGTGGCGCGCGGTGACCGGCGTGATCGCGGCGCGGCGGGCGGCCAAGAGGCTCCGCGCGATCGGCGTCGAGAGCGCAGAGCACGACGGATGGACCGTGCCGGGGACGACCGCGGCGATGCTGGGCTTTCCGAGAGAAGAGCTCTTCGTCGGTGAGGCGCTGCACGAAGCACTCAGCGAACAAGAGCTCGCCGCGGTCGTCGCCCACGAGCGCGCGCACAAAGAACGCAACGACGTCCTGCGACGAATGCTCGCGCGCGTCCTCGCGTCGGCGCACTTCGACGCCACGGGTCGAGAGCTCGTCGAGGCCCTCGACCTCGCGATCGAACAGCGCTGCGACGAGCACGCGAGCGAGCAAGTGCGCGACCCGCTCGTGGTGGCACGGGCGCTCGTTCAAGCCGCGACGCTCGAGGCCAAAGACGCGAAGGCCCCTGCGCCGCAATCGCTTCCTGCGCGGGTCGCCGCGCTGTGCGCCCCCTCGTGGATCGCGCGACCTGCGCTCGTCTCGTTCGTCGCCGCCGCGGGCGTCGCCCTCGCCCTCGCCGCTGCGGCCAGCGCGCACGAGGTCCACACCGTCGCCGAGTCGATCCTCGCGGCGATCGCCCGCGCGTGAGCGGGACCGCACGACCGCTCCGCGGAGTCGCCATGAACCCTTCGACCTTCGACGCCGATCCCCTACGAACGCACAAAAAACCGATCGTGAGTCGGTTTTTCGCCCTGGCTCTTCGCTCGCTGCTCGCGACGAGCGCGGTCGCGGCGTCGCCCGCGCTCGCGGTCGCGCAGAGCAGCCCGTCGTCGGCGTTGGTGCTCGACCGCGCGCGCGTGATCGAGCTGGCCCGCGCTCGCTCGCCCGAGGCCGTTCTCTCTCGCGCTCGGGTCGACGTCGTCGCCGCGGCCCGCGCAGGAACGCGCGCTTGGTCCCGCGACAATCCGACGGTCTCGGTCGCCGCGGGTCCGAGGCTCTTGAATACCGGTGACTGGGTCGCCGACGCGATCGTGGCGGTGAGCGCCCCCGTTGATTTCTCGGGCGTGAGCGGCGTGCGTCCGAGGATCGTCGACGCGCAGGTTCGCATCGCCGAGCTCGAGGCGGAGGTCGTCGCGCTCGACGCGGTCGCCGAGTCGCTCGACCTCTGGATTCGTTGCGCCGCGGCGCACGCGCGGGCGCAGCTCGCGAGCGAGCAACGCGCGACGCTCGAGCAAGCCGTGCGCTTCGCGACCGCCCGGGCGACGCACGGAATCGCGAGCGGCACAGAGGTCCCGCTCGCCGAGCTCGCGCGCGCGCAGTGGGCCGCGCTCGAGGCCGAGCAGCGATCGCAAGCGACCTCTCTCGAACGAGCGCTCGTCGCGCGGCTCGGGCTCGCTCCTGCGCAACGCGTCTCGATCGAGGGCGCGCTCGATCGAGGATCCCTCCCCCCGCTCGAAGCGCTGCTCGCGAGGATCGAGCAGCATCCGTCGCTCGCCGTCGCCGACGCGCGCGCGACGCTGGCCAGCCGCGAGCTCGAGCTCGTCCGCCGCACCGCGTGGCAGCCGCTCCGCGTGTCCCTCGCGGGGGGGCGCGAAAACGAGCTCTACGGCCGCGTCGGGATCGACCTGTCGCTCCCGTTGTTTCAGCGCAACGAGGGCCCTGCGTCCGTGGCGCAGGCGCAGCGAACGTTCGCGAACACCGAGCGCCGCTCTGCGTTTGCGACGCGCGAGATCGCGCTGCGCCAAGCGTACGCGCGCTGGACCTCGCTCGACGCGGCGGGCGCGGCGATCGACGAAGCGACGAGGCACGCCGACACTGTGGCGAGGCTCTCGGCGCGCGCGTTCGAGCTCGGCGAGCGCGACGCGACGACGACGATTTTCTCTCTGCGCGAGGCGAACAACGCGCGGCGCGCGAGGGTCGACTGGCTCGAGTCCAAAGCGCTCGCTCGCTTGGTGATCGACCGCGCGATCGGGGCCTTCTGATGCGAGACACACCAACGCGATCGAGGCGGACGCCGTCGATGCACACGAATTCGAGACGCGCCCGCGCGACGCTCGCGATCACGGCGCTCGCGCTCGGAGCGTGCCAGCCCAAAGCGCCGCCGAGCGCGCCGGCGACCAACGCAGAGAGAGAGCACGCCGTCACGCTCACCGAGGCGTCCGAGCGCGCTGGGCGGATCGAGACGGCGCGACTCGAGCGTTCGACGCGCGGGCCGTCGCTGGCGCTCCCCGCGGTGATCGAGGCGGATCCCTCACAAGTCGCGCGGGTCGGCGCCCGGGTCGAGGGCCGCGTGTACGCGCTTCGGGTCGCGGTGGGCGCGACGGTCGAGCGCGGAGCGCCGCTCGTCGAGATCGACACGGTCGAGCTCCATCAGGTCTCGACCGAGTACTTCGTGGCGCAGGCGCGGATGCGGCAGGCGCGCGACGCGCTCACGCGCGCACGAGCCCTCGTACGCGACGGCGTCGGGGCGGCGGCGGACCTCCGTCGCGCAGAGGCGGACGAGCGCGTGGCCGCGGCGACGCTCCACGAGAGCGAAGAGCACCTGCATTTTCTGGGTTTGGGCGAGCGCGAGATCCAGCAGCTCCGCAGCACGTCGAGCCACGGTCGCGTGCGCGCGATCATCCGTTCGCCGATGGCGGGGCGCGTCTCGGCGCTCCCGGTCTCGATCGGGCAAGTCGTCAACGGAACGGACACGGTCGCGGTGCTCGGCGACGCGGCGCGGGTGTGGGTCGCGGCGCGGGTGTTCCAGGTGGACCTCGCGCGCGTGCGCGTCGGAGCGTCGGTGCGCGTCGAGGTCGACGGGGCCGCAGAGCCATTGCGGGCGACGATCGCGACCGTGAGCGACGTGCTCGACCCCGAGACACGAACGGCCACCGCGCGCGCGGCGCTCGACAACAACGGCCGCGCCCTGCGCGACGGGATGAGCGTGACGGCGCGCGTAGACACCGAGGCCCCCTCGGCGCTGTGGGTGGACGAGCGATCGATCGTCGCGCACGACGGCGCGCGGGGAGCGTTCGTTCGAACGGGCGCACACGTATTCGAGTTTCGTCCGGTGCGGATCGACGGGCCGCCGGCGGACCGCATGGCGGTCGCAGAGGGGCTTCGCGAGGGCGACGAGCTCGTGACGAACGGAGCGTTCTTGCTGCTCGGCGAGCTCGAGCGCGCGTCGCGCGGCGAGGAAGACTGAGATGCTCTCTCGGGTCATCGCCTTCAGCATCGCGCGCAAGGGGCTCGTCGTGTTCGCCTCGATCGCGCTGTTCTTGCTGGGTTTGTACGCGTTTTCGAGGCTGCCGATCGACGCGGTCCCCGACCTCACGAACACGCAAGTGCAGGTGCTGACGAGCTCGCCCTCCCTCGGCGCGACGGACGTCGAGCGGCTCGTGACCGCGCCGGTCGAGCGCGCGATGACGGGAATCTCTGGCGCGACCGAGCTCCGTTCGCTCTCGCGCGCGGGCGTCTCGGTCGTGACCGTCGTGTTCGACGACGGGGTCGCGCTCGACGTCGCGCGGCAGCGCGTGCTCGAGCGCGTCGCGCGTGCGAGAGAGGGCATCGATCGGCGCTACGGCGTGCCCGAAGTGGGGCCGCAGAGCACGGGCCTCGGAGAGATCTATCAGTTCGAAGTGCGCGGCGACGGCCGCACGATCCGCGAGCTTCGAACGATCCTCGACTGGCAGGTCGCGCCGCGACTGCGCCAAGTCGAGGGCGTCGTCGAAGTGAGCGCGTTCGGCGGCGAGCTCCGAACGCTCGAGGTCTCGCTCGATCCGCGGCGGATGATCGCGCTCGACGTCTCTGTGGACGACGTGACGTCCGCGCTCGAGCGCGCCCATCGCATCGCCGGCGGAGGCGTGGTCCAGCGCGGACCCGAAGGCGTCCTCGTCCGCGCCGAGGGGCTCGTCACGAGCGTCGAGGACCTCGGTCGAACGCCGATTCGCGCCACGCGCGAGGGCGCGATCCTCGTGTCGCACGTCGGAACCGCGCGAGAGGCGCCCATGTTGCGCTGGGGCGCGGCCTCGCGCGACGCGCGCGGCGAGGTCGTCGTCGGGATCGTGATGATGCTCGCCGGCGAAAACGCGCGCTCGGTCGCGCAGCGCGTGTCCGCGGAGGTCTCGCGGGTCAACGCGACGCTCCCGAACGGCGTGCGAATCGAGCCCTTCTACGACCGCACCGAGCTCGTGAACAAGACGCTCGCGACCGTCGGTCGATCGCTGCTCGAAGGCGGGCTGCTCGTCGTCGCGGTGCTCTTGCTCTTGCTCCGCAGCGCGAGGATCGGCTTCGTCGGCGCCTCGATGATCCCGCTGGCGATGGCGGGCGCGATGCTCGGGATGCGCGCGATGGGCCTCAGCGGAAACCTCATGTCCCTCGGCGCGATCGACTTCGGTCTCGTCGTCGACGGCGCGATCATCCTCGTCGAAAACGCGGTTCATCACCTCGCGAAGAAGGGCGACGAGCTCGGCCGGCCGCTGACTCGAGACGAGAAGGACGCGGTGGTCCTGCACGCGTCGCAGGAGGTTCGCTCGGCGACGGCCTTCGGCGAGGCGATCATCGCGCTCGTGTACGTCCCTGTGCTCGCGCTCGAAGCGGTCGCGGGGCGCATGTTTCGTCCGATGGCGCTGACGGTGCTCTTCGCGCTCGCGACGGCGTTCGTGCTGTCGCTCACGCTCGTTCCCGCGCTGGCCGCGTGGGTGTTGCCCGCGCGGGTGCACGACGTCCCGTCGCCGATCCTCGTGTGGATCTCGAAGCTCTACGAGCCCGTGCTCCGGCTGCTCGTCCGCCGCCCGGCTGTTGCGCTCTCGTGCGCGCTCGCGGTCCTCGCGCTCTCGATCGTCCTCGGCGCTCGGATGGGAACGGAGTTCGTCCCCCGCCTCGACGAGGGCGCGCTGGTGCTCGAGGTCCAGCGTCCGCCGTCGGTCTCGCTCGGCGAGAGCGTCCGGCAAGCACACGAAATCGAGAGGCTCGTCCGCGCGTTTCCCGAGGTCGCGACGGTGGTCTCGAAGTCCGGTCGCCCCGAGGTCGCCACGGACCCGATGGGGCCCGAGCAGACCGACGTTCACATCGCGCTCAAGCCTCGCGAGGAGTGGCCCGCGCCGAGAGACACCTCCGCGCTCGTCCGTCGCATGCAAGCCGTGCTCGAGCGCGCGATCCCTGGCGTGATCGTGTCCTTCTCGCAGCCGATCGAGATGCGCACCAACGAGCTCGTGAGCGGCGTTCGCGCGGACTTCGCGGTGCGCGTGTACGGCGACGATTTCGCGACGCTCGCCCGCGTCGGAGCGCGGGTCGCCCGCGCGATCTCGCGCGTCCCGGGCGCGGCCGACGTGCGAATGGACCGCGTCGAAGGCTCGCCCACGATCCGCGCGCGCGTCGATCGCGAGGCGCTCGCGCGCCACCGCGCGACCACGGACGAAGTGCTCGCTGCGCTCGAGGTGATCGGCGGGATCACCGTGGGCGAGCTGCTCGAGGGCGACCGGAGGTTTCCTTTGCGCGTGCGGCTCGAGGGCGCAGACGCGCTCCGCGTGGACGACATCGCGCGCATCCCGATTCGCCTGCGCTCGGGCTCGCTCGTCGCGCTCTCGGAGCTCGCGCGGATCGAGCGCGTCGAAGAGCCTGTGTCCATCAACCGCGAAGCCGGGGGCCGTCGCTTGATCGTGCAGGCCAACGTCCGCGGCCGGGACCTCGCGGGCTTCGTGGTCGACGCGCAGCGTCGCGTGCTCTCCGAAGCGCGCGCGCCCACGGGATACAGGCTCGAGTGGGGCGGCCAGTACGAGAACCTCGTGCGCGCAAAG
The DNA here is from genome assembly GCA_016793325.1 of Myxococcales bacterium. Taxonomy (GTDB): domain Bacteria; phylum Myxococcota_A; class Polyangia; order Polyangiales. Next base: position 70,085 of record JAEUKI010000021.1, on the reverse strand, counting down.
GCCCGACTCGCCGTCGTGATCCCCGCGACGCTCGGGCTCATCTTGCTCTTGCTCTACATGACCTTCGGTGAGTGGCGCTCGGCGCTCTTGATCTTCGTGAACGTCCCGTTCGCCGTAAGCGGCGCGGTGTTCGCGCTGTCGTCTCGGTCGATCCCGTGGAGCGTCTCGGTCATGGTGGGCGTGATCGCGCTGTTCGGCGTCGCGGTCCTCAACGGGCTCGTGCTCGTCACACAAATTCGACAGCTCGAAGCCGCCGGTGAGGCTCCGCGCGACGCGGCGCTCTCGGGGGCCACGCGTCGGTTGCGACCGGTCCTCATGACCGCCCTCGTCGCGTCGATCGGGTTCGTTCCGATGGCGCTCGCGACCGGAGAGGGCGCGGAGGTCCAGCGTCCGCTCGCGACGACGGTGATCGGCGGGCTCGTGACCGCCACGCTGCTCACGCTGCTCGTGCTCCCAGCGCTCGTGGCGTGGATCGGGCCTCCGAAGACCAAGCGCGCCCCGGAGTGAGCCTGTCGCTCGCTGGACGACGTCGGCTCGAGGGGTATTGTCGCCCTCGATCATGAATCGCTCGCTTGCTTCGTGGGTCCCGCTCGTGGCGCTGGTGCTCGTCGCGTGCGCCGAAGAAGTCTCGCGACAGGACGCGAGTCGCCCCGACGCATCGGACGACACCCTCGCGCGCGACGCGAGCGCGGCCGACAGCGGGGTCGATGCGACGTCGAGCGACTCGGGAGCGAGCGACGACGCCACAGTGACCGACAGCGGCGTCGCGCCGACGGACACGGGCGTCGACGCGAGCGCGAGCGACAGCGGGGCGGACACGGGCATCGACGCTGGCGTCGACTCGGGCGTCGACTCGGGCGTGGACGCCGGCAACGACACAGGTATTCGAGACACCGGCGCAGACACAGGGATTCGAGACACCGGGTCGGACACAGGAATTCGAGACACCGGCGTCGCGACGGGCGGATGCATCTCGGGCGCGACGGGCAACTACGTCGCGCGCTTTCGTTGGACAGGGACGCCGCCGATGTCGCGCGCAAACGTGTCGTACGAGGCCAACACCCTGCCCGACCGCGCGCGGTGGCGCGTGACGGCGGCCAATCGCGGCCCGATCGGGAGCTACACGCCGACGTTCACCGACACGTTTCTCGGCGAAGGCGGGCTCGACTTCGGGGGAACGACCTTCATGGACGTCGAGCTCAGCACCGCGGGCATCGGCTCGATCAGCAGCGTCACGATCGCGATCTACGGGCGGAGCTTCAACACGACGGCGTCGGGCTCGTACTCGTGGATGACCTTTCAGGGCTCGGGCGCCGCGCCTTCGGGGCTCGTCTCCAACGTCGCTCCATATCGCTGGTACCAAGCGGACGCGACGAGCGCGATTCGCCCGGGAATTTCCAACATGCTCCTGCGTATCTCACCAGGACCGCCATCGGGGTCGCTGGTCGTCTCGCGCGTTGAGATTTGTATCGACGGGCGGTGATCGCACCGACGGGCGAGCGCCGTCGGATCCGTTGGGTGGTAGGCTCGTCGATGAAGGCACCACCGCGATGACGAACAGCGCAACGCAGCAGCTCGCCAATGGGACGCTCATCAAGGACCGCTACGAGGTCGTCCGACTGCTCGGCGCTGGCGGGATGGGAGCGGTCTACGAGGCGCGCGACCGGGTCCTCGACAAGCGCATCGCGCTGAAGATCTTGCATCGCGAGATCGCTCAGGACAGCCAGATGAACGCGCGCTTCGTGCAAGAAGCGCGCGCCGCGAGCGCGTTCAAGCACCGTCACGTGGTCGAGAGCTTGGACTTCGGCACGCACGACGGCGCGCCGTTTCTGGTGATGGAGTTTCTCGAGGGCGAGTCGTTCTCGAGCGTCCTCGAGCGAGAGAAGGTGCTCACCCCCGCGCGCGCCGTAGAGCTGCTCGAGCCGATCGCGCGAGCCCTCGCGCGGGCGCACACCGCGGGGATCATTCACCGCGACGTGAAGCCGGACAACGTGTTTCTCGCGAAGGGCGACGACGGCGAGTGCGTCCCGAAGCTCGTTGATTTCGGCATCGCGAAGCGAACGAACGAGTCCGAGATGCGGCTCACCAAGACGAGCGTCGCGATGGGGACGCCGTTCTATATGCCGCCCGAGCAGGCGATGGGCGCGCGCGACGTGACGGCCGCGGCCGACCAGTACGCGTTCGCGGCGATGGTGTACGAGGCCGTGAGCGGCAAATTTCCGCACGATGGTGAGTCGTACAACGCGCTGATCATCAACAAGGTGACCAAGGACGCAGCGCCGTTGCTCGAGGCGGCGCCAGGGATCGACCCAGCGTTCGCTGCGATCGTGATGAAGGCCCTCGCGCGCGAACCCTCGGCGCGCTACGCGTCGATGGCCGAGCTTCGTGAGGCGCTCGCTGGCGCGGTGGGGCTCAAGATCGATGGCGGCTACGTCTCCACGGGAAACCACCCCGTCGTCGACGTTCCCGATCGTGGAGGATCGACGGCGAAGGCGCTCCCGTCGGTGAAGGTCAGCACCTCGGACGCCGCCAACCGCACGACGACGGACCCTGGCGCGGCCAACAAGGACACCCTGCTCGCGCATTCGGTCGCGGGCGTCGAGCGTCCCTCCGGGCTCACACCAGCGCCGAAGAAGTCCAACAGCGCGCTGATCGTCGGCTCGCTCGTCGTCGTCGCGCTCCTCGGCGGCGGCGGCTTCGCGATGTCCCGCTCGAGCAGCACGGCGGGCTCGATCAACTCGAACCCGGGCCCCACCGTGGCGACGCGCGTCGAGCCCCGCGCGCGCCACACGCTCCGCGTCTCGGTCACGCCTTCGACCGCGACGATTCGAATCAACGGCAGAGAGCTCGGTCGCGGCAACGTCTCGTTCGAAACAGAGGCCGGGACCGACCTCGAGCTGCGGGTGCAAGCCGACGGGTACGGAGAGCGAAGCGAGAGCTTTCGGCTCACTGCGGATCGAAGCGTCGAGCTCGTGCTCGCGCCGCAAGGGCCGACGCAGCCGGTCGCGGGACAAGCCGCGGCGGACGCCGGGGTCGTGGCGGCGCAGACGGGCCCGAGCAACGGCCAGCCAGGGGGTCGACCGGGGCGAAATCCCGTGCGAAATCCTGGTCGAACGGGCGTTCAACTGGGGCGAACGGGCGTCTCGCTCGACCTGAGTTTGACCGGCGGACGCTGATCCAGCGCCGGCCCTTTCACGCGATGGCTTCCGTGAAACGGGCGTTGCGTTCGGGCCTGCAACTGGATGATCGTTCGCTCGATGATTCGACGCACGATCTTGACCGTCGCGCTGGTGCTCGCAGGCACGGACGCGCTCGCGCAGAGGCGGCCGCGCCCCCAGGGCACCGGGCTCACCGGCGAGGCTGACGAGCGATTTCGCCGGGGAATTCAGCTCGCGACCGAGAACAACTACCAGGCCGCGCTCGTCGAGTTTCGACGCGCCTACGAGGTCTCTCGCAACGCGCTGATCCTGTTCAACGTCGGCGCGATGGAGGTCGAGCTCAGCCACTTCGCCGAGGGGCTCGACGCGCTCCAAGAGTACGAGCGCGCGGCGCCGGCGCCGGTCGTTCAAGCGCGACGCGCGCAGATCGACGCGCTGCTCGAGCGCATTCGCACGCGATCGGGGACGATCACCGTCGCGCTCAACATCGAGGCGCTGCGCGTGCAGATCGACGCCGTTGGAACGAGCGGCGTTCGCGTCGTCCGCGAGGGCGCCGCGGCGCGCGCGGCGATCCGCGTCCCGATCGGGCGCTACCGCATCACGATCACGGCGCCAGGCTTTCGACCGCGCGAGGTCGAGCAGGACATCGCGAGCAACTCGGACACGCGCGTCGATCAGGCGCTCGAACCTGCGATGGCCACGCTCGCGATTCGCTCGAACGTCGAGGCCGCAGAGGTCAAGGTCGACGGGCGTACGATCGGCACGACGCCGCTCCCGCCACAGCAAGTGACCGAAGGCGCGCACCGCATCGAAGTGACGCGTCCGGGGTACTCTCCGTTCGCGGTCAACGTCAACGCGCAGGGAGAAAACGGCGTGATCGACGCGGCGCTCGAGTGGGCGCCTTCGATCGCACCGACGGAGGCGGGTCGCATGGCGCTCGATCGAGACTATCGCGACGTCGAGTGCTCGATCGACGGACAGCGCGTCGCGTGCGACGGGACCGACAACGTTCCGCCGGGCCCCCACATGCTGCGCGTCGCGGGGCGTGACTACTTGCCAGCCGAGCAGCGCGTGCGGCTCGACGCAGGGCGAGTCACGCGCGTCGAGATCACGCTCACGGCGCGACCCGAAGCGATCCGCGAGCAGCAAGAACGGCAGAGCGCGCACCGACGGACGGGCTTCATCATCGGCGGCGTGGGGCTCGCCGTCGCGATCGGCGGCGGTATCTGGCTCCCGCTGTCGTTGATTCAGCGCGCAGACGACGCCGACACGCAATCCCTCTTCGAGAGCTACAAGATGCGCTGCTCGATGTCGCTGCCGGCGGAGCGGTTCATGTGCATCAACGACCTCCTCCCGATGGGCATTCGAGTCACGACGCCCATGGCGCTCGACGAGCTCGGCGCGTCGATCGACGCCGATGTCGCGAGCTCGACGACGATGGTCGCGCTCGCTGGCGTCACGCTCGGCGTGGGCGTCGTGGGCATCGTCGTGGGCGGGATCATCGTCGGCACCGCGCCGCCCGATCGCTTCGCCAACCCGCCGCCGCGCCGCGCGAGGCTCGCGCCGCAGTTCGTGCCCTCGCTCAACGGGTTCGGCCTGCGCTTCTGAGACAGCGAACGCGGGGGGTAGTTGACGGCGGCCCGCGCGTCTGCGATTGAACCGCTCGATCCGAGCAGCGCACGGTCGCTCGCGACGGTCACAGTCACACACACACAATCAAAACCGACGACAGCGCTAGGGAAGCCGGTGCAACACCGGCGCGGCCCCCGCCACTGTAACCGGGGACGATCGTCGCGAGACCACTGGAGCCGAAACGCTCTGGGAAGGCGCGACGGGTAGATCGATCCGGGAGCCAGGAGACCGGCTGTTCGTTCATCACCGTTGAAGCGTCGCGGAGGGCGACGGCGTCGGTGTCCAGCGCGCTCGATCGCGCGCCCTCGCTCGCGTCGCGCGACGTCCGAGGGAGCTCGATCGACCGCGACGGACGACGAAGAGTGAACAGCGATCGAGGCCGCTCGGCCCTCTCGCGAACGCTTCGAACGGAGGTGCCCACCGCGCGCGGGGTTGCGCGCGAAGGAGACCCACGTTTCATGAATCGCCGTTCAGTTCTCTCTCTCGTCGCGTCGTTTTCGGTCCTCTCGCTCGCGGCCTGCACGCCTCCTCCGCCCGCTGGTGACTCGGGCGTCGACACGGGCACGACGGACATCGCGACCACGGATGCCGTCACCGACAGCACGACCGACGCGCCCTCGCCCACGGACAGCGGCGTGGCGACCGATGTGCCCTCGGACACGAGCGCGCCCGACAGCTCGACGACGACCGACGCGAGCGACGCCGCCACGGATGCGACCGACGCGATGGCGGACGGAGGCGCTGGCTGCCCCCTCACCCGCGTCCTCGTGACCACCACCGACGGAACCGAAGGCGCCTACGTCACGGGCACCGTCGCGACGAGGGCGCTCGCGTACGTCCCGCCTCCGATGGGCTCGATGGTCGAACAAGACCACGTCGTTCGCCGCGCGGGCTGCCGCGTGTACGACCTGTGGCGCTCGTTCGGCGCAGGGCCCAACGAGATCGTCGAGCTCGACCCGGCCAACCCGTACATGCCGCGACGACGGATCTCGATCCCGCCGGTGGCGATGGTGGGCGCGCCGAACCCGTACGACATCGTTGAAATCTCGCCCACGAAATCATACCTCGTGCTCTACAACTCGCCGAGGCTCTTCGTGTTCAACCCGCAGACCGGCGCGATGAGCGGGAGCGTGGACCTCACGACGTTCGCGGGCAGCGACGGGATCCCCGAGGCCGCCGTCATTCACGCCGCCAACGGCCGCGCGTGGGTGGCGCTGCAGCAGCTCGATCGGATGGCAGGCTACGCGCCTCCCGCGCGCTCGACCGTGGTCGCGATCGACACGACGACGGACCAGCTGGCAGACCTCGACGCGGCGATGCCCGGCGTTCAAGCCTCGGTCTCGCTCACCTACGGAAACCCGCAGACCGCCTCGGCGACGCCCGACGGAAACTTCTGGCTCGTCGCGAGCACAGGGACGTTCGGCAACCGCATGGACGGCGGGATCGACGTGATCGACACGCGCTCGGGGCGCGTCGTCGCGACGATTTCGGCGGCGGAGCTCGGCGCGGACCCGGGCTCGCTCGCGGTCGTGAGCGCGACGCGCGCGTGGGTCGTGACCCACCCGAGCACGGACAGCGGCGCGGTGAGCCGCGTGCTGCCGCTCACGATCGGCGCGACGACGACCGTCGGCGCTCCGCTCTTCGATCGTCCCGAACCCCTCTCGGACCTGCAGCTCGGACCGGACGACAACGTGTGGGCGCTCAACGGCAGCTTCGGCGCGAGCGGCGCGGTTTACGTGTTTCGACAGGACGGGACGACGCTGAGCACCTTCAACCTCCCGGCCCGCGGCGACGCTGGCGCGACGGGGACGTACTCGCTCGCGTTCGCTCCGTGAGGCGCGCCGTGGCCATGCGCACACACAATCAAACGGTCTCACGATTCGCAGCGATCGCGGCGCTCTCTGCGGCGCTCGCGTCCGCGTGCGGCCCCGTCGTCGACCCGCCCGACGGATCGAGCGACGGATCGAGCGACGGCGACGGCGGCGCTGCGCGAGACGCGGCGACGACCCAAGAGGGCTCCGTGTCGGAGGCGGGAGCGCCTGTGTACGCAGGGCGCGTGGTCGAGTTCGCCGTCGGTGAAGGCGCGGGCTTCGGGCAATCGCGTATGCCCGAGATCGTCCTCGGCCGTCCCGAGGGCGCCGGCGACATGCGCGGAGGGACGCACGTGGTCTCGCTCGGCCGCGGCGGTCGGATTTGCCTGGAAATGTCCGCGCCGATCGTCGACCGCGAGGGCCCGGACTTCATCGTCTTCGAGAACGCGTTCATCATCGCGGGAACGCCGGACACCTTTCGCGAGCTCGGCGAGGTCTCGGTGAGCGACGACGGGACGCGCTTCGCGACGTTCGCGTGCGACACGCGTGCGCCCTATCGCGGCTGCGCCGGCGTGAGCCCCGTGTACGCGAGCTCGATGAACACGCTCGACGCGACGGACCCGCGCTACGCGGGCGGAGACGCGTTCGACCTGGCGTCCGCGGGCCTCGCGCGCGCGCGGATCGTGTGCGTTCGCGACCTCGCGACCCAAGAGCTGAGCCCGCCGTCGACGGGCTTCGACCTCGACGCGATCGTCGCGGTTCACGCCGAGCGCTGACCCGCGGTCAGGGTGCAATCGACCAGCGCAACGAGTAGCGCGCGGCGTTGCCGTTGCCGCCGTCGCGCACGTAGATCACGTACGTCCCGGGCTCGATGCGGCGCGAGATCGTCTCGACCGCGGCCTCGGTGCGCGCCGAGGCCACCTCGTCCGAGCGCTGATCGCGCAGCTCGAGGTCGAGGTCGGTCACGTCACGGACGCGCCCCGTCCCCTGGATCGTGAGCGTGACGTTGATCGTCCCCGCGCGGGTCACGTGGATGCGATACGCGTGCGTCGCGTCGTAGCCGTTGGTCGGGTGCGCGCGGCCGCCGGACGGCGCGGGGTTGGTGCGTCCGTCGATCTTGTTGCGGGCGTCGGTGCTGGGCGCGAGGTCGACGGGCCACGGGTCGGGCTCACCCGCGTTTGGATAGCGAATTCCCTGGCGCTGCGGGCGCTCGAGGATCGCGCGCGCCTGCGCTTCGGTGAGCGCGCGGGTCGCGACGAGGTGCCGCAAGTACGACACGAGCGACGGGTACGCCCGAGGTTCGCGCGCCGCGGTGAGCATCGCTTCGAACACCCGCGCAGGCCCGAGCGCCACGCCGTCGTTGTCTCGGTCGGCGAGGGGCGTCGATTGGTCTGCGAGCGTTCCGTCGGAGAGATCCCAGAGGACCTCTTCGACCGTGCGCTGCGAGCCCATCCCGCGCAGCGCGCTCGGCGGGAGCTGCTCGAGCTCGTCGTCCTGGCGAAGCGACCCAGCGGGCTCGATCCCGACCGCGTCTCGATACCTCGAGTCGCCGAGGATCGCGGACGCGAGCCACGTCGCGCGGCCCTCTTCCCACGCGACGCCGGGGTCGATGTTGACCGTGGCGGGGTGCATTCCGCCGATGGACGAGTCCGACGCGAGCGTGTCGAACACGAAGTGCCCGAACTCGTGGAGGACGATGAACACGTCGTGCTGATCGGCGTCCGTCGTGGGGAGCTGCCCGCGCACGCCGCCCATTAATTCAAGAGCGAATCGCCCTGAATTCGCGGGTCGTTCTCCGCGGTAGTAGCTCCAATCGGTCCCGCTCGCGTGCGACCAGATCACGAAGAAGGGCGCGAGCTGTCGGCCCGACCAGCGGTGGATCGTCTGCATCCCCGTGACGAGCGTGTCCAAGATGTGAAACGCGCCGCCGAGCGCCTGCGGCTCCGCGAGGCTCGCGTGCAACGAGAGCGTCTGCGTCCCCGCGATCCAGCGCGACGAGAGCTCGTGCGGCGCGCGGCCCTCGCGATCGGGCGCGACGTCGATGCGCATCCCCGCGGTGCACCCCGCAGAGCCCCCGCGCGTACACGAGGGCTGTCGTTGCACCGAGGCGCGCGCGACGATGCGCGCGGTGCTCGAGGGAACGTCCAGCGCGTAGCGTCCGTCTGCGTCCGCAGAGGTCTCGGCGAGCGTCGCGCCGGCTGCGTCGAGCGCGCGGACGATCACGAAGCGCGCGGGCCTCGTGGTGGTGGCGCTCGCGTAGCCACGGTCCGTGAGCGCGCGAAACTCGTACGTGACCGCCCCTGTCACGCGCGTCGCGCGAGGACGGGCGCGCTGCGCAGCGCGCTCGGCGGGTCCGCGCTTGTCGTGGCTGGCGTCGCGCTGGTGCGCGCACGATCCCAACGCGGTAGCGAGAGCAATCCACCCGAGCGCGCGTCGAGACCTCGTCATCGTCTGAGCGGGAGCGTAGCCGCAACGAGAGCGTTCGTCCCGCGCCGCGGTCTGTGCCACGATCGCGCGACGCGAGATGAGGCAAGGACAGATCATCATGGTCTCGGCGGTGGCGTTGTTGATGGCCGCGTGCAGCACCAGGCCCACGACGGGCGACGGAGGAGCGCCGCTCGTGACGCTCGAGGACGCGGCGTGCAACGGTCGCATCGTTCGGGTCGAAGAGCAGGCGTCGCCCCACGTCGCGCCGGGGAGCACGATCGCGTTTCGCGACAATCCGCCGGTGAACGGGACGCACTACGATCAGTGGGCGCGCTGGGGGATCTATCGCGAGGCGATTCCCCGAGGGTACTGGGTGCACAACCTCGAGCACGGCGCGGTCGTGATCGCGTACCGGCCCGACCTCGCCCCGGCCGAGCGCGATCGACTCGAGGCGTTTGCGCGAGGCCTCCCGCCGGAGCCCGGGTGCATGGCCCAGGGCGTTCGTCGGCGCATCATCGTGACGCCGGACCCGCTCTTGCCCACGCGCGTCGCCGCGATGGCATGGAACCACGCGTACACCGCGGACTGCGTCGACGAAGCCTCGCTCGAGCGCATCGTCCTCGGGCTCACCGGGCGCGCGCCCGAAAACGTGTGCGGAGACGGGTTCTTCCCGCTCGATCTGCCGGACGCGGGCGCGCCGGACGCGCAGTCGACGACGGATGCCAGCGGTGACTGACCTGCGGTCATGCTGTAAATGATCTCATATTCGAAGACGCACACGGCGACAACTGACCGCGGGACAGCAAGTGTTCGACCCCCTGTCGAATCGGTCGCACAACTCCACAGCGACGGCCGTACAACGCGCAGCGATCCGTGAAACTCGAAGCTCACAAGACCCTGGCGTGGCTGTGGCTGGGCCCGCTCTTCGCTGGATGCATGGGCTCTTGCTCGAAGGGCGAGAACATCGCCGAGCGCAGGACCGACAGCTACGCGGCGCGGCTCCGATGCGAAGTGGTGCGAAGCGCTGGCCGCGCGCCGGCGCTCGCGGGCGGACAGCGCGCGGCGGTCCCCGCATTTGCCGCGCAGGTGGTGCTCGTCGTGGAGACTCCGTCGAGGGCTGCGCTGCGCGTTCCGCTCGCGGGCGGGTACGCGGCGGACGACGACGAGATCAAGCTGACGACCGCGTGCCGCTCGCGCGAAGGCGCGATCGAGGTCCGCTCGGACGCCGAGGGAACGGTCATCGCCGCGAGCCTCGCCGGCCAACCGGAGAGCGCCGTCGCCCTCATCGCGCCGAACGGAGCTCTCTTCTCGCCAGTGCGTTCGGCCCGAGGCGACGCTGCCACCGTCGCGCGCACGCACGCGGCGCCGTCGCGGGTCGCGCTCGAAGCGCTGACGAGCGGAGCGCTTCGAGACGTCGCGTCGTCGGCGATGTTCGACGCGATCGACGATCGAACGCTCGTCGCGCAGCGATCGACGCTGCTCGAGACCGCGGTTCGCTGCGAGGCGCCCGTGTGGCTCGTCGAGCGATTGCTCAGGCAAAACGCTGACGAAACAGCAGATCGACTCTTCGACGGCGCGTACACGACGGGCCTGTGCTCGCAGTCGCGCCTCGCGATGGAATCCTCGACGAGAGATGTCGTCGGCCCCCGGATCCGCGCGTGGATCGCGCGCCATCCGAGCGGCCCTTGGCCCGTCGGCGTCCGCCGCTGGGCGAGTGAACACGGAATCAACGAGCCGACCGCGCAGCCCGACGCCGCGCCGCCCGACGCGCGCTGAAGCGGGCTCCCTCCACGCGACAGACTACCGTCGTCGAGGGCGTCGACCGGCGTCGCGCGACGCGTCCGAGCTCGACGCGTCTGGCGGAGACACGCCCGAATCGAGCTCGATCGGCGGCTGCATGTTGGCGATGTGCGCCGCGCATCGGCCCGCGACGCACCCGCAGCTCCCGCCGCAGTCGAGCGTCGCGCCGCGGCACTCGCTGGTGCACATGATTCCTTCGCACGTCGGTCGCGCGGAGATGGCGACGCACTGGGTGGGGTGGCAGCACGACGCAGGAACGCAGTCTTCGTCGCGCGCGCACTCGGCGCCGCCGTCGCCGACGCTCGACGCGGCGTCTTCGACGGCGCCGGCTTCTTGCGGCGAAGGCCAACGCACGGGCCCCGCGTCCGAACGTCCGCCGCTCGAGAGCTCGTCGCCCTGCGACCGGGCGGTGTTGTTGTTGCAGCGAGCGAACACCACACCAGCGATCAGCGCGCTGACAAACGCGGCGCTGGCGCGCTCCTTCGTCGAACGATCGAACATCTCGTGCGCTGCGTAGCAGACGCCGCGCGCGCAGGACAACGTCGGACGCACGCGCGCGGAGGGGTAGTCGATAGGGGGTCTGTGCGCTAGGGTCCGAGCGAACTGGTCTTCTGCAAAGGGAGCGAAAGCGAATGTCCGACTCGATCTCGCTGGATTTCAGCTCGTATGTGACCGAGCGAAAGTCCGGCTTCGTAGGCGAATACGCGGGCGACCGCTACGCGTTCTCCGGCGACCTCGAGCTGCAGCGAACGATGCGCAATTTTGCGCCGATTCAGCTGGCGATCTCGAGCGCGGTCCGGCTCAGCAAGGGCATGCTCGCGGGCGACCTGCTCGGCAAGGCGATCAAGGTCGGGCCCAAGCAGTTTCCGCGGATCCACGAGATGGTGCGCCACTGCTCGCACACCCTGGGAATCCCCGAGCCGATGGTCTTCATCCAGGGCCGCGTCGACAACATGAACGCGATGACCACGGGCACCGAAAAAGAGTCGGTGATCATCGTGCACGCGTCGCTCATCGACAACATGACCGAGGACGAGCTCACCTTCGTGATCGGCCACGAGTGCGGGCACATTCAAAACGGCCACGTGATCTACCTGACGACGCTGAGCATCCTCACGCGCGTCGCGTCGCTGTTTCTCGGGCCCCTCGTGCAGCCGGCGCTGATCGCGCTGCAGACCTGGTCGCGCGCCGCCGAGATCACCTGCGACCGCGCAGGGATGCTCTGCGCGCGCGACGCCCGCGCGGCGACGACGGCGTTCTCGAAGCTGGCGATCGGCTCGATGAAGCTCTTCGAGCAGCTCAACGTCGAGGAGTTCTTGAACCAGCTCGAAGAGGGGCGCGAGGGCTACGGACGCGCGTCGGAGCTCCTGCAGTCGCACCCGTACATTCCCAAGCGAATCAAGGCCGTGCAGCTCTTTCTCGAGAGCGAAGTGTACCGCAAGCCCGCCGGGCTCGCGGGCGGCGTCGAGCTCGCGGCGATCGACAAACAAGTCGCCGAGCTCGTGAAGGTGCTGTGACCGCGCCGTGACGCGGACAGCACAAGTAATCAAGTGACAGCGCTGAACGTTGAAGGAGTACCCCGACGAATGACCCTCGACGCACTGACGAAATCCAAGCAGGACCTCCTCTCCGAGCTCGAGGCGCTCGCCGAGCTCGCGCAGGGCTCGGGCGCGCCCTCCCTGCGAGAGAGGCTGCTCAACGACCGGCTCCCGCGCCTCCGCGAAGAGCGCCTCGTGCTGGTCGTGCTCGGCGAATTCAACCACGGCAAGAGCACCTTCGTAAACGCCCTGCTCGGCGGCTCGATCTTGCCCTCGGGGATCACGCCGACGACGGCGCTCATCCACGAAGTGCGGCACGGCAAAGAGGCGCGCGCCGAGGTCGTCTTTCGCTCGAAGGCGACGGGCGGCGACGGGATCGCGGACCCGCTGCGCGTCGTCGGCGGCGAGCGAAGGGTCGTTCCGTGGGCGAAATTGCAGGACCTCGTGGTGGGCGGAGACGTGATGCCCGACGACGTCCTCCGCGTCGAGCTCGAGTACCCAGCGTCGGTCCTCGAGAACAAGGTCACCCTCGTCGACACTCCTGGCGTCAACGACCTCAACCAGCAGCGCGCGGAGATCACGTACGGATACGTCCCTCGCGCGGACGCCGTGGTCTTCTTGCTCGACGCGGGGCAGATCCTCAAGGACAGCGAGCGACGCTTTCTGCGGGACAAATTGCTGGGCGCCGGACGCGATCGAATCGTCTTCGCCATCAACAAGTCGGACATGCTCGACGCGAGCGAGCGCGATCAAGTGCTCGCGTACGCGAAGAAGCAGCTCGACCAGCTCGTGCCCGGCGCGCCCGTGCTGCTCATCAGCGCAGAGAAGCAGCTCGCGGGCGACGAGGCGGCCTCGGGGTTCGCGCCGCTGCGACAGAAGCTCGATGAGCTCCTCGGCGACAACCGCCTGCGCATGCTCGTCGACTACGGCGCCGACGAAGGCCTGCGCGTGTCCAACATGCTGCTGCGCGGGCTCGAAGTGCGTAGGCGCGCGCTCTCGATGTCCGCCGACGAGCTCGCCGATCGCATCCGCGCGCTCGAGAAGGACCTCGCGGGCAGCAAGGACACCGTGGCCGAGCGGCATCGGCGGATCGCTGAAGAGATCGGCGCCGTTCGATCGCTGGCCAAGCGCGACCTCGCGGCGTTCGCCGAGGAGTTCGCCTCGTCCGTTCCCGCGCAGATCGAGCAGCAAAGCGCGGACGACGTTCGGCGGTTTCTCGCGGGCTTCATCGAGGACACGTGGAAGAAGTGGCTCGAGCGCGAGGGCGCGCTGCTCGGCGAGAAGCTCGAGCGGCTCGCTGAAGAGATCGTCGCGATCGTTCAAGAAGACGCGCGCGACACGAACAAGAAGATCGAGGCCTTCTTGGGCGAAGGAACGAGCTCGCTCGACGTGAAGGTCGACACGGTCGCCTACGACGTGAGCGTCTTCGCGCTCGGCGCGTTCGGCGTCGGCGTGATGGTCCTGAGCAACCTCCTCGTGGGCGGCCTGCTCACGCTCGCCGCCCCGGTGCTCGCGCTGGTCTTCAAGGACCGCGTCGACAAAGAGGTGAAGCGAAAGGCCCTGCAAAACGCCCCAGAAGCCGTCCGCAACGTCGCGCGCAAGATCGAGCCCGAGCTCGTCGCGGCCATCGATCGCTTCGGCGAGAAGCTCGCGGACTTCGTCACCAACGCCAACGAAGAGCTGCGCCGCTCGATCATCGAGATCCTTCAGAACACCAAGAAGGCGCTCGCGCTCGAGAGCGCAGACAAGGCCGCGGCGATCGTCGAGGTCGACTCGATCATCGAGAAGGTCCGCGCGCTCAACGAGCGCGTGCGGCTCATGCGCGGCGCGCTGTGGGAGGTCACCGCCAACGCGGACGCCGCAGCGACGCCCGCGGCGGACGGCGAGTTTCAGGCGCCGCCGGTGCCCGTCGTCGAGTAGGCCGCTTCGCGCGTCTCGTAGCCGTGGGTTGCACCGCTCTTCGACGGAGCGCGCGCCATCACGCCCGCGACCCGCTCGAGCACGCGAACGACCGCGCACAGGTCTTTGTCGCCCTCGCCCTCGGCGACGGCGCGCGCGATCAAGTCGCGCACGGACTCGAGCGTCGGGAGCGAGACGCCGCTTCGCCGCGCGGCTTCGAGCACGAGCTCTTGGTCCTTGAGCAAGAGATCGACGGCGAAGTCTGCGGGCTCGAAGCGACCGTCGACGATCCGCGCGCCCTTGTGCGCGTACATTCCAGCGCGAAACGCGCTCGCGTCGATCGAGGCCAAGAGCTCGCGCGGGTCGAGGCCGAGCTTGGTCCCGAGCACAAGGCCCGACACGAGCCCCGCGAGCATGTGCGCGCCGAGTTGATTGAGGACGAGCTTCGTTGCCGCGCCGCTGTTGGGTCCGCCCGTGCGACGAACGGTTCCGAACACCTGGAGCACGGGCTCGACGATCGCGATGGCGTCGCACGGACCGCCCGCGAGCACCACGAGCGCGCCCTCTTCTGCGGGGATGCGCGAGCCCGAGACCGGCGCGTCCACCAGCAAAACACCGCGCGGCGTGAGAGCTGCGCGGAGCGCGTCGAGCGCATCGGTGCCCACGGTCGAGAGCTCGACCCACACGGATCCAGCGCGGAGCGACGCGAGCGCGCCGTCGGGCCCGTCGGACACCGCGCGCAGCGCCGCGGGGTCCGCGAGCATCGTGCACACGACGTCTGCGCGCTCGACGGCTTCGCGTGGGGTCGCGCACACGCGGGCGCCGAGGGCGGCGAAGGGCTCTGCCCGGTGAGCGCTTCGGTTGTAGACCGAGAGCGAGAACCGCGAGGCGAGGCGACGCGCCATGGGGGCGCCCATCGTTCCCAAGCCCAAAAAGGCGACGTGCATGGCGCGAGGGTTATGGCGCTCGGTCCCTCGCTCTCACAATCGCGAAGGCGTTCAGTGTTTTGTGTAGAGTGCGTTTACAATCGTCCCGCGATCGTTTGCTGGCCAGCGCGCGGGCTCGTCGGCGTCTTTGCAAACGCGCGCGCTGGCACAACACTCCCGCGGCGTTTCGCGACGATCCCACCAGACGCGCCGCGCTCGTGACGAAGCATGCTCCACTCCTCGTTCGCCACTCTCGCGATGACCGCTGCGACGACGCAGCCGTTTGCGCTGCTCGGCCCCGCGGTCCCGTTCGTCGTCGCGACGTGCGTCGTGTTCGCGCTCTACGCGATCCGCGCGTTGCTCCGTTGGCGCTCGGTGCCGTCGGGCGCGTGGCTCGTGCTCGATTTGCGCGGCCCGATCACGGAGGTCTCGCGGCACGTCCCGCGATGGCAGCGATGGATCGGTCGAACGCCGCCGCCTTCGGTCGCCGAGATGCGCCGCGTGCTCAGGGTCGCCGCGCGGGATCCGTCGCTCGCGGGCGTGCTCGTTCGCTTCGGTGACGCGTCGTTCGGCTGGGCTACCGCCGAGAGCCTGCGTGACGAAATCGCCCGTCTTCGCGCGGCCAACGTGCGCACCGTCGCGTGGCTCCCCTTCGGCGGAGCGAACAAAGAGCTCCTCGTCGCGACCGCGTGCGCGGAGATCTACGCGACCCCGCCCGCCACGATCGGCCCGCTCGGGATCGCGATGGGCAGCACGTTCTTTCGCTCGGCGCTCGACCGCCTCGGGATCGAGGTCGAGGTCCTCTCGCGTCGAGAGTTCAAGAGCGCGGCCGAGTCCTTCGTGCGCGACGGCTACTCCGAGCCCAATCGAATGCAGACCGAGGCGCTCGCGGACGCGCTTCATCGATCGCTCGTCCGCGCCCTCGTCGAGGGCCGTCGGCTGAGCGAAGACGCAGCGCGCGCGTTCATCGACAAGAGCCCGGTGCGAGCACGAGAAGCGGTCGACGCGAAGGTCATCGACGGGGCGCTCTACGAAGACGAGCTGCTCGCCAAGCTGCGACGCGACGCGGACCCGCTCCCGTTCGCCAAGCTCGTCGAGTTCGATCGCTACGCCGAAGCGCGCGCGAAGCGCCCGAGATTTCTCGGTCGAAAGAAGCGCGTCGCCATCGTCGACGTCCGTGGAACGATCACCACCGAGGCCCCGAGCGGCGGCGCCGATCGCGTCGCCGACGTCGCCCACGTGAGCGCTGCCCTCCGCGCCGCGGCCGCGAGTCCCTCCGTCGGCGCGGTCGTCCTCTACGTCGACTCTCCAGGAGGCAGCGCGCTCGCGAGCGACCTCATCGCCCGCGAGGTCGAGCGACTGCACGCGAAGAAGCCTGTGATCGCGTACTTCGCAAACGTCGCTGCGTCCGGCGGCTACTACGTCGCCGCGCTCGCCGATCGCATCGTCGCGCAGCCGACCTCCATCACCGGCTCGATCGGCGTCGTCGCGATGCGCTTCGTCCTGGGCGGCGCGGCGTCGAAGCTCGGCGTCTCGCACGAGAGCGTCAAGCGCGGAGCGAACGCCGAGATCTACTCGCCCTACCGCGCGTGGACCGAGGACGAGCGCGCGGTGCTCGACCGCGCCATCGACGAGGTCTACGACGATTTCGTCTCGATCGTCGCGCGCGGCCGAAAGCGCCCTGCGAGCGAGATCGAACCCCTCGCCCGCGGCCGCGTCTACGCCGCGAGCGAGGCCCTCTCGGTCGGGCTCGTCGACGAGCTCGGTGACCTCGCGCGCGCCGTCGCGCTCGCGGCCGAGCGCGCCTCGCTCGACCCGACGCTCGATCCAGTGCGCGTGATCGCGTCGCGCAAGGACCTTCCGCCCATCGAAGCCCCGAAGAGCGCCGCGCGCGCGGCCATCGCGAGCGCCCTCTTCGACGACCTCGCGCCGTGGCGAGCGCTCGTTCGAACGCTCGAGCGCGAGTCCGTGCTGCTCTTCGACCCCAACCTCGCCGGAGTCGACCCGTGACGCGGCTGCGGTGGATGACCGCTGGAGAGTCCCACGGACCCGCGCTCGTCGCGGTGATCGAGGGGCTGCCCGCGGGGCTCTCGATTGCGGCACAACAAATCAACGAAGACCTCGCGCGCCGGCAAAAAGGCTACGGCCGCGGCGGTCGCATGAAGATCGAGCGCGACCAGGTGAAGATCCTCGCGGGCGTCCGCAACGGTGAGACGCTCGGCTCGCCCGTGGCGCTCGAGATCGACAACCGCGACTTCGAAAACTGGCGCGGACGCATGGGGCCCGAGCGATTCGACGCGCAGCCCGAGGCGGTGACCCTCCCCCGACCGGGTCACGCGGACCTCGCGGGCTCGCTCAAGTACGACCGGCGCGACGCGCGGGACATCCTTGAGCGCGCGAGCGCGAGAGAGACCGCGGCGCGAACGGCGGCGGGCGCGATCGCGAGGGCGCTCCTCGCGGCCGCGGGCATCGAGGTGTGCTCGCGCGTTCGATCGATCGCGGGCGTGATCGACGAAGCTGCGCCGACGGTCGACGCGCTCTTCGCCGCGCGCGACTCGATCGAAGCGAGCGAGCTGCGCGTGTTTTCGCAGGACATCGAGGGGCCCATGCGCGCCGCGATCCTCGCCCGCGCCCACGCCGGAGACACCGCCGGAGGAACGCTCGAGGTCGTCGCCCGCGGAGTCTTGCCCGGCCTCGGGAGCCACGTTCAGTGGGACCGCAGGCTCGACGGCCGGATCGCGCAGGCGATGCTCAGCGTTCAAGCGATCAAGGCCGTCGAGATCGGCGACGGCTGGTCTGCCGCGGATTTGCCGGGCAGCGCGGTGCACGACCCCATCGACTACGACGCGAGCCGAAGGCGCTTCGTCCGCGCGAGCAACCACGCGGGCGGGATCGAAGGGGGCATGTCCAACGGCGAGCCCATCGTCGTGCGCGCGGCGATGAAGCCGATCGCGACGCTTCGCGCGCAGCTCCCGAGCGCCGATTTGCAGAGCAAAGCGCCCGCGCCCGCGGCGCACGAGCGCAGCGACGTGTGCGCGGTTCCCGCGGCAGGCGTGGTGCTCGAGGCGGCGCTGTGCCTCGTCCTCGCGGACGCCCTCCTCGAGAAGCACGGCGGCGACTCGATGGGAGAGCTGCTTCGCAATGTCGAGCGGTACAAGTCGCAGCTCGACGACTATTGAAGACACGCACCGTGGACTCGAACGTGACGCGACGAAGGCCGATCTTTGTGTGGGGCCCCCCAGCGGCGGGAAAGAGCACGCTCTCGGCGGAGCTCGCGCGCGCGCTCGGGCGGCGGCGGTTCGACACCGATGACGAGATCGCTCGGCGCGAAGGAGCGCCGGTGCGCGAGGTCTTTCTTCGAGAGCGCGAGTGGGGATTTCGCCGCATCGAAGCCGCGGTGGTTCGCGAGATGCTCGCGAGCGACGACGGGCGCGTGGTCTCGCTCGGGGGCGGCGCGCTGCTCGACGCGGCGCTGCGACGCGAGGCCCTCGATGGAGCCTGGGTGATCGCGCTCGAAGCGAGCCCGCGCGAGCTCTACAGTCGCATCGCGCGCGAGCCGGACGCGCGGCCGCTCTTGCAGGGCGGAGACGAGTCGCGCGTTCGTGCGTTGCTCGCGCAACGAGGGTCGGCGTACCTCGAAGCGCACGGTCGAATCGACGCGTCCGGGTCGCCCGACGAAGTGCTCGCGCGGGCGCTCGAGGCGCTGAGCGACGCAGAGCGCGCGCGGGTCGTCGCGGTCGGGCTCGGGGAGCGGACGTACACGGTTCGCTTTTCGCCGCTCGATTCGCTCGCAAAACACGTCGAGGGGCTGCGGCCGTCGCCGAGCGCGACGATCGCGGCGACCGATCGCAACGTGCTCGGCGCGCCCGGGGTCGCCTCGACGATCGCGGCGCTCGCGCCGCGCGCCACGGTGACGTTCGACGGGGATGGCGATCGCGAAAAGACCCTCCAGGGCGCGGCGCGATTGTGGGACGCAGCGCTCGAGGCGTCGCTCGATCGCAAGGGAATCTTCTGCGCGATCGGCGGCGGAGTCGTCACGGACCTCGCAGGGTTCGCGGCCTCGACGCTCCTCCGCGGCGTGCGCTTCGTGTCGGCGCCCACCACGGTGCTGTCGATGGCCGACGCCTCGGTCGGCGGAAAGACCGGCGTCGATCACGCGCGTGGAAAGAACCTCATCGGCGCGTTTCACCAGCCGTCGCTCGTCCTTTGCGACACGCGAACGCTCGAGACGTTGCCGCTCGTCGAGCGCCGCTCGGGCGTCGCCGAGATCGCGAAGATCGCGGCGATCGCGGACGAGCCGTTGTTCACTGCGCTCGAGCGCGAGGCGCCGTCGCTCGCGCGCGGAGACATCGACGCGATCGACCGATGCTTGCCCGAGGCCGTTCGTCGAAAGGCGCGCGTGGTGTCCGAGGACGAGCGCGAAGAGGGCCCGCGCGCGGCGCTCAATTTCGGGCACACGCTCGGGCACGCGATCGAGACCGCCGCGGGCTACACGATGGCGCACGGCCTCTGTGTGGCGCTCGGAATGCGGGCCGCCGTCAGGATCGCCACCACCCTCGGCGCGCCTGCGTCCGAGGGAGAGAGAATCGAAGCCCTCCTCGATCGGCTCGAGCTTCCGCGGTCGTTGCCGTCGGCGCTCGACCGGTCGCTCGTGCTCGACGCGCTCGCGCGAGACAAGAAACGCGCAGACAATTCGCTGCGATTCGTGCTCTGCCCCAGGGTCGGAGCGTTCGAGCTCCGCGCCGTGTCGCTCGACGTCGCGCTCTGCGCCCTCGCGTCGCTCGAGCATGCGAGCCGTAGGTGATCGTCGGATTCTGTTACCCGTGGGCGCACCCCGCGTGCGCGAAATTCGCAAGGCCGCCGCGCAGCGCGTAGCATTGCAAGCCACGATGAACAGCACGCTTACACGCCGTTTGGCTTCGGGCACGTCGCTCGCGGTGGCTGCGATCGCGCTCAGCGCGTGCGCGCCGAACTACGCGAGCGTCGAGATTCGGCAGCTCGTGGTTCCGCAGCCGAACCCTCAGGTGCCGGGCGCCTGCTTCGGCTCGGCGGATCCCAACGCTCCGAAGGTGCTCTCCAGCGTGCTCGACCTCGCGCTTCGCGACAACTACACGGCGATCGCGCTCGTGCAGAACAACATGTTTCGCAATCGCTCGGTCGACCTCAATCGCCCGGACACGCGGTCGGTGTTCGCGCAATACGTCGACGTCGAGCTCACCACGAGCGCGGGCCAAGCGCTGACGCTCCCGGGCGGAGCTCCGGCGCTCTATCGCATCAACGTGCGCGGGGACCTGATCGAGACCGCGCCCGGCGGCTTGCCGGGCTACGGCGTGCTCGAGATGCCTGTGATCACCGCGACGCAGGGCGCGGCGCTCCGCGACCGGCTCGGCTGCACGGGCTTCGTCGCCGGCACGCCCCCAGAGCCGTTTTGCCGCAACGATTCGATCACCGTGCAAGTGACGCTGCGTCCGACCTTTCGAACGCTGGGCGGAGACATCCTGACGTCCGAGCGGAGTTCACCGTGGACCAACGTGCGGCCCTACAGCTTTCCGCTCACGGTGTGCTGCGGCTGTCTGCTGACGATTCCCGCGGGCTACACCCCAGCGTGCCAGCCGATGTCGACGATGGGGACCACGATGGCTCCGACGGGCGGGAGCTGCATCGTTGGACAGGACTTTCCGACTTCGTGCACCACGTGCGCGGGCCAGCCGCAGTGCCAGCGCACCGGCTGCCCGTGACGCGCTACACGGCTCGCTCGCGAAGGCGCTCGTAGCCGGACTTGAGCAACACGAAGCGCCGCGAGGCGTCGGGATCGTCGGGGCGGCGATCGGGATGGGCTGCGAACGCGACGGTGCGCCACGCCTCTTCGAGCGCGCGAAGTCGAACGGGCCAGCCGAGGCCCGCCTCGTCGAGAAACGAGCGCTCTTCGTCGTCGAGGTCGTCGAGCGCGGCGCGGGGGTCCATCGCGCCCGAACCATCGCCGAAGACGTCGCGCGGGTCGATGCGTTCGCCGGGGATTTTCCAGGCGGATTGCGTTGGATCGTCCGAGTCAACACGACGAGCGGACGGGCGCACGGGCTCTCTCGCTTCGAGCAGCACGCCGCGCTCGTGCGCTTGCCGCGCGAGCTCTGCGAGGACGTCGGCGTACACAGCGTCGCGCGTGCCCATGCGAAGCGCGATCGCGTAGTGACTGCTCTGGCCCACGCGCTCGATCAACGCGACGAACGCGCGAAGGGCGTCGGGCCCGTGCTCGTCGTCGCTGAGCAAGGTGCTCAGGTCGAAATCGATCGCGACCGTGACGATCCCCGCGTCCTCGAGGGGCTTGGGTTGCTCGTCGGCAAACAAGACGAGCACGCCGCGCCCGGCGTCGATCCGCGAGATGATTTGCAGCATCGCGTCGGTCTCGTCGCGCACGGTGTGAAGGACGTCCCTCGCGCCCTCGCGCAGCGACGCCCACTGATCGGGCCACCCCGTCGAGTCGCACTCGGTCACGAGCGTCGCGAGCGCGCGCAGCGCTGTCGTCGGAACGATCTGCGCTTTGAATTTTCTCAGCACGAGCGCGGAGTGTACGCCGCGGCGCGCTCCCCCACACCGCTCATCAGCGAACGAAGTTCATGTGCTGAACAGAGCCGCTGCCCGAGTCGATGTAGAGGTCGAAGCCGTCGGGACGGATCGAGTAGAAGCCGCTCGCCGAGGTCATTCCGCCGCCCGACGACGCGCACGTCTGCGTGAGACGAATGAGCGATCCGCCCGTGACGTAGCTGAAGTTCACGCGCTGCGGCGTCGATCCTCCGCCGCCGTCGACGTTGAACTGCATCGTCCCGCGGGTGACCTGCACCGAGTAGCGAACGCCCATGATCGGCGGCGATCCTCCGCCGTAGAACACGAGCTCACGGAGTTGATAGAAGCCGTCGACGAACGCCCCGCCCGTGCCCGACGGCGGCGAGCCGAAGCCCGCGCGAACCGGCGCGAAGAGCGACGACGGAGCGACGGAGTTGCACGGGGTCCCCGCGTCGAAGCACGTCGGATCGCTCGACGTCATGCACGAGAGACCCGCGGTCGAGCAGCAGCACGAGCGACAACGGTCACCGAAGCACGCGCCGACGGGGATCGGCGTTCCGCTCGGGTCGACGCAGGCGGGTCCGACGCCGCTGTCGAAGCAACGCGGGTTGGTCGAGCAAGAGAGCGAGCCGCTCGCGCTGCACAAGCAGTTGGTGCAGCCATCGCGAGACACCCACGCGCTGTTCGCCGGGATAAACGACCCGTCGGGCGCGCGGCACAGCGGAACGCCGCTGTCGAAGCAGCCAGGATTCGCCGCGCACGAGAGCCGACCCGAGCTATCGCAGAGGCACGCGCTGCAGCGGTCGGGCGACACCCAGGTTCCGCCTGGAGGAATCGGCGTTCCGTCCGGAGCGCGGCACACGAGCGGCGTGCCCGAGTCGGTGCATCGCGGATCCCCCGTGGGGCTGCAGCGCGGTGGAGCTCCCGCCGCGGTGCACGCGCAGCGCTGGCAGCCGTCGCGCGTCGTGCCGACGGTGCCGACGGGGATCGGTGTTCCATCGGGCGCGGTGCACACCGTTGGCAGACTCCCGTCGACACAGCTCGGGTTCATGCGGCACTGCAGCACTTCGGGACCAGTGCACACGCAGAGGGTGCAACGACTCACGGAGCTCCACATTTGTCCGACGGCGATCCGTTGGCCGTCGGGCGTCCCACAGGACTCCGGCGGAGGCGGAGGCGGCACGACGTCGATGCACGCGCGCGCTGTGCACGAGAGGATTCCCCCCGGTCCGCACACGCACGTGTTGCAACCGTCGAACGCGGTTTCGCCAACCTGGATGACATTCCCGTTGGCGAGTCGACAGCCGCCCGGCGCGTCCATCACAGGAACGTCCGGCAAAGGTCCGCCACCGTCGCCATTGGGTCGCACTGCGACTCCACAGCCTGCGAGCAGCCACACGACCGCTGCCCACACCCACGCGCTCATCGCCTTGTGGTTCATCGAGATCTCTCCATCCTTCGAAGCAAAGAAGCCCAGCCAGCACGATTCGGGCCGAACGAAGTGAACTGTCCCACACCAACAGCGCTTTCGCGAATCCGCGCGCGATCAGCGCAGCGTTGCGATGACCCGCGGTCATTCGACGGCAGGTCCGCGACGCCACCTCCCGATTCGCGGCACGCCGTGGCACAAACCTCCCCCGCATGGACGAGATCAAGAACGAAGCCGGCAAGACGCCGTTCGATCGGCTCGGCGGCGCCGACGTAGTCCGCGCGCTCGTCGAGCGCTTCTACGACGCGATGGACGCGCACGAGCCGGCACTAGCGGCCCTTCACGAGCTCGATGAACAAAAGCGCGTCTCGCGAAGGGCGCGCGACCGCTTCGCGCTCTTTCTCATCGGTTGGCTCGGCGGGCCGCAGGACTACATCGCGCAGCACGGCCACCCGCGCCTCCGGATGCGGCACGGACGGGTTCCGGTGGACTCTGCGATGCGGGACGCGTGGCTTCGCGCGATGGCCCGCGCCATGGACGAGAGCGGCGTCGAGGGGCCGATCCGCGCGTTTCTCGACAGCAAATTCGCTGAGCTCGCGGACTTTTTGCGCAACACGCCCGACAAGCCTGCACCCAACGGCGAACCGACGTGACCGAAGCGCGAACCCCGCCCGCCCCCGACCCCACGCCACGCGCTCGCGGCGCCGGAGGTGTTGGCCGTTCACCGTTGCTCGCGATTTTTCTCGTCGTCCTCGTCGACGTGTTCGGGATGACGCTGGTGATCCCGCTGCTCGGCCCGTACGCCGAGCGCTATCACGCGTCGCCGTTGCAAGCGACGCTGCTCGTGAGCGTCTACGCCGCGTGCATGCTCGTCTCGGGGCCCATCCTCGGAGCGCTCAGCGACCGTTATGGGCGCAAGCGACTGCTGCTCGTCTCGCAGCTCGGGACGCTCATTGGTTTCGTGATGCTCGCGCGCGCTCAATCGCTCGCGATGATCTTCGTCGCGCGCGCGATCGACGGAGCCACCGCGGGAAACCTCTCGCTCGCGCAGGCGTACGTGAGCGATCGCACGAAGCCCGAGGACCGCACGTCGGCGTTCGCGCTCATTGGGATCGCCTTCGGCGTCGGGTTCTTCATCGGCCCGTGGATCACGGGGCTGCTCGTTCGATCGAGCTTCACCGCGCCCATCTGGCTCGCGGCGGGGCTGTCGTTGACGAGCATCGTGTGCACGCTCTTGTTGCTGGAGGGCGGACTCCCGCCGCAGCGGGCGACCGGTGACGGGCCGGGCGGCCGGCGTTTGTCGCTGCTCTCGTGGGGCTCGTACGCGCCGTTCTTTCGGCGGCCGATCCTCGGCGGCGTGCTGCTCGAGCACCTCGTGTACTCCTTTGCGTTTACGTCGTTTACGTCGGGCTTCGCGCTCTTCGCCGAGCGAACGTATCGGCACAACGGGCAGCTCTTCACGCCGCGCGAGGTGGGCTACGCCTTCGCGTACGCGGGCTTTCTCGGGATCGTGCTCCAGGGCGGGATGCTCAAGCGGCTGACCAAGCGCTACGGCGAAGGCCGGCTCATCCGCGCGGGGTTTCTCTCGAACGCCTTGGGCTACGCGGTGATGGCGCTCGTGCCGACGACGTGGGGCCTCGCGCTCGCGACGACCATCACGGCGTTCGGAAACGGGACGCTCCGCCCGAGCTTGTCCGGCCTCGCGAGCCAGCACGCCGAGCCGCACGAGCAGGGCGTCGTGCTCGGGCTCGTTCAGTCGTTGAGCTCGGTCGCGGCGATCGCGGCGCCGTTCGCGTCGGGGCTCTTGCTCGAGCACCGGCAGTTGATTGTGTGGGCCGCCCTCCCCGGCGCGATCGCGCTCGTGGGCGTGGCGCTCGGCCGTCGGGGCTCGGCGCTCACGATCCGCGATTCGTCAGGGTAGCGCCTCGAAATCCTCGGGCGAGCGAGGAAAGAGCTTCGGCCCGAAGAAGTAGCTGACGATGCCCGTGACGTTGCGCACGCGCGTGAAATTCAAGCGTCGCGCGGCGGCGTCGTAGAGGGGTCGGCCCGTGCGGTCTTGGAGGGGGCCGAGCTGAGGCGCGAGGTTGAGGCCACCCACGATGCGAATTTCGCCGCGGTTTGCGTCGCCGCTGCTCGGCGTCTCGAGCATGACCTCGCCCTCGATGCGAACGAGCACGCCCACGTAGCGATCGCCGCCGTCGATGATCTGTTGGACCGTGGCGGGGACGACGATGGGCTGCACGCCGGTCCCGACGCGCTCGACGCCGGCCCGAGAAAACTCGGGGAGCGTTCGGTCGGTAAACGTGCACGGGGGGCGCGGAGGCGCGCAGCACGGCGTGCAGTTGAATTCGTCGTACGACCCTCCCGTCACCGTGACGAGATCGCCCACGAGCAACGTCGCGCCCGTGGGAATGGTCGACGGCGCGAAGAGTTGAACGCCACACACCCGCCGCCCGTCGGGCATCGGCGCGCAGCCGTTGAACATCGGATCGTTGATGACCTCTTGCACCCAGATGTCCCCGGTATCGCCGCGCGCCTCGAGGTGGTCGTCGATCGCGGTGACGACCACGTTGGACACGGCGACGGGTCCGCCCGGCCGTGGCCGCGCGGCGAGGTCCGCCTGTCGATACGTCGCGAGGCGCTCTCGCTGTGCGACGGGCGTGTTGCAGACGTTGGGGTCGATCTCGTCGCAGCGACGCGGCAGCGTGTCGAGCGGCGTCGAGCACGAGAGCGCGCCGACGATCAGGGGCGCGAGGGCGATGAAGTTGCGGTGCAAAGCCACGGCAGCGGACGGGGAATGTAGCAGCGACCTCGCGACGCAAGAATGGCAATCGATCGAACGTCTCGTGACCGCCGTCGCGTTCGCGGTCCCACGCGCGCGGGCGCTCGTGGTACGGCGCGGCTTGACCCTCGGGTTGGCCCGTGACTACCGTCCGCGCCGCTTTCGAGAGCGCGCCGGGCAGTCCAACCCCGTCCGAGCAGCGATTCTCCTGAAATTTCTCTGGTGAAAGTTTCCATGGGCAACGAGTCGAGCGGCGGGACGAAGGGTCAGCGAGGGGTGGAGTCCGTTCCGGGCATGAACGACGTGTTGCCGAAGGACGTCGGCCGCTGGCGCGCGCTCGAAGAGCGCTTTCGCGCGCAGTGCGAGCGCTACGGATTCGGCGAAATTCGCACGCCGATGTGCGAGTACACAGAGCTCTTCGCGCGCGGCATCGGCGAAGAGACCGACGTGGTCGCCAAGGAGATGTACACGTTCGAGGACCGCGGAGGACGGTCGCTCACGCTGCGGCCCGAGGGCACGGCGAGCGCCGTTCGCGCGTACCTCGAGCACCGCATCAGCAACCTCGGCGGCGTCGCGCGCTGGTACTACGTCGGCCCGATGTTTCGCGGCGAGCGCCCGGCCAAGGGGCGCTACCGCCAGTTTCACCAGGTCGGCGCAGAGGTCTACGGCGACGGCGGACCGATGGTGGACGCCGAGCTCGTCGACCTCGCGTACAGCTTCGTCACTTCGCTTGGTATTTCTCAGGCGAAAGTGCGCGTCAACTCGCTCGGCTCCGGCGACACCAAGCGCCGCTACGCCGACGCCCTCCGCGAGTACTACAAGCCCCTCGCCGAGAAGCTCTCGCCCGATAGTCAACGACGGATCGAGACGAATCCGCTTCGGATCCTCGACTCCAAGGCGCGTGAGGACGTGGCGCTCCGCGCGGGCGCTCCGAAGTTGATGGAGCTGCTCGGCGACGAAGATCGTCGTCACTTCGACCGCGTGTGCTCGGCGCTCGACGCGCTCGGGACGCCCTACGAAGTCGACGCCACCATCATCCGCGGGCTGGATTACTACTCGCGAACGATCTTCGAGATCACCGACACGAGCGGGACGCTCGGCGCGCAAGACGCCCTCGGCGGCGGCGGCCGCTACGACGGGCTCATCGAGCAGCTCGGCGGAAAGAGCACGCCCGCGGTCGGCTTCGCGCTCGGGGTCGAGCGGCTGTTGATCGCGGCGCCCGAGTCGTCGCTCGCGGCGCCCGCTGTGAAATCGTGCGCTGTGTTCGCGGTGGATCGCGACGAGCCCGAGCGCGTTCAGAGCGCGGCGCTCGCGATCGCGAAGGAGCTTCGGAGCGCGGGGATCGTCGTTCACATCGACACGCGGTTCGGAAAGCTCGACCGACAGTTTCAACACGCCGAGCGCGTGGGCGCCTCGTGCGCGATCGTCGTTGGCAAACAAGAGCTCGACAACGGGCGCGTCGAGCTGCGCGAGCTCGATACGCGACGGCAGAACGCGGTGCCGCGCGACGCGATCGTCGCGAAGGTCACCGAGGTCCTCGCCAAGAGCGGGAGCGCTCCGGGATGAACGTCCGACGGAGGAAGCACCGCGCCGTCGCGCATCGAATCGGCGCGACCGGAGCGGCCGTCGCGACTGTGCTGTTCGCCGCAGGCGCGCTCGCGCAAACCGCGCCGAGCGCCGACGCAGGCGTGACGCCGGGCGGAGCCAACGACGGAGGCGCGCTGCCCGACCCAGTCGACGAGCCGGCACAACCGCAGCCAACGGACCCCGAGGTCGAAGGCAACGACACGAGCGGCGACACGTCTGGCGAAGGATCGGGCGAGGGATCGGGCGCCAACGGCGCGGGAGGCGCGCGCGGGCGTGCGCCGGCAGAGGACGCTGCCGAGACGCGAGAGGCACCGCTCACGGAGGACCAGCGCGCGCGGATGATCCCGAGCGATGGCGAGCTGCCCGATCCCAACGACCGCGCGCCGAGGCGGTTCTTCTTTCCGCCGTACCTTCGCGAGTGGGGACGCGACCACGACACGACGGTGCTGTTTCCGTTCTATTGGAACAGCCGCGTTCGCGACTCGCGCTGGCTGCTCATCCCGCCGTACTACCGGCTGCGGTCGCGGACAGCCAACGCCGACGCGTTCTTTCCGCTGTTTTATCACGGCACGGGCACGAGCGCGGACGGGTCGAACTACTCGACGACGATCGTTCCGCCCGTGTGGGTTCATCGAACGCGCGGACCCGAGCGCGCGCGCTCGCTCGCGTTCGGCGCGTTTCCGCTGTTCTCGTACTACGAGAACTTCGGCGCCAACGGCAGGCTCCAAGGCGAGCACTTGATCATCCCTGCGCTCCTCACGTTTCACCGTTGGAGCCGCACGAGTCAGCACACGATCACGCCGTTGTTTCAGTACGTGCGCGACGGCTCGAGCACCACGTGGACCGCGGGCCCTGTGATCCCGCTCGTCGCGAGGCACTCGTCGCCGAACCTTCGGTGGACGCTCGTGTGGCCTGCGCTGTTCTTCCAGCGCAACGACCTCCTCAACGACAGACACCTCACCGTCGTCGGACCGTTCTGGACCGAGCGAACGTCGTCGAGCCTCTCGGTCAACCTCGCGCCGGTGTTCTTCCACGCGCACGACCGGACGTCCTCACGAACGACGGTGTTTCCGCTGTTTCACACGGAGTCGTCGCGCGAGCACTTCACGCTCGCGACGCTGCTCGGCGGCTACACGCGCGTGCGCAACGAGAGCACGCTCATCCTGCCGTTCTATCAAAACCACCGCGGCGTCTCGAGCTTCGACGCCGTCGCGCCGTTCTTCTACTACAGCCGCGAGCCGCGCACGGGATCGAGCACGATTCAAGTGCTCAACTTCGTGCACAACCGCCGCGCGACTGGCTCGACGACGGTGTTCTTCCCGCTCTTCGCGCACATCCACGAAGAGGGTCGCTTCGACACGACGATCACGCCGGTGTTCGGACACAGCTACGACCAGACGCGACGGTCGCGCATCGTGGTGGCGGCCAACGTTCACTACGAGTCGTCCCCCGAGCATCGCGTCGTGAACGTGTACCCGATCTGGTACTCGGCCGCGGGACGACGCTGGCACCACAACGTGTTCTTCCCGTTCGTGTGGGACATCGGAAATCAAGACGAAGGCCGACAGACCACGGTGATCTTCCCGTTCTACGCGAACGTGGGCGATCGTCGCGGCTACACGCGGTGGGCGTTTCCAGACGTGTTCTGGTGGCGTCACGGCAGCGGCGAGAGCCTCTCGTGGGGCTACGACATCGCGCCGTTCTTCCAGTACGGAGAGCCGCGTCGCGGGGATTATTACTGGTCTGTTCTCTACGGACTCGCGGGCTTTCGTCGACAGGGAAACTACGAACAGACCCGCGTGTTCTGGGCGACGATCAACAACCGTCGGCCGCCCAACGGCCGCGCGGACAACGACGCGGACCGGGACACGTCTGGGCCGCGTCGCGCAGGGACGACGCGCGTCGATCGCGACGTGATCGTCGATTTGTGAACACGCGCGCTCGTCGCGCGACGCCGTGAGCGCGAGCGTGGCGTTGGGTCTACACTCTGCGCACAACGCTCATGCGAATCGCGACGACCTTGCTTCTCACTGCGCTGCTCGCGGCGTGTTCGACGGCGCCTCCCGCGGACGGAGGCTCGGACGCGGGCGACGCGACCGCCGATCGCGTGCTCGCGGATGGACCTCCCACAGCGGTCACGATCAACGAGATCCGCGCGACGGACGAAGACTGGATCGAGCTCTTCAACACGGGCTCGACGGCGGTCGACCTCGGCAACTGGGGCGTGACCGACAGCGAGGCCGACGGAGCCCCGCGCCTCACGAACGTCGCGCGTTTTCCCGCTGGAACGACGGTGCAACCCGGTCAGTACGTGGTCGTCCTCGTCGATCAATCGGACGCAGGCGCAGGGCCGCAGATGCGTTGCCTCTCCGACGGCGGACCGATGACGTGCTTCCACGGGACGTTCGGAATCAGCGCGACGCGCGGCGAAAACGTGCACCTCGTCGCGCCATCGGACCTCGTCTCCGAAACCGTGAACTATCCGATGTCCGCAGCGGCCGCAGGCGAGAGCTGGGGGCGAATCCCGAACGGAACGGGCGCGTTCGCACGGAATCGCCTCACGCCGGGCGCCGCCAACCTTCCGCCATGAGCGCACACCATCGCTTGGGAGGAGAATCTCCCACTGCGGCCGATGCGAAATTTCCAGAGAGTCGTGCGTGACGACCGCGTGTCGGGTTAGACTCTTGGTACGTCAATCGATGGTCGCCTCCGCGCCGCAGAGCTTCGCGCACGACCTGCTGATCGGTAAGCCAATCGCCGGTCGCTATCGTGTCGTACGCCTGCTCGGCGAAGGCGGAATGGGCGCGGTCTACGAGGCGCGTCCCATCGACGGCTCCGAGACGGTGGCGATCAAAGTGCTCGCCGCGCAGTACGCCGTCGACGACGTCTCCGCGCGGCGCTTCATGCAAGAGGCCGAAGCGGCCGCGCGCATCGCGCACCCCAACATCGCGTACGTCACGCAGATGGGGCGCGAGCCGTCGGGCGCGCTCTACATCGTCCAGGAGCTCCTGCGCGGTGAGGACGCGCGCACGATCTTGCAGCGCCGCGGGACGCTGAGCGTCGGTGAGGCCATCGCGATCGCGTTGCCGGTCGCGAGCGCGCTCGACGCCGCGCACAAGCACGGGATCCTGCACCGCGACGTCAAACCCGAGAACATCTTCATCACGACGACGCCGAACGGCGCGATCCCGAAGCTCATCGACTTCGGGATCTCGAAGTTTCAAGACGCGCAGCTCGAAAACGACAAGCGCACCCAGACGGGCGTCGCGATCGGCACGCCCGATTACATGTCTCCCGAGCAAGCGCGCGCCGACCGCGCGCTCGACGGGCGCACCGATCAGTGGTCGCTCGCGACGGTGCTCTTCGAGCTGCTCACCGCGCGCCCGCCGTACGTCGCGCAGACCGCGACGCTCGTGCTGACGAAGATCATCACCGAGCAGCCGCCGCGCATCGAGCTGTTCATGCCGGATATTCCCCCGGCGATCGCGACGGTGATCCACCGCGCGCTCGAGACCGACCGCGACAAGCGCTACCGCGACATGGCGGCGTTCGCTGACGCGCTCTCGAAGGCCGCGCACGACTCGGGCGTGACGATCGACCTGCCAGAGGTGTTCGTTCACGGCGAAGACGAGCCCGTGCGGCGTCGCTCGCGCGTGGCGAGCGCCGAGGTGCGCACGCCCGGTCTCCCGAAGGCGCCGAGCTCTGCGGACGGCTCCAACGAGCCGCCGACGACGCTGTTCACCGCGCCGACGACGCACATTCAATCGCCTTCGCGCTCGCCGCTCAGCGCGCCGCCCGCCGCTGCGCCGCCCGCGCAACAGCCGCAGCTCCCGTCGGTCGTGCTCGACGACAGCGCCTTCGTCGACCCGCGACGCGGATTGAAGGTCATCGGGACGCTCGTCGTGCTCGCGCTCCTCGCCGCGATCGGCGTGGGCGGCTGGTACGTCTACAGCGAGCGCGCGCGCGCCAACGCCGCGACGACCAACGCGGACTCGACGCCGCACACACAATCAAACGCGACGCCGCACACGAGCACGCAGCAGCACGAGTCCCGCCCGGCGAACGCGCAGCGCCCGAGCGTCCCGTCGAACAGCGCGCACCCCGACGCTTCCGCTCCGAGCGCCGGCAACGCGACGACGACGCGCACGTCGAATCGACCGCAGCGAACGCGGGTGATCCGGCACATCCGCCGCAACGGATTGACCATCCAGCGGCAGTATCGGGAGCAGTGATTTGCGACGACTGACCCGCGTGGTGTTGTTGCTCGCGGGGGTCGTCGTGGCGAGCGCGACGACGGCCGTCATCGCGCCGCCCGCCGCGCACGCGCAGCGCGCGCCCAACCCGGCGAGAGAGGCGTTCGAGCGCGGGATCAGCGCGCTCGAGGCGCAGCGGTACGTCGACGCGCTCGCGGCCTTCGAAGAGAGCTATCGGCTGCGGCCCTCACCGGTCGCGCTCTACAACGTCGCGGTCGCGCAGCGCGGACTCGGTCGCATTCGAGACGCGATCGGGACGTTCGAGCGCTATCTCGCGTCGCCCGAGCGCGGGATCGATCGCGCGCGACTCCAGTCGATCCGCGCGGAGCTCGACGCGCTTCGCACGCAGGTCGTGTCGCTGCGGCTCACGGTCACGCCGCCCAACGCCACGCTGCTCGTCGATGGAAGGCCCATGGGCGAGCGACGGGACGAAGCGCTGCAGCTCGATCCAGGACGGCACGTGATCGAGGTGAGCGCCGAGGGATTTCGCACGTCGCGGCGCGAGGTCGAGCTGCGTCCTGGATCGACCGTGGTGCTCGACGTGACGCTCGAGTCGCTCGGGCTCGGGCGCATCGTCGTGAGCTCGTCCGTCGCGACGGCGATCATTCGGATCGACGGGCGCGAGGTCGCCACGGGATCGATCGATCGGTTGATCGCGCCCGGAGAGCACGAGATCGAGCTGCGCGCGCCGCGATACGACGTGTATCGACGGACGGTGCGCGTGACGAGTGACGGAGTGGTCCGCGTGGACGCGCGCTTGGCGAGCGAGGGCTCGGGGACGCGCGCGTGGCTCGTTCCGACGTTGATCGCGGCGGGCGTGCTGGTCGCGGGCGCGGTGACGTTTGCGGTGATCTACGAGACCGCGCCGGCTGCGCCGCGGGACGTCTCGTGGGACGAGTTCCCGATTCCGCGTTAAATGCGCCACCGTCGAGATACGAGATACACTCGCGGCGATGCTTGACGGGCTTCGTAGACGGATGCGGCGCACTTCGCGAGCGTACTCGAGCGCGATTTGTGTGAGCGCAGCGGCGAG
Source organism: Myxococcales bacterium (assembly GCA_016793325.1). GTDB lineage: Bacteria > Myxococcota_A > Polyangia > Polyangiales. Next base: position 37,249 of record JAEUKI010000021.1, on the reverse strand, counting down.
CGCAGTCGTCGCGACCGAAGGCTGTCGTCGCGCGGACAAGCCGCCGACGCAGCTCGTGTTGCACATCGATTCGCAGATCGAAGCGGGCATCGACCTGCGCGCGTTGATCGTGACAGCGCGACGAGCGCCGATGGGCCCGGCCGTGTGGCAGAAAGATTTTCAGCTCTCGGGCGACCTTCGATTGCCGGGCGAAGTCGGCTTGTACGCGAACGCGCCCGAGGACAACGGGACGGTCTACATCGAAGTGCAAGCGCAGCTCGCGCGCGGCGGATCGTTTACGGTCAACGCGGAGTCGCAGTTCATTCCGGGGCGCGTGCGGGTCGTGCCGATCTTGTTGACGATCAACTGCGCGACGCTCGCCGCGGCAGGGACAGCCGGGATGTGCGCGTCGTGTTCGGCGTGCGGCTGCGACACGATTCGCGCGGACGTCGACGCTGGCGGGATGCCCGCGGGAAACTACGTCACGCCGTTTTCGGGCGAAGAAGACCGTGAGTCGCGCTGTCAGCTCGCGCGTCCACCGCCGCTGCCTCGCGACCTTCCGAACCCTCCTGCGCCGCCGCCGGACGCGGGCGCTCGGCTGTGCGAGCGCGGGCCGTGCTTCGCCGTGCGGATCCTGCGGTTCGATTGGCCGACGATGGCCAACCCGGACGCGTGGCGACGACACGGCTGGGACCTCGACGGGATCTGCACGAGCATGAACCGCGCGATTCCGACCTGTCGCAACCCCGGCGGCGTCGTCGTCGACGGCGAGAACGGACGCGACAACGCGTTTGCGTCGCGCCTCGGTCCGTACCTCCAGACGCTCAACAACGTGTCCGAAGAGCGAATCAACAGCGGGATCGCGCGCGGCGAAGCGTCGATGGGCGTCGAGCTGCGCGGCTACTCGGGCACGGGCGACGATGGAACGGTCGAAGCGCTGCTCTTTCCGATCGCGCGCGGACGCGCGGGCGACAACCCCGCGGAGCCGCCGCGCTGGGACGGCAACGACGTGTGGTCGCTCGATCGCTACGTCGTGGTGTCCCCGGAGGACGCGGTTTCGAACGGCTACGTCGCGGGCTCGCGCATCGTGCTTCGACTGCGATCGCAGACGCCGATCGCGTTCGCGACAGAGTTTGGTCAGTCGCGCTTCCTCGTGTCGGGCGGCATCGCGTCGGGGACCGTTCACTGTGGAGGGCGGCAGCTCGGCCCGATCGAGCTCGGCGGGTTCGTCGAGGTTCGACAGCTCTCGAACGACCTGCCGTTTCTCGGGCTGTGCGAGCCGTTGCAGCGCTTCGCGGTGAACACCGCGCTCGCGCAGAGCGCGGACCTCAACGTCGTCGGCGACGCGCCGGTGAACAACCCCAACGTCGACTGCAACGCGATCAGCTTCGGCGTGACGCTGGTCCCTGTGCCGATCCGCGCGATCGAGGGCGAAGTGAACGCGGGGATCCGCACGAATCCATGCCTTCCCGAGGCCGGCGCCGTCGACGCGTCGGCGCCCGACGACGGCGGCGCGGACGCGGGCTTCAGCGACGGCGGCGACGCGTCGAGCGACGCGCGCACGGACGCGCGCATCGACGCCAGGGGTTGAGCAGCTGGCGCCGCGAGCGTGCGCGACGCTGTTGGCGCGAGGCGACCCCCCACCCGCGGGATCGAGCGCGGCTCGGTTAGTTCGCGCCTTGGGCGCGAGCGCTCTCGGTGCCGAACGCGGCCATGTCCTGCACGGGCGGACCGACCTTCTCCCAGCCGCGCTCTTGGGCCATCCCGTTGAACTTTCGCACCATCCATCCAGGGATGAGCATCGAGAAGGTCCTCGCGATGCGCGTCGGGTCGTCGAGAGTCTTGAGCATGCGCTCGTAGGTCTCGTCGCCGTACGCCTCGCGAAACGCCGTCGCTTGATCGGGACGACGCACCCACGCGACGACGCCTGCGCGATCGGCCTCGGGGTGAAACTGCACCGTCTCGACGCCGGGCGTGACGTCGAGCCCGAGGATGGCGACGCCCTTGTCGTCTTGGCCTTCGCGAGACTCGCGCGCGAGGAGCTTTCCGCCGAGGGCTTCGAGCTTGTTCTCAGCGAGGTCGATCGCCTCCCAGTTGCGATGCTCGAACGCGAACAGCCGATCGCCGAACGCGTCGAGCAGCGGGTGCTCGCGGCCGACGCGCGTCGTGTACACGGGCATCACGCCGAACTTTCGCGACGCGCGCGGGGCCATCGTCGCCACTTCGAAGTGACGAACGATCATCTCGAACGAGTAGCACACGCCGAAGAGCGCCTTGGCGCTCGCGCCCCGGCGCTGGTTGTCGTCGGCGACGTGATCGAGGAAGTCGTAGTAGCCCTTGACCCAGGGCTTTCCGTCGCCGTCGAACGGAGACCCCGGACCTCCAGACGAGACGTAGAGGTCGCAGTCTCGGGGGGGCATCTCGCACTTGTCTCGCACGGACACGTGCGTGAGCTCGAGCTCGATGTCGGGGTTGGTCTTGCGGACGTGCTTGTGAAACTCCGTGCAAATCAGGCGAAAACAACGGATCGCTTGATTCTCGTGGCCGTCGTTCATGTCCACGATGCACATCCGCAACGGCCGTACGGAGGACGCGCGCGCCGCGGGGCGAGCGTTGCTCGAAGGGTCCATCATCGGTGCGAGCACGATACCCGAATCGCGCGCGAACGCACGTTTTCCGCGGCTTTCACGTTTGCAATGCTCCCGCGAAATTGTTGTGCGCGCGCGTGCTCCCGCGCATCCTCTGGCGGCGCGAGGGCTCGCAGAGCCGCTCGGCCTTCCGTTGGCGATACGCAGGCTGCGTTTCTCGGGATCGTGCCCAGGAGATGGCTCTTTGCGCGTCGTCCTTCCAACGGGGCGTCGCGATAGGGCACCGATGGCGCATCCACGAACGCAAAGACCGCCGCAGAAATCTTCGTTTCCCCCGCCGCCGAAGATGCCCGCGCTGGCGCCGCTCCCCGAGGGAACGCCGCCCATTTTGCCCACCGCCGAGCGCCTCTCGGCCGACGACCGCCTCTCGGGAAAGGGCGTCACGATCGCCTTTCTCGACTCGGGCTTCCACGCGCACCCCGACCTCATCACGCCCCGCAATCGCATCATTGCCTACAACGACGTTCTGTCCAATCGCACGTGGAAGAACACGCTTCCCGAGCCGGACGCGTCTTCGTGGCACGGGATGATGACCTCCGTCGTGTGCGCGGGAAACGGCTCGCTCTCGGGCGGCCGCTTCAAGGGCCTCGCGCACCAGTCGGACCTCGTGCTCGTGAAGGTTGGCTCGATGTCGCGCGTGCGACACGACGACATCCGCGCGGGACTGCAGTGGGTCCTCGCGCACCATCGCAAGTACGACATCCGCGTTGTGAACATCTCCGCGGGCGGCGACTACGAGGCGAGCTACCTCAGCGACGCGCTCTCGCAGGCGGCCGAAGAGTGCGTGCGCGCGGGCATGACCGTGATCTGCGCCGCGGGAAACTCTCCGTCACAGCCGGTGCTCCCGCCGGCTTCGTCGCCCGCGGTGCTCTCGGTGGGGGGCTTCGACGACAACCACAACGCGCAGCCCGGCGCGCGCGGGATGTACCACTCGTCCTTCGGGCCCACGATCGACGGCCTGCAGAAGCCCGAGGTGATCGCGCCTGCGATTTGGGTCGCGGCGCCGATCCTCCCGGGGACGCCCACCGCAGCGCAAGCCACGATGCTCGACGCGCTCGCGGCGGCGGACGACGAGCAGCTCTATCGCTTGCTCGACGAGCACCAAGGCGTCGACGCCGAGCTCGACATCTGCCGCAACCGCGAGCCCTACCACGTGCGCAACGTCGTCGCGCTCAAGCGCCGCAACGAGAAGTTGATTTCTGCACACTACAAGCACGTGGACGGGACGAGCTTCGCCGCGCCGATCGTCACGTCCATCGTCGCGCAGATGCTCGAGGTAAACCCCTCGCTCACGCCCATGCAGATCAAGCGGATCCTCATCGACACGGCCGTGCGGATGCCCGACGTCGCCGTCGATCGACAGGGGTGGGGCGTCGTTCAGCCGAAGGCCGCCGTCGACCGAGCGCGCGCGAAAAAAGTGTGACTGAATTCAAAACGCGCCGGCGACGACGAGGCTCGTCGGGGTGAGCCCCACGCCCGCGATGCGAACGGCGCTCGTTCGGGGCGCGCTCGTGCGCGACTGCACGTCGAGCGCGCTCCCGTGCGACGCGCGGAGGATGCGCAGCGCGCGCTCGGCGGGCGTCCGCTGGTAGAGCGCGGCGACGCCGAGCGGGATGTACAGCGCCCCGATCGCGAAGAACGGCGCGGAGAACGCGAGGCCGACCCCGCCCGCGAACAACGGGTTGACGTAGGAGACCACGCCGAACCCAGCGCTCACGGCGCCGATGCCCATCAAGAGAAACGCCCCTGCGCGCTGGGCGCTTCGCTCGCGCGCGACGCGGGTGTTCCATCGGGAGACGAGCGCGCTGAGGCGATGCTCGGGCTCCATCACGGGGTCGTTGCGGAGCTCTTCGTCGAGCTCTTCCCAGAACCCGCGCGTCGCGAAGGTGACCGCGCCGCCGAGGGCGATCACCGCGCCCAGCGTCAACGCGCTCGCGCCCGTGATGATCGTCGCGGCCGTCGACGCGCCGGGCGGCGGCGCAGCGAAGGGGATCACGCCCGCGAGCGCGCACACGCCTCCGCCGATGAGCATCGAGACGCCGAGCATCCTGCGTTGGCTCGCGTCAGTCTCGGATTGATCACGGATCACGGCCTCGATCCGTCGCAGCGTGACGGCGGCGCGACGGCGGGCGCGGGGATCGAGCGGGGCGCCTCGGGCCGGTGACGGCCTCGCGCCGGGCGGCGGTGGAGGGAGCGTCGAAGCTTGCGCGGACGAAGGCGATGGCGATGGCGTCGCAGCGGCGTCCGTGGGAGCGCTCGCGTCACCCTCGCCTGCGGCCGCGGTGGGGGCTCCAGCGTCCTCGGTGATCGTGCGCGGCTGCGGGTCGTCCGGCGGCGGCGGAGGCATCTGGAGGCCTGCGTCGGCGGACTGCGCGAGCGCGTTCGGCGCGACGCAGAGGGCGCTCGCGAGGACGAGCGAGGCGCCCGTGCGTCGGGCAGGAAGACGGAGGACGCGCAGCAAGGCTTCAGCCCACCCGCGGAGCCGGGCTCGAGGGACGGCGCACGAGTTCGCCGAGGTTCGAACGCTCGAAGCGTGGTCGTTCGTGCGGCCTACGAGCTCGAATCGGCGCTGCGATCACGGAGCGTAGTCTTGCCGATCGAGAGGATTTCGTCGAACTCCGCGGGCGTGACGGCGAGCACCGAGAGGCGAGGCTGGCGGAGCAGCATGAACTTCGCGAGGACTGCGCTCTTTTTCAGCTCTGCGAGCGTCGCGCTCTTCACGAGCGGACAGTGGGGAACGAGCTCGACCGCGCTCCAGTCTTCGCCCTCGGCCGAAGGGTCTTCGAAGGCCTCGCGCGAGACGCGCGCGACGCCGACGACCGCTTTTTCGCCGCCCGAGTGGTAGTAGAGGACGAGGTCGCCGACGCGCATCGCGCGAAGGTTGTTGCGCGCCGTGTAGTTGCGAACGCCGTCCCACACGGTCTTTTTGTCCTCGACCAGCTTTCGCCACGGGTAGACGTCGTGCTCGATCTTCACGAGCCAGTAGCCGACGTCTCCCCTGCGATTGGGCGCGGTCTCGGTCACAGTGAGCGCTCCGGTGCGATCGGCGCTGCGATCAGCGGCAGGACCAGTTTTGGCGACCCATCGACCCCGTGCCCCCGCAGAAGCAGAGGATCGGGCGCCCGCCCGGCGCGGGCGTCAGGCGGCACTGCTGCGGGGACGAGCCGCAGAAGGCAGCGCCCTGCGACGCATATCCGAGCAAATCGCCCGGGCACTCGTCGTTGCCGGAGTTGCCCGTGTTGAACTCGCGCGACTCGAGCCGGAGTCCGCCGTCTTCGAACACGCTCTCGTACGGCCCGCGCGCGCAGCCCGCGGCCGACACGACGACGAACGCACCGCCGATCATGGCGCACAAAAACCTTCGCATGACCGCGGCGTATGCCATGGCGGTTTCCCCACCGTCAATGAAGGCTCGACGGTCCCGGTTCGACGTTCAACACTGTTCGACCGAAACCTCCCCGTCCATCGCCACTCCCCGACCGACGGTTTGGAGCAGCACGAGAGGCTCTCGACATGACCGACAAAGCGCCAGGACGACGCCGTTCTACCCCCCGCCATCGCGCTTCCGCAGGCATTTTTCCGATCGTTGCCGTCGCTGCGAGCTTGGTGCCCGCGAGCGCGAGCGCCCAGAGCGCGCCGGTCGCCATCCGCGCTGGCGCGAACACGCCGTCGAACGGCGCTTCGAATACGGCGACGGTCGCGCCCGAGCGCGCGCCGGACGCCTCGGTGCAGGCCGCCAGCGAGCTCGGTCGCGCGTTCGCCGACGTCGCGGCGCGAACGCTCCCGAGCGTGGTGTCCGTGCACGTCGAGAGCGAGGCGGAGGTTCCCGACGCGATGGGGTTCGGGTTCTTCTTCGGACCGGGCGCGGAGGGCGGGCGGGCGGCGCCGATCGTTCGCGGCTCGGGCTCGGGCGTGATCGTCCGCGAGGACGGCGTGATCCTGACCAACTACCACGTGGTCGAGCGCGCTCGGCGCATCAACGTTCACCTTCGCGACGGGCGGGTGCTGCGCGGGCGCGTGCTCGGCGTCGATCGCGCGACGGACCTCGCGCTCGTGAAGGTCGACGCGCGAGGACTTCCGCTCGCGAGGCTCGGCGACAGCGATCGCGCGCGGCCGGGCGAGTGGGTGCTCGCGGTGGGAGCTCCGCTCGGACTCGAGGCCACGGTCACGCACGGGATCCTCTCGGCCACGGGGCGAACGCACCTCGGGATCAACGACGTCGAAGACTATTTGCAGACGGACGCGAGCATCAACCCGGGCAACTCGGGCGGGCCGCTCGTCAATCTCCGCGGCGAAGTGCTCGGGATCAACACGATGATCGCCGGGCGAAACACAGGGATCGGCTTCGCCGTGTCCTCGCGCATCGCGCAGTTCGTCGTCGATCAAGTGCTGCGCACCGGGCGCGTCTCTCGCGGTTGGATTGGCGTTGGCGTGCAAGACATCTCGCCCGCGCTCGCCGAGTCCCTCCGCTTGTCCGGAACGCGCGGAGCCCTGGTCAACACCATCGGTCGCGGCGCTCCCGCGGACCGCGCGGGGCTTCGCGTCGGCGACGTCGTGACGTCCATCGATCAAGCGCCCGTGACCGACGGCGACGCGCTCATTCGCGTGATCACCTGCAAAGCGCCTGGCGAACGCATCACGCTCAGCGTGCAGCGCGGCGCACAGACGCTTCAGCTCGCGGTCACGACCGCGCCGAGGCCGGGCGCTCCCGAGGTCGCGGACGCCGTCGCGACCGCGGTGGCTCCTCCGCGGCGACAGGGGCACGGACTTCGGCTCGCGGCGCTCGATCCGCGGTGGCTCCAGCGCTTGGGGATCACGGACCCCGCGCTCGGAATCGCCGCGGTGGACCCCGGGAGCGCCGCCGACGACGCGGGCCTCCGTCGCGGCGACGTGATTCTTCGGGTCGATGGCGCCGCGCCGATGTCGCTCAACGCCGTGGACGAAGCCTCGCGTGATCGGCGCGTCACGTTGCTCGTGCGGCGCGGGGACGAGCAGCGATTTGTTCCGCTCGTGCTCGATTGAGCGGGCGCGGATAGGGAGGCGCAGCGAGCGAGAAGCAGCGGGCGCAGCGGGCGAGAAGCAGCGGGCGGCGCTCGTTGCATGCGCGGCGCACGCTTCGCCGAAAACTCGCGGAGCGCGCGCGCTCCGTGGCATCGCAGCGATCGGAGGCTCGCGCCGCGCCATGGCACATCGCTCGATTTCGCATCGCCGTCCGTCGATCGGCGCGCGCTCCGTTCGCGCGTTGGTGATCGCGTGGGGACTGTCGTCGCTCGGCGGACGCGCCCCGTCGCCGCATCGAACGGGCGCGCTGGCGTTGGCGTCGCCCCAGCGCGTCGCTTCGACGAGCGCGCGACCGCAAGCCGCGACGCGAGCGGTTCTCGCCTCGCAGCCGCAAACGACGGCGAGCGAGCCTGGGACCGTGCGCTCGATCGCGAGCAACGGCGGCGCGACGTGCGCCGCCCTCACCCGGCCCGATCGTGATGGAAAGTTCTTGTCCCGCGACGACGTGCAGCGTTCGGCGTCGATCGACGGAGACGCGCTCGACGTTGTCGTGTCGCGCGGAGCTGCGTCGGCGCTGCCCGCGGGCTATGCGCCGTCGGACCTCGTGGAGGTTCCCTCGCTCGCGCCGATCACGGCGCGCGAGTGCGTGGTGCGAGGGGCGCAGTGCCTCCGTCGCGACGCGGCGCGCGCGCTCGTGACGATGCTCGCGGCGATGCGGCGCGACCGCGTCGGGGGCTACGTTCACTCGAGTTTTCGCTCGTACTCGGTGCAGTGCATGGTGTTCGGCAATTGGGCCTACGACGACGGTCGCGGGTTCTGCCGCGCGGTCACGGGCTCGGCGCTCCCCGGTCACAGCCAGCACCAGCTCGGAACGACGCTCGATCTCTTGACCGCCGCGTGGCGCGCGGACGGTCGCGGGCTCAGCGCGGACTTCGGCTGCAGCACCGGAGGGCGCTGGCTCGCTTCGCACGCGGAGGAGTACGGGTTCGTCTTGCCCTATCCGATGTTCGTCGATCAGCGCGAGGGCGAGAGCGCGTGCGCGATCCGCGGGGGCTCGGGCATCGATCCGCGCACGGGCTACAACCACGAGCCCTGGCACCTTCGGTACGTCGGGCCCGAGCTCGCGGCTGCGTTCGCCGCGGCCCGCGCGCACTCGGGCGTCGGAACGCCGACGGAGCTCACGCTCGATCAGTGGCTGCGCAGCCGCGCCGGACGCGAGGACGACGGGGATCTTCCGGTGTGCGACGGCTGCGCGTGCGGCGCGTGCAGCACGCTCGACGGCGCAGACAGCGCAGCGCGAACGCCGTGCGCCCGCGATCAGATGCTCATTGTAAACGCCGATGGAGCACCGGTATTCAACCGCGCCCGCGCGACGGTGACCGCCGCGACCGCGCGCCGCGACGGACGAGACCGCGTCGAGGTGCGCGTCTCGCTCGAGCTCGAGCCGGGCGTTGTCACGCAGACGCCGGTGGCGCAGAGCGGGGCGTTTCGATTCGAGAACGACGAAGACACGCGGCAATTGCGGCCGAGGCCCGGCGCGATGCCGCGAGCGTACCGAGACCTCCGCGGCGCGGTGCGCCTCGCGATCGAGCCCGTCGAAGCCACGCGCACGCGCGCGGGCGCTTATCGATTTCGCTTGGGAATCTCCAGCGGAAGCGCGCCCGCGGCTTACAACGGCGCCGTGCTGTATCTGCCCGCGCCCGCGGGGCGTCGCGAAGTGAGAGCGTCGATTCCAACGAGCGCCGAGCGCGTGAGGGTCGCGCTATGGGTCGATGGGCGAGCGATCGCGCCGCGCGAGGTGAGCGTCGAGCGAGAGTGAGCGTGCGGAGGGCTTGGTGCCCCCGAAGGGCAAGCGCTGGCGCACGGGGCACACGAGCGCACTTCGGAGAGCGCCGGACGGAGCCGAGGACGAACGCGGCCACGCGGGCGCGAATGGGCGAACGATTGCCTCAGCGCCCGCACCCGAGGAAGAACACCGTCCCGCAGACGCGCGATCCCTGTACGGGTTCGTCGATCGAGCACGGGGCAGCGGTCGTGACGAAGCCGACGAACGGCGAGTCGATCATGCGAGCCTCGTAGACCATCGGCGTTGAGTTTCCGTACGGCACGACGGTCGCGCTCGCAGACGCGCCGAAGAAGCCGACGAACGCGGCCGTCGTGAGCCCTGCGGCGGTCGGCGCGGCGCCGTTGATCAGGACGGTGCCCGTCAGTCTCCTCGTGCGAATCTCGATCGGCACCGCGACGTCCGCGCGAACGTCGATCGGCGAAGGCACGACGTTGAGCCCGCAGGGAAGTCCTCTGCTCTCGGCGCACGCGAAGAGGATCGTTCCGATCGCGAGGCGATAGGACCCGTCGATCAGCGTGACGAACCTGGTGTTCGGATCGATGCCCACGAAGCTGCCGATCCGCTCCGGTATGAGCTGCATTTGCACTTGCGACGGCGAGAGGCTGGGCGGGCGCGGCGCTCCATCGATCGAGATCGCGAGCTCGATCTGGTGACCAGTCAGCGCAGCGTCCAACGTTCGATCGCTGTCGAACGTTGTGGTGGGCGAGAGCTCTGCGACGCCGCAGAAGACGCCGGTCCCGACGGGGCCGGTCGAGGACGAGCATTGCGAGCTCGACGACTCGTACCCGACGCCGACCCGCGACCCACGAAGCAAGCGAAGCGAATAGCGGCCGTCGGCGCCCACCGTCGTCGGGAAGACTTGCTTTCGCGCGACGTCGATGGCGAACACCCGAGGCGCGGTCGTCGCCGAGGGGATCAGCACGGGACTGCTATTGATCGTCACCGCCCCGCGCGCCGCGACGGTGTTCATCGTCACCGTCTCGGATTGTGTCGCGCCGCGGACATCGAGGGTCGCGAAGCGCCCGCTGTTGCACGGAACCACCGAATCCGCAGCGCAGTTCACGCCCTCGCGGCGCTCCCACGCGACGTCGTAGCGGCCCCGGACCACGCGAATCGTCGCGACGTTCGAAGCGCTGCCCGTGCCGAGCGAAGTCACCACCGTCGGATCGAGCGAACCGCTTTGTAGCGACAAGCTCCCGCCGCTCGTGGCGTCGATCGGCGCTGGAGCCGTGTCCGACGTCGCCGTCAACGTGAGCACGGTCGTCGGTACGTCGATCGCGAGCGACAGATCACGATCGACGGCGATCCCTTCTCGAACGATCGCGGCGTTGCAGGGAGACGGTCCGCTCGCGTCGCGGCACACCGTCGTCGATCCGTAGGGCTTGTAGACGAACTTGTACGTACCTCTCGTCACCAAGTACGTCGCCGGCTCGCTCGGAGCGCTGACGACCAACGTCGAGCCGTACTCATTGGCGAGCACAAACCCAGCGCGACCCTCGGTCGAAGGCACGCCATCGATGGTCATCGCGAGCGTGAGCCGCACCGCTTCGATGTTGAACGTGCGAGTGGCGTCGCTCTCGACGCGGAGCTCGCGCTCGAGGAGCGCAGGCGTACACGGCACCGTGGCGTTTTGGTAGCAGCCGCTGGGTGAGAACCACACTTGGTAGGTCCCGCGCGCGATCAGCATGTCGAACGCGCCGTTGCTCGTGCGTCCGAGATCGAGCCGCAAGCTCGCTCCGCGCTCGACATCGAAGAACACCAGCGACCCGCGCGACGCCCCGCTCGACAGTGCAGCGAGCGGCTGACCGTTGACCGTCACGGCTCCGCGCAAGCGCGGCAGCGAGAGGTTGATGTCCAGCGTATCGCTGGCGACGATCGCGCCTTCGCAGGCCGCTGGCCGCGTGACGGACGACGCGACGCTCGGGAGCTGCGGTCCCGGCGTCGGTTGCCCGCACCCGAGCAAGACCCACCCCACGGACAACCACAGACGTTTCGATTCGAATCGAGCCATAGAACGACCCCGCAGTACACAAGGTTGACGGAACGAGTGGCCGCGTAGACTTGCGAGTTGTCGGGAAGCACACGCGACCGCCCCGGCGACGAGACCGTAGCACGCCCCGCGGCCCGTTCACGCCCCTCCTGCCCTGCGGTCGAGCGGCGCAACGAAGACCACGCGAGGACGCGCGTCGATGCGAGCTCGTCGCCGTCTCGTGTCGATGACGTGACGCGGAGGCGAGCGCCGAACACCTGTGCCAGCACCGCGACGGGCGTTGTACGCATCTCGGTCCGCGGCGTTGGTTCGGTCGGGACTCCTGCGGCCTCTCCGCCATCGATCGTGCGATTCACCCACACGTATTCAACCGTGCTCGCGCGGTCGTGTTCGTGCTGCGCTTTGTCGCGGCCTCGTTGCGTATCACCCGCGGACCAGAGTTCGCAGAGCTGGTCCCGCAGCAGCCCGGTCTCGCAATCCTCCTCGCGGCTCTGCGCGCGCCGCGCAGCGGCGTCCATGCGCCGAGATTCCTCTCGGCGCACGAGTGCACCGCGAGATTCCTCTCGGCGCACGCGTGCTCACCTCAGCGCGCCGGGGCACGGTGACGAGTCTCGGCACGCGGCCCGAACGAGCGTCACGTCGTCGTACCAGGCCCAGCCGAAGCGACCGCTGTGCGTCAGGACCCGAACGCGCGCGCCGCGTCCCCAGCGCTCGCGGTCGGCGGGATCGAGGCGCACTTCGAGCGTCTCGGACGGGTCGTTCCATGCGGGGGCGACGGCGTAGTACGTGACCGAGTTCTTTCCGCGGACCAGCCGGGTGTCGGTGATCTCGAGCTCGCGAGCGATCGCTGGGCTCTCGTCGAGGCGCGCGTTGAGCGCGGGAACGCCCGCAATGCCAACGACCAGCGCGGCGGGCAGCAAGAAGAGACTGCACGCGACGAAGGTTCGAAGGCTGTTCGATCGACCGCGAACGAGCAGCGCGACGAGCACCGTGAGCGCGACCCACACCGCGAGTCCCGTGACGAATCCCCAGCCGTACGGCGCGGACGAGACGTGCTTGGCGCGCGTCGTGAGCGAGAGCCCGATCGCCGCCGCGAGCTGTGCGCTGATCGCCGGCAGAACGACGGGCAGCAACGCTCCGTACTGTGTCACCGTTTGGGTGGGCGCGTCGTGCGGTAGCATCGACGCGAGCTGCGCGATCGCGTCCACGGTGGCCGAGAGCGATTCGCGCGAGAGCGACTCTTCGAAGATGGGATGCCAGAGCGCGGTCACGAGATAGGGGCCCGCGTAGAGCGTGAGCTCGATGGGAGACGCTAAGAGGTTCAGCACCAGCGCGCGAACCTCGCGATGGAGGATCGCGACAACGAGAGGCTCAGCGAGGGTCGTCTCGAGGTAGAGCTCGTCGTCGAACGCGGGGTCGCCGAGCTGGATCTCGCGGTTGATCCGCAGGCGTTTTCCCAGGCGATCGTTGGAGGTCTCGCGGCGAATGGTGATGGGCCTCAGCGCGGAGGTCGCGATCGCCGAAGGGCGCTGCGCGTCGCGATACGCTGCGCCCTCGCTCGCGCGAGCGTCGTGCGCGATCGGGTTCGCCGAAGGGTCCGAGCCCGCCCACGCGTAGATGCGAAGCTGCGCGCTGTTGCCCTTCGCGCCGGGCGCGTACGAGAGCAGGAGGCGTCGGCCGCGGACGACGAGGTGGGCGCCGGAGGCGTCGACGGTTCCCCCCATCGCGAGGACGGCGGCGTGAAGGAGCTGGGTGCTCATCGAGAAGACGGTAGCCGAGTCTCGCGGTCCACGGGTCGATCGCGCGTCGTTGCCGAAGCGACACAGCCAGAAACACGCGCCACGCGATCGCGACGGAACCGCGCGTCACGTGATCGCTTCACGCGCAACACCGAGCCTCCTCGGCGTCCGGTCGCTGCGACCGCAGACGCCCCGCCGCGCACGGCGCACGTGCGCATCACTCGTTGCATGCGCTCGCTGCTGGTCGCTGAATGCTTGCGCCCGTTTCGGGCACTTCACGCGCTCGTTGCATGCGCGCTCGTCGCGTACACTCAGCTCGGTGTTTGTCGTTCGATGAAGCGCCTCGGTCTGTCGATTTGTGTGCTCGTTGGCTGTGCGGCCTCGCGCTCGGGGGCGGCTCCGTCGTCGGCGACGCGCGCTGCACCCTCGCTCCGCGAAGCGGTCACGACGGCGGACGCGGCGCCCGTCGCGGCACACGAAATCGAGACGCCTCCGGTCGCGTGCCTCGACAACGCGACGACCGCGCCGCTGTTGTCCTGTCCGCGCAGCGCCCCCGACGCCGCCGTCGCTTGGAACGAGCCGCGCTGGCGCGCGCTCACCGCTCCGCCGACGGCGCGTTCGGTGCGCACGCGTGGGGAGCCCTCGTTCGAGGCTCGCGCGCTCAGCGCCGATGAACAAGAGCTGGTCGCGCTCGGCGTGGCGTTTCTCTGCCTCGAACGAACGTCGCCCGAGCGCGGCTCCGTCGTCTATCGCATGGCGCGCGCGTTCTACGACGCGCAGCAGTACGCCGCAGCGGCGGCGCTCTATCGGGTCGTCGTCTTGGGCCCGGGCAGCGAGCGCTTCGATCGAGACCTCCGGGAGTTCGCCGCGGATCTCTGCATGGACTCGCTCTACATGCTGGGCTCGCGCGCCGAGCCTCGGCGTCCGTCGTGCTTCGACGTGATGCGCGAGGACCTGCCGCAGATTCGCGCGTCGCTGTGCGCGAGCGGCAGCCAGCCGCCCGAGGAGTTCTGCGATCGTGCCGAGACGATCGCGTGTCAGCTCGAGGCCCGAACGCGCGGCGAGAGCAACGAGCGCTGCGAGCGTCGCAGGCGGTGAGCGTGCGGAGCGAGGGCAACCCTCGCAACGGGAGCCTCGTCTTCTCGACGCTCGAGATGCGAGGTCCGTCGCCTGCTTTGTGTCGTTCGATCCGATCACGGTGCCGTCGGGATCGCTGCCCGCGGGCCGGCACCGCCCCGGCCGCAGTCCTGTCATGCGGTCGCCGCCGTCGACGTGAACGCGCGCCCGCGGTGTACGTCGACGATCGGCGCGAGGGTGCCTGTGTCGATATCGACCTTCGCGACGCTCGACGACGCACCTAGAGCGGCTCCGCCTTCTGTTGGCTACACGCCACGCAGAAATCCTAGGGAATTTCCCGGGAGATGACTCGATGCGTGTAGTCCTTCCAACGGGGCGTCGATGGATTTCGCGACGCCTTCCGTTGGCTACACGCCACGCAGAAATCCCAGGGAATTTCCCAGGAGATGGCTCGATGCGTGTAGTCCTTCCAACGGAGCGTCGCGATAGGCACCTTCGCGCCCCATACGCGGACGGAGGATCGCGCGGGACACAGTTCGAGGCGTCACGGGTTCGCCCGCAGTCGTCCCTCCGGTGAGCGCTGTTCGACGCAGATCCCTGCGCCGCTCATCGGGCACGGCACGAGCGTGCACGCGATCGGCGAACGTCCCCGCCGGGCAATGCGTCGAGGACTGCACCTCATCGGGCGCTCAGCTCGATGCTCAGAACGCCGTCCGAGCGCGACACGGTAACGGTCACGTCCGAGCCGCTCTTGCTGTACGCAATGGTCTCGGGCAGCGGCTGGTCTTCGATGATGTCCGGCGTCGAGAATCCCTCGTCGTCGAGCGCCTGCTGAATCGACGACCATTGCCGTGGCGATGCGCTCCAGTCGATCCTGACCTCGCAGACCGTCGCGTCGATTCGCGCGTAGATCGAGCCGGGCGCGCCGAATCTCGGCAACAGCTCCGAGACGTCGTCGAGCCGCGTGATGGACTGCAGCACAGCGCTGCGCGGGTCGGCTCGCGCGTTCGTTGCGAGCTCGCGACACATCGTCCACTCCGACGCGTAGCTGCGGATGCTATCCGGTCCGCGCGTGTACAGATCAGACGAGCTCGCGGCCCGAACGAACCCCGAGGCTCGCGCCGCCGCGAGCGCCGCGCTCGTCGAGAGGGTCGCACCCGCGAGGACGCGACAGCGCGTCACGCCTCGGGCCGACGGCTCCCATCGCTCGGAGTACCGCTCCGCGCCGCTCGGTACGAGCGCGCGATCGGCCGGATTTTCTCCGGCGATTTCTTCGGCAGTCGGGAGCTGTGTCCGCCCGCGAAACGGATCGACGGCGAGCCGAGCGCGAGTCGACCGCGCGTCGGAGAGCGGGTCGAGCGCGGGCGAGTTCGCTGCCCCAGCGGCGGTCGCTGCGTCGATGCCCAACGCCGCGCGGCGAGCACCGAGCGCTGCCGCGTGCGTCGATGGCGATGGACGCTGGCTACGGCACGCGCAGAGCGAAGCAGCAGAGAGCGCAAACTCCGCCAGCAGAACGCAGACGCTCGCGCTGAATGTCCTCATGTTCGTGGAGGAAACAATCGTATCGCAGCGCGCTGCGAGCCGAGCCGCCCGCGCCGCGGGACACACGAACGGGGGAATGCCGTTTCGTTTCGTGAAGCGCCTGCGCGATCGTCGCCCGAGCGAGCGACACGCGACCGGGCGTTCGTCTCAGCGACCGCCGTCACCTCGCAGATGGGTTCCTGATCGGCGCCGCGCGTGCAGGCGCGCATCGACCTCGGACGACGCGCGTCGCAGCCGTTCGGCGAGCGACGCTGGAGCGATCGCGGAGAAGCGAACCTGTCGAAACTCGGCCTGCGCTTCCTCGTCGCGGCCTGCTCGGGCGAGGAGCTCGGCGTGCGTCCCTCGAACGTCCATGCGCGCTCGTTGATCGAACGGCGACATCGAGCGGAGCAGCTCGCGGATTCGCTCGAGTGCTGTCGCGTGCTCTCCCGAGGCGCTGAGCGCCGCGACCTCGGCGAGCAGCAAGTCGTCCGTCGTATTGAAGCGATGGCGCTGCGCGTCGGAGGCGATCGACGCTCTCGCCTGCGACGCAACGTCGATCACATCTCGGTGCCGCTCGAGCGCGACGAGGGCCTCGACTCGCTTCCACATCCACCACAACACGTCTGGGTGGTTCGGCTCGCGGGCGATCGCGGCCCCCAGCCGCTCGGCGGCGAGCGTGGCCAACGGGCGGTCGGGGCTTCCGTCCTCGACGCTCGATCGAAATCGCAGCAACGCAGCGACGCCGACGAACGCGTCTCCCTCGGGCACCGCGAGCGCGCCGGGCGGCGCCGACGCTCGCCGCAACGAACGCAAGATGGTCATCGCGATCTCCGCTTGTTCGGCGCGCGTCCACGCGATTCGCATGGTCCGAACGCCACCGGAGCTCGACGCGATGTAGCGCCGCTGACCTCCGTCCGCGGGTTCTTGTGCTGCCGGCGGGAGCCGCACGGTCGCGGATCGTTCTTGTTCGCGCTCGACGAGCTCGAGCTCTGCCGTCCACGAGCCGAGCGCGATCGTCGATCGACGCGCGCCCTCGACTCGGCTCGACTCCGTCGAGTCGGTCTCGATCGAGATGCCTTCGACGCGCATCGAGAACATGGTCGAGTCGATCGCGTCGGTGGGATACCTCGTGATGGTGTCTGGCGCGTCGAAGTAGACGTCGCCGATCGCGTAGCGCCGCCACCGCAGCGGCGACCTCGCGTCGAACCCGCCGTCGAACCCGCGATCGAACGCGTGGCGGTCGAGGGGCGCCGCGCCGGCGCTGCGTGCGCGATCTGCGGAGTCGTTCGCGGTCGCCACGGGCGGGCGGCGGGCCCGCGGCGCGCAACTCGCGATGGCGAGCACGCTCGCTGCCGTGACGATGCTCAGCAACCGGCGCTCGATCACCGCTTCGAGGGTAGTGCCGACCGTTGTGTGTCGACAACTCGCCGACGCTCGACGGTGTGGATCGAAGGCGAGCCACGCGTTCGCTTCGTTCGAAGGCGGATCGCGGCGCAACGTCATCGGGAGGCGCTCTCGAACGAGCGCGACCCCGTCAGCGCCCCACGCCCGTTGCGCGGCCGAGCACAGGAGAACGCTCGTCAGGTCGTGGCGTCGTGAGTGTGTCGGCGTCGACGTGAAGCCCGTTTGCGTCGAACGCCGTGATCACGGGAGCGTCCCTCTGCGTCACCTCGACCCGTACGCGCGCGCGCGCTGGCTCGTTCAGGTCCGTGGGCGCGGCGGTGAGCGTCGCTGAAAACCGCATCGGCGCGTCGCTGTCGCCTTCGCGACTCACAACGAAGCCCGTGGGAAAAAAACCGTGGATCGCTCGGCGAAGCGCCGCCCACACGACCTGCGAACCGTGGCGCTGCACGATCGAAGCGTCGAAGAACGACAGCCCGACGTCGCGCTGATCCAAGAACACCGCGCGAACCACGAACGACAGGAGGCTTCGCGCGCGAACGACCCTCGCGTCGAGCCTCGGTGCCGCGGCTGGTTCGAGCCCAGCTGTCGAGCACCCGCCCACGTAGCGCATCGCGGCGCGCGACGTTCCGCTCGCGACGCCGTCGAGCTCGGGCACGCGCAGCGACCAGGCTTGATCGAGGCGCCATCCCAACGAGAGACCGTCTTCGAGCACGATCTGCTCGTGCACCCAGTGCACGCTGCCCTCGACGCCAGCGTCGGCGACGACGAGCCGCGCGCGCGATCGGACGACCGCTGCGCGAACCCCGCCGTCGATGACGATCCACCGCACGACGCGGCTCTCCGCCGCGAGCGGCGCTCGAACGCCTCGGCCCCTCAGCTCGACCGTGAACTGCGCAGGACGCTCGAGCGTCTGCGGGAGCGGCGCAAACGTCGCCGTGATCGCTTCTGGACTCATCGTCGCGTCGTCGTCGGGCGCGAGCGACCAGCTCCGTTGATCCGCCCCGAGCAAGAGCACGCTGCCCGCGCGCTCGTGTCGCTCGGGCTCGAGCAGCAGCGCGTCGGGTATCTCTTCGGGGTTTCCTGCGACGATGTGCGGGGCGAACCGTCTTCGGTTCGGCGCTCCTGTGGGTGCCATCGAGAACTCGCTGGGGCCGAGGGCTTCTCGTCGCTGCCCGTCGGACCAGAACTCGACACGCTCGGACTCGAGCTGATAGCGCGGCGCGCAGTCGAGCGCGCGGTAGCGAGGAGCCCACCCGGCGCGCGGATCGTCGGTGACGCGACGGCCACGCAACAGCTCGTCCGCGAGCGGCGTCGGCCACGACGCGACCGCGGGCGGCGCGCGACGGCACCCCGCGAGCGCCACCACCGCCGACGCGAGCGAGAGTCTCGTGGCCCATCGGTCGCGCTCCATCGTGCGGAGAGCGCCAGCGATCACGACGCGAGCTGCGGTCATCGCCTCGATTGTATTGGGTCTCTGCTCGCGTCGCGCGGGGCGATCGATCAAGCGCGCTTGTGCAGCAAGAAGTAGTACCCGAACGAGAGTCCCAGGATCCCCGCGAACACCGCGGTGATGAATCGTTGAACGCCCTCGTGCTTCACCCGACCGTGCTCGTCTCGCTCGTCGAGCGTCTCTGCGAGCATGTACTGCCTCGCGTCGACGGGGCGCACCACGATGGGGACTCGCGAGCCTTGCTGGGGGGCGAAGCGACACTCGGCTCGATGCTCGTGCTCGAAGTCGATGCGCAAGTTGCGCATGCCGTTCTCAACTAGGCGAAGCATGCACGAATAGCCCTGGGTGTTCTGGTTGGCGGTTCGATTGTGCACAGCGATCTGGCGCCGCGCGGTGACCAAGGCTTCGACGCGGACGCCCTCGCGCTTCAGCGTCGAAGCCAACTCCGCGTCTCGGTCCATGCTGCGCTTGGTGCTCGTGAACATGGCGACGAACAGCGCCACGCCGCACACGAGCGTCGCGGCGATCCGGAGCGTTCGGTGTTTCATGACGAGCCGCGTTCGCAAGCGCCGGACCAGCGCGGCTCATCATCGCAGCGTGGAACGCTGGCGCGTTCGGCGCGCACATCGCAACGCGCCGCGCCCGCGGTCACGACCCGTTGTCGACCGTCGGCGCGAGCGCGCGACACGCGGCGGGCGCCGCGTCGATCGACGTGTAGTAGCCGGGGCACGCTTCGTTGAACGCCGCGCACCGATCGAAGCCCACGAGCGGCCGCAGCGCTTCGACGGCGTTGTGCGCTTGCGCCGTCGAGACCGCGAGCGCGCGGTTCGACTCGCGTTCGCCGGTCACGATCGCCCACGGGGTGTGGTCCCTTCCCTGCGACTCGCTGTAGAGCCAGACGTAGTGCCCGGCGCTCCAGCCGAGCGCGCGCAAGGGATAGTCGTCGGTGTGCTCGATGCGTGGACGATAGCGATCGCGCAGCACGGGGATCGTCGTGACGCCTGTGACGATCGCGTCGATCTGACTGGCAGCCACGTTGAGGGTGACCGTGAGCCGGAGGCCTCCGCGCTTGCACACGGTCTGACCCGACATGCGGTCGCCGACGCGCGCGAGGATCGCGTTCATCTCGTAGGTGGCGCCGAGTCCGTCCCACGTATCGATCACCCGCAGCTCGATCGGCGAGGTCTGCATACGCAAGAACGTCTGCAAACTTTCGACTTCTTCTTGCGTCGCAGGCCCCGCGCGAAACGACTCGGACGGAGGTCCGAGCGGGCCGGTCGGCGAGCACGCCCCGGTCGAACATGCCAGCGCGAGCGCCGCTGCGCGCGATGCGAGAGTCGAAGTCATCAACTGCGATCATCGCGTCGCGATCGCGAAGGCGTCAACGGTCGGCGGTGAGAGACCGTGGGCGGCACCGCTGTGTTCGCTCGCCCGTTGGCGAGATCGATTCCGATGAAGACGGCGCCGGTGAGTGTTCGATGGTCTCCCGCGCTATCGGGTGGCGCCGCAGGCCGACGCCCCGAGCCCGATTCGCGTGCACGTCGTCACGTCCTCGCCGCACGGAGCGCCCGAGCCGACCACGAGGCTGCACGTGCCCACGGTCGTGCAGTACGACTCGATTCCCGCGAGAAGCGACTGGCCGCCCATCGTCGTGTCGCCGTTCGTGCGAAGCCCCGACCACGGCGCCATCGGAAGCGGAACTTCGCATCGCGAGATCGTTCCGCCGCCTTCCAACTCTTGGAAGACCTCGATCACGCACCGGCGCTCGCGTCGCCCGCGCACGAGCAGCGTCGCGGAGCCCTGACCCCAGTAGTAGCCGCCGGCGATCGGATCGCAGCGCAGGACATCCGTGAGCAGCGCGCTCGCAGCGGGGCTGCGCGATTCGCAGAGACACGCCTCGGCGAGGCACGGCACGCGTCGCGTCGTCGCCCACGCGTACGTGACGTCGTCGTAGCTCGTTGGCTCGACGCGGGGCTGTGTCGGATCGCAGCGCGACGCGGTCGCGTCGGGCGTCGTGGCGTCGGCCGGAACCATGGAGTCAGGTGCGGCAAGTGAGTCAGTGATTGGCGCATCCGTGCCACCGTCGGTCGGCGCGGCCACGGCGGCGCAACCAGAGGCCGCGGACACGAGCGCGAGCGCGAGCCCGAGAAACGAAGCAAGAGAGGACAGAGTCATGGCGATCCACAGAGCAAGCCGGGTGCCGTCGGTGCACAGCGGGTTGGGCGGCGTCCGTGCGTCAGTCGAGGAGCGGGCGACGGAGCGGCAACGCTGGAGTGGGCGTGCTCGACGCCTTTCGGCATCACCGCGTCGTCGAGGGCGGCTTCTTCTTCACCGCGGGCTCGATTGGCTTGTGCGCAACGCCTTTCAGAAGCGCTCGGCTTCGTCGCCGTTTCGAGCTTTGCGCGCCGTGAGGCTCAGCGCAGTCGCAAGCGGAGCAGCTGCGCGTTCGCGTACGGCGCCGATGGAAACAACAGGCGAACGGGTGCTGGCAGAAGCCGCACGAACGCACCGCCGTCTTGCACCACGAGCAAGTCGCCGTTGGGCAACACGTCGATGTCCGTCGGTCCCCACACGCCGTTCGCGCTCGAGCCGATCGTCGTGCGGGCGCCTCCGGGAGCGATCCGCTCGATCGTGTTGAAAGGATGTGTCACGACAAACACGGATCCGTCTGCTCCGACGGCGAGGCCATCGCCCGGAAGGTCGGCCGCGAGCACGACGATCGGTCCGCCGTGCAGAGGCACTTCGAGCAGCTGGCCGGTGCTCGAGTTCACGGTGAGCAGCGCACGATCCGTCGCGCGAAGCCCGTTGATTCCTGGGATTCCTGGCAACGAAGCGGGTGAGAAGCGAGGACCATGAGCACATGATCTTCGCTTAGACCAAATGATCCGCGACGTTGTACAGACGAGCGGCCTGCGACAGACTTTCAGCGCTTCGCACCATCGAAGAGCAGAGGCGTTTTCAGTTCTTCATGGTCCACCGCTGGTCTTGGAGGTCGTCATGGTTCGGCACGTTGCTTCTTCCACGAGAGGTGGATTGGGGTTTAGAGCACTCTTGGTCGCGTTGATCGGCGTCGTGACTCTCGTCGCATCGTGCGCAGCGCCCTCGGCGGGCTGCGTTCAGGGTGCGAGCGTCCCGTGCGCCTGCACCGACGGTCGAATGGGTGCGCAAGTCTGCCAGCCAGACCGATCATTGGCGCCCTGCGTGTGCACAGCCACGAACGACGCGTCCGTGCTGGACATCGCGAACACTGACGCGAGCCCGATCGACGCGATCGTTCAAGACGTCACCGGCGTCGATGCCACGGGCGGCGACGGCGCGCTCGATGCAGTCGATGCGAGCGCAGATGGCGACGAGCGGTGCGCACCAGGAAGCGTGCGTCCTTGCTACGGGGGACCACCGACGACGCGCGGGATAGGTCGATGCCGCGCAGGGGAGCAGACCTGCGAAGCGACTGAGCGATGGTCGTTGGTGTGCGCGCGGGAGGTGCAGCCCGCGCCTTCGGAGATCTGCGGCAACTCGATCGACGATGACTGCAACGGAGCCGTCGACGATTCGTGCACAGGAACGCCGGTCCAACTCTCCCTCGGCGGGACCTATTCGCTCGCTCGAATGAGCGACGGAACCGTCCGCGCGTGGGGCCTCAACGAATACGGCACGCTTGGCGATGGAACGACCACGCGCCGATCGATTCCGCAGATGGTTCCTGGACTTCGCAATGTGACGCGGATCGCTGCGGGCCTCTATCACGCGTGCGCGGTGACGAGTGACGGGCGCGTGCATTGTTGGGGCAACAATCAAGCGCGCAACCTGGGGCACATCAGCTCAGAGACCTGCACGACGGACTTTACTGCGTGCACCCGCACGCCGACCGCGGTCGCGGGCATCACGAACGCGATCGACGTGGGCGTCGGCGTCGAGCACACCTGCGCAGTGCTCGCCGACAACACTGTGAGTTGCTGGGGTTCGAACAGCGCTGGACAGCTCGGCCGAAGTACCACTGCGGTATGCGACAGTCGGCTCGGAGGCCGAATGAGCTGCAGCGAAACACCCGCGCCGCTCGCAGGTGTCTCGCAGGCCGTTCGAGTCGCCGCCGTCCGCGAGGCGACCTGCATGTTGCTTCGAAGCGGCAGCGTTCAATGTCTCGGAGGAAACAGCACTGGATCGCTCGGTGACGGAACGAGGATGGACCGAACCACACCGGTAACGGCGCTCGGCGTGAGCGACGCGACGCAGATCCACACCCACGCCGATGGGGTTCTCGCGCAAACGCGCGACGGGCGAGTGTTTGCTTGGGGCGTGATCGACTCGCTCGGTCTGGGCGGAGGACCGTGCCCAGTCCGCACGGGCGGTACGGTTCTGTGCACTCCCACGCCCATCGGAGTCCGATCGATCGCTGGCGCCATCGATACGGCGCTCGGATTCGGCTTCATTTGCGTGCGACTCGCGGACGAATCGGTGCAGTGCATGGGACAGAATCGCAACGGTGAGCTCGGTGATGGCACAACCGTCACGAGGTACGACATCGCCCCTGTCAGAGGACTGAGCGCTGTCCGTCACGTCGCAGCGGGCGCGAACCACGCGTGCGCCATCGTCGCCAGCGGCCAGGTGTTCTGCTGGGGAACCAACTTCGTCGGCGAACTCGGAGCGGGAACACCGGGTCCCGATCCGGTCACGACGCCAATTCGCGCGATGCTGTGAAGGTGCGACGCGCGCTCACCCCCGCAGTTGTCCCCCCAATCTCCCGCGCATCAGCCGCGTTCCCGCAGGGCATTCGGATTGGGAACCCGACGGTTTCCGGGCGCGTTTGCGGCGAGATTGATCGATTGGGCGCTGATCGACACCGACGCTCCATGACCTCCGCGCGCCGGGCATTGCGATCTAGCTCTGGCAAAACGGCCGGCCGAGTGAATCGAGAAAGCATCGTCCGCGCGGACAGCACGCCGTATTCGTGCACAGCTCCCACTGATACCCGCCGAACCCATCGGGCGGACACACGACGTCCGGCGCATCGACGCCAGCGTCGCGCGCGTCGGGCCCGGTCTCGCGAGCGTCGACGCCGGTGTCTGGCGTGCTGCGCGCGTCGATCCTTGCATCCATCGGCGCGCGCGCATCGAGCACATCGCCAACGTCACGCGCGTCGATCGGCTGAACGTCGAACACAACCGGGTCGAGCTCGTCAGCCACATCCTCCGCGCCGGTGTCCGGGCTCGGTGATCGGCGGTCGATGCCGGCGTCGCGCGGCTCGACGGGCGAGCACGCGGCGAGCGCGAGCAGCAGTGGCAACAGAAGGCGCATTCACAAAGGATATGTCACGAGAAGCACACTGCGCGACACGCCTTTCGGCATCGCTGCGTGGTCGAGGGAAGACCGGAAGCGCGAGCTGCGCGTTCTCGGCGTGCTCGACGCCTTTCGGCATCACCACGTCGTTGAGGCCGAGGGGCCGGACACGCTCTACGTGAGCGCGATGTGCCCAACGCCTTTCGGCATCACCGCATCGAGGGAACAGGCCGGAAACGAAAACGAGCCGGCGGCAGGCACCGAAGGGAAAGTGTTGGACGCCTCCCACGACTTCGGCGGCCAAACGGACTCGACAGTCGACAACCCCGTCACCTACGCTTCAGGGATGTCCGACGCGGGGAACCAGACGCACTTTCATGACGCAGCGCTCGGCGTAACGATCACGACTACGCAGGCGCAGTTCAACAACACGACGTATCCGATCGCCGGAATCGTCGCGATCTCGACGAACAAGATTCCGGCCGAGCGCGGGTCGGCGATCATTCTCGCCGCGCTCGGCGCGGTCTTCACCGCGATGTCGATCGCGGTCGACGCCGCGCTCTACGTCATCGGCTTCGGGCTTCTGCTCTTTGCGGTCGGTATTGCCGCGGCCGTCGCAGCAAAGAACCAGTACGTGCTGCAGCTTGCGACTGCGGGAGGGCAAATCACGGCGTACGCATCGCGCGATGCAGACGTCATCGCTCGCATCTCGCTCGCATTGAAACAGGCAGTCGCCGCGCGTCGCTGAATTCGCAGTCGAGGTCGCGAAAGCTGCGCAGCGCTTTCGACAGATCGCTCGTCGGTGCAACGATGGCGCAGGGGCCCGCAGTGCATGGGTGCGAGGGAGCGTCGGAGCAGCGATCATCCCCGCGCGAGCGCGCCTTCGATCAACGCGAGGCGTTCGCGCTCTTTCGGGGTCGCGCGGCCGTCGATCGACGCGAGCGTGCGTGCGGCTTCGAGCAACGCGGCTCGTTGGGTCACAGTCATCGCGCGCACGACGGTCAGCGTCGCGTCGATGTCGACCTTCCTGTCATCGCTGGCTGCGACGACGAGCGTCGCGGCGCGATCGAGGCTCACGTTCGCGACACGGCTCACTTGCAGAATGATCTGCGTCTCTTCGTCGCTCGTGAACCGACGATCGGCGAGCGCGACGAAGCGTAGCAAGTCGACCATCGCGCGAAGCTCGCGCTCGGAGCAGCGCGCGGGGTCGACGGGCGGAGCGGGTGGCTGCATTCCACGCAAGACCTGTTCGAGAGCGTCGCTCTCTGGCTGCCCAGTCGCGGCGTTTGGCGCATGCGTCGGGAACGCTTTCGGCGTTGGCGCGGAGGCGGGCTTCGACGTCTCCATCGCACCCGGTCGCTGCATGCACTCGATCGCCGCGAGGGCCTCGGCGGCGGCGCCCGTTCGGCTCGATCGAATTCGGACTTCGACTTCGCTGCGCGTTCGCAGGACGAGCTCGTCCGCGTAACAGAACGTCAGCTCGGGGTTGTGTTTGTATCGTCGGTCGGCGCCTCCGTCGAGACGCTGGTGGAGGTAGCGGCGCTCGACGTGCTTGTTGTCGGGCGGCGCGCGATCGAGCGGCCCGATGAAGGCACGAGACGCGGACGCGCGAACGTCGCTCCACAGCGCGAAGCGAACGTCGAACCCGCGCACGATGAGAAGCCCAGTCGGCAAGAGCGCGACGTCGGCGCGATCGCTGACGAGCACGTTCTGCTCGGGCGAGACGGTGATTCCGACGCGAATCGCGGGCTCCCAACGGGCCTCGGCGCTCGCGTCCTCGACCCTTAGCCACTGCATCGCCGAGCGCTCGAGCGCGGACAGAAGCCTCGCGTGCGCCTCGCGAACGAGCGACGATCGTGGCCCTCCGTCGAACGCGAACTCGATCACGGTCCGCCGCATGCGGCGCCGCAGCGCGGGCTCCTTCGTCACGAACACGTACGCCACGACGAGCGCGGCGACGAGCGCGAGCCACGGCGGAACGAGCACTAAGCCCAGCGCGAAGACGAAGATCGCCGAGACGATTCCGATCGGCTTGGGTCCGACCGTCGGCATCTGTCGCTGGAGCGACTGCTCGACCGCCGCGCTCGAAACGGAGGTCGCATCGGCTGCGTCAGCAGTGCGCTCGAAGGGTTGCGCCGAATCAACGTGAACGACCACAGCTTCCTGCGACATCGACAAAGTCCTCCCGATTCGTGCCTCCGTCGTGCGCGGATTCGGCACGCGAGCGGAGCGTGGAGAGTGTACGCGAGGATCGAAGGGAAGGCGCGGTCCAGTGCGGGATCGACCCAGTGGTAAGGTGCGGTCGAGGCTTGGAAGGGGAGGCACACGCCGCGGCAGCGCTGTCGGGCGCGAGACTGGGCTGCTCGATGGCAGGGACGAGCGCAGTGGCGTCGACGGTGGCCTCGCCAGTTGCGAGCTGCGTGATGGACGCGATCAAGTCGTGGTCGAGTTTGCGGCAGGTTCTGACGGTGTTGGCAACGTGGACCGCGAGCAGAATCGTCGAAGTCGCGCCGAAGGCCTGGATGCATGCACGCCAACAGCGGAACGCTGCGCAGCTCCCCGCAAAACCCTCGCGTACTCACGCGCGGAACGGTGACGCGACGTTCATTCCGACCGTATCTCAGTGGTCTCGGCCGCCGACGTTTCGCTCAGTTCCTCTTCGGTGATCGTCGCGAGCGCTGTACCGCGTTCACGACGAAGCGATCACTGCATGCGTGGTCGTGGCAAGATCGACGCATGGGAGAGAAGGCGGCGGAAGACCCCAACTGGGCACATACGACAGTCGAACCGGATGGGCCCCGGGTGCACAGCCTGCGAGAGCATCTCGAGTGTGTGGGCGAGCTCTCGCGATCGTTCGCGAGCAAGTGGGGAGCGGGCGATTGGGCCGCGCTGGCGGGGCGCTGGCACGACCTCGGCAAGTACAGCAGCGCGTTTCAGGACTACATCCGGAGCTCGTCGGCGCCGAGTGAAGCGCACGTCGACGACGCAGCGATCGATGCGAGCGCACCGCCCGCTGGGCGAAAGCGCGTCGATCATTCGACGGCAGGCGCGATGTACGTTCGCGCGTGGGCGAAGGAGCAGGGACTCGCTCGCGAGGACCAATGGTGCGTCAACGCAGTCGCGTGGGCGATCGCGGGCCACCACGCGGGGCTCGCAGACGCGGCGGAGCTCACGGCGCGCTTGGACTCGAGGGGACAGTGGCTGCTCGACGAGGCAAGGCCGCGAGCGCCAGCGGATTTGCTCGCGGCACGCACACCGGCTCGCGTCACGCGCGCTGCGGTACCCGACAAGGTGGCGGTGAAGGACCGCAGCGCAGCGGCGCATCGAAAGGTCGAGCTGTGGACACGCATGCTGTTCTCGGCGCTCTGTGACGGAGACTTCCTCGACACAGAGGCGTTCTTCGATGCGAGAAGGAGCGAAGCGCGATCGAGCGCGGCGGTGACCATGGGCGAGCTCGCAGAGCGCTTGCACGAGCACATGGCGTCGATCGAGCGTGGGAGCGACGACGGACCCGTCGCGCGTGTGCGTCGCGCCGTGCGTTCGCAATGCATCGAAAAGGCAACGTCGACGCCAGGGTTCTTTACGCTGACCGTTCCAACGGGCGGGGGAAAGACGCTGGCCTCGCTCTCGTTCGCGCTCGAACACGCGAAGCTCCACGGTAAGGACCGACTCGTCGTGGCGATCCCGTTCACCTCGATCACGGAGCAGAGCGCAGACGCGTTTCGCACGGCGCTCGGCGATCGTGCCGGCGTTGTCCTGGAGCATCACTCGGCGTTCGACGACGCGGGGCTCGTCGCAAAGCGCGCGGAGAGCGGCGCGGCGAGACGCGCGATCTTTCGTGAGACCGCGTGGAATCGGCTCGCGAGTGAAAACTGGGACGCGCCGATCGTCGTGACGACGACGGTTCAGCTCTTCGAGAGCCTGTTCTCGAATCGCTCGGGTCGCTGCCGCAAGCTGCATCGGCTCGCCAACAGCGTGCTGGTGCTCGACGAAGCGCAGACCGTTCCGCTCAAGTACCTTCGCGCGATCCTCGAAGTCTTGGAGACGTTGGTGCAGGACTTCGGCACCACCGTCGTCGTGTGCACTGCAACGCAACCGGCGTGGGACTTGCCAGTGCTCGGCGAGAGCAGGATCACGGATCAACGCGAGATCTACTCGGGCCACCGGGAGGCCTTCGATGTACTTCGGCGTGTTCGCGTGCGTTGGCCCGAGACCGAGCAACCGACGCCGTATCGGGCGCTTGCGACGGAGATCGCACGCGAGCGAGACGCGCTGGCGATCGTTCACAAGCGTGCGGATGCGCAAGAACTCTGTCGGCTCGTCGATGAAGTGATCGGGGATCACTCGACCGTGCATCTCTCAGCGCTGATGTGCGGCGAGCATCGGCGCTCGGTGCTTCGGTCCATCCGAGAGCGCAAGGCACGCGGAGAACCGGTCCGAGCCATCGCGACGCAGCTCGTCGAAGCGGGGGTCGACATCGACTTCGCCGTCGTGTTTCGCGCGCTGGCTGGGCTCGACGCGCTCGCGCAGGCGGCAGGGCGTTGCAATCGAGAGGGAAGACTCGGCCGCGAAGGCGGCGAGCTTCGAGTGTTCGATGCAGAGACGCTGCCGCCCAATGGTCCGCTGCAGGATGGCTACCACTGCGCGAAGGCGATGCTGGGATTGGCGCGCAGTCAGCGGAGGGCGCTCGATCTGTTCGATCCAGCGGTCATGAACGAATACTTCGAGCGCTTCTACCGGCAAAACGTCGCGGAGCTCGACACCAGAGAAGTTCAGCAACTGCGAAGCGCGTTGAACTTTCGCTCGGTCGCCGAGGCGGTTCGGATCATCGACGAGTGGGCGGTACCAGTGGTCGTTCCGTGGGGAGACGGGCCGTCGCTGGTGAGTGAACTCCAACGTGGGATGGCTGCGGGTGCACCGCCCGGACGATGGCTGAGAAAGCTGCAAAGCTACTCGGTGAACGTGAAGCGAGAGCTCGTCGACGAGTGGATGCGAGACGGGCGGGTGCTGTCGGCGGGTGAGGTAGTTTTGTATATTCCAACAGTGTTCAAAGACGCATACGGCGAGCGCTTCGGCTTGGATGTCGAGCGATTGGGCGTTGTGAGCCCCGGCGCGACTGTGCTGTGATCGCGCCGCGCTCGTGACGAACCACGAGCGGGAGGAAGAGTGGCAATGGGTGGTGCGCTCCAAGCGCGTTCCAGCGGTCCGGTGAAGCTCCGTGTTCGAGGCGAGCTCGCGTGCTTCACGAGACCCGAGCTCAAGGTCGAGCGGGTTAGCTACGAAGTGATCACGCCCTCCGCCGCGCGAGCGCTCTTCGCGTGCGTCCTGTGGAAGCCGCAGATCCGTTGGGAGATTCGCGAGATCGCGGTGCTCAACGCGATCCAGTGGGCGAGCTTTCGGCGCAACGAGGTCAACTCGGCGATGAGCCCTCGGACGGGTGAACTGATCGCGGACGAAGACCGAGCGCAGCGAAACACCGTGGCGCTGCGCGACGTGGACTACGTGATCACCGCAGGCTTCACGCTGACCGAAGAGCCCAACGACGACTGCAACGTCCCCAAGTACCTCAACATGTTTCGCGATCGGTTGAAGCGTGGTCAGCACTACCGCGCGCCGTACCTCGGCTGCCGCGAGTTCGAAGCGCGGATCGAAGAGGCTCCCGAAGCGTTCGAGTGCGCCGAGGCGAAGTTCGGTGTTCAGCGTTCGCTCGGACAGATGTTCTACGACTTCGAGTGGACGGACGAGAGCGATCGCGACCTCACGAAGGGGCCCGCCCGCCCGCTGTTCTTCGAAGCGCGGCTCGTGTCGGGGGTGCTGCGCGTCCCGCCGCGCAGCGAGGTCATCGCGATGAACTCGCGGCACGGCTAACGGATCGCCTCGGAGGAGCACACACATGCTGCACGCGTTGGTGGAGTACGCCGAGCGAAAAGGGCTGATGGAAGACACCGCATTCGTCATGCGACCGGTGAGCTTCGTGATCGTGCTCGACGCAGACGGAAAGGTCGTTCAGGTCCAGTCGAACTTCGACGAGCGGGGAAAGGCGCGAGAGAAGCGGGTTCCCGTGCCGCCGCTCGGGCGCACGGTCGCCGTGAAGAGCGGATTTCTCGTCGACAATGCTCAGTACGCGTTGGGGCAGCCGAAGAAGGTCGACGAAGACACCGAGGCGAAACAGAAGGCAGGCGAGGACAAAGCGAAGCGAAACGCCGACGAACGGGCGCTCGCGTTCGCCGAGAGCGTCAACGAAGCGCTTCGCGAGTGCGACGACGATGGGCTGCGAGCGCTCTCGCGGTTCTGCGCGGACCTCGATGCGCAACGCGCAAGAGTGCACGCGATCGCGCTCGTGCCCGCCAAGGGAGCGGCGAAGAAGGGCGCGAAAAAAGCCGCGAAGAAGGGCGCGAAGAAAGCTGACGCCCAGGTCGAGAGCGAGCCAGCAGCGCTCGTCGCGAGCGAGCCTCACGTGTGGAGCGGCGACGAGACGATCGCGTTCGCGCTGGATACCGACCGAGGGATGCTCGTTCACGAGCGCGAGAGCGTCGCGGCATGGTGGCGCAAGCGCGTGAGCGCCCAGAGCGACGAAGGCACGGTCGCGCGCTGTGTCGTCACTGGCGACGTCAGCCCGATGGTGAAGCTGCACCCTGCCCTCAAGCGCGTGCCCGAAGCGCAGTCGAGCGGGGCGTTCCTCGTCTCGTTCAACGCTGCGGCGTTTCGTTCGTGGGGCTTCGAGCAAGGCGAGAACGCGCCGATGTCGTCGCACGCGGCAACGGCGTACGCGCGAGCGATCAACGCGATGCTCTCGGAGGACAAGGGACGGGGCCGGCGATTTCGGCAGGGCGTTCAAGTCGCCGACGACTCGGTGATGATCTATTGGTCGAAGCCTGCCGAGGGAGCGAACGAAGGCCCCGAGCTCGAGGATGTGATCGTCGACCTCTTGGACAGCTCTGGCGGCGCATCCGAGGCGGATCCCGAGAGCTACCGCCGGCAGATCGACGCGGTATGGAAACACCTCGAGGTCGTTCCGCTCGACGATGTGTCGCGCTTCTACGCAGCGACGCTCGGCAGCAACGCGTCGCGCGTGGTCGTTCGCGACTGGTTCGAGACGACGGCCGCCGAGGTGAAGAGAAACGTTCAATGGTGGTTCGAGTCGCTGCTCGTGGGCGAGCCGCGAGACCCAGCGCATCCGTGGCGACCGCCCACCGTTCGAGAGCTGCTTCGCGTGATGCAGTCGCGCCCCGAGGCGGACGGCGACAAGGGAGGCTTGAGCTCTGCGTTGGCCGCGCGACTCGTTCGATCGGCGTTGTATGGCGAGCCGCTCGGCGCGGAGTTCTTGCGGGCGGCGTTGGCGAGGATTCGCCTGCCGAGCGGCGACGGAACGAGCGATCGACGCGCGCTCGATGTGCGGATGGGGCTGATTCGAGCGTGTCTACGACGACCCGCATGGACCGAGAGGAGAGAGGTGACCGTGGCGTTGAATCCCAAGAACACAGAGGTGAGCTACGTGCTCGGACGACTGTTCAGCGTGCTGGAGTCGTTGCAGTTGCAGGCGCAAGGGCAAGACCTCAACGCGTCGATTCGAGACAAGTTCTTCGCGAGCGCGTCGACGACGCCCGCAGCGGTGTTCGGCCCGCTCTTGCAGCGCGCGCAGCACCACATCGCGAAGCTCGACAACGGCGCGGCGGATCGCGAGCTCGGCGAAGTGATGGATCTGCTCGACGGGGCTCCGCTCCCGGCGGTGCTCAACCTCGAGCAGCAGGGCTTGTTCGCGCTCGGCTACTACCACCAGCGCTCGCACACGTTTCGACGCATCGCAGAAGCGAAGGAAGCAAAACGATCGAAGGCAGAAGCCACGGGAGGAAATTGACGATCATGGCGACGAGCAAAAGCAAGGCAGACAACAAGGCGACCGACAGCGGCGACGCGCACGAGGACTTCGAGACCGTGACAGTGACGCGCGAGGTGCTCGAAGAGACGCCCGCGCGGACGCTGCAACTGATCCTCGCGGTGAACCGATCCAAGCCGATTCGCGCGGCCGCGGAGCGGGTAGGATTCAGCAAGGCGGTTCGCGTCGAGGGCTGGCGAAAGCTCAACGCGGTCACGGGAATGGACCTGTCACTCGACGACGAGGACGAACCGGCGATCGACGTCGACGTCGCGACGGCCATCACGACCTTGGATGCGACCGACGAGAAGCTTCTCGCGAAAATCCGAGCGACGTTGCAGCACACGTTTCCTGCGGAGGCCAAGGCGGTGCTCAAGGACCTCAGCGCGGAGCGCGGCGCTGCGTCGGTGCTCGTTGTCTCGACGGTGCTCGACCGCTTGGACAAGCTCGAGTCGACCGAGCGCGGCAAGGCAGCGATCGCGCGCCTCGCGGAGCGGGGGCTCGACGTCGAGGCGCGAAAGCGATTGCTCGGTCTCGTGCGCACCGCCAGCGGCGACACCGGCAGCGATGGTGCGAAGGGAGCGAAGGCGGCGAGCAAGAAGCCCGAGCCCGAGAAGGCCTCGAAGAAGAGCGAGAAGAGCCCCGCTGCGGACGATGCCGAGTACCTTCGCAAGCTGCGGGTGCTACGAGCGTGGTTCGAGGAGTGGAGCGAGCTGCTTCGAACGGAGATCTCGCGTCGGGACTACTTGATCCAGCTCGGGCTCGCTGAGCGAAAGTCGACAAAGGGCAAGGGCGGAGGCGCGGAAGAGCCGACGTGAGCGATCGACGCACGCGCGAGGGCCATCGACGCTCGTGCGTCGACTCCCGACGCGCGCGCGACACGATCGACGCCGCATTGGAGTAGCGAATCCCCAGGGCGCAGGGGCGAACCGCTTCGAGGCGCGCGGCGCGCAACGCGCCGGAGGCCCCTGCGGCCGGGGCGATCGCTGCGACAGCGGCGGCGGACGAGTCCGAAGCAGATCGAAGGCCAAACGGAAGCGCTCAGCAGCGCAACAACCAACACCGACAACGAGGCGACGATGAACGACAAGAAGAAGCTCGAGCGCGGCTCGGACATCACCAAGCGGTACGACTTCGTGCTGCTGTTCGACGTGCAGGACGGAAATCCCAACGGGGACCCCGACGCTGGCAACCTCCCGCGCATCGACGCGCAGACGGGCCACGGTCTAGTCACCGACGTGTGCTTGAAGCGCAAGGTGCGCAACTACGTGCTGATCAAGCACGGCGGCGCGGCGCCGTACGACATCTTCGTGAAGGAGAAGGCGGTGCTCAACGCCGTGATCGAAGCGAAGGTGCACGAAGCGGGCATCGAGGTGAAGGACAAGAAGACCTCTGGCGAGGGGACGGACCGCGCGCGATTGAAAATGTGTGACGACTTCTTCGACGTGCGGACGTTCGGCGCGGTGATGAGCACCGGAGTGAACGCTGGGCAGGTGCGCGGCCCCGTGCAATTGACCTTCGCGCGCAGCGTCGCTCCCGTGGTCGCGCTCGAGCACTCGATCACGCGCATGGCGGTCGCGACGGAAGAAGAAGCCGCGAAGCAGAAGGGCGACAACCGGACGATGGGGCGCAAGGCGACGGTGCCGTACGGGCTGTATCGCGCGCACGGGTTCATCAGCCCGTCGTGCGCGAAGCGCGCGAGCGGGCAGCGCGTCGCGGGGACGGGGTTCGGCGACAACGACCTGGCGCTCTTGTGGGAGGCGCTCGAAAACATGTTCGAGCACGATCGCAGCGCGGCGCGCGGGCTCATGGCGACGCGGGCGCTGATCGTGTTCGAGCACGAGGACGAGCACGGGCTCGGGTTGTGCGCGGCGCACCGGCTGTTCGATCGCGTGACGGTGACTCAGCGCGACACGAACAAGGCGCCGCGGGCGTTCGGAGACTTCAGCGTGAAGCTCGACGAGCGCGAGCTCGGCAGCGAGCGCGTTCTGCACCGGGTTCGCGTCGAGCGGGACGGCGCGGGCGGAGTGAAGCTCAGCGCGGCGACGTAGGCGACGAGGGCGCGCGGCGATGGACGTCGATGACTTTCTGCCGATGTCAGCGCTGCAGCACCTGTCGTTTTGCCCCAGGCAGTGCGCGCTGATCCACGTCGATCGCGTGTGGGCGGACAACGTTCGGACCGTGGAGGGGACGCTTCTTCACGAGCGCGCGGATCGACCGGGAGGTGAGCGACGACCAGAAGTACGCGCCGAGCGCGCGCTGTGGTTGCGAAGCGAGCGACTTCGGCTCGTCGGTCGCGCGGACGTCGTGGAGTTCGTGCGCGACGATCGGGGCCGAGAGCGGGTTCATCCCGTCGAGTACAAGCGCGGTCGTCGCGGCGAGTGGGGACACGACGAGGTCCAGCTCTGCGCGCAGGCGATCGCGCTCGAAGAAATGATGGGCGTCACGGTCGAGTCCGGCGCGCTGTACCACGGCAAATCGCGACGTCGTCGCGAGGTGGTGTTCTCGCCAGCGCTGCGAGCGAGGACCGAGCGGCTCGCGCGGGAGCTGCACGCGATGGTGCGAGGCGCGGTCGTTCCCGCGGCGGAGTACGGGGCGAAGTGCGAGGAGTGTTCGTTGAAGCAGGCGTGCATGCCAAAGGTTCGACTGGACGCCAGCGGCTACATCCGTTCGCTGATCCGAGGAACGGAGTCGGAGTGATCGATGGCAGTGACCGTCGCGAACACGCTGTATGTGACCACGCAGGGCGCGTACATCTCGAAGGAGCACGAGTCGCTCGTCGTGAAGTTCGAGAAGGAAGAGCTCCTGCGCATTCCGAGGCTTCACGTGGGTGGAGTCGTCTGCTTCGGGCGTGTGGGAATGAGCCCCGACGCGATGGGAGCGTGCATGGACGAAGGGATCGACGTGACCTTCGTGAGCGAGTCTGGCCGGTTCTTGGGTCGTGTCGTCGGGACGGGCGCTGGCAGCGTCGTGTTGCGTCGGACACAACATCGCGCCGCGGACGACCCTTCGCAGTGCGCCGAGCTCGCGCGCAGCTTCATCACGGGAAAGGTCGCGAACACGAGGACGTTCGTGCAGCGCGCGATGCGCGACGGCGACGACGAAGCTCGCAGCGCGGGGGCGAGCGTCGTCGATTCGCTCGCGCGAGGCCTGTCGCAGTTGGAGAGAGCCGAGTCGGTGGACGTTCTGCGTGGGCTCGAGGGCGAGGCTGCTGCGAGGTACTTCGGTTGGTTCGACCACGCGCTGCGGACGCGAGAAGAAGGACTGCGGTTCAAGGGTCGGTCTCGGCGTCCTCCGCGCGATCCCGTGAACGCGATGTTGAGCTTCGGCTACACGATGCTCATGCACGACTGCGTCGCGGCGCTCGGGTCTGCGGGGCTCGACCCCGACGTCGGGTTCTTGCACGAAGAGCGACCGGGGCGACCGTCGCTCGCGCTCGATCTGATGGAGGAGCTACGAGTGGCGTTCGTCGACCGCATGGTGGTCGCGATGGTGAACCTCGGGCAGGTGCGCGAACGGGACTTCGTCGTTCGCGACGGAGGTGGCGTCGAGATGACGGAGGCGACGCGCAAGCTGTTTCTCACGGAGTATCAGACGCGCAAGCGAGACACCGTGACCCATCCGTACACCGGCGACGAGGTTCGTTGGGGCATGGTCGCGATGGTGCAGGCGCGACTGCTCGCGCGAGCGATTCGAGGCGACCTTCGGCCGTACCCGCCGTTTGTCATGAAGTGATCGATGGAGGTGCGCTGTGGTGATCTTGGTGAGCTACGACGTCGCGACGACGAGCAAGGCGGGACGCAAGCGGCTGCGCAAGGTCGCGCAAGCGTGCGAAGACTACGGACAGCGCGTGCAATACTCGGTGTTCGAGTGCAAACTCGACGCGACCGATTGGGTGAAGCTGCGGGCGCGGCTGCTCGGGTTGATCGACGGCAAGGAGGACAGCATGCGGTTCTACTTCTTGGACGACGGAGCAGCGAGCAAGACCGAGCACCACGGCGTTCGTGAACCGGTCGACTTCGAGGGAACCCTCGTGGTGTAGCGCTCGCGCGAACCACGAGTGCTCATGAAACCCCCACTGGGTTCGCGCAGTCTCGCAACTGCGCGAAGGGACAACCGGTCTTTGGCAACGAAGGTCATCAAGTGAAGCGATCGACGAACGCGCGGCGACAGAGTTCGCGGAAAGTGAGGAAATTGCTGAAAGAGATCCATGGGTTTGGAGGGGTGGGGTGCTGCTCGTCGTGAGGCGAGCGGCCGTGTTGAAACCGCGCCAACACAGACACACAGTTTCAAACGGCGGCGGTGCTGCTCGTCGTGAGGCGAGCGGCCGTGTTGAAACCCGGCACGACCTTCGAGGTGCTCACGCAGCTCGCGGTGCTGCTCGTCGTGAGGCGAGCGGCCGTGTTGAAACGCTCGACACGATGAGCGCCGCGGCGTGCTCGCCTCGGTGCTGCTCGTCGTGAGGCGAGCGGCCGTGTTGAAACGCGTGACCCATCGTCGGCGCGAGGTCGTCGACGGTGGTGCTGCTCGTCGTGAGGCGAGCGGCCGTGTTGAAACTGGGCGTTCGACATCGAGCGCAGTTGGTTCGGCACGTGCTGCTCGTCGTGAGGCGAGCGGCCGTGTTGAAACCGTCGATCGACGAGGCCGCGGAGCTCATCAAGAGCGCGGTGCTGCTCGTCGTGAGGCGAGCGGCCGTGTTGAAACAGCCCGAGACTCTCGAGCGAGTCGATCGCAGCGCCGGTGCTGCTCGTCGTGAGGCGAGCGGCCGTGTTGAAACACGAACGTACGCAAGCCGCGCGCCTTCTGTTGCATGTGCTGCTCGTCGTGAGGCGAGCGGCCGTGTTGAAACCGCGTCGACCGTGAGCCACCCCCGTGCGCGCCGAAGTGCTGCTCGTCGTGAGGCGAGCGGCCGTGTTGAAACTCTGTGAGCGACTGAGCGACCGCGCGCGAAAGGGCGTGCTGCTCGTCGTGAGGCGAGCGGCCGTGTTGAAACTGCGCCAGGGACGCGGCAAGAACGTGCAGGAGTCCGTGCTGCTCGTCGTGAGGCGAGCGGCCGTGTTGAAACCGCTCTCGTTCGAGCAAGCGCTCGCGAAGATCGACGAGGTGCTGCTCGTCGTGAGGCGAGCGGCCGTGTTGAAACTTTTTGGCGCGAGCAGCATTCAACGCGAGATTCGGTGCTGCTCGTCGTGAGGCGAGCGGCCGTGTTGAAACAGCGCGTCTGTGAGCGCGCGCAGTCCCTCCGCGCCGGTGCTGCTCGTCGTGAGGCGAGCGGCCGTGTTGAAACGAGCGATTGCAAGTCTAAACCACTACCGCGACGGGCATCGTAGTTTTTCCACAGCCGGGTCGAGCTTCATCGGGAGACCGAGGCGTTCGCGGAGGCGTTCGGGATCCTTTCTCGCGGTGTGCTCGAAGTTGGCCACGCGGCCAATCAACTCGGC
>JAEUKI010000010.1 GCA_016793325.1 Myxococcales bacterium | reverse complement strand
GTGCACGAAGACGACGGCCTCGGGGCCGCCATCGTTGAATCGATGCAGCCACTTGAGCATCGTTTGATGGTGCACCCCGAGCGCTTCGGCCGCGGTCGCTGCGCTGCCGGAACGCGTGATCTCATACAGCCACGAGAAGCGTTCGCGCGTTTGCCGGTGCGGTGCGTCGATCGACAGCCGTCGTAGGTCTTCGGGTGTCTGCTTCCAGCGCTCGATCTGCAGCTCGAGGGTCATCGCTTCTCCTCTGGAGCTCCAAGCTTCTCACGGCCGGAGAAAAACTACGATGCCCGTCGCGGTAGTGGTTGAGACGACCACGCACGCGAGTTGCTGACGTGAAGCGAATCAGTTTTGCTTCACGGTCGTGATCGGGGCCTCGCGCAGCGCCTCGAGCGGGGGCAACGTGACCGCGTGGAGCAAACGGCTTGCACAATCGAGCACGCGTTCGCAAACACCGTCGTCGCCCAACAAAAGAACACCCGACCGAGAGCATTGATCGGGTGAAGTTCAGTTTGCGGCGTCGAGAGCACGCACGGGCAGCGTGCTGTTCGCAGACTCGATCCTCACGTTGCGAGTGAGGTACTCGCCCGCGAGCTTTTCGAGCTCGAACCGCAAGTGCGGGTCCCGGTTCTCGGTGGGGAGGCACACAGAATCGTCGCGGACTCCCCGGTAGCGCGCCGAACGTCGTTATTCAGGTTCTCAGCTCGCGACTTGGTCGGAAGCAACGTCCTCGAGATCGTGTGCGTGAGAAAGCGCGAGGCGAATGCGAAAGCCCGGGAGCCGGTGAGTCCGCTCGATGAAACCCCCGAGTTGGTGACTTGCGATGATCGTGGGCGCGCTCGAGTCGAACAAGCTCACGCCCGCATATCCCACGGACAAAAGCAGCGGCTTCTCTCCAAACTGTTCCTGAATGTCGTCGATGAAACACTGCCACGCAAACGTGCCGAACCGGCGGAGTTCTTCGACCGCGTCATCGTTGAGCACGGCAGGATCACGACCCCGAGCCGCGGCTTTCACCTGCAAAATCGCGATCTGCACGAAGCAGTGGGTGTCGCGAAGCGCCCAAACATCTCCCGGCGAGCGGCTGCCTGGAGAGCGAACGACAAGGAATCCGCGTTGGGTCAGCGCATCGGCAACGGCCTTCTCGCCAAGCTTGCCGATCAGCGGCGGCTTCATTTCGGCCGCGTGTTTTGCAGCAGGATTCGTTCGCGCCTGAGCAAACCGACGAACGACTGAATTTACTTCATTCTGAAACCAGTGGCGATAGAGCACATCGAATAGTTCGCGATATAGTCGGGTCATGGTAATCTCCTCGCAAATGCCACATGCAAATGGATAGGCACGCTACAAAAGGATAGTGTGTCCATCGGACACGGCAAATTTATTTTCTTCGGAGTCGAACATTCGATCGACACAAGTTCGAGTCTTCGAGGCTTTGGCGAGCAATTCGTCTGGAAGAACGAAAGTCTCAATCGGGTCACGTGCGCCGTACGATTTCGCCGAGCCGCGACGATCGCGGTGCGGTGCGCTTCGACGCAAGCCTCACGGGCGAAAGCGCCCCTGAACGAACCGCTCGACGACGGCTCGCTCCCGTCCATGACACATAACGGATTTATTTGTCCGTTTTACACTTCGATTCGCGCAGTTCAGTGCGAGAAACAAAAACGCGCCCGGCCAGAGAGCGGACGGGCGCGGTCAGTGCGAGACTGACGTTTCGGGGACACGCGCAAGCGAGGACGCGAAGGACGTGTCGTCGAGCTTCACGTTCTGCACGAGGTATTCTCCCGCGAGGCGTTCGAGCTGGAAGCGAAGGTGCGGATCGCGGTTCTGTTCGTGCGCGGCGCGCGTCACGGACTGCACGATGTCGTATGCGCTCGTCGCGCGATCGACGACCGCGAGTCCTTGCGCCGTTCGAACGAGCTCACGCGGGATGGAGGCGTCGTCGAGCATCGCTTCGATCGCGTCGCTTGGGTGCTTCACGAGCAGGTGTCGAGCGGCGTTGAGCAAGTGCATGCCTGCCGTCCATCGCTCGGGAAGCCGCGCGATCGTGAGTACAAGCGCCGATTCGAGGGTCTCGGTCTCGATGCGCCTGTGCGTGCGGTACAGCGCGCGCTTGCCGCCAACCTGGAGCATGAGCCCGTTCGAGCAGACCTTGCGGAACCACGCATCATCGATCGAGAGCGCAGAACCCCCGGTCTCACTGTTTCTGAGCATGAAGCCAGGGTGCAGCTCGTCACCGTCAAGCGACACACTTTCGCGTGAGATCGCGTGATAGAAGGTCGCGGAGTCGGTCACCTCCACACGGAGGAACGCGAAGCGCGCGAGCGCGCCAGATACCATCTTCTTCATCGCCGCGAACACACGGATGTCGTCGATCGCGGTGAAGGACGGCGCGAGGATCGCGCGAAGCTCTCCTCGGTCGCCGGAAGACATCGGCGCATACGCGCGCAGCTTCTTCGACTCGGTCGTGCGACGAAGCCTCGTCGTGATCTGCTCGGCGCGCTCGCTCGGCGTCGTGTTCTCGAAGAAGCGGTCCCAGCGGATGCCGAGGAGGCTTCCAAGCTGGCGTTGGCTCCAGGAGTTGAGCGCGAGCTCGGTGCCGTTCGGCAGGCGGATCACTTCGCCTTCGAGCGCCTCGAGGTCGCTGAGATGGACAACTTCATCGGGGAGCTTGCGACGGTCTCTGTCTTCGACGTGTGCGAGCACGTCATCGAAGGACTGAAGGCGTCGCGAGCCACTCTCTTCGGGCGGGCGCGAAGCATCATCGTTGGCGGGGTGCGATACGGACATGGCGATCTCCTCTCGCCGTCCAAGCGCCACACACCATGTGTGGTTGGCCTGAACAGCGCGAGAAATCGGGGAAACGAGCGTTGTTTCCCGCGAAGACCGTGCGTCTATGTCTCAGTGCATCGAAGGCGCTCGCGGAGGCGGCGGCGCTTCGATCACAGGGTTACACGGTGTTTGGTATGGGCAGAACTCGCAGAGCTTGCCCGGGTTCGGCAGGTAGAGGCCGGAGTCGATGCGCGAACGCACGTCCTCAACGAGCGAGCGAAAGAACTCGAACTGGGCAACGCTCGGCGTCGCCTTGTAGGTGATGATCTCGGGCCAATCCCCGCGGACGAAGTACACAAACGAGACCGCAGGGATGACTCCGAACGTCGCGTGATGCGCGAAGGCATATGCGAGCAGTTGCAGGTTGTCGTCGAAGTTCTGCGCGTTCGTCGATGGGCGCCTACGCGTCGTCTTGAACTCGACGATGCCGGGCTCTTTCGTCAGAAGGTCGATCTTGCCGCGCAGCACAGCCGCACGCGACACGTCTTCTCCCAACGCGAGCGCGACCTCGAACCGGTGCTCGACCTCGGCGATGTCGAAGCGAAGCGCAACGTTGCGATAGAGCTCGAGCAAGCGCCTCGCCTCGGCCACGAGACTGAATCTTGTCTCGCCCTGCCGAAAGAGAATCGTCGAATACTTCGCTGACTCTCCGTCGAGCGCGTTCGCGAAGGTCGGAGCGAGATCGAGCGGGAGCAAGATCAGGTTGTCGCGCAGCGCGACATGGAAGCGTTCGAGCGCCGCATGCATCGCCTTGCCGAAGAGCACAGCGCTCGTCGTCGCTCGCTCGGGGACCTTCGAGACGTACTGAAACTCGAAGCGCCTCGGGCAGTTCATGAAGGTGCGTATCTTCGAGGGGGTGAGCACCGAAGACGGACCACCGCCCGCGGGCGGGCCGTCGGTGTTCGAGATGATCGGAAGCGAACGATGTGTCACGTGGATCCTCCTCATCGCCCCAGGAGCGCTGAATTGAGCGGAAGTGCTCAGGTGCTCCGGGCGCGTCGAGGCGGGTTCAGGACACGCTCGCTCGTCATCTCTCGCAGCATGCGCGCGCGGCGACGCCATGCAGAGAGGGCTGCGTGCGAGCGAGCACCATCGGCTGTGGATAGCGCGACGAAAGAAGGCGAAGCGGAAAAGAAAACGCGACGAACTGTTCGTCGTCGTCGCGTGGAGAGAAGGAACATCAAGGATCGGTGGGTGCCGGGAGTGACGAAGGCCACTCCCCTTGTCCGAGCGCCCAGCGCAATACCGCGTGAGCGACCTCGGCCGGACTCTGTGGATTCGCTGTCGGCGGAGGCAGCAGCGAGAGATGTGCGCGAAGCGACACCGTAGTCGGTCGAACGACCCGTCCCGCCGTGCGCTTGGCATCGTCGTTGGCGGCGCGTGAGCCGCTGGTGATGCGTTTCTCGAGGAAGCGATCGAGCGCACGCACCTGCTGCCGCTCGTCAAGCTCGCTCAGCGCGAGCGCGGTATCAAACGGGAGCTCTTCTTTCGCGACCGCGCGTTGCAGCGCATCGCTCGCGTTCTCGCGGAACTTGAGCAAGCGAGAGACGAAGCTCTGTGACTTCGAGAGCCGCTTGGCGATCGCGGACTGCGTGTGACCGCGGCCCTTGAGCTTGTACACGGCGTTCGCGAGGTCGACCGCCGTCAGGTCCTCGCGTTGAAGGTTCTCGGCGATCTGCGCGAAGAGCGCGTCATCTTCGTTGCCCGAGAGCAAGGTCGCAGGGACCGTCTCGAAGGCGCTCGCGTCTTGTTCGCGGATCTTGCTGATCGCCGCGTATCGACGGTTGCCGCCGATGAGGATGTACCTGTCCCAGACCTCGCGACCGTCGGGCAGCACATGAGGCTCTCGCTTCATGCGCTTGTGCCACACGAGGAGCGACTGAAGGAGTCCACGCTCTTCGATGTCGGCCGCGAGCTCCGAGATGTTCTTGAGCTGCGAGCGGCAGTTGCCGAGCACGCCGACCTCGATGCGAGAGAACTCGACGCGGCTCGCCTTGTTCGCCGTCTCACTCATCAGACGCTCCTCGGGACGACGCAGGAAACGAGCGCGACGGCGAAGGATGCTCCGATGGCTCGGCGCCGAGAGGCTCACGTGTGACGCCTCCGCTTCGCTTCGGATCACGGAGACGTTCGAGGCAGTCACGCAAGGTGCTGCGAGGCACGCCTAGCGCTCGTGCAGCCTTCGCGATCTTGCCGTCCGATGCGCGCATCGCGGCACCGACCGTCGTTGCATCGAGCCTCGACTTTCCGCGCGGAAGACATTCGGTTTGCCCTTCGCCCATGAGGGCGATGGCGACTTCATCTTCGTCGATCGTGCGCGCAGAGGACTGGGCACACGCGCGACGAAGGACGCTCACGAGCTGGCGCACGTTGCCAGGCCAGCGGTATGCGGCGAGCACGCGGAGCGCCGCACTCGACAAAGAGCGAACGCCGACCTCGTCGTGGAGTCGATCGAGGATCGCCGCAGCGAGCTCTGGGATGTCTCGCTTGCGCTCACGAAGCGCAGGGACGCGGATCGTAAGCACGTGGAGGCGATAGTAGAGGTCCCGACGGAAGTGGCCGTCACGCACCATCGCCGCGAGGTCGCGGTGGGTCGCGGCGACGAGGCGTACCCGCACGTGCTTGGTGATCTCGGTACCGAGCGGGCGCATCTCGCCGCTCTCGAGCACGCGCAAGAGCGCTGTTTGTGCCGACGGAGCAAGCTCGCCGATCTCGTCGAGAAAGAGCGTGCCCTCGTGCGCCTGCTCGAAGAGGCCGCGATGCGACGAGACCGCGCCCGTGAACGCGCCGCGGCCGTGGCCGAAGAGCTCGGAGCCGAGCAGCTCAGGACAGAACGCGCCAACATTCGCGGCGATGA
Organism: Myxococcales bacterium; assembly: GCA_016793325.1. GTDB lineage: Bacteria > Myxococcota_A > Polyangia > Polyangiales. The sequence goes on along the minus strand of JAEUKI010000010.1, from coordinate 1,716 downwards.
ATCGGCGCGAGGCGTGCGTACTGCACGCGTGTAGGGCGTGCGCGACGAGCTCCTTGCCAACGCCGCTCTCGCCGTGGATCACAACAGGAGCGGACGAGATCGCATATTGAACGATGTCGCGGCGCACCGCATCGATCGCAGGGGATGCGCCGACGATGCGGTCGAGCACGTCGCGCGATGAACGAGTAGAGGGGAACGTAATCACGTTCGAGTGCATTGAATTGTCCAAGGCCATCACCTCCTGCGGACGAAGCGCACGCGCACAACACGAGCGCCGTGCGTGGGCTTCCTTCGCAGGAGAGGTGGAGCAACGAGTGCGTTCCGCGGGTGGCCGAGCGACTGTTGGCGGGGACTCGTTGCTTTCGTGAGCATGAGCGAACGACACGCCCGCGCAGAGGGTGCTGGGTGCCGAAAGCGCCCGCCCTTTGTGGACGGATCCGCTCGACGCCAGCAACTCGGCTCGGCGGCATAGCGCGCAAGAGGATGTCCTCCGCGGCGACCGCAAACGTAGATCGCTTTGCCCTGCCCTGACGTTTGATCGCCTCGCAGGGCCTGGTCTCTCGCCAGAAATTGCCCCCAAAGTTCGAATTTCAACCGCTAAGAACAGCCTCGAATCGGGCTCTCGGGTCGATCGATGGCGGGGGCTCTGTGCCCTCCAAATCATTCAAACTTGAACAGCGTGCTGGCAGTATTGGCTGGCAGAGTAGAGCCGTTCAACCAGCTTCACGATCGACTAGCGGTGCTCCCGTCTTCCGCAACGAGCTGTTCTGTTCGCGCCCTGAGAATCGTTTTGGCGAATCACGATTCTGTCGGAAGATCGAAGTTCACTCCCCTAGTTAACTACAGGCCGACCAAAGGAGTTCGGCGACAATGACCAAACTTCAAAGAGAATCCTGGAAATTTCCGAGTCTCTATCGACGATTCCTGAGTTCTCGCAGGGAACACATTCACCCTTCAGCAAAGCGACGGCTGTTTCGGGGCGCAGATCGGGCAAACCGAGACGGACGACTCGCCCAACGAACGGCCACAGAGGACCGATTGGTCATCGCAAATCACTGCTCCTCAGAAATCGCGCTCACCATGTTGATTGTCTCAGAAAGTCAGAATCGTGAAACTACTTAGCATAGAGAGACTCAAATTCGTGAGTTGACAAACAACCGACGGCCGATGCGCTTCCGACATCGATCGGCGAATCAAATTGTCGGAGAAAGGACAGATGAAATGTCAGAATATTTACTAATATTGATCCCACTAATCACGGCGGTTTTGAATCTCATTGCTGCTTGCAAGAAGCGCCAATCGACTTGAGATACAATTCTCGTAAATTCGCACAAGATTGCGCGATTGACTGGTGACTTCACGCCACGGTCGGAGTCACCAATGTATCCCGTTTGCGGCTGAGTCCTGCGCACAGTTTCCGCGCAAGACCCGCCGCAGATGACGCGATGTATCTCGTCCGTAGCGCTCGCGGGACACGCGATGAATCACCTCCGCGGTGTCATCGTGCATCGGCGCTGTGGGAGGCATCGCGCGGGCGGTGAATGGCGCGCTCGTGACGCCATCGATCGAGAGCTTTAAACCACTACCGCGACGGGCATCGTAGTTTTTCCACAGCCGGGTCGAGCTTCATCGGGAGACCGAGGCGTTCGCGGAGGCGTTCGGGATCCTTTCTCGCGGTGTGCTCGAAGTTGGCCACGCGGCCAATCAACTCGGCCG
>JAEUKI010000009.1 GCA_016793325.1 Myxococcales bacterium | reverse complement strand
GGCGGGACTGGACTGACTCGATGCGTGGACTTTGCTTCGCGTCCGGCGCGGCGCATCGCATTGCGCAATGCCTACGGCAAAGCGCAACGCGATGCTTCGCGGCGGTCGCTCCGCAACCGGCTCCGCTGCCAAGAGGCAGCTCCGCCGGAACGCCACGCATCCATCATCTTCTCCTCCACGCGCGTGACATGCGCGACCCTCTCGCCTCCTCTTCTTCTTCGACCGACTCGAAGAAGAAGAGGAGGCCGTACCCGCGTCGCGCTTGCCCGCGGCGATCACGTCGAAGTCAGTTCGCGCATTTCTCACGCTGCGCTGTGCGCGCTGCGCTGTGTCCGCTCCACGTTGCCCGCTGCGCTGTGCCCGCTGCGCCTTGCCCGCTGTGCTGTGCGAGCTGCGGCTTGCCCTCTGCGCTGTGCCAGCTGCGCCTTGCCCGCTGCGCTTCGCGCCGCACTTCGCCCGCTATCGCGACGCCCCGTTGGAAGAAGACACGCATCGAGCCTTCTCCTGGGAAATTCCCTGGGATTTTCGCGCTGCGTGTAGCCAACGGAAGGCGGAGCCGCTCTAGACTTCGCCCGCTACGTCGCGCTCGATTGGCTCGGGGAAGGCTCGCTCGCTTTGGACCAGCGGCGCCACAGGACCGCCGCGATGACCGCGGTCACGATTCCGATCCATTGGCTCGTGGACAGGCTCGCGAACGCCCCGCGCGAGCGATCGTCGCGGATGAACTCGATGAGCGTTCGCCCGACGCCGTAGCCCATGGTCGCGACGAGCAGCACTTGGCCATCGAAGCGACGGCGCTTCCACGTCCACGCGAGCGCCCCCAAGAGCGCCCATGAAAACAAGCTCTCGTAGAGCTGCGTCGGGTGCACCGGCGCGCTCGCGTGCGCGTGCGCGCTCAAGTGGCAGAGCCCGTCGCGAAAGTCCCCGTTGAACTGCTGCACGCACCGCGCGGCGTCCACGCGAAACCCGTCGAGCGTGTGCTGCGCCCACGCAGGCGACCCGCGCCCGTCCTCCCACCGCGGAAACGTCCCCGCGCGCACGAGCAACGACGGCGCTCCGCGCGGGAGCACCGTGCCGAAATCGCACCCGTACAAGAAGCACCCGATGCGCGTGATCGCGAGGCCGAGCGCGAGCGACGGGACCGCGGCGTCGGCCCACTTTTTCAAGCTGAGCCCGTGCCGCCGGAGATACCACCAGCTCCCGAAGAGCCCCCCGAGGAAGCCGCCGTACGCGACGAGCCCCCCCGTCCGAAGCGAGAGCATCGCGGGCAGCGAGAGCGACCCCGTCACCGGGTCGGTGAACTCGCTCCCGTTCGTGAGCACGTACAACACGCGCGAGCCCGCGACGGCGGTCGCCGCAGTGATCACGTAGCAGTCCGCGGCTTTGTCCCGCGCGATGCCCAGGCGGACGGCGAGGGGGAGCGTGACGTTCCACCCGGCGACGAGCGAGAGGCCGAGCATCACGCCGTACGAGTGCAGCGGAACAGACCTCCACGGCGCAGACCACGCGCGCAGCGAGAAGAGCCCGGTGATCGACTCGGTCGCCGTGCTCGCGTACCGCGCGAGCAGCGCGCCCGCCACGATCGTGAGCGCCGCGTTGACGGGGTTGTCCACCACGAGCCGAAAGCGCTTCTTGCGCGGCGCCGCTCGGGTCTCGTCGCCGCCCTCGGCCTCGTCGGTTTGCTCGGGTCGGCCACGGACGAAGAGCGCGTAGAGGGCCAGCGAAACGATGCCCCACAAAATCAAGAGCGGCGCGGCGAGCTTGAGCAGCGTTCCTGGGAGGGTGAAGAGCTCTGGTCGCACGGCGTCGCTCCGACTCGATTGTGTGTGCGTGGGACTACCGCAGCGACAACAAGAAGTCGAAGAACACCGACGAGTCCCACTCGAGCGTGCGATCGAACCTCGCGCGGATCACGCCCCGCGGATCGATCACCCACGTCTCGGGAAAGAGCCTCGTCCCGTACCGCCCGCCCACCACGCTCGAGCTCGGGTCGAACAAGATGGGCGACTTGAACCCGTCGGGGACGAGCTCTTGGACGCTGTTCCAGTCGGGGTCCGTCGTGACGAGCACCAGCGCCACGTCGCTGCGCCCGTGCACGAGCTCGTCGAACGCTGGGAGCGACCGCTGAAGCTCGTCGATGCACGGCGCGCACGTGCGGGACCAGAAGTGAAGCACCACGGTTTTGCCGCGAAAATCACTGAGCCGAACGGGCCTTCCGTCCTTGTCCCTCAGCGTGAAGTCCGGCGCCGTGCGGTTTCGCCCCTCGTAGTCGGGCTGCAGCATCCGAACGAGCGTGTCCGGCGACCGTCGCGTCTCGCCGTCGCGCACGGCGCCGCCGAAGGTGACCACCACGCCGAGCGCGGACAACGCGAAAAACGCCTGCGCCGCGCGCAACGCTGTCGAAGAAGAAGGCTTTTCTTCGGGCTCCTTGGCGGGGGACGATGACTTCGACGACTCGGTCACAGCCGCGGGACTGTAGAGAACAGAAGCCTCGCTGGCCAGCCCGCGCTCACCCGAAGCGCCGCGGTTCGCGCCGAATCGCCTCGCGAAGGCCCTCGAGCCGCGCGTCTCGCTCGGCCACGGTCAACCCGTGCGAGACCACGTCGAGCGCTTCGTTCGCGCGGCCCTGACGCCAGAGCACCTGCGCGAGGTCGTACGCGATGTCGATGTCCTTCGGCCGCAGGCGCATCGCCTCGACGAGCGCGTTCGTCGCTTTGTCGAGCCGCTGCAATCGCCACTCTGCGAGCCCCAGCGTCCACCAGCCCTGCGCGCTGTTCGGCTCGATGCGCACCGCTTCGCGCGCGACCATCTCGCTCTGGACGTCCTTGCCTGCGCGGCCGCGGACCCACGCGAGCATTCGAAGGTACTTTCCGTCGTTGGGGCTCTGCCCGAGCGCGCGCAGCACGAGCTTCTCGCCCGCGAGCGCGTCGCCTTGCTCGGTCACGACGCGCGCGGCGTTGGTGAGCACCGTCGGATCGTTGGGCGCGAGCTCGAGCGCGCGCTCGATCGCGCGTCGCGCGTCGGCTCGCTCGGCGATCTCTTGGTGACACACGCCGAGGTACACGTGCGTGATCGCGTCGTACGGCGCGAGCTCGAGCGTCGCGCGAAACAGCGGGATCGCCCGCGCGGGCTCCTCGGCCAACATCGCGCTCCGCGCCACGAGAAACTGCGCAAACCAGTCGCGCGGCGCGTGCGTGAGCGCCTCTCGCGCGGCGCGCTCTGCGTCTCGATAGCGCTTGAGCGCGATGCACGCCCGCGCCCGCGTCACGTGAGCTTCGACCATCATGGGCGCGATCGCGAGCGCCGCTTCGCACGTCTCGAGCGCTTGCTCGTAGCGCCCGAGCTCGATCAGCACCGAGGCTCGACGAACCGTCTCGATCGCCTGAACCGCTGGGTCGTTCACGAAACCCGTCGAGCATAGCGCAGTCGCCCCCGCCGCGCCGCACGCCCCAGCGAGGGTTCCATCTTGATTTCTGGGTCGAAATCAACGGCCGCGCGGCACGCCGACGGACGGTCGCTGTTCACCCGCAGCGGCCCGCGGCGAGGTCGCACACCCACGCGCGCGCTTCGACCTCGTATTGCCCTTCGTCCGCGATGTTCGCGCGGCGGTAGATCACCACGGGTCCGCCAGGGATCGCGTACATCCGCACGTCGGGACCCGGGTCGCCCGTCGCGGCGTTGTCGGCGGTGTGGAGGACCACCTCGCGGGTGTCCGCGAAGCGCACGACGATTCGCTCGCGGTACGTCGGAGCTTGGTTGTCGCCAGCCGCGCTCGTGTTCGTTCGATCGTAGGTGACCGACGCGCCGCCGGGCAGCTCGGTCTTCGTCGTGCGGAGCGTGACGCCCGCGGGGATCGACACAAAACTGTCCCCGGTCAATCTTCGCTGCGCCGCCTTGAGCTTGTCCTCGGACAAAGGATCGTCGGTCACCGCGCCCGCCGCAGGAAAATCCCGCCCCGGCGCGAGGTCGATCGCCGTGTGCGCGCTCGCCGAGCGCAGCACGAGCGCCCACGACGCGCCCTCGACGTTGTGTCCCCAGTGACCCTCGACGCACGCCACGCGACCGCTCGTCGGAGACCAACCGACGCAGCCGGTGGGGTTGGTTCCCTCGAGCAGCGCTGGCTGAGGCGTGGTGGGTGGAGGCGCGATGGCCGGGACGACGTCCGGTCCGTTGGTCGTCGGCAGAGCCGCGATCGCGTCGCGAACCGTCGTTGCATGGCTGTGCTGCTCGCCCTCGTTGCAGCTCTTGCACGATGGGCACTGAGCAGCGGCGAGCAGCGTCGCGAGACACGTTGCGGCGTGGCGGAGGGTCATCGGCGGCGATTGGAGCAAACACCGAGCGCGCGCCGCAATGGAGGAGCGCGAGTCCCCCGTTCGATTCGTCGATGGCGCGGCGACGCTGCGGCCCGATCGCTCACGACTTCGCGCCGAGCAGCCTCGATCTCGCGCTGCGCATTCCGACGGCCCACCCCATGGTGAAGCGCGCGTTGACCTCGCAGCGCGGGCAGAACGCCGTGCTCCCGTCGCGCGCGCGATAGCGAAACGCGTCGATCCCGAAGGGGCCGAAGTACCCCGCGCTCGCGAGGGCGCTCGCCGTCTCGCTCGCTTCGCGCTCGAGCGCGCGCGCTTCGCTTGGCGCGAGGCTCGTCGCGGACACGGTCTCTCGCCACGCCATCGTTCGTCGATCGACGATGGACTCGGTCGGCTCGCCGAGCGTCGCTCCACCCTTTGCGCTGACCCAGCCGTGCATCGCGTAGTCCGCGAGGACCTCGACGTGCTCTGCGACGAACGCGACGCCCGATCGAGCGAGCATCGCGCTGATCGCCGCGGATCGCGTCGCTTCGTCGGGACACAGCGCGTGCCCTCGGCCCGCGGCGGTGTGAGCCATCGAGACGCGCGACGGCGGCGCTCCGAGTTCGATCGTCGCGATGGTTTCGTGGGTGACCATGACTTCGCGCGGCGCGACCGCGCGCAGCCGCTGCGCGAACGCCCTCGAACTGACCGCGGTCACGATCGCCTCCGACGGAAACGCCCCCACGCGGACCTTCGCGCGCTTCAACTGCGCGAGCGCGCGCGCCGTCACGCTCCACACGGCGCCCGTATACGCAGGGCCGAGCTCGACGGGCGCGTCGCGCGAGACGATCACGTCGTCTTCATCGAGCAGCGCCGCGCGGAGTCGTTGGACCTCGTGATCGAGCTTCGCGAGGAGCGCGCGCGGCGGCGTCCATCCGGGGCCCCGCGCGCGTTCGTCGTCAGCTTCGAGGTTGAGCACCCACGCGATCGGCATCGAACGACGCGATGCTACACCGCGCGAGCGTCCTCGCTGGCGTCGCGTGCGGGCTACGCGCGGTAGCGCTCGATCGCGTCGATGAGCGCCTCGGGCATGCGCGCTTCGCGTCGCGCTTCGCGGTCGATCGTCGGCCCGCGCATGACCAGCGGCGACAACGGCGCGACGAGGTTCTCCCTCCACGTCACGGGGTCGCAGCCGCCCGTAAACTGCTCGAACCAGTGCTTCGCGAACGCGACGTGCGAGCGCTCTTCGTCGGACACGAGCCGCACGAGCGCGGCGCTCTCGGCGTCGCCCGCGCGCTCGAAGAGCGACTCGAATCGCTGACCGTGGTCGAGGTTGGCTCCCTCGAAGCCGAGCCCCATCGTCGCGACGAACTGCGCCGGCCGCTCGCAGTCCGGGAGCCGCTGCCAGAACCAATCGCGCACCGAAAACTCGCCCCACTTCGCGCCGAGCGCCTCGACGCGCGAGAGGTAGAGGTCGAAGTGCCGCGCCTCGTCGCGCGCGATCTTCGCGAGGCCCACTCGAAACGCCGCGGGCGCGTCGGAGAACGCGAGGATCGCCCAGCAAAACAGCTCCGCCGCTTGCAGCTCGTGGTGCGCGAACGCGTGCAGCACCGCGGCGCGCTTCTTCGCAGACGCGAGCGCCTCGGGGTGCGTCGCGAGCTTCTCTGCGCGAGTGACCACGGTCAGCGGAGCCCCTCTCGTGGGGCGCGCGTCGCGTCGCCGAACAAACGTGGGATCGACCGCCGACGGCGCGGGTCCGAGCGAGCGCTTGTGCGCGAGGGGCGCGAGGAGATAGTCCATCGCCCAGCGCTCGAGCGTGTTCGAAGGGCTCGGTGCGTCTCGATCGGTGTCCGGATTTGGGTCCTGGCGCGTCACGACCGTGGGACATACCACTGAGCACGCGATGGCGCTTCGACGGCAGGTTTCGTGGTTGTGGTTGGGTGTGGCGCTGGCCGCTGGCTGGGCAGCGGCGCTCGGGACGCAGGTGTTCACGCGACGAGCGCCCCGCACGAGCGCACGGGCCTCGGTCGAACGGGGGGAGATCGCGTCGGGCCCTGTGCGGATCGGGACGTTCAACATTCGGTTTCTCGGGCAAGATCCGACGGACCTCGATCAGCTCCGCGCGGTGGTCGCGTCGGTCGACCCTGCGGTGCTCGCGCTGCAAGAGGTCATTCGCGACGAGCCCGCGCGGACGCTCGCGAGGATGCTCAGCGTCGATGGACGGTCGTACCGCGTGAGCACCGCGGAGTGCGGCGGTCGTTCGGGGCTTCGCGTGGCGTTCTTGTTCGACGAGGCGCGGGTGTCGCTGCGACGGACGAGGGAGTTTCCAGCGATGGAGGCTGAGGGCGAAGGCGTGTGCACGACCGGGGACCGCGCGGCGCTCGCGGGGACGTTCGCGACGAAGGACGGAGCCGAGTTCACGATGGTGGCGCTTCACCTCGAGGCGCGCTCGGAGCCCGAGCGCGTCGAGCGTCGCAAAGCGCAGTGGCGACGGATGTTCGCGATCCGCGAGCGGCTCGTGCGCGAAGGGCACCGCGCCGTGATCCTCCTCGGGGACACCAACTCGACGGGGTGGCGCGACGACGCGCTCGGCGAACGGACGTTCATCGAGGGCGAAGCTGCGCGGGCGGGCGTTCGCGTCGAGACCGCGGACCTCGCGTGCAGCGAGTACTTTCGAACGGGCGAGCGCACGTGGGAGCCGTCGATGCTCGACCACATCGTGGCCGCGCCGGGCGTGGTTCGGTCGGGATCGGTGCGGCTCCACGGGTACTGCGCCGAGCTCGCGTGTCGACGCTGGATCTCCGACGCGCCGCCGACCGAGTACACGACCGTGAGCGATCACTGCCCCGTGACGGTCGAGCTCGCAGCGCGCTGACCGTGGTCAATCCGCGCTGGCGTCCATGGAGGCATCGGGCGCAGCGTCGGGCGGGGCCATGGCGTCCACGCCGCTGTCTGCGCAATCGAGGTTCGGCGACGGGGTGTCCGCGCCGCACGAATACTCGCCAACCGGACGGGCTTCGCAGACCGTTCCGTTCGGGCAACACGTGTGCGTGTCGCAGCGCGGACCGAGGCAGTACGTGAGCTCGCCCACACGCCGTTCGATCTGAGGCTGGCCGCTGACCAACGGACAGCTCGCCATGTAGTACACGCTGGCGCACACGACTGGCGTGAAGTCTGCCGTGCCGAGCCGAACGCAGCGTCCGCGGCATCGAAACGGAAGCGAAGGATCGTCCGAGCACGACGCTCCGGCTTCGAGCAACGTCGGTGCTTCACCGCGCGCCGAACACTCGCCCGATGCGATGCGACAGCGCACGCCTGCAGGACAATCGTCATCGCTCCGGCAGAACGGAACGCACGCGGGCGTCACCGCTGTCGCCGGCGCGACGAGCTGCGCGCACACGAGCCCTCGAGCGCACGCGCTCGCGCCGGGCTCACAAGCCCGTGTGCAAAAACCAGCGCCTCGGTCGCTTTGTTGCGTGGACGTCGGAGCGCAGAACGCTCGCGTGCTTCCGCACTCCCGTTGCAGCGTGTCTGCAGGAGCTTGCGGGTCGCACCGCCGCGTGCAGAAGCCCTCGCGTGTTTGGGTCGCATCGCACGCCAGTGACTCGCAGTCCCAGTCGTCCGTGCACGCGCGGCCAGCGCGCTCGGTGGGCATCATCGAGTTCGGCGGACAGCGCCGTTCGGGGCAGCGCCAGTAGGTGCCGTCGCACGTGCACTCCGCGCGGAGCCTCGTCCCGTTCCAGCAAATGAAGGGCGAAATGGTGCATGTTCGGCCTTCGAATCGCGCGTCGCACACGAAGGTTTGTGCTTGTGGAGAGTTCGTCGCAGGGCATGCGATCTCACCTCCATTGGGTAGAAACTCGTCGCAAGCGAGCGTCATGCAACGCCATTGTCCAGCCAAGCACGCACAGCGCTCGGTCGCGCGATGGTCGGGCGTCAACCCCTCACGGCACGCGACGGCGAAGTCGCAGCTTGCTCCCTCGCTCGAACACGATTCACCCGTCTCGGGGAGGACCGCGACCGCACAGGCTCCACTGCCAGCGTCGAGTACCCTACGTCTGAGCCGCTCGGGCGCAGGACACGCCGCGATCACGAGCGCGAGCGTCATGACTGCGGTCATTTTCGATCGCTCGGTGTTCGCGCTGGCGCTCATTCGCTATGCCTCCCTCGATCGCGGATCAATCGTCAGAATCGAGCGCCGCGTCACGATCACGTTCGATCGCATCACGATCGGGCGCAGCGTCGGGCGGGGCCATGGCGTCCACGCCGCTGTCCACGCCGCTGTCTGCGCAATCGAGGTTCGGCGACGGGGTGTCCGCGCCGCAGCTCGTCGCCTGGAGGTCGCTGCGGTACTCGCAGACCGTTCCGCTCGGGCAGCACGCGCGGGCGTCGCATCGAGCGCCGAGGCAGAAGGTCAGGTCGCCGACGCGACGGGTGACCGGAGGCATCCCGTTCGTCGAGGGGCAGTCGCCGCGGTACGAGACGCTCGCGCACACGGACGGGGCGCCGCGGTCGGGGCTCAGACGCACGCACCGGCCTCGGCAACGAAAGCCCTGCGAGAGGTCTTCGGTGCACGGCGCGCCGTCTTCGAGGAGCGTCGGCGAATCCGAGCGCGTCGAACACTGACCCGATGCGACACGACACCGTGTTCCCTCGGGGCAATCGTCGTCGCGTCGGCAGAAGGGAACGCACGCGAACAGACCGCGCACCATGATCGGCGTGAGCTGCGAGCACACGAAGCCCGCTCGACACTGGTTCGCGTCGGGGGCGCACGCGGAGGTGCACTGGCCTGGTAGAGCGATGTTGCCGTTGTCGATCGCTGCGCACGCCGCCGCGGCGCCCGCGCACACGATCGCGGTGACCCTCGAGGGCGCGGACGGGTCGCACTCGATCGTGCAAATGCCGCCGCGGACGAGCGTCCGATCGCAGAGGAGCGAGCCTCCACAGTCGCTCGGGTCGGAGCACGCTTGCCCTGCGAATCCGGGCAATCCATCGGGAGCGCGTTCGCAAATCGCGTCGGGGCAGCGCCAGTACGTCCCGTCGCAGGTGCACTGGGCGGTGGGGCGAACGCCGTCGATGCACTGGACCGGCGCGATCGTGCACGTGCGCCCTTCGAGCCGCGCGTCGCACGCGAACGTCTGCGCTTGCGCTGACGACGGGGTCGGACACGCCAGCCCGCCATCGGGCAGATACGCTTCGCACGCGAGCGTCGAGCAGCGCCACCGTCCCCCGCTGCACGCGCAGCGCTCGAGCGCCGAGCTCGTCGGCGACGCTTCGCTGGTCTCGCACGGAACCCTGAAGTCGCAGCTGATCCCGTCGCTCGAGCAAGGATCTCCCGTCGATGGAAGGCTCGCAACAGCGCACGCGCCCCCGTCCTGGTCGAGCGCTCCACGCCGACGCCCCGTGGGCGCAGGACACCCAGCGATCGCCAACGCGAGCGCGATGACCGCGGTCAATTGAGCTCGCTCGTTGATCGTTCGTGCGCTCATCGTGCCTCCCTCGAGCGCCCTTCAATCGCCAGCATCGATCGCGGAGCCGCTGTCGCTGTCGATTGTATCGTGATCGAACGCATCATCGTGCGCGTCGGCGAGCGCATCGGGCCGGTCCACTCCGCTGTCTCGGCAGAGGATGTTTGGAATGGCGGTGTCGGTCCCGCACGTGGAGCCAACGCGATCGAAGCGTCGCTCGCACGCCTCGCCGCTCGGACAGCAATCGATGTCGTTGCAGCTCTGTCCGAGGCAGAACGTGAGCTCGCCGACGCGTGTCTCGATGGCAGGGCGACCGTTCACCGGCGGGCACAAACCGCCGTAGGAGATCGACGCGCAAACCATTGGCGCTCCGCGCTCGTGGCTCGAAGGAACACAACGCCCTCGACAGCGAAAAGGCTGCGACGGGTCGTCGGTGCACGGCTGCCCGTCTTCGAGGAGCACCGGGGCGTCGTCGCGGGTCGTGCACTGACCCGACGCCGTTCGGCAACGCTGGCCAGTCGGACATTGATTGTCTGCGCGACAAAACGGAACACACCCGAACGGGGGCGTCGCGCCTGACGCTGGGACCAGGTCGCTGCACACAGTTCCAGCGGGGCATGCGCCGGTGTTGGGCGTGCACGGACGGACGCAGATTCCCGCGGGTTGATCGACGGTGCCTCCGAAGCGAGCGCACTGCGCGAACGCGCACCGCTCGGCGATCAAGGCCCTCGTCGCTGTGGGATCGCACGGACGCGAGCACACGCCGCCACGAACCAACGATTCATCGCACGTGAGCGGGGAGCACTCGCTCGCCGACGTGCAGACGCGCCCCGCGATCGTCACGCCGGACCACGTCGGGAGCTCCTCACAGTTCGCGAAGGAACAGCGCCAATACGTTCCATCGCATGTGCATTCGAGCGTGGGGCGGCTGCGATCGGCACACACGATGGGCGCGAGCGGACAGGTGCGCCCGGCGAGCCTCGGGTCGCACGCGAAGCTCATCGATTGCGGCGTCCGCGCAGCCGGACAGGGAAGCGTTCCATCGGGCAAAAGCTGCTCGCACGCGAGCGTCGTGCAACGCCATCGACCTCCGGCGCACGTGCAGCGATGGATCGCGCGAGACGTCGCCGCGCACGGCACGCTGAAGTCACAGCCCGCGCCCTCGCTCGGGCACGCTTCGCCCGTGAACGGGAGGCTCGTCACCGAGCACGCGCCCCCGTCCTGGTCGAGCGCTCCACGCCGACGCCCCGTGGGCGCAGGACACCCGGCGATCGCCAGCGCGAGCGCGATGACCGCGGTCAGTCGCAGTGGCTCCGTCATCGTTGTCGCTCGTCCCCTCGATCGTCGCATGCTGTCCGCTCCCCGATGACTGTGTGTCAGTCTCCTGCGTCCATCGCCGCGTCGCTGTCCGTTGTATCCGCGTCGCGCGCGTCGGCGCTCGCGTCGACCATCGCGTCCACGCTCGCGTCTCGCGCGCACGGAGCGTTGGGCATCGGGGTGTCGTCCCCGCACGCGAGCGTGTCGAACTCTCGTCGAAACTCGCACACGCTCTCGCCCGGACAACACGGGCCCGTGGGCGTGCACGACGCCGCGCCGAGGCAATACGTGATCGAGCCGACGCGACGCTCGACCTGAGGCAATCCGTGGATCGTCGGGCACGCGCCGCCGACACGAACGCCGACGCACATCGAGCGCGCGCCGACCGAAGACGTCACGCGAACGCAGCGCCCCTCGCACTGAAAGGGTTGACCGGGGTCATCCGTGCAGGGAGCGCCGTTCGGAAGGAGCGTCGGCGCATCGCCACGGTTCGAGCACTGCCCCGACGCGCGACGACAGCGCGTGCCGACAGGGCAGCTCGCGTCGCTGAGGCAGAAGGGAACACACGCGATCGTCGGCTCGCCGACGTGATGCGCGCCGCACACCGTGTCCGCAGCGCAAGGGGTCATCGCCGTGCAGGCTAACGCGCAGAATCCAGCGGCGGGGTTCGCTTCGGAAGCGACGCAACGCGCTTCGACGTGTCCGCACTGCGACGCGATGGTCGCAGGACTCGCGCCGAGCGTGCACGGCGCCGTGCAGAATCCAGTGCGCGTGCGTGTTTGGTCGCAGCGCAGCGGGCCGCACACCGAGTCGGCCGCGCAGGCCCGACCGGCGTAGTTGATCGGCGGCGGCGGCGGCGGTTCGGGGCACATCGACGCCGGGCACTGCCAGTACGTTCCGTCGCAGGTGCAGTTGGTGATCGGCGTCGATCCGTTCGCGCAGCGCACGAGCGAGAGCGGGCAGGTGCGCCCTTCGAGCCGCGGGTCGCACGCGAACGTCTGCGCTTGCGGCGTGCCTCGCTCGGGACACACGAGGCCGCCGCCGTCCGGAAGATACGCTTCGCACGCGAGTCGCGAGCAGCGCCATCGACCCCCGCTGCACGCGCAGCGCTGGATCGCGCGGCTCGTCGCGGCCGTCGCGGTATTGCACGGAACGAGATAGTCGCAGCTCACGCCGTCGCTCGCGCACGCCTCGTTCGTCGCAGGCAATCGCGCGACTGCGCACGGGCCCCCATCGCTGTCGAGCGGGCCGCGCGCGCGACCCGTGGCCGTGGGACACCCCCCGAGCGCGATCGCGATGACCGCGGTCAATTTGTAGATGAGCTGTGATTTTGCTGACGAAACGCGCGCGTCGCCCGGGCCCCTCGATCGCATCTCAGCCCCCCGAGTCGACCGATGCGTCGCGACCTCCGTCCGCGCCAGCGTCCGCGCTCGTGCACGCGACGTTGGGCTGCGAAGGGTCGTCCGGGAGGCAGAAGCCGCTGCCGTCTTGGGCCTCGCACACGAGGCCGTCGGGGCAACAATCGCTCTCGCTGCACTGTTGAAAGATGCAGAGCGCGAGGTTGTCTCGGGCTTGTCCGAACGGCTGCACCCGACCGTCACCGTCGGGGCACGTGCTCGTCTGGGCGATGTCGATGAACGACCCGCACACGCCGATCTCGCCCATTTCGGTGATTCGGAAGCACTGCCCGCGGCACGCGTTGCTGCCGACGCGGCAGGGCATTCCATCGGCGAGCGCCATGGGGTTGCGGCTGTTGTCGCACTGCCCCGTGCGTTCGTTGCACGTCGTGCCCGCTGCGCAGTGCATGTCGCTCGAGCAGAAGGGGAAGCACGCCGCCGTGTCGGGGGTGCCATCCATCTGCGTGAACCAGAGCCCCGTGCACGCGAAGCCGGGCCGGCATCCTGATCCAGCGGCGCCTGCGCGACACGCGGCGAAGCAGTTGCCTCCGCCCGTTCCATCGGACAAGCACGTCGTGCTCGAGCCGCCGCACTGCATCTGCTCGTTCGCTTGCGACGGCGAGTTGTTGCAGACGCCCGTGCACACGCCCCCAGGAACCTCTCGCGCGCACGTCAGCGGCGCGCAGTCGGTGTCGTCGACGCAAGGGTTGCCCGCGGTGCCTGGGCCCGGCATTCCGCCGTCTCGCGTGATCACGCCCGAGCACATCACGGGCTCGCACTGCCAGAAGTTGCCGTCGCACCGGCACGACAACTGCGGTCTCTCGCCGTTTTCGCAGGTGAAGGGCCGCAGTTGGCACACGCGTCCTTCGAAGCGAGCGCCGCACGCGAACGTCGATCCTCCGCCCGGTCGATCGTCATCGGGACACGCGACGGCTCCGTCGGGCAGCACGGTGAAGCACGCGTCCACGGCCGAGCAGTTCCATCGACCGCCCGCGCACGTGCAGCGCTCGGTCTGCAGTTGGTCTGGCCGTCCGATGCTGTCGCAGGGGACTTCGAAGTCGCACACCGCGGACGGAGTTGTGCAGCTCTCTCCCGTGGCCGGGCGCGACTGCAGCGCGCACGCGCCTCCGTCGGCGTTGATCGATCCTCGACGGCGTCCCGTCGGTGCGGGGCAACCTGCGACAAACAGCAGCGCGACGAGGATGGCGGCCCATCGCGCGGACGATCCCAACCGAAGCGAAGCAATCACGATGGCGTCGAGACTACACCGTCGTCGACCGCCGCGCCGCAGTCGAGCCAGCATTCGGGGCTCACGCCGAGCGCGATCGATTCGTCCACGATCGTGCGCAAGAGCGCCGCTCGCTCGGCCGCGGGTCGCGCGAACGTCGCCTCGATCGCGTCGCTCGCGTCCTGCGTCACGAGCGCGTCGCCCCCGACCCACAGCGCGCCCGAGGGCGCGCGCGCGACGTCGATCCAGCCGATTTCGCTGGGCGATGGGCTGAACCAACGCGCGTCCGCGGGAGGCTCTTCGGGCCGCGGCGCCAGGGTCGCTTCATCGAAGAGTTGATCGCTGTCCGCGGCGCTCACGGGCTCGACGGCGCAGTCGTAGCGCGCGAGCGCGGACGATTGGATGCCGTCGATGCGCGCGAGGTCGAGGGGCTTGTCCGAGGCGAAGTGATTCCAACACGCGACCGCGCGAGCGTGGCGTCGCAGTCCGTGACGGTGCGTGCTCGACGCGAGCGAGGCGTCGAGCTCGACTGGGTGCTCGATGCCCACCCAGAGCTCGATCGCGATCGCGCCGCGCGCGTCTCCGGTGAGCGCGAGGAGGCCGAAGGGCTGCTTCTGCACAGAGATCCACTCGTGGCCGTAGTACTGCGCGAACGCTCCGTGGCGAACGAGCCCTGTGAGCCAGCCGCGCACGTTGCGATTGAGCACCGTCGGTCCGCGGGTGTCGGCGACGAGCGCGGTGAGCGTCGGGAGCGCGATCACGAAGAGGGCGGCGGTCGAACGTTCACGAATGAAAACGTGTGTTCCGCTCGAGGCGCGTCGCGCGACGGGGACGGCGTCGGCGAAGTCCGGCGCGAGGACGCGGGAGGCGCGCTGTCGCGACCCGAGCAAAATCGCTGGCCCCGTGACGATCGCGCCCGCGGCGAAGACCTGCCCGTGCTCGCGCGCTCTCGAGACCAGCGAGCGCGAGAGCGTCGCTGCAGTGTTGCTAGGGATGGTTCGCGCCGAGACGAGCTTCGCGATCACGACGGATCTGTGTACGCCTCGCCGAGGCACGCCTTCAACAGCTCGATCGGAACGCGCCTGACCTCGCCCCCGAGGGTCGTGCAGGGCGAGACGGTGAAGCCCTCGGTGAGGAGCTTTCCGTCGCGGCGCACGTGGTACTCCCAGCGGAGAAACGCGCGCGAGCCGTAGGCGACCCACGTCTCGACCTCGAGCAGCTCGTCGAAGCGCGCGGGCGAGCGGTATTTGACCCAATTTTCTGCGACGGGGAGCCCGAGCTTCTCGCGCTCGACCCACGCGGCGTAGTCGAAGCCGTGCGTCCGCAGGAACTCGATCCTCGCGACCTCGAAGTATCGCAGGTACGTGCTGTGATGAACGACCTGCGCGGCGTCCGTGTCGACGTACGCGACGCGCTGGCGGTGGGTGTACCGCGGGCGTCGGTCGGTCGGAGGATGGAGCTTGTGCGCGTGCAGGCTCACGCGCGCGACGCGAGCTTGCCGGCGACGAGCACCGCGGCCTTGTCGAGCGTCGCGACCTGGTTGAGCTCGCTCTCTTCGATCTTGATCGCGTACTTCTTCTCGATCGCCGTCACGATCTCGAGCGCCATCATCGAGTCGACGCCGAGGTCCTTCAGCGACTTGTCCGAGGGGATGTCGTCGATCTCGGTGATCTCCGTGAAGATCGCCCGCAATTCGCCCACGAGTTTTGCTGTGTCGGTCATGACGGAAGCGATCCTTCGCGCTCAGGTGAGGCGGCGGTTGATCAAGCTACAGAGGTCTTCGACGGTCTGGATCCCGACGAGCTGGTCGTCGGGGATCTGAACCTTGAACTCGCGCTCCATCGCGCCGACGATCTCGAGCACCTGCAGCGAATCGAGGCCGAGATCCGAGATCACGGTCTTGCCTTCGAGCTTCGGCAGGTCGCGCTCGCACACCTCCGAGGCGATCTTCTGAAACGTGGTGATCAACTGATCGTTCGTCGCCATCGTGCTCTCTCGCTTCTTTTGCTGCGACATTGCGACGCGCGACGATCGATTCGCCGCGCGGCTCGCTCACAAACTGCGTGTCGGTACCGTGCGTGCACGCAGAGTGTCAAGGTCGCGTCGCAGTGCGTTGAAAAGTCTCCGCTGAACGCCCGAGTTCTTCGCGGGGTGCGAAGGAGAGTGCGCACCGCGACGCGCGTTTCGCATGGAAATTTCTGCCCTTTCGTGACGTCGCCGCGTTGCATCAACGCGCTCGGGAGGGCAATGATTCGGGACCGAACGATGGGCAGTCGTGTGTACGTAACGGGCGCGGGGGTGGTGAGCTCTCTCGGCTACGGGCGAGAGGCGTTTCAACGAGCGCTGATCGAGGGCCGCAGCGGCGTGAGCAAGGTCTCGGGCTTCGACACGAGCGCGATCGGCCGAGACTTCGCCGCGGAGGTGAAGGACTTTCGCGCGCGCGATTGGCTCACGGCCGCCGAAGCGCGGAGGACCGGGCGGTGTTCGGCGTTTTGCATCGCCGGGGCGCGGATGGCCCTCGAGGACGCCAAGCTCCCGCAGGGCTCGATCAACGGCGAGCGCACCGCGGTGGTCCTCGGGACGACCATGGGCGAGGTCGCGCTCATCGAGAAGCTCGATCGCGCGTGGGTCGCCTCGGGCCCCGACGGCGTGAAGGACGTCGAGGTCAGCCGCTACGGAACAACCCTCCTCCCCATCCACGTCGCGCGCGCCGTCGGAGCGCGCGGGATGGTCCTCACGCTCCCGGCCGCGTGCGCCGCGGGCAACTACGCGATCGGCTTCGGCGCGGACTTGATCCGCCGCGGTCGCGCGGACGTCGTGATCACGGGCGCCTCGGAGATCATCGGGCAAGTGCAGTTCTCGGGCTTCGTTCGCCTCGGCGCCGTCGCGCCCGATCGTTGCCAGCCGTTCGACCTCGAGCGGCAAGGGCTCATCGTCGGCGAGGGATCAGCGATCTTCGTGCTCGAGAGCGAGGAGCACGCGATGCGACGAGGCGCCATCCCGCTCGCCGAAGTGGGCGGCTGGGGGATCGCGTGCGACGCGTTTCACATCACCAGGCCGCACCCGGACGGCGAAGGCACGCTGCACGCGCTGCGCAAAGCGATCAGCGACTCGGGCTTCACCGCGGCGGACGTGGACTTCATCAACGCGCACGGGACAGCTACCAAGGCCAACGACGCGGTCGAAGCGCGCTGCCTCAACGAAGTGTTCGAGGGGCGACGCGTTCCTGTGAGCTCGATCAAGAGCATGATCGGCCACTGCATGGGCGCGGCGAGCGCGCTCGAGGCCGCTTCGTGCATCGAGACCGTGCGCGACGGCTGGTATCCGCCGACGATCCACTACAGCCAGCGCGACCCCGAGTGCGACGTCGAGGTCGTCGCAAACGAAGCGCGCCGCGGCGCGCACGACGTGGTGCTCAACAACTCGCTCGCGTTCGGCGGCTACGACGCCGCGGTGATCTTCGCCAAGCCGGGCAAGATCCCGAGCGAGGCGCCGTGCCTGCGATGACCGTGTTTTCGCAGTTGATTGTCATTCATACGAGGTCCGCACAGTCATGACTCCGCTGGTGATCACAGGGCTCGGGGCGGTCACGCAAGGCGCCGTCGGACGCGAGGCGTTCGAGCGCGCGACGCGCGAGCGCGAGGTCGGCGCGTTTCGAGCGCCGACGCTGTTCGACGAGTCGCGGTGGCCTGGCGCGCGCGTGATCGAAGCGACGGATTTCGATCCCGCGCCGGTCCTCGGAGACAAGGGGCTGCGCAACATCGATCGGTTGACCAAGTTCTTTCTCGTGGCCTCGCGCAACGCGCTCGAGGACGCGGGGCTCAAGCGCGACGCGAAGTGGCTCTCGGGGGACGGGTCGTTCGGCCGGCGCGCGGGCGTGTGCGCGTCGACCGCGTACGGATCGCTCGAGAGCATGGTCGAGCTCCACCGCGTGGCCCTGCTCGAGAGCCCTCGGTACTTGAACCCCGCGAGGTTTCCCAACACTGTGATCAACGCGGCGCTCGGCTACGTGTCGATCTGGGAGGACCTTCGCGCGGTCAACGCAACGGTGTGCAACGGCAACTGCGGCGCGCTCGACTCGATCCTCGTGGCCGAGAGCTTCTTGGGAACAGACCGCGCCGACGTGATCGTCGTGGGCGGCGCCGAAGCAATGCACGAGGCGTTGTTTCTCGCGTTCGAGCGGCTCGAGGCCATGGCGCCCGACGGACAGCCGCACGCGCCCGGCGACGACGAGCGCTCGCGAGGAATGCGCCTCGGCGAGGGCTCGGTCATGCTCACCGTCGAGCGCGAGGCCTTCGCGCGCGAGCGCGGCGCGCCCTGCAACGTTCGCATCACGGGCTTCGGGACGTCCTTCGAGCCGCCCTCGAGCGAAGTGATGGTCATCAACCTCTCGGCCGAAGCGATCGAGCGGGCGACGACCCTCGCGCTCGCGGACGCCAAGCTCGCGCCGTCCGACATCGACGCGGTCGTCTCGAGCGCCAACGGCTATAGCGCCTACGATCGCGCCGAGAAGACCGCGCTCGCGGCGGTGTTCGGCGGTCCCAAGCCCCGCGCGCTCACCAAGCGCGCGTACGGCGAGACGCTCGGCGCGGGCGGCGCGTTCGCGCTGGGGACCGCATATGTGGCGCTCGATCGCGGGATCGTTCCTGCGGCGCGCGACAGCGCTCCGTGGCCGTCGGACGCGCGTCGCCTGCTCGTGCTCACGACGGGCTTCTACGGCAACGCCACGGCCGTCGTGGTCGAGCGCGCGTAGCGAGAAGCGGGGGCGCGGCTCCTTCGCGATCGCTATCCGCCACACCGAGCGCAGTGGCGCCCGATCACACGCAGCCTGCCGATCCAGATGCCGAGGTAGCCGACGTTGCAGCCGCCGGTCTCTCCCTCGGCTTCGACAGACACACGATGGCGTCCGCGCGCGATGCCCGGAAGCTCGATCTCTCCCGTGCTCTGTCCGCGATCGAGGAATCGCGAGGTGTGCACGAGCGCTCCGTCGACGCTCACTCGAAGCTTCACGCGCGAGCAATGCACAGGCGACACCGTAAACTCGATCGAAGCCTGGCCCACAAATTCAACGTCGACTTCGAACGGAGGCGAGCAGCGCTGCGAGTTCGTCGTGCATCGAATCGTGAGCGAATGAGCGGTCTCCTCGACGGGGCAGCCGGAGGTGCACATCACCTGCTCCGCCGGGGCGTCTCTGCGCGGCACGACGAGCTCGGTCTTGGCTCCACACGACACGCTCGTGTTCGCGAGTCCGAGCGCCCACAGCAACGCGAAGCGTCGATCCCCCAGCCAATTCACAGGACTCCGTCTCCTCCGAAGTGCGCCGGCGCGCCTCCCATGAAGTGGCTCGGGCGGCGCAGCGGCGTCGTTCGCACGTGGCGGCCGGGCGGATGCGGGTGAAGCACCGTCACGACGCCTGCGTCCGTCGCCACCGTCGTGCTCGCGACGCCTGCGTCCGCGCTCTCTGCGGCGCGCAGCTCGCGCTCGGCTGCGGCGATGGCCTCGCGCGCTGCGGCTTCACGAGCCGCTCGCTCGGCCTCGGCGTTGATCGTCGGTCGAGCGACCACGGGCGTCGCCGCCGCTGGATCGCGCGCGATCGCTGGGACGGGCGGCTGTCGCTCGCACGCCATCTGCGCGAGCGCGATCGACGCCACGAGCGCGGCGTCGGCGATCGGCAGTCGACGCTTCGCGCGCGCGGCTCGCTCTCTCTCCGCGGCCTCGAGGTCCTCTTTGAGCAGCAGCCTCCCGCCTTCGTCCATCAACCCGTGGACGCACGCAGCGCGCTCGCTCGGAGCGAGCGCGAGCCATCGCTGATACTCGTCGAACGAGAGCGACGACAGGTCGAACACGACCTCCGAGCACTGCCCGCAGAAGCGCCCTCCGTCCTGTTCGGGCATCGCGTCGAATCGTTGATTGCATCGCTGGTGCACCCGCAATCCTTCACCCGTGCGCATGATCGAGAGACCTCCTCGTAGGTCGTCGGCGCTCGTGACTCGAAGGGCTCCGAGGCGGTCCTCGCGAATGCGCGTTGGACATCGACGAGGTCGCCTCGGACGCGACACGACGACTGCTGCCATACTGTACCCGCAGTCATGACGGAGCGCGCTCATTCTCCCGTGCAAATCTTCGTCTACAGCAGGGCTCACATCGAGCGGCTCGCCCCGCACGACGACGCGCCGCACGTGATCCTGTCGATCACGACGACCCCCGATGACGTCGCGCGATTGCCGCTGTGCAAACAGACGTTGGGCGTCGCGAGGTTGTCGTTCTTCGATCTCGACGTCGTCACCGAGGGCGTGCGCGAGGAGCAGCTCTTTTCGCCAGCGCACGCCGCGCTCATTTGGGACTTCTTGGCGCTGCACCGCGCGGCGATCGAGCGCGTGATCGTTCACTGCGACGCGGGCTACAGCCGTTCGCCTGCGGTGGCTGCGGCGATCGCGCGGGTCTACGAGGGCGACGACGCTGCGTACTTTCGTCGCTATCAGCCCAATCGTCGGGTGTACCGAGCGCTGCTCGATGAGGCCGCCGCGCGCGGACTCGTGTGAGCGTCATTCGTACAGGTACGGCTCGTTCGCATAGGCCATCGCGCGGACGTTTTCGAGCACGCGCTTCATGTAGATCGGCCAGAAGAGCCGCGCGAAGAGCCACTGCGGCAGCGCGAGCAGCGGGCTCTTTGCGTGCAGCGTGTAGGTGTAGTCGACGCGAATGGAATCCGGTTCGAGCTCGGTCGTCTGCCACTCACCGACGAACTTGTCGAAGCCGAGGACCCACGTTCGAAACTCGTCGACCTGGATCTTCCAGTACTTGTTTTCGACGCGCTCGAGCACGCGGTCCGTCGAGGCTTCGCCGCCTTTGAAAGCGAGCGAACGCGCGCCGATCACGCGCTTGGAAGAGCCCGGCTGGCCCCAACCTTCGTCGTGCGTGCAGCGCATGACCTTGGGCATCACGAGAAACCCCGTGTGCACCTTCGAGATGTCGCACAGCATCGGCGTCTTGAACGCGCGCTCGAGCGAGCAGCGAAACACCGTTGAAAGTGACACTCTGAACTGCACCCGAGAGACCTCTCCTCGTCTGTCGACGCGCGAGCGACGCTCGACGCTATCGCGCCGGATCGCGGTCGCCCATTCGTAGAACGGGGCCGACTTCTCCGGTCGCAGGACCTTCGAGCGTCAATTGTGGAGCGTCCGTGTCGAGCCCCCGAACGCGCAACGCTCGAGCGCGCGTCCCGGACCCGACCAAGCGCAGCGCCCGCGAAGGCCCCGATGAATCCACGGCTTCGAGATACCCTCGCACCTCGGCCGCGAGTCGCGTCATCACGCGACCGTCGGATTTTCGCAGCACCGAAACGAACGCTGGTTCACCGGTGAACGAATAGCCCACGACGAGATAGCGCTCGCCCACGATCGTGATGAACCCCCGCGCGACGAGAGGCGGCGAGCTCCAGCGCACGCGGCCCGAAGCGATGTCGAGCGCCACGACGTAGCCGCAGCGCCCTCGATCGTCGCGCGCATAGCCGTGGCACGAGCGCACGAAGTAGATCGACGCGGCGTCGATCCTCGCGTCGGTGACCTCGAGCGTCGGGCCCGCGACGGCCGCCGCGAGGTCGATGCGAAAGAGCCTGCGCCCGAGCCGGCTGTACCCCACGGCGATCGCCGCGTCTGCGACCGCGCGCTCGGCGTTGGCGGGGCCGCGATAGAGCGCGAACCACCCATCGTCGATCGGGTCGAGCGCGGAGAGCAGCGCCGCGCCGTCGCTGAGCGCCATCCATCGAGGCACTTCGGGCCCGGTCCACAGGTACGAATAGCGTGGAACATTCTCGATTCGAACGTGCGTTCGCAGGCGCAGCGAAGGATCGGGTTCGCGCCCCTCGGGGTGATCGGGGACGGTGAGCAAACCCTCGACGCGGCCCGAAGCGCGAGGCGTCGTCGGGCTCGGCTGCGAGGACGGCTCGAGCGCGTCGTCGGCAGCGACCCACACGTCGAGCGGCGCGGCGACCGGCTCGATGCGCGGGATCAACGATGGGACATCGAGCTCGTCGATCGATGCTCTTCGTGATCGACAAGCGCTCGCGAAGAGCGCGACGGTGACGAGCGCGCCGCGCAGGCACGGGGATGCGAAGCGTTTCGTGGCGGTGACCTCGCGGGCGATCGTACCGCTGGTCGCATACGCTCGCTCGTCGCCGTGGAGCGACCGTCGATCCTGCGCGCGTTGCGCCGGTCTGCTGCGGTGGGCTACCACGCCGCCGATGCGGTCTCTGCTCTTGATTCGTGTGCTCGTCGCGCTCGGCGGCCTCGTCGCGTGCGCGCCTGCCAACCCTGTGGTGAATCCCGCGGACGCCTCGGACGCCGCGAGCGCGGTGGACAGCGCGAGCGCTCCAGACGCCGCTCCAGACGCCGCTCCGGACGCCGCGATCGACCTCGCCGCGATGTGCACTGATCGCTTCGGAGCAGCGCTGACCAACGCCTTCGGCCGCGTCGACGGGACGGTGCTCGCGGTGCTTCGGCCCACGGATCAACAGTGCCCGCGCCCCAACTCGACCCACGTGATCGCCGAGGTGAACTTCGGCGGCGCGGCGTATCGAATCGTGATCAATATTCAATCGACGCGCGGGACGCCGAACGTCTTCTTCCGCGAACACCGCGCGCCGCTGAGCGGTCCGGCCTGGAGCGAGGGCTGGCATCCGGGGCTCGCGTTCGACTACGCGACGACGTTGTCCGTGCGCTCCGCGGACTTCACCGAGGTCGACGCAGCGACGGTCACCGAGCGAATTCTCTCGCGCTTTCGACTCGGGGCGCGGGTGTCGTTCTTCACGACGAGCTCGGGCGGAGACAGCGCGCACCTCGTGCACCGCAACGCGACGAACCGCGACGGAGCGATCGTGATCGACCCGGACACCGCGACGCCGACGTACCTCTTGTTTCGCTTCTCGGATCAGTCGTTTTGAGACGGTGTTGAGGTAGAAGGCCGAGATCCGACGCCAACACCCTCGAGGCGGCGAAGCGCCCGCGCGCGCGCTCTGTATGCATTGCGTTGCAAACTGTTGCGGCGCGGATGGTCCTTCGCGCCTCGCGCATTGATCCCTCTGTGCGCTGCCGAGACGCGGCGCACGAAGGAGTCATGCAGCCATGAGAAAGCACAGTCACTCGCTCGGATCGACGGCGTTGTTCTTCGCGGGCGCCGCGGCGCTGGTCGTGGGCGTCGCGTGGGCGCAGCCCCAGCCGCCCGGAGGAGGCCACGGAGGGCAGCGCCCGACGCCCCCGCAAGAGGCGTTTTCTGCGTGCGCGAACCTGCAAGCGGGCGCGAGCTGCGCCGTGAATTTTCAGGGGCGAACGATCTCGGGCACGTGCGCGTCGTTCACCGACGGGCGGATGTTTTGCAGGCCCGAAGGCATGCCCCCGCCGCCCAACGGTGGGCGCTGATTGAAAAGATGGGTCGGCGACGCGCTCACCCGCGCGGCCCGATCGGCGCGACGAGCCCGGCGATTCGCTTCGAGTTCATCTGCGAGCGAAGGAGCTTGCACTGCGTGACGAGGGCATCGTCCATGCGTCCGCCGCTCGCGACCCACTCCATCGCCGCCGACACGCAGAGCTCTTTGAGGTACGCGAACGAGAACCCCTCGGTGTCCGCGGCGATCTGCGAGACGGTCGACTCCGTCGGGCGCGCGCGTTCGGCCCGATTCGCAAACCAGCGGTCGATCATGCGATAGCGCTCGGGCTTCGCGGGGAGCGCGAAGTGGTATTTGCGATCGAAGCGCGACGGTCGGTCGATGATCGCGGCGTCGAGCGCCTCGGGGTGGTTGGTCGTCGCGATGATGCAGAGCCCGTCGTTGAGCGCGAAGCCGTCGAGCTCGTTCAAGAAGAAGCTGCGGTTGTACTCGCTGATGAGGGTGTCGAGGTCTTCGAGCACCATCATGCAGCCAGGGGATTGCCTCGCGCGTTGAAAGACCGCGCCGATCCCGTGGTGTGGGTTGTGGTGTCCCGCGAAGCTCTTCACGTAGAAGACGGGGACCTTCAAGTGTTTGGCGAGGGCGCGGATGGTGAGCGTCTTGCCGTTGCCCGGCGGTCCGATGAAGAGCGCCCCGCGCTTCCATGGAACGTCGAGCTCTCGATACAGCTCGCGGCTCGCGAAGAACCGCTCGAGGTCCGTGACGAGCTGCGTTCGAAGCGACTCCGCGAGGACGAGCTGGTCGAGCGACGAGCTCTGAATCGACGCGAACAGAGACTGGTCTCGGGACCACTCGCCGTGATCGAAGACCATGACTTCGTCGCGCGTTCCCAAGGTCCAGTGCGTGTACTCCGTGTAGAACGCCTCGACGAGCTCGCGCGAGGCGCCAACGACGAACGTGCGCGACGCGTTCGACGAGTCGACTGCCCACTCGGCGGTGATGATCTCCAGCGACTGCTCGCGCCAACGCACGCGCTGTTGCGAGACGAAATCCACGTACTCGAGCGCGCCTCGGCGCGGCTCCCAAGACGCGACGCGCTCGGCGACGAGCGTCGGCAGCCGCTCGATCGTGCACGCTCTGCTCGACGCGAAGGCCTCGAGCTCGGCGAGCCAGTAGGCGACCGCCATCACGTACTGGCCAGCGTAGTGTTCGGAGACTTGCCGCGTGAGCTCGTAGCGAACCGCGGGCGTCGGAAGGCGCAGCGCCGCGTCGAAGCGCGCTTGCAGCGTTTGAGTTTGAGTCATGGCTCGGATCGAACAGTCGACGAGCGTCGCGCGACGCCCCACCCAATGGAAACGCTCAGCGCGCACGCGCCGAAGGGAACGGCCGCACGAGTGTGTCGATGCTCGGGCGTTGTCAATCGTCCGAACGCGCGTTCGATCGTCGAGGCGCGTGTGATCTCGCGCGTCACTTTGCTACTAATGCACTCCCATGACCCGCGTTGTTGCCCTTGCCTCGGTTGTGTCTGCGCTGCTCGTCGCCTGTGAAAACGCCCCCGCGCAGGACGCTGGCCGAGAGGACACGGGGGCGCGCGCGGACTCGGTGGCTTCGGATGCAACCGCGCCAGACGCGGTCGCCGACGCGCTCGCGATGGACGCGATCGAAGACGCGAGCGCCGACGTGCCTTCGCTCGATGTGCTGAGCGACACCGGCGTGGATGCGCGTCCGCCGTTGCGCATCCCGCACTCTGCGAGCGTGCTCGTGGGGATCATCGGGACGGGGCAGTCTTTGTCGGTTGGCGCGACGAGCACGCCCGCCCTCACGACGCGACAGCGCTACGAAAACGTGCGGCTGAGAGACATGGGCGCCGCGCCCCTGTACGACGGGGTCGGCGATCGATTGTCGCTCGTTCCGCTGACCGAACCGGTGCGCAGCGAGGTCGCGGGCGGCGGTGGAACGTACCCGAACAACATCGCTGGCGAGACGCCGCACGGCGCGATGGCGCACGAGCTCTCGTTCGATGCGCTGCGACGCGCAGGGATCCCGTTTGCGACGGCGCACATCGTCGTCGGCGAGAGCGGGCGCGCGATGGAATACATCCGTCGCGGCGGCGTCGGGCGCGCGTACGGCGCGTCCATCTACGAGACCAACGCGATCAACGCGATCGCGCGGAGCGCGGCGCTGCGCTTCGAGATCGGCGCCGTCGTCCTCACCCACGGCGAGAGCGATTGGAACAACATCAACTACGGCACCGCCGTGCGCGACCTCGCGAACGCGTACCGCATGGACCTCCCTCGGATCACCATGCAGACCACGGAGATCCCGCTGATTCACTCGCAGCAAGGGACCTTTCCTGGTCAGGCGGGCCGCGGTCAATCGACGCAGCTCCAGTGGCAAGCGTCCGTCGACAACCGCGGCGTGGTGATCCTTTCGGGCCCCAAATATCAACTCGAGTTCAACACAGACCGCATTCACTTGACCGCCGCGGGCTCGAGGTCGCTCGGGATCAAGTACGCGCAGGTGTACGCGCAGACGATGTTCGAAGGTCGCCCGTGGCGGCCCCTCGAGCCGATCGCCGCGCGCCGCGCTGGAGCGGACGTCGAGGTCGAGTTCCACGTTCCCGCGCCGCCGCTCGAGTGGGAGTCGTCGATCCCGCAGCCGCACACGACGGCGCACCCGATGAGCGGCGCCGCTCCGGCGGTGTGGGCCCGCGGGCGAGGGTTCGAGCTCGAACAAGCAGGCCGAGCGATCACGATCCAGGCCGTCGCGATCCGCGGGAGCACCGTCGTGATCACGCCGATGACCGCGCTTTCTCCCGGGGATTTCACGGTTCGTTACGCGATGACCCAAGACGCGCCCGGCTACACCGGCGGCACGCCGTGGGCGCGCGCAGGGCAGCTCCGCGACAGCGACCCGTACGTCGGCCACGATCGCGTGATGGTCACCGCGACGGTCACGCAAAACTCCAACGCGATTCGCGTCACGAGCGGCTCGCTCGACGGCCACGGCGTTCGCGCGGTCGTCCGCGGCGCGGGTCTCCCTGCGTCCGGCGCGGTCGTCACCGCGGCCGCGGGAGCCATGCTCACGCTCGCGTCTCCGTGGACAGGCCCCTCGGGTTCGGTCCCTGTCGAGCTCCACAGCGATCAGCGCAACTACGCCGTGCACTTCGAGATCGTCGGTCGATGAATACACCACCACGTAATCAAGAAACCTCCAAGGCCCGCCCCGAGGTGCTCGCGCCTGCGGGCGATCGCGAGGTGCTCGAGACGGCGATCCGCGCGGGCGCCGACGCGGTGTACTTCGGGCTGCAGCAGTTCAACGCGCGGGCGAGGGCGACCAACTTCGACGACGCGACGCTCTCGGACACCGTGCGCGCGCTGCACGAGCGGGGCGTCAAGGCGTACGTCACGCTCAACACGCTCGTGTTCGACAGCGAGCTCCCTGCGATGGAGCGCGCGATTCGAACGTGCGCCGAGGCCGGCGTCGACGCGGTGATCGTGCAGGACATCGGCGTCGCGGTGATGCTCCGCAAGATCGCTCCGACGATGCCCATCCACGCGAGCACGCAGATGACGTGCACCGACGCGTCGTCCGTGGAGTTCGCGCGGGAGCTCGGCGCCTCGCGCGTGGTGCTCGCGCGGGAGCTTTCGCTCGACGAGATCGCGAAGATCCGCGCCGAGAGCACGATGGACCTCGAGGTGTTCGTTCACGGTGCGCTCTGCATCGCGTACTCGGGCCAGTGCTTGACCAGCGAAGCGATCGGCGGCCGCAGCGCCAATCGCGGGGCGTGCGCGCAAGCCTGCCGCCTCCCGTACGACCTCGTCGTCGATGGAAAGGTCGAGGACACCGGCGCTGACGCGTACCTGCTCTCGCCCGAAGACCTCGAGGCGAGCGCGCTCGTTCCGAGGCTCGCGGAGCTCGGCGTGAAGTCTCTCAAGATCGAAGGGCGACTGAAGGGCGCCCCGTACGTCGCTGCCACCACGCGGCTCTATCGAACGGCGGTCGACGCGCTCGACGCGCCGGACGCGCGACCCACCGAGGCGCAGCGAGACGACGCGCTGCAGACGTTTTCGCGTGGATCGGGCCCGGGATTTCTCGAAGGGGTCGATCACCAGCGACTCGTCGAAGGCCGCGCGTGCGACCACCGCGGGCTCGAGGTCGCGACGCTCGTCGGCGTCGATCGCGCAGGGCTCGAGCTCGTCCTCGCGCGCCCCATCGCGCGCGGCGACGGCCTGCTCATCGAGGGACACAAGGGAAGCGAAGGAGAGCTCGGCGGGCGCGTGTGGGCCATCTCGCTCGACGGTCGCTCGGTCGATCGCGGAGAGCCCGGGCAGCGGGTGCGCGTGTCGTTCGGTCCCGATCGTGACGTTCGACCCGCGGTTTCGCTGGTGAATCACAGGGTGTTTCGCACGGACGACCCGCAGCTCGAGAAGCGCGTGGTGTCCGAGGTCGAGCGCGCTCCGAGGCGATTCGCGCTGGACGTCACCGTGCGCGGCGCCGTCGGCGCGAAGCCCGTCTATCTCGCGCGCACCGAGCGAGGCGTCGAGGTCGAGGTCGAGGTCGAGGGCGACGTCGAGGTCGTCGAGGCCACCGGTCGAGCCACCGACGAGGCCGCCCTGCGCGACAAGCTCGGGCGCCTCGGCGAGAGCGCGTACACGCTTCGAACCGTGTCCAACGAGCTCGCGGGAGACCGAGCGTTCGTCGCGCCCGCGAGCATCAACCGCGCGCGCCGCGCGATCATCGAGGCGCTCTCGTCGCGCAACGCGCGCCGCTGGGAAGTGACCGCGGTCAGCGCCGAGTCCCTCACGCGCGAGGCCAGTCCCCCATCGAGCCCACGAAATCAAGAAGACCTCTCGGCCGCGCCGCCGAAGCTCTTCGTGTTGTGCCGGACGCTCGCGCAAGCGCACGCCGCGGTCGACGCGGGCGCCGACGGCGTGTACCTGGATTTTCTCGAGCTTCAGGGGACGGGCGCCGCGGTTCGCGCGCTTCGAGAGCGGGGGCCTGTGCACATCACGCTCGCGCCGCCGCGCGTGCGAAAGCCCGGCGAAGAGAAGATCGATCGCTACCTCGCGTCGCTCGCGCCGGACGCGGTGCTCGTTCGGTCGCTCGGCGCGCTGAGGGACCTTCGCCCCGAGGGCGCGTCACGCGTCGGTGATTTTTCGCTCAACGTCACCAATCGGTTGACCGCGAGCGAGGTGCTCGCGCGCGGGCTCGACGCGTTTACACCTTCGTTCGACCTCGACGCGACGCAGCTCTCGGCGCTGCTCGACGGGCCCTTCGCGCGTTGGGCCGAGGTGGTCGTTCACCACCCGATGCCGCTCTTCTACATGGAGCACTGCGTGATCGCCGCGCGGCTCTCTTCGGGACGAGACTTTCGCGACTGCGGTCGTCCCTGCGAGCGGCACCAGCTCTCGCTGCGAGATCGCGCGGGCGTCGAGCATCCGCTCGAAGCGGACGTGGGCTGCCGCAACACGGTGTTTCACGGAAAGGCGCAGAGCGCGGCGAGCCTCGTTCCGCAGGCGATTTCGGCGGGCGTGCGGCGGTTTCGTGTCGAGCTCGTGCGCGAAGACGCGGCCAACACCGCGAAGATCATCGGCGTGTACCGCGCGCTCCTTCGCGGCGAGTGCACGGACCGCGACGTGTGGCGCGCGCTCTCGACCGAGGGGCACTACGGCGTCGTGCGCGGGACGCTCCGCGTGCTCGCGAGCGTGTAGGACGGCTGAATCACCCCGGCGACGCCCTGCACCGCGCGTGGGTTGTGTTGTACGGTCCGCGCCGCGATGTACTCCGCGGTTTTGATCGTTCACTCGTTGTTGCGCTGGGTGGTGCTCGCGCTCGCTGTCCTCGTGACGGTGCGCGCGTTCTTGGGGGTGCGCGGCGGTAAGCCGTTCGAAGAGCGCGACGCGAAGCTCGGCGGAGCGTTCGTCGGCGCGGTCCACACGCAAGTGCTGCTCGGGCTCGCGCTGCACCTCGCGCTCAGCCCGATCACGAGCGCCGCGATGGCCAACATGGGCGTCGCGATGCGAGACAAAGCGCTGCGCTTCTGGGCGGTCGAGCACCTCTCGATGGGCATCTTGGTCGCGGTGCTCGTCACCGTGGCGCGCGTGCGCGCCAAGCGCGGCGCCGACGACCTGGCGAAGCACCGCCGCGCGCTCGTCGGCTACGGCACGGTGCTGCTGATCATCCTCGCGATGATTCCGTGGCCGTTTCGCAAGGTGATCGGCCGCTCGGTGCTCCCGACACCGCTCGTCAGCGCGCACTGAGCCACGCGAAGCTCAGCCGCTCCACGGGAGCGCGAGCTGGCCTGTCGTGCGCGTGACTCGAATTCGTGTGCGCCGTCTGCGCGCCGCGTTGTCGTTGCTCGGCTCGACGTGGAGGTCCACCGTGATCGCGCGCGCGGTCGCGGGCCGAACCTCTCGCGCGGCGCGCGCCCATCGCGACGGAAGCGGCGCCCCTCGCGAGAGACGCTGATCGAGCTCGTCGACGAGCCCCACCAGCGCGTACACGTCCGCGTCGCTCACGGGAACCGCCGCTTCGACCGCGCAGTCGATCGCGGCTCGCAGTCGCAGCAGGTGTCGGAGCAGGACCTCGGTGTCCATCGCGCGCAGGACGATTGTGCCCCGCGAGGCGACAGAATGTCACGCGCGCAGGTCGCCCATCCGGTGCTGCAGCACGGTCAGGCCGACGTACACCGCGGTCTCTGCGCGTAGAACGCGACCGCCGAGGGCCAGGACGATCGCGTGGTGCTCGTCGAGCCGCGCGCGCTCGGGGTCGCTGAAGCCTCCCTCGGGACCCACCACGAGCACGACGTCGCTCGGTGCTGGTGGCTCGCTCGTCGGGGCAAACGGGTCGTGGTCGATCGGCGATCGGTCATCGAGCGCGAAGCGCTGCGAGGCCTCCGCCCAAAACGGCGCCGACAGCGCTTCGTTGAACGAGATGACCTCGGTCAGTTCGGGAAGCGAGCCGCGCCGGCACTGTCGCGCGGCTTTGATGCACTGACCCTTCCACGCCCAGGGCTTCTCGTGCTCGATCCCGTCGCGCTGCACCGAGTGATCGCTGACGACAGGAACGATCCGCGCCACGCCGAGCTCGGTGGCCTTCTGACACACGGTGAGCATGCGCTGGCGACCGAGCACCGGGCACACGAGCGTGATGTGCGCGGGCGACTCGGGCGAGCGGGGCATCTTCTCGTACGCGACGGCGCGGCCGCTCTTTTCGTCGCGGAGCTTGAGGCTCGCGCGAAAGAACGTGCCCGTCGCGTCGACGATGGTGAACGCTTCGCTGACGTTGACCTCGCGCGCGTCGAGCGAGCGAAGCATGCCCGCGTCGACCTTGAGCTCGGCGCCGACGGTGAGCGCGACGGGCGTGCGAATCGGTGCGTACGGAGCGCGAACGAGGGCCATGAGCGATGCGTCTGGTATACAGCGAAGCCGTGAACGCTGGTGCATCGCTTCGGCTCGCGCCCATCGCGGGCGAGCCCGACCCCGACGGCGCCGATTGCGTCGCGTGCGGCCGCTGTTGCCACCACGGACCGGAGACCGTGAGCCTCCTCGAGAGCGACGAGGCGCGCATGAGCGAGGCGACCCTCCGCGCGCTCACCGTGGTGATGGATC
The DNA here is from genome assembly GCA_016793325.1 of Myxococcales bacterium. Lineage (GTDB taxonomy): Bacteria > Myxococcota_A > Polyangia > Polyangiales. The sequence continues at coordinate 167,440 of JAEUKI010000009.1, read as the reverse complement.
GGCCGCCGTACTTTCGCTTCTTGCGCAACGACGGTCACCGCTGCGGCGGCTTGGACACGTCCGTCGAAGGCCGCTACCCGTGCGGGATCTACGCCGAACGTCCCCAAGGCTGTCGCGACGTCGAGCCGGGCTCGCCGTGCTGCATGGAGGCGAGGGCGCTCGGACACCTCGGGACGAGCGTGCTCTTCAAGCGCTCGGAGCGATCGTGACCGCGGTCATTCTCCGTGGCGGACCTTGGTGAGGTGCGCGCGCAAGTGCGCGCCGATGAGCTCGAGCGCCACGCGGTTCTCGCCGCCCTCGGGGACGATCACGTCGGCGTAGCGCTTGGATGGCTCGACGAAGGCGAGGTGCATCGGGCGAACGGTCTCGTAGTACTGCGCGCGCACCTGCGCGAACGAGCGTCCCCGGTGCTCGAGGTCCCGACGAATCCTGCGCATCACGCGGATGTCCGCGTCGGTGTCGACGAAGACCTTCACGTCCATGCGCGCGCGGAGCTGCGGGTCGGTGAGCACCAAGATCCCCTCGACCACGATGACGGGGGCGGGCTCGACGCGCGCGTACTCGCTGGCGCGTCGGTGCGTCGCGAAGTCGTACTGCGGCTTGTCGATCCCGCGCTGCGCGCGCAGCTCGTCGAGGTGCGCGGCGAACAGCTCGTTGTCGAGCGAGTCGGGGTGGTCGAAATTGACCTTCGCGCGCGCCTCGGGCGACAGGTGCGAGAGGTCCTTGTAGTAGCAGTCGTGCTCGAGCAGCGCGCACGAGCCGACGGGGAGCGACTCGACGATGGCGTGCGCGATGGTGGTCTTTCCCGAGCCGGAGCCACCGGCGACGCCTACGACGAGAGTCTTCACGAGCGCGGGAGTGTACACAAACGACGCGCTCGTCGAGCGACGAGCGCACCTGCCGCGAGCGCAAACCACCACGCCCGCAGCGGTTGCGCGCTCGAATCGCGGCGCGTGATCGTCGCGCCGCGCACCGAGCAGCCGTAGAAATAGTTGCCCGAGTCGAGGTTCACGCACTTCTCAGCGGTGCTCTCGGTGCTGCGACCATAAGGGTCGTACACCTGAACGGTGAAGCACGCGGGCCCTGCAGAGTTCGCGGAGGACAGCCGAAACGTCACGCACTGGTCCGCGTTGGAGTTGCACGCGGACGTCGAGAGTCGACCGCGGTCGCGCGCGCGCTCGACGGGTCCGTTGATCCTCGGGCCGCGCGTCTCGTACACGACGTACGTGAGCTCTGTCTGGGGCCACGGGCTCGAGCGGGCGAAGCGCCACGAGACGGTCACGCTGCGGGCGTTTTCGTCGCCGCAGATGTCGGTCGCGCCCGAGCGCTCGGAGCTCACGCCGGTGGCGCCGCCGAAGTCCGACGGGCCGCGGCCGTTGGTGAGCTCGTTGTTTGTCGTGAAGCGAACTTCGGAGCTCCCGCCGATGATGTCCGACGCCGTCGCGCGGTAGGTCGAGCTCGGCGCGAACGGGGCGTTGGCTTGCCAGTGCAGCTCGGAGCCGACGATCGCGAGCGTGCCCGACACGACGTTGTCGCTCGCGTCGCGGACGATCACCACCGGCCTCGGGGGAACGCGCCCTCGAAACACGAATCGCACGAAGCCGTCCCTCGGGATCGCCTGCGCGTTGTTGCTGGGAAACGTCTCGATCAACTGCCCGAAGTCCGGCGGCACACCGCCGTCTTCGTCGCACGTCTCCTGCGCTCGCGCGCTCGACCCGAAGGCGAGCGCCGCCGCGAACACCGTCGCGAAGAGCGTGTTTCTGACTGCGGTCACAGCGCTGAAGTGAAGCCCGCAAACACGCCCGACGCAAGAACGATCCCGCGCGCCCGTTCGTCCGCCGTCCGTGTCGTCCGTGTATATTGCCGCGCGCTTCTTTCCCGTGCCGTCCTCGCTCTCACCCTCGCAGGACCCTACGACCGACCCGCGATCGTCGCGCGCTGCGATGGCCGCGGGGATCTTGTCGTTCGTCGCGCTCGTGGGGCTCGCGGCCCCGACGGCCCCCGCGCGGGACGGCGCCGAGCTCGCCGCCGCCGCAGCGTCCCTGGGCGTCGCGCATCCGACGGGATTTTCGCTGGAGATCGTCGCGATTCGCGTGCTCCAGTGCCTTCCCTTCGGCGACCTAGGATTTCGCGCCAACGTCGCCAACGCGCTCTTCGGGTCGATCGCGATGGGGGTCCTCGCGTACCTCGCGAGTCGACCCGACCGGCGCGAGGGGGACAACGATCCGCCCGCTCGATGGACGCTCGCGATCGCAGCGCCCGTCGTGTGCCTCGCGTCCAAGACGATCTTGCGCGGATCGACCGCGGTCGAAGTGTACGCGAGCAGCACGCTCCTCGCGCTCGTCGCGCTCGCGTCCGTGGTCGGCGCCGAGTCCGACCCGTCGCGCGCCGCGCGGGCGCTCCGGACGCTCGCGGTGTTCACGGGGCTCTCGTTCGTCACGCACACGAGCGTTCGGTCTGCCGTGGCCGCGGCGGGGCTCGCGCTCGTCGTTCGATCGCCCGACGTTCGCAAGCACCTCCGCGCGGCGTGGTCGCGCGCGTTGATTTCGTGGGTGGTCCTCGGCGCGCTCGCGGCCTCGCTCGCGAGCTACCTCGTCGTGGCCGCGCGTCGCGCTCCGTGGGTCGATTGGGGAGGGCCCGACGACCTGCGCGGGCTCTTCGCGCACGTGAGCGCAGCGAGGATCCGCGAGGCGTTTTCCAGCCAAATGGGGGGCAACTCAGCCGCGCTCTCCGAGGCGCTCGCGACGCTCGCCGGAGACCTCGGGCCCGCGGTGCTCGTTCTGTCCGCGCTCGGCGTGGGGCTCGCGATCGCGCGGGACCAGACGGCGCTCGCCCTCGCGCTCGTGCTCGCGGCGCTCTTCGACCTGCTCTACACGGTCCTCGTCAACCCGATGGGGACGCGCGATTTGCAGACGCTGTTCGTCACCGAAGCGGCGCTCGTCGCGCTCGCCCTGCGCGCGATCGGGTGGCTCGCTTCGCGGGTGGACACCGCCCGATATCGTCCGATGGTCTGTGGAGCGCTCGCCGCGCTCTTGGCGGTCGTCGCGCTCGCGCGCGGGGACACGCGCTTCGCGGGCGCGCGCGAGGGGTGGGCTGCTGTCGAGATCTACGGCGGTCCGGGAGCGATCGGCGCCGCGCCGCCCCGCGCGGTGATCTTGTGCGAGTCCGATGAGCTCTGCGGAGGCTCGCTCTTCGCGCGGGTGTGCGAGGGAGAGCGGCCGGACGTGGTGGTGCTTCCACGGCAGCATTTGTGGGATCGAACGACGTGGCGTCGGTTGTCCGTCGCCCTCGGTCACGCGCCGCGCGAGCGGTACGCGCCGCGATCGGCGGACGAAGCGCTGCGCGTGCGACGGCTGCGATCGATCGTGAGCGTGTTCGGAGAGCGTGTTCGCTGGGAGCAGGGCGAGCGCGCGGACGAGCAGCGCGCTGCGATCTTTGTGCGCGCGTCCGAGAGCCCCGTGCTCGCGCGCGTGGTCCCGCGAACGTCGAGCGACACGGTGGCGATCGAGCCGCTCGACGAGGTGTCACGCTGGCTCGCGGCGCGCGAGAGCCCTGGGGTGCTCGCGCGCAAGCTCTCGGCAAACGTATTGTTCTCGGCGGGAATGCGCGCCGCGGGCCGCGATCTCGCGTCGGGAGGACCGTTCTTCGAGGCCGCGCTCGGGCGCGATGCGGGACACGTGGCGTCGCTGACCAACCTCGCCGTGGTGCGCGCGGGCGAGGGCAGGCTCACCGAGGCCATCGCGCTCACCGAGCGAGCGCTGGCGATCGATCCGTCCCGCGAGGTTGCGAGGGCGAACCTCGCGCGGTACCGAGCAGCGGCGCAGCGATGAGCGTGAATGTTTACGAGCCCCCGCGCGTCGAGCACGCGCCACCGTGGCGATGAAAGCGATGAATGACCGTTCAGTGAGCGCTGTGCGTCGCTCGTTTCGTAGGGCGACCATGGTTTTGTGTGTCGCGTGCGCGTGCGCGCTCAGCGAGACCGCGGGCGCGCAAGGGGCGCTCGGGAGCGCGGGCTCGAGTCGGATCGAGGCTTCTGTGCGCGTCTCGCAAGCGCGCGCGGCGATTCGGCGCGGAGACGAGCTCGAAGCGGTTCGATTGCTGCGGGAGTCCATCCGGCTCAACGCGACCCCAGAGGCGCTGAGAGACCTCGCGACGATCCTCGAGCGACGCAACGAGCGACGGGCTGCCGCAGAGACGTGGACGCGGCTCGCGGGGCTCGGGCGGTCGGCGAGCGAGCGGACCCAGGCCGCAGAGCGCGCGGAGCTGCTGCGGCGAACGCCGTCGATGTTGAGAGTGTGGGTGCTGCCCACGGACGCGAGTCGACGCGCGCGGGTGTGGTTCGACCGAGACGTCCCGAGAAACGTTCCCGTGGGCGGCGCCGAGGCGGTCGTCGAAGGAGGACCGCATCGGGTGCGCGTCGAATCGCCGGGCTACGAGCCGTTCGAAGTGATGGTCGGCACTGCGTACGGAGAGGCGCGCGAGGTCGTCGCCCGCATGCAGCGGGTCGGTGAGCGCGCGGACGGCGGCGCCGCGGTCGACGCGAGCGGCGATCGATAGGGCGCGAGACCAATACCCATACAATCAAGTGAGCTGTCTTTTCGCAGGCGTCACTGCGACGCGCGGAGCGCGGCGAGGGCGAGGGCGCCGGTGACGAAGACGCTGAGCATCGCGCTCCATCGGAGAAATCTCCGCCAGAACGCGCTCGATCCCTCGCGGCTCCGCGCGGCTGCGACGGCGAGCACCTGCGCGATGAACCACGCGCTCGCCGCGGCGGCGAGGCCGTCGGCGCCGAGTTTGCCCGCGAGCGTCGCGACGATGCCTCGCTTGGGTTGGCCGGGATCGAGGTCGATCCTCGTTCCGTCGGCGGTGGCGACGAAGAGCGCTCGCCGCGCGCGGTCACGAACCAAGATCGCCCGCTCGACGCGCACGTCGCGGTCGACCCACACGCGCCGACCGTCGATCGAAACCCAGGGATTTTCCACACGAAATCCCCGTAGCGAGCCGAGCTCGACGCCGTCGCATCGCGCGGTCACCGAGCGCTCCCCCACGAGGCTCGCGCCCGATTCGCGGACGATGGCGCAGCGCTTGGGAGCCCAGCGGTCTCCTTCGAGCGCGTACCACGAGAGGGCGTCGCGCGACGGTTCATCGGGCGCCGAGTCCTCACGCGGGGCGCAGCGATCGCGCGGGACGACGCCGAGCTCCGCGAGCGTCCGACACGGAGCGACGTGGAGTCGAGCCAGGATGTCGTACGGGACTTGCTGCGCTGTCGTGCGCGCGTTGCGAGCGACGACCACGACGGTCGCGGTCGCGCTCGAGAGCCCCTCGGTTCGAACGAACACCGCCCGCTCGTCCACGGCGTACGCACGAACGACGCGACCGCGGACCGCGCTCGGGGGCTCGGCGTCGAGCAGCGTCGGGCGCGGAAGGCGCGCGAGTCCGACGAGCAACACGACGTCGGCGACCGCTGTGGCGAGCGCCCAGCGAGCGAGGGGATGGGAGGCTGGGGCTTTGCCGTCTTCAGCGGTCATGATAGGCAACCGCGGTTTTTTCTGATCGATCGGACCGCACGACTCCGGTGCATCAACGCCCGAGCACGGCCCGAATGATTCCACAGTCCTGTCGGGACTGCTCGAACGAGTGAGGTTTGTATCGATGAGCGTGCTGGTCGTCGGATCGATGGCGGTGGACACCGTCGAATTTGCAGGAACGGGCGAGAAGTTCGAGTGGGCCGCCGGCTCGGCGACGTTCGCTTCGTTGGCCGCGTCGTTCTTCACGACGCCGCGGGTCGTTGGCGTGGTTGGCGATGATTTTCCCGCAGAGATGATGGAGTCGCTGAAGAAGCGCGGCGCCGAGCTCGAGGGCGTCGAAGTGGTCCGCGGCGGACGGACGTTTCGATGGCACGGGCGGTACGCGCCCGACCTCGCGTCGCGCGAGTCGCTCGCGACGCACTTGAACGTGTTCGAGACGTTTTCACCGAAGATTCCCAGCAGCTTTCGCGCGTCGCGCTACGTGCTGCTCGGCAACATTCATCCCGCGCTGCAAGCGAGCGTGCTCGACCAGGTCGAGAAGCCCGACCTCGTCGCCGCGGACACGATGAACTTCTGGATCCACGGCGAGCGCGCGAAGCTCGAGGCGCTCTTGAAGCGCATCGACCTGCTCATCATCAACGAGGACGAGTCCCGGGACCTCTCGGGCGAGCGCTACATCTCGCGCATCGGAAAGCGCCTCCTCGCGATGGGCCCGAAGCGCGTGATCGTGAAGCAGGGCGAGTACGGGGCGTACCTGTTCGACGAATTCGGGACGTTTCACGCCCCGGCGTACCCGGTCGACCACGTCGTCGACCCGACGGGCGCGGGCGACTCGTTCGCGGGCGCGCTGCTCGGATACCTCGACGCGCAGCCGACGCTCGACCGCGGAGCGCTGCGTCGCGCCGTCGTGATGGGCTCGGCCGCCGCGTCGATTTGCGTCGAAAAATACGGCGCAAAGGGCCTCCTCGAAGCGACGCACGACACGGTGCTCGAGCGCGCGCGCGAGTTCGCGAGCCTCGTCAGCACGCACTGAGCTGTGCTGTGCCGCGCCCGCGACGAGCATCGAAGATGCCGGAGCGGACAGGCGGGGCTGAAATCAAGTCAAACCACCGCCGAGGACGGAGTCGACGACGAACCCCGTCGCGGTAGTGGTTTAGCGGGGGCGAAAGTAGGGTACCTTTCGCGTCGAGCGGTCACTGCAGTGGTCGCGCGACACACCTGTCTTTGGGTTTCGTTCGGAGGAAGAGGCTTCATGATGCAGCGGCGAATCGGCTCGATGTTGGGCGCAATGGCTCTGGTTGCGGCGTGTTCACCCACGCCGACACCTCCCGCGGACACCGGCGTCAACACGGACGGCAGCGTGACGGACACGGGCGTCGGCGGCGACAGCTCGATGATGATGGGCGAGGCGGGCGCGTGTAACGAGTTCGGCGCGATCGTCACGCCGGTGCGCAACATGGACATGGGCTGCGAGGGCTTTCAGGCGCAGCCGTGCGACCCGAGCAACACGGAGTTCTGTCCGCGCTTTCGCAACAACGACACGATGCGGCCGAAGTTCGTGCTGACGCAGATCGACATCCAGACGCCCGCGAGCTTGCTCGCGTCGCAGCCGGTGGGTCGTCTGCTCAACACGTCGATCCGTAACGCGGCGTTCGCGTGGGGCGTCGACCTCGACTTCAGCATGATGCGCATTCGCACGGGCACGATTCGCCAGCCGGTGAACCGCGTGTTCGGCACGGGCTACCTCGGACAGGACATGCAGTTCGTGATGGGCGGCGCCCCTGGAATGGGCGGCGCCGATCGATGGAACCCGGTCACCGCGCCGATCGCCGAGGCTGGCGGTCTCGTGGGGATGCCCGCGGGGATGACCGTTCCGCTGATCACGATCCCTGTGTACGACGAGATGGACCGCTCGATGCTCCTCACCGAGCTCCCGCTGCGCGACGCGCGCATCTCGGACCTCCGCCTCACGGCGAACCGCAACTGCATCGGCACCGCGAAGCCCGCCTTCGACTCGTGCGCCGCGAACACCACCCGATGGAACACGTCGTCGGGCGACGGCATGATGGCCACGCCGTACGGCATCCTCGAGGCGAAGCTCACCTTCGAAGACACGCTCAACGTGCAGGTCGTCTCGCTCAACATGCCGCTCTGCAACATCATCGCGCGCTCGCCCTGCCGCGACGCCGCGATGATGCCCGTCAACCCGATGTCCCTCACGATCCCGCCGGACTCGACGGTGATGGTGGGCGGCATGGCGAAGCCCGCGTGGACGCTCCGCGCGTTCATCGCCGGCGCCGCGGTGAACATCACGAACTGAGCGGTTGCGCTCGTTGGGGGGAAGTCATTTCATCGAAGCGGGTCATCACGGCCCGCGCTCGATGCGCACGTCGCGCTCGCGGCCGTCGCTCCCTCGCACGCGCAGCACGACGTAGCTGCCTACGTCGCCGCGGACGCGCTCGCGCAGCTCGATCTCGGTCATGTCGTGCGTCGAGACGCCGTCGATCGCGAGCACGCGTTCGCCCGGAAGCAGCCCCGCGCGCGCCGCAGGGCCGCCCTCTTCGACGCGCTCGACCGAGAGCGCTCGCGGCGCCGTGTGCATGCGAAGCGACGCGCGGATGCCGCCGCTCCACGCGGGCGTGCACCGGGCGAACCCGATCCACGCACATACAATCAAAACAGATAGCGCTCGCCGGTGTCGCACAGCACAGTCACCACGCGCTGACCCGCGGTCAGCGTCCTCGCGATCTCGCACGCGGCGTGGACGTTTGCGCCCGCGGACGTGCCCACGAGCAGCCCTTCTTCGCGCGCGAGGCGGCTCGCCATTCGTTCGGCGGCCACGTCGCTCACGGTCACCACAGCATCGATTCGCTCGCGCTCGAGCACCGGCGGAACAAACCCCGCCCCGAGCCCCTGAATTCCATGAAGCCCCGGCGGGCGCCCCGAGAGCACCGCGGAGGCCGCTGGCTCGACGCCGATGATCTTCACCGAGGGGATCGCCTTGGACAGAACCCGCGCGACGCCCGTGATGGTCCCGCCCGTTCCAACACCGGCGACGAAGACATCGATCGCGCCGTCGCACTGCGCGAGGATCTCTTCGCCCGTCGTGCGCTCGTGCGTGTCGGGGTTGGCTTCGTTCTCGAACTGCCGCGACATCCACGCGCCGGGGATCTCTTCGATCAGCGTTCGCGCGCGGGCGACGGCGCCCTGCATTCCGTCGAGCGCCGAGGTGAGCACGAGCTCCGCGCCGTACGCTTGCAGCAAGAGCCTTCGCGCGAGGGACATGTCCTCCGGCATCACGAGCACGCAGCGATAGCCGCGGACCGCCGCGATCATCGCGAGCGAAATACCGGTGTTTCCGCTGGTCGCTTCGACGATGACCCCGCGGCCTCTCGTGAGCTTGTCGTCGCGCTCGGCGGCGAGGACCATCGCGAGCGCGGCGCGGTCCTTCACGCTCCCGCCGGGGTTCTTCGACTCGAGCTTCGCGACGACCTCCGCGGGGCCGGGATTCACGCGGTGCAGGCGCACCATCGGCGTGCGACCCACCAGCGCGAGCACGTCGTCTGCGATTTCTCCTCGACTCACGGCGATATTACGAACCGATCGATAGCCTATCGCAGAGCTTGCTCCGATGGCCACGGACGCGCGAGCATTGCGCAATCGTGGTTCACGGCGGAAGCGAAGACGATCAGGCGCCTGCCGAGCTTGGTGGTTGGCGGTTGGTCGAGCTGCTCGGCCGCGGAGGAATGGGCGAAGTCTGGCGCGCCGAGCGCGAAGGCCCCGGCGGCGTGCGCCGACGCGCCGCGCTCAAGCGCATGCTCACGCGGCTGCGCAACGACGGCGAGCTGCTCCAGCGATTCATGGCCGAGGCGAGGATCTCGTCGCGCCTCGAGCACTCGAACATCGTTCAGGTGCTCGACTTCGGGGACCAGCCCGAGCCGTACCTCGTGTTCGAGTACGTCGAAGGGATCTCTGCGTCCGAGCTCTTGCAAGAGTCTTCGCGGGCGCGGATCAAGCTCCCTGCGGCCGCGGCGGCGTTCGTGTGCGCCGAGGTCGCGACGGGCCTCGATTACGCGCACCGAAAACGCGACGAGCAAGGGCGGCCGCTCGAGATCGTTCACCGAGACGTCTCGCCGCACAACGTGCTGCTCAGCATCGAAGGCGCCGTGAAGATCGCGGACTTCGGCGTGGCGCGCGCGGCGGACAACACCCTCCGAACGCGCGCGGGAATTCAAGTCGGCAAGCTCGTCTACATGGCCCCCGAGCAAGCCGCGGGCGCGCCGATCGACGGGCGCGCCGACGTGTTTTCGCTGGGAATCGTCTTGTGGGAGATGCTCACGCTCCAGCCGCTCTTTCCGCGAGACGACGCCGCGACGACGCTCCAACGATTGCAGACGGGAGACATCCCCGCGCCCTCGAAGGTCGAGCCCAAGGTTCCCCCGGCGCTCGATCAGATCGTGCTCACGGCGTTGTCGCTCTACCCCGAGCAACGATTCGCGTCCGCCGGGGCCTTCGCGCAAGCGCTCCGCGGGTTTGTTCACTCGGTCGCGCCAGGCTTCGACTCGAGCGAGCTCATTCGCATCCTTCACAAGATCGCTCCGTCGGTCTCGTGGCACGTGCAGACGCCGCCGCCCGCGGACAGCGCTCGAGAGCGCGCGCCCGTCGCTCCGCGCGTCGCGTCCCCGCCGATGAAGGCCATGCCCGCGATGGCTATGCCCGCGATGGCAGCCCCTGGCGCTCCGCCCGCGGCGGCGCCCGCGCCCGCACCGCAGCCCGCTGCGGCGCCTCAACCCGCGCCCGCTGCGCCGATGGCGAGCGCTGTCGCGAGCGCGCCGATCGCGCAAGTCGCCCCCGGCGCGCCGCAGGGGCAACATGTTCCTGCGCCGAGCCCCTTCGGCAACACGGCCCCGGGGCCGTCGTCCCCTTCGTGGGGCACGAGCGCGCCCCCTTCGCCGCCGAAGACCAGCGCCGGCAAAATCGTCCTCTTCGTCGCGATCGCCGTCGTTGGAACCGTGCTGCTCGTCGGCGGGATCGCCCTCGCGCTCGGCGCGTTCTCCCGAAGGAGCTCTGCCGACGTGCCGAGCGACAGCGACGCCCAGAGAGGACCCGGCAGCCCGGTTCCGGCCACGAATTCAAGTGTGCCCCCGAGCGACCCGTCGCTGACCCGTACGCTCCCCGCGGTCATCGGCACCAACGCGCTCGCGGGCGAAGACGACGCTTCGACCGCGCCCCCGGTCCCTGCGGTCGATGAAGACGCTTCCGCCGAGCAAGAGCCTCCCAGCGCCAACCCTGCGGCGGCGCGCGCGGTGGGGGCGATTCAGCGATCGCTCGCGCAAAACGAAGCGCAGTTCGTCCAGTGCGTCTCGGCTCCATCGGGCGTTCGCGCGAGGGTGACGCTGCGCGTGCAGTACGACGGCGGCGCGCGGCTCGTGCGCCTCGTCGAAGCGACGTCCTCTCAAATGTCGATCGACCTCGCGGCGCAGCAGTGCCTGAAGAACACCGCGCTCCGCGTGGTCAATCCCGCTGGGGTCGCGGGCAGCGTGACGGCGCGCTGGTCGTTTTGGGTCGAGCCTCGCGCGGCGGTGGGCCTCGAGGGCTCAGCGCATCGCGGCGACCGGTGAGAGCCCGATCGGCAAGAGCAGCTGGTACATCCCGCTCGCGTCGGCGACATCCTCGGCCACAGGAACGTCGATCGACGACATCGCGCCGTTCGTCGACGGGTACGCGATGCGCCCGAACGCGAGCACGCGCGCTCCAGGAGCGCCCGCGGCGTCCGGCGCGAGGACCCTCCCGCGCAGCGTCACCGGCGGCCGCGCGACCAGCGAGAGCGCCTGCGGGACAACGTCCATTCGCACTTCGACGGGCGTCGGGTGAACGACCGCAGCGAAGCCCGTCGACGCTGGCGGTCGCGCGACGATCACGTAGCGGCCTGGGTCGAGCTCGAGCGAGAAGCGTCCGTTCGAGAGCGTCGTCGTGGTCGCTGGGCGCGCCGTCGCGGCAGGAGAATTTGGCGTGATCGCGTCGAGGGGGCGCGCTTCGATTTCGACGCCGGCCATCCCGATGGTGCGCGAGGTCTCGGCGTGGAGCGTCCCTTCGAGCACAGGGCGGAGCGGGATCGAGAACGTTCGCCCGCGGACCATGGTCGTGACGCGGAGCGTGCTCTGCGTGAGCGCGTACGACTCGTCTTCGGGAGTGATCGTTACCTGGTAATTTCCAGGCAACACAGAGGTCGTGATCGCGCCCGTGGCCGTGCTTCGCGCGAGCACCTCGAACCACGCTTGGTGTCCCGCTGGCAGCTGCTCGAGCGGCCCGCGCATGTACACGGTCGCCACGAGCCCCGCGGGCTCGTCGACCGTGCGCACCGCGCGCTCGACGGTGGCCTCGACGAGCTCGCACCCGACGCACGCGCCGTCGGTCCCGCGCGAGAGCCGCTGCAGTCCGGGGATGCGCACCTGCAGCCCCGTGAGCGCGCCGCTCGACACGAGGGCGCTGCTCGCGATGCGATACACCATGCGCGCGGTGGTCTGCGTCATGCGCGCGTTCGCCGTGGTGGACGGCGTTTCTCCCGTCGAAACCTCGAGAAACCAATCGGGCGTCCGCTCGTCGAGCATGATCCCGATGTTGAAGGCGCCGTTGCCGTTGGCGGTCGTTCCGCGGGTGGAGATCAGCGCGCCTCGCGCGTCGACGGCGCGAACGAGCAGCTCGCCGACGCCTGCGCCGAGGTCGCGATCGACGATGAAGCCCGAGACCGTGAGGGGCTCGCCGTACACGACGTCGTAGCGCTGCGGCTCGAGGTTCGTCGTGGCCGCGTCGACCACCAAGAACTCTCGCTGCACGAGCGGCGGTCGCGACGGCGGTTGCATCATGGGGTCGGGGGACGCGACGACGCGCGGCTCGACGAAGACGTCGTACGTTCCGCCCGCGAGAAACACGGAGAATCCCGAGGTGGACTCGTCTTCGGTCGCCGACGAAAACACCGACGCGCCCGCTTCGTTCGTCCCCGATCGCACGAAGCGCACGAGCGCGTTGACGAACGGCTCGCGGCTCCCTTGCGGGGCGCGCACGACGCCGCGCACTTCGCGCGCGCGGGCGAGGGTGATGTTCGTGCTCGACTGCGAGCGCACCGTCGATTGCGTGAGCGTGACCGGCGCGTACTCGCGCTGCGAGTCGACCTCGGCAGGGATCGCCGAGAGCACGACGGTCGTCGATGCCGTCGATTGCGCGACGCAGCGCGCCTCGACGCAGCTCGCGCCTTCGCCGCAGTCCCCAGCTGGGCCGCAGGCGTTCACGGGCGTTTGACGCGCGATCGCGAGCGAGCACGCGCTGAGCGCGAGGGACATCAAGAGTGAAGCGAAGCGAGTGGTTGAATGCATGTGCGCCTCCACGGGCTCTACATGGACATCGTGACGTCCCTGCAGGCGTCGAGTGGGGGATAGGTTCCTGTGCTGCTCGGCACGACGACGTACCAGCGCGCGTGAGCGACTTCGCCGTTGCGCACGGGAAGGTGCTCTTGTGTCACGGTGTCTCGGAGGCGCGGCGACAGGTAGATGTCGACGCGCGAGCACGTCGCTGGATCGAACGTGCGCTCGAACGAGAACGTTCGATAGGTCCCTCCGTCGGGCGGCTGCAACAACGACGGAAACGGGTCCGCGAGCTCGACCCCGCACGTGCGACCGGAGATGCACGTGTCGAGGTTGCGGTTGATCCAACCGCGAATGCGCAGCGCGACAGGAAACTCGTAGAAGACCGTGACCCGAAAGGTCTGCCTGTGCGCGCCGGTCATCGCGGAGGTCGGAACGACGATGATCTCGCCCGGCAGCGGGTCGGTCAGCGTCATCGTCCCCGCGCGCCGCTGGGTCACGATCACGGGGGGCGACAGCGGCGTGAGGTACTCGTCTTCGCCCACGATGCGGCGATCGAGCAGGCAACCCGACGAGTGTGCGCCGAAGGCAGACAACAAGATCGGACAGAGCGCTCTCGCCACGCGGGACATGGCAGCGAAAACCGTACCACGCGCGTTCGAGCGCGATCGCGACCCAGCGCTCGCCGCGATCGTTCTGTCGGTTCGCTGGGGTTTCAACGGCGCGCCTTCAGCGTGCTCGCGCAGCGCGTCCCGCTCGAAACGGACTCGTCCATGACATCTCTGTCGCGACGGGCTCACTGCTCAGGGGGAACGGACCCGCCCTGCTGTCCGCCCGGCGGCGGGCCGCCCTCTTTTTCGAGGTAGCGGAAGATCGTCCGAGGATCGACGCCGAGGTCTCGCGCGGTCTTCGTGCGGTTGCCGTTGTTTCGCTCGAGCACCTCGAGGATGTACCGGCGCTGAAACTCTTCTTTCGCTTTGTCGAGCGGGACGATGGGCTGCAGCTGCTCGGGCGTGAGGTCGAGGTCCTCGGGGCCGAGCAGCGTCTTTTCGCAGAGCACCAAGCCCTTCTTGATCCGGTTTTCGAGCTGCCTGACGTTGCCGGGCCACTCGTACTTTCGAATCGCGACGAGCGCGTTCGGCGTGAAGCCCTTCACGGGCTTGTTCATCTCGGCCGAGTACTTTTGCAAGAGCGACTTGGCGATGACGATGATGTCGTCTCCGCGCTCGCGAAGCGGCGGGAGATAGATGTTCACGACGTTGAGTCGGTAATAGAGGTCCTCGCGGAAGCCGCCCTTCTTGATCTCTTCTTCGAGCTCGCGGTTGGTGGCGGCGATCACGCGGATGTCCACGCGCTCGGGCTTGCTGTCGCCGACCTTCGTGACGACGCGCTCTTGCAGCGCGCGGAGGAGCTTCACTTGCAAAGGCAGCGGGAGCTCTCCGACCTCGTCGAGGAAGAGCGTGCCTTTGTCCGCGGCTTGAAACTTTCCGATCCTCGTCGCGACGGCGCCCGTGAAGGCGCCGCGCACGTGGCCGAAGAGCTCGCTCTCCATCAAGTTCTCGGGGATCGCGCCGCAGTTGATGATCACGAACGGGCCGTTGTTGCGCGACGAGCGGTTGTGAATCTCCCGCGCGATGAGCTCTTTTCCCGTGCCGGTCTCACCAGAAATCAAGACGAAGATGTCCGTCGGCGCGACCTTCTGCACTTTGCGAAACACCTCGAGCATCGAGGGGACGCTCCCGATGATCTCGCCGAAGCGCTGGTCCTTCAGGCGCTTCTCGAGCTCGGTCTTGTCCGACCGCAGCGAGTCGAGCAAGAGCGCGTTCTGCAAGATCATCGCGGCTTGCCCCGCGAAGATCGTGATCACGTCGATCGAGCGCGACGGAAAGAGATTCGCCACGCGATCGTTGCCGAGATAGAGCAATCCCAGCAGCTCTCCGCCCGCCATGAGCGGAACGCACAGCACCGACGACAAGCGCAGGTGCATCACGCTGTCGCTCCGCGCGAAGGCGCTGTCGTTCATCGCGTCGGCGATGATGATGGGGCGCTTGGTCTCGATGACCTTCGCGACGATGCTGTCCGAGAGCTGACGGACCGCGTCGGGGATGCTCTCTTGCCGGAGATTTCGCGCGGCGCGCACCTCGGGCTTGTTGTCGCGCAAGAGCAACACGAAGCCCCGTTCGGCGCCGGTGACCTCGATGGCGCCGTCGAGCACCGACTCGAGCAGCGACTGAACGTCCCTCGTCACGAGCAGCCGCTCGGAGAACTGCAGCAGCCGCCGAAGCCCCACGATTTCGGCCTGCGCGACGTCGTCCTTCGAAGCTCCCTTTCCTCCGGGGGCCTCGGCTTCTTCGAGGAGCGAGAAGACGAGCTCCGCTGTCCCGATCAAGATCTTGTCGTTGTGCTGCAGCCGCGCGCGGCGCTTTCGCTTGCCGTTGATCTGGATCTCGGCGACCGGGTCGACCTCGTCGAGCGAGAAGTCCCGGCCGTCGAAGACGATCTGCGCGTGATAGTCCGCGACGCCTCCCGCATCGAGGCAAACGTCGTTGCCGCCCGCCCTCCCGATGGACGAAACAGCCTTGTAGAGGGGAAACAATTGGCCGCGGCCCGCGGCTCCAATCCAGCGAAGACAGGGCATCGATTGACTCCCGCACAGCCCGCGAAGAGGCCGCGGAATGAGGGTTCGCGAGCATAGCAAGGTTCCCCCACGCGACTCTCGTTTACGACAGCGCTGGATGAAATCAGCACACGGTCCGAGCGACGCGATGATTTCGATGCTTGACACATTGAATCACGTCACGGTACCAACCTCGCCCGTGCGGCGTTTCGCCCGCGTTTTGCCGAGGCAGGCAGTCGCACCCTACTGGAGGACGAAGCAATGAAGCGGGTTCTGGTTCTTCTCTCTGTTACTGCCCTCGTTGGTGCCCTCGCCATGGCGTGTGGTGGTGGTTCGGCCGACAACTCTGGCGGCGGCGGCGCATCGGCCGGCGGCGGCACGTCGTCGGGCGGCACGGGCACGACGGACACGTCGGGCGGCGCTGGCGCTGGTGGCGGCGCGGCCACGGACGCCGACGCGGGCGCTCCTGCTTCGTCGGGCGGCGCGATGTGATTCACCCGCCGCGCTTCACCGCGCGGCGAAGTGAACTCGATCAAGGGCGTATCTCCCTCGCGGGAGGTGCGCCCTTTGTCGTTTCTCCGCCGTTCGAGTGTACCGTTCGACCGGCACCATGAACGCTCACGCATCGCCCCCCATTGCCCGCGCCGTCGCGCTCGTGCTCTTCGTCCTCGCGGCCTTCGCAGCCTGCCAGCAGGGCGCGCTCCCCTCGGATTCGAGCGGAACCACCACGACCCAAGCCTCGAGCGGCAGCGAGCCGTCCACGGGGGCCTCCGACCCCGACGCTGGCCCGTAGTCCCCTCGCAGTCCCACCCGCGACGCACGCTTCGTCAGGCGCCCTGCGGGCTCAAAAACGACCGAGCAGGGTGAGCCCGGGCTGGCTCGGGTTCGGCGCGAACGCGATCTGAATCTGCTCGAAGCCCCGCGGCGGCGTCCGCGTTCGAACCTCCCGCCGCTCGGGTCGAAACGTCACGATCCCGTGCGCGAGCGCGCCGATCATCGTGGCTCCGAACAGCGACCACGACGTGACGTTGATCACTTGCAATGCGAACAACACGGGGGTCTCGGGGGCGGTTCCGTCCGTCCGCCTTACGCCGTCGATGCACGTTTTCCCGATCAGCGCGGGCTCGCGCATCGTGATGTCCCGCACCAGCGCGCCGCACGCGAAGTACGACCCGATCGCGATGCCTCCGAAGACGAGCTCGGCGCTGAGAAATCCCGCGCCAGCGCCGATGTTTCCTTGCACGAACTGCGCACCGCCGAAGGGCAAGACGACCGTCGCCGGCGAGTACGTGAGCGCGACGACCTCGCGCGTTGCGAGCTCTCGGAGCAGCGCTTGTTGTGCGATTCGTCGCGCCGCCGCTTGTTGTTGGGCTTCTCGTCGTTGGTCGCGGATCGCGTTGAGGACAGGCAACATCCGCTGCCGAACATCGTAGAAGAGCGACTGCAGGGGCGGCGAAAACAGCGCTGGGCTCAAGAGCGCGTCGGGGTTGTCCCGCAGGATCGCCTCGATCACCTGCTCGGTCTGCGCGCGCTGACCCATCGAGAAGAGCGCGGCGGCGTAGTACTTGCGGGCGGGTTCGACGAGCTCGGCGCGCACAGCGACAGGCTCGACCCCGACGAGCCGACGAAGCTGTACGGCGGCCTGCGCAAACTCACCCGCGGCGAAGTTGTCTCGGGCCAACAAGAAATCGTCGACGTCGTCCGCCCGCGCGACGCTCGACGCGAGGGCCATCGACGCGCCCACGACCCACGAAATCAACGTCCGCTGACTCGAGCCTCGACGAGCGCGATCTGCGATGTACCCCGAGGTCCGCTGCGAGCTCACGGTGCGGGCGCGTTCTCCGTCGTGCGAGGAATACACGCGTACATCGGGCTTCGAAACAAAAACGGCGTCCCGTCCGCGGTGGGCTGCACGTTGATCACGAACGGGCGAGGGCGCGCGCAGTTGGTGTCCGACGGGAGGATCTGCACCGAGTGCGTCCCCACCGTGAGCGGGTACTCGTTGCCGTTGTCGTGCTCTTGCGGAGCGCGGTTGTCGATCGAGATCAGCCCGTTGATCCCGCGAATGATGAGCTTCACGGGGATCACTTGCGTCGTCGCCACCGTCGCGACCCCGGTCGTCACGACGCGCGCGTTGGCCGAGGGGTTGCCTCGCGGGCCCGACGGCTGCGAGGTGCTGTTTCGACAGACGTACACCGGGCTCGTGAGCGCTTGCACCGCGTCGCCGCTCTGGGCCACCACGTTGAAGCGCCACATTTGCGGCCGATCGCAGCTCGGATCATCGGGGACGACCTGCACCTCGTGCACGCCCGCCCGCAGTCGATACTCGCTCGCGCGCGTGTGGAGCTCCGGCGGCCGGCCATCGATCGCCACGCGCCCGTTCGGCCCGCTCAACACAAGCCGAACGCGATACTCGTCGGCGCGAGCGCCCGCTCGCACGGCGCCCGCGTCGGAGACCCCCGACGCGCTCGCGACGGTCGTCGAGCCAGCGTTGGACTGCGCGGACGCGTCGACCGCGAGGTCGTTTGCGGCGCGGCTCGCTCCCGCTTCTGCGGCGGCTCCGCTCGCGCCCATGATGGCCCGCAGCGCGCGCGTTGATTGTGTGTGCTGTTGCGCTGTCCGCCTCGTGTCGTTGCGCTTCACGACCGCGAGCACGCCGACCGCAGCCGCCGCGCTGACCGCGGCCGTCGCGCCCACGAGCGCCGCTGCGCGCAGGAGGCGCTGGCGTTGTCGGCGCTTCGCCACCGAGCGGACGAGCTCGATGACCTTCGCGTTGGTGGGGTCGATCGCGAGCGCGCGGTTGAAGCACGCCATGGCGTCGGGGATGCGCCCGGCGTCGCGCGCTTTGCGTCCGCGCTCGGGCAACATTTCGAGCAGCGCTCGGTTGTGCTCCTCGACGAAGGCCTCGGGCGCCGCGAAGAAATCGCTGAGCTTCTTCGCGGGATCGTCCCACCCACACTCCGCGCAGTACTCGCAGAGCGCGGCCTTGAGCGCCGCGGCGTCCGGGTAGCGATCGTCGATGCGCCTCGCCATGCAGCGCCGGATGATCGCGGCGAACCGCTCGCCGACCTTGGGTTCGGCGCGGACCGCGTCGACGTAGTCGGCCTCGAGGATCTTGCGCAACAGGGCGTGCGCGACCGGCGCTTCGAAGGGCAGCCGACCGACCGCGAGCACGTAGAGGACGGTCCCGAGCGAGAAGAGGTCGGTGCGCGCGTCGACCGGGCCCGCGTCGATCTGCTCGGGCGCCATGTGCGCAGGCGAGCCGAGGATCTGGCCCGTGACGGTCATTCCGTTGCCGTCTGCGATGTGGGCGATCCCGAAGTCGGTCAGCTTGAGGACGCCGCCGCGGTGCAGCAGGATGTTGTCCGGCTTGACGTCGCGGTGAACGATCCCGAGCGCGTGCGCGCAGGTGAGGGCGTCGCACATGACCGCGCCGATCGCCGCGACGACTTCGGACGGCAGCGGCATGCGGCCTTCGGCGAAGCGTCGAAGCGTCGGGCCTTCGAGCAGCTCGGTCACCATGAACGACTCGCGGTCGGCTTCGACGCTGAAGTCGAAGACCTCGACGATGTTCGGGTGCCTCAAGCGCGCCGCGGCTTGCGCCTCGCGCAGAAACCGCTTTCGGCTCTCGACGTCGGACGACAGGTGCGGGTGGAGCACCTTCACCGCCACTTCGCGCAAGAGCTGGGGGTCGCGCGCTCGATACACGACCGCCATGCCGCCGTGCCCGAGCTCCCCGAGCACCTCGTAGCGGCCGATCGATCGCACCTGATCTTCGGCAGCAGCAGACAGCAATGTTACCGCGGGAGTGTACCCTGCAGCGCCTTCGCGACAACCTCCCCCTCGCGCGAAAATAACACTTTCGGTACAACTATCCCCTGTCAGTGAACGACTCGATCGTGGCCTCTCGCGGGTAGCTCGAAGCGAGGGGGGCAATCGTCCGAGGAGGTGCTCGTGCTTCGAAGGTTCACCGCAAAGAGTCGCCTCGCTCGGTTCGGGGTGTTGACGGCGAGCGTCGTGGGGCTGGCGTCGCTCGACGCCGCGGCAGAGCGTCCGGGCGCTGCTCGGCAACGATCGCAGCCCGCGCAACCGCGGGCGAGCGTGACGAGCGAGCCGACGTTGGCGCGCGCCGAAGCGCTCGAACGGCAGGGCGACCACGAAGGAGCCGCGGCGATGTACGGCGCGGTCCTCGCGTCGAGCGCTGCGGTGGACGCGAGCGCGCTGTCGAGCCGCGCGGAGCACATCGTGACGCTCGTTCGCGCGGCGCGGTCGGACGCGGAGGGGTGGGCGATTTGCGAGCGAATCGCCCAGCGAATCGAGCGTGTAGCCGTCCCCTCCGCCGCGGGCGCGGCGCAGTCGAGCGCGGTCTGGGCGCGCGTGGCGCTCGCGACGCGGCTTCGTTGCACAGAGCAGGAGCTCTCGACGCTCGCCGAGCGACGGCGCGTCTCGGGGCCCGCGGGGCCGGATCTCTACGCGATCGAACGCGCTTCGCGCGCTGTGTGCGAGCGCCTCGCCCGGCTCGAGTCCGACGCCGCGTCGCTGCGCACCGTGGTCGAGCCCGTGTACGCGAGAGCGTTGTCGGGCCGCGCGCTCGGGTTGCTCGGCGACGAGTCCGCGGCGCTCTCGATGGCCACGGTGGCGGCGACGCAGTGGGCGGCGCTCGTCGACGCGCCGGCGCTCGTGGGCGCGCTGTCCGGCGCGAGCGCTGCAAATGCACGGGCGACTCGAATTGTGGTGCGCCCTGCCCCTGTGCTCGCGGGGCGCGCGGCGGGCCCGAGCGAGCGCGAGCGCGTGCTTCGGCTCGCCGTTGGCGACTCGCTCGTCGATCGCACGTGGAGCGCGGTGGTGGGGCTCGTGTGGGTCGCGATCGAACGCGATCGAAGGACCGTGACGAGCGCGAGGATCGAGCCGCTCTCGCGGGGCGCTGGCGAGCTGCGCCGCGAGCGATGGTTCACGACGCAGGCCGCGCCGGTACTCGATCGACACCGCGCGTTGCTCGCGGACACGAGCGCCGCTGCGCTCCTCTCTCGCTACACCGCCTTGTGGAACGCCGACGCGACCAGCGCTCGCTTCGCCGCCGCGCTGCGCGTCGGAGAGCTGTACATGGACTTGGGTGAGCGGAGCCGCGCGGTCCAAGACACGTTGATCGAAGCGAGCGACATGCCCGACGTGCTCCGAGGGTACGTCTCGCCCGCGGACGAAGCGCACGTCGCGCAAGCGCGCGGGGTGTTCGAGCGTTGCGTGAGCGAAGCGCAGCGCGCGGGCGTCGAAAACGAGTGGGTTCGCGCGTGTGCGCAGCGGCTTCGGTACATCGGGTCGCCGACCGGGGTGGTGGTCGACGAGATGGTTCCGATGCTCAACGACCGACGCGGGTGAGCGGACGCGTTGCCGTGTCGACGTGACCCGCGCTCACGGAACGCACGTAAACGACGTCACGTCGCAGGTCGGCGTCGCGCCCGAGCAGTGCGCGTTGCTCGTGCACTCGACGCACGCGCGACGCGGTCCGCAGATGGGACGCAGCGGCGCGACGCAATCCGTGTTGCCCGTGCACTCGACGCACGCGGGCGTGCCTCCCGCCGTGTCGCAGACGGGCGTGGCTCCGCTGCACGCCGGAGAAGCGCCGCAGCGGCACCCGCCGGACGCGCACTGATTCGCGGTGCGCGCGTCGCAGGCCGAGCACATTCCGCCGCTGGTTCCGCAGCGGGTGAAGTCGTTGGTGACGCACGTCCCGCTCGAGCAGCAGCCGCTCGCGCACGTCGTGGCGTTGCACGGCAAGCACGCGCCCATCGAGCACCCGTTGGCGCACGTCGTGACGCTGTCGGTCGCGTACTGGCACGCCCCGGCCATGCACGTCCCCGTCGGACGAAAGGTCGTGAGCGTCGCGCCCGAGCACATCGGCGCGGGAGGCGTATTGCACATCGTCGTGATCGGCGGGTACTCGCACATCCCTGCGCGGCACACGCCGGGACCGAACGTGACGCGAGAACCACCCGCCGTGCACGTCGGCAAGGGTGGATCGTCGCAACGTACGCCACTGCACGGGTCGAACGTGTCGGGCACATCAGGAACGTCCGCGACATCGACGGTATCCGCAGCGTCGGGCGCGTCGGCTGCGTCGGTCGCGTCGGGGACATCCGCGGCGTCCGTCGCGTCGATTCCGGTGTCGTTCGCGTCTGCGACGTCCGCGGCGTCCGCGGGGTCGGGCGCGTCGATGCCCGCGTCGCTCGCGTCTGCCACGTCGATGCCCGTGTCATCGATCACGTCGGGGACATCCGCGGCGTCCGTCGCGTCGACCGCATCGGGGACGTCTGCTGCGTCCACAACGTCCGCGACGTCCTGCACGTCTGTGACGTCCGTCACGTCCGCGACGTCGCTCACGTCGTCCGGCGAATCGTTTGGCGCGTCGGTCGCGTCTGCGCTGTCCTGTTGGTCCGAACGCGCGTCGCGGAGCGGCGCGTGCGGCAGAGCACAGCCCGCGAGGCCGAGCAGCACGAGAACAGGGCCGAGAGTGAAGGGCGAGGAGCCAACCCGAGCTCGATGAATCACTGGGGCTATCCTGAGCTTTCGAGCAAAGAGAGCGAAGTGAAAAAGCGCGTGAGCCCTCAGCGTAGCAGCGATCGGACGCGCTCGGGCTCGCTTCGTGAGCGCCGCGCCTGTGGGCGCGTGGCGGATGGGAGCGCAGGTTCGATCGCGCGGCGCTTGCCCTCGTGTTCAATCTTTCTTCGCGGCGATGGGCGCGATCTCGTTGCCCGAAAAGTGCTCGTCCAGTGCGTCGACGAGGGCTTCGAGCGCGGCGCGGTCCATGGTCTTCGCGCACAGCACGGGACACTGGTCTGCGTCGAAGCCCGCGCGCTCGACGATCTCTCGCGCTCGCGGGATGTGCTTGTCGCGCGCGCTCTTCTCCGTCACGCCCTGCAGCCAGAGCAACGGCGCGGGAAACTTTCGCTCGAAGCAATCTCGCAGCACGCGGTCGTCTCGCGATTGCGTGAGCGCGTCTGCGGGCCTCGCGTTGAGGCCGTACACGTACGCGACGAGCGGCTGCGCGGGGTCCGAGCTGCGCATCGCGTCGTCCCCGGAAGGAATGTGGAACGCGTACTCACGCCGCGCCGACGCGAACGCGCATCCTGCGCGGAGCTGGGTCCAAAACGCCTTTCCCGTCGCGCTGACTCGGTTGATCACGAGCCCGTGAACCAACGCTTTGACCCGTGGTTTGCCTGTGTGATCTCGCGCTGGGACACACTCCACTGGGGCGCCGCGGGCGCGCGCGATCATCGCCGCGATCCGCGCCTCGAGCGCCGACTCGATCGCCGCGCGCCCTTCGAACGCGTTCTTGTCTTCGCGCAGCGCGTAGCGAAGCTCGAACACGTTGCAGTCGAGCGCGCACGAGACGCAGCGGTCGGACCCGCTGCCGTTGGGATCGAACACGCGAATCGCGACGGCGCCTGCGTCGACGGCGAGGCCGCATCGGTCGCACGTGACGCTCGTTGTCGCCGATCGAAATCGGTACGCGCCGAGGGCGTACTCGTCGAGAAGTGCGTTGGTCATTCAGTGCGTTCGTTGCTGTTCGTCTCGCGCCACGTTGCGACGCCGAGAGGGATCGTGTCGCTCACATCGCGAGCGGCGCGATGCTCCCGCGCACGAACCACACGGCCCCGCTCGGCTGCATGGTGGTTCGGTCGATGCCTCCGGCGATCATCACGCTGCCGTCGTTCATGCCGAGCACCGCGGGGTCTGCGTTGGTGATCTCGCGCGTGCCTGGAGCCAGACGCAGCGTCGCGAGGTCGCTCGCGTCGATGACGTCCACGCTGTAGAGCGCTGCGTTCATCGCGTCGCGCCCGCCGGTGACCACGACGCGCCGGCCGTCGCTGCCGATCGCCGCGCGAACGCCGCGACGACGGACGCTGAGCAGCTCGTGCTCGGTTCCCGTGCAATTCACGGGAGAATCGCTGCGCAGGCACAGCCCGTCGAGCAGGATGTCCTTCGTGGCGAGCGCGCCCGTCGCGTTGTCGACGCCCCCTACGATCAAGACCTTCGCGCAGTTGAGGTCCGTGTCGCGCTGCACGCACACCGCTGCGAACTCTGTGCGTCGATCGACGCTCGCGCCCATCGTCGCCACGGTCGTGCTGATCGCGACGCCCGCGCTCCCTGGGGACCATCGCTCGAGCGCTGGGCAGCTCGCGCAGCTCGGGTCTTGTCCACCGAACACGAGGTATCTCGAGGGCGTCGCCGAGGTCCTCGGCGCGAGCAGCAAGACCCCTGGGCGATAGCGACCGGTGGCGAGCGCGTACGAGACCGCTTCGATTTCACCGAGGCGATCGACGCGATCGATGCGCGAAGACGCGGGGCCCATCTCGGGGCGACCGCCGAGGACGTAGCCGTAGTCCGACTCGGAGACGGCGGACGCGCCGCGAAGCGCGCGGCGGTCTGCGGGGATTCCGTTGGCGGGCGGCGTTCCGTTCGAGGTGTCGTTGGTGACGATCGCGCGGTCGCCGCGCAAGAGGAGCACGCCGCCGCCTTCGGGCAACGGGACGACCGCGGTGTCTCCGTCGAACGTCGAGCTGATCGAAAACGTGTACGGCTGCTGCTTGTGCGCAGGCAGAAAGTACCAATCGGGCCGCGCGTCCGCGCGCCCAGGGGCGATCGTAAACGCGAACGCGCCGCGCACCCCCGCGGGCACCAATTGAAAATCCGCGCGCGGCTCGAGCATCGCGCCGCCCGGCGCGAGCGCCACGCTGTCCGCTGGTTGAACGAACACCGTGAGCCGCTGCGCTCCCACGTTGATCCACGCGACAGGGGGCGTCGCGCCCTGGGCGATGATCGTTCGATCGCGCAGGACATCGACGCGGAGCCGCGCCTCCGAGCGTGGATTGGTCGGGCGAACGTCGAGGTTGAAGCGCGCGCCCGGCGACGTGTTCACCGAGCGAACCGACCCAGGGTCGCCCTCGAAGCCGACGCGCACCGACGTGGCTCCCATCGCGCCCGAGAACGGGTCCGCCATGTTGGGGCCGATGATCACGACCTCGCTCGTCACGTCCCTCTGACACGCGACCAACACGAGCGAACATGCACAGAGCGCGAGCTTCGAAGCCAAGGCGTTGGACGCGGATATAGCAGCGTCTCTTCGGGTTGGCGACACATGCGGATCGCGGTATCTCGTCGCGTCGTGTTCGAAAGAGCCTTTGCGCTGTGCGCGAGAGACCCGTCGCTCGTCGCGCTCCATCGCAAGGGCGCGCTCGTGCTCGCGACGCGGGGCGAGGTGCTCGTGTGCGACGACGACCCTTCGAGCGCGCTCGCTGCGTGGGCCCGCGTCTCGGACGAGCTCGCGTCGCGAGGCTCGGCGCGAGCGCCGTTCGCGTTCGGGTGGCTCGGCTACGACGCGGCGCGCGGGGACGACCCTTCGAGCGCGCGCGACGCGAGGCCGCGGGGAGACCTCGCGCCGCTCGCGTATCTTCAGCGAATTCACTCGTGGATCGCGATCGCTGACGACGGATCCGTGCGCGATTCGGGCGGCGAGAGCCCAACGTCGCTGACCGCGATGTACCAGCGCTGCGACGGCGCGCTCGAGCGGATCGAAGCCCATGAAATCAAATGCGCGACTGACCGCGAGCGCCACCGCGCCGAGCTCGCGTCGGTGCGCGAAGCGATCCTCGACGGCGAGGTCTACCTCGTGAACGTCGCGCGGACGCTGCACGCCCGCGGGGGGATGACCGACGCGCAAATCGCCGCGCGCGTCGCGCGCTCGAGGGCGCCGTATTCCGCGCTGCTACGCGGGCCCTCGTGCACGATCGGCGCGATGTCGATGGAGCGCGCGCTCGCGTGGAACCGCAGCACCGACGCCCTCGAAACGCGGCCCATCAAAGGGACGCGCCCGCGAGACCGAGACCCCGTGCGCGATCGAGCGCTCGCGGACGAGCTCTACGCGAGCGAGAAAGAGCGCGCTGAAAACGTGATGGCCGTGGACGTTCATCGCAACGACCTCGGGCGCGTCGCTTTGGTGGGGAGCGTCGCTGTGGATGCTCTCTGCGCGGTCGAGCCGCACGCGTTCGTGCACCACCTCGTCTCGACGGTGCGGGCCACGGCGCGGCGGGGCGTCGGGGCACGGGAGGTCCTCGAAGCGATGCTCCCGGTCGGGAGCGTGACGGGCGCTCCCAAGCGCGCTGCGATGGCGACGATCGCCTCGCTCGAGCCCGAGAAGCGTGGATTGTATACGGGCGCGTACGGCGTACTGGACAGCGACGGATCGCTGGATCTCGCGGTCGCGATTCGGACGATCGTCGTCGATTCCCAGGGCGCGCACTACGGATCGGGCGGCGGAATCGTGATCGACAGCGACCCCGACCACGAGTGGGCCGAGCTCGCGTGGAAAGAGCGCGCCCTCGCCAGTCCCGAGTGACGATCGAGCGAGGGTCGTAGGGTACACTCGCCGAGCGATGCGAGGGAATTTGATTGTGTGTGCGTCTCTTGCGCTGGGGCTCTTCGCGCGCGCCTCGCACGCGCAGGACGCGTCGGTCCTTCCGTCGGACGCCGCGGTGGCCGCGTCGAGCGCGCCCGACGCTGCGGCTGTGTCCGCTCTGGCGCCGCAGCGGACGAGCGGGACGCCGGTGCTCGAGGGCTTGAGCGCAGAAGAGCTTGAGGCGCTTCGTCCAATCGCGCGCCGCGGGATCGCGATGATCGTCAGGGACATCGACTCGGGCGTTCGCGCGAGGATCACGGTGCTCGTCCGGGCGAGGGCCCCGATGGCGACCGTGCATCAAGTGATCACCAGGGTCGAGGACTACGCGCAGATCATGGACGGGGTGCAGGGCCTCGAGGTCACCTCGCGCGCTGCGAATCGCGTGGCGTTTCGCTTCGGGGTCTCGCTCGGGGTCTTCGATGTGCAGACGACCGCGATGCTTCACGTGCTCTCTCCGCGTCGCGTCAACGGAACGCTCCTGCAGTCCACGCTGGGCCCCGGCGGGCTTCGCTGGGACCTCTACCCCGACGGAGCCGACACGCTGATCGCCTACTCGACCTGGGGCGATCCCTCGCAGGGAAACTGGTTTCTACGCACGGTCGCGCGGCTCGCTCCGTCGACCATCGCCGCGATGCAAGTGAGCTACGACACCGTGCTCGCGTTGTCCGCGGCGCGGCGGGCGGAGCAGCT
Source organism: Myxococcales bacterium (assembly GCA_016793325.1). GTDB lineage: Bacteria > Myxococcota_A > Polyangia > Polyangiales. The sequence goes on along the minus strand of JAEUKI010000009.1, from coordinate 140,791 downwards.
CGCGGGGCTGCGAATTCCCAGGCGACCGAGCGATCGATTCATCCCGATGGGCGCGCTCGAAGCGCCGTCGGCGGGGTGGGTCGAGCTCGGGCGCAACACGGTCGTCGGCGCCGTCACGATGGACGATCGACAAGTGATGTCCCAGAGCGCGATCGCGTTGCGCGTGGCCGCGCCGCCCGACGCGGTGTTCGCGCGGCTGCGCGACGTGCGCCAGTACGCGACGCTCTGGGGCCCGGTGATGCAGCGCGCGACGATCGTGTCCGAGCAGGACGGCGTCGCGCGATTTCGCTCGGTGGTGGAAGCGCCCGTGTTTCGCACCGAAGGCGAGCAAGATCGACTCGTGATCGAGCGAGACGGAGCGCGCGCGGTCGTCTGGCGCGGCGTGAGCGGAGACTATCGAAACGACGCGCAGCGCTACGACGTTCGAAGCGACGGCGCGGGCGGCTCGATCGTCGTCCTCTCGGGCGGCGCCGACGCGAATCGCGCTGGTTTCGTTGCCAACCAACTGCTCTCGCGCGATCCGTGGATGACGCCCGGCTACGCCCTCGCGTGGAAGATGGTCTGGCTCGCCGCAGCCGCGCCTCGCCTCGCCGCGCCTGCGATACCATCGGCCGCGCGGTGACCGTCACCCGACACACGAAATCGAGCCTCGCCGTGGCGCTCGCGAGCGCGCTCGTCGCCGCGTGCGGAAGGCCGCAAGCGGGCTACGTCGAGGTCGTCGTCGACACGGATATTCCCAGACAATTTGCGGTTACGTTGGTCGTTCGCGTGGTGGCGCTCGACGACCCCAGCGCTTCGCTTCGCGACGCGGGGCGCGACGGCGAAGCGGGCCGACCGGACGCGGGAGCCTCGGACGACGCGAGCGGCGCGCGCGACGCAGGTGTGATGGACGCGCGCGCGACGGACGGATCGACGGCGGGCGGCGACGCAAGCGACGCGGGCGATCCGCTCGCGATGCTCGATGTCCTCGAGATCGACCCGGGCGTTCGGAGCTTCACGTGGACGCGTCAGTCCGACGGTGGAGTGTCGCTCCCAGCGTCGTTTTCAGTAGTGCCGATCGCGGGGAGGGACGGCGTCCCGATGCTCGTCGAGGTGGACATCGCGACGCAGGGAGACTCGACCGCCGCGAATCCGCCGCAGCGCTGGCGGCAGTACGCGATCGTGCGGCCGCGCGCCGGAGAGCAGTCCGTCGTTCGCATGTTTCTCACGCGGCGTTGCAACGCGCCGGTGCGCGGGTGCTCGAACCTGCCCGACCGTCGCTGCAGCGTCGATGCGTACTGCGCAGATCGCGGGCTCACGTGCGGCGACGACGGCCAATGTGTGGCGGCGACCGCGCTGCCGACGTGGGCCGCGCGCGCGGTTCCCGAGCGGTGCGCGCCGGGATCGTGCGGCCCGCGCTGCGCGCCCTGCGGCGCGGGAAACACTTGTTCGTCCGACGGCCGATGCGTGCGAACGGACGCGCGCGCAACCCCGTGCCTCGACGGCGACGGCGACGGGTTCGGCGTGGGTCCCGCGTGCTTCGGCGTCGATTGCGACGACGGGGATCGGCTCAACTTCGGCGGCAACGTCGAGTACTGCGACGGGCGCGACAACGACTGCGATCGCGACATCGACGAAGAGCAAGCGTGCGATCAAGAGAGCGGGCGATCCTGCGCAAACGCGCGCTCAGTCGACCTCGTGACGGCGACCACCGCCACGATCAACGTCGACACGCGCTGGGGCGGAACGCTGCTCGAGCCCTCCTGTCGCTTCTCGGGTCACGAAGGCGGGACGGGGCGCGAGCGCTGGTTTCGCGTGGAGTATCCCGCGAATCAAGAGCTCGACGCGCGCGCCGTCACCTCGCTCGCGCACGGGACGGACACGGTGCTCCTCGCGTTCGAGAGCTGCGCGCGCGGCTCGCTCGTCGCGTGCAACGACGACGTGATCGAGCAAGGCAACTCGGGCTCGCGCGTGGTCGTTCACCCGTCGCCCGGCGCGATGGGAACGCGGACCCTCTTGTTCGCGGTCGACTCGTGGAGCATCAACACCGAAGGCCCGCTGCGCTTCGAGGTCACGCGCCGCGACCCGAGCTCGCCGCTCACCTGCGACGGAGCGTTCGACGCCTCGATGGGCGGGACGTTCGCCGGTGTCTTGGGCGCCGCGGGCGCCGTCGGACTCTGGTGCTCACCCGATGGCGTCAACGCGTCGGCCTCGTACCGCATCGCCCCGACGGCCCGTCGATACGCGGCGCAGGCGAGCGTCCCTGATCGAACCCAATCGGTGAGCTTGGGCGGCGACTTCGGCTGCGCCCTGTCCGCGAGCACCGCGTGCGTCTCGTCCGAGCGCGTTCGCGAAGAAGACGTGAACTACCTCGTCGCGGACCCGGGCTTCGACGGCGTCGTGTTCGTCGAAGGCGCGCGAGGGACGCCCTACATGCTCAACGTCTCGGGGAGCCTATTCTCGTACTGAGCGCGCAGCGCCGAGCCTCACGAGCCCGGTCGCGCACCGCTCGAGCTCGAGCCCGTCGAGCGCCTCGACCAGCGCGCGGTACTCGAGCGACCGCAGGACGCGCCGCGAGCGCGTGTAGCTGCACCACGCGGCGCTCTTGTCGTAGCCGATCGACGCGAAGCGCTCGCTCTTCTTGCAGCCCGACAGGCAGCTCATCGCTTGAAATCGTGTGCCATTCGCTACGCGCGCCACCTCTTCGGGGCTCGGCGTGTCGCGCTCGCCCTCGGCGCGCAACGGGAGGAGCACGATGTGCCCTGGCGTGAAGCCCTTGGACAAGAGCGCCGCGTACGCCCGCGTCGCGTCCTCGAGCCTCGATCGACGCACGAGCAGGTTGACCCCCGCGTGAACGCCCCGCGCGTCGAGCGCGAGGACGACCGTGGCCGCTCGCTCGACCTCCCGGGGGTTCTCGGGGCTGTGGATCGAGACGTGCACTTTGTCGGGTCGCGCCGCGACGAGCCGGTCGAGCGCCGCGGGGTCCTCGAGGAGGATTCCGTTGGTCGTGAGCGTCCGCGCGAGCACGCCGTCGAGCGCCGCGAGAACTGAATACAAACCCACGTATTCGAGCGGCTCGCCGCCGCCGATCGAGAGCGACTCGACCCCGTTCTTCGCGCAGTCCTCGGCGAACGCGACGAGCTCGTCGGCGCTCCACCCGTCGGCGCCGTCGGGGCTCGACCCGTTGTAACAAAACGCGCATCCCTTCGAGCAGCGCCTCGAAGGCTCGACGGAGACCCGGGTGATCAACGCCGACCCAAGACGAACAGAACGACGAGAAACATGATCGCGAAAGCGAGCACTCCGAAGGTCGTGAGGAGATCCGCGGTCGAGGGCTTCGTCGAGCGAGAAGCGGGCGGCGTGACGGGCTGCTTCGGCTCTCCGCGAAGCGTCACGTCGCCCCACCGCTCGCACTCGTCTTCGCCGAAGTAGTCCGCCAGCTGGAGCTTGGGCGTGTCCTCGAAGCGAAGCGGAAATTTGCCCTGCGAGAGCGCCTTCTGGGTGGCCTCTGGGAGCTCCTTCAGCGTCAGTGGTTCGAGGGGCGCGCCACCGGACTTGTACGAGCCCGGGATGTCCCACTCACCGTGACGGTAGAGATAGACGCCTGTTTGCGCAGCGGAGGGGGCCTCGTAGAGCCAGTTGCTCATCGCTTCTTCGTCGAGCAGCGCGAGCACGTCTTGCCTCGCAGCGAGGGCCTCGAGCGTCTTCACGCTGAGCTCTTTGGTGTACGCGACGATGCGCGGCCCGTTGGGGCGCAAGACGATCCAGTGCTCGCTCGGGACGCTCCGCTCTGCGCCCGAGATCGCGTTGTTCTCGCGGTAGCTCGCTGCTTCTTCCTCGGACACACGGAGCACGATGAGCGCGCGGGACGGAGCGCGAAACGACTGCTTTGCCGTGCTCTGCGCGTCCGGTGGGTCGTCGGGCGCCGCTGCGATCGCGCGCGCGACCATCGCGGCTCTCAGCGCAAACGTGTCGAAATTGGGACTCCCCGCGCCGCCCGCAGACGCCGCCCTCCGCGGAACAGCGCCCGCCTCACCAGATTCGAACTGCGCGACGCGGCCCTCTTCGTCCACGCCGAACCAGGTCGTGTCCATCGAGTGCGCGGCGGCGAGCGGAGAGGGCGCGAGCATGGTGTGTGTGTCGACGGTAGCAGCGAACGATCACGAGCGCGTGCGACGGCGACTCCACATTCAATTCGCGACACCCAACTTCGGGAATCTCGGGACGTCGACGCGTCGCGACGACGTCGGCTTACGGGATTGCTCGGCCGTCGATCGCGAGCCAGAGGGCGGTGAGGATACGCGCGTGCTCGTCGGAGGGGCTGGCGTCGATGGCCGCGCGGATCATGGGCAGATCGCTCTTTGTCGCGAAGCGCTCGAGCTTCTCTCGCACGCGTTCGAGGCGCCCGACGATCCGCGGAGGATTCTCGATCGCGAGAAATAGCTCGATCCCCGCGCGTGCGGCTCGGTCGCGATCGTACGTCGCGAACTGCTCGAGCATGGGTAGCGCCAGCTGCTCGACAGCCAGTTCGGACTGCATTTTCTCAGCGCGATTCGCGAGCGCTGCGGCAAACCAAGCGACGTACGGCGCGTTGGAAGTGTGCGCGTCCTCGCGGAGCATCGCGCGAACGTGGGCGAGCTGGCCGTGCTCGATCAGCCACAGCGCGTTGCGCTCGTTGATCGCGTCGGAGGCCTCGGTTCGGGCAAAGCACGCGAGCCAGCCGATTCGCTCGAGGGTGTGTTCATCGAACGCGTGACCGCTGCGCAGATCGCGCTCGAACGCCGCGACGAACGTCTCCGTCGGAGACTGGTCGGACCAGAGCTCGCGCCCGTCCAAGTGCTCGTCGAGCGCGAGCACGAGCGCGTCGAGCGCGGCTGTGTCGACCTTCATCGTGCAGAGCACGGGGCACTCATCGGGCGCCACGCACTGCGACGCGACGTGTTCGCGCACGCTGAGCACGTTTTCGTCGGTCTTCTTCCATTGCTTGATGCCGATCAACCACAGCAGTGGCGGTGGAAATCCACGCGCGTGGTGCTTCCACAAGTCGATGCTCGGATCGCGGCGCGCTCCCTTCTTCGCCACCGTCGCGAACACATGCCCGATCACGGGCTGTGAGGGATCCTCCGCGGCGAACGCCGCCGGAGCGTGAACGAATACGTACTCGCGCTTCGGGGACGGCCAAGACTGAAGGAGCCGCAGCGCGGACCAAAACTTGTCGTCGATGTGCGGGCTCGCGTCGAAGCTCACGCGCACGCGCGGTCGGCCATAGGGATCGCTCGCGGGGCTGAGCGCTGCCGGCGCAACGTCGGGACCTATTCTCGGAGGCACCCCGATTCGCATGCTGCTTCGGCTCGTCCATTGCCGAGCGCGCCGATCGTTGATCGCGAGCGTTCGTGAGGCCCACAACGCTTCGAGCTCGTCACGGCCTGCGAACGGCTTGCGGTCTCTCTCGAGCAGGTTGCCGAACTCGACCGTGTCCACATCGAGCGCGCACGCTGGGTGCAGTTGGGCCTGCCAGGTGCGGCTCCTTCCAGCGCGCCACATTCGCACGTTGACCAGAGGGCTCAACGCTTCGATCTCGAGCGCGCACCGCGCGCACGGAGCTCCGACGGTCTCCGCACCGAGGCTCATCACCATCGACATGGAGACCTCCGATTTTCGATTCGCGACACGACAATCGCGCGCGCAGCGGCGAAGGGAAACGACACGAACATGAAGCGCGTCGACGCTAGCAGCGAACGGCCTCGACGGGGTCGACGCGCCGGGCGCTCAGGTACGAGAGGCGGCGTCGCGCCCGTCGATTCTGGTGAGCAGCAGCGCGAGCTGCCGTCGGTGTTCTTCCGTGGGAGACGCGTTTATCGCCTCGAGGATCGCCGCGCGATCGTCCCGCACGGCGAGTCGCTGGAGCGCTTCGCGCAAGTGCTCGAGTCGTCGCCCGAAGCGCGGAGGATTTTCGACCGCGAGAAACAGCGCGATCGCAGCGCGCACTGCGTTTTCTCGGTCGAACGCGCCGAACATCGCCAGCATCGCGCAGCCGATCGCCTCTGCTGCGTTCGGCTGCTGCATCTTCTCGGCGCCGTTCGCCGTCGCCGCGGCGAACCACGCCACGAACGGCGCGCTCGTCACGTGGGTCTTGTCGACGAGCAGCGAGTCGACCTCACGGAGCCTGCCCCGTTCGATGAGCCAGAGCGCCGTGCGCTCGTTGACCGCCTTCGACTCGTCGGTCGCCCCGATTCGGGTGAGCTGTTGGATCGAGCTCAAGACTCCTAACTTGAATTCATGGCCACGATGCAGATCGCGCTCGATCGTCGTCGCGAAGGCGAGCGCCTGGGACCCGTCGAACCAAAGCTCGCGACCGTCGAGGTGCTCGTCGAGCGCGAGCACGAGGGCGTCGAGCGCTGCGGCGTCGAGCCGCGGCGCGCACAGGACGGGGCACTCATCAGGCTCGACGCACTGGGACGCGAGGTGCTCGCGCACGCTCAGCACGTTCGCGTCGGTCTTCTTCCACTGTTTGATGCCGAGGAGCCACAGCAAGGGCGGGCCGAATCCGAGCGCTCTGTGTTGCCACAACGCCGTGGTGATCTCGCGAAACGAGCTTTGCTTCGCGATCGTCGCGTACACGTGACCGATCGTGGGTTGCGACGGATCGCTGATGGTCGTGCCGTGCCGTCCGTCGACGAAGACGTACTCGCGTTTCGGAGAGGACCAAGCCTGCATCGTCCGGAGCTGATTCCAGAGCGACGCGCGCTTCGTGCTGTCGAGCACGTTGTCCGTGCCGTGCACGCTCACGCGCACCCGCGGGCGTCCCTGCGGATCGCGCGCGGGGTAGAGGGGCGGCGCTGGCGTGTCGCGGCCGAGCTTCGGAGCGAGCCCCGCCCCGTACCCGTTCACGGCGCTCCACGATCGATCGCGGCGGTCTTCGATGGACTCGAGCCGCGCCGCCGCGAGCGCCGCGAGCGCGTCGCGTTGTTCGAAGCGCGCGTCGTCTCTGGCGAGAAGCTCGCTGAAGCTGCGCGTGTCGACGTCGAGCGCGCAGCCCGGATGGAGCGTAAACGCGTCCGAAAATGAAGCCCATCGCCCCGGCGCAGCTTCGATCCGCACCGCCGACGGCTCGATCGCAGCGAGGCACCGCGAGCACGTCGCTTCACCGCTCGCTGCGCCGAAGCGCATCTCGAAGTACAGCAACGTCGCCTCCCTCGAAGAGCGCTCCCCTCACGCCCGCGCCGCCGACGCTCAGCCCTTGAGGGCCTCTGCGCCGCCGATGATCTCCATGAGCTCCTTGGTGATGGCCGCCTGACGCGCTCGGTTGTACTCGAGCGTGAGCGAGCTGATCATCTCCTTGGCGTTGCGCGTCGCGTTGTCCATCGCGGTCATGCGCGCGCCGTGCTCGCTCGCGAGCGAGTCGAGGATGGCGCGGTAGAGCGTGGTCTCGACGTACATGGGCAAGAGGCGCTCGAGCAGCGCGTCCTTGTCGGGCTCGAAGAGGTACTCGGTGCCCCCTCCGTCCGATCCGTCCGCGCCGCCCGCAGCGCCGTCGGCGCCCTTGTCGAGCGTGACGGGGAGCACGGTCTCGACGCGGATGTTCTGCGTGACCGCCGAGCGAAACTCGGTGAACACGATATCAAGCTGGTCGATCGTCCCGTCGATGAACTCGTCCATGAGCTCCCGGGCGATCTCGGGCGCGCGCTTGTCGGGGCGCTCGGTCGCGCCGGTGTGATCGTGCGCGACGACCTCCGAGCGGCGACGCAGGTGATCGCGTCCCTTGCGGCCGATCGTGACGAACTTCACGTCCTCGAAGCCCTGCTCGAGCAGCTCTTTCTTCCGTCGCTCGCCGGCGCGGATCGCGTTCGAGTTGAACGCGCCCGCGAGCCCGCGGTCCGACGTGATGAGCAGGACGTACGCCTTCTTGCGCTCGGGGCGGTCGACGAGCAGCGGGTGCGGCGGCTTGTCCGCGTCGCCGGTGTCCACCTTGGCCACGACCGCGCGCAAAACTTCGGCCACCTTCTTCGCGTAGGGGCGAAGCTCGGTGATGCGCTGGGTCGCGCGACGCAAGCGCGCCGCGGCCACGAGCTTCATCGCCTTGGTGATCTTCTGCGTGTTCTTGACGCTGCCGATCCGGCGTCGGATCGCCTTCAACGAGGGCATTGCCCGCTCCTTGAACTCGAATTCGTGGGTTCAGTCCGTGTGCGTGACGCGCTCGAATCGGCGGTCACTTCGCGTCGACGACGAACTGCTTGCCGAAGGCCTCGAGGGCCTCCTTGAGCTTTCCTTCGACTTCGGCGTTGAGGTCCTTCTTCTCGCGGATCAGGTCGAGGACGCGCGTCGAGTGCGACTCCAAGAAGGGGTAGAGCTCTTGCTCGTAGCGGCGCAGCGCGCTCAGCGGGTACGCGTCGAGGTAGCCCTGCGTTCCCGCGTAGATGAGCGCGATCTGCTTCTCGACCGGGAGCGGCTGGTACTGCGGCTGCTTCAGGATCTCGGTGAGGCGCTGGCCGCGCGCGAGCTGGTTCTGCGTGGCCTTGTCGAGGTCCGACGCGAACTGCGCGAACGCCGCCATCTCGCGAAACTGCGCGAGGTCGAGGCGCAGCGATCCGGCGACCTTCTTGATCTTCATCGCCTTGATCTGCGCCGAGCCACCGACGCGCGAGACCGACAGACCGACGTTCACCGCCGGGCGCTGGCCCGCGTTGAAGAGGTCCGTCTCGAGGTAGATCTGGCCGTCCGTGATCGAGATCACGTTCGTCGGAATGTACGCAGACACGTCACCCGCCTGCGTCTCGATGATCGGCAGCGCCGTGAGCGACCCGCCGTGGCCGGGAAGCTTCTTCAGCTCGTGGTCGCTCGCGCCGAGCGACTCCATCGCGTGCTCGGCGTCGAGCTTGCCGATCTCGCCCATGTACACCTTGCCGTTGACGCCCTCGCTCGCGTCCGAGCCCTTCTTCACGATCACGTAGTGATCGGCCATCTTCGCGGCGCGCTCGAGCAAGCGCGAGTGGCAGTAGAAGACGTCGCCGGGGTACGCCTCGCGCCCGGGCGGACGGCGAAGCAAGAGCGAGAGCTGGCGATACGCCACGGCTTGCTTCGAGAGATCGTCGTACACGATGAGCGCGTGCTGGCCGCTGTCGCGGTAGTACTCGGCCATCGTCACGCCCGCGTACGGAGCGATGTACTGCAGCGGCGCCGAGTCGACGGCGGTCGCGACGACGACCGTCGTGTACTCCATCGCGCCCATCTCCGTGAGCTTGGCGACGACGTTGGCGACCGTGCTCTGCTTCTGGCCGATGGCCACGTAGAAGCAGAACACGCCCTTGCCCTTCTGGTTGATGATCGTGTCGAGCGCGACCGCGGTCTTGCCCGTCTGGCGGTCACCGATGATGAGCTCGCGCTGTCCGCGGCCGATCGGGATCATGGCGTCGATGGCCTTGATGCCCGTCTGCAAGGGCTCCTTGACGCCCTGGCGCTCGATGATGCCCGGCGCCTTGATTTCGACGCGGCGGCGCAGGGTCGAGTTGATCGGGCCCTTTCCGTCGATCGGCTGACCGAGCGCGTTGACCACGCGGCCCGCGAGCTCGGGGCCCACAGGGACGTCCGCGATGCGGCCCGTGCGCTTGACCGTGTCGCCTTCCTTGATCGACTCGGCGTTGCCGAAGATCGCGGAGCCGACGTTGTCCTCTTCGAGGTTCAGCACCATTCCGACGACGTCGTTGGGAAACTCGAGCAGCTCGCCCGCCATCGCCCCGGACAACCCGTGGATGCGCGCGATTCCGTCGCCCACCGTCAAGACGGTCCCCGTCTCGCTGACGTCGAGCGCCTTCTCGTAGTTTTTGATCTGCTGCTTGATGATCTGCGAGATCTCTTCGGCCCGAAGCTGCATCGTCATCTCCGCCTATTCAACGAACTCTTCACTGTCACGATGGGAGGAGCGCCGTGCGCAACTCGCGCAGTCTCGTGGCGACGCTCCCGTCGAAAACCTTGTCGCCCACGCTCACGACCACGCCGCCGATGAGCGACGCGTCGACCTTGCGGGCGAGCGAAATCTTGCGGCCCGTCAGCGTCTCGAGCGCCGTGGCCACCTTCTGGTACTGCGGCTCGCTGAGCGGCGCCGCGCTCGTCACCTGCGCTTGGATCCTGCCGGCCTTCTCGTCGGAGAGCCTGTTCAGGTCCGTCGCGATCTGCGGGAGCACGTCGCTCCGTCGGTGATCCGTAATCAAGAGCACCGCGTTCTTCGTGAGGGGGCTCACGTTGATCCGCTCGAGGACCGCCTTCATCACGGCCTTGCGCTGCGTCGGATCCACCATGGGGTTCGACAGCGCCGTCCGGAGCTCTGCGTTCTCTTCGATCATGGAGCCGATCGTGCCGAACTCCTTGGTGACCTTTTCGACTTCGCCCGCCTCGCTGGCGAGGTCGAAGACAGCCTTCGCGTAGCGTTTCGCCGCTGCGCTCATGACTTACACCGTCCCTCGGTCGCGCTCGGCGACCCGCTCGAGGTTGCTCAGAAACTCATCCGCGAGCCGCGTCTGATCCTGGCCGTTGACCGACTGCTTGACCGTCGCCTCGGCGCTCTTCACCGCGGCTTCGACCGCCTCGCGCACGAGGTCCGCGCGCAGGTTGCGAACCTCTTGCTCGATGAGCGCTTGTCCTTCGGCCGTCATGCGATCGGCCTTGGCGCGCGCCTCTTCGAGGATCTTCTTCGCCTCGGCCTCGCCCGCGGTCACCAGGTCCTCGCGGATCTTGGCGAACTCTTCTTTGCTCTGCTCGAGCTTCTCTTTGTACTCGCGGAGCTGCGCTTCGGCGTCGGCGAGCTGGCGCTGCGCTTCGGCGATCTCCGCTTCGACGGCCGCGCGTCGCGTCGCGAGCGACGGGTTGATCGAGCGCTTGACCGCGAAGTAGAGGATCGCCGCCAAGAGCGCGAAGTTGATCAGCGTCGCGATGAAGGGCGGCGGGTTCGGCTTGCGGTTGCCCGCGTGATCCGCGCGCGTCCCGCCGAACTCCGTCCAGTTGATCGCCTCGGGGCCGTGCGCCGCGCCGTGCGAGTCGCCGTGGGCGCCGCCGTGCGATTGCTCTCCGTGCCCCTGCTGCTCGGTCTGCCCGTGCGATCCGTGATCGCCGTGCTCTTGCGCGAGCGCCGCAGCGGGAACCGCCATCGCCACCACGATCGACCCGATCGAGAGCGCGCGCTTCACGAGCGTACGAGCGCTGGACCTTCCGTTGTGCACCATCACGACGCGACCTCCCGTCCGAGGGCCTTTTGCGCGATCTCTTTCGCGATCTGCGGGACCGTGCCCTTGAGCTCCTTCGAGAGCTCCTCGCGCTGCTTCTTGATCGACTCGCGCTGCGCGTCGACGGCGGCGGCCACCTTCGTGCGCGCCTCGGCGAGGATCTCGCTCTCGGCGCGGAGCGCTTCGGCGCGGAGCTTGTCGCGCTCGCCCGACGCCGACGTGCGCGCGGTCTTCAGGGCGTTCTCGTACTCCGAGCGCTTCGCGGCGGCCTCTTCGACCGTCCCCTTGGCGTTGGTGCGAGAGCCCTGCATTCCGCCTTCGCGCGCAGACAAGAGCTTCACCATCGGCTCCCAGAGGAGCGGACGGAGCACGAAGAAGAGCAGGAGCCAGAGGGCGATGTTGATAACGAGCGTGCCGTCGAAGCTGATCAGCGGTCGCTCGCTCGCCACGGCGGTGAGCAGGTGGAGCATCGTGGGTGCAGTCTCCGAAGGAGAGGTTCCCGATTTCGCGGTCGTCGCGGAAAACTCGCGGTCGAAAGTGGATGAACCAAGCGCCCGACCGGCCGCGTCGCAGCGGATGACTGAGACGCGCGCGGGCTTCTAACACCCACGTTCTTTCGGGGTCAACCCGACCACTCGCGAAGTTGAACGTAGGTGCTGCAATCCAGGCTCGAACAGGCCTCGAGGACGCAGAATTTTCCGCCCGTCGGAGGTTCAGCGACGACGCTGGACGTAGACCCAGTCGCGCAACGACCGATACGAGCGCGCGGTCCATCGCGCGTGCATGCGCGTGAGGTAGCTCGTCGGCAGCGGAAACGGCGGGAGCCCGAGCAGCTGCACCGCGAGCCGCGTGCGCCCTGTACCCGCGATCTCCGACGCCTCGATGCGCACGTCGAACCTCCGCATCGTCCCGTCGACGCTCGTGCCCACGATGAGCAGCGAGCCCGTCGCGCGCGTCACGGTGAAGCGCTGTAGCGACCACACCGTGCCGAGCCCTTCGAGGAGCTCGGCGCGGAGGTACACGTCGTTTTCACCGCGACGGCGGCGCACCACGCGGCTCTCGGTGATGCGCGGAAGAAACTGTCGATACGACCCGAAATCGAGCAGCGTCGCGCTCACCGTCGCGAACGGCGCTTCGATCTCGCCCACCACGATCCCGGCTTGAACGTCGGTCCCCTCGACGCGCACGGTGCGCTCTTCGACGTCGCTCGTCGCGGGCTGCGCGGCCGGCGTGCCCGCCGCGCTCGGGGTGACGGTCGTGCTTCGCTCGACGGGTGCGCTCTGAACGACCGGCGTCGCGACGCGCGTGTGCGACGCGATCACGCGCGAGTTGTTGCTCTGTCCGCTGGCGCGATCGCCCTGCGCGCTCCCGAACGAACGAACGCCGCTCGACGTCGCGCTCGTGTTCGCAGCGCAGCCGCTCGCGAGCGCGAGCACCGCGACGAGCCCCGATCGATGAGCGAAACGCACGATGTCGAGAGCCTACCCCAACTCGCCCCGCTGTGAAGCGCGCAACGATTGCAACGGCGCGTCGCGAAGGTGCGAAGCGCGCTTCGCACTCGTCACATCGTCTGCATGAACGCCACGAGGTCCGACAGCTGCGAAGGACTCAGGTGGCTCGTGCGTCCGTGGCGATCGCCGCCGCCGCAACGCGTGTTCGTAAAGCGATCGAGCAGCGTCGGCGCGCAGCCGTCGTGCATGTACGGAGCGCGCCACGCGATTCCAGTGAGCGCGGGAACTTGCAGCGCCATCCCAGTCCCGACGTCGGTGGTCTGCGAGTTGGTCCCGAGCCGCCCCGAGTGGCAGCCCGCGCACCCCACGGTCGCGTCGTGAAAGAGCGCTCGGCCGCGCTCGGCCTCGAGCGTCATCGGGCGCAGCGCGAACGGCTTCGGAATCCGGTCGATGAACCGCCCGAGCGCCGCGACCTGCGCCGACTGCAGCACCGGCCCGCGCATGCGCGTGTTGAACGTGTCGCCCATGAGCTCGTTCATGTCACGAAGCTCGCCGCCCCAGTGGAAAGGCTCGGTCCCGAGCAGCCCGCCGCGGAGCGCTTGCGTGCGACGCTGACCCATTTCAGGGCCAAAATTCCAGGTGTGCGCGTCGTCGCCGCCCTCAGCGTGGCACGTCGCGCACGCGATACCGACACCACTATTCGAGTGAAAGATCTGGTGCCCGGTGTCTTCGCGGCTCTCGCCCGGGAGCGTGATCATCCGACCGGACTTCGCGAACACGAGCGCCGCCGGCTCGCGCAGCTGCACGAGCACGTCGTTGCCCACCCACGCGCCCGCCGTCGCCTGCCCAGGCAACGACGAGTTCGTCCCAGTGAATCGGCTGTCGAGGCAGTTGCGCGCGTTGTCCACGTCCAAGCTGCTCAGGCTCGAGAACACCACTTGTTGCCCGCCCGGCATGCGCGCGTCGCCGGGGGCGATCACCGCGACTTCGCCGCTGCTCGACACAGCGACGTCGACCGCGAGCGTGGCGCGGCCGACGCGCGCGCCGGACACGGGCTGCATCGTCGATCCAGACAAGCGCGTGACTGCCGCTTGCGAGACGCTCCCGCGGCAGTTGGACGCGTTGTCGTAGTACTCTTGCGCGGCCGTCGGGAGCAGCGGCGCCGTGATCGCGCGCTGGTGGAGCATCACGAGGTCGCCCGTCGGCGTGATGGTCGTGCGCCACGCCACGCGGCCGACCGAGAAATTCTCCGTCGGCGTAAACGAGCGTCCGTCGGGGAGTCGAACAGCGCGCACGGGCTCGGGCAAGCGCGGGGGCGTGACCGTTCGCGCGACGGTGCCGTCGCGGTTGAGCATGAGGGCTTCGGCCGTGCGAAAGCGCGTAACGCCGAGCATTCCGCCAGGGAGAACGAAGACGTCACGAAGGTCGTCCGCGAGCCGAAGCGTCCGCGATCGCGCGCCGGTCGCCGCGTCGAGGGTCACGAGCTCTCCCGAAGCGCACGCGACGTGCACGAGGTTTCCTTCGGACTGAAACGCGACTCCGCGCGGCGCTGCGCAGGCCTCGCGCCGCTCGACGAGCGACGCGCTCGCGATGTCGATCACCGCGAGCGACTGCGTGTTGCGAAGCGCCACGTGCGCGCGGCCCGCGCCGTCGATCGCGACGCGACCCGGCTCGTCGCCCACTTGAAGCTGCACGCGCCGCTGCGTCCCCGCCGCGATGTCGACGATCCACACGGAGTCCCGGTCCGGATCCGCGGCGATCGCGGTGCGCGCGTCGCTCGTGATCGCCAGCGTTCCTCCAGAGATCGGAGGCGGCGGGCGATCGGCGACGATCGTGCGACCGAAGATCGGTCCCGTGCCCGAAGGCGGACTCGTCCCGAACGGAACCGTGGGAACGGGCTGACAGGCCGTTGCGAGCAGCGCGGCGACACAAAGCGAGCGGTGAAGCATCATGGTGAGTGGGTCTCCTCCCGTGAGAAGAGAGTTCACCACACGCGCGCATTTTGCGCAAAGCGCCGCGGCGACGAATCTCCCCAGCGCCCGACGCCGGACCGATGCGTCGCGAGTCGAGAGCTCCGGGCGCCTCGGCGGATCACCGGGGGCTCGCCGCGGACTCGCTCGCAGTGAGCTTCTACGCCGCGTCGGCGTCGGCCGCCGTCGCCATGAGCTTCTTCGTCCAGAGGACGCTGTCGGCGCGCTTTCCGCCGGCGATCAAGTGCCGAGCGAGCAGGCCGGTCTTCTTGAAGCCCGCGCCGAGCAGCGCCGCACCGAGCAGCGTGTCGTGCACAGGAGCGTACGTAAACGCGCTGGCCACTTCGCGACCCTTGAGCTCTTCCGCGATGCTCTGGAGCAGCGTGACCGTGAGCCTCGCGTCGCCTTCGGCCGTCGGAACGCTCCCGAGCTGCAGATACGCGTTGCCGAAACAGTCTTGAACCTCGGCCGCGACGAACTGCTCGACGGCCTTCTTCGGATCGCGCGCAACCATGTGCACGCGCGTCCCGGTGCGGCCGAAGCAGTCATCGAGCGGCGGCGGCGCGCCCTTCTTTCCCTTGAACGCGCTGCGAAGCGCGTCGAGCTGCCGCACGTCCATGAGCTCGGTCTTCGCGCCGCGCACCACGGCGAGCCCGTCTTTGAGCTTCTTTGCCTGATTGATGAGCTTCTCGGCGCGAACGGCGTCCGCGGTCGGGGCGATCAGGTTGCCTTCTTCGTCGACCTTCGGCGGCTGGTGCACGAGGTGCCCCATCACGTGCGCGTCCGAGCGCTTGTAGTAGCCCGGAATCGATCCTTCGCGCGCGTAGCCGGCCTTCGCCCAGCCGGTGCTCTCTTCGCGCTCGACCAGCGTGTAGACGCGCTCGATCCCCTCGCGCACCGACAGGGCTTGGATCGCCGCTTGTTTCTGCGGGAAGTTTCCCGCGAGAAAGTCCACGATTCGCGCGGATTTGTGGCGGCGATTCACCACCAGGCAGATGTACACCTGGCTGTCGCGGTGGTGGATCTCTTCGATGATTGGCTTGTTGTTCGCGCCCTGTGCCGTGCGGTCGGCCATGAAGCAACCCTTCCAAAGATAGGCTGACAGACAATGTCCGGCTCTCAGCGGCCCAAACCCTCGGCCAGGCCTTCGACAACCGGGGAGACCCGCGGGTCTCACGCGCTTTTTGTGGTTTTGGGCTCCGGCAACGGGGCCCCCTCTCTCGGCGGCGCGCTTATAGGCGCACGGGGCGGGGAATGTCAAAGCCCGTCAAACAGAGCTAACTCCAGAGGACCGGCGCTCATTCCATGACTACTTCCGGCGATACCCCAACGATTCAGCGCAGCGGCGACGAACCACCCGCGCCCGATGGCGCCGCGGCAGAGACCTCGGCGGACGCGAGCGCGAACAAACGGGCTTCGAACAACGAAGCCGCGCCGGCGGCAAAGGTTCGCCGCGCCCTCATCGAGGTCGCGGTGGTCCTCGCGGTGGTCGTGGGCATTCGCGCGTTGCAGAGTCGATCGCACGCTTCGGGACAAGCGCCGGCGATACGGGTGCGCGCGCTCGACGGGCGCGAGGTTGTGATCGGCGCAGGGGCGGACGGTCCGCGGGTCCTCTGGTTCTTCGCGACGTGGTGCGGGGTGTGTCGCGCCAGCGAGCACAACCTCAGGGCGTTTGCCGGTGATCCGTCGGTGGTCCTCGTCGCGAGCCAGTCGGGCGACGACGCGCGCGTCCGTGCGTTCGTCCGCAGCGAGGGGCTCGAACGAAACATCGTCGTCAATGATCCCGACGGGACCCTCGCGCAGCGCTACGGAGTCCGGAGCTTTCCGACGACGTTCGCCATCGATCGAAGCGGAGCGATTCGCGCGACGGACGTGGGTTACTCGTCCGAGCTCGGGATTCGAATGCGCCGATGGTGGGCGAGCGTTCGGTGAGCGTTCGATCGATCAGCGGCCAGCGCGGATGGACGGACCGAACCGATGTCGACCCATCACGAGGGGCGTTCCGTCGGCGACGATGCGACGCGTTGGCGGTGTCGCTCCGTCGTTCCATCGAGCGACCGCAGTGAAGCCGAACGCTGAACCACGCGCGTGCGCGCGAACCGTGATCGCGCCGACCGGTCGTGGTTGTCCCGAAGCGAACGCCACCGTGTAGCGCTCTTCGACGATCGATCCAGGGCGGATGTTCGGGATCGTGAAGCTCGATCGACCTGCGCGAAGCGACGCGTTCGACGGAAGATCGATCGTCACCGTCACGGGAACATCTGCATACGCGTCGAGCGACAACCGCGCGACGAGCGTGACGTCGTTCGCAGCGCGAGCGCTGTCTGCGACGATTGGCTGAGCGCGATCGATCGATCCCGTCGGCGACTCGTGTGACAAGTGAACGGGCTCGAGCGTGAGCTGCGCCGGCCCCGCGACGTGCGCGTGTTCGGCCGGAGACGAGCGCGATGTCGCGACGCGCGTCGGCGTCGGTGAAGCGCAGGCGACGAGCGTCGCTGCAGCGGCGAGCCATGGAGCGCGCATCTCAGTTTCCTCCCGTCGCGCAGAGCGGCGTCGTGGTGGGGTACGGGTAGTGCGTGTCGGGGACCGCGGCCGCGTTGATCGAGTCTCTCGAGAACGACGCGCAGTTGAGGGCGTCGAGCATGTCCGCGAGAAAGGGCGCAGAGGTCTGGGTGCGTCGAATGTTCGTGTAGTTGGTCGACCAGGTGTGACGAGCGTAGCCGCGCGCGAACGGCGCGACGCGCATGCGCTCGCTGTTGAGCGCTGTGAAGATGGGAGCCGCGTCGCTGCCCGCGAGCGCGAGGAGCATCGCAGAGACGTCGTTTTCGTCGTGCCGCTGCTGCATCCCGTCGGGCGCGTCCGCGGTCGGTCGCCGCCACGCGCGCATGCGGTGGTAGGTCCTCGTCGTAATGTCCGCCCAGAACATCGAGCCGTTTTGCTTGTCGACGTACGCAGGCCAGCGCAGGACCTCGTAGCTGAACCACGTCGCGAAGCCCTCGCTCCACGCTTGGCCGGGCATCGTCGGAACGCCGATCGTGTGCGCTCCGCCTTCGCCGGGCGAGCGTCCGAAGCTCGCCATCACCCAGTGCCCGGCCTCGTGGCCCGTGACCGCGTCGGACCACTCTTGGTGGTTGGCTCCGCCCATGGGCATCCAGATTTGCGAGCGAAAATTCTGCTCGAACACGTCGATGGGGCGGCTGTTCATGCACGCTCCGCACGAGTACGTCGTCCCGTCCCCCGCCCACGCGACGAGCGAGAGCGGTCGCTGCGAAGGGAAGCGCCGACGCACCTCGCGATACGCGCGGTGCAGCACGTTGAAGAGGTTCGCGGCGCCAGAGCCGTTCTCTTCGGTGATGTGAAGCGTGTCGTTCATGAGCGAAGCGCCAGTGAATTCCCAGGACCAGAGGCGAGGGTTGCTCGGAACGAACCCGGGTGTCAGGCGCATCGCGCCCATGTTCGGATCCGCGAGCGCGAGCGCGACGCCCTGCGCTTGATCGTCTTGCACCGCGCTCACGACGACGCGAACGTCGTCCCCGGCGGGAACCGAGATCGACACGCGGCCCGCTTGTTCGCCGGCGCCCGTGCGACCTTCGTCCACGACCTCCATCCCGCGATACACGACGACTTGAAAGCCCTCGGCGTTGCGCGTGACGGTCTCGGCGCTCCAGTCGGTGCGCTCGGCGTTTGGCTCGCGCGCTTCGAACGTGACGCGGAGCGTTCGGTTGTCCGGGCTCGGGGCGCGCGCGCAGTTCGCCGCGCCGATTCCAGTGTCGACACACTCGGTCGCGCACGGCTCGTCTTGCCATCGACCGGCGTTGCATCGCTGGAGCGCCGCGCCGTTGCAGCGCGAGTCGCGATCGCGACACTCTCCCGAGGGCACGCACTCGGCGAACCCCGCGTTGACCGCGCATCGCTCACCGGCGCCGCACGCCGCTCGAACGACTTCGACAGGGACGCTCTCGTCTTCGTCGACGTCCGTCGGAACGTTGCAGTACTCGAGCCTCCCGTCCGCGGCGCACGCGCCCTGCTCGCTCACGCCCATGCAGGGGTCGTCGCCGAGAGGAAAGGGACCCATGCTGCTGTCGCTCGACGGAGCGCCGTCAGCTGCGGCGTTCACTGCAGGGCCGCACGCCGCGAGCGACGCGCCGAGCAGCGCGACCGAGACGCGCGCGCGACGCCGAGCGAGGCCAGGCGATCTGCGTGTGGGTTGAATCCATGTGCGCATGGCTCACTCCGACGTGACGAACGTCCCGCCGGCCGCGGCGCAGTCGCGTTGGAAGCATCGGCTCGTGTCCGACGCGCACGCCCCGGTGTCCCACGGCGTCGTCGAGCGATAGGGCCAGCGATAGAAGACCGACCACGTGCGGGCTCCTTCGGTGAAGCGGCACGCGGGGTTCGCGGCGCTCGGCGTCCCGCAGTTGCGCTCGGCGAACGCGCCCGAGGTCGTCGTGCGACCCGCGCAGTCCATTTGCGCGTCGGCCTCGCTGAACCCCTCGTCGTACGCGACGCACGCTTCGATGTTGTTGATCGAGAGGAAGTTGTCCGACGTACGGTACTGGCAGCGGCCGGTGTTGCGCGGGGGCTCCATGGCGGGAGGCGTTCCCATTTGGGCCATGCACCACATCGTGACGGCGTCGGCGTCGACGGTGGGCGGGTTCGGCATCGAGCGCGTCTCGGGGATCCGGTACGCGTACACGACGCGAGATTTCATGGCGGCGGTGAGCGAGCACGTGCTCACGAGCCGCGAGTTGCTGCGGTCGCAGCCCTGCATCGCGTTGAAGATCCCGCCTTGTTCGCGGCAGTGCGCGCCCGCGGACTCCGCGTCGTAGCCCTCGTTGTAGTCGACGCACAGCCGCGCATCGAGGCCCATCGGGCTCGTGATGTGGCACGCGCCGATGGTGTCGGTTCCCTCGCCAATGCCACCGGCGGCGGCTTCGTCCGCAGGGAGGTCTTCCGTCGCTGGCTCGGGCTCGCCGGGGTTCTCGACGGTCTGGACGGGGCGCGTGCTGCGCGTGTCGGGGCGAGACATCGTCGCCGCGTCGGGACGGTTCATGCCGGTGTCGGGCATGTTGTTGCCTGTTGGCGCTCCGCACGCCGCGAGGGCCGAAGCAGCGAGTCCCATCCAAACGATTCGTCGATCCAATCCGTTCATTGCCGTTCTCTCTTTCGTTCGAGTGCGGCGAGAGACATCCCAAGAGCCGTGCCGCGGCCCAGGCCGTGGTCTGCGAGCGGCGTTTTGTGTGCGAAATTGCTCGATGACCGTGCATCTGCGCCACGTTGCCCGAGCGCAACGCGCCACCTCGCGAGCGAGGCGCGAGCGCCCCGCCCGAAGCGAACGCGCCTCCCTCGACAGCACCGTCGCGCCGCCGGTCGCTCGCTGTAGCGATCACCGCGGACTTGGTGCACAACGGTGTCAGCGCCGCTCGGTCGGCGCGGCCTCCATGAACACCGACGCTCGTGCTCTCGTTGATCCCGATCTCCTCGCCCGCGCGCAGCGAGGCGACCCCGCTGCGATCGAGCGCTTGCTCGAGACGCTCGCGCCGACGTTGCACCGCTTCGCGCGGCGCTTGTGCGGGGACAGCCCCGACGTCGACGACGCGGTGCAGGACGCGATGGTCACGATCGCGCGCAAGGTGAGCGAGTTCGAGGGGCGCTCGTCGCTCACGTCGTGGTCGTACGCCGTCGCGCGATCCGCGTGTTCGCATCGTCGTCGCGGGCTGAAGAACAGGCCCCCCGTCGAAGACGAGCACGCAGAGCAGCGCCCGAGCGACGACAAGAGCCCCGAGGCGGTCGCCTCGGACGCCGAGCTCTCGCGGGCCGTGCGCGCGGTGCTCGAGACGTTGCCCGAGGACTATCGCGAGGTCCTGGTGCTTCGAGACATCGAAGGGCTCACCGCGCCCGAGGCCGCCGAGGCCGTGGGGCTCTCGGTCGACGCGTTGAAGAGTCGCTTGCATCGCGCGCGGGGCGCGCTTCGAAAGGCGCTCGCGCCGTGGCTCGAACCGGGCGCACGTCTCCCGAGCAGCGACGCCGCGGGCGTCGTGTGCCCCGACGCTGTCGAGATGTTGTCTCGAAAGATCGAGGGCGAGCTCACGACCGCGGACTGCGCTGCGATGGAGAAGCACGTCGAGGGGTGCCCGCGCTGCAAGGGCGCGTGCACGGCGCTGACGCGCGCGCTCGGGACGTGCGCGAGGCTCGCGAAGGACGAGGCGGTCCCCGAGGCGCTCCAAGAGGACGTGCGTCGGGCGATGAAGCGCTGGATCGACGAGCACTCCCGAACCTGATCGCCTCGTGGCAGGCTCCCACCGGCATGATCACCGAAGGAACGAAGTCGAACTTTCAGTCCATCGTCCGTTCGCCCGGCCTCGTCCTGATCGATTTCTGGGCGCCCTGGTGCGGACCTTGTCGCGCGTTTTCGCCCATCTTCGAGGCCGCTTCGAAGAAACACACACAAGTCACGTTCGTGAAGGTCAACACGGACGAAGAGCAAGCGCTTGCCTCGGCGTTTCGCATTCAGTCCATCCCGACGCTCATGGCCGTGAAGGACGGAGAGCTCGTGTTTTCGCAGCCGGGCATGATGAACGCCGCGCAGCTCGACCTGCTCATCGCGCGCCTCGCGGGCCTCGCTCCGAAGAGCGCCGCGGCCAAGTAATTCAGCGGTGACCCGCGGTCATCGTGCGCGCTACCGTCGCGACGCGATGCGGGCGAAGTCGATGCCCGTGAGCACGCCGCACACGCGACGGTCGTGGACGGCGACGATGCGTCGCGCGCGGGTCTCGATCGCGTGGCGCGCGGCGCGGTGGAGCTGCGTCTCGAGGTCCATGCACAAGAGCGCGTAGTTCATCACGTCTTCGACTGGCGTCGACGCGGGGAGCTCGCGCGCTTGCAGCGCTTCGACCTGCGTGAAGAGCCCCACGGGCCACTCGCGCTCGTCGGTGACGAGCACTCCGGCGACCTTCGCGTCCTCGAGTCGATCCGTCGCGCGTCCGACGGTCTCGATCGACGAGACCGAGATCACGGGGGTCGACATGAAATCGCTGATCGGCGCCTTCTCTTTGTGCGCGGCGACCGCGTCCATGAGATCGCGCGTCGAGAGCACGCCCGCGAGCTGCGCGCCTTGCACGACGAACACGCGATGGACGTGCTGCGAGACCATGATGGTGGCGGCGTCGGCGAGCGAGGCGTCGGGCGCGACCGAGAGCATCCCGCGCGTCATCACGGAGGACACCGGCTGCGCGGGGAGCTCGAGCAGCGGCGCCCTTCGGCCGAAGGCGCTCTTCGCGCGGCCGACGCGAAGGAGGTCCGTGCGCGAGATCACCCCGAGGGGCCTTCCCGCGTCGTCGATGACCGCGAGGCTCGAGAGCGTGTGCTCGCGGAGGATGTGGTCGGCGTCCGAGAGCGAGCTGTCCTCGCGGATCGTTCGGACGGGCGAGCGCATCCAGCGCTGCACGGGTTCGTCGTAGTGGCTCATGATTGAGTGAC
This sequence comes from Myxococcales bacterium, assembly GCA_016793325.1. Classification (GTDB taxonomy): domain Bacteria; phylum Myxococcota_A; class Polyangia; order Polyangiales. The sequence goes on along the minus strand of JAEUKI010000009.1, from coordinate 118,696 downwards.
CATCTTTCAAGAGACCGCGGCGGAGGACGACTCGACCACCTGCCACTCGAACGGGAGCGGCTGCGCTTGCGCCGGATCGAGCAGCAAGAGCAAGAGGTCCGTCGACGTCACGAGGCCGATGAGCCTTCCGTTGTCCGAGATCACCGGGGCCGCGTCGATCTTTCGCTCGGTGAAGAGTCGAACGATCGTGGCGACCGACGTGTCCGGCGTGATCGTAAACGGCGCGGGCGTCATCACGGCGCCGACGGGCTTCGCGGGAACCACCACCGAGCCATCGCCGCCGACGCTCGCGTGCAAGAGCACGTCGCGGTCCGAGAGAATCCCGAGCAGCTCGCCCGAGCGCACGACGGGCAAGTGTCGAATGCGGTGCGTCTGCATCAGTCCCCACGCGAGGTCCAGCGTCACTTCGGGGGGAATCACGATCACGGTTCGCGTCATAGTGGCTGAGGCTCTCATGGACGTAGGCGCTCCTTCACGCGCAGACAACGGATGGGTGGCTCGACCTCTTTGCAACCACGGCGCCGCTCGGCAGCGCGCAGACTTGCAGCGCGCCGCGTCGATGTCTGTGCAGTTGCTTCGCGCAGAGCGCACTGGTTGCGTGGCACACTCGCGCGCAATCAAGCATGGCGATCAGCGTCTTCGACCTGTTCAAGATCGGCATCGGCCCTTCGAGCTCGCACACGGTGGGGCCGATGCGCGCGGCGAAGATGTTCGTCGACAGCCTCGCGCGAAGGCAGTTGATGACGCGCGTCGCGTCGGTGCAGACGGAGCTCTATGGGAGCCTCGGCGCGACGGGGCGCGGTCACGGGAGCGACAAAGCCGTGCTCCTCGGGCTCATGGGAGAGACGCCCGAAGGGGTCGACGTCGACTCGATCGAGCGGAGGCTCGGCGAGGTTCGCGCGGGGCAGAAGCTCGTTCTGAAGGGGGACGAGGGCGCGGCGAAGATCGAGCGCGAGGTGGCGTTCGTCGAGCGAGAGCACCTGCGGTTTCTCCGCGCGTCGCTCGCGTATCACCCCAACGGAATGAAGGTGATCGCGCGCGACGCAGACGGCGCAGAAGTGCTCGCCCGCGCGTACTACTCGGTGGGCGGCGGCTTCGTGGTGGACGAGAACGAGGCCACGCGCGCAGAAGGGGCGGTGGACGAGGCGGGGGGCGTTCCTCTCGCGTTTCGATCGGCGGCCGAGCTGTTGGTGCGATGCGAGGAGTCGAAGCTGTCGATCAGCGGCGTGATGCTCGCAAACGAGCGCTCGCTCCGCGACGAGCGCGCGGTGCGCGAGGGGCTGCTCCGAATCTGGGCGGTGATGCAGCAGTGCGTGCAGCGCGGGTGCGCGACAGACGGCGTGCTTCCGGGCGGGCTCAAGGTGAAGCGTCGCGCAGCGGACTTGTATCGACAGTTGCTCGCGTCCCCGGAAGCGGGGCTGCGCGACCCGCTGACGGCGCTGGATTGGGTGACCCTCTACGCGCTCGCGGTCAACGAAGAGAACGCCGCGGGCGGGCGCGTTGTGACGGCGCCGACGAACGGGGCGGCGGGGATCATTCCCGCGGTGTTGCACTACTACGCGCGGTTCGTTCCGGGGGCGAACGATGACGGGGTCGTGCGGTTTCTGCTCACGGCCGCGGCGATCGGCGTTCTCTACAAGGTCAACGCGTCGATCTCGGGCGCCGAAGTCGGATGCCAAGGAGAGGTCGGCTCTGCGTGCTCGATGGCCGCCGGCGCCCTCTGTGAAGTGATGGGCGGGACGCCCGAGCAAGTCGAGAACGCCGCCGAAATCGCCATGGAGCACAACTTGGGACTCACGTGCGACCCGATCGGCGGGCTCGTGCAGGTCCCGTGCATCGAGCGCAACGCGATGGCGTCGATCAAGGCGATTCACGCGGCGCGGATGTCCCTACGCGGCGACGGACAACACTTCGTCTCGCTCGACAAAGTGATCCGAACGATGCGCGAGACCGGCCGCGACATGCGCGACAAGTACAAAGAGACCGCGCGCGGCGGGCTCGCGTTGCACGTGATCGAACAAGCGCTCGACGAGCGCTCCGAGGGCGCGAGCGACCTGTCCGTGGGGTTGCCCGAGTGCTGAAGGGCGCTTGCCACCGGGTGGCGAGAGTTGTCCCAACCTTGGGACGATGCGGGCACGGTCGACGGCCGCGCTTCACTCCCCGGGCGGCGGCCGAAACGTGTCGAGGGCGCGGTCACACGAGGTCAACGGCGCGCCGGTCCCGCTGGGAAACGTCATCGAGTAGCACACGATCCAGTACACGCGGTCGCCTCGCGCGAACGCCGCGAGCCACCCGCCGCGCGCGTCGAGCGCGTCGCTGTTTTCGACGCGCCTCCAGCCCACATCGAAGCCGGGAAACCCGTCGCCGCCCGGCGCGCTCGCTTCGCGCATGCTGTAGCCCAACGGGCCGCGCGCGCTCGAGAGCTCGGACAGTCCCGACGCGGTCGGCGACGTTCGTCGCGACGTGTAGAGGTAGATCGCTTGGAGGCTCGAGCGTCGGCTCGGCGTGACGAGATGGCCGAACGCCGCGGTGAGCGTCGCCCCGAGCACGGGCGGTGATTGCAAACTCTCGATCGGCTGCCACAGCGCCGGGATGTACATCGAGCCCCACGGGCCCGACTGCAGCGCGTACGACGCGGCGACCGCAGCCTGCGCGGCCTCGGCCGACACCGGAGCAATGGGCGGGAGCGTCGTCGCGACGGTGGTCGGCGCGGGAGCCTCGGCGCTTCGATCGCGCGAAGAGGTGTCTCGCTTGCAGCTTGCCGCGAGCAACGCGACCGCGCCGAAGGCGAAGAGCTTGTTCATGAGTCGGGCCTCCATGGGAGACACGACCGTAGGCGAACGCGCTCCAAGCGCGGCCAAATGGGGCTAAAACGCGGCGACCGCATCGCCCTGCGCAGTGAGTGCTACCCTCATTGCTCGATGACCGCCGCACGCTCGAGGCGCAACAGCGCCGACGTCGAGGCGATGCGCGAGCGCGCGCCAACAGGGATGCGCACGGAGATCATTCACGGCGCGTTGCTCATGGCTCCTGCGCCTCGCGCGTCGCATCAGTTCGCGATTGGTCGCTTGCTCGCTGCGCTCGATCGCGCGCTGCCGTTGCGTCGCGACGGCACGGGTCCGTCGGGGTGGCTCTTTCTGCTCGGGCCCGAGCTGCATCTCGGCGAAGGGCCGGACAAGCTCAACCCGGACATCGCAGGGTGGCGCGCCGAGCGTGCTCCCTCGCTCGATGACGACCCGATCGAAGTCGTGCCGGATTGGCTCTGCGAGGTGCTGTCTCCCTCGACCGAGGTCTACGACCGCGCGACGAAGCTGCCGTTGTTTGCTGTGTACGGAGCGCGGCACGCGTGGTTGCTCGACCCCGACGCGCGAACGCTCGAAGTGTTCGCGCTCCACCGCCACTCATTCGATCGACGGAGTTTTCTCGATGGATTCGTGGCGGTTTGACTTGATTTCAACCACGCCGACGCTTGTCTCGTTTCGACGACGTTCAATTGTGGCGTGGTTTGGACGCCGCGGGGGCGAGGCAGATCGCGCAGTTCGGCGGTGATGATATTGTGTGCGCTGCGCCGTTCGACGAGGTCAGCGTCGAGCTCGCGATGCTGTGGGGGTCGCGCTACGACACCCCGTAGAGCCGCTCGTCTTCCTCGGTCCACTCGGGGTCTTGCCCCTCGACGAAGCCCTTTACGCGCGGATCGGTGTGGCTCTGGATGTACGACGGCGGGCCCACGCCGACGACGAGCCCCTCGTTGATCACGACGATGCGATCGGCCGCTTCGAACGCGAGCTTCATGTCGTGCGTGACCATCACGGACGTGATGTCCATCTCTCGCGCGAGCGCGCGGACGAGGTGCCCGATGCGCGTCGTGTTGATGGGATCCAAGCCCATCGTGGGCTCGTCGTAGAGAACGACTTCGGGGCGACACGCGATCGTGCGCGCGACGCCGACGCGTTTTTTCATTCCGCCCGAGAGCGACGAGGGAAGGAGGTCTTCGGTGCCCGCGAGGCCTACGACGGCGAGGGCCCCGCGGACGCGGTCTTCTTTCTCTTTTTCGCTGAGCGCGTTGGCGTAGTGCTCGCGCAGCCCGTACTTCACGTTGTCGCGCACGGGCATCGAGTCGAAGAGGGCTCCATATTGAAAGACCATCCCGACGCGCCGGCGCAGCTCGGTCTTCTCGGGGAGGGTCATGTCGCTCACGCGCTTTCCCTCGAAGAGGATCTCGCCCGAGTCCGGCTCGATGAGGCCGATCATCATCTTGAGCAAGATGGACTTGCCGCAGCCCGACGGCCCCAGCACCGCGAGAATCTCCTGGGGAAACACGTCGAAGCTCACGCCCTTCAGCACGCGGCTGTCGCCGAAGGACTTCTTCACGTTGCGGATCGAGAAGATCGGCTGTGCCTTGTTGTCGGTCATGCTGGCGGTCCTCCGACGTTACGCGCGGAGCGCGCGATCGAGCGCCGCGATCACCGTGGGCAGCTCGTCTGTGTGATTGGGCCAGTGGGGCGAGAAGCGCAGGTGACCGTCGGGCATCGCGCAGCCGATTCGCTCGCGAACGAGCGCGCGGTGCAGCGGCTCGAGCGCGCGTCCCTCTGGCGGAAGCAAGCACAACGAGCCCGAGCGCCCTTCAGCAAACGCGCTGCGAGCACTGCGAAATCCACGCTCGACGAGGGCGGGCTCGAGCGCGTCGAGGTAGCGCTGGACGTGCGCGTAGATCGCTTCGACGCCGAGCTCTTCGATGAGCCCGAGCGACGCGTCGAGCGCTGCGAACGCGGTGGTGGGGACGTTTCCGCCTTCGATGAAATCCGCGCGCGGACGAATGGGGCGGTCGTAGCGAAGGTGTCCCGCGCCCTCGAGCAGAAAGCGCACGGGCTCTTCGTGCGAGAGCCACCCCGCCAACCGCGGGACGAGCGACGAGACGCGCGCGGGATCGACGTAGAGAAAGCCGGCGCCTTCTGTTCCCATGAGCCACTTGTGCGAGCCGCACGCGAGGTAGTCGACGCGTCCCTCGCGCACATCGACGGGGACCGCCCCGCACGCTTGCACTGCGTCGACGAAGAGCTCGGCTTCGAATTTGTGTGCGACCTCGGCCATCGCGCGAAGGGGCATGCGGAGGCCCGTCTGAAACTGCACGGCGCTCACGGCGACGAGCCGCGCCGGGCCCTCGGCGAGCGCGCGTTCGTAGAGCGCGAGTCCCTCTTCGTGACTCCGCGCGAAGGCGTCGAGGTCGAGCCAGCGCACCTCGAGGCCGAACGTCTTCGCCGCCTGCAGCCACGGCGTCACGTTCGAGGGAAATTCCCCGCGAAACAACAGCACTCGGTCGCCCGGCTTCCACGGTAAGGACATCGCGACCTGCACGACGCCGCTCGTCGTGTTGGTCGTGAATCCGACGTCGTCGCTCGAGGCGCCGATGAGCGAGGCGATGCGCTGTCGGAGCTTCGCGCGCCGCTCGTTGTGCGTCGGCCACGCGGCGAACCCGCGGGCTGCGTAGTCGTCGACCACCTCGCGCACCGCCGCGACGACCGCGGACGAGGGCGGAGAGATCCCCGCGTGATTGAGGTACGCGTCGTACGCGAGCGTCGAGAAGAGCGAGCGATCCGCGAGCCTTGCGCGTCGAGAGGTCTCTGTCACGGCGACCGAGCGTAGCTCACACCGGGCGCAGTCTTCGCAGCGGAGTGACCTTTGCGCCGCGGGTGATCGGATCGCGCGGCGGCAAAGAGAGCACCAGCCGCTCGATGTGCGGGAGCATCTTCAAGAGCGCCGCCTCGACGTGGAGGGCCGACGGCTGCGCGTCGAAGAGCAGGACCAAGCGGTAGATGTTGGCGAACGGGCGGACCATCATCCAGAGGTCGTCCGGCGGCGGGGCGCCGTGCTCCATCGCGCGCGTGGCCGCGATCGCGCGGGCTGCGCGGAGGCGAATGGACTCGCTCGCCCGTGCGCCGAGCGATCGGGCCCACGAGACGGCGCGCGCGTGCGTGTGCTCTGCGAGGCGATCGACGCCGCGCGCTTCGAGCCGCGCGCGTACGGCGTTGTCATCGAGTGCCACGAGGTCCGAGAGCGACTCTCCGAGCGCCGCGAGGCCCGCGGCGGTGCGCGAGAGCGCGATCGCGTCGTCCACCGTCAGCGCGTCCCGGGGAACCTCCGAGCTCCCCCACACCTCGGGCGACCCGTGGTCCATCACGATCGCTTCTTCCGCGCGCGCTCTTCGCGCGAGGAGGCCCAGCGACTCGTCGAGGGCCGCGGCGCTCGAGGTGGACGAGACGAGCCTGAGCGCAGGCGTCTCGTCTTTGCTCACGCTGGGCGCAAACGAGTCGATCAACGCGAGCAACCGCTCGCGCGCGTGCGATCGCTCATCGAGGCTGAGCGGCTTCTCCCACGTCACGACGATGCGTTGCTCTTCGGCGATGGGCGCCGCGACGCACGTCGGCTCCGCGGGGTCCGGCTCGCGACCGCCGATTTCGACGCGCGTGTCGTCGGCGCGGAGGTCGCGGCGGACGAGGTCGAGGAATCGCAGCAGGTTGTTCATGGGGGTCCGCAGCGGGGCTGCGATCAGAGTCGGTGTTGAAAAGATGTGCTCAGCGCATCGGCCGTGGAATGATCGCTTCGCGATCGGGAGGAACCCACCCTAGCGCGCAGAAGCGCTGCTCGCAGCTCACGACCGGCGGTCGATCCGCCGGACGCGCGACGCGAGCCTCGGGCCACAGGCGCGTCGCCCGCGCGACGCTCTCGCGGTTGACCGCGGTGAACGCGCCGATCGCGCCGATCGAGCCCGAAGCGCCGACGAGCGTCACGCACTCTTGCGTTCGTGTGCACGAGCGCCACGCGGGCTCGGGCAGCGCCGCGGCGACGCACAGGCCCTGCTCGCAGCGCGGTTGCGAGGGCGTGACGTTGGCTTGCGGGCACTGGCGCTCGGCGAGGGCGCGCGCGTTGATCGAGCCGCGCATCGTCGCGTGCAGGTAGTGAACGGGCGCGGGGCCGGCGCACGTCCCCACGGTGAGGCGACAGTCTTGGTCGCGCTCGCAGCGGCGGGCGGGGTCGTTCAACGCGCCGACGGGTCGGCGAACGACGCGGTAATTTGCAGTCAATTCAGCGGCGCCTCGCAGCGCTCGCGGGCCGATGCTGAGCGCGGACGCCGCGTGTTGCGCGCAGGCTTCGATGGGCGCGATCGCGGAGCGGGCCTCCGTGGAGGCGATCGTCACCGTGGCTCTCGCGAACGCGTTGCCCTCGAACGCCACCGTCGCTCGGACCGTCGCGCCCGCGGCGATGGACCCGAGGCACGGCCGCACCCACGTAATCAACTCTCTCGCGGCCCGCGCGCCCTCGTCGCGGCGCTCTGCGGGGCGCGCTTCGACCGCTCCGTCGAGCTCGAGGTCTGCGACGTCTGCCGGCAGAATCACAGGGATCGCTGCGGTCTCGGCCGCGTCGCTCGCCTGGCTGTCTGCGCGCGTATCGGCGTCGCTGCGCTCGGGGCGAACGGACGCTGCGGGCTCGGGCGGACGTTGGCAGCCGACGATCGCCGCGGCGAGCCACGGGAGCGCGCGAGACCACCGTCGGAGCCGTGTGCGGTCGATCACCGTGACGACCCGTCAGAACCCATCGACGTCTCGCGGGGGGTGCGGCGGCGCGAGCACGCGAAGGACGTCCATGGAGGTGATGACGCCGTGGAGCTTTCCGTCGTCGATGACCATGAGCCGGTGAACGCCGTGGTGAACCATGCGCTCGATCGCGAGTCGCAGCGTGGTGTCGCTCGGGATCCCGATCGGAGCGTGCGTCATCACGTCGGCGACGACGCCCGTCGCGCCGGCGTCGGTGTCGAGCACGTGATCTTCGAGCGTGGGTTCGCCGTGCAAAACAAGCAGGTATTTCGCGGTGCCCGCGCGCGGGCTGCGTCGGTCCTTGCGCACGAGGAGGTCGGTCTGCGAGAGCACTCCGACGCATCGGCACTCGGCGTCGACGACGGGCGCGCCCGTGATGCGCTGCTCGTGAAAGAGCTTGGCCGCGGCGTCGAGGCTCGTCTCTGGGGTCAGCGCGGTGACAGCGTTGATCATGAACGTGCGGACCGGCCGCTCGAGCACTGCGTTTGCGTCGATCATGGCGCGCGGATCATCGCTCGTACGTCGACGAATTTCTATGCTCAAACGTCACGCGACGGGTTCGATCGATGGCGCGCGGGATCTGCGCGAAGGTGCCCTCGTTGCGCGGTGACTTCCCGCAGTGACGTCGCGAATTCGGAGTAGCGTTGGGAGCGATGGCAGATGCTCCGATCGAGCGCGTGCGGGCCAGGGTGCTTCGCGTCGAGCCCGCGCAGGACGACGCGAGCGACGAGCGCGTGAGCGTCGAAGAGCCGCTCGAGATCCGCGTGCACGCCAAGGGCGAGCGCGAGCCGACGCGCGTCGCGGTCACGATGCGAACGCCCGGCCACGAGGACGAGCTCGCGGTTGGATTTCTCTTCACCGAGGGGCTCATCGACGGGCGCGACGACCTCGCGCGGCCCGCGGTGCGCGAGCTCTCGATCGCCGAGGGCGTGAACAACGTCGTGACCGTCCGCCTCGATCGCGCGTTCGACCCGAGCCTACTGCAGCGAAACTTCTTCGCGACCTCGTCCTGCGGCGTGTGTGGAAAGGCCTCGATCGATCAAGTCGAGCGCGCGGTCACGCCGATCACCGAGCGTTGGTCGATCTCGCGCTCGATCGTCGCCGAGCTGCCCTCCGCGCTGCGCGCGGCGCAGAAGCAGTTCGACGCGACGGGAGGGCTCCATGCGTGCGCGCTCTTTCGGCGCGACGGCGAGCTCGAGCTCGTGCGCGAGGACGTCGGCCGCCACAACGCGATGGACAAGGTGATCGGACGCAGCGTTCTCGCGGGCCGAGCGCCGCTCGTCGAGTCGGTGATGATGGTGTCCGGAAGGATCAGCTTCGAGCTCGTGCAGAAGGCCGCGATGGCCGGCGTTCCGCTCTTGTGCGCGGTGTCCGCCCCTTCGTCGCTCGCGATCCGCGCGGCCGAGCGCTTCGGGCAGACCCTCGTCGGCTTCGTTCGGGACGGGCGCTGCACGGTGTACTCGCACGCGTCACGCGTGACCTGAGCCGGCTCTCTGCGGACACGTCGGTTCTGCAAGTGATTTTGCAGTAGCTTTGTGTGTGTTTCAGGATTGTCACTGTGTGTTTCCGTTCTGTCACTTGATTCTGGCGTAACCGTCGCGGCCCGAGAGGTTCGCCATGCGGTCGTCACGCTCGGTCGGGATTGCTTCGCTCGTGGTTCTGTCGGTGCTCCATGGGCGTACGGCTGGCGCGCAATCGGCGCCGCTCGACGCGCCTCCGAGCGCGACAAACGCAGGCTCGTCGGCGCAGAGCCCTGCGTCGGGCGCCGGTGAGCCCGCGCACGGGCCGCTCGCGGTCAACGCGCGCTCGAGCGGCGGGCTCGAGCTCACGGGGGCCTTCGGCCGCGGCTACACGCTGCGGACGCCAGACGAGCGGTTCTCGCTCACGCTGCGCGCACGAATTCAAGTGCGCGGGACGCTCGACCTGTCGATGGCGCGCCTCGCGAGCCCGGCTGCGACGCCCGATCCGTTGACCGATCCGTTGCGCGCGGAGTTCAACCTTCGGCGCGCGCGCATCGTGATGCAGGGCAACGCGTACACCCGCGCGCTGCAGTACTACATCCAGCTCGGCGTCTCGCCGCTCGACATGGAGAGCGACCTGCTCATCCCGCTTCGAGACGCGTACCTCACGTGGACGCCGCACCGGTACTTCGCGATTCGCGCGGGGCAGATGAAGGTCCCCTTCTCGCGACAGCGCGTGATCTCCTCGGGCTCGCTGCAGTTCGTCGACCGCTCGGGGACCAACGCCGAGCTCAACCTCGACCGCGACCTCGGCGTGCAGTTTCGCTCGGACGAGCTCTTCGGACATCGACTCGGCTACATGGTCGGCGTGTTCGGCGGCGACGGACGCAATCGACCGACGCTCGACTCGGGGTTGCTCTACGTCGCGCGCGTGCAGATTCAGCCGCTCGGGCGCTTCGAGGACATGGACGTCGAGGGCGATCACAAGCGCGGCGGCCCGCGGCTGTCGATCGGGCTCGCGGGCGCGTACAACGTTCGCTCGCGCCGAGCGCTCAGCACGCTCGGGGCTACGTACACGCTCGGGCGCTTCGACTACGCGAGCGCGACGGCGGACGTGATGTTCAAATGGGCAGGATTTTCGCTGCAAACCGAGGCGATCCTGCGCGTCGCCGATCGACCGTGGTCCACGGGCATGGTCAACGGCGTCGCCCGCACAGAGTTCTCGCGCTCGGCGTTCGGCGTGATGTTGCAGGCGGCGTATCAGCTGCCGTCGCACCTCGAGTTCGGCGCGCGCTACTCGCAAGTGACGCCCATCGGCCTCGATCGCGCGGCCTTCGGAGCGCAGGCGCTGCCGACCCCGACGATGGGCGCGACCGTGGATGTGCGCGACCCTTCGTTTCACGAGACCCACGAGCTCGGCGCGGTGCTGAGCTACTACTGGCTCGAGCACTCGGTGAAGCTGCAGCTCGACTACTTCTACTTGTTTCGCGATCAGGCGTTCTACGCGGGGCGTTCGCGCTTCGACGAAGGCAACCACCAGCTGCGATTGCAGGCTCAGTTGATGCTCTGACCCGCGGTCAGCGGTTGGAGAGCGCGAGGAGTCTGGCCTTCAGGTCGTCGTAGAAGGTGCTGTCCGTGAGCGAGCGCGTCGTGAGGTTGTACACGAGGCGGCGCGTGCCTTCGTCGTCGACGACGACCACGTCGCGGATCGCTGCCATCCAGTTGCTCTGGACGTTGGCCACGCGGTTGTCTTGAAGCACCGGGAGCGAGTTGCCCATCGTGAACGCTGCGGTCGCGCCGTCGCTGTCGAGGTCGGCGATGACGAAGAGCTTCACGGGCCTTCGCGGAGACGCTCGGTCGAGCTCGGCTTGCATGCGTTGGAGCTGCGTGACTTGCTCGACGCAGAAGTGACACGAGCTCGTGGCGAAGTACCAAGCGCTGATGCGACCGCGCTGGGCGCTGAGCGAAATCTGCATTCCGCTCGTGGACGACGCGCTGTTCTGATCGGCGAGCGCGAAGTCCGGCAGCGGCGTCTCGGCGACGTCGGGAACAGCGACCATCGCGTCCGTCGGCGGGCGCACGACGTCGCGTGGACCTGTGTCCATCGTCGCCGCGTCCGTCGGAGGTTCGGCGTCCGGAAGGCTCTGCACGGGCGGCGAGCACGCCGCGGAGAGCAGCGTGGTGAGCAAGAGCGCGAAGGATGGTCGAAGCGAGCGCGTCACATTCAGTTTGTGAACGGTCGCCGAACTCGCTGTCAAGCGACGTTGTTCACGCGAACTCGACGGGGTAGCGCTTCTTGCAGTACGCGCACACGACCTCCATCTGCCCGCGGACGGGCGCGGCGATCGTGGCTCCGCAGTGGTCGCACTCGTTTGGCCACCGCACGGGCGTCTTGGCCGTGTCCGCGATCGGAACGTTCGCTTGCTGCTGCCGCGGCACCATCCACGCGACGAGCTGCCCCGACCGCGCGCGCTCGATGAAGTCGTCGATCGACTTCGAGTCCGCGGACTTCATGACCAGCGTCGCGCGCTGAGGCGCGCCGCTCGACGGGTGAAACGAGAGCGTGAGCACCTCGTCCTTCATGATCCACCCGCGCTCGGAGTCGTCGCTCGATCCGATGTGCCCCATCGCGCGCTCGAACGCGAGCGAGCGCTGCCCCGCGGTGCGCTCGAAGCGGAGGACGAGGTCGGTGATGTAGAGCATTCCATCGCACGCGCCCTGGGGGCAGTCTTCCCAGTGCGCTGCGGCGACGGCGAGGGGATGCTCTTCGGCGCGCGGTCGAAAGCACGCTTGATCGAACTGGTCCATGGTCCAGTGCGAGCCCGCGACGCCTTGCGCGACGGTGTCGACGAGCTTCGTAAACGGCTCGGTGAGCGCCTCGATTCGCTGCTCGACGGCGGCGATCTGCGACTCGACGCGGTCGCGCTCGGCCGCGAGGTTGTCGACCTGGTTGTCCGACACGCGGCCGCGCGAGGCGAGGCTCGAGGCGTTGCGCGCGAGCTGATCGATCGCGCCGCGGAGCTGCTGCGACGCGCGCTGCGCTTCGTTGCGCGAGTCGGTCATCGCCCGGCTGGCGAGCTGCTTCGCTTGCCCGAGCTGCTGCTCGAGGTTCGGCCAGAACACGAAGTTGCGCGAGCGCAGTCGACGGAGCTCGTCTTCGATTTGTTGCAGCTTGGCGTGCCGTTGATTGAGCGCGTCGAGCGCTGTCGAAAACGACAATCGCTGCAGCAAATCCGAGGACTGGTCGCGGATCGCGGCGACGTCGTTGGCGAGGTCTGCCGGGTCGGTGTGCCCCGCGTCACCGTGTCCGTACTGAGGGGTCGAGCCGTGGTTCTTGGAGTACTTGCTCATGGTCGCGAACGCTTGTGAAGCGAGCGTACCACCGAGCCGATCTCTGACTGATCATCGTACGGGCGTCGCCACGGCGCCCACACCGCCGCTCACCGACGCGCCGAACGTGACCGATCCGCCGACGGGCGTCGCCACGGGCTGCGCGACCGGTTGCGCGGTCTCGAGCGTGACCGGGTGCGCGACGGGCGTCGCGTGGGCGTTGCCGTGCCAACCGGGGTTCCACGCGCCGTGGTGCTGCGTGTAGACGGGGTCGATCTGCGCGTTGCGCGCGTGCCAGAAGCCTCGGTGCCATCGACCGTTGTGCCACGCGGGCTGCTGCCACTCCCAGCCCGGCTGCGGCGGGTTCGCCCAGTGTCCGTCGACCCACGTGTAGCGCTGGTCGATCCACTCGTAGTGCCCGTCGACCCACACTTGCCCAGCGCCGCCAACACCGACGGGGCCGCCCTGGACTTGCACGGCGGCGGGCGGAGCTTGCGCTGCGACCGGTTGTCCGGGGTCGAGCCAGCCGTTGTGCCAGGGGTCGTTCCACGTCGCTTGCCAGCGAGGTCGACCGATGATGCACGACGAGCAGAGCAGCAGCAGCGCTGTCGAAGCGAGCGAGAGTCGGTGGGCCAGAGAGCGTTGGGGCATCGATTCGTGTCCTCCTCGATCGCGCCGAGCGCCGTCGCGATCCACGAGAGTTGTGATGCCCCGCGCGGTGGTTGGTAGGTTTTGTCGAAAAGATGTGATGGTGAGTTCGGGATAAACGATGGTTCATCGCGCGTGGCTTCGCGCGAGCCTCGCGGCGCGTCGCTCGGCCAGGCCGCTCGCGAGCAGCACGATCACGCCGAGCCACTCGAGCCAGTGCGCGTCGGCGACGTGGCCTGCGACCACGGCGATCGAGCCCGCGACCGTGATCGCGAGGCCCCGAAGCGAACGGCTCTTCGAGGCGCGCCAAGCGCTCGCGGCGAGCGAGCCGAGGAGCGCCAGCGCCAAGATGAATCCGTGTGTGCGCTCGGAGAGGGCCACGCCGACGCCGAACGCGGCGAACACCTTGGCGTAGAGGCTCAGGCACGCCGGGCACACGAGGCACGCGAGCAAGGGAAGCACCGCCGCCCACCGCCCCTCGGGCTCGGACTCCGAACGCGCGCCGGGCGTGTGCGCAGGGCAGTCGCAGCCCGAGCCGTGATCGATCGTCGGTCGAATGCGAACGCGTCGCGGGCGGGTGGAAGTCGTCACGATACGGATGCTTTAGCATATGAAATGCAATTGCAACAAAGTTGCGTTAGAGTCCCTCCATGAGCTTCGCGATGGCGATGGGCATGGGGTTCGCGCTCGGGTTGCGGCACGCGATGGACGCGGATCACGTCGCGGCGGTGGCGACGTTGCTCCGCCGCGAGCAGCGATTGCTCGGCGCGATGCGGGTGGGAGCGCTCTGGGGCGCTGGACACTCGGCGACGCTGTTGGCTGCGGGCGCGGCGCTGATCGTGTTCCAGCGGAGCTGGGTGCAGCGGCTCGAGGGGATCGGCGAGGTCCTCGTGTGCGCGATGCTCATCGGGCTGGGGCTTCTCGGGCTCGTTCGCGCGTCGCGCGGCGCGCTCGTCACGCAGCGAGACCATCCGCGGCTCGGGCGCGCGGCGTGGGGCGCCTTCGGCGTCGGTGCCGTCCACGGCCTCGCTGGAACGGCCGCCACGGCGCTGCTCGCGGCGAGCGCGACGGGAGGGCGCGGCGCGACGATGCTCTTCTTGGCGCTCTTCGCGGTCGGAACGATCACCGGCATGAGCGCGATGACCGTGGCGCTCAGCGTCGGACTGCGCGGCGCCGCGGCGCGTTCGGCGCGCGTCTACCGCGGGATCTTGCTCGTCGCGAGCGCGCTCAGCCTCGCGGTGGGGCTCGTCCTCGCGCGCGGGTTGCTCGCGCGATGGTGGGGCGCGGCGTGACGCTGTCTTGATTACTTGGGCTCGTTTTCGCGCTCGCCCTTCGGCTCTTCGGCGACCGGCGCGGGCTTGTGGCGAACCTGATCGGCGCGGACCCACGTCGCGGGTCGCCCGTCGTTCCACTGGACGAGCAGGACGGGGCCGCGGGATTCGACGATCATCGCGGGTTGCCACGATTGATCGGGCGCGCGGGCCTCGACGTCGTCGCCGGGCGCGAAGGGCGCCGCTGCCGCAGGAGCTGGCGGCGCAGCAGGCGCTGCCGGCGGCGCGGGCGACGGTGACGACGGCTGCGCGAACGGAATCGGCGGAAGGGGCGCGCCCATCGCGACGGGCCCGTACGCGCTCTGCATCGGCGGCGGAAACGGTGCGCCCATCGGGCCGATCGGCGCGGGGGGCGCTGGCGGCATCGCTCCTTGCACGGGCGCAAACGGAACGCTCGCCGACGAACCAACGATCGTGAGCGGCAAGTGCTGCGCAGAGTCGATCGTCTGTCCCGCGACGGGCGCCACGGCCCACAGCGCGTAGTCGATCTGCCCTGGCACGGACGGATACACCCCGTGCGGGATCGTGATCGTCGTCGTGAAGTCCTGCACTGCACCGGCAGCGACGACGAACTTCTCGGTGAGCACGATGGGCGGGAGCACGTCGCGCGTCTGCGGCTGGATCGTCGGCCCCGCGGGCCCCTGCGTCCACTGGTGTACGGTCATGTGCAAATGGAGCCGCAGAAACGCGACTTCGCGCGCGACCTCGAGCGCCTCGAAGCGGACGTGCACCGGGATCGTCGCGCCGGGCTGCACGACGAGCGAGGGGGTGTAGAGGAGCACGGCTCCGCGCGAGCCGAACACAGCGCGAACGATCGAGTCGAACATCGGTGCTCGAGAGCGTACCGCGATTCGTCGCTCTGACTGCGGGCCGACGAGCCACGAAGATCGGGCGTATCGTCCGCGCGGATGGACCCGAAGGACCGCTGGTACGCGATGTACTACATACTCGACGACGACTGTTGGGGCCTCCTCGCCGAGCACTCCGAGTCGGGGGTGTACGCGACCGAGCACAAGGGCAAGCGCGTCGTTCCGAGCTTTCATCGATTCGAGCACGTCGCGTTGTTCGTCAGGCAGTTCGATGGTTCGCCTGCGATCGAGCGCGGTGCTTCGTACGACCTCGTCGCGGTGCACGAGTACGCGACGGGGGCGCGAGAGATCGTGCCAGACAACGTCGAGGACGTCTGGTTGTTCTTGATCGACGTCGCGATGGCCGCAGACCCCGAACTTGCGCTGGCGTACCCGTCGGACGGAGAAGAGCCGCGCGCGGCGCTGCGCGAGTGCTTCGACGCGTTTCGTGCAGCGCTCGCGCACCTCGACGACCCGCCCGAAGATCCCGACGACACGACGGATTGAGTCGCGAACTACAGCGCGGGGACGGGGCAGCTCATGAACGCGCTCGGGCACATTCCCGTGCGAGCGACGGCGCTTCCGACGCCGATCCCGCACCAGGTGGGCGTGCCCATCGGGAGTCCGTCGTGCAAGTACGGCGACTCGCCGCGCGAGAGCCAGTACGGGTGATCGACGGCGAATCGCAGCAGCACGCGGAGGCCCGCGACGGGGTCGTCCACCGGCGGAACCGTGTGTCCGCAGTTGTGCACGCACTCTTCGACGAACGCCCCGGCCGTGCGCAGCCGCGCGCCGAGGCTCCGCGACGCGGTGTTGAAATTCAGCCCACACTGATCGATCGGCCCGCCCCACGCGAGCAGCGTCGGAACCGCGCGCGGCGGCGCCGTCCACCCGCGCGCGTCGATGAAGCCCGTGCTCGTCGCGGGCCCGATTCCGCCGGACAAAATGATCACCGACGCGAGGCGCTCGCTTCGGATCTGCACGAGCTGCGAGGTCCACAGGGCGCCCGCCGACACGCCCGCGGACGAGATGCAATCAGCGTTGACGGGGTATTGGCGATTCACGCACGCGATCATGTCGTCGAAGAACCGCGCTTCTTCTTCGACCCGCGCCGGTGTGTGTGTATTCAAGTACGGCCACGCGGGGTCGAAGTCGCGGTTGACGATCGGAATGCGAATCGCGAGGTCCGCCTTCTTCTCGGGGATCGCCACGATCACGCCGAGCGCGTCGGCGATCGGCTGCACCATCGCGTTGTTGACGACCGAGCTCGCCGACCCTCCGAGCCAGTGCCAGATGAACACCAGCGGCGCCGGTCGCATCGGGTCGTATCCCGTGGGAACCACCAGGATGAACCGCCGCATCCCGCCTCCGGACGCGATCGTGTTCATCCCGGGCGCGAGCATCGGGCAGCTCGCGCCGCCCATGTACGTCGGCAACGGGGGAGGGCGCACGGCGCCCATCGGCGGTGGCGTCGCGCACGTCACGCGCGCGAGGTGCGCGACGGACGCTTCGGGTACGCCCGAGTCCCTCGCGACGCCCGTGTCAGTGGCCACTCCGGTGTCGCTCGTCGCGTCGAGCGGAGGGTCCGCGACGTCGACGACCGCCGTGTCGTTGGTGCGATCATCGATCGGCGGACGGTCGTCCACCGCGCGATCCTGCGTCGAGACGTCCGCGGGTGACGACGTCGCTCCGCAACCGGACGAAAGTCCTGCCACCAAGCACCAAAATCCCATGCTCGAAAACCGACTCATGCCACACCTCGCTGCAGCAGCAATGCTACGCACGCCGCATCGATGGCACGCAATGGCGCATCGTAGGGGAAGGTGCACCCCATGACGTTTGTTCACGAAAGTAGACTGCGTGTGCCAGGCGCGCTGGAGGGCCGTACGTGCGGCGAGTGCGCGGCGTGTTGCACGGTGATGGCGATCCCCGTGTTGGCGAAGCCCGCGCGGCGCGCGTGCGATCACGTGCGGCGCTCGGGCTGCGGGATCTACGACGAGCGCCCCGAGCCGTGCCGCGATTTTCACTGTCTGTGGCTGCGCGGCGCGGTGGGCGACGGCGAAGAGAGCAGGCCCGACGCGCTCGGCGTGCTCTTCGACCAGTGTGCGCTGCGCGCGACGGGGGAGGTCGTGACCGTGGCGTGCGAGCTGTGGGCGGGCGCGGCGGCGCTGCCCGAGGCGAGGCGCGCGATCGAGGCCGTGGTCGAGGCCATCGCGCCGCGCGTGCTCGCGCTCTCTCGCTACGACGGATCGTGGAGCGAGCTGCAAATCGAGCGCTGACCCTCGGTCAGTGAACGTGCTTTGGACCGATCGCTCTGTCCGCCTCCACCAAGGCGAGCGTTATCGCTGTTCGGGCAGTGTGGTTCGTTGACTCAGCTGAACCGACTCCGATCACGCGTCGTCTCAGCGTAGACGCGGTACTGCCGCGCGGTGTAACTATGGAACTGACATGACAGTTGGGCTGGGAAGACGATGTCGCGCGCTCGCGCTGGTCGTGTGGGTTGGCTTGCTCTCGCAATGCGTAACGCCCGAGATGCAAGCCGTCGGGCGGCTCAATCCTCAGCCGATGGTGACGATCCCACGGCGGCGCGTGATGCTCAGCCTCGACGTGTCGAGGTTGGTCGCTGACGAGTTTCGAGTGCCCGAAAACAACGGAATCACCGAAGTCCCGGTGAGTTCGTTTCGTGACTCGATTGCTGCAGGATTCTGGGCTGGCCCGGCAACGTCCTTCGCGACTCGCGGCGCACCTCGGTATGTCTTGTCGATCTACTCGTGTGAGCTCGACTTCGTACCGTCGACGATCGCCGTGATGCGGTCGTTTACGACCTTCGTCGTCGCCGCTCGCGCTCGCGTCCGCTACATGGCTCGCGTAAGGAATCCTGACGGTGACGTCGTCGCAAGCGCGCGCGGCGAAGTGCTCTCGACGGTGGTGTGGAACGAGGTCGGCGGTGCGGGGCGCGCGACCGAAGACGCCCTCGCGAAGATGTGGGTCGATCTCAGTGAGAGCTTGCTCGCAACCTTTCCAATCGCGGTCCCAGAGCAGCAACCACCGCAATCGTCGGGCGGTGAGCAGCCAGGACTCGGGCTCGATGGGCAGCCTGCTTCCCAACGACGCGTCCAAACGTGGTGAAGGTTGCGGCGTTTCGCGTCGCTTGGCGTCGGTTGTTTCTGGCCGCGTCGAGCACGATGACGTCGTCCTCGGGCATCGAGCTCGCGCCGATCTGCGCTGCTTGGACGAACTCGAACCACTTCGACTCGAACTCCGTCAGTCACGACGGTTCGTCGTCCGTTCGTTGACGCACGCGGTGCAATCAGCTCGGGCTGACGCGTGTCGTACGTGGAGCGAGCTGCAAATCGAGCGCTGACCCTCGGTCAGTGAACGTGCTCTCCGAGCATCGGGTTGAGCTCGTCGATCGTGAGCACGAGCCTTCGGGCCCGCTTGTGCTCGATCGGCGGCGAGCGATGGATCGCGCCGTACCCTCGGTTGCCGGCGAAGGTCTCGCCCTTGAGCACGAGGATGTCTCCGGTCGCGCAGCGATGGACCGCGCCGGGATCACGAACGAGCTCGCGGTTGCAGGCCTCGATGTCCTCGGGGTCCGCGTCGATCTCGCGGTCGACGTGCTCGTCGGAGACGTAGTCGGTTCCGTCGCCGACGTAGGTGCACAGCATGCGGAGCGCGACGAAGTCCGCGTGAAACTTTCGGCAAGAGTCGCTCCACACCGACGCGAGCGTGACCTTCACGTGTCGCTGCTCGAGGAGCGTCGCGAACGCGCGCGCCCAGCGAAGCGTGTCTTCGGCGACGAACGATCGCGCGTCGGGCGCGCACGCAGCGAGAGACGCTTCGACGAACGCGTCGAGCTTCGCGTGACCCGCGGGGGCGCTGTCGAAGAAGTGCTCGTTGCGAAACGGGCCCTCGCGCGTCGCGCGGTCGAGCTCGGAGGACAGCGCTGCGTCGAGCGGGCGCTCGAGGTGCACGACGTTGATCTTGTCGTTGCGAATCGCGAAGAGCTTTTCGCCCACCGGGCAGCGCGGCGTCGCGCTGGAGCGTGGCGGCGCGGGAGCGGCCAACCCCGGCGCGAACTGTCGATCGGTGACTCTGCGCTGACGCATGCGTCCGTGGTTATCGCGGTTGATATGTAAATGCAATTCTATTGCGATTGATGCGCTTCGTCCCCCGATGGCTGCTGACTACTGGGCGTCGAAGCACGCGACCGCGCCGCTGTCGTCGCCGACGAGGACGCCGGTCGAGCGCGTCCAGGCGAGGGCGGAGGCCACTCCATCGACGAAGCCGAACGCGACCGGGCGCTGGGTGCGGCGCGGCTCCCAGAGCAGGAGCGAGGCGTCTTCGCTCACGGTCGCGAGGATCGAGCGCGACTTGTGAAACGCCACTTTGGTGATGAGCGCGCGGTGGGCTTCGAGTTCGATGGGCGCTGTGCCTTCGGGGCCCTTTCCCGCGAAGTCCCAGACGAGCGCGGTCTTGTCGCCGCTCGTGGCGAGCATCGAGCTCTTTGCGTCCCACGCGAGCGCGAGGGGCTTGAACGGGTAGCCCGTCATCTGCGAGTCGCGCCCGTTGACGGTGCGCCAGAAGTGCACCGAGCAGTCTTGGCTCGCGGCGGCGATGACCTTGGTGTCGGGGCTCCACGCGAGGCTGAGCAGCGAGCCCTTCCAAAGAAATTGCCGGGCGCTGATCCCCCGCGAGGGCGTCCAGAAGTGAACGCCGCCGTAGCACGCGGTCGCGAGCTCGTTGCCGTCGGGCCTCCACTCGATCGCGGTGATCGTGCTCGCTTGCCGGGGCGTCTCGAGCAGCGGCGCGCCGTCGCGGTGAAAGAACCGCACGATCTTTCCCGCGGCGATCGCGATCGTGCGCCCGTGGGGCGCGTGCTTGGCGTGCTCGACCCAAGGGCCGCCGCCGTCCAACTTGAATACATGGTCGCCAGAATCGCGCGAGAGCACCGCGGCGAAGCGGTCTTGGCCGCACGCGAGGAGCGTCGCTCCGTCGGGGCTCCAGTCGACGCCGTGCGCGCCGAGCGAGAAGAGCTCTCGCGTCCAGAGCCGCGCTCCGTCGGCGAGGCGAACGACGTGGACCGCGCCCGCGCTCGTGGCGATCGCGACGAGCTCGTCGCGGGGGTCTACGGACATCGCGGCGACGTAGTCACCGGCGTCGAACTTCCATCGCGCTGGGCGCTCGAACTGGCTCGCGCGGGGCTCTACGCTAGACACGAGCGCCACCCCGCTTCGAGCGCCGAGCGATCGAGGTCTCGCCCGATGAACACGAGCTCGGACACGCGAGGCTCGTCGCCCCACGGGCGGTCGCTTCGGCCGTCGACCAGCATGTGAACGCCCTGGATCACGTAGCGCTCGTCGCGCCCGTCGAGCGCGAGGATGCCCTTGGTGCGAAAGAGGTCGACGCCCTTTTCGCGAAGGAGCTTGCCGATCCACGCGTCGAGCTTGCGCTCGTCGACGGGCCTCTCGCTGCGCAGGCCCACGGACGAGACGCGATCGCTGTGCTCGTGCGTGGCGGCGAAGGCGTGCGTCGCGACGGGCTCGAGGACCGTGTCGCGCGCATCGGTGACCGCGAGGGCGAACTCCTCGGGCGTGTGCTCGAAGAAGACCGTGTAGAGGCCGCGCTCGGGGACCGAGAGCGTCCATCGGTGGCGGCCTTCGGAGCGCAGGTCGAGCGCGACCGACGGGCCTTCGGGCGCGATCGTTCGACCCGGGGCGAGCACTTCGGCGTCGCGAACGAACGCGCGAAAGTGCTCTTCGGCCGCGGCGCGCAGGCTCGCGTCGCTCGCTTCGTGGGGCTCGCGGCGCACGAGCACGGACGCTGTCGGATCGGGCCCGCTCGAGAGCGAGAGCGTGTGCTCTCCCGCGTCGAGCGAAAACACGCCGCCCCACTCGAAGGGATACTCGGGCTCCAAGAACGCGGGCTTTCGCTCGAGCGCCCGAGAGAGATCGAAGCCGCCGATCTCGAGGACCTGGTCGAGCGGGACCTTCGCGTTTGTGGCGCGAACGAGCCGCGCGATGGCGTTCATCCCGCGGACGCGTCGCTCGAGGGCGTCGGCTTCGGCGTCGCTCACGAGGTCGAGCTTGTTGAGCACGAGGACGTCCGCGAAGGCGATCTGCTGCCGCGCCTCGTCGCTGTCATCGAGCCGCGTCGGCGTGTGCCGCGCGTCGACGAGCGTCACGATCCCGTCGAGCCGATACTTGTCCTTCACGTCTTCGTCGACGAAGAACGTCTGCGCCACGGGCCCAGGGTCCGCGAGCCCCGTCGTCTCGACGATCACTTGATCGAACTTGTCTCGTCGCCGCGCGAGCGCGCCCAAGATGCGGATCAAGTCGCCCCGCACGGTGCAGCAGATGCAGCCGTTGTTCATCTCGAAGACCTCTTCGTCTGCGTCGATGACCAGGGCCTGATCGATGCCGATCTCTCCGAACTCGTTCTCGATCACGGCGATGCGAAGGCCGTGCTGCTCCGTGAGGATGCGGTTGAGCAGGGTGGTCTTTCCCGCGCCGAGAAAGCCGGTGAGCACCGTGACTGGAATGCGCTTGTCAGCGCTCGCGCCGCGCGTCATGGCCGCTCACTTCTTCTTGGGGTTGGGCATCTTGGCTTCGCTGAAGAGCACGTGCTTCTTCGCGACCGGGTCGTACTTCATGAGCTCGATCTTGTTCGTCGTCGTGCGCTTGTTCTTGGTCGTGTAGTACGTGTAGCCAGTGCCCGCGCTGGACACGAGGCGGATCATCTCTCTCATGGTGCTGGCTTCGATTTGATTGTGTGGTGTGTAATCAAGACGCGGCTTCGTCCGCGCCCTCGTCTTCTTCCGACCCGCCGTGCCACGCGTCGAACGGGTCTTCGAAGCGCTCCCACGCGGACGGTCCGCCGGACATCTCTTCGTCGCTGAGCAAGCAGCGATCGAAGCACACGCGCAGGGCCGCTTCGTCCATGTGAACGCCGATCAGCACGAGCTCTTGTCGTCGATCGCCGAAGGGCTCTTGCCAGAGGGCGTTGATCTCGCGGAGGTGCGACTCGTCGTCGGGCCACGCTTCTTTGGGGGCCGCGGCCCACCAGAATCCAGCTCCCGTGACCGTGCCCGCGGGCCCTGCTTGCGACCACGATCCGACCTCGTTCATGCGCGAGGCGAGCCAGAAGAAGCCCTTCGAGCGCACGACGCCGACCCACTCGCTGTCGAGCCACGCGCGAAAGCGCTCGGGGTGAAAGGGCCTTCGCGCGCGGTAGACGAAGCTCTTGATCCCGTAGGCCTCTGTCTCGGGCGTGTGCTCGCCGGCGAGCTCTTTGGCCCAGCCTGCGGACTGCGCGGCCTTCTCTTCGTCGAAGGCCTTGGTGTCCAAGATGGCGTCGAGCGCGACGCGGCCCTTGGTCGATCGGACGATCTTGGCGTCGGGATTCAAGTGGTGGAGGATCCCTTCGAGTCGGCCGAGCTCTTCTTCGCTCACGAGGTCGCACTTGTTGACGACGATCACGTTGGCGAACTCGACCTGGTCGACGAGCAGGTCGACGACGGCGCGCTCGTCTTCTTCTCCCGCGGTCTGACCGCGGTCCGCGAGGTAGTCGGCGCTCGAGTAGTCCGCGAGGAAGTTCATCGCGTCGACGACGGTGACCATCGTGTCGATGCGCGAGACGTCCGAGAGCGAGCGGCCGTTCTCGTCGCGAAACGAGAACGTCGCCGCGACCGGCATCGGCTCTCCGATGCCCGTGCTCTCGATGAGCAAATAGTCGAACTTGCCTTCGGTCGCGAGCCGCGCGACCTCGTCGAGCAGGTCTTCGCGCAGCGTGCAGCAGATGCAGCCGTTGGTCATCTCGACCATCTTGGCTTCTTTGCGCTCGACCGACGCGCTGCCCTGCTTGACGAGCTGCGCGTCGATGTTGACCTCGCTCATGTCGTTGACGATCACGGCCACCTTCCACCCGTCGCGGTTGGACAGGACGTGATTGAGCAGCGTGGTCTTGCCTGCGCCGAGGTACCCCGAGAGCACGGTCACAGGCAGTGGGCGTGACGCCTTGGGCGTCGTTGCGGCTTCGGTCATGGCCGCGAAGTGTTAGTGCATCGCAAATGCTTTTGCAATGCGGTTGCAAATGAATTTGTGATGCGTTGTGCGATCGGCTGCTCAGTGCATGCGCTCGTTGCCCGCCGCGAGCTGTTTCGCTGCGCCGCGGACGAGGGCGAAGACGGGGGCAGCTCTTAATTGTATTTGATTTGCATTTGCATATTGATTGCATCATGGCATGACGCGCCCACGAGGTTCGAGAAGACAAATGAGATCGAAGGTTGGCGTGTTGCGCGTCGCGGGCGTGTGCTTGGTCGCCGCGCTCGGGGCTGTTGGTTGTGCGTCGCCGGGCCCCGTCGCAGATGGAGGCGACGCTGCGAGCGGCGACGCGCAGGGGCCGTCGGACGCGTCGGTGGGGCCCGCGTTCGAGCAGCCTTTCGACCCGGGAATTACGCCTGCGAGCAACGCTCCGCGGACGATTCACGTCACGGTCTCGAGCGAGCAGCTCGGGCAAGAGGGCTTCTCGTACACGGCCACGCCGGCGATGGGCGAGATCGTCTTCGTCGATGGTTGGGAGGTGCGCTTCGACCAGATCCTCGCGACGATTGGAGACATCCGGCTCAATCAGCCGTCGACCAACCCGGCGAATCAGAGCGCGATCGGCGCCGAGGTCCTCCGCGAGCGACGCGCGTTCGCGATCGACGTGAAGAAGATGGGCTCGTTCGTCGGCGCGGGCGGAGGCTCGGAGACGGCGATCCCCCTGTTTGCGATGCAGCAGACCGGCGCAGGAGCGCCGCTCGACCCGATGATTCGCTATGCGTTTTCGTACGCGACCGTGCGCGCCCGCGGCGACGCGACGAACGTCAACCTCTCGCGCGAGCAGTTCGCGGACTACAACGACATGATCGCGCGCGGCTGGACCATGCTCCTGTCGGGCACCGCCACGTACCGCGGCCGCGCGCCAGCAGCGGGAACGCCCGAGGCCGACTACTCCACGTCGGTCCGCTTTCGCTACGGCTTCGGTGCGCCCGCGGAGTACATCAACTGCCAGAATCCCGACAACGGCGCGGACGGCGCCCCGGGCGTCGCGCCGCGCACGACCGGCGCTGTGCGGGCGCAGATCACGTTTCACATCGATCACATGTTCTGGCTCCGGCTCAACGTAGAAGACCCGCCGCCGCGCTTCGATCACTTCGCGGCGCGCGCGCGCGCAGGCGCGATGGGCGCTCCGGCGCTCTCGTCGCTCGATGATTTGATGGGCGTCGCTCCGAGCAACATCGTCGACCGCATGACGCGCCCTGTCCCCGATCGAGGCGGGCAGACGATGGGCTACACCGCGCCCGGAGCGCGGCTGATCGCCGAGTCCAACGGCTCGCCGGGCGTCGACGACCTGCGCTCGTTCGTCGCGTTTTCGTCGCGCGCGATGATGCACTTGAACGCCGATGGCCTCTGCTTCACGCGGCCGAGCGGCGCGTTCACGTTTTGAATCGTCGCGGCGGCGCTCGGCGTGCTGGCGACGACTACCGTTGATTGTGTGTGCGTCGATGACCCGCGCGTGCTCTGCGACGACGCCCTCGCGTGATCGCGAGCCCGACGGCCGCCGTCATCAACGCGAGTCCGCCGCGCCCTGCGGTGCGCGCTTGCGTCGCCACGACGCACCCGCATCCGCCGTCGACGACGGCTCCGCTGCTCCCGTCGCGGGTCGAGCGCGCGTCGCGCGACGTCGTCGAGTCAGCCGTCGCGCTGTCTTCGAGGGGGCTCGGCGCGTCTGTGTTCACGCTCGTGTCGAACGCGACGCCCGTGTCTCGTGGCGAGCTCGGCGCGTCGAACGCAACGCTCGTGTCCGGTCGCGCGACCCCTGTGTCCGGTCGCGCGACGCCCGAGTCGAACGCCACGCCCGAGTCCATGGGCGTCGTCGTGTCGATCGACGAATCGCAGCGCGACGGAGTCCCGCCTCCGTACCAGCCCTGCGCCATGCGTCCGCCCGCGCTCGTCATCGCTTGGCAGCGCCAGCACGAGAAGGGCGCGGCGCCTTCGGTTCCCTGGTGGTACGCGCCGACCGCGGCGCATCCGGGCGCGGACGTGTTGTCCGTCGCGCGTCCTGTGGCGGTGAGATAACAGCGCGTCGCGCAGGTCGGGGGCGCGGTGGTCGTGCACGTGTCGCGGTGCTCGGGCAGCGGTCGCGCGATGTTTCCTGGCGGATTCGCGATCATCGAGCGCACGGGATACGAGACCGCGACCGCGGGCCACCACGGGCTGTCGGGCGAGCCGTACGGCGTGCGCATCACGCCCCACACGAGCTCTTGATACGGATAGTTGCCTCGCGTCAGGCCCGATTGAAAAGGTGGGCGCGCCGGGTCGAAGCGGGGGTTGTTCGGGTTGTTGTTGTAGACCCAGCCGTTGTACGCCCACGTCGCGAAGTACCAATCTTCGATGACGTCGGGGTCGTTGCCGCCGATGCACGGCGACGCCTGCCATTTGCCCATCAAGATCGCGAGGCCGACCGACGCGTTGTAGGTCAGGCTCGACGCGACGCGCGCGGGCTCCCACACGGGCATCGGGTCCGACGTTCGCATTCCGCTCGTGACCTGACCGATCCCGTAGCCGCAGTCGAAGGACACCAACGTGCAGTTTGTCGAATCGAACTGACGCCAAGAGTCTTCGATCGCGAAGATGGCCTTCAGCAAAGGGCACGGTGAGTGGGCGGGGACGCGCGGGCTCGTTCCGCCGGTGCACACGCCGGGACCCGAGCTGATCGTGCCGCTGGCGGTGCCCGAGAAGTTCCATCCGAGGGCGCCGTAGCGCGCGGGGCCGACGGCGATCTGCTCGATGTTTCGCCCGATTTCTGCGCGATCGGGGTTGGTCCCAGCGACGCGCGCTTGGCGACACCCCGCGGGCTGCGCGGCGCACTGCGCGCGAGCCACGTCCGCGAACGAGATCGTCGCGAGCAGCGCCGCGACCGCGATCGGCGCGCGGTTCATAGCGACTCCCCCGCCGGAATCAGACCGAGGATCACAGAGTCGGTCCCGCTTTCGATCGTCGTCGAGACCGTTGTTCCGTGCGCGCAATGGTGAAGGCCGTGCGCGGTCGTCGCGGCGCGCGTGGCCCGATGCTCGAACGCGACCCAGTCTCCGCTCACCGCGCGCGGTCGATCGATCCCGCTCCCGAGCGGAGACAGCGCTCGTATCGCGCCGCGCGGGTCGAACACCGCGAGCCCGCGCCCGTCGGGCGAATCGAGGACCACGCGACCCGAGCCGATCGAGAGCGGCATCAAGTGCTCGCTCTGCGTGCGAAACACCGGGGTCGCGCTCGCCGAAGCGCCCGACGCCGCGACCGTGGCGAGCTCGTACCCTTCGGCGGTTCCTCGCGCGAACACCACGGTATCGCGCGCGCGGTCGTAGCTGAAATCGCGGGCGATTCCCTGGAGATTCGCGATGATCGGCCGCGTCGCTCCCGTCGCGACGTCGAGCGAGACGAGCGCGCTCGAGGGGCCATCGACGGTGTACACGAGGACCTCGTGCCCGCGGAGCGCTGTCCCGACAAACGCGAGCTGCCCTCGTCGTCGAAGCGCGGTTCGAAGCGCGCCGGTCTCCGAGTCGACAGCGGCGATCTCGAGCGCGTCCTCTCGCAACGGGCCGCGCGCCGTCGGCGTCACGCCAGCGACGCCGCGCTCGACGACCACGTCGCCCGCCTCGGTGACGATCGGCGTCGACGCGTTCGCGATCCCTCCGACGAGCCGCGCGGCGCCGCGCGCATCGACGCGGTAGAGGGCGCTGTCGTACGTTCCTGCGTGCGGCGGGCGCTCGGCGACGACGACAAACGCGCTCCACCGGCCGCGCACTCGGGCGACGACGCCGCGTCGCGCCGAGCCGGGAGCGTGTGTGACTTCGCCGAGTCGTTGCGGGGCGCGATCGCTTCCAGTGAAGCGCACGAGCACCGTCGAGCGCGCGCCGTCTTGCGCCCCGTCGAACGTGACGATGGACGGCGTGGAGTCCCGTCGTTGCGCGGGTGCATCGAGCGCGAGCGCCGCGACCGACAGCGCGCACACAACACGCGTGCGCGCGCGCTGCTCGCGGGTGAATCGTGTTCGAACCGAGCATGATCGCTTGTTCATCGCGGGTGTCCCCTTTGGGGTGTCTTCGACTCGTCGCGGACCCTCGAGCCGCGCGAGCCGAGATTCTCGCGCTGATTCTCGTGGGCTCGCGGATAGGGCAACACGCCCCTGCGCCGCGCGCAACGTGCGCCCCGCCGTTGTCACCGCGCCGATACCGACGCTCGCGCGGATATTCTCCGGATTGGTGGTGGGTCGCGCGTTCGTTGGACGCGACGCTGGTCGCGGTCACGGCCCAGAGCGCCTTCACGTACACTCGCTTCGCATGGACACGAAGGAGCTCCAGGGGATCGTTCGTCGCAGCCACGATCAGCACTTCGCGCGCACCGAGCTGCGCGAGCGCCTGAGGGACCTCGCGCAACAGGTGTCCGAGCTGTCGCATCACCGCGATCGCGCGCACCTCGTCGACCAGGCGGGCGACGCCGCGTGGAGCCTCCTTCAGCTGCTCAACGAAGAGGGGCTCTCGCTCGACGAGGTTGTCGCACACACAATCAAGAAGCTCGAATCGCGTCAGCACGGTCGCCTCATCGCCCTCGTCGGAACGTCCGCGAACCCAATCACCAACGCCCACCTCACGATCGGCCTCGAGGTCCTGGCGCTGACCGAGGTCGACGAGGTCTGGTACGTGCTCCCGGGGCAGCACCCTTGGGGCAAGAAGCTCATGCCTGCGGAGCACAGGCTCGAGATGGTTCGCCGCGCCGTCGCGAAGTACCCGAGGCTCAAGGTGTGCGACTTCGAGATCGCGCACGGAGACGAGATCTACCCGAAGGCGAAGGAGACCGCGTTTATTCTGCGGGATTTCATGTTTCCCGCGTTTCCGAACCATCGCTTCGCGTGGGTGATGGGCTCGGACGTCGCGCAGAGCTTTCACGAGTGGGGAGGCGCGCAGTGGATGGCGGACAACCTCGACATCTACGTGATCCATCGGCTCGGGTACGAGTTCGATAAAGAGCGCTCGATCTTGAGCGACCCTCGCCACCGGTATTTCAAAGACAACGTCGTGACGAGCAACATCTCGTCGTCGCTCGTTCGCGAGCGCGGGCGAACATACGAGCACGAGAAGCTCGTCGCGCTCGTCCCCGACGTCGTGTGGAGCTACCTCGTCGAGCACAGGCTCCTCGACCCGGCGGTGCTTCGATAGGGTGACCGTTCCGGTCAGCCTTCGATCGTCGCGCTCCTTCGTTCGACCTCCGTTGCCGCGGCGCTGAGCAGCGAGGCGAGGGGAGGCTTCGCGCGCTCGCTCGCGGCCCTCAGCGCGGCCGCAGTGGTGCTTCGAAACGAGCGGCCGAGCAGCGCCGCGATCGCTTCGGCGCGCTTGGAGTCGGGCTTCGTGTCGAGCAGCGCTTCGAGCAAGAACGCGTCGAGCGCGGCGCCGTGATCGTCGTGCCAGACCAAGAGCTCTGCGAGCGCTCCGAAGTCCGCGTTGAGCGGTCGCGAGCGCGGGACGAGCAGCGCGCGCATCGCGTCGAGGACGGACGCGCAGTCGAGCTCGACGTCGCACTTCTCGAGCAGCTCGATCGCGGGCCTTCGAGACTTCTCTTGGAGCAAGCAGCGCTGCGCGGATCGCGCCATGGATTGTTTGTCGGCGACCCGCGCGCGACGCGCGGCCTTCGCGGCGCGCTGGAGCGACACGAGGATCACGTCGAGCTCTCCGCGCTCGACGGCGCGCGCGAGTTGTTCGGCCGCGCGCGACCCCGGGTCCGCGGTGGACGTGCTCGACGACGCCGTGTGCTCGTCGAGCGCGAGCGAAATCGCCCGAAAAAGAGCGCTGTTTCGCGCTTCGGAGACGAGCACGGGGCACGCGTCTGCGGCGTATCCCGTCTGCTCGACCATCGCGCGGAGCTTGACGGTGTAGGCGTCGGTCGTCGCGCGATCTGCGTTGCTGATGACGCAGAGAATCGGGGGCGGCAGTCCGAGCGCGAGCCAGTCAGCGAGCTTGGCGCGGTACGCGTATGCCGGCGCGACGCTCGTGTGCATCATCACGACGCCGCCGACGAGCGGCTGGGACGGATCGATCTTCAGCGCTGCGCTCGAGAAGTGTTCTACGAACACGTACTCGCGGAGCGGTGACGCGATGGTGCCGTCGCGCACGAGCTCGCGGAGCTCTTCGTCGACGGAGAACGTTTCGTCGCCCGGGTACTGTCGTGCGTCGGTGGAGGCGTTGTTGCCGGTCAGGAGCACTCGTACGCGAGGTCGACCCGTTGGGTCTCTCGCGGGCTCGACGGGCTCGACAGCGCCGAATTTCGCCCTCGCGCGCGGCCCGAGGTTCGCGGCGGTCTTCGCGGCGATGCGGTGATCGGCGAGCTTTTCGAGCGCGGCGCGCTCTGCGAACTCGAGGGTCGATGCGCGCAAACACGTCCGGGTCCACTCGACGTCGACGTCGATCGCGCACGCGGGGTGATAGTCGAACGCGACCGTGGCCGGAGGCGTGCTCCCGAGCACGGGTCTGTTGGCTCGAACGATGATGGTGTTCGGCGCCAACGCAGCCGAGCATCGAAAGCAGCGCGACGCGCCGTCTAGTCTTGCGAGTTCGTACATGTCGATGTCGGGTTCAGCGACGGAGTTCGGGGATCTGCATCGCCGTCGCGGCGCGACGCATGAGAGATACGAGCGAGTCTCTGCGCATCGGGTCGGACTCCGCGACGAGCATCGCGCGCAGTTGGCCGTAGGGCGTGGCTGTGTGCTCGGCGCTCGGGGCCTCTGGGTTGTACCCGACTGGAACCGCGGGGATGCCGTCCCCTGCGTGCGCTCGATACGCGGCGTCGATCGCGGTGAACTTCGCTCGAATTTGTGTGACGAGCGCTCGCTCGCCGACGCTCTCGAGCCACGGAACGAAGGCCTCGAACGTGGTCACACCCCCGTCGAGGTTGGCCCGCATGTCCGCCAGCGTGAACTGCGCGTAGCGGGACTCTTCTTCGCTCGTGGCGGCCTTGTCGATCTTCTCGAGCTGCTCTTCGAGCGAGCCGATGACGCCTCGAAACGCCGTCGCGTTGTCGAGGGCGAGGGGGCGAAACTGGCGCTCCATCGCTTCGCAGTCGCGCACGAGGCGTCCGACGAGCTCGTCTCGAAATTGTGTGGCCTCGGTCGCGTCGCGCGGCGTGCGCCCGGGCTCGGGCATGGTGGGGAGCCCTTGCTCGAAGGTCCGAACGCGCTCGGGCGTGCTGTCTGCCCAGAGGATCCGCTCGATCGCGTGCATGCCCGTGACGCCTTCGCCGTCGAAGAGATTTCTGTCCGCGCGCTCGGTGACGAACGCGTCGAACCGCTCGTCGATCGAGACGTCGGTCTCGGGAAACAAGATCGCGACCGCTCCCTCCACGCGCTCGTACGCGACGCGCGTGCGCCTCCACGCGGCGCGCATGTTCTCGATCGACTGCGCGTCTGCTGTGTGGCTCCAGCCGTCGGGGTCCGGCGCGGGCGTCGCGTCGCGGAGGGCTCGGGCGGCGCTCGTGAGCGTGGCGAGCTCTCGTGCGATCGCGTCCTTCGTGCGCTGCGTCGCGACCTCTTGCGGGCTCGCGCAGCCGGCGATCGCGAAGGACATCGCGACGAGCGCAGCGGAGGGGGCGAGGGATCGATTCGAAAACATGGGTGTCTTTTCTTGTTACAAGCCGAGGACGAAGCGCTCGAGCGATCGCTGCTCGTCCGCCGAGAGCGCTCGATACGCCGCGACCGACTCGTTGGCCTCGGACCGGGCGCCCTCGTGCGCCGAGATCGCCTCGGCCACCGTTCGCGCGTGGCCGTCGTGCATGAGCGACCTGTGAAATCGCAGTCCGATGAGCGGAGCTGTGCGCCAGTCGCGCCCGCCCGCGGCGCCCTCAGCGACGTGGTCCGCGAGGGCGTCTCCCATGTCGTGCAGGAGCAGGTCCGTGTAGAGGTTCGCGGCGCGGCCCGCGAGGGCGGCGAGGGGATAGTCGGTTCGCGTCGCGAGCGAGGGCGTGTGGCAGTCGGCGCACCGGGCGCGCTCGAAGAGCGACGCTCCGATCGGTGAGGGCGCTTCTCTTCGGGGCAAATCGATGGCGGCGACGTAGAGCGCGAGCGCGTCGAGCTGCTCGTCGTCGACGTCGATGCCGACCCGCTGATCGTCGGTGATGCCTTCGGGGTTCGTGACCTCTGTCGCGAACACGGAGCTCGTGAGGCCCATGTCTCCGCGCAGCGCGTCGGCGACGAACTCGCGGAGCGTGGCGATCCTCGCTTTGACGCCGAAGCGTCCGACGCGTCCGTCGCCGAGCCGCGGGACCCTTCCGCGCACGGGCCCTGCGCGCTGCGACTGTTCGCGGGCGACGCGCTCGAGCTCGCGCTCGTCGACGGCCTCGATGTACCCGCGGCCGAACACCGCGGGGCCGACGCGGAGCGATCGAAACACGCTCGGATCGTCGGGCGCGAGGACGCCGCGCGTCGCGGGCGCGACGAACTCGGGTCGCGCGACGGAGCCGTACGGCAGGAGCGTGTGTTGATCGCGCGCGATCGCTCCCTCGGGCGTGAGGACCACCATGCGTTCGACCGCTCCGGGGCCGCGGCCGTCGCCCTCGTGGCAGCTCGCGCACGCGCTGCGGACGTAGACGGGGCCGAGGCCCTGACTCGCGCGAAACGGCCGCTCGAAGAGCTCGTCACCGCGTCGAAAGCGCGTGAGTTGCTCGGGCGTGAGCGAGGGCACGGGGAGGTCCGTTCGATCCTCGCGCACGGTCTGCAACGGCGGCGCGCACGCGACGACCGCGATCGAGAGCGACGCGACGAGCGCTCGAGCCGCCGTGTTCGTGTGCGCGCGAGACATGGGTGGACCGCTGCGCTCGGGATCATGCGCGAGCGCGAGACGAAGTCGAAGGGAGGTGCTTGCAAATGCAAATGATAACGAGTATCGAAATCGATATTCGGTTTCAGGCAAGGAGTCGAGTCGTGTCGAACAAGCGAAATGAGCTGTCTTTTGTCCGGTGGATGCGCGCCAAGGCCGTCGCGTGCGCCCTCGTCGTGTCCGTCGCCAGCGGCTGTGGACCGCAGGCGTCAGCGTCGCGCGCGGCCACTGCGGAGGAGGCGGCGCCGGTGGTTCGCGGGTACGTCGCGGTGGTCGCGGCGAACTACGGCGAGAGCGTGACGACGGCGGAGGCGATGAGGACCGCCATTCGCGCGATGCTCGCGGCGCCGTCGCGAGAGACGCTCGCGTCGGCGCGACAGGCGTGGATCACGGCGCGCGTCTCGTACGGGCAAACCGAGGCGTTTCGCTTCTATGGCGGCCCGATCGACCACGAGTCGAGCGGCGTCGAGGGGCAGATCAACGCGTGGCCGATGGACGAGAACTACGTGGACTACGTCGCGGGGATGCCCTCGACCGGGATCATTCAGAACGCGGCGACGCTGCCGACGATCACGCGCGCGGGGCTCGTGATGCTCAACGAGCGCGGCGGCGAGACGAACATCGCGACGGGCTGGCACGCGATCGAGTTCTTGCTGTGGGGGCAGGATTCATCGGCCGCCGGGCCGGGCGATCGACCGCACACGGACTTCGTCACGGGCGCGGCGGGCACCGGCGGAAACGTCGAGCGACGCAGGCAGTACCTCACAGAGATCACCGATCAGCTCGTCGAAGACCTGACGTCCGTGCGCGATCAATGGAACGTGTCGAGCTCGGGCTCGTACGCCGCGCAGTGGATCGCGGGGGATCACAACGTCGCGCTGCGCAACATGCTCCGCGGGATCGGCGCGCTCGCGGGCACCGAGCTCTCGGGCGAGCGCATGTCCGTCGCGTACGAGGAGCGCGATCAAGAGGACGAGCACTCGTGCTTCAGCGACAACACGCACGCGGACATCGTCCAGAACGCGATCGGCATTCAAAACGTGTGGCTCGGCCGCTACGGAGCGACGGACGGTCCCGGCCTCGACGACCTCGTTCGCGCGAGAGATCCCGCGCTCGCGGCGCGGATCACGGCAGAGATCCAAGAAGGCGTGGACAAGGCGAGGGCGATTCCCGCGCCGTTCGATCAAGCGATCTTGGGCGCGGACACGACGCCCGGGCGGACCGCGATTCGCGGCGCGATCGAGGCGCATCGACGCAACGGGCGCTCGATCGTCGAAGCCGCGGCGCTGCTCGGCCTGTCGATCACCGTGGACGTGTGATGACCGCGTCGAGTCGCGTTCGGTGGGCGTCGGGGCTCTGCCTCATCGTGTCCGTACAGTGTGCACATGACCCGCGGTCAGACTGGATTTCGTCTGATCGATCGGGTGGTTCGCTCACGGTGTTCGACGCGACGCGAGACGCGTTCGCGAGGACCGCGCCGGGGCTCGATCCGTCGCTCGAGAACGCGTTCTTCGTGGGCAACAGCTTCTTCAATCAAAACTGGGTGACGGCGCCAGCGAGCGCCGAGGGGCGCGATGGACTGGGCCCGACCTTCAACGTGGCGTCGTGCTCGGGGTGTCACTTCAAAGACGGTCGCGGTCGCGCGCCGTTGTCCGAAGAAGAGCCGTTCGAGGGGCTGCTGTTGCGCTTCTCCGTCGCTGGCGACGACGGTCACGGCGGACCTCGCGACGAGCCCAACTACGGAGGACAGTTCAATCATCGAGCGATCTCGAGCGTGCCGTCCGAGGGGCGCGCGGTGATCGCATACACCGAGCGCGCCGAGACCCTCGCGGACGGAACGATCGTGAGCCTCCGCGTCCCGTCGGTGCGCTTCGTGTCGCTCGCGTTCGGGCCGATGGCCGAAGGCACGATGGTGTCCGCGCGCGTCGCGCCGTCGATGGTGGGGCTCGGGCTGCTCGAAGCGGTCCCCGAGCCCGACATCGCGGCGATGGCGGACCCCATGGATCGCGACGGCGACGGCATCTCGGGCCGCGCCAACACCGTGTGGAACGTCCGCGCCCAGCGCCCGACGCTCGGCCGCTTCGGCTGGAAGGCCAATCAGCCCGACCTCGTTCAACAGACCGCGGGCGCCTTCTTGGGGGACATCGGGATCACGTCGTCGCTGTTCGCTCTTGAAAACTGTCCATTGAATCAACATCAGTGCCGCGCGAGCGCGAGCGGCGGCGCGCCGGAGATCGACGACAGCAAGCTCGACGCTGTCGTCTTGTACGCGCGCGCGCTGGCCGTTCCAGGGCGCCGCGACGTCGACGACCCGTCGGTGCTCCGCGGCGCAGCGCTCTTCGAGCGGGCCCGTTGCGTCGCGTGCCACGTCCCCACGCTGCGCACGGGGGACCGAGCGCCGCTCGCGATCCTCGCGAGGCAGACGATTCACCCGTACACAGACCTCCTCGTGCACGACATGGGCGAGGGGCTCGCGGACGGACGGCCCGACTACGAGGCGTCGGGCCGCGAGTGGCGAACGGCGCCGCTGTGGGGCCTCGGGCTCGTCGAGCGCGTCAATCGACACACGAATTTTCTTCACGACGGACGCGCTCGAAATGTCACCGAGGCGATCCTGTGGCACGGGGGCGAGGCCGAGGCTTCTGCCCAGGTATTTCGCTCGATGACCGCTGGTCAGCGACAAGACTTGCTCGCGTTCGTCAACTCGCTGTGAGCCCTGCGATGAAGACTCTCTCTCGACGAAGCCTGCTCGCGTTGGGTGCGACGGCGCCCCTCGCGGCGCGATGCTCGGCGCTCCAAC
This sequence comes from Myxococcales bacterium, assembly GCA_016793325.1. Taxonomy (GTDB): domain Bacteria; phylum Myxococcota_A; class Polyangia; order Polyangiales. The sequence continues at coordinate 83,787 of JAEUKI010000009.1, read as the reverse complement.
AGGACACGTTCGATCGCAACGCGATGCTCGGAGCGATCGCGGACAACGTGCTCGTTCCGCTCGCGGCGGAGGTCGATGCGACGCAGCGCGCGCTCGCGACGGCGGCCACGGCGTTCGCGACCGAGCCGACGCGAGAGACGCTCGCTGCGGGGCGTGCGGCGTGGAGGAGCGCTCGCGTCCCGCTCGCGCGCGCGCAGGCGTTCAGCGCGGGGCCCTTCGAGTCGCTCGGGCTTCGCTCGATCATCGATTGGTATCCGTCGAGCGGCGCGGCGATCGAGCGGCTGCTCGCGGCCACGACGCCGATCAGCGCGACGGATCTCGAAATCGTGGGCGCCAATCAACGCGGGATGCCCGCGATCGAGTACCTGCTCTTCGCCGCGGACGAAGCGGCGACGCTCGCGGCGTGCACGATGGGCGCAGACGCCGCGCGACGGCGGGCGCTCGTCCGTTCGGCGGCGGAGCTCTCGTCGCAGCGCGCGACGCAGTTCTCCGCGGCCTGGAGCCGCGCGACGGGCGACTACGCGGGCGAGCTCGAGCGCGCAGGTCGCGGGAGCGCCGCGTTTGCGACGACGCGCGCGGCGGTTGACCTGCTCGTCAACCAGCTCATCAACGCGCTCGAGACCGCGCTCATGCGCTTCAGCGTTCCGCTCGGCGCGAGCAGCGGTGGAACGCCGCAGCCCGACCGCGCTGAATCTCCATTCAGCGACAACTCCATCGCCGACGCGCGCGCGCGGCTCGAGGGCGTCGACGCGGTCTACCTCGGTCGCCTCGGCGCTCGATCGGGAATTGGGCTACGGGACTTGGTCCTCGCGCGGATCTCGGGCTTCGATCCCATCGTTCGCGCGAGGGCCGACGACGCGTTCGCCGCGATCGATCGCATCCCAACCACGCTTCGCGTCGCGGTCGTGCAGCACGCCGCGCTCGTTCAGGCGGCGGCGGACGCGATTCGCGAGTGGCGTCGCGCGGTGCAAACCGACATCTCCGCCGCGCTCGGCGTGACCGTGACGTTTACGGACGGCGATGGAGACTGAGCCCCGCGTCGCGCGCCTTCGCGCGCTCGCGCGCGAACCGGTGAGCGCTGCGTCGCTCGCCGCGCTGCGCGTGATCTTCGGCCTCGTGTGCTTCGGGTCCTCGCTGCGGTTTCTGTCGCGCGGGTGGGTCGATGCGCTCTACGTCCGCCCGACGCACCTCATCGCGTACTGGGGCTTCGAGTGGCTTCCGAGGCCGTCGAGCCAGGGGCTCTACGCGCTCTTCGGCGCCATGTTGGCCTCGTCGCTCGCCGTCGTGTTCGGCGCGTGGGCGAGGGCCGCGCTGTGCGTGTACGCGCTCTGCTTCACGTGGATCGAGCTGCTCGATCGAAGCAACTACCTCAACCACTATTACTTCGTGACGCTCTTCGCGGTGATGCTCGCGTGTCTGCCCGTGAGCGCGCGGCTCTCGCTCGACGCGCGGCGGCGCCCTCGGCTCGCGCGCGCAGAGATTCCGCGGTGGATGCTGTGGATTCCGCAGGCGCAGATCGGGCTCGTGTACTTCTTCGCGGGCGTCGCGAAGCTCGAGGTCGACTGGCTCGTTCGGGCCGAGCCCCTGCGCACGTGGCTCACGGCGCGCGCCGAGCTCCCGCTCGTCGGTCCGTGGCTCACGACGCCGCTTGCCGCGTACGCGATGAGCTGGTCGGGCGCCGTGTTCGACCTGACGATCCCGTTTCTGTTGCTCGCCCGACGGACGCGGGTCCCGGCGTACCTCGCGGTGATCAGCTTTCATGCGATCACGGGGATGCTCTTCAACATCGGCGTGTTTCCGTGGGTGATGGTCGGCGTGACGACGGTGTTCTTCGATCCGCGCTGGCCCGAGCGTTGGATGCGATCGCGCGCCCCCGCGCCGTCGCGCGGAGAGGGGGCGCTCCCGTCGCGCCTCGCGACCGCTGTGATCGCGGGGTATTTCACGGTTCAAGCGCTGCTGCCGCTGCGCGTCTACGCGTACCCCGGCGACGCGCGGTGGACCGAGCAGGGGTTTCGCTTCGGTTGGCGCGTGATGGTGATGGAGAAGGCGGGCGACGTTCGATTTCGTGTGCGCGAGCCGGCGACCGGGCGCGAGTGGACCGTGTTGCCGGGGGAGTTTCTCTCGCCGACGCAGGCGCGGGTGATCGCGGGGACGCCCGACATGATCCTCGCGGCGGCGCACATCCTGCGAGACGAGTTTGCGGCGCGGGGCGTTCGCGACGCGCAGGTGTACGCCGACGCGTGGGCGTCGTTGCATCGTCGTCGCTCGCGGAGGCTCGTCGATCCCAGCGTGGACCTCGCTCGCGAGCGAGACACCCTCGCGCCGTACCGCTGGGTGTACCCCGACCCAGACACGGCGCCTAGCCTCTAGATTGACAGCTTGTTTGATTGTGTGTGTGTAGTGCCGCTCGGCTTCGAGGCGCGCCAGAGCGCCGCGGCGTACACGGCGAACGACGCGCTGGACAAGAGCACCATTTGGGTGACCGACAGGCCGAGGGTCGGAGCGAAGGTCGTGCACGCGACGAAGCTCGCGATCGATGCGCCGCTGATCGGCAAGAGGACCACGGCGTCAGGGGGCTCTTCGCGGCGGGCGGGGATCATCGCCACCGACCTGCGGCTCGGAGCGAGATCGTCGCGGGAAGCGCGGCCTCGAAGTGACGCGCGACGAACGCGCGCAGCGCGGGCTCGTCCCGAAACCGCGCGCGTCCATCGCTCGCGCAGAGCTCGAACGCGCCGCCGGTGAGCGCCGAGGGCGTGAGGATCGAGAGCGGCGCTGAGCGAAGATAGAGTTGCCGGTGGGCGAGCCCGTGCCGCGCGAAGAACGCGGCGAAGCGGCTTCCGTCGGCGAAGTCGCGTAGCTCCCAGTCGCCGAGGGAGGCGACGAGGACGCGGTCGTCGGGGTCGTGCGGTCGAGGCAGGGAGACTTCGTCGGCGTCCGTCCGCAAGCGCGCCAAGCCCCGGCGAATCACGATGGGGCGCGCGACGATGGTTGATTGTGTGTGCTCCATGGCGGCCAGCTCACAGTCGATTGGCGTAGAACTCGACGACGAGGCGAAGGTCGACCAGCAGCAGCGCGCTCGTCGGAGGGGGCGTCCCGGCGACGCGCGCGCGCTTGGTCGTCTCGTCGAACACGAGCCAATCGGGCCGGTGGGCGCAGCCGGTGAGCGCGGATTGAATGTGTGGGTTGTCGCGGCTCTTGTCGGCGATGCTCACGACGTCGCCGACGACGACGCGCAGCGCTGGAAACGTCACGCGTCGTCCGTTGAGCCGCACGTGCCCGTGGGTCACGAGCTGTCGCGCGGCGGGGATCGTCGCGGCGAAGCCCGCGCGAAACACGACGTTGTCGAGGCGGCGCTCGAGCAGTTCGATGAGCTTTTCGCCGGTGTTTTCAGAGCCGGTGCGGGCTTGAACGACGAGGTTTCGCAGCGCCTTTTCGCCGAGGCCGTAGTTGAAGCGGAGCTTCTGCTTCTCGCGGAGGCGAAGGCCGTAGTCCGAGAGTTTTTGTTTGGCTGCGCCGTGCTGACCGGGGCGCATGGGGCGCTTCTCGATCGTGTTGGTCGTGAGCCCAGGAAGGTCGCAGCCGAGCGCGCGGGCGACGCGAACGCGAGGACCTGTGTAGCGGGACAAGTCGAACCTCCGTGCTGGTTTCTACCGAGGAGACACAAAAACGATCTTGCGAATCGTTTTCATAGAACGTCGATACGACGCACGAGACGATGGGTCAATATCAATATTGATTTTGATTATCATTTATGTGATGGCTCGTACCCGATGCAAGCGAAGCGATGGAGGACCCTGGCGCTCGCGCTGTGGGCGAGCGTGGGTTGCGCCTGTGCGGCGCCGGCGAATTTCGTGTGTGTTCCGGGGTCGACGCAGCCGTGCGTGTGTCCTGGGGCGCGGATCGGCGCGCAGCGTTGCAGCGACGAGGGCGCGCGGTGGGAGCTGTGCCTCTGCGACCCGACCGACCCGCGCGGCGATGCCTCGGTCGACGCGAGGACGAGCACGCCGGACGCGCTCGTCGCGGACGCGCGGACGCACGACGCACCGCCGACGGACGCTGCGAGCGACAGCGGCGCTTTGGCCAGCGATGGTCCGATGCTCGACGGCGCGGCGCTCTACACGCGGTTGTGCGCGACGTGCCACGGACCCCATGGCGAGGGCGTCTCGCCGCGCGGGCCCGCGATCAGCCGCGAGGTTCGCGGAGAGAGCGACCGAGACCTGCGGCGGCTCTTCGCGACCGGCGAGGACGACATGCCGCCCGTCCCGATGACCGATGAGGAAGCCGCGGCGCTGATCGCGTACCTTCGCGAGCGATTCGGGCCGTACGAAGAGGATTGAAGGACTGTGATGTCGATGCGTAGATTGATTTTGTGCGCCGTGATTCAAATGTCGCTCGCGGGCGCGTGTTCGCCGTCGCAGCCGAGCGGGGACGGCGCGGCGGGGGACGGGTCGGACGTCGTCGCGGACGGCGAGGTCCCTGCGGGGCCGATTCCTACGATCGAGGGATTCACGCCGCTCGAAGACCACAACCCGGACCCGCGGGTGGTCGAGGTGGACCTCGAGGCGCGCTCGTCGGAGGTCGAGCTACGGCCGGGCGTGATGACGAGGGTGTGGGCGTACGAGGGGCGCGTTCCAGGCCCATTGATTCAAGCGCGCGTCGGCGATCGCGTGATCGTGCACTTCAAGAACTCGCTGCTCGCGCCGACGATCGTGCACTGGCACGGGCTGCGGATCACCGATCAGATGGACGGGTCCCCGCGGTTGATGCACCCGTTTTTGCCGGGGACGACGTTTCGCTACGAGTTCGTCGTGCCCGATCCGGGGACGTACTGGTACCACGCGCACTCGGACTCGACGCAGCAGATCGAGCGAGGGCTCTACGCGCCGCTGGTGGTTCACGAGCGAAATCCCCCGCGGTTCGATCGTGAGCGGCTCTTCGTGCTCGACGACGTTCGCCTGGGGAGCGACGGACAGATCGGCGCGTTCAACACGAGCGGCCCGGACATCGGCCGAGGGCGCACGGGCAACGTCCTGCTCGTCAACGGGTCGTCGCGCGCGGTCGCGGGGAGCACGCAGCGCGGCGCGCTCGAGCGATGGAGGATCATCAACGCGGCCAACGCGCGGACGATGTACGTGCGCGTTCGCGGCGGATCGGCGCTCGTGATCGGGACGGACGGAGGATTGATCCCCACGCCGTACGAGTTTCACGAGCTCGAGGTCGCCGCGGGGCAGCGGTACGACCTCGCGGTGCGCGCGGACGCTGCGGGCGACGACGACGGAGGGGCGCCGGTGCTCGAGCTCGTCAACAACGTTCCTGTGTTTCGCGCGGACGGAACGGTGGACGAGCAGCTCTTTTCGCTGGCGCAGCTCCGCTACGAAGGCGCCGTTGTTTCTCGCATCGAGTACACAGCGCCGCGCGTCACGCTTCCCTCGATCGAGCCCGCGTCGGCGACAGAGCGAACGCTGCTTCTCTCGGGCGCCAACACCGATGCGGGAGTGCAGTTCACGATCAACGGAAGGACGGGCGTCGGCCACCACGGGCCGCCCGCGGACGGCGGGATGTACGAGCCCGACGAGCGATTCGTGCAGGGACAACCGGTGCGAATCACGGTGTCGGCCAACGTGAGCCCCGAGCATCCGTTTCACTTGCACGGGCAGTTCTTTCAAGTGGTCGAGCGAGACGGATTTCCTGTCGTCGACGAGCCGGGGCTCAAGGACGTCGTGCTCGTGCGCGGACGCGGGACGGTCACGGTCCTCACGTACTTCGAGAACCCCGGTCGCTGGATGTACCACTGCCACATCTCCGAGCACGGCGACCTCGGGATGATGGGCGAGTGGGAGGTCCTGCCCGCGATGATGCGCTGAGCCGTGTTGAATTGATGTGCGTGTGCGCTCAGCGGAGCGCGTCGATCCACGCGCGCACGGGCGCGAGGCTCTGCGAGGGGCTCTCTTCTTGGGGGACGTGGCCGAGACCCGGGAGCACCACGAGGGTCGATCCCGCGATCTCCCTGTGAAATTGCTGCCCGCGCGCGAGGGGGATGAGCCTGTCGCGCTCGCCCCACACGATCAACGTGGGCGTGCGGATCGTCGGGATCGCGTGGGCGTTGGCGCCAGCGGCGCTCTGACGAAAGCGCTCGACGAGGGCGCCGCGGTTGCCCTCGCGGAGGGCCATGTCGTAGAAGCGATCGACGAGCTCGTCGGTCACGCGCGAAGGATCGCCGAACACGTTGCGCACGCTTGCTGCGACGATGAACCGCGGCGTGACCCAACGTACGAGCGAGCGAACGACCGGCGTACGCGCGGCCCTGAACCCCAAGGGAACGCTCGACGCGCTGAAGGGGTAGCCCGCAGAGTCGACGAGCACGAGCGCGTCGACGCGGCCTGGGTCCGCGAGGGCGGTGCGCCACGCGACCTCTCCGCCTAGTGAATTTCCTGCGAGGATGCAGCGTCGAACCTCGAGCACGTCGAGCACCGCGCGCGTGTCCGCGACGAACGCCTCGAGTCGATAGTCTCCATCGGGCGCCGGTCCCGTGAGGCCGAAGCCGCGCATGTCGAAGCGCACGACGCGGCGGGTGCGCCTGAGCTCTCGGGCCCAGCCCTCCCAGGTGTGGAGGCTGTCGGAGGTTCCGTGGAGCAGGACGATGGGCCGCGGATCGTCGCGGGGGCCTTCGTCGCGGACGTGCACCTCGCGTCCTCGCACGACGATGAATCGCGATGGAGCTTCGGCCCAGCGCGGCGCGAGCGCGTCTCTACGTCGATCGCAGCGGGTTCCTGCGACGATCGCGATCGCGACGAGCGCCACGAGCGCGACGAGGACACGGCGAAACGCCACGAGCGCGCGCGAACCGAGGCTGCGAGGGGCGTTCATCGTGGGGCGAGCATAGCGGATCGCTCAACGCGCGCTGCGGCGCGGGGCGTCGAGTCAGCGCTCGTCGAACGTGCGCATCGAGGGCTCGGGCAAGTGTCCGCTGTGGCTCTCTACGAGCGTCCGCTCGTACCAGCGCCGATACGTGTGTCGCTTCCAGACGAAGTATCCGACGCCGCCCAGTCCGAGCGCGCTCAACGCCAGGAGCCAGGCGCTGAGCGTCGCGCCGGCTCCGAGGCAGAGCGCGACGGGCATCGAGGGGACGCGCCTGACCCAGATCGTTTGGGGCCCTTCCTCGTTGAACCCGCGCGAATCAGGGAGCGACTCGTAGTCGCTTCGATCGACCTCGATTGTGTGTGTCTCGCCTGTGTCCCGCAGCGCGAAGCGCGCGGCGTAGTGGTGCGTGACGTGCCCCTTGTTGTTGCGCGTCGTCCACGTCGCGCGCTGAACGTAGTCCGCGAGCGTGTCCTGCCCCGCGACGAGCCGCGCATGCGCGGTGAGCGTCGGGAGCAGCGCCAGCGCGCCGAGCACGGGAACGATGAAGAGCGCCTTGAAGAACGCCCTGCCGCGGAGCGTGTGGCGCCGGCCGAGGTCCTCGGCAGAGATGTTCACGGCGCCGTCGCGCGGCCGAAGCACCCAGCCCGCGGCGCTCCCGCGGTAGCCCTCGCCAGACGCCTCGGGGTCCGGTCCGCGAACGAGCTCACCCTCGACGATCGCGCGCTCGCCGGCGCTCAGCACCGCGCGGCGTTGGCGCGTGTGCGTCGACGTCCAGTGCTCCTGATCGAGGGCGTCGACGAGGAGGACCTGAGAATTTGCTGGCTCGACGCGGACGCGCGCGCCGCTCGCGTGGCGAAGGTAGAACGGGCGCGCCTCGGTGTCGCGAGAGGTCTCGGTCCAGCGGTGGTTCACGCTGCCCTTGGAGCCGTGGTGCTCGACGCCCACTTGCTTGATCGTGACGCGCACCGCGATGCGCTCGTGGCGGGCGAGCTCGACGGTTCCTGCGACGAAGCGCGCGCCCTCTTCGAGCGGCGTCGCGGGGTCGTGCGCGGCGTTGGCTGCGCGGGCCGCGCTGCGCGCCAACAAGAGCTGCACGAGGCAGTAGAACCACAGAGCGAGCAGGGTTGTGTCGAGCGCGAGCAGCGCGAGTCGCGTGAGCCCAGGCGCGAGGTGATTGTCAGCGTATACGTTGATGGTCTCGAGCATCGTCGCGGGAGCGAAGAGCGTACCGCGCTCAGCGAGGAAGCGCGCTCATCCGGTCGACGATCGCGCCGACGAGGCCGTACTCGAGCGCTTCGGCCGCGGTCATCCAGTGATTTCGCTCGGTGTCGCGGCGAACGAGCTCGACGTCGCGCCCCGTCGCCGCGGCGGTGATCTCGGTGATGCGGTCGCGCATCCGCGTGAGCTCGCGCGCTTCGATCTCGATGTCCGACGCGCGGCCGCCGACGGAGCCCGCGGGTTGATGCAGCATGAACCGCGTGTTCTTCAGGGCGAATCTGCGCTCTCGGGGAGCGGCCATGTAGATGAGCGCTCCGGCGCTGGCGACCCACCCTGTCCCGAGCATGTGCACCTCGGGCGCGATGCAACGCAGGACGTCGTGGATGGTGTCGCCTGCCTCGACGTGACCCCCTGGCGAGTGAACGATCACTCGAATCGGCGCGTCGCTCGCGGCCGAGAGCGCGAAGAGCTGCTCGCAGACCGACTGCGCGAGCTCCGTGGTGATCTCGCCGAACACGAGCACGGTGCGCGAATCGAAGAGTCGCTCGGGGATCGATGGGGTGGCGGTGGGCGTGGTGGTGGACACGCTCGAGAGATCGCTCGCTGCCTCTCTCTCGGCCATGACCGAGACGCTCACCGAGCGCAAATTCGCATACCCGAGACGCTCAGCGACTGTTCACGGTTGGGCCGTCGTTGCACGCTCGGGTCCATGGCCAACGTGCGATCGATGCTCGTTCATCGTGCCATGGAGCTCGTCAAGCGCGACCTGCGCAGGGCGTGGACCGTCGACGACCTCGCGGACGAGCTCGGCGTGTCGCGCGCGACGCTGTGTCGTGCGTTTGCTGCGCAGGGGTTGCCGCCGCCGATCGAGACGCTCACGGCCGAGCGCATGCACGAGGCCGCGCGGCGCCTCCGCGTGTCGGACGCCTCGCTCGCCGAGATCGCGGACGCGGTCGGGTACCGATCGGAGTTCGCGTTGAGCCGCGCGTTCAAGCGCGCGATGGGGCTCGCGCCGATGCACTATCGACGGGCGTTTGCGGGCGTGGCGCGGACGCGCATGGCTGCGTAGCGCATCGCGCTCAGCTGTCCGAGAAGGGCAGAAACGCGAGCATGCGCGCGCGCTCGAGGGCGGTGGCGAGCATGCGCTGGTGCTTCGCGCACGTTCCGGTCTGGCGTCGGGGGAGGATCTTGCCGCGGTCCGAGACGAAGCTCCGGAGCGTGTTGATGTCCTTGTAGTCGATCGCGTCGATCTTCTGCGCGCAGAACCAGCACGTCTTCTTGCGGTTCGCGCGCTTGCGCATCGAGAGGTTTTCGTTGGCGACCTCGGCGGCGCCGAACTCCATCTTGTCGTCGTCGATCTCGGCGCGGGGCGGAATCCATTGAGCCATCAGTGAAGCCTCGGTGGAGGGGGAGGGAGGAGACGAGCCTCGGGATTACATGCAAAACGATTTTATTTGCAACTCAATTGCAAAATGGTAGCCCCCGCTCGATGGCAGTCCGTTCTGCGTTGGTGCAGGCGCTCGAAGCGCAGATCGACGGGGCTCGCGCGTTGCAGTGCGAGTTCGTGTTGTGGCCGGACGAGGCGGCGTTCGACGGCTCTCGCGGCGCCAACTGGCGCTCGACGATCGACCCGCGCTTCGACGGCGCGCGACGCGCGCTCGCGAGCGAGCTGCCTCGCTGCTCGATGACGCTCGAGGACGGGGCGGGGCGACTGCACGTGTGGATCCCGCGTCGCGACCTCGTGCACGCCGCGTTGGTGGTTCAACGCGTGGCGGCGCAAGAGGGGATGCAGTGCCTCGTCTGCGACGACGGCGAGTGGAGCCGTCGAGTTCGCGTCGGGGATCACGCTGCGCTGTCCGCGGCGATCGAGCGGCTGTGCTCGGCCACGGTCGATTGGGTCGTCGTCGAGGGGGGCCCGGCTGACGCGCTGTTTCTGCAAGTTGGGCCGCGGACCTTGGCGGACACGGTCACGGTCGAGCTCGTGTCGAACAAGTTTCTGAGCGCGTCGCTCGCGCATTCGCGCGTCACGCTTCGGCGCCTCGCGCTGCTCCAGTGGCGCGCGCCCGACGGGCACTGCTCGGATCTGCACTTCTCCGAGCGCTCGGTGCGCACGCGCGACGATCGAGACGCGCTCGTCGCGTGGCTGTGGCGGTCGTGGGACGTCGCGTTCGCGTCGCACGGGCTCGAGACCCTTCGCCTCCGGACGCTCGCGCCATGAACGAGCGCGCTCGATGCTCGACTCGCCCGCAGCGCTCGCGCTCGCTCGGCTGGGTGTTTTCGTCGGACCCCGCCGTCCTCGCGCGCATCCGCGACGCGTCGATCGACACCGTCGTCTTCAACCGCGCGCTCGACCCGTCGCTACTCGCGTCGTTCGACCGCGAGTGCGATGCGAAGGTGCTGCCTCGCAGGGCGCTGCTCGTTTCGCCACGGGACGCGCGATCGCTCGAGGCCTCGGTCGCGGCGCTCGTCGACGAGTGCAGCGCGGCCGTCGGCGTCGCGATCGCGCGGGACATCGCGTGGATCTCCGAGCTCGTCGCGTCGCTCGCGGGCGTCGCGCGGGTGCGCGTGGCGTTCGGGTCTGTGTGCGGTGACGAGTGCACGCAGTTTCATCAAGATTTTGTGCGACTTCGCGCGATCGTCACCTACGCGGGGCCGACGACGGTGCTCGTCGAGCGCTCTGCGGTCGACCCCGTCGCCCTCGAGGCGCCGATCGAGGACTCCGCTGGCTCGAAGGACGCGATCGTGCGCGACGAGAGCGCCATCAAGAGCGCCCCTCGCGGCTCGGTGGTGCTCTTGAAGGGCGCTGCGTTTTCGCCGGGCAACTTCGGCGCGGTCCATCGATCTCCGAGGCTCTCGGACGCCGCCGTCGCGCGGCGCATCGTGCTCACGGTCACCGCGCTCGCCTCGGACCGCGAGGAGTTGGTCGTCGAAGCGCGGACGGGCGCGGGGCAACGCGTGTGGATCTACCCCGAAGAGGGCTACTAATGACCGCGAGTCATATTGTGAATTTGGTGACCGTTGTGCTGTTGTGCGTCGCGGGATGCTCGCCGACCGCGAGCCCAGCGGACGCCGGCATCGACACAACGGTGGACGCGCAGGACGACCGCTCGAGCGCCGTCGAAGACGTCGCCATCCCGGACGCTACGGACGTCGCGGCGGACACGGGTGTCGGCTGTGGTCCACACGGAACGCTTCACGGCGACCACTGCGACTGCGACCGCGGCTATCGCGCCCAGGGCCTCACGTGCGTCGCGATCGAGTCGTGTCCGAGCGACGACCGCAACGAGCCGAACGACGCGGTGTCGACCGCGACGCGGCTGAACGTCGGCTCGATGGCGAGCGGACGGCGATGCGCCGAAGAGGTCGACTACTTCGTGGTGCGCGCTCCGATGGGGCAGCGGCTCGTGGTGGACGCGCTGTTTCGCCATGCGGACGGAGACCTCGACCTGTTGCTCTTCGAGCCCGGCCGAGATCCGCGCCTCGACCGAGCGATCGCCCGCAGCGAGAGCGGGGATGACGACGAGCAGCTCGCGCATCGCACGCGGGTCGAGGGCGACTTCATCGTGGTCGTGACGGGCGCGTCGAACGCAGCGCAGGCGCCGTACGTGCTTCGCGCGCGGCTCGACCCGTGACGACTGATTTCGGGGGGACTCCCCCTGGGTTTTCACCGCGAAAGAGAAGGAATCCGTTGAGCACTACTCGTGTCGGGCGCGTGCGTTTTGGCGCCCTGTTTTTGTGTGTTGGTTTTCTAGCGTGCAGCCCGACGTCGCTCGAAGACGCGTCGGTGGATGGCGGTCGAGACGCGTCGCTCCCGGATCGCATGGAGCTCGACGTTGCGCCCGAGAGCGGCCTCGACGTGGCGCTTCTCGACGCTGCACCGGACGCCGATGCGTCGCCGGCGGAGGACGTCGCGCCGGAGAGCGCGAGCGACGTGGTGTCGGTCGACAGCGCGGCGCCGCGCGGGACCGTCGAGGTGATCGCGGGCAGCACGTCGACGGGGTACGTCGACGGGGTCGGATCGGCGGCGCGGTTTTCGGGGCCGTCGGGGGCGGTGCTCTCGGCGGATCGAAGGACGATCTACGTGGCGGATACGTTCAACGCGCTGTTGCGAACGATCGATGTCGCGACGGGCGCGGTGCGGACGGTCGCAGGGCGGCTGCAGGTTCAGTCTGTCGTGGACGGGGTCGGGGTCGCGGCGCGGTTTCAGAGCCCGCGCGCGATGGTGGGGACCGCGGATGGCGCGACGCTGTACGTCGCGGACGGACCGACGGTGCGGCGGGTCGACACAACGACGTGGACGGTGACCACGCTGGCGGGGACCGCGGGGATGGCTGGATACGTGGACGGAAGCGGCGCGCCGGTGCGCCTGGGATTCTTGCTCCACAGCTTCGCGATGAGCGAAGACGGTCGAACGCTGTACATCGCGGATCGATCGAACCGCGTGCTGCGAACGCTCGACGTGAGCGCGGCGCCAATGACCGGCGAGGTCCGCACCGTCGCCGGAACGCGCTACACGGGAACAGAGGTTCACGCCGACGGCGTCGGCCCCGTGGCGCGCTTCTCGGGGCTCGGCGGGATCCTTCGTGTCGGCTCGACCCTCTACGTCGCGGACACGTTCAACCACGTGATTCGCACGGTGGATCTCGCGACGATGACCGTGCGGACCATCGTCGGACGGGTCGGCGCCGCGGGCATCGAAGACGGGCCGCCGAGCGAAGCGACGCTCGACGCGCCGCAGTCGCTCGCGACGGACGGGGCGCACCTGTACGTCACATCTTTTCAAGGCATCTTGCGCCGCGTCGCGCTGTCCGACCTGCGCACGAGCACGCCGCTCGGGGTGTTCGAAGAGGTCTTTTCGCGCGACGGTGACGCGCGCTCGACGCGGCTCGGCGTGGCGTTCGGGCCGCCGCTGTGCGACGCGACGGCGCGTGTGCTCTATTTCAACGACCGCGACGCGAGCAGCGTGCGCCGGATCTCGATCGACACGTTTGCGACGAGCACGCTCGCGGGCGCGGCGGACGTGGGCTTCGTACGAGACGGCGCGGGGGCGAGCGCTCGGTTCGACGGCGCGACGGACCTCGCGCGCACGCCGGATGGAGCGCGCGTGTTCGTGGCAGACAACAACGGTCGCGTCGTGCGCGAGGTGGACCTGCGGTCGAACCAAGTTCGCACGCTCTTCGGCGCGGCAGGCACGGCAATGTCCACCGATGGGCCGCTCGCGGACGCGCGGATCGGCGCGCCGTCGGGGCTGCACTTCGACGCGGCGAACGAGCGGCTGTTCGTGGCGGACAATCGCTTCAACACGGTTCGCGTGGTCGACCTTCGGGCGATGCGGGTCTCGACGTTGGCGGGCGACGCTGCGTCGCCGAGCGGGAGCGTCGACGGGGTCGGCGCGGCGGCGCGGTTCAACGGGCCCTCGAGGTTGTGCGCGATCGGCGCGACGCTGTACGTCGCGGACGCGTCCAATCGACAACTTCGCGCGATCGACGTGAACACGGGCGCGGTGAGCACCGTGACGGGCTCTTCGTCCGCGGCGGCCGCGACCGTCGACGGTCCGCTCGCGTCCGCGCGATTTCGCGCGCTCTCGGGGCTCGCGTGCGACGCGCGCGGGCGGCGCGTGTTCGTCGCGGACTCGACCGCGCACACGCTTCGCGTGGTGGACCTCGGCGCGGGGATGGTGAGCACCCTGTCGGGGCGAGACACGATGAGCGGGCCCGCGGATGGGCCGGTCGCGGACGCGCTCTTTCGCGGACCTCGTGGCTTGTGGCTCTCTGGCGACGGGCGCGCGCTGTACGTCGCGGACCAGAGCAACCACGGGATTCGCCGCGTCGATCTCGCGGCGATGCGCGTCGAGACGATCGTCGGAAGCCCCTCGCGCAACGGCGGCCTCGTCGCGGGAACGACGTATCCGATCGAGGACGCGACGCTGTACTTTCCGACGGCGTTGGTGGGAGACGAGCGCGACCTCTGGGTGCTCGCGGACGACGCGCTGCACGTGATTCGGCTGCGAGGCGCGCTGTGACGGGCGCGCGACGGTGCTTGCTGCTGTGCGCGGCGCTTGGTTTCGTGTGCTGCGGCCCCGCGGCGTCTGCGGAGGACGCGAGCGTCGATGCTCAGGCTCGCGACGCGGGCGGAGCGCCGCTCGACGCAGCCGCGGCGACGCTCGAGCTCGGAACCGGCGACCCCGGGATATTTCGCTCGGTGACCGACGGTCAGCAAGTGCTGTTGCAGCGCGGTTGCCAGGGCGCGCAGCACATCTTCTTCGCGCTCCGCGGGGAGGGCTTCTCGATCACGGAGGCGCCGAGGCTCGAGCTCTCGGTCGTTCGCGAGGAGGACGGCGCGGTGGTGTCTTCGCCGTACTCGTTGCGGCTCGCGCCGATGGTCGTTCGCGATGGCGTCGCCGAATGGACCGGGCTCACGCCGGTGATCGAAGAGCCTCGGCTCGTGGTTGGGCGCTCGGCGCGCATGCGGGCGACGATCGAGGACGCGTCTCGGACTGTGCGCGTGACGGTCGAGCGTCGCGTGAGCGTCGTGTGGGGGCCTGATTCGTGCAGACCGCACGGCTAGGAATCGAATCGTGAAGGACACCAACGTGCGCTTCGTGCTCTCGCTCTCGTGCTTGCTCGTCGCGGGCTGCCCTGCGCCTGTGCCGCCGGCACCCACATGGACCGTCGTCGCGCAGGGCTTGCGCGAGGGACTGCTCTCGATCCACGGTCGAAGCGCTGCCGATGTGTGGGCCGTAGGCGCGGACAAGGGCACGGGGCCGATCGTTCTTCACTTCGATGGAGCGCGATGGGAGCGTCGCGCCACTGGGACGCGCGGGACGCTGTGGTGGGTGCACGCGGCGCAAGACGGCACGACGTTCGCGGCGGGGACCAACAGCACCATCCTTCGCGTGAGCGACGGAGGGTTCGTGCGCGTCGCGACGCCGGGGCTCGCGAGGCACACGGTGTTCGGCGTGTGGGCGGCCGGGGCGAACGAAGCGTACGCTGTTGGAAGCGAAGCGGGTCGCAACGGGTTCTTGTGGCGTTGGGACGGGACGCGTTTCGTCGAGATCGACCTCGGGAGCGTTCTTCCGACGGCGGACGACGGGACGACGCCGGGCCTCTTCAAAGTGTGGGGCGACGGCGACGGAACGATCTGGGCCGTCGGCGCGCGCGGCGTGATTCTCCGCGGCCGTGCTGGGACATTTCAACGCGTCGAGAGCGGGACGACGCAGACCCTGTTCACCGTCACCGGCGGCGCGGGTCGCGTCGTTGCGGTGGGCGGCGCTGGCAGCGGCGTGATCGTCGAGCGAGACGGCGAGGGGCCGTTCTCCGCGCGAACCCCGGAGGGAGCGCCGCTGTTGCAGGGCGTCTCGCTCGTGCGAACGGGCGCCGGATTCGCTGCTGGATTCAACGCGTCGGTGTACGAGCGCAACTCGAGCGGCGCGTGGCGAAGGCTCGACGACGCGCCTCCGTTGGCCATCGAATCGCTGCATGCGACGTGGGTCGATCATGAAGGCGGCGCATGGTTCGTCGGCGGGGGGGTGCTCGGTCCGGGGCTCGATCGCGGCGCGATCACGTACTATGGACGGCGAACGGTCGCGCGCTACGAAGAGGGCTCGATGGGCGACGGCGGCGTGGACGGCGGCGAGGGCGGCGTCGCGCCGGCGGTGTGTCCCGAAGCGCAGGTGGATCCCGCGCCGACCGGCTCGATCGCACGCCGGTGGAACGAGGCGATGCTGTGGGCGATTCGCCGGGATATTCCCAAGCCGATCGTGCACGCGCGAAATCTCTTTCACGTGTCCGCGGCGCTCTGGGACGCGTGGGCGGCGTACGACGCGACGGCGGACGGCGTCTTCTATCGAACGCGCGCGACGGCGACGGACGTCGCGGAGGCGCGAGCTCGAGCGATGAGCTACGCGGCGTTTCGCGTGCTCACCGCGCGCTACTCGTCGCGGTTGGCGACCGGCGCGGCGGTGTCGCAGGCGTGCTTTCGCGCGTTGATGCAGAAGCTCTCGCTCGACCCGGACGCGACGGGCACCGAGGGTGACTCTCCGAGGGCCGTCGGAAATCGTGTGGCCGAAGCGGTGCTCGCCGCGGCCATCGACGACGGGGCGAACGAGCGCAACGCCTACGCGGACACGACGATGTTTCGCGCGCGCAATCCGCCGCTCGTGTTCGAGCAGCCGGGCGTCGGCGAGGGCTTCATGGACCCGTCCGAGTGGCAGCCGTTGGTGCTCGCCGAGGCGGTGACGCAGAACGGGATTCCGATCGGCGCAGGCGTGCAGGAGTACATCGGACCGCAGTGGGACAACGTGCGGCCGTTTGCGCTCGAGCGGCCTCGCGCTGGGGAGCTCTATCTCGATCCGGGGACGCCTCCTGGGTTCGATTCGCGCATGGGCGCGTGGGCGCTCGATGTGTTGCGACGCAGCGCTGCGCTCGATCCGTCGCTGCCCGCGATGATCGACATCTCGCCAGGGGTGTACGGAAACAACCCGCTCGGGACGAACGACGGTCGTGGTCACGCGATGAACCCCGCGACCGCGATGCCGTACGCGCCGCAGCGCGTTCGCCTCGGGGACTTCGGCCGCGTGATCGCCGAGTACTGGGCGGACGGTCCGCGCTCGGAGACGCCGCCCGGACACTGGAACAAGATCGCCAACGACATCACCGCGCACCCGATGTTCGCGCGGCGCGTGCGCGGCGCGGGCGCGCCCATCGACCCGCTCGAGTGGGACGTGAAGGTCTACCTCGCGGTGAACGGCGCGATGCACGACGCGGCCATCGTCGCGTGGGGCACCAAGCGTCGCTTCATCGCTTCGCGACCGATCACGATCATTCGATACATGGGCGGGCTCGGACAGCGAACGGATCCCGCGTTGCCGCGGTACCACCGCGATGGGCTCCCGCTCGAGCCGGGCGTCGTCGAGCTCATCACGCCGCAGTCGAGCGCCGCGGGGCAGCGCCACGCGCACCTCGCGCGACACGTTGGACAAGTGGCGATCTTCACGTGGCGCGGAGAGCCCGGCGACCGACGGACGGAGCTCGGCGGCGCAGGGTGGATGCGCGCGGTCGAGTGGCTCCCGTTTCAGCTTCGAACGTTCGTGACCCCTGCGTTTCCTGGGTTCATTTCGGGGCACAGCACGTACTCGCGGGCGGGCGCAGAGGTGCTCGCGGCGATCACGGGCAGCGAGTACTTTCCGGGCGGACTCGCGGAGTTCGTCGCGCGCGAAGGCGCGTACCTCTCGTTCGAGCGCGGCCCGAGCGCGGAGGTTCGACTGCAGTGGGCCACGTACTACGACGCGGCAGACCAAGCGGGACAATCGCGCTTGTGGGGTGGGATCCACATCGAGCCCGACGACTTCATCGGCCGTCGCCTGGGGCGCGAGGTGGGGCTTCGCGCGTTCGCCAAGGCGCTGACCTTCTTCGACGGGACGGCCGTTCCGTAGTCGCTCGCTACGCGCTTGCGCTGAATCGTCGTTCAGCGCTGTAGATCACCGCGAGCCCGAGCGCGTACGCGAGCAGGTCCCACGGATCGAACGTGCGCCCCACCGTGAGGTCGACGAGCGCTCCTCGGCGCAGCGAAAATCCCAGCGCTTGGAAGCACTCGGTCGCGAACGCGACGCTCGCCACGATCGCGAGGCGGGCCCGCGCCGAGAGCTTGGTGAAGAGCCCGAGCAGCGCGTAGATGAACGGCGTGATCGCGACGTCGCCGAGGTGACCGCGCACAAACGGACGACCGGGCCCGCGATAGGCGAGCACGAACACGCCGAGCGCGAGCGTGATCGCGGCGGACGCGGCGAAGAACCGGCGCATTCGTGGGTTTGTATTCAAGTCGCGCCCGAAGGAGCAGGGCTCCCCATCTTGCGAACGGCGATCGCGGCGCCGATGAACAGCGCGATCTCGGCCACGAGCCACACCCACTGGAGCTTGTCGGGCTGGCCGTCGAGCGCGAAGCCCGCGACCCTCGCGATCGCGATCCCGGCCATGAGCGCGCCGAGGAGGCCCGCTCCGAGGACGCGGCCTTGCGTCGCGAAGCCAGGAAACCACGCGGCGAAGAGCGCGAGGCCGAGCACCGTGCCTCCCCAGGTCGCGCGGAGGTTGATGCGCTGCGAGTGGGTCTCGTGCGGTCGACCGAGCAGCTCTGCGATCGAAAGCGGATGCGAGATCATCCAGAGCGCCGCCGCCGCGAGGAGCGCAGCGACGATCAAGCGAGCGGGGCGTCCCATGGTCGAAGCGCGAGCATAGCAGCAGGCGCGATGCTCGATGGGGCGCTGGGATCCTGCGGATTACGATGGAATCGCCGCGGCGAATCGATCGATGACGAAGGTCATCGCGTCGATTCCCCAGCGGTGTTGCGCTGCGGCCCAGCGCTCTCTCCGCGCGAGGTCTGCCTCGGCCGCCGCGGAGTCGTCGCGCGCTGCCCGTCGGCGCGCGGTCTCGACGAGGGTGTCTTCGAAGCGAACCCACGCGGCGCGATCGCTCTCGATCGACTGTGCGGGCCGGAGTCCTCGCACCGCGAGGGCCGCGACGAGGTCCTCGCGACGATCGAGCGCGTCGGGCGGGAGGCCCGTGTGTTCGAAGTACTCCGCGGGCGGAAGGTGTCTCCAATAGGGAGCCCCCGTCACGATCGAGCCCGAGGGCGCGCGGAGTCGATCGAGCGCGGCGACGGTCGCGTCGATGGATCCAGCGTCGTCGCCGAAGCGGGGACCGCCGATCCACACGACGAGCGCGGCGCGCCCGTGCGCTCGAAGCACGAGGTCGACCGCAGCGTCGTCGAACGCCGCGACGTGAAGACACGCATCGGCGCGAGGCGCGTTCGGTGTCGCCTCGAAGAGCTCCCTGGCGCGCGCGATCGCCTCGGGGCTCGCGTCGATGCCCGCGACGCGCGCTCGATGGTTCTGCGCGGCGCGCGCGAGGAGCGCTCCGCGACCGCAGCCGACGTCGAGCACGAGCGTTGTCTCATCGAGGGAAGACGCGGCGAGGACGGCGTCGATCGCGTCGTTCGAATAAGGACCCCAATATTCGAGTCCGTCGTATCGGTCTTCGCCGCTCATGATCGGGAGGCGGGTGCTGCGTGACCCACGACGTTCGAGCGTACAACGGCCTCGCGGGCGCGCGCTTCGATTCGAGCGTCGCGATCGATCAACGCGCGCGACGCACGAGGCAGGTGGTGCTCCCTCGGGCGACGAGCGCGCCGCGTCCGTCGAGCACGCGCGCGTCGGCGATGGCGATCGTGCCTCCGACGCGAACGACGTTGGCTTCGCAGCGAATCGGCCCCGAGTGCTCATCGAGGCCCGCGAGGTAGTCGACCGAGAGGTTCACGGTGGTCCAGCGGTCGCCGAGGCCGAGCGTGCTGTAGATCGCGCAGCCGGTGGCGCTGTCGATCAGCGTGGCGGCGAGTCCGCCGTGGACCGTTCCGATGAGGTTGAAGTGCGTCTCGTCGGGCGTGCACTCGAAGACGGCGCGGCCTTCGGACACTTGGGTGAGGCGCATCCCGAGGGCCATGCCGATCGGCGGTTGGGGGAGGGCGCCGGTCGCGATGGCGCGGAGGTACTCGATTCCCGACAGCGCTGCGCCTGCGCGCGCGGCGGCGCGGGGATCTTCCCAGGCAAACGTGCGTTCGCGACGGGGCGTGGAGGTCAACGGAAGCGCGGCGAGCTGGGTCATGGGTGGTGACCGAGACCGTAGGAGCGGCGCGCTGTATCGGCCAACGGAGTCGCTGTGCGTATCGAATTTCGAGACCGTAGGTCGCGCGAATCGATACTGTCTCCGTCGTGGTCCAGCACGGAAGCGACGCGGGGAGGGACGAGCGGACGCTGCTCGTTCGAGCGCTCAAGCACCTCGCGAAGGAGCAGGGGGTGACGTATCGAGCGCTCGCGCGGCGGGTTCGCGTCAGCGAGCCGACGGTGAAGCGATGGCTCTCGACCGCGACGCTGTCGCTCGATCGGCTCGAGCAGCTGTGTCGCGCGCTCGGGACGAGCTTGTTCGCGCTGGCGCGGCGCGCGGAGAACGCGGCGAGCTCGGACGTGTACACGCTGACGGTTGCGCAAGAGCGGCGCCTCGTGCGGGACGCGGGGCTCTTTTACTTCTTCTGGATGCTGACGAGCGGGCACGAGCTCGCGGCGATTCGACGGCGGTTTCGGCTCGATGACGCGACGGTGCGCCGCTACCTCACGGCGCTGCACGCCATGGGGATCCTCGAGCTTCGCGAGCGCGACCGCTTCGTGCTCAAGATCTCGCGCGACGTCCGGTGGAACCTCGACGGACCGATCGACCGGCTGCTCGTCGCGAGGTCGGTTCCCACGTTCTTGCGCGGGAGATTTCGGGGCGAGGGAGAGTACTTTCGCTTCGTCGTGGGCGCGCTCACGATGGAGTCTGCCCTCGCGTTTCGCGCGGAGTTTGCCGCGCTGGTCGAGCGGATCTTTCAGCGCGCGGTCACCACGGACGCCCTCCGCGTCGGGGCGCGCCGTACGGGGACCCTCGTGGCGTTCGGGCCCATGGACTTCTCGCTGCGCGAGGTGATCGCCAGCGCAGAGCACGACGAGTGAGCAGCGCTCGCTCAGCGGAGGGTGGGCAGAGTCTGCTCAGCGCTCGACGCGAGCGGTCGTGGGCGCGTCGCTCGTGCGCGCGTAGCGGCGCGAGAGCGCGCGTTCGAGCTGCGCAGCGACGGACGTTCGTGTGGATTTTTGCAGGTGATTAACGCCTCGCGCGGCGGGCTCGGCGCGCGAGCGTCGGCGCCTCGGGGCGACTGGCAGAGCCGTTGCAATGACGGCTCTCGCGCTTCGGCGCGGAGGACACTGCCCATGACCCGTACGATCCCGATGATTGCCTCGTTCGCGGCTGCTCTGCTCGTGGGGGCGTGCGCGCAGACCGACGCTGATGAGCTCGTGCTTCGACGACGCCCGCCCGCGGTCGCGGACACGGGGGCGGATGACGCCTCGTCGAGCGCGATGGGAGGCTCGATTTGCGAGCGTGCGTGCGCGCGGGTCTACGACACGTGTCGTCGATCGCTCTCGAACGGCGCGGGTGTGCTCTCGCGCTCGCAGTGCGTGAGCGAGTGCAACGCGGGGGCGTTTTCGGGCGCGGCGCGGTGCCTCGGCGACGTGCAGTGCACGACCGACGCGATCGTTGGGTGTTTCTCAGCGATTCCCATCGCGCAAGACGGCGGAGCGCCGAGCGACAGCGGCAGCGCGCCGAGCTCGCCGATCGACGCGCAGGTTCCACCGGTGGACGCGGGGTCGCCGCCGCCGGTGTCCGACTCGGGCGTGCCCTCGTCGCCGCCGTCGACGTACTCGTGCGCGACCGCGTGTGGGCACATCTACGACGATTGTCGCGTTGTTCTCTCGCAGTCGGGGACCTCGCTCACGCGCGCGCAGTGCGAGGCCCACTGCGCTGCGACGAACAACTATCGAAGCAACGCGGCGTGCCTGAGCACGATGGCGTGCACGATGGACGCGTTCTACGCGTGCTTGATGGGAAGCGGCGGATCGAGTCCGCCACCGCCGCCGCCGGCGGACGCGGGCGTTCCCTCGGCGGATTCGGGGGCGCCGATGACGTCGTGCTCGCCGCCGACCACGGGCTTCTGCACGAGCGTCGGGTGCTTCGCGAGGCCGACGACGTTTACGGCGATCGACGGCGCCTCGCATGCGCTGTACGGCCCTGCCTATTGCGCGGCGAGCGCGACGGTCGTGATCGTCTCTGCGGGCTGGTGCGGCGTGTGTCAGCGCGAGGCTCCGACGATCGAGCGCGACATCACCGCGGCGTATCGCGCGCGTGGCGTTCGCGTGCTGACCCTCGTGATCGAGAACCCCGACCGCTCCCCGGGCACGGTCGCCTACGCCAACACGTGGCACTCGCGCTATTCGCTCACGAGCACGACGGTGGTCGATCCGTCGCGCGACTGGCTTCGCGCGGTGACGATCAGCGGCGTTCCTGCGGTGACCGTGCTCGATCGCACCGGACGCATTCGTCACCACACCTCGGGCATCTCCGTCACGCAAGTGCGATCCGTGCTCGACTCGATTCTCAGCGGCGGATGATCAACGTCGAGTGACGTCGCGACGCCTTCCGTTGGCGACACGCGGGCTGAGGTTCACGGGATGTTTCCCAGGAGTGAGCTCACTGCGTGTCTTCTTCCAACGGGGCGTCGATTGATTTCGCGACGCCTACCGTTGGCGACACGCGAGCTGAGGTTCGCGGGGTGTTTCCCAGGAGTGAGCTCACTGCGTGTCTTCTTCCAACGGGGCGTCGTGATCGCGCGACTTGCTAACCGTGGGGCATCCGTCGAATACTCGAACGTGCATTGAATCGCTTCGAGCGAGACGACGAAGAGCCGACCAACCTCAACGACACCGAGGTCGGAGCGGGGCGAGGAGGGGTTCGGCGTCGCGTCCTCGAGGCGTACATCCAGAGCGAGCGAATTCGCTTCGAGCTCCCTGATTCGACGGACAAGACCGTCACGCTCAGCCTCGGTCGGTCGCGAAGCAACGACGTGAGCCTGCAGGATCCGACGGTCTCGCGGCAGCACGCGATCCTGACGTTGCGCGACGGGTGGGTCTCGATTCGTCGCGTCGAGGGGAGCCGCGCGCGGCTTCGCGTCGGGAGCACCGCGGTCGACAGCGACGGCGAGGTCTCGGTCGCGCTCGGAGCGCCTTTCGCCCTCGGCGACGTCGTGCTCGTCGTGCGCGAAGAGCGCGTGAGCCCGACGACGAGCGCAGTGCAAACACAGGGCGGGATCCTCTTTCGATCGTCCTCGATGCAGGTCGCGCTCGCGATGGTCGATCGCGTCGCTCCCTCTGCGGTCAACGTCCTCGTCCGCGGCGAGACGGGCACCGGCAAAGAGCTCGTCGCGCGCGCGATTCACGATCGTTCGCCCCGCGCGCGGCAGCCCTTCATCGCGATCAACTGCGCTGCGCTGCCGCCGAATTTGCTCGAAGCAGAGCTCTTCGGCTTCGAGCGCGGAGCGTTTTCGGGGGCCGTCGCGTCCAAGCCAGGCTTGTTCGAAGCGGCGCACCAAGGGACGTTGATGCTCGACGAGATCGGCGAGCTCGCGCTGGACGTGCAGGCCAAGCTCCTGCGCGTCCTCGAGTCCGGAGAGATCCTGCGCGTCGGGAGCGTCAAGCCGCGGGTCGTCGACGTGCGCGTCGTGTCTGCGACGCATCGAGACCTCGCGGCGATGGTCGAAGCAGGGACGTTTCGTCGCGACCTCTTCTATCGCGTGCACGGCGTGAGCGTGGAGCTTCCGCCGCTTCGCGAGCGGCTCGACGACCTCGAGCTGCTCGCTGTGCACTTCGCGAAGGTCGTTTTGCGCGGTGAAGAGCCGGTGTTGAGCGCGCAGGCGCTCGAAGCGCTGCGACGTCATCGGTGGCCGGGCAACGCGCGCGAGCTGCGCAACGTGATGGAGCGCGCCGTGCTGCTCTCGGGCGGCGGGCGCATCGACGTCGTTCACTTGCAGCTCCCGAATCAACCGGCGCCCGCGATGCTCAACGCGCGGGTCGACGCGAGCGTCGCGAACACCGTGGCGCCGCCAGCGCTCGGCGCGGCGACAGGGGGCTCGCTCAAAGAGAACCTCCGCGCGATCGAACGCGAGCAGATCATCGCCGCGCTCGAGCAGTGCGGAGGCAATCAGTCGCAAGCGGCGATCTTGCTCGGGATGCCGCGCAGGACGCTCGTCGCGAAGATCGCAGAGCTCGGTTTGACGAAGTCTCCTCGGGCGAAGCGCGAGTAGCGCTACTCGTTTCGTGGGCGGCGCCGCCGCGGCCTCGGGGGCTCGGGGCGCCGCGCGTCCGCGGGCATCTCGGGGACCTGGGTCACGCTTCGTGTGGTGAGCGACGGGGCGTTGTCGTCGACTTCGAGGATGAGAAACTCGACCCGTCGATTGACCGAGCGCGCGCGGGCGGAGGTTCCGGGGATCATGGGGTGATCGGAGCCGCGGCCGCGGACGCGGAGCCTCGACGCGTTGATTCCGTGTGCGACGAGCCAGTCGTAGACGTTTTGCGCGCGCTGGAGCGAGAGCTCTTCGTTGCGCTGGGGCGTTCCGGTGTCGTCGGCGTGTCCCTCGATCGAGACGACGCGGAGCATCGGCATGAGCTCGAGCGCTTCGCGCACCGTGTCGAGCGTCGAGCGGCTCCGCGGTGAGACCGTCGGATCGCCGCGCTCGAAGAACACGGGATCGGTGACCCAGTCATCCGCGCCTTCGACTTCGAACTGAAACGTCCTCGGGCAGCCTCGGCGACGAGGATTTCGACTCGCGACGCCGCGCTCGCGGGGGCACGCGTCGAGGCGATCTGCGATTCCATCGCCGTCGGTGTCCTCGTCGCTCACCGTGAGCGGACAGCCGCGTCGCGTGGGGTCGGGTGAACGCCCCGCGGGGACGGATTCGCAGAAGTCTTCGCGGTCGATCACGCCGTCGTTGTCGCGATCCAAGCGCGGCCGCGGGCACCCTGGGCGATCGGCGTCGGCGGACGAACCCATGGGCTCGAGCGGGCAGAAGTCCTCGCTGTCCACGACGCCGTCGCTGTCGGTGTCCGACTCGGCGTCGTCTGCCGATCGCTCGGGGAGCCGTAGCGTGAGCGACAGCCCGCCGGTAAGCCACGCTGCGTTGTCGGGCAAATCCGAGCTCGCTGCGTGCAAGTACCCGAAGCGCGCGTACGCGCCGACGCCGACCGCGGGGTGCACTTGAATTTGCGCACCTGCCGAGAGATCCCAAGAAAACCTTGTCTTTTCTGCGGTAAACGCGACGTTCGCGTTCGCGTCGAACGCGAGTCGCACGAGCCTATGGACGAGGGGATCCGCTCGGAGTCCGCCGCCGGCGGTCCACAGTTGGCCCGCGGTGTTGCCGCTTCGTGGAAACACGCGGCTGCCTCCGCCGACTTGCGCCCCGAGCGGACCGATCAGCGTGAACCCGAGGCGCCCCGCGCCTTCGACGGCGAGCCCGTAGCCCGCGGTCGATCGCTGCCATTCGCTGAGCATCGAGCCTGCGCCGACTTCGCCGACGAGGAAGAAGCGATGCAGCGCGCTCGACTGGGCGTTCGCCGTCGCGTCGAAGAGCGCAGCGCACCCCGCGACGAGAACACCAACGATCGAGGTTCGAACGGTCATTTGTCGACTTCGCGCCAACGCACGCGGCGTACCGTCGTCCCTCCGGCGCGGATTTCGACTTCGACTTGTTGGGGAGGCAGCCCGCCCGGCGCGACGAAGCGCAGCGCGTGCCTGCCCGGAGGGAGATCGACGCTGGCGATGGGCGTTCGTCCGAGCCGACGCGCGCCGAGATACACGTCCGCGGGCGGCGACGACAGCAGCGTCGCGTGGCCGGGCCGCGGTCCGCGCCGCGCGGTGACGACGGTGGTCGTCTGCGAGTCGACGGGCGTTCGACGGGGCGATGGAGTGTTGTTCGAGGCGTTGGTCGAAGCGACAACGGGCGCGAGGCCCGCGTCTGCGACGAGCGTCGGCAGCGTTGGCGGGAGCGTCGGCGGCGCTTGCGTGACGATCCGGTGTTCGACGGTCGTCCGCGGTTGAACGAGCGTTCGAACGACGATCACCGCGGCGATCACGGACAACAACGGAGCCACGATCATCGCGATGGTGGCCCACCGGCGATCGCGCCGAAGCGCGCGCGTGTCCGTGGTCGTGACCGTGGTTTGCGTCGGAGGCGGCGGCTTCGAGTAGGCGGGCGGGGCGAGCACTTGCGCGGGCTGGAGCTCAGCGGTCGTGATCGCCGCGGGGACCTTCGTGGCCATCGCGCTGATTTCGCTCTCGTTCGAGGGCGTGAGCTGCGTGTCCTCGCCGTCGAGCGAGGCGATGGACTCGAGCTCGAGGATCTTCGCGGCCGAGAGCGAGCGCAGGAGCTTCTGGCGCTCGTCGTGCTCCTTGGCGAACAGGTCGCCGACGAACTCAGCGACTTCTTCCTGACCCGCGGTCACCCCGTAATTTGCCAGCGCAGCTTCGAGGTCTCGCGCCAGGTCGAGCACGTGCGCGTAGCGGTCGTTGCGGTCGCGCGCGAGGGCGCGGAGCACGATCTGGTCGAACGCCGCGGGCAGTCCCGGGCGAATGGTGGACGGCTGCGGGATGGGCGCGTCGAGCACGGCGAAGCCCGTGGCCATGTCGTTGTCGCGCTTGAAGAGCCGTTGTCCTGTGAGCAGCTCCCAGAGGACCACGCCGATCGCCCAGATGTCTGCGCGTCGATCGAGGGCCGAGCCGCGGACCTGCTCGGGGGCCATGTACGAGATCTTGCCCTTGAGCTCTCCGGTCGCGGTCTTGTCGCCGATCGCGTCGTTGCTGCGGGCGATGCCGAAGTCGACGACCTTGGTGGCGCCCGAATACAAGACGAAGATGTTCTGCGGCGAGACGTCTCTGTGGATGACCTCGGCCAACGAGCCGTCTTCGCGCCGAAGCTCGTGCGCGGCGTGGAGGCCTCGCGCGGCGTCAGCGACGATTCGCGCGGCGAGCTTGACCGGAACGCCTCGCTGCCTCGCGGCGCGCTGCATCAGCGCCGAGAGGGGCTGGCCGTGCAGGTACTCCATCGCGATGAAGTACGTCCCGCGGCTCTGTCCGAAGTCGAACACCGCGCACACGTTCGGGTGATCGATGCGCGCGGCGAGCCTCGCCTCCGCGAGGAACATCCTGACGAAGCGCTCGTCGCTCGCGAGGTGCTCGAGGATCGCTTTGATCGCGACCCACTTGGTGAATCCTTCGTCGCCGATCTTCTGCGCGAGATAGACCTCGGCCATCCCGCCGTGCGCGAGGCGATGACGAAGCACGTACGAGCCGAGCCGAATGGAACCGTGCGTTCCATCCATCGTCACGTCTGGTGAAGCCTTCGCAACTCCTGCCATGGCTCAGCGACTCGCGCGCGTCGTGGGTGCGGGATCTTCGAGCAGCCGGTTGGCCCGCGCATTGCTCTCCAAGTTGCTCGCGATGATCCCACAGTCCCCCGAAAATTCCGAGCAACAGCTCGGCTCTGTTGGCCGCTATCGACTCACGCGCGCGATCGCCTCGGGCGGGATGGCGACCGTGTACCACGCGCTCGCCGAAGGGATCGGCGGTTTCACCAGAGAATTCGCAGTGAAAGTGTGCGACCCCGTGCTCGCGCGCGACGGCGAGTTCGCGCGGATGTTCCTCGAAGAAGCGAGGCTGTCCGCGAGGATTCATCACCCCAACGTCGTGGCCACGCACGACGTGGGACAAGATCGATCGCTGTATCTCGTCATGGATTTCGTGCGCGGATGTCGCTTGAGCGCGCTCATGGCGGCGCTCGCTCGCGCGCCGGGCGGCGCTGAGCAAGTTCCGCTCAACATCGTTGCGCGGATTTTGCTCGACGTGCTCGCGGGGCTCGAAGCCGCTCACTCCGCGCGCGACAGCGACGGAACGTGCCTCGGCATCGTGCACAGAGACGTCTCTCCACAAAACGTGCTCGTCGGCTTCGACGGGATGGTGCGCGTGTCGGACTTCGGGATCGCTCGCGCCGCTTCGTGCGCCATTCATACGCGGCGCGGCGTGGTCAAAGGCAAGGTCGGCTACATGGCGCCCGAGCAAGTGACGGGCGATCCCATCTCGCGCGCGACCGACATCTTCGCGGTCGGGATCGTCGCGTGGGAGCTGCTCACTGGCGGAAGGCTGTTCGCGGTCAAGACGCCCTTTGAATTCATGGGCCGGGTGCTCAAGGACGAGATCCCGCTCCCGTCGCGGTTTCGGCCCGAGGTCCCGCAAGCGCTCGACCTCGTCGTGCGGCGGGCGCTGCACAAGCAGTCGCGCGAGCGCTACCAAGACGCTCCCTCGCTCGCGAGGGCGCTGCTCGGCGCGCTCCCGCCGCCGGCGACGCGCGAGGAGCTCGCGGGATTCATGCAGTGGGTCCTCGCGCGCGCCGCGGGCGTTCGTTCGACGGAGTCCGCGGGCACCGCGATGATCGAGCCGATGGCGCACGCAGACGCAGACGACGTAGCGACGGTGCCCAACGCCGAGTTCGACGAGTCGCTTCGAACGACGCCCGAGGCGTTGGCGTTGCCTGCGGGCGTCGCGCACGAGCCCGCGGTGGTCGCGCGGCCGTCGAGCCCTCCGTTGTCCAACGCGCACGCGCACGCTGACGAGAGCGCTCGATCCGAGCTGTCGTCGATGGGCAGCGCGCGGTCGCGATCGATCTCGTCGATGGTGGCCACGGTGCTCGGATGGGTCGGGTTTTGTGTGGGAACCGTCGGTGCGTCGTTCGCGCTCGTGGTGTTTCTGCTGACGCGCGGGGCCGAGGCGAACACGCAGCGGCGTCCGGTCGTCGAGGTGGCGCCTGCGGCTGCGAGCGTTCCGCAGACGGTGGTCACGACGCCGCTGTCGGTGCCGGTGTTGACCGACGCCGTCAATCCCGGGACCGAACGCAGCGGCATGCGACGCGGCCGCCGAACGCGCCGCGATCACTGAGCGCGCGAAGAGAAGCGCGCACAACGAACGCACGCCAACACACGCATCGGCGCCGAAGAGTGGCGCGCTTGATCGTCTGTTCTGTGGGGAGAATTCCAGCGTGTCGATGCGAACGGGCGTTTCGCGCTGCGAGTGCGCTGCGGCCTCACCCGCGGCTGCCGCGCGCCCCTCTCCCGCCGCTGATTGGGCTGACAACGGGACGCATCGCGATCGGACGCATCATCGCTGCGGAACGCGAAGACTTCGGAGCCCCCACCCGCGCTGCCGCGCGCCCCGCCCCCACGTAGTGAGGGCGGGGCTTTGCATTGATGAAATGCAGTTCTTGGACTGATAAGTTGATTGTGTGTGCGGAAAGTGGGCGCGGTCACGATTGCCGTCGAACATCCACCGCAATCGAGCGACAAGCGGCCCTTGTATGGCAGTGGCCCATACAATCAATCTGCCAGTCCAATTACAGCACTTTGCACAATGCAAAGCCCCGCCCTCACTACGTGGGGGCGGGGCGCGCGGCAGCGCGGGTGGGGGCCTCGCGAAGCGCCGTTGGCGTTCTGCCACAACGCTTCAGTCCCAGTAGCCCCTCTCCCGCGCTCGAGCGCGGGAGAGGGGCGCGCGGCAGCGGGGGTGAGGCCGCGTCACACGGACGCGCGTTTCGCGCTGCGAAACGGCGCCTGTGCCCAACACACGCGCCTCCCCAACGCGTTGGCAGCTTCAGCGCATCGCGAAGCGAAGCGAGTAGTACTGGCGCTGTCCCGAGGGCGAGCTCACCGCTGCGCGGTACTGCCATGCGCCGCTCGAGGTCGCTTCGATCGTGTTCGTCGCGGTGTTGGGAAGTCGCACCCACGAGCCCGTGTCCGTGCTCCGGAAGACCGTGAGCGTCGCGTCGCCGCTGGTCGCGAGGGCGATCGCGTAGGGCGTTCCTGCGCCGGGCGATGTCCACTGGAACCAGTCTTGATCGCCGCCGTCGATGCGACCACAGCGGCTACCGGTGAGCGCCTCTGCGCTCGATTGCGCGTCGTTGGGCTCGGCTTCGATCGTGTCCGCGCACCAGCTCGATCCCGGCGCGGCGGGCGGGCTCGAGGGCATTCCACCGGGCATTCCGCTGGGCGGCGACGTCGATCCTCCCGGCATCGACGGCGGCATCATCCCACCCGGTACGCCGCCGTTCTCCATGATGATCTGCTGGATCCGCGCGTACGCGAGGTCGACGCGGCCCATGATCTGTCGGCCTCCGCCGCCGCCCGAACACACGCCGACGATCGAGCGTCCTTCGGGTAGCTCTGCG
Source organism: Myxococcales bacterium (assembly GCA_016793325.1). Lineage (GTDB taxonomy): Bacteria > Myxococcota_A > Polyangia > Polyangiales. The sequence goes on along the minus strand of JAEUKI010000009.1, from coordinate 54,033 downwards.
TACACGGGGCCGCCCGAGTCGCCGGGCTGCGTGATCTCTTGCGACACGTACGAGAATCGAAAGCCGACCCGCGCGCCGTCGTCGACGCTCACCGAGCGGCCCATCCAGAGCGAGCGCGTGACGCTCCCGTTGAGCACGCGGCCGACGTTGGTGACGCTCGTTCCCGTGGCGATCATCGAGGGCTGCAGCCGCGGGTACGTCGTGAGCGTGAGAGGGCTGTCCAAGATGATCACGCCGACGTCGAGCGTGTTCGGGTTCACCGATCGTCCGGTCTGAACGTAGTCGGTCCACGCGCGGGTCCCCGTCGCGCTCTGACCGCCCGCGTTGGGAAGGGTCACGGTGAAGCTCGTGAAGCCGGCGATGCAGTGACCCGCGGTCAGTACAACGCGTGGCGCGACGACGCTGCCCGTGCACGCGCTGCGACCGGAGCCCGAGGTCATGTCGATCAACGCGGCCTCGAGGTAGCTCGGGGCCGGGGTGCCGTTGATGATGGGCTCGGTCACGGTCTCGCCAGCGGCGTCGTCGGTGAGCGGCTCCGCGCACGAAGCGACGGAGCAAGCGGCCAGCAAGAGCGCGGGCAGCGATCGATGAGAACGGTGGGGGACGATTGCGTTCATGAGCACCTCTGCGTCGGTGCATTGCAGTCGTCGGGCCACGGGATGAGTCGAGCTGCGTGCGCGAGAACATCAGCAAAAACACAGTGAATCGCGCTGTAGTCTCGCCGCGCAGAGCGATCTTCGCTCACTCGAATGAGCAGCAGTTGCTCACGCTGCCCAAGCGCGCCCCCCGCGCGTGGCGATGGTCACATGCCCCCGAAGTTCTGCGTCCAATAGTGGCGGTACATCGAAGAGGCAACGTTGGCGTAGCCGACGCCGAGCGCGCGATACGACGGGTTCATGATGTTGCGGCAGTGGCCGGGGCTGTTCATCCACTGCGTGACCGTCGCGGCCGCGGTGCCGTTGCCCGCGGCGATGTTCTCGCCCATCGGCGAGCTCGAGTAGCCGGCGGCCATCATGCGTTGAAAAGGTGTGCGGCCATCGAGGCTGTTGTGAGCGAAGTAGTTTCGCGTTCCCATGTCCGTGCTGTGCGCGCGCGCGACGCCGCGGAGGGTCTCGTTCATGCGCAGCGGCGGGGCCGGGCCGAACATCGTTCCACCGCAGTTTGCGCCGGCGGCGCGGCGAGCGTTGGTGAGCGCGAGCACCTCGTCTTCGAGCGCCGTGGCCCCCGAAGATGGCGGAGGCGTCCCACCAGAAGCGTCCGTCGGGGGCGATGCGTCCGGCGTGCTCGGCGGGCTCGACGAGAAGCACGCGTTGAGAGAGGCCGCGCCGCACGGTGCCGTCGCGAGGCACGACTCTGCGCCGCCGAATTGCCCCGCGGCGCACGCGGAAACGCACTGCGACTCGGTGAGCGTCGCGCCCGAGGACGAGCGAAAGCCCAACATGCAGTCGCGGTAGACGTGCTGGCACGCGCGCTCGCAGGTCGTCGCTCCAGACGGCGGCATCATCATGGGCGGAGCGACGCCGCTGTCCGTCGGCGGTGGCGGTGGGCTGCGAACGTCCGGCGCGGACGCGTCGATCGCGGGTGGTCCCCCGGTGGCGATCCCCGTGTCGCCAACGCCCGAGTCCGTCGGGATCATCACGGGGTCGCCCGGCGTCGAAGGGCCCGACGGAATCGGGATGAAGTCCATCGGTTCGCGCGGGTTCGAGGGCGCTGTGACCATCTCGGGGCCGCACGCCGCTGCGATGATCGGAATGACGAAAAGCAAGCTGTGTCGAATATACGTGACTGTTTTCATGATGGCCTCTCTCACAGCGCGCGCTTCACGCGGACGCCCACCCAGTGCAGCTCTCGAACGCCGACGCCCTCGTCGCTCTCGATGAACTGCCCGTCTGCAGTGACCCGCCCGAGCCCGAGCACGATGAGCGAGCCTGCGTCGAAGCGGTCGGCCTCGATATCCGTGCCCATGGTGACGAACTCGACGCGCTGTCCCGCGGCGAGCTCCGCGCGGTTTCGAACGCGAACGCGCATCGACATCGTGCTCGTCAGCGCGGTTGGCGCGAGCGCGTACAGCGCGCTCATCGACGCGCCCTGCGCGAACGCGGGCGACTGGTACATCGCGACGCCGACCGAGCGAAACTCAAGCGTCCGCTCTTCGTCAGCGAGCGACGGGAGGATCATCGCGCCGCGCGGGATCGTGAGGGTCACGTCGCCCGCGGTGACGGTCTGGCCCGCGGACATTCCGCGGACGATCGCTGCGCCTTCGCTGTTCATCCGGTGCAAGCGAATGGGTGACTCGAACGTCGCGACGCCCGCGCGAACCTGCGGCATCTGCGCATAGAGCAGCGCGTACGGCTGCTGCGGGGCCTCGGCGTGCACCGCGAACACGCCAGGGTTCAGGCGCGCCTCGATGCGATAGTCGAACTCGCCGTTGCTGTTCGGCGCGAGGTCGCGGCACTGACCCATTCCGCACAGCGTGAGCAGCACGCCCGTGACGGGGCGGCCGTCTTGATCGGTCACGCGGCCGACGACGCGCTCGACGCACACGTGTGAGGCGCTCGCGTCGCCGATGGTGTCGGTGCAGCGCGTTCCGCCAGTGTCCATGCGGCGCGGCGCGGGAGCGGGCGCTTGGCCTTCGGGGATGTTTGCGCAGCCGGCGAGCGCGCCGAGCAAGAGCGCGCCAGGGAGGAGGTGTTCGAGTGCGCGGCGATGGTTCATGGGATCGATCGTTGAGCACGCGCTGTGCCGACGAGCGATCGAGCGCTGGCATCGGCGTTGCGACGCGCGCTCGACCATGGACACCCCTCGCGACGCGACTGCGATCGATTGGCTCTCGGACAGCGAGACTGCGCCTTGCGCTTCGTGGGCGAACGAGCGAGCGCCGCTCCGTTGCGCGTACGCCCTCGAGGTTCTCGTTCACGGCGACGCGCGGCGGTTTGCGCTCCCGGATCCCGAAGGTGGGCAGGTCTTGCTCACCCTCGGGCGGTCGCGGGACAACGACGTGGTCCTGCTCGACCCGACGGTGTCTCGTCGGCACGCGCTGCTTCGCTTCGTGGACGGGGGCTGGTGGATCGAGCGCGCGCCCGGCGCCCGCGCGGCGATCGTCGCGGGACACACGCCCCTCGCCGAGGGAGAGCGGCGACGGATCGGCGTCGGAGCTGCGTTTTCGCTAGGTGAGTGCGTGCTCGTGCTGCGGGCGAGCGAGGGCACACGAAATCGAGACGCGCCGCTCGGGCCCGCGGGGATCGTCGCGCGATCGCAGGCGATGCTGAGCCTCTTGTCGCTCTGTGATCGGCTCGCGCCGACGTCGATCGCCGTGATGATCCTCGGCGAAACAGGCACAGGAAAAGAGCTCGTCGCCCGCGCCATTCACGAGCGATCGCCGCGCGCGAAGGGGCCCCTCGTCGCGATCAACTGCGCGGCGCTTCCAGAGAACCTCCTCGAGGCCGAGCTGTTCGGCTTCGAGCGGGGGGCGTTTTCGGGGGCGGTCGCGGCGAAGCCGGGGCTCTTCGAAGCGGCGCACGGCGGGACGCTCGCGCTCGACGAAATCGGCGATCTCGCGCTCGGATTGCAGGCCAAATTGCTGCGCGTCCTCGAGCGGGGCGAGCTCACGCGGCTCGGCTCGATTCGGCCGAGGGCCGTCGACGTGCGCATCGTGTCCTCGACGCACCGCTCGCTCGAAGAGATGGTCGAGCGGGGGCTGTTTCGGCGAGATCTCTTCTATCGAATCCAGGGCTTTGCGCTGCGCGTTCCCTCGTTGCGGGAGCGCGTCGAGGACGTCGAGCTGCTCGCGACGCACTTCGCGCGGCGGGCGCTCGGGCGCGAGCCGAGCTTCGGCGTGGGCGTACGCGAAGCGCTCGAGGCGCACGCGTGGCCGGGCAACGTGAGAGAGCTGCGCACGGTGATCGAGCGCGCCGCGCTCTTGGCGGGGGGAGCGACGATCGAGCGCGTCCATCTCGGGCTCGAAGCCGCGCAGCGCGCGAGCGTGTACTCGACGTTGCCTCCGCCGCCAGCGCTGCCGTCGAGCGCCCACGAGCGCGCGTCCCTGCGCGACGAGCTTCGGGCCTTCGAGCGCTCGCGCATCCTCGAGACGCTCTCTCGCTTCGACGGAAACCAATCGCGCGCCGCGCGCCACCTCGCGATGCCTCGCCGCACGCTGGTCGCGCGCCTGAGCGAGCTCGGGCTCACGACGCCGAGAGCGCAACCCAAGCTCACCAATCGCGACTGAGCACAACTTGCTCAACGCGGGTCGCGCGGGCTTCGCGTTGAGCAAGCGCTGCGCAACCAACGTGTACGCCCACGAGCTCAGCCCGGGAATGGCTGCAAATTGGCTGCGATTCGAGCGATGGTCTGCGCCGTGCAATGACCCAACGCGACCATGAAGAGACCCAAGCAAGCGATCTGCGTCGTCTTGCTCGTCGCGATGACGAGCGGGGCGTGCGCGCAACCCGAGAGCGAGTTCGTTCCTCGCGCGCCCGGCGGACAGTCGTTGTGCGAGCGCGCGTGCGGGCGGATCTACGACGCCTGTCGCATGTCGCTCGGGACGGCGTCTGGTGCGCTCAGCCGATCGCAGTGCGTCGAGCAGTGTCGCGCAGGCGGGCTCGACGGCTTCGAGACGTGCTTGAGCGAGGTCGCGTGCTCGCGCGACGCGATCACGGGGTGCTTCTTGTCGGTGCCGATTCGGCCCGGAGCGCCGAGCGACGCGGGCGTTCCGTCGAGCCCGACGGACAGCGGAGTGCCGAGGATGGACGCGAGCGCGCCGAGCGACTCGGGCGTCCCAACGCAGCCGCCACCGGGGCCCACCTATTCATGTGCGACGGCGTGCAACCACATCTACACGACGTGCGGCGCGCGCATCAGCTCGGGGGGCGCTCCGCTCTCGCAGTCGCAGTGCGAGTCGCTGTGCGCGACGGACACGCGCTACGCGAACAACGTCGCGTGCCTCTCGACGATGGAGTGCACCGCCGGCGCGTTCAACGCGTGCCTCTCGGGCGCAGGATCGCCCCCGCCACCACCGCCTACGGACAGCGGTGTTCGTCAGGACTCGGGCGTTCCGACGATGCCTCCGCCGTCGGGGATGTGCCCCGCGCTCAACGCGCCCTTCGGACGCAGCGCGGGAAACAGCATCCCTGACTTCACCGGTGTTCGCTGCAGCGACGGCTCGAGCATCAACTATCGCAACAACGTGTGGTGCGGCGCGCGGCTCACGATCGTCGCGACGGGGAGCTTCACGTGAGGCGCTTGTGTCACTGAAGCCGGGATGCTTCAGAACTTGTATTCGCGCTACGCAGCTTCGGGCTTGAAGATCGTGCACTTGTTCTTGGGAGACGGCTCTCAAGCATCGACGTGCCGCGCTTGGTCCAGTCGATCGGGAGCGATGTATCCAACCGCGTTGGTTCCGACGAACTACATCTTTCAAATCGGCGGCTGGAGCACGCCGGGCTTCTATCTCGTGGGCCCCGACGGGCGCGTGATCGCGCGCGAGTCGAACCTCGAGTCGCAAGTGCGGCGACTGCTCGGTGTGTGAGCGAGCGACTACGGCGATCGCGTCGCGAGCGAAGCGTTGTAGCGCTGCAGTTGGCTCGTGAGCATCGCGCGGCCCGAGGGCTCGGCGGCGAAGAAGTGCCTTCCTCCGGCAGTGGCGGCGAAGGTCGCTAGGGCGGTCGCCGAGTTGGGAGCGAGCGGCCGCGGTCGGATCGTGGCGCTTGCGCGATACCAGGGCATGTGTTGCTCCGCGGGCTGCGGCACGCCGCCGAGCGTGTAGCCCGTCACGAGCACGAAGGGGACGTCGTCTGCGATCGCCAGGGGAAACGCTGGTAGATCGTCGGGGTTGGTCGGCGGCATGACCGACGGCGCGCCGAGCGCCGCGGGCGGATGCGCTCGATGCGGCGACGAGGGGACGAACAGCGCCCGCAGCAGCAGAAACACTGATTCATCGAGCGCCGCGAGCGCTCCATTGTGCACGCGGAGGTACTCGTCGATCACGTCGAGCGCCGCGTCGCGCCCGAGCGGCTGCAGCGCGTTGACAGCGCGAACGAGCGGGGCGGGATCGAATCGCGCGGCGTCGATCGCGCCGATCGCTGCAATGTTGTTCAAGTGTGAGCGCAGCGCGTCGTCGGTCATCGCAAGGATGCTCGGGCGCGGCGCGCGCGTTCCAGACATCGTGTACACGCGGCGCGAGCGGTCGAAGGCGATCGTTCCGTGCGTCGGCAGGTCTCCCTGTGCGGTCGCACCGTAGCACCACGCGGTCGTGAGATTCGCCCCTTGCTGCAGCGCAGCGTGACCGCGTTGCAGCACGAAATCTGGCGGTCCGACGATCGAGCGCACTGCGGCTTCTGTCATCCCCTCGCGCACCCTCGCCATTCGTTGGTAGAACGTCGCGCGCTGCCTCCCTGCGACGGGGGCTGGTGGTCGTGTAGCAGAGCGCGCTGGACGAGATTGAGCGTGCGACGTCTCGACGAACGCCGCGTGCGATACGAGCGCCGCGACGAGCGCGAGGAGCTTCGATGTCTTTGTAGGGTGCATGGCTTCGATCGCTTCGAGTGCATGTGGCCGCGACGCGTCGCGATGTGACCTCGTACGCGATAGCGCGTCCTCGGTCCGCTGTGGTACTCGCACGGATCCCTTTTCGACGGGCTGTGAGCGGCCCGTGAGACGTTGCAGGGTTTTCGATCGCGATGGCGGTGAGTGGCGAGATTCCGTTGGCGTTGGGGCTGGGCTTTCTGCTCGGGCTTCGCCACGCAGCGGACGCCGATCACGTCGCGGCGGTGGCGACGCTCTTGCGTCGCGAGCAAGGCGTTCGGGGGGCGTCTCTCGTGGGAGCGTCCTGGGGGCTCGGGCACGCGGGGGTGCTCGCTGCCGTCGGCGCGCTCTTGTCGCTGACGGGGCTGACGATCCCCGAGCGCTTCGCGAAGTACGCCGAGCTCGGGGTGTGCGCGATGCTCGTCGTGCTCGGCGTCGTGGGGCTCGTGCGTGTTCGTCGCGACGATCCCGCGAAGGATCACGACCACCATCACGATCACGATCACGAGCATGGTGAGCCGCACGAGTCCGCCGGGAGCACCGTGAAATCGCGGCTGTCCGCGGTGGCCGTGGGCGCGGTGCACGGGCTCGCGGGCTCGGCGGGCGTCGCGATCATCGGCGCGACCAACGCGCGTTTGCTCGGGCCGTTTGCGTTCTTGTTGATTTTTGGTGTCGGAACGATCGCGGGCATGGCGCTGACGACGACCGCGTTGAGCGTGGGGCTGCGCCGCGTCGCGGATCGCTCTCGACGCGCGTACCGGACGCTGCTCACCGTCGCGTGCGCGCTGAGCGCAGGGCTCGGCGTGCTGATCGCCGCACGGATCCTGCGAGGGTGACCGCGTAGCGACCGCGATTGTGCGCGCGCGCGCAGTGCGCGATGCTGGCGCGCATGACGAGGGTACGCGCGTGGCTCTTTGGGCTTTGTTTTTCCACGGTTCACTGCGGCACGACGCCGACGATGGACGCGTCGAACACGACCGACACGGGGACGTCGCTCCCGGATCGCGCGACGACCGATGACGGCCCGAGGCCCGACAGCGAGCCGACGGACAGCGCTACGACGATGGACGCGACGGTCGACGACAGCGCGACGGACAGCGGGCTCGCGACGGACACGGGGATCGCGATGGACGCGCCAACGCCCGCGGACGTACCGAGCGATCGACCCACGGCGGACGCAGCGCCGGTCAACCCGCTGAACGGCATCGGCGCGGTCGAGATGGCGCGCGGGGGCTACATGTTTACCGAAGGCCCGCAGTGGCGCGAGCGCGAGGGGGATCTTCTGTTCTCGGACATTCCTGCGAACACGATTCATCGGCTCGTGTTGCCGATGACGTACTCGATGTTTCGGATGCCCAGCGACAACTCCAACGGGCTCGCGGTCGACGGGATGGGGCGAGTGCTCGCGGCAGAGCACGGGTCTCGCTCGATTACACGCACACGCATGGACGGCTCGAGAGAGACCCTCGCGCGTGACTTCATGGAAGGGGGAATGCTCCGCCGTCTCAACTCGCCAAACGACCTCGTGGTGCGCTCGGACGGGACGATTTACTTCACGGATCCGCCGTACGGACTCGGGGGCGCGCCGCAAGAGTTGTCGTTCAACGGAGTCTTTCGACGAGCACCGTCGGGGACGCTCACGGCCGAGTGGCGAGGCGCGCGCGCGACGCGACCCAATGGGATCGTGCTCTCGCCCGACGAGCGGACGCTCTACTTCGCGAACACCGCGGACGGGATCGTTCGCGCGATGGACGTGGCGATGGACGGGAGCTTGTCCAACGAGCGAACGTTTGTGATGACCAGCGGAAATCCAGACGGAATGGCGATCGACCGCGACGGCAACCTCTTCGTCACGACGAGCTCCGGCGTACAAGTGTTCTCACCGACGGGGCGCCTGTGGGGGACGATCGCGGTCCCGATGCAGCCGGCCAACTGCGCGTTCGGCGCGCCCGACGCGCGCACGCTGTTCATCACCGCGCGCACTGCGCTCTATCGCGTCCGCCTCGCGCGGCCGGGAATCTACTGAAATGCCCGCAAGACCCACGATTCGCACGTATCTCACGCCACAACCCATCGCCGCGGGCCAGACGCTCGCCGTGAGGTTCACGCTCGAGAGCACCGAGCAGACCAAGGTGGACTACATCGATGTCGTCCTCGTCGGAACCGAGAGTCGCTACAAGCGCACGGTCACCACGGGCAAGAGCTCGCACCGTACGTTTCACAAGCGAACGGCGGTGCAGCTCGGAGCGAGGCTGCCAGCGATGCTGCTCGAGAAGGGCACCACGGAGCATCACGTCCAGTTCGCGATTCCCGCGGACGCGCCGCCGAGCTTTCGCAGCGCGCTCAGTCACATTCAGTACTCGCTGAGCGTGCGCGTTTCGATTCCATGGTGGCCGGACGCGCACGCGACGTACGACGTGATCGTCGTCCCGCCTTCGCACGCGAGGCTCGGTCCGCGGCCGCTGCTCGTGACCTCCAACGCCGACGAATCGCGTGGAAAAGACCCGATCATCGAGCTGTCGACCAACGCGGGAGTGCTCGTGCCCGGCGCTGCGTTCGACGCGTCTGTCGCCCTCAGCGGGATCGGCGATCGAAGGATCGATCGCGTGACGCTCGCCCTCGTCGCGGTCGAGCAGGCGAACGTCTCGAGCTCTGCGGGGCCGCTCGAGGTCGATCGTCGCGAGTGGATCGTCGCGCAGTCTGCGCCCGCGGATGGCGCGTCGACGAGCGTGCGCGCTGTCGTTCCGCCGGAGGTCGTGCGGACGTTTTCGACGCCGTTCATCTCGGTGACCCACGCGCTCGAAGTGAAGGCCGTCGTCTCGTGGGGATCGGACCTCGTGTTGCGGACGCCCGTGACGGTCGTCGACGTCGAAGCGCCCTCGCTCGCGACCGAGGCGCCCACCGTGGGCCGCGCGCGCCATCGCGAAGTGTGGCTCTCTGCAGGAGAGCACCTTCGGCAACTGGGCGTCTCCGACGCTGCGGTCCACCTCGACCGCTGCGAGGCTCGCTTTCGTGTCGGCTCGATCGCCGCCGTCGTGCGCGAAGAGACGCACGCCTCGCTCGGCCCGTGCATCGTGACAGAGCTCTCGCACAGAGACCTCGGGCTCGAGCTGCGCGTCGCCGAGCGAGCGTGGACGGATTTCGGCGGAAAGATCCCCGCGCTCAGCGCGCCGTTTCGTAAGCGATTTTCCTGTGCGATTCGCGATCCCAATCAGGCGACGTCGCTGCTCGACGCGTCCGTGCAAGAGACCCTGATGCTCTTCGACGAAGTTGGGGTCTCGGATCAAGGCGTCGTCGCGCTTCGAAAGGGCGGCGTGTACCAGCCCACGAGCCTGCAGCGCGCGCTCATGTTGGTGCACGGGCTCGCGCAGAGGCTCGACAACGCGGTTCGTCGCGTCGCGCCGCCGGCGATGTTCGAGGCGCACGTTGATCGGTGGCGCTCGTTCGCAGAAGAGCACGCGGAGGCGCTGCGTCCGGGAGACCTCGCGGTGTCGGGCTGGTCCGTGCGCGGGCACGAGCTCTCGATCGTGCACGCGTTCGAGGGGCCCAAGCCCGTCTACACGACGATCCGCGCGACGATCGCGCGCCGCGGAACGGACGCTGAAGACGGCGCCATGCTCTCGCGCGCCACAAACGCCACGGTGGTCGTTCACGAGGGAACGGTCGCGATGCGCATCCCGCTCGCCCTCGATCCTGGCGCCTGCGCCGAGCCTGCCGATCGCCTCGCGGTCGCGCTGAGCGCGCTGCTCACGGGCGCGAGCGGCGCGTATCGCTAGCGCTGCGGCTACGCGAGCAGCTTTCGCACGGTCTCCGCGAGCTTCGGGTCGCACCGCGCGAGCAGCGCTTCGGTCCACGCGTCGTCGTGGTCGAACGCGAGGTGCTCGATGGCGCGCGCGACGCGGTCACGAACGGGCGACCGCGGCTTCTTCTTCTCTCGCGCGGCCTGCGCGATCCAGTGATCGATCGCCGTGGGATCCTGGCCGAGCGCGTCGACCGCGTCGTGCCAATGCGCATCGACGCTCCCGCCCGCGAGCACCTTGCTGTGCAGCGTCGCGAGGGCCGTCTTTCGGGTCTTCTCGTCGGGGCTCTTGCAGAGCACCGTCGCGGCGAGCAGGGCGTGCTCGCGCGCTCCGCCCTTGGTGAACGGGAGCACGGCGGCCTCGATCGCAGGCGAGTACGGCATCGAACGCAGCAGCGAGAACGCCTCGCGTTGACGCTCGGGTCGCACCTTGGTCGAGAGCGCGCTGCGAGCGACGCGCTCGGCTACGGGGCGATCGCAGTCCGCGAGGATCGCGAGGGTCCATGAAAACGCCGACGCCCACGGGTCTTCGGCCTCGAGCCACATGCGCGGATCGATCAAGAGTCGCTCGACGGCGCGCGCGATGGCGTTGTCCGTGAGCGAGAGCTTCGCGCTTGTTTCTCGGGAGATTCGCACGCACTCGTGAACGACGCCCACGGCGCTCGCGCGCACGTGAGGAGAGTCGTCTTCGATCCCCGTCATCGCGAGGGGAAGGGCCCTGACGTCGTGCGCGTTGTAGAGCGCGCCGAAGAGGGCGACGCTCGATCCGTGCCTTCGCGCGATGCGTTCGAGCGCGGCGATGGCGACGTCTGGCGAGCGCGCGAGGCCGATGCACGAGAGGGCGGCGGCGCGATCGTCCGGCGATCCGTCGAGGGCGATGTCCGTGAACCACGCCACGCCCTTGGCGCGTAGCTGCCCTGCGGCCATGTACGCGAAGTCGTGGTCGTAGCGAGAGAGCGGCTTTCGAAGGGACGCGACGATCACCGCTGCGGCGCGGGGGTCTTCGGCGCCGCCGAGGGCCCACAGCGACGCGTGACGAACGGCGTCGCGCTTGTGTGTGCAGAGCCGCGCGATCGCGGGGTAGTGGTCTTTGACGAACGCGCGAAGCTCGTCGACGTCGATCGCGCCGAAGTCGAAGGGGCCGTCGTCGAAGGGCGCGAGCGCCAAGAGCGCGGCGCGAGGCGGGGCGCTGTGGGTGATGCAGTCGGCGAGGGCGTCGAGAAATGTGGCCGTATCCATGGGAGCGCGCGCGGGACCTTCGTCGCGCGTCGTTGTCGAATCGGAGCTATTGCGGACCATGGGAGTCGATGGTCGCGGAGCATCGCACGATCGCGAGCGAGTTCGGTGGACAACGAGCGCTGGGGTTTAGCGGCGCTTCGGCGGAGCGCTGGGGATCCCCATGGCGTCTCGCAGGGCGACGAAGGCGGGCGTCCACTGTTCGTCGAGGCCGCGGACGACGAGGGTCTCGCGCTCGACCGTCGACGGTGCGCTCGCTCGGCGCGCGAGCACGTACACGTCGACGAGCGGCGCTTTGAACGCTCTCGGGACGACCTCGACCCATCGAATCAAGTCGAGCCCCGACGCGGCGATCCCCGCCGCGGCTCGGTCGCGCTCGAGCGATCCTGCGCAGAGCACGGCGACGCCGTCGTCCGAGAGGTAGCGCGCCGCGGACAGCGCGTAGTCTTCGACGCCGCCGCGGTGCTCGAAGCGACACGGGCCGCGCTGATCGACGGTGGACTCGACCCCTTCGCCGTCGCGAAAGTACGGAGGGGTCCCGGTCACGAGGTCGAAGCGCGGCGCTGGACTGTCTGCGATTTCGCTGGTCAAAACGCTCGGGTCGCGGAGGTCTCCGTCGAGCACGCGCACGCGGTCGTCGACGCCGTTGAAGCGCGCGCTCCGTCGGGCCATCGAGGCCGAGCGCGGTTGTGCTTCGATGCCCGTGCAATGCGAGCGGGGGAGGCTCCACGCGCACATGAGCAGGACCGAGCCGATTCCGCAGCCCATGTCGAGGCACGCGAGCGAGCGGGTCGCGTCGTCGCCGACGGCGTCGGGCCAGCGGGCGAGCGCGGACTCGCGGGCGATGTACGCGGTGACGAGGTCGTCCATGGACCAGCGGTGGCCGCGGACGAGTTGAAAGAGCTGAAAATCGCCGGTGAGCAGCGATCGCTCTTCGCCTTCCGCTGGGTCGAGCGTGGGGTCGCCGCGTGTTCCTGCGGGGCGAGGGCCCTTGGCGACGAAGCCTTCGGGACGGCGGGCGGGCCTCGATGGTTGATCGCGAGGATCCATCGGGCGCGAGGGTAGCCTTTGTTGTGCGGCTTCGACGACAGACGACCGTGTCTTCGCTATCGACGATCGCGCTCGGCGTTTGGCGCGGGTTGTTCGGGCGGCTCGATGGCGTCAGCGGGCGGTGCCGTAAACCGAACGGACTCGATGATTCGGAGCGCGACGGCGCGTTGGGCTTCGGTCGTCCAACGCGCGCAAAGGAGCGTCGGGCTCGTGTCGACGTAGGCGATCCGCCGGCCGCCCGAGACGACCGATCGCGATCGATTCGCCCATCGAAGAATGTACGCGCCGCCGTCGGTGTTTCGAATCGTTTCGAGCCGCGCTTCACGGTCGCCGAGCACGATTCGACCTTGGGTGCGCGTCGCGTTCGAGAGCTGGACGTCGTCGGTCGATACAGTGACCCCTTCGGCCTCGAACTCGTACGCGACGCCATCGATCACGGGGACCGTGTGGCTCACCAGCGTCGTCGGCGCCTCGAACCAGAAGTCGCGCACGGCGAACGCTCGGAAGACGCATATCGGTGACCAGCGATCGCCCGAGACCGCGCTGTCCGAGCTGCGGACGTCGTGTTCGGTCGCTGCGTCGAGCGTTGCTTGCGCGTCGATCGCGGCGCTCACCGTCGGGTTCGACGTTGTGTTCGACGAACCGCGAGACGCTCGAGAGGACGCGCACGACGGCGCTGTACCGAGCGCGACCAGCAGCAGCACGCGCGAGACTCGTCGCAGCTCTGCTCGAGGATCGCCGCGCATCGTTCAGCTCGTTGGGGTTTGCGCGTTCGTGTAGAGAATCGCGACCCCGAGCAGGTACGCGCCGAGCGTCGCGCCGAAGATCAGCCAGCGCTGCTTCATGGTGCGGTGCGACTCGTACGGTTGGTTGTTGACGTCCTTCGCGAGGATCGGCACCGAGGGAAACAGCAGTCGAAACGTCGCGCTGCTCACGCCGATCGCTCCGAGGCAGATCGCCGTCATCGCGATCATGCCCGGCGCGGGGCTCTTCGGAAACGATCGCCCCGACTGAAACAACAGCGCTGCTGGTGCGAAGAGCAACACCATGCCCCACCCCACGGTCCAGAGCTGGAGCGCGGCTTGCGCCTTCCAACCCCAGCGCGAAGCCTGGTGCTGGATCTTCTCGCCTTGCTCGCGAAACTGCTCTGCAGCTTCTTTGGCCGCGCGTGCTTTCTTTGTGTCTCCCGCGCTTTGTTTGGATGACATCGAGTGCTCGCTTGCTGGTTACACCACGCCACAATTGAACGCCGTAGAAACGGGACGAGCGTCGGCGTGGTTGGGATCGAGTCAAACCGCCACGAATCCATCGAGAAAGGTATGTCGAACGAACGAGTGGCGGTTTGGCGTTCGACAATCGTCACAGGCCCGTGACCACGTTGGCGACCGCTGCGCGAGAATCGTACTCGATCGCGACGCGCCTCGACCGCCGCTCCATCGATCGACGTACCGTTCTCGATCCATTCGTGGCGGTGTGGCGGCCGCTGCAGACTGTAAGCTCCTGGCCGCGCCAGCGTTCTCCCAAGGAAACCGCGATCGCAACGGTCTCATCGCCCTCTACCGCTGAGGCCTCCCGGAGGAATCCATGGCTCTTCTACCCTGCCCGAGCTGCGCACGACACGTTCGATCCACGGACCCCGAGTGCCCGTTTTGCCGAGCGTCGATCGGCGTTCGAGAGGCACCCGCCGCGGATTGGTCCGCGTACCGCTCGCGCGCCGCGCTCGCGTCGTTCGTCGCCGCCGTCGCAGGCAGCGCGTGCACGCCGGTGATGCAGCAGCAAGAAGTGCACGTGGTTCAACAGCAACACGTGATCGTTCAGCAGCCCGAGCCCGTCGTGGTTCAACAGCAGGTGATCGTGCAGCAGCCCGATCCCGTGGTGGTTCAGCCGCAGCCCGTGGACAACACGGTGATCGTCGTTCGCCCTGCGCGTCCGCAGCCGGTGGTGCAGCCGCAGCCGGTCGTCGTGCAGCCCGATCCGTGCTGCACGACGGTTCCTGCGTACGGGATCTCGCCGTACAACCCCAACGATCCGGGCGCGGCCGTGGCGCGCTACGGCGCTCCGCCGCCGCCCGAGGACGTGTGATCGCTCGCGTCAGCGCGTAGGCATCCCCGCCCGAGACCACAGTTCGAGCGCGCGGACGTCGAGCCCGACGTGCGCAAATCCTGGGATCAGCACCGTTCGAACGACCTCGCCGAGCGCCTCGCGCACCGCGTCGGCGCTGGGGATCCCATGAGACTCGTATGAATACGTGTGCGTCGTCGCGCTCTCGTGCCACTCGCGAAGGTTCGTGATCGTCAGCGGGACGAGCCAGTCCGAAATCCGCGCTCTTTTGCTGGCCGGGATCGTCGCGAGAAACGCCCACCCGAGTCGGCTGTGGTCGATCTCGTCGCGCATGAGCTCGTTGATCGCCGCGCGGGCGAGGGGGCTCTTGGTGGCTCCGTACGCCGTCGAGAGGTACGCGTTGGCGAAGGTCTCGTTGAGCGCGCACTGACCGATCACGTAGAGCGCGCGGCGCTCGTCTTCGTCGAGCGCTTCACGGTGGTGCGGCTGTCGCGTGGGGAGCAGCGGCGGGGGCTCGACGTCGTGTCCGTACAATCGCGTGGCCATCTCGAGGCAGAGCGCTGCGTGTCGATGCTCGTCGTCGATCGCCCTCTCCGCGAGCGCGACGAGCGAGGCCTCGGCGCCGAGCTCGCGAAGCGATCGGTGAACGACCGCAAACGACGTCGCTACGCGCAGCTCCGTCGCAGACTGCGTCCACCAGATGTCCGCGAGCCTCTCTCGGACTACGGGGTCGATCGCGTCGAGCTCGTCGCGCGCGTCGGGCAACGGACGAGAGGTCACGCGACCGCCCCAGCGGCCGGACGGGGAGACCGAGATCACCGCGCCGGGTCCTGTCGGCAACAGCGCGGCGTGCGATTGGCCTCCTCGGGCAGACACGAATACGTGTGTCCTTCGACCGTCACGGTCTGCGCGCGTTCGATCCACATGTGCGCGGACTTGGTGGTGTGCCAACCGACGTCTGCGCACGAGCGCGCGTCGGCGACGAGCGCTTGGACGCTGCCCGGTGTCGCCGCGGGCGTCGCTGCGCGCGGTTCGACCGGCGGGGAAACTGTGTTGGTGGGGCTCGCGGCGGCGTTTGCCGCGGAGGGGCTCGTCGCGGCGACGCTGGGAGAGCGCTCGGCGCGCGCGGTCTCAACGGGTTGCGCGGCCGCCACCTGCGTCGAGGCGCATCCCTGAACGAGCGCCGCGCCCGACACCACGAGCGTGTGAAACAGCTTGTGCATCCTGCGGATCCTTTTTGTGTGCGACGAGCGGACTGTGCCCGCCCGCCATCGTAGCGAACGACGGGCTGTGACAGAACCCTCGGCGTCGCGGGGCTCGCGTCGCTCTGCGATCGCCTCGAGCTTCCGCTCCAACCCCCCCCTCTCACTCCTCGCGACGCGAGTGAGGTATTGCAGGGCCATGTCCATCGCTCGTGCGCTCGCGTGGCGCGAAGAAGTCCGACCGGAGCTGCGCTCGGTCGAGGGGCCCGCGCTCGACGCGAGCACCACGGTGTTTCGGGCGTTCAACGGGTTCGTCGAGGGCGATCCGTCGCTCGTGCTCGAGGTGTTCGGCCGCTGCCTCGTGATCCACGATCACAGCGATTTGCCCGACGGAGACGCTGTCAAAGCGCGCGCGGCGAGCGACGAAGTGCGCGCGCGTTGGCGCTGGATCGACACCGTGGTGTGGAAGGCCCGTCGCGCAGAGGAGCCCGCGCTCCGCAACGGGCGGCTCCTTCGCGGCGAGCGCGCGACGTTGCCCGCGGAGGTGCGCGAAGACGGCGTGTGTTTCGCAGTGGATTTGCTGCTCAATCGCGACGCGAGCCTCTACTGCGACACCGCCTCGCTGCGCGCGTGGCTCCGGCGCGAGAGCGCGGGGCGCTCGGTGCTGAACGCGTTTGCGTACACGGGCGCGCTCGGCGTGGCGGCGCGCGCCGGGGGCGCGTCGCGGGTGGTCCAAGCAGATCGAAGCGCGAAGTTTCTTGCGCTCGCGAAGAGGAGCTTCGCGCTCAACGGGTGGGGAGAAATCGACCGACGCGACCTGGTCGTCGACGACTTGTTTCGCGTGATCGGCCGGATGAAATCGCAGTCGCTCTTGTTCGACACGATCGTCGTCGACCCGCCCTTCTTCAGTCAGTCCTCTGCGGGAACGGTGGACCTCGTCGCCGAGCCCCTGCGCATGCTCGACAAAGTGCAGCCGCTGGCGGCGCACGGGGGCGCGATCGTGCTGGTCAACAACGCGCTATTTCTCTCGGGCGCGCAGTGGATGGACGCGCTTCGAGCGCGCTGCGAGAAGGGCTATCTCTCGATTCGCACGGCGATCGACGTCGACGCGTGGTCTCTCGGTCGTGTGGTCGATCGTGGGCAGAAGAGCGCGTGGCCGTCGGATCCGGCGCCGTTCGTTCATCCGACGAAGATCGTAGTGCTCGACGTGCGACGAAAGGACGAGCGACCGGCCAACGTGCGGTAGCATGTTCGGAGAGGACGCTATCGCGACGCCCCGTTGGAAGAAGACACGCCGAGGGCTCTCTCCTGGGAAATGTCCCGAGAGATGCAACTCGCGTGTCGCCGACGGAAGGCGGAGTCGCTCTCAGGAGACCTTCGATGTCGAACGCAGTGCAGGCTTCTTGGCACGGGCACTTCAAGTACGAGTATCCAAGAGATCCCATCGAGTACCCGACGAGCGCGGTGCTGATCTTCTCGGCCGGCAAGGTTCAAGGCCACGGTCAGGATGAAGACGGCTCGTTCGTGATCGAAGGCGTCTACGACACGACGACGGGGCGCGCGTCGTGGCGCAAGGTCTACATGCACCAGAAGGGCAACGTCGTCGTCGCCTTCGCGGGCGTGTGGAACCAGCAGTCGAACCAGATCGAAGGCAAGTGGCGCGTGGTCAACGACCTCGCGTACGGGACGTTTATCTTGCGTCCTGGCGACGGCGGCGCGGCTGCTGCGTCGATGGCAGCCAAGACGCGCGCGGCGATGGGCCCTGTGTCGAGCACGATCGATCGCGACCTGCTCGTGTTCGAAGGAGAGCGCGAGATGCTGGGGCTGCTCGAGCAGGACCCGCTCTTCGTCGAAGCGCGCACCAACGCGGCGCGCGCGGCGATGTCGAGCTCGCGCGAGCGGCGATCGCTGCTTCTCTCGGGGCTCAGGCTCACGCCGAGGCTGCATCCGATGGTGTTCAACGTCGTCGACGAGTGCGTGCGTCGCTTGGGGATCTCGGATCCCGTCGAGAGCTACTGCTTTCCCGACGCGATGATGCAGGCGTTCGTTGTGCGCGAGGCGAACGGAAAGGTGCTCCTCGGGTTTTCGTCGGGCCTGCTCGAACGGCTCGAAGAGAGCGAGCTCACGTTCGTCGTGGGCCACGAGCTCGGCCACGCGATCTACGGGCACCTCGCGCTCTCGGGCGAATCGCTGCGCAAAGACGACAGGGTCAACCCGACGACCGTGCTGCGACTGTTCGCGTACAAGCGCTACGCAGAGATCACCGCGGACCGCGTGGGGCTCCTGTGCTGCGACGACTTGGGCACGGCGGTTCGCGCGCTCTTCAAGGTTACGAGCGGCCTGTCCAACGCGCGCTCGGTGCGCGACGCGAGCGAGTTCTCTGCGCAGTACCACGACCTCAAGGCGACGACGTCCAAGAGCGAGGCGGGCGACTGGCTCTCGACGCACCCGTACAGCCCGCTGCGGCTCGAAGCGCTGACGCTCTTCGCGCGGTCGCAGACGTTTCATCGGATGCAGGGGCGCTCGGCGGGCGACCTGTCCGAAGAGCAGCTCGAGCGCGAGGTCGGCGCGATCCTCGGGATGATGAACCCGACCACGATGCTCTCGGGCCCGTCGCAGCGCGAAGCGATGCTCTTCTTCGCGATGGCGGCGCTCGAAGTGGCGATGGCCGACGGCGTGATGGACGCGCGCGAACACCAGTTGTTGCTGGGAATTCGCTCGCGGATTCAAAACGAACAAGACGCCATGTGGATCGCGAGCATGACCCCCGAAGAGCGCCAGGTGCACATGGCCGACCTCTCGGACAAGCTCATCCACACGATGTCGCGCGTGCAGTGCGCGCGCATGATCGAGGACCTCTGCGCGATCGCCGCAGCGGATGGAACCATCGATCGCAGCGAGGTGCGCTCGCTCGCCGGGACGGCGATGCTGCTCGACGTCGACCCGCGCGTCGTGAGCGAGGCGCTCGACCGCGCGGGCAAAGGGCTCGACTGAGCGCACGGCGCTCGACGTTGGGGTGTCGATCCCGCGCGCTGATCGGCGGTTGCTTGTGCGAGTGAGGGAGGCCTCGCGCTAACGAGGCCACGCGCTGAGTACGTGGTATCGCCCGAGCCGCTTGTGTTTGGCGAGCGTGTGGGGGATCGCGCTGAGGATGGATTCAGTCGTGAGGTGGTCTGCCTTGATCGCGTAGAAGAAGGGCTGCTCCATCCTCAACAGTTCTCCCGACCGTACCCCATCGACGATCTCTGCGACCGCGAGCGCGTCGAACTCGCCGATGTAGCGATCGCTGCTGTTGTAGCCGCACACGTCGACGTCGAGCGCGTCACACGTACGCGACAGGATCCGCTCGAGGAGTTGTCCCTGAGCGCTCTTGTCGTCGCGGAAGTACAGCACGCTCGAGTCGAACGTGAGCAGCGCGGAGTATCCAGCGTCGTCGAAGTCGAAGAAGTTGAGATAGATGTACGCAGGGACGCCGACCAAGTAGCCGAGGCCGAAGCTCTCGCCGCGGCCGACCTCGTCGAGCACTGCTTCGATCGAGCGAAGGTCGAGCGGCCTCCCGATCACGTCGTAGCCGGGAAACTCGTCCTCACCGGTCGGCTGGATTCGAGCAAACTTGCGAAGCTCGATCCGCAGGGGATCGAACGCCTCTTCTTGCAGCTGGGCCAACGCGTCGGCGATCGGGATCGACACCCGCGAGAACTTCACGTTGGTTTGGGTTGCCATCGCGTGATGCTTCTATACACGCCCGCGATCGGCCTCGGAGATGCCCGCGCGGATTCGCGCTCAGCCGCAGCTCACGTCCGAGCGCGTGGCGGCGAGGGCGCTGCCGGTGGGCGTTCCGTCGCAGTTGGTGAGGAAGACCGCGGTCGTGTCTTCGACGTTGAAGTCGACGCGCACGCCGCACGCGCCGCCGATGGGCGCGGCGAAGCGATAGAAGTACGTCCTGTCGAACGCGTGGTGGCTGTAGACGCCGGTCATGTCGTCGTAGTTCGAAAGGTCGATCGCTGTGCCCGAGAGCGTTCCGCGTAGGCGCAGCGGGATCCCTAGGCCGAGGCCGGGCGACGCCACCCATCGGTACTCGTCGACGCGGAGCGTGCCCATCGCGCCGAGCGCGAAGCTGTGGCAGTGCGTCGGGCGAATCGCGCAGCTCGCGTAGAGGCTCCCGTCCGACTGCGACGTCGTGTAGCGGCGGAGGTTCACGCCGTCGTCGTGCGACATCACTGGGCCCGCCGCGAGCGTCGCGGTCGTGCTCGAGATCGGGCGCTCGATCAGCGCCGCGAGCCGCTGCGCGCCGAGCCCGAAGGTCGCCTCGACGTAGATCCCGTCGGAGATCCCGATTCCACCCTCGATGCGACGCGAGGTCACGGCGCTCGCCGCGGTGGCGACGGGCGTCGCGCCGCCTCGGTCTCGAACGCACATCGGCAGCAAAAAGGCTCGCGTTTCGTTCGCTGTGGGCAGCGCGTACGTGCCCGCGGGCATCGTGATCACGCTCTTCTTCGCGAGCGCCTCGGTGAGCGCTCGACGGCGCACCGCCTCTTTGGCCTCGCCGCCCATCTGGATCCACTCGCTCGCGGGATACGCGCAGAGCCTCGCGCCGGGCTCGACGACCAAGCGCGCGGTCCAGGCTGCGTTGCCTTCGTACAAGGAGCACGCGCCGCCGCCGTCGGGCGTCGAGCCGTCCGGCGCGCTGTCGCCGCCCGCGTCCCGCGCGTCTGCGACGTCCGATGCGTCCGACGGAGTCCCGCTGTCGACGACGTCGCTCGCGTCGGGATCGCTCGTGCTGTCGGGCGCTGTCGTGTCGGGGCGCGCATCGGGTTGAATTCCTGTGTCGATGCCGCTGTCCGTGGCGGGCGCGGGCGGGGCGCACGCGGCGACCGCGCAAACAGCGACGCAAACGTAAGTGCGAAGTGCCATGGCTTACCTCTGAACTCTCAATTGGCTACGTAAGGACGGGCTTGCTTGAATAGTGGGGTTCCGTCGGAGGCGACGTCGATCTCGACGTCGAGCCGAAGCGGAGCGACCCGCGGGTACACGCGCGACGCGAAGTGGTCTTGCATCCGCACGAGGATCGTCGCGAGCAGGGCGCGCTCGCTCTCGGACCACAGGTCCATCGCGGGAGACTCCGTCGATCGCTGGCTCACGGTGAACATCGCGCCGCCCGCGCCCGCGCGGACGAAGGTCATCACCTCGGGCGCCGCTGACGGGATCGACGGGCGAACCACGCCGATTTCGCCCACCTGCGAGAGGACGCGATAGAGCCCGTCGGCCGCGCCGTCGCGGGGCAAATTCGTGAGCGCGACGCTCTCGCGTCGCTCCATGCTCACCGTGCGAACGACCGCGACGCCCATGTACACCGCGCGGTGATCGATCCCGTAGAACTCGCGCTCGTCGAACGCCCGCGCGTTGAAGAGCGAGCGCCACACCTTGCGCAGCGCGTCGCTGACGGTCTTCTCTTCGCTGAGGTCCTCTTCGAGGTCCGCGATCAAGGGCGCGAGGTACGTTCGATCGGGGTTCGCCGAGAGCTCTGCGCGGTATTGCGCGAGGCGCGACTCGAGCGCGCTTCGGTGCTCGGCTGTGAGGCAGCGCGACGGGCCCGCGTCGTCGCCGTCGAGGTCGTCCGCGAGGCAGCCCGTGCGCGAGTCGTAGAGCCCTGCGCCGCTGAACTGCTCGGTGTCCTCGGCGTTGGTGCTGCTTCGAAAGCGCACGAACGTGGTGTCCGCGCCGGCGCCCCACGTCTGCCGAATGCGCGTCGCGATCGCGTCGAGCAGGCCCGGCGCGAGCGACCCGCGTCGGATCGCGTCGCGCACGGACTCGAGGCGCGCGAGCAGCGCCACGCGATTTTCGCGGAGGCCGACGTCCGTCGTGACGGCCTCGATCGCGGGGGTCACGTTGTTGCGCCGGACGTGCTCCGCGAAGCGACTGAAGGGAATCGCGAAGCCATCGTGACGATAGCGCGCGTTTTCTGGGCCCAATGCGTCGATGATCTCGCCGAGGTTCGCGGCTTTGACGCCGTACGCGACGCGATGTGTGTGCGCGAGATCTTGGAGGGACGCGAGGTCGGTGACGGACAGGTCCGCGGCGGGCGTCGGCAGCGGCTGCTGGAGCGCGCGCCAGAAGCACGTCGCCGCGTCGAGCGTCGCCCGCGCGAAGGTGATCTCGCCGCTCGGGCTCACGGTCATGCGCACGAGGGCTCCTTCGAGCGCGCGGAGCTCGGCGGACTCGCGGGCGCGCGACCAACGCAGATTGGGCAGCCTTTTTTCACGCATTCGCAGGTTCAGGTGGCTCCCGAAGCTCTGCGGAAACGTCGTGATCAGCGCAGACACGATGGACACGTCGTCGCTCGCAGAGTCGGCCACGAGGATGTCTCTCGCGCCGTAGTCCGCGATGCGTTGGCCGACCGCGAGCGTTCGAACGTAGCCGTACGTCTCTCCGGGCGAGTACACCTCGATGGCGCCCGTGAGCTCGTCGCGGGGCATCACGGTGACGCCTTCGCGCGCGAGGGCCGCGCGTTCGCGGAGGAGCCACGCTTCTTGCTCGGCGTCAGTCGCGACGAGGACGAGGTCTTTTGCAGGCCAATCGACGCACGCCGCGAGCCGGCGATCGAGCTCGGCCCAGCCTTCGACGGTGTTCGGCGCCTCGTTGCTCGCGACCGAAAACGTATACGCGAGAACGCCTCGGCTGCCGTCGGGGTGCACCGCGCCGGGCCGCCAATAGAGCGAGCCGGGAGCGATCGTGCGCGTCGCGCGCCGCGCGGTCGCGTCGGAGTACTGCTCGGTCGAGTACGACTCGAGCCCCGCGAGCGAGCGCAAGAACGAGAGGTGCAGCGGATAGCGAACGCTGTTCGAGAACACGCACTCGTTGGTGGCGAGCGGGCCCGGCAGCCTTCCTTCGCCGGAGCGGGCGAGGAATTTCACTTCGCCCTGCGGCGTCGCGAGATCAGTAAATTCGCTGGCAGAACTGATTCGTAGCCGGTGCGACGGCGCGCTCGAGGGCGCGTCGGGGGCGTCGGTCGGGCTCGTCGCGTCGGGCCGACCGTGATCGCCGCAGTCGGGAACCGCAGGAGGGCGCGGCGGCGAGCAACGGAAGAGCGCCAGCGCGAGGACGAACAGCAAGAAGAAAGCGCGCACGAGCGTTGATCCGTGGTGAGTGCACGGGCGCGGGGGCGTCTGTGACGAAATCGTCCGTGGTCGCGCGGTCACCGAAAGGCGACGTCGATGCTGGCCTCTTGTTTGGTTACGCGCGCGAGGACGGCGAACAGGTCCTCGGCCTTGTTCTTGTCACTCACCCAAGTGTCCGAGGCTTCGTCGTAGTCGAAGTGCCAGGCGCTTGCGCGGGCGGCGCACCAGAGCTGCCGCACGGGGCGTTGGGTGTTGAGCACGCATCGAACGCCGTTGGCGAAGGCGATCGTGAGGACGTCCGCGGCCATGAACGCCTCGGCGACGTCGGGATCGACCGCGTCGAACGCGTCCATCACGCGCTTGAACGTCTTGTCGGCCAGCTTGAGATAACGGGCTTCTTCCATGGTCGGTGGCTGTGTCCGAGTTCGATTGTGGTGTTTGCGACCCCCGGGGGGTGTTGCCCAGATGGTGTGTGCCCGTTGTATAAGCCTCGCCCCTCCGGCGCGGCGAGCGCGCAGTGCGCATGTCCGTGAAAACTGTCCAACAGTCCCGGAGCGAGCGGTTCGAGCACGAGCCGCGGGCCATCCGAGCGCCGTTCGAGCGCCCACCTTCACTCCCTTTTCAGAGCACGCAATGAGCGACATCCGCGAGCCGGCGAACAACGAGAGCCCCACCACGCCGGGCGACGAGGGCAAGGCCAGCACCGAAAACCCCGCAACTGAAGCCGCCGCGCCCACCGCAGCGCCCGCAGCACCCGAGGCCGCAGCGCCTTCGGAGACCGCCGCGGCCGCTGACGGCGACGCCGCGGGCGAAGTGGCCGAAGGCGGGACCGAAGCCGAAGCGAGCGAAGGCGCCGAGGGCGCCGAGGGCGCTGAAGGTGGCGAGGGCGGCGAAGGCAAGCGCAAGCGCCGCAAGAAGAACCGCGGCCCCAAGGGCGAAGGCGGCGAGCACGCGCACAAGCGCGACGCGCAGCCCGCGCAGCCGCCCCGCGCGTTCAAGAACGGCGACAAGGTCCGCGCCAAGGTGATCGAGATCGTCGGCGCCGCCGCGGTGCTCGACCTCTGGGGCAAAGAGAAGGGCTTGATCGATCTTCGCGAGGTCCTCGCGGAGGACGGATCCAACCCGAACCCCGGCGACGGCTTCGACGTCGAAGTGATTCAAGACGGCGCGCGCGGCGGCAACGTCGTGGTGACGCGCGACGCAGAGCGCGTTCAGAAGGGCCGCGTGCTCGTCAAAGAAGCGCTCGACAACGGGACCGTGGTCGAGGCGCTCGTGACGGGCATGAACAAGGGCGGGCTCGAGATGGACGTGCACGGCGTGCGCGCGTTCTGCCCGTCGTCGCAGATCGACGTGCGCTTTCCGCCGACGGTCAGCCCGAAGTCGCTGCTCAACCAGCGCGTCGAGTGCAAGGTCACGTCCCTCGTGGACGACGGTCGCGAGGCGATCGTCTCGCGCCGCGCGCTCGTCGAAGCGTCCGTTCGCGCGCGGGCCGAAGAGCTCAAGTCGCAGATCAAGCCCGGCGACGTCGTTCGCGGCATCGTCGTGTCCGTGAAGGACTACGGCGTGTTCGTCGACCTCGGCGGAATCGAAGGGCTCATTCACATCACCGAGCTCTCGCACAACCGCGGCGCGCGCCCCCAAGACGTGTGCAAGGTCGGCGACGAGGTCGAGGCGAAGGTCCTGAAGATCACCACGCCCGAGCCGCCCAAGCCGCAAGAGGCGAAGCCCGAGGCTCCTGCTCCCACCGAGGCCGAAGCTCCCGCGGCCACTGAGGCAGCTCCGAGCGAAGGCGCTCCTGCAGAGGGCGCTGCCGAAGCCGCTCCGAGCGAAGGCGCGCCCGCAGAGGGCGGCGACAAGGGCAAGGGCCGCGGTCGTGATCGTGATCGCCGTGGCAAGGACGGACGCGACGGAAAAGACGGTCGCGATCGCCACGCGCGTCGCGATCAGGGCCCGGCGCTGCCGCGCGTGATGCTCTCGCGTCGCGCGGTCGAGAAGGACCCGTGGGACGACGCGGCCAAGACGTGGCCTGTGGGCAGCGTTCACGCGGGCAAGGTCGCGCGCATGCAGCCGTTCGGCGCGTTCATCGAGCTGTCGCCGGGCGTCGATGGCTTGCTCCACGTGAGCGAGCTCGGCCACGGAAAGCACGTCGAGCACCCGCAAGACGTGTTGAAGCTCGGCCAGGTCGTCAACGTGAAGGTCGAGCGCGTCGAGAAGAACAACCGACGCATCGCCCTCTCGATGTTGCCCGAGGGCGTGACCAAGGAGCAGCTCGACAAGGCGCTCCACGTTCGCGTGGGGCTCGTCACCAAGGCGACGGTCACCGAGCACGACGGTCGTGGATTTACGGCCACGATCGAGGGCGCGATCGGCAAGTTCGCGACGGGCTACGTGATGGACCGCGACTCGGGCCAGCCCCGCGGAACGGACCTGCGCAAGGCCCTTCCTGTTGGTACAGTGATCAACGTGAAGGTCGTCGAGATCGACCGCGGCCGCGTGAAGCTCTCGGTGCGCGACGCTGCGCGCGACGAAGAGCGCCAAGCGTACAAAGCGTACCAACGCGAAGCGACCGCGAAGACCGTGGGCACGAGCCTCGCCGAGAAGCTGCGCGGCCTGCTCAACAAGCGGAGCTGAGCACGAGTGATGGGCCGAGCGCGCGAAAGAATCTTCTCCGCGCTCGCACTGCTGTCGCTCGTGCACTGCCAACGATCTGCGCCTGCGACGGTTGAAGACGTCGTCCTCGGGGGGCCTCGGACGCTCGGGTTCATCGAGCTTCGCGGGGCGATTCCCGCGCCAAACGTGGGTGGGGGCGCGCCGGCGACGAGCGTCGTGATCGTCGACGATGTCCCCGATCCGACGGACGACGCGAGCGCGCTCGGAGCGCTCGGCGAGGACGCCGCGCCAAACGCGATCGAGTCCGAGCGCGTCGCGGCCGCGGACGCTGGAGCCCCCCTGACGCCCGAGCAGCCCACGGGCAACGAGCCCGCGCGGATCGTCGCGACGCCGCCTGCGCCGTGGACGGTGCGAGCGCTCTCGCCTGCGCTCGCGCGGGCGATCGACGACCGAGGGCACAGGATCGCGCTCGTGGGAGACGCGATCGTGGACGAGACCGCGGGCGGCCGGCGCGTCGAGCTCGCGTTCGACGATCAGCGCTGTGATCTTCCGTTCGACACGATCGCGTTCGACGGCGACGGCGCGGGCTACCTCGTTCGGCGCGGGCGCGTGTTCTTGAAGGCGCCCCACCAAGACACGTGGGAGCGCGCCGCCGTGTGCAACAATCTCCTGGGAAATCCCTGGGTCTACGACGCGAGCCGCGGCTGGCGCGTGCTCTCTCGCCGCGGTCGCTCGGCGGAGCCCGCGATCCTCTCGCACAGCGCGAGCGGCGAGCTCGCGAGCGGCTGGACCGCGATCAGCGGCGCTCGTTCGTCGACCACGCACGCGGTCGTCGACGTGGACAACTCGCGCGTCGTGCTCGAGTCCGGCGGACACCCGCTGAAGATCGACGTGACGCTCGAGGTCGCGGGGGCGATCTTGGCGACGGCGTCCGTTCCGTTTCAGGGGATCACGCGAACGCGAACGGGCGTGGTCGTGTGGCGCGAAGACACGGGCGGCGCGGACGTCGACCTGCTCTTTTCGACGACGATTCGCGGGCAATATCAGCGGGCGCGCGTCGCTCGCGACGCCGGCGCTCGCGCGGGCGAAGTGCTCGGCGTGTGGGCCGCGCCCGGCGGCGCGAGGGTCATCGTGACGCGACGAGGCGTCGAGCTGTTCGAAGGGACGGACGTGCGCGCGCACGCGCACTCGGTCGCGCGATGGTCGACGCCCATCAACACCGAGTCGGGCATCTCGGTGGGATGGCTCTCGAACGGAAAGCTCGCGGTCGTCACGCCCAACGCGTGGGCCGTCGAGCGCTGACCGCGGTCGCGCTCAAGACCGCTGCGCGCGCTCGATGCGCTGCCGCGCGATCTCCGCGAAGGGCCCGGACGGAACGAGCTCGAGATAGATCTCCCAGTGCGCGAGGGCCAGCGCGCGCTTGCCCACTTCGTCGAGCGCGGACGCGAGGTTGAAGTGCGCGTCGGCGAAGCCCGCGTCGAGCGCGACGGCGCGCGCGAGGAGCGGGATCGCCTCTTCGAGCTGCCTGCGTTCGAGCAGGAGATAGCCGACGTTGTACGGCGCTTCGGGCTGCGCGGGGTCGCACTCCATCGCGCGCGTGAAGCACTCGAGGGCCTCGTCGGTGTCGCGCTCGGCGAGCCTGAGCGCGCCGAGGTTGGTCCACGCGCACGCGAGGTCGCGATCGAGCTCGATGGCCTTGCGAAACGCCATCTCCGCGCGCGTGCGCGTCGCTTCGTCGCCGTCGAGCCTGCACCCTTCGAGAAACCACTCGTACGCCGTGCGTCCCTCGGCCGTTCGCGCGCGCTTTGGCAGCGCTTTGACTGTGGCCGCGCCCGTGTCGAACTCGAGCAGCCGTTGTCCCGTCGGGAGCTCGAACGCGCCTTGCGCGTCGCGCGCGAGCACGCGGCCGTCCTCGAGGCTCACGCGAACGCGGGCGTCTTGCTGCTCATCGAGCACGCGGTCGAGCGAGGCGAGCAGCGCCCGCACGCGAGCGGGCGCGATCCCGCGTCGAACGAGGTCGCGGACGATCCGCGCCGCGCGCAAATCGCGAAACGAATATCTCGGCTCGGGCTTCGGCGCCTCTGTGAGCGTGGGCGACAGGAGCCCCGCGCGCTCCCACGCGCGAACGCGTCGCGTCGAGATCCCGAGGAGCCGCGCGACCTCCGTGCGGTCGAAGCTCCGAGCCGTCTCTGCGACGGGCGGCGCTTGGTCTGCGCGGGCCGCGGGCGTCGCGTCGAGCTCCGCGGCGCTCGCGTCGGTCGACGGGGCGGCGCCCGCAGGACTCCCTCCCGCGCGCCGTTTGCGCTCGCTAGCGAGGTCGATCAGCGTCCCGCTCGGGGCGCGTGGATTGTCCGCACGATCGGACATGGGCTGCGCGTTTCGAATGGGACTACAGCACAGAACCGAGCGCGGTTCGAAATGCTTTGCCGAACGTGGGGCTCGTCGAGATCGCTGGCTGCGAGGGGCCGGCGACCGTGCGATGCTCGGCGGCGCGCATGCAAGTCTTCGGGCTCACCGGCGGGATCGGCTGTGGAAAGAGCACGGTCGCGCGCATCTTCGCGTCGCGCGGCGTCGCGGTGATCGACGCCGATCGCGTCGCGCGGGACGTGGTCGCTCCGGGCACCGAGGGGCTCGCGCTCGTGCTCGAGCGCTTCGGCCGTGAGTTTCTCGCGCCGGACGGGACGCTCGACCGACGACGGCTCGGCGATCGCGTCTTCGGCGACGCGACGGAGCGACGCGCGCTCGAGTCGATTGTCATTCCTCGGATCGCGCAAGAGAGCATGGCCCGCTTCGCGGCGCTCTCGGACGACGGGGCGCGCTGGGGCCTCTACGAAGCGGCGCTGCTCGTCGAGAACGGGACGCACCGCATGCTCGCGGGCCTCGTGGTCGTGACGGCGCGCGCGGACGTCCAGCGCGAGCGCGTGATGGCGCGAGACAAGCTCAGCGAACAAGAGGCCCGCGCGCGGATCGGCGCGCAGTGGCCGCTCGCGAAGAAGGTCGCCGAGGCTCGGTGGGTCGTGGACAACTCGCGCGGCGTCGACCGAGTGATCGTGCGATCCGAAGAGCTGTACGCGACGATCGTCGCGAGCGAAGGCCCGCCGTGGGCGCGCGGCCGTCGAGAGGAGCGCCGATGAGCGATCACGTGTTGGTCACTGGATTTCCTCGGATGATCGCGAGGCGCGTTGCGCTCGAGGTGCTCGAGCGCAAGCCCGAGGCGCGCGTGTCGCTGCTCGCGCGGACGAAGTTCCTCGAAGAGGCGCGGACGTACGTCGATCGCTCGCCGCACAGCCGTCGGATGGCCGTCATCGAGGGCGATTGCTCGGCGATCGACCTCGGGCTGTCGGGGCTCGAGTGGAAGGCGCTCGCCGGCGAGATCACACATATTCAACATCACGCCCACGTCTCGTACGAGGGCGCGGACCTCGCCGAGGCGCGCGCGCTCAACATCGGCGGGACGCGCGAGGTGCTCGAGCTCGCGCGGCACGCGCCCGCGCTGCGGCGGCTCGTGTTCGAGTCGACGGCGGCGGTGAGCGGCGATCGAACGGGGACCGTGTTCGAAGACGAGCTCGACCGAGGCCAGACGTTTCGCACGGAGATCGAGCGGACCCGCTTCGTCGCCGAGCGCCTCGTGCAAAGGGCGTTCGACGAGGTGCCCATCACCGTGCTGCGGCCGGGGCTCGTCGTGGGCGACTCGCGGACGGGCGAGATCGATCGGTTCGACGGGCCCTATCTGCTGGTGCTCTTGGTGTTGACCGCTCCCGCGGACCTCTCGCTCCCGCTGCCCGCGCGGGGAAACGCGCCGCTCAACCTCGTTCCGATTGATTATGTGGCCAGGGCGTCGGTGGCCGTGATGGACGAGCCGGGCGCCGCGTCGCGCGCGCTGCACCTCGTCGATCCGGCGCCGTTGCACGCGAAGCGCGTGTTCGAGCTGCTCTCGTCGATCGCGGGCCGCAAGATGCCCCGCGGGTTCATCCCCGCCAACGTCACCCGCGCGGTCCTTCGCGCCCCGGTGCTCGAGCGGCTGCTCCGCTCGCCGCGCGCGTTCTTCGAGCAGCTCGCGACGGACGTGATGTACGACTCCCGCACCGCGAGGGACATCCTCGAGCCGTACAACATTCACTGCCCTTCGTTCGACTCGTACGCGGACGCCATCGTTCAGTACGTGCGCGATCGGCTCGCGGAGAAGCGCTCGCGCGACGAAGCCCGCGAGAGCACGATGGTCGAAGATCCCCTCGCGTGACCCGAAGTCGCCGCAGCCGCAACAGAACACATGACCGACAGCAACCTCGACCGCGTGCAACAAGCGCTCGGTTATCACTTCAAAGACGCGCTCGCGCTGCGCGCCGCGCTGACGCACAGGTCCTGGTCGTCCGAGCACCACGCGCCCAAGGAGCAGGTCGAGCGCTTCGGCGCTGACAACGAGCGCCTCGAGTTTCTCGGCGACTCGGTGCTCGGCGTCGTCGTGACCGAGGCCCTCTGGCTGCGCTCTCCCAACGCGCCCGAGGGCGTCTTGTCGCGGCTTCGCTCGGCGGTCGTCAACGAGAGCTCGCTCGCCGAAGTGGCCACGCGCACCGGCGTCGGGCTCGCGATGCGGCTCGGCCGCGGCGAAGAGCGAACGGGCGGACGCACGAGGCCATCGCTTCTGGCAGACGCGCTCGAGGCCGTGTTCGCCGCGGTGTATCTCGATGGTGGCTTCGAGTCCGCGCGCGCGGTCGTCCTGCTCGCGCTCTCGGACCGGATCGATCGCGTCGTCGCGCAAGGTGTCGAGGACTTCAAGTCCACGCTGCAAGAGCGCTTGCAAGCCTCGCACAAGGTCACGCCGCGCTATCGATTGGTGGCGACGTACGGGCCCGATCACGACCGCGAACACGAGGTCGAGCTCGAGGCCGAGAGCATCGTGGTGGCCCGCGGGCGAGGGCGCTCGAAGAAGGACGCCGAGCAGTCCGCCGCGCGCGCTGCGCTCGAGGCGCTCGACGCGAAGGGCGCTGAATCGAGCGGCGAAACAGCGTCCAACGGTGGAGACAGGAGCGAGTCGTGAGCGACGCGAACAGGCCCTCGGTGAAGCTCGCGGTGCAAAGGCTCGCGCACGCGAAGGACCTCCCGATGCCTTCGTACGCGACGGACGGAGCCGCGGGCCTCGACCTCGTCGCGGCCGTGAGCAACGACATTGTCCTCGGGGTCGGAGAGCGAACGACGATCGCGACGGGTCTCGTGATCGCCGTTCCTCCAGGGTTCGAGGGGCAGGTGCGGGCGCGCTCGGGTCGCGCGCGCCGCGAGGGCCTCGCGCTCGTCAACGCGCCCGGAACGATCGACGACGACTACCGCGGCGAACTCCAGGTGTTGGTGATCAACCTCGGCCGCGATCCGATCACGATTCGGCGCGGCGAGCGGTTCGCGCAGCTCGTGATCTGTCCCGTGTTTCGCGCCGAAATCGTCGAGGTGGACGCGCACGACGAGACCGGTCGGGGGGCCGGAGGTTTCGGATCGACCGGCGGCTGACCGGTGGTTTGCTGACTTCGCGCGAGCCGCGGAGTAGCGTGTTGGTTTTCGTGTTGTTTCAAGCTCTCGTGCGAGCGGCATTCAGTGTACGATCGCTTCGTCTGGAGCGTCTGACCTCGTGTCCCTGACCTGTCCATACTGCGCGGCGCCGGTCGAACCGGGTGTCATCGAGTGCGCCCACTGCGGCAGCGCGCTCGAACTCCCAGTGTCCCCTGGTGATTTGCTCGATGGGCGCTTCGAGATCCGTCGCGTGCTCGGCTTCGGCCCGCTCGGGACGACCTACGTCGCGCGCGATCGAGTCAACAAGTGCGACGTGATCCTCAAGGTGATCTCACCAGCGCTCGCGCCGAACGTGGGCGAGGCCGAGACCCTCGGGACGCAGCTGCAGATGTTCGAGGGGCGCACGATTCAAGGCTGCGCGATGCACCTCGAAGTGGGGCTCGCGGACGACATCTTGTTCGTGACGTACCCGCGCGTCGAAGGCGTCACGCTCCGCGACGTGCTCGACGCGCGCGCCGCGCAAAACCTGGGGATCGGCCAAGAAGAAGCGCTGAGGCTCTTGCTCGCGATCGTGTCGGCCACGTCTGCGTTGCACTCGGCGACGCCGCACGGGGCGCTGCGTCCCGAGAACGTGATGCTCACGGCCAAGGGCGTCGTGCTGACGAACGGGGCGATCGTCGGATCGATTCCACCGGAGAGAATCCAGCCTCGATTGCGGGCGTTTGCGCGAGCGGTCGCGTACGTCGCGCCCGAGGTCGTCGCGGGCAAGAAGGTCACGGCGACCGCGGATCTCTTCGCGATCGGAGCGATCGCGGCCGAGCTTCTGTCGGGCACACCCTCACCGCACGGGCTCGAAGAGTCGGGTGTTCCTGCGGACATCGCCGCGTCGATTCGACAGCTGCTCGAGCGCGATCGAACGAAGCGCCCCGGCGGGCAGGGCACGCTGTTGAACGGGCTGTCGAAGCTCTGCGGCTTCGATCGACGCCCGCAAGAGCCGCCCCTGCCGACGATCGAGGCGCCCAAGCCGAGCGAAGATGACAGCGGTGATTCGACGACGGTCGCGCCTGCGCCCTCGGCGAAGCCGGCTGCGGCTCCCGTGGTGCCGCAACATGCCGCGCCCGCGCCGACACCAGCGCCCGCGCCAGCGCTTCCGAGCGTCCCCTCGCGTCGGCCAGGGCCGCCCATGCCTTCATCGGGTCCCAATCCGAACCACGTCCCGACGCAGCCGGCGATGCCCGCAGCGCGCGTGGGAATCGGCCGACCGATGAGCGGCCCGAGCGCTGGTGGGCCACCGCCACCGGCCGCGCGTCCGTCGATGCCGGGGCCTCCCGCGCCAATGCCGTCGGTCCCGTCGGTGCCGAGCAAGCCGCGCGCGAGCGTTCCGCCGCCGAACAAGAGCGGGACGACGATTCCTCCTTCGGCGACTGCGCCGCCCCCAGCCGCCGCGCGTCCGCCGATGCCCGGTGGTCCTGCGCGTCCTGCGATGCCGTCGATGCCGAAGGCCGCGCCGGGCGCCGCGGTGGCTCCGCCGCCGTCCGTTGGGCCCGCGCCTGCGGCGCCGCGTGTCCCGAAGATTCCCGGGATGGCGACGGGATTGCCGACCGCGTCACCCGCGCCGGCACCTGCGCGGCCGTCACCCAAGCGCGACCTCGATGGAATCGATCCGCGCTTGCTCCAGGCCGCGCGCGAGCTGCAGACCAACGAGCCCCCGCGCGAGTTCACCGACGTGGACACGGGCGAAATCGAGCTGCTCGACGAGTGAGCGCCGCGCGCGTCTCGAGATCGATCGGCCCCCTACGCTGTGATCACAGCTCGTCTTTGAAGAGCGCGACGAGCTTGGGCTTCGGCACGAGTCCGACTTGACGCTTTACCTCGCGTCCGCCCTTCACGACGATCACCGTCGGAACTCCGCGAATCGCGAACCGCGCTGCGACGCCCGGCGACTCGTCGATGTCGACCTTCACGACCTTGAGCTTGCCTGCGTATTCGCCGGCGACTTCCTTCACGATGGGCTCGAGCGCTTTGCAGGGCCCGCACCACACCGCGCTGAAATCCACGAGCACTGGCAGGTCGGACGAGACTACCTCGGCCTCGAAGTTCTGGTCGCCAACCGTCTGAATTCCCTGAGCCATTGGATGCAATCCTCCGATCACCTGCGCGTCGAGCGAGTGTTGGCCCGTCGTTGGGCGGGGCGCTCGCGCGAGGGGAGTCCACAGACCATGGCGAACAGACCCCCGAGTGTCAACGAATCGCCCGCATCTTCACGGTCACGTCCGGCGCGATCGGCGGGGTCGAACGCCGCTCGAACTCGATTCGATTGGCGCACGCCGCGCGGCTCGCTTTCACGACGTCCTCGACGATCGCGAACACTTCTGCGGGCGGAAGCCTCGATCGCGACCCGTCTGCGTTGCGCGGAGCGCCGCCGATCGTGCTTCCTCCGCCCCAGCCTGCCTCGCGCTCGTCGAGCTTCGCGAGGATCTCTCCGACCGGAAAAAACTTCACGAACTCGCTTCGCTTCGCCACGGTGTACCCGTACGAACCGTCCGGCAATTGCCGGTAGATCACCACGCGAATGTGCCCGTCGCGAAAGAGCGCCGCGTGCGAGCGCGTGCCGACGGTCCGCGCGAGCACCCAGTCTGTACCGCGCTCTTCGATCTCGTAGCGCTCGTCGATCTCGAAGCGCGTGACGTCCGCGCGCGCTTGTCCGTGCGTGTACACGTCGACGCGTCGGCTCATGTCGCCGATGAGCCGCGCGAGCTGCGCGTCGTTCATCGTCCAGTAGGTCCCGTTGGCGCGAGCGGTGGTCTCGGGCTCGCTCAGCCACTCGACGACGTGGCGCATCGCTTCACCGATGGGCCACGCGCCCGAGTGCGCGTCGAGGTGCCCTGCGGCGACGACGAGCTGTCCGACGAGCTCTTCAGCAGCGCGGTGCGGGTTGGCGAGCAGCCAGAGCGACAGCGCAGTGTCGAGGTCGACGTCGTTGCAAAACACGGTGAATCCCGAGGGATCCAAGCCGAGCACGATGGCGTCGCGCACTTGCTCGCACGTCGCGCGCGTCGCGTGTCGAACGCAGCCCGCGTGGTGGTCGAAGCTGTATCGCTCGCTCTCCGCGTCGATGGCCGGCCCTTGGACGTACCCGTCGAGAGCGATGCTCCTCGCGGGTAGCGCTTCGAACGGAACAACCCGCCCGCGCTCGATCACAAGCTTCATCGATGGGGAGACAACATCTACTGCACGGACGCCTCGACGACAAGCGTCGACGAAATCGTCGCTACGCCCGTGCGCGGCTTGCGTTTTGCGATTTGTGTTTCGCGTTGTGCGCGTCGCGGTCGCGCGCGCGAGACGCGATGAGCCTCGGGAGGTTCTCGCGCTCCCACGCTTGCGCGCGCTCGTACTCGCGAAACGCGCGCTCGCGCTCGCGAAACGTGGGCGAGTGCAGATCGCGTCGCGGCTTGCTCGAGCTCGCGCAGTCGCCCGCGGGGAGCACACCAACGACGTGGTGGACCATCTCGTGAAACACGACCCACTCGACGAAGAACCGCGGCACCCAGTGCTGATCGAGCGCGGGGTGAATCCGGATCGCGCGCTGATCGATGAGGTAGACGCCCATGCGAATCGTGCGGCGCCCGCGGCGCCCGCGGGCCGTCCCGGCGCGGCCCCAGCCGATCGGGATGCTCACCGATCCTTCGAAGTACTCGGCGGAGAGCGCGCGTTGGATCTCGTCGAGGTCGTGCGCTTCTCCGCGGGGATCGAGGGGCGTCGGTCGCCGCGGCTTGCGCACGATCGCGTGCTGGTTGTCTTCGACGAACGCGTCGATGAGCGCCCCTGCGGTGCGGTCTCCGCGGGCGATGTAGATGCCGACGGCGTCGATCACGGGCGCGGGCGCGTCGACGAACATCCTGTGCAACCGCAGCGTTCGAACGCCGTCGACGAAGCGCGTCGACAGCATCGTGTGCGAGTTTTCGGTGAGGCGCAGGCGGACGTCTTGGCGCGCGCTCTTCGCGATGCGAGCCTCGAGCGCGCGGCGAACGCACTCTGGGTCATCCGAGGTCGCGAACAGCGCGAACTCAGCCTGGCGCGGCGAGGGGTCCATGCGAGTGCTCTACGAGAACCGAAGAGTGCTCCGAGTGAGCGTGCTCGGGCAAGTGCGCTTCGACTTCGCTCAGGGGGTCCATGCGGCGCTGAGCGCGGCGCGCGCGACGGCGGGGCGGACGAGCACGCGCGCCGGTGGGCGCCACGCTCCAGTGCAAAGCGCCCTGGAAAATCGCTCGCGAAACGAGCGGGCAGCCGAGCGCACCGCCGCGCGCTCGTCGCGCGAGAGGTCGCCGACGAGCGTGAGGTTCAACCGCATGGGCGTAAACACGACGCGCGCGGCGCGGCGCACGGATTCGACGGTGATGCCCGCGAGCGATTTGCGTGTGACGTCGAGGTCGAGGGGCCGACCCCAGAGCGCGCTCGAGCCGTACTCGCGCGCGAGCGCATGGGGATCGTCCGCGAGCGCGTCGAGCTCGAACGAGTAGCGTCGCACGGCTTTGTCGACCTCGGCGGCCGTTGGGCCTTCGAGCGCGAGGTCCCCGAGCATCGTGAGGACTTCTTTGGCGAGCCGCGGGACGCTCTCGTGCGCGACGCACGCGCCGACATCGAAGACGCCGACGTCGCGAAAGAGCTCGAGCCCCGCGCTGACGTCGTAGGCGAGGCCGAGCTCGTCGCAGATGCGGCGGTGCAGGCGCGTGGACATTCCGTCGTGAAGGACGCGGGCGAGGATCTCGATGGCGCGGGCCATCTCGGCGCCTTCGCCGGGGGTCGCGAACGCGAGGCGCACGCAGGTCTGGCTCCCCATGCGCGGAAAATACTCGATCCTCGCCCGGCGCTGCTTGATCCTCGCGACCGTCGGGACGCGGGGCTTGCCCTCTCTCAGCGTGGCGAAGCCCTTGTCGATCATGCGTTGAACGCGGTCGGTCGCGTGCGGCGAACACACGGCCACGACGACGTTGGCGCCGACGTAATAGTGCTCGTGGTGCGCGCGGAGGTCGCGGTCGGTGAAGCGCTCGACGTTGTCGATCGAGCCGGTGATGGGGAGCCCGAGCGGGTGTTTGCCGAAGACCTGACGTCGCGAGAGGGTGTCGGGGTCGAGCAGGCGACCGTCGTCGTCGACGTTTTCGAGGATCTCTTCGCGGACGATGGCCTTCTCGACGTCGAGCTGGCCCATCGCTGGCGAGCAGAGCATCGCGCCGACGATGGAGCACGCGCGGCCGACAGCGTCGGGGGGAACGCTGAGCTCGTACGTGCTGTAGTCCGCGTGGGTGGTCGCGGTGAGATCGCCGCCGAGGCGTTCGATTGCGTCGTTGAGGGCGTGTGCGTCGCTGTGTTTCGCCGTTCCTCGAAAGAGCATGTGCTCGAGTAGGTGCGAGAGCCCGTTGCTCTTCGGGGTCTCGTAGCGCGAGCCAACGCCCACGAGGGCGGTGACCGCAGCGCGGTGGAGGTGTGGTCGGTGGATGACCACGGTTCGAGTTCCGTTCGGCAGGGAGCCGAAGGCGACGCTGTGCATACCTTCGGTCTAGTCAGCCTCCCCCCCTTTGCGCAAACCTTCTCTGACAGACAACGTCCATTGAATGGAGCGATACTCGAGCGAAACAGCGCGCCAGAAGCTCAGACGATACGAGAAACATTGAGAAATAGTGCCGATGGGGTGCAATGCATGGAGTGAACGTGTGTTCAGTTCTTGAGCGCAATGTTTTCGCGCGACACGGCGGGCGAAACGATGGGGGGGCGACCGCGGTGAGCGCATGTGCAGGGACGGGGTGCGTGGCCAGAGCGCATGCAACGAGTGCATGCGCATGAGCGCCGTATTCGGCGCTGCTCGATATGCACTCGTTGCACGTCCTTCAGCCCGAACGCTGTTGGCTCTCTGCAAGCGCCGCAGCCCTGGGCACTTTGCACGCCCCGCAGCCCTTGGACCCGTTGCACGCGCCCGAACGCTGTCGGCACTTTGCGTGCGCGCTCGTCGTCCACCCGCCCCGTTCGTTGCTCAGTCCCCCCTTCGGCTCGCTCAGCGCGCGGTGCCGCTCGATCCGCTGCCGCTCGGGCGCGATCCGCTGGATCCGCTGGTGCCGCTCGAACCGCTGCTGCCGCTGGAACCCGACCCACTCGATCCCGACGCGCCCGAGCCGCTGCCCTCGGTCTCGCGACGGGGCTCTTGCATGAGCGGCGAGTTGCCGAGGCGAAGCTCGCGGTCGCGCTCGGCGCGGGTGCGCAGGCGCGCGACGTACTGCACGATCGCGTCGCGACGGCGGGCGCCGATGAACTCTTCTTGAAGGCGCATGCGGTCACGCTCGAAGTCCGAGCGCGACGCGTTCTGGCGGCCGTTGTCCTTGAGGCGGATCAAGAAGCGGTCGTCGCCCACGTTGATGGGCGCTGCGGGCGCGGGGCGCTCCGCGGTGAGCGCGAAGGACGCCGCGACGAGCGCGTCGCCGTCGGACACGCCCGGAAAGCTGCCGGTCTGCGTGAACGCCGGGGTCTCTTTGACTTCGGGCGTTCCCAGGTCCGAGCGGGTCTCGGGCGTGAGGGGGTTGTTGCCCGGAAGCGTCTCGGTCGCAGGAACGGGTCCTCGGTAGAACGCCGCGAGCGCCTCGGCTCCGATGGCCGCGGCCACCGTCTCGAGCGTCGCGCCCGCTTCGCCCAAGCGTCGCTGCGCGGCGAGCGCGGCTTCGTTGGCGAGCTCGTTTCCGCGCGTGAGGCGGAAGAGATCGCGGGCGATCTCGCGCTTGGCGTCTGCTTCGGGCACATCGCCTTGGCGACGACCGACGACCTGGATCAAGTGAACGCCGAGCGGGCTCTGGATCACTTCGGACATCTGTCCCGCTTGCAGGTTGGGAAGCACGCGCTTGACGTCGTCGGGCAGGTCCACGCGGTCGACCGCGGTCCAGCTCGAGAGGCCGCCCTCGCGCCAGTGGTCGTCCTGCGAGTAGAGCCGCGCGAGGCGAACCCAGTTTTCGCCGGCGGTGATGCGCGTGCGGAGCGCCTCGAGGCGCTGACGAATCGCGAGCTTCGCGGGGTCCTGCGCGTCGTCGGGGAAGCGCAACAGGATGTGACGGATGCGCACCTGCGCGGGCAACCCGCGGAGCGAGTCGCGGCGCTGCGTGAACTGCGTGTTGATCTGCTCCTGGTGCGACGCGGCGAACGCGTTGACCGCGGCGTCGTCATCGTCGGGAACGGTCGTTCGGTAGAACTCCGGCGAAAACCGCACGTACCGAACGCTCACTTGCGTGTGGTTGCGCTCGTACTCGCGCCACACTTCGTCGTCCGACGCGCGAACCGAGGCGATCACGAGCTGGCGCATACGCTCGGCCAGGACCTCGCGCTCGAGCACGAGCTTGTAGTCCGCGACGGTGCGGGCGTAGGCGTTGGCGACCCAGCGCTGGAAGTCCTCGACTTTGAAGGGCGG
The DNA here is from genome assembly GCA_016793325.1 of Myxococcales bacterium. Taxonomy (GTDB): domain Bacteria; phylum Myxococcota_A; class Polyangia; order Polyangiales. The sequence continues at coordinate 15,495 of JAEUKI010000009.1, read as the reverse complement.
AGGAGGGTCGTTGGGACCGCGGTTTTCGTCCTGCGAGTAGATCACCGGGCCTTGGCGCGAGGTGAGGGGCGAGGCGTAGCGCGTTCCGCTGGCGTTGAGCTGCTCGAGCTCGTTGACCCCGAGCGTGAGGAAGATGTAGCCGCCGGTGATCTCGCGGTTGAGCTCGTCGTCGGTGACTCTCAGCCCGACGCGCTCGGCTTCGTGCGCGAGCAGCTCGCGCTCGACGAGGCCGTTGACGATTGCGCGTCGGAGGGTTGGGTTGCGCCCGTCGGACAGCCGCACGAGTCGAGCGAGGGATTGGAAATCCTGCTGCGAAATCGTGTTGCCGTACACCTTGGCGATGAAGGTGGGGGCTTTGAAGTCGTCGGCCGAGCAGCCGCCGGGGCGGTTGCCGAACTGCGTTCCGAAAATCATCGCGAGAGACGCGACGAGGACAACGATCATCAACGACTGAGAATTCTTGGAGAGGCGCTCGAGCATAGCGGTGGGATCTTCGAAGGGCGCGGGACGATAGACGGGTCTTCGTCGCACGGCAACCGCGGGGCGGCGATCGGTATTCGCGCGGGCGGCGACGGAAGTCCACTCCGGGCCTGCGAGAGGTTTGGCGATCAATGCTACCGTGGTTGTCGCGATGAGCGACGAGGCGATGCACGAGCAAGAGGGCGACGACGGCCGACGCGCCGACGGTGACGGTGACTCCCGCGACGAGGATCGCGAGGCGATTCTCGCGCGCCGCAAGCGGATGGTGGCCGCGGCGCTCTCGTCGATCGCGCTCGGCGCTGCCGCGGTGGACTGTGCTCCGACCGCGTGTTTGAGCCCGAGGCCGCCCGAAGACGCGCAGAGCGACAGCGGGACGATGGCCGAAGCGCAAGCGTGCCTCACCGCGCCGCTCGATCGCATGGACGTGGACGCGAGCGAAGCGGGACCGTCGCCGTGCCTCGACGTCGCGCCGATGGACGGCGGCGGAGGGGACTGACGTTGGTGGGAGGGGAAGGGGGGCAATGGGGCGCCGCGGAGCGACGCCACCCGCGCGCACCCGCGCCTACGGCGGCGTGTAGTTTCTCGAAAACAGAAGCCGCACGATCCCGCGCGCTCGGGCGCTCGGTGTCCAGAAGCGGTACGTCGTGTGTGACGCCAGTCCGTTGAGGCCCAAGAGCCAATCGCGCACTTGTCCGCGGAGCTGCGTCTTCATCACGACGCCCGCGAAGACCGCGTGAATGTGCGGGGCCTCCGAGCTCGGCCAGCCGTCGGAGCCCGGCTTGCGATACCAAGCCGCGAAGCCGTTGAGCGCGAGCGCTTCGAGCAGGGCGCGGATTTGCGTCTCGGACATTCCGCCGGTGCGCAGGTCGGTCGCGGCGCAGTAGGCGAGGCCCATGGAGGTTCCGTCTTGCAGGTGGTAGCCCGCAGAGGCTGGAGCGCCGCCGATCGTCTGCGAGATCTGGCCCGCGGTGATCCCCGCGCAGCGCATGCGATCGGACGCCTCGGGGTGAACGCCGTAGGTAATTTGTGGGCGCCGCGCGCAGTCGGCCCAGCCAGGGTCCGTCGGCGTCGGGCGCGTGTCGATGCAGTAGTCCGCGACGCCCGTCGGCGCTTGAAAGCAGCCCATCGCGCAGGATTGCTGGACAATCCAGCGGCCACTCGAATCACAGCCCAACAAATCATCATCGTGCGCAGGCGACAGCGGGACCCGGCACGGCGGGTCGAGCCCGAGGCCGTGTCGCGCCGCGCTCGCCCCGCACCACGCTGAACGGACGAAGCACGCGCACGTCGGGAGCGAGCACTCGTCGGTTCCGTCGACCTCGCCATCCGAGCAGCCGTTGGCGCAGGTGGTGGCGACCGTCCAGCGACCCATCGCGCATCGGAGGAGCGCGTTGGCGTTGCTCGTCGACACGGGGAGGGTGCAGCGGTTGGCCGTGGCCAGCGCGCGGGCGTTGGCGGCGCAGTACGTTCCGTCGTGGCCGAAGCAGTCGCACATCGCGTCGACGCGCGAGGCGTCCGAGCGCACATCGGGCAGCGCAGAATCGGTCGCGTCGACGTCGTCGGTCGCAGCGTCGAGCGGCTCGGGTCGATCCGACGAGGCAGCGTCGAGCGAGCGTGTGTCCGCGCTCGATGCGTCGGTCGAAGCGTCGGGGCTCATCGGGGCGCTCGCGCAAGCGGTCAACGACAGCGCGAAGAGCGAACGAGTGATGGAGCTGCGCACGATCGAGAGCATCGCGAAGCGCACGCGCGAGTTCAATTGGGCGATCGGACTCCCACGAGACCAGGTAGATGCGCGCGAAACGCCGTCGATCGATCGTCCCTCGAGAGACCCGCGCGTCGGCCATCGATCGACCCACTTGCTCGCGCGGGGGCGGTTGCACGATCCTCTCTGCTGTCGGCTTCCATGCGCATTGTCCTCCCGGTGGCTCTCGGTGCGGTGATCTCGCACCTCGCAGCGCCTGCGTTTGCGCAGAGCTCACCCGCGGAGGCGCCTCCGTCGTTCGACCTCGTTCGCCGCGGAATCGCCGCGCGCCGCGAGGGAAACGACGCTGAAGCCGTCACGCTCTTTCGTCGCGCCGTCGCGCTCGATCCGAGGCCCATGGTGATCGCGCAGCTCGGGCTCGCGCTGCAGGCGACCGGGGCTTGGGAGGAGGCCGAGCGGCATCTCGCTGCCGCCCTCGCGCGCAGCGACGACGCGTGGATCTCGGGGCATCGCGCGATCCTCGAAGAGGCCGCGCAGACCATCGCCTCGCATTTGTGCTCGCTCGAGGTCTCGGGGACGCCCGTCGGCGCGCAGCTCTTCGTCAACGGCGCTTCGGCAGGGACTCTGCCGCTCGCGTCGCCGCTTCGATTGCGGACCGGGACGGTCAGCGTCGAGCTGCGAGCGGACGGGTTCTACCCGCAAGAACGCAGGGTCGAGCTCGTCGCAGGCGAGCGCTTTCGCGAGCAGTTTGCGCTGATCGAGCGCCCGCGCGACACGACGAACGCGGGGCAGGGGGGCGATCGCTCGGGGCCGCGCGTCGGCGGTCGTGTCGCGGGGACAGGGCAGGGCCTCGGAGCCGCGCGCTCGATACCCCGAGTCGTCGCTGCGCCTCCTCCCTACGCTGCCATCTCGATCACCGCCGGGGGCGCGCTGTTGGGCCTCGCGGGCGCCGTGGTCGCGGGCTTCGGGGCGGCTCGCGTCGGAGCGTTGCGCGAGCGCTGTGCGGCGACGGACATCGCGAGCACCGAGGCGCTCGAGTGCCCCGACGATCGGTCGATCGTCACCGCGCGAGACGAAGCGGACGCGATGCTCGTCGCGGGACAGACCCTCGCCATCGTCGGCGGCGCGGCGGCGGTCGCGGGCGCTGTGTATTGGGTGATCGCGGCGAGGCGCGCGCCGCACGGCGCGGTGGTCGTCGCGCCGACGGCGACGGGCGCGGTCGTCGGAGGCGCGTTTTGAGCAGCGTTCGGCTGTGTATGTTGATTGTGTGTGCCTCTGCTTGTCGCGCGCCCGCGATCGTGTTCGTCGACGGGTCGAGCGACGGCGCGGCGATGGTGGACGCGTCGGACGCGTCGCGCGACGAGGGCGCGCAGGACGCGGTGGTCGGCGACGCGAGCGAGGATCGCGTGGACGTGCGCGTCGTGGCGGACGCGGCGGTCGTGTCCGAGCCGATCGTGTCGCCGAGCTGTCCGGATCAAGCGACGCCGGGCTGTCGACGGGTGTTCGTGACGGGCGGGAGCTTCTCGATGGGCACGCCCCTCGCGATGGACGCGACGCCGATTCAGACTGGAATTTCAGTGGGAGACTTCTACATCGACTCGACCGAAGTCACCGTCGCGAGGCTGAGGCACTTTCGCGACGCGCTCTTGCGAGAGCCCGGGGGCACGCGAGAGTTTCGCGTGACGTACCCGAACGGGAGCGAAGTCGTCGTTCCCTCGGGGCGCGCGAGGGCGTCGGCGCTGCAAGCGAGCGCCCTGACGACGAACGCCGTCGGCAGCGTCGGGCTCGACGGGCATCCAGCCAACGCGGTGTCGTGGTACGCGGCGATGGCGTTTTGCATCTGGGACGGCGGGCGCCTGCCGACCGAGGCGGAGTTCGAGTACGTCTCGCGCTGGTGGCTCACGGCGCTTCCGCAAGGTCGAACGTTCGCGTGGGGCAACACCGACCCGATGGGGCGCTGCGATCTCGCCCACTGGATGCTGCAGTTCTACACGCCGGGCGGGATGTGCCCGAGCGACAACATGCGCGCGACCGTCCTCGTCGGAAGCAAGCCGCGCGGCCGCGTCGGCGCCGAAGAGGGGCTCGCGATCCCTGTCTACGAGCTCAGCGGAAACATCGCCGAGTGGCTCGCGGACACCTACCTCCCGTACGTCGCGATGGGCACGAGCGACCCGTGTTGGGGACGCGCGCAGCACAACCCGTTTTGCAACGAAGCGCTCCCCGAGTCGCGCGTGTTTCGAGGGGGCTCTGCGCTCGCGTCCGCGAGCCTTCCGTACCTCATCATGGACGCGACGCGGCGCAACAACCCGCCCGTCGAGCAAGAGCCCATGATCGGCTTTCGCTGCGCGCGCGATCGCTGAAGGGCTGTCGACCGGCGATCACAGTGTGGACTGCGCGCTGTAGACCGGCCGCGACAGCGGGTCAGAGTCCGTGCTTCTTCAGCAAGCGATGAATGTATGTGCGATCGAGCCCCGCGGCCGCGGCGACGGCGGTGATGTTGCGATCGTGCTGGGCGAGCAAGAGGGTGATGTAGCTGCGCTCGAGGTGGTCGAGCCACTGATCGCGCAGCACTTTGAAGGGCACCCTGGTGTCGCACAGCGGACCGGGCATCGTGGTCGGTGGCGACGTCTCGGGGAGCGATGGCGCGAGGGGAGGCGGCGCTTGATGAGCAAATTCGCTGACTGTCGTCGCGCTTGGCGCTTGAAATGGTGTGTCGATCGCCTCTTCGATCCCGAGGCTCGCGACGCGCTTGATGGTGTTGCGCAGCTCTCGAACGTTGCCGGGCCAACGGCGACGGAGCAGCGCGTCGACGAGGCGCGGGTCGAGCGGCGCGTGACGAAGCGCTTCGGGCAAGAAGCTCCTGGCGAGCAGCAGGACGTCGTCGCCTCGCTCGCGCAACGGCGGGACGCTCACAGGTAGAACGGCGAGACGAAAATAGAGGTCCTCGCGAAACGCTCCATCTCGCACCATCGAGGGGACATCGCGGTGCGTCGCGGTCACGATGCGCACGTCGACGGGGCGGTGCTGCGACTCGCCGATGCGACGGATCGTCCGCGACTCGAGGACGCGGAGGAGCTTCGGCTGCATCGAGAGGGGGAGCTCGCCGATTTCGTCGAGGAAGACCGTTCCGCCTGCGGCCGACTCGAACGCGCCTTCGCGGGTCGTGTGCGCGCCGGTGAACGCGCCGCGCGCGTGGCCGAAGAGCTCTGCTTCGAGCAAGTTGTCGGGCAACGCTGCGCAGTCGACGATGACGAACGGGGCTCGCGCCCGCGTCGATCGCTCGTGAACCGCGCGCGCGACGAGCTCTTTTCCGGTCCCGGTCTCACCGTGGATGAACGCTGGAGCGTCGGTCGCCGCGATCTTCAGGAGCCTCGCGAACAGCTCGCGCATCGCGGCGCTTCGCCCGAGCAGCGGGCCCAAGCGGTCGTCGTCGCGTTCGGCGTCGGTCGTAGCGGTGGTCGAAGTGGTCATCGGGCACGAACTCCTGTGGACGGCGCGCGAGTCAGGCGATGGCACGCCGAGTGAATTGCGCTCGCGCATGAAGCGACGAACCTTCGCGAGCGCGCTGTCGGCGGCGGCGTTGTTCAGCGCGTGCAGCACGCCTGCGACGAGCGTTCTTGTTGTCGTGGACACGGACATCGCCGACGAGCAGGGGCGCACATGGCTGACCGTGACCGTCCGGCGCGTGGGTCACGAGCCCTCTCGCGCGGCGACCGATGGGAGCGCCGTCGCAGACGCGACGCAAGGCGATGGCTCCAGCGCATCTTCGCGGGACGCGGGCGTCGACGCCGCGGTCTCGACGAGCGACTCGGGCGTGGCCCTGTCGCGATTCGAGCGCGTTTTTTCGAGGCGATCGGCCAACGTGGACGCGCGCCTTCCCGCGTCGTTCGCCGTCGTTCGACCGGTCGGTTGGAGCTCGGGCGATCAGGTCCAAGTCGTCCTCGAGGCGGTCGGTCGCGACGCGGTCGCGCGCAGGACCATTCAGTTCGCGTTCACCGAGGGCGACGAGCGGACCGTGCGCGTGATGTTGTCTGCGAGCTGCCTCGCGCCGAGCGATCGTTGCGCGACCTCGGACGAGTGCACCGCGCAGCGCGCGTGCGAAGAGCGCGGGCTCACCTGCGGCGAGCGCGGCGAGTGTGTCGCGCTCACCGTGCGAACCGAAGCGCGCGGCGCGGACAGCGGCGTGGACAGCGGAGCGCGGGGCGACAGCGCGACGGGCGTCGCGGACGCCGGGGTCGTCGCGATGGACACAGGAATTCAAATGAGCCCGATGGATTCGGGCGTCGCTGCGATGGAGCCGCCGCCCGCAGAGCCACCGCCTCCGCCACCACCGCCGCCACCGCCCCCACCACCGCCGCCACCGCCCCCACCACCGCCGCCGCCCAACCAGTGCTACGTCCGCTGCTGCGACGGGCACCTCGAAGGCCCCATCAACACGTCGAGCGCTGGCGCGTGCGCGGGCCAATACGCCGTGTGCGACGCGCATGCGTTTGTTCGTCGCGCGGAGTTCAACGGGGTCGAAGCGTCGAACGGAACGAACCGTTGCTGGGCCAAGTGCAGCGGCCGGATGGCGTACCACCGCGTCGAAGGAGTGACGTCGGGCTGCCGCGACGCAGCCATCGCCTTCTGCCGCGCCGACCGAACCCGCGGCGCCTTTCAAGACGCGGCGTGGCAGCCCTGTCAGCCGTGACGGCGGGCGCCATCTCGGCGTTTTCGCTGTGAAACACGCGGAGAAATGAGAGCGCCGCGAGGCGCGAGCGCGCGTCACGGTGCGAGTCCCCCGGTGTTGCGAGTCGAGGCTACGGCTGGCATGGCTGCCATGCGGCGTCTTGAAACGCGCCGCGTGTGCGATCTGCTCTGCAGAAGGCGATGGCCGCGTCGCGGCAGCCCGACGTCACGCCTTCGACGCGGTGGTACGCCATCCGGCCGCTGCACTTGGCCCAGCAGCGGTTCGTTCCGTTCGACGCTTCGACTCCGTTGAACTCCGCGCGGCGGACGAAGCCACGATCTGCGCACACCGCGTACTGCGCGGCGCAAGCGCCGGCGCTCGACGTGTTGATGGGGCCTTCGAGGTGCCCGTTGCAGCAACGCACGTAGCACTGATTCGCGGGTGGAGGCGTCGCCGGCGGCGCAGGCGTCGCGGGCTCGCTCGGCGGTGGCGTCGGCGGGGGCGAAGGCTCGCTCGGCGCGGGCATGGACGGAGTCGACGGTTCGCTCGGCGCGGGCATGGATGGCGTCGAGGGCATCGACGCGGGTCGCGGCGCGATCGCGTCGCGCGCGATCCATCCGTAGCGCCCGTTGACGTGCCCGTACACGAAGCGCATCACGCGCACTTGCGTCGCGCTCGACGGGCGATAGAGCGGTAGATCCCTCGCGAGAACCCCCAGCGAACGGCGAAACGGCGCTCCTACGGGCAGCGTGTCCGTCGCGACGCCGCCGAGGCCCGGGAGGTTGTAGAGCAGGTTGACCACGTTGCCGGGACGCGCGAGGTAGTCGGTCGCGGCGACGTTCTCGTCGAGTCGAATATTGGGGCGTACTTTCAACGTCCCGAACTCGCCGGGGTCGCCGCCGGTGATCACGAAGTCGGTCTCGTAGTCGCCGTGACCGGGGTTGCGCGCGTTGGCGGTGGGCATGCGCCCGATGGGGCCGACGATCGCGCCTTGATCGACCCAGCCCGACGCGTGGACGCCGCCGCGAAGCCCGACGGCAAACGCGTACACGTGCGTCCGCCCGCGGAGCTCTTTGCGCTGACCAAAATTGATCATCACGGTGCTGTCGCGAACGACGCCGCGAACTCCGCCGAGGCCGTCGAGCATCTCGGTGTTGTCGCGGATGGCCCAGCGATCGCTGCCCGTCTCGGGATTGTCGTAGCGGTTGGCGTTGGCCGAGCGCGGGTTGTTGTGCTTGCAGTTGAACGGCCCGTCGCACTCGACGCCGCGCAGCTCGTCGACCGCGAGCTCGGACGCGGCCGGTTCGGCTTCGGTGTCGGCGTACAGGTTGGCGTTTGGATCCGCGGGTCCGCAGGCGCCGAGCGCCAGCGCGATCAGCGACGTGGTGGCGATGAACTTCGATGCGCGCATCGTGCGTGTGCTCCTCGGGGTGTTCGTCATCGTGATGCGCGCGGTGAATTCACTCTGCGTGCCACGGGCGTCGCGTCGTGGGCGGTCGCGAAGCGAGCGGTCGCGGCGCCGTTGTCTGCGCGCGAAGCGCCCTCGATGATTGTGTGTGCGTCTCGTGTGTCGACTGCGCGCGACGCGCGGTGTCTACAGTGACGACTGCGCGCATCACTGGGAGACGATGCGCCCGGTGTGAGGTTCATCGCATCCCTCGCAGAAAGCTGGTCGCGTCGGCGGAGGTGCTCGCGCCGCTGCGGTCCGTGCAGCGGCCGCGGGCGCTCGCGTCAGCGGCGAACATCGCGCTGAACACCGCGTGGTTGTTGGCGCGCAGGAGCCACGGCTGTCCGAGGTTGGACCCGGTGTACTCGCAGTAGGTCACGGGGCCGCTGTTGGTCGCGCGGAGGCGAGCCACGAGCTGTCGCGTTCGGCCTTCGATCACGACGGGGTCGCCGACCACTTGGCCGATGAATAGTGGTGCGCGCACGGGCTGGTGCCCTGGGTCGTTGCGGCGGAGCGCGGCGCGCGCGGCGGTGTCCGTGAGCGGGTCGATCCGCGTGAGCGCGTGCGCCGGCGCGAGGTAGAGCGAGTAGGAAGCGATCCAATCGTCGAGCGTCGTGCCCGAGAGGCACGAGCTGTTGCTGCTGCGCGCGAACGCGGCCATCGCGCGGTCGGACAAGACCCGCGAGGCGCGCACGTCGCGCTCGTCGAGCGAGAGCCCGACGAGCATGAGCGGAAACGTCGCGCGAAAGATCTCGGTCTCCGAGGGCTCTTGCGACTCGATCATCGAAGTGGGCGCGCCGGCGATCACGCCGCGCAGCTCGAGCTCTGGCGCGTATCCGCGGGCGGAGACTTCGGCGGCCGCGAGCGCCGCGTGTCCGCCCTGCGACTGGCCGGCGACGAACCAGCGAGCGCTCGCCGCGAGGCCCGCGGAGGGGAGCGCTCGCGCGGCGCGCACGAGGTCGATCGTCGCGCGTCCCTCGCCTTCGATCGAGAGCCACGGGTGCGCGACGTTGCTGAAGGGGCGCAGCCGCTGCGACGGAGCGAGCGGGTCTGCAACGGCAGTGTCTGCGTCTGGCGAGCGAACGCCGCGATCTGCGCCGAGGCCGATGAAATCGGGCGCGACGAGGACAGCGTCTTCGGCGGCGGCGGCGAGGGCCAGCATCGCGCTCTCGTCGAACGACGCGTTGATGCTCGGCGCGCAGCGCGCGATCACTCCGGTGGTGCCGTGGGTGTTGGCGATGACGAGGCGCTGTGCGCTGGCGGGGGCGCGGGGGATGAAGACCGTTCCGCTCGCGAGGCGGGGCTCGGGGCGGGGCGCGCCGGCCTCGTGTACGACCGCGCTCGTTGAATAGAGCACACGAAACGCTCGGTGCCCCGCGAGCCTCGGTCGCGCCGCGCCGAGCGCGAGCTCTTCGCAGCGCACGACGGCGCCGGGCTCGGTCGGGATGGCCCCGGCGAACGCGTAGAAGTCTCCGCTCGGAGCTCCGCACGAGACCGGCGCCACCGCCGAGTCGGGCGCGCTGACGCGGGCGTCTTCGGGCGGCGCTCCGTCGCTCGTCGAGGCGTCCTGCGCGGCGTCATGGGCGTGGGGGTGAGCGTCGACAGGCGCGAGGGCGTCGAGTACATCCGCGGACGGCGGCGAGGGCGCGGCGCAGCGCGACGCGAGCGACGCCATGATCGCGACGATGGACACCGTGCATCGCTGGTTGAGCACAACGAATTGCCGCGAAACCGACGGGCGAAAACGATTGTGCATGAAAATATGTTACATGAAAGAGTGCAATGGTCAAGAGGGCTGAAACGCTGCGTCTCACCGTGGACGAGCTCGCGCAGCGGACGGGCTTCACGGTGCGCAACCTGCGGGCGATGCAGACGCGCGGCTTGCTCGCGCCGCCCGCGCTCGAGGGGCGCACGGGGTACTACGGCGAGTCGCACCTCAAGCGGGTGGCGATGATCAAGCGGTTGCAGGCGCGGGGCTATTCGCTCGCGGCCATCGGCGATCTGGTCGAGGGCTGGGACGCGCGCGGCGGAAAGGGAGGCATCGCGGCGCTCGAGTCCGCGGTGATGACGCCGTCGATCGATGACACGAGGTCGCTCGGGCACGACGAGATCGCGGCGCTCGTTCCCGAGCTGGTCGGCGATGTTGGGCTGCGCGAGAAGGCGATCGCCGCGGGGCTCTTCATGGAGCGCGACGGAGCGCTGTGGACGCCCAAAGCGGTGCTCATCGAAGCGGCGAAGCTCGTTCACGAGCTCGGGCTGCCGTGGGAGACGATGTTCGTGGACCTCCGTTGGCTGCGCAGTCAGGCGGAGGTCGTCGCGGAGGTGTTTCGGCAAATGTTCGCGAAGAACTTCTTCAACGAGTTCGTCCGCGACGGGATGCCCACGGATCGGCTCGAAGAGCTCGCGAAGCTGATCACGACGCTGCGGCCGCTCATGATGCGCGTGTTCGTCGGGCTGTTGTCGGTCGAGGTCGAGCGCGGCGGACCGATGGTGCACCCAGCGTCGAGCGCGCGCGCCGAGGACGACGACGGGCCCAACGCCGACGATCTCGCGAAGCCCGCGAGCAAACCGAAGAAGCGCGCCCGTCGACCGCGCGGATCGCGCAGGGCGTGACCGCTCGCGCGGTGCTGTCTCGGGCGGTGTCGAGCCAGCGTTGACAGCGCGGCAGTGGCCGGTATAGTCCGCGCCCGTTTTTCGTTCACCCGCCCGGCGCGCGCCGGAGCCTGCGATACAAAGAGAGACACGCAACATGTCGCTGCACACGACGACGAAGTCGAATTTGATCGAGAAGAACCGCCGTCACGAGAAGGACACCGGCTCGCCGGAGGTCCAGATCGCCCTCTTGACCGAGCGCATCAATGGATTGCAGGGGCACTTCTCGGCGCACGTGAAGGACCACCACTCGCGTCGCGGTCTGCTCAAGCTCGTCGGCCAGCGCCGCCGTCTGCTCGACTACCTGAAGAAGACCGACGTCGAGCGTTACCGCAAGGTGCTCGAGGTCAACTCGCTCCGTAAGTAAGCTTCGCGGCGGCGCATCGGCGCTGCGGCAGAGTCTCGACGGGCAGAGGCGCGGGGACGACGACAATTCGTGCGGTGGGGTGTCGCCAAGACAGGCGAATTGTGCTCAAGTCCCGCCCCGCCGAGGAAAGGGTCCTCGGCTCGTTCTCCTTGCCTTCTCGCCACACGCGATCGACCCGTTGACCCCCTCGTTTCGTGAGCATCGACCGACGACCCAGACCTCTAGCGCCGAAGGGCGCAGGGCGCGGGGCTTCGTCGCTCTGGGTGCGCACCAAACGCGGACGCCACGGCTCGGCGCACCCGAGGACGCGAGGACCATTTCATCAGCGCGCGTCCCTGCGGAGACACGCGGTCGCGCGCGCGTCGGAGCGTCGTTGCTATGTCCTTCGTTCGTGAATCCATCAAGGTCGGCGATTCGCTGATCACGCTCGAGACCGGAAGGCTCGCCAAACAAGCGCACGGCTCGGTGCTCGTCACCTGTGGAGAGGCGATGGTCCTCGTCACGGTGTGCGGGTCCGACGCGCCGCGGCCCGGGATCGACTTCTTTCCCCTCAGCGTCGAGTACATCGAGAAGACGTACGCGGCCGGCAAGATTCCAGGCGGATTCTTCAAGCGCGAGGGCAAGCTCAAGGACGACGAGGTGCTCGTCTCGCGCTTGATCGATCGTCCGTGCAGGCCGTTGTTTCCCGACGGGTATCGCAACGACGTGCAGATCGTCGCGACCGTCATCAGCGCGGACAAGGTCAACGACCCCGACGTGCTCGCGATGACCGGCGCCTCGGCGGCGCTCACGCTCTCGGACATCCCGTGGTCCGGCCCCATCGCCGGCGTTCGCGTCGCGCGCGTCGGCGGAAAGCTCGTCGCGAACCCCACGTTCGAGCAGCGCGCGCAGAGCGACCTCGACGTCGTCGTCGCCGCGAGCAAAGACGCGATCGTGATGGTCGAGGGCGGCGCGGACGAAGTGCCCGAGGACGAGTTTCTCGACGCGCTCATGTTCGCGCACCGCGCGGCGCAGCCGATCATCGCGCTGCAAGAGCAGCTGCGCGCGGCGGTGGGCAAGGCGAAGCGCGCGTTCGTTCCGGTGCTGCCGTCCAAGCAGCTGATCGACAAGGTCAAGTCGCTCGCGCTCGAGGACTTTCAGAAGGCCTCGACGATCCGCGCGAAGGGCGATCGGTACGCGAAGAACCGCGAGATCTCGCGCAAGGTCGCCGAGGCGTTCTCGTCGGAGCCGCCCGAGGTGCTCGGGCTCGTGAAGACGGCGACGCACGACGTGCAAGCGCTCGCGGTGCGCACGATGATCATCGATCGCGGCGTGCGAATCGACGGCCGCAACACGCGCACTGTGCGCCCCATCACGTGCGAGGTGGGCTTGCTCCCGCGCGCGCACGGATCGGCGCTCTTCACGCGCGGCGAGACGCAAGGCCTCGTGACCGTGACGCTCGGCACTCGCCCCGATGAGCAGAAGATCGACGGGCTCAACGGCGAGCGTTGGAAGCGCTTCTATCTTCACTACAACTTCCCGCCCTTCTCGGTCGGCGAGACCAAGCCCATGCGCGGCCCCGGCCGTCGCGAAGTGGGCCACGGAAACCTCGCCGAGCGCGCGCTCGCGCGCGTGATGCCGAACAAGGAGCAGTTTCCCTACGTCGTTCGCATCGTGAGCGAGATCCTCGAGTCGAACGGCTCGAGCTCGATGGCGTCGGTGTGCGGCGGGTGCCTCGCGCTCATGGACGCGGGCGTTCCCATCAAGGCTCCGGTGGCGGGCGTCGCGATGGGCCTCATCAAAGAGGGCGATCGCTTCGCGGTGCTCACGGACATCCTCGGCGACGAGGATCACCTCGGCGACATGGACTTCAAGGTCTGCGGGACGTCCAAGGGCATCACCGCGATCCAGATGGACATCAAGATCGAGGGCCTCTCTCGCGAGATCCTCGAGCAGGCGCTCGAGCAAGCGCGCGAAGGACGCCTCCACATCCTCGGCAAGATGCTCGAGACGCTGCCCGTCACGCGCGCGGATCTCAGCCTCTACGCGCCGCGCCTCACCACGCTCAGGGTCAAGCCCGACCAGATCCGACTCATCATCGGCTCCGGTGGGAAGACCATCAAAGGCATCGTCGAAGCGACCGGCGTCCAGATCGAGGTCGAGGACGACGGATCGGTCAACATCGCGTCACACGACGCGAAGGCCGTTCAGCGCGCGATCGACATCATCCGCGGGCTCACGGCGGAGGCCGAGATCGGCGTCGTCTACCGCGGGACCGTGAAGCGCATCATGGATTTCGGCGCGTTCGTCGAGATCTTTCCGGGCACCGAGGGCCTGCTGCACGTCAGCGAGCTCGATTACAAGCGCGTCGCCGAAGTGCGCGACGTCGTCAAAGAGGGCGACACCGTCGACGTCAAAGTGCTCTCGGTCGAAGAGGGCACTGGCAAGATTCGACTGTCTCGCAAGGCCGCGCTGCCCGTTCCCGAAGGCTACACGCCCGAGGAGCCGAAGCCGCGGTTCGATCGTGGTGATCGTGGTGAGCGCGGGGATCGCGGTGATCGACGCGACCGCGGAGACCGACGAGACCGCGGGGATCGTGGCGATCGCGGGGACCGTTTCGCGCGCGGCGATCGCGGGGATCGCGCGGTGCGCGAAGAGATCGTCGAGGAGGCAGAGGTCGCGGCGGTCGTCGAGGTTCCCGAGCCGATCGCGCCAGTGCCCGCGTCGAGCGAGCCGATCGTCGCAGTGGCCGAGGTCGAAGAAGAGCGCCCGCGTCGCGAGCGCCGCGATCGCGGCGACCGTGGTGACCGTGCGCCGCGCGAAGAGCGTCCGGCGCGCGAAGAGCGCGTCGCGCGCGAAGAGCGTCCGGTGCGTGAAGAGCGCCCAGTGCGCGAAGAGCGCGTCGCGCGCGAAGAGCGCGTCGAAGGTGAAGAGCGTCCGCGCCGCGAGCGCAGCGAACGCGGTGACCGTGCGCCGCGCGAGGAGCGCGTCGAGCGAGCTCCTCGTGAAGAGCGCGTCGCGCGCGAAGAGCGCCCCGCGCACGTCGAGCGAGGACCGCGCGAGGACCGCGGTGATCGCGCGCCCCGCGAAGAGCGCCCCGTGCGCGAGGTTCGCGAAGAGCGCGTCGAGCGCGTCGAAGGTGAAGAGCGCCCGCGTCGCGAGCGAAGCGATCGCGGTGACCGTGGTGATCGTGCGCCGCGCGAAGAGCGCCCCGTGCGCGAAGAGCGCGTCGCTCGTGAAGAGCGCGGTGATCGCGCTCCTCGCGACGAGCGACCGGCTCGTGAAGAGCGTGCGCCGCGCGAAGAGCGCGGTGATCGCGCTCCTCGCGAAGAGCGACCGGCTCGTGAAGAGCGCGGGTTTCGCGACGACCGCCCGGCGCGTGACGATCGTCCCGCGCGCGCGGATCGAGGCGACCGTGCGCCGAGAGACGAGTTCCGCGGGGACCGCGCGCCGCGCGAAGACCGTGGTGATCGCGCGCCCCGTGACGAGCGTCCCGCCCGCGAAGAGCGCCCTGCGCACGTCGAGCGAGGACCGCGCGAGGACCGCGGTGATCGCGCGCCCCGCGAAGAGCGCGTCGCACGTGAAGACCGCGTCGAGCGAAGTGATCGCGGAGATCGCGGCGACCGCGCGCCGCGTGAAGAGCGCCCTGTGCGCGACGAGCGTCCCCGTCGCGTCGACGGCGAGGACGCGGAAGAAGCGCGCCTTCGCGCCGAGCGACTCGCGGCCGAAGGCGGCGAGCGTCGTCCCCGCGCGCAGCGCAGCATGCGCGAGCGCCTCGAGGCCGGAATGCGCGCGCGCGACGAGAACGTGACGCCGCCGCGCGACGACCGCGGTGATCGCGGTGATCGTGCTCCCCGTGGCGCGGGCTACGGCGAAGAGCTCCCGCCGCGCCGCCGCGAGCGTCGCGACGAACCCACGGAGTGATCCGCGCGGAAGGGGGGGGGCCGCGCGGCAGCGCGGGTGGGGGGTTGCGCTTCGCAGCAAGTCACGATGAGGGCTCGCCCTCTGGGCGTGCGGCGCACGGCGACTCTGCTGGCGAAATCCCAGCCCATTGGGCGCGGCAGCAAGCAGCCGCGCACTGTGCTTCGCAGACCCAGTCAGCGAGTGCTCTCGATCTTGCTCCGCAGGCGTTCTCGCTCGCGCTCGAACTTAGGAGCGTGAGTTGTCGCGCGAGCGTGCTTCGAATCGCCTGCAAATGT
>JAEUKI010000057.1 GCA_016793325.1 Myxococcales bacterium | reverse complement strand
CTGCACATTTGCAGGCGACCCGAAGCTCGCTCGCGCGACAACTCACGTGCCTCAGTTCGAGCGCGAGCGAGAACGCCTGCGGAGCTAGCTCGAGAAGACTCGCTGACTGGGTCTGCGAAGCACAGTGCGCGGCTGCTTGCTCTCATCATTCGTCACCTGTGGAGAATGATCTGATATTTTGCTCATGAAGTAGCGAGTGCACAGGCACTCCCCCTGGCCCATGGGCTGTCCCCCAACTGAAGTTGGGGGCAGCGAGGCCAAGGCTGTACGCCGCAAGCGGCGCACACAGATTCGAGATAGCGAGACCGCGAGAAGGCACAACGGACAGTAAAAATGCTGTACCCAGTGCGATGGCTTCTGATCGTGAAGTGCGCCGGTAGCGGCGCACGGATCGACTCTCGCTGCCCCCAACTTCAGTTGGGGGACAGCCGCTGAGCATGATGGAGTTTCACCTGCGATTTTCCTGTTCGTTCACCACAGGTGACGAATGATGAGTGCTTGCTGCCGCGCCCCGCTCGATTGCTGCCGCGCCCCGCCCTCGCTTGCTCAATGGCGCGAAGCGCGAGTGGGAGAAATAGAAAACGCCGGTCAGGATGGCGTGGGGGGGGACCGCCTCGGCTGACCGGCGCACGGGAGGAATTATCACGACTCGTGCCAACGATGGTGGCACTGAAATCACAGGGGTTTCAGCATCACTCGCGCCACTCGAATTGCGTTCGTGCATGAAAGGCAATTGCAATCATGCAATCCATCCCCGGCTATTGGATGGCGTTCGTCAGCGAGCCACGCCCGCGCGCTCGCGCACGAGGGTGTCTTCGAACGAGTCCGCAGCGCCCTCGGGGAGCGCCGGCGTCGCGATGGTCGGCGCGGCGCCCGCAGGGTCCTGCAGGTACAGCGCGATCACCTGACGAAGGGGGCCCATGAGCAAGTCCGCGAGCACGTCACCGGCGTCGCTCATCGCGCGCACTCGCAGCTCTCGCGCGAGCTTCTGCGGAACCTCTCCCGCCGTCGCCGGCAGCGCCGAGAGCGCCGCAGCGAGCAGCGACGCGACGAGCGCGGCGCCGAGCTCGGTGTCGAGAAACGCGGCGATCTTCGCGCGAAACGCGTCGTCGCCCGGCGCGAGGTGCCGCTGCAGCAAGCCGACGAGCGGCTCGCGCGTGAGCTTCACGAACTGCGAACCCGCCGTACGCCAAGCAGCGTCGGTCGCGTCCGCCTTCAGCGTCTCGACTAGGGCAGTGTTCTTGTTCACCACGGCAATCTCCATCTTTGGCTTGTTGACTACGAACTCGGTGACCCGCGTCTGCGGCGCGGCGTCTTCGGACTTGGCGCTCGCGCGGGCGCTTCGCCGCACGAGCTCGGCGGCCACGTTGAGCAGCCACTGAGGCGCGACCAACGACGCTGTTCCCGACTCGTTCGCGACCTGCTCGACCTCTTCGGCCGCGGCGGTCTCGACGAGCTTCACTGCGGCTTCGTCGATGAGCTCTGCGACGAGCTCGGAGAGGTCCTTGGCCGAGAGGTTGGACCCCTTCGCGGCGCGCGCTGCGTTGACCGCGATCTCTTGAACGATCGTCGCGGTGTTGGCCGAGGGCACGACGAAGCGCGAGAGCCCGTGAGAGACCTGATCGAACGTCGCGACGATCACCGCCGGGTGCGCGCGCTCGCGCGTCAACGCGTTGCGCGCTTCGACGAGCGCCTTTCGCGCGCGACGCACCGTCGCGTCGACCTCGTGGGGCTTCGGAAAGCTCCCTTCGTACCAGGGCCGCGCCGTTCGCAGCGCGAGCAGAATCGTGCTCCGGTTGTTGTCCACGGTGGCGGTCCTCGTTGAGTGGGAAGCGGGTGAGCGCGCGCGAGCGTGCGGTGTCGCGTGACCTCGATCGCGGCGTTCGTCGCTGCGATCGTGGGTCGAACGCCGGTGAGCGTCGTCGTTCGCGTGCGCCCGCGCGAGCGGCTGCCTGTGGAGGCTGCGCCGCGCCGCGCGAGAGTCGAACGACTCGCTCGCCGCAAACGCGCGCGCAGACAGGAGGCCGAGGGGCCGCGTCCGCCACGGTTCACGGTTCATGGTGGTGCGCCTCGTCCGCGGAGCGCCTCGCGGTATCGCAAGGCCGACTCCCCCGACGAAAGAGGCGCCGCACGAGTGTGCACGGCCGCGAGCGCCGTCAAGCGACAGAGATCATCGGCGCCTCGTCGAAGCCGAACCTCGAACTCCGCCCGCGTCGCCCTCGTGGATCGCGACCGCGATGGCTCGGCACACCATCGGGCTCGCGCGAGCGTTGTGTCGTCGCGCGCAGCGTCGAGCTGCGACGGCGCTCTTCGATGTCCGGCGCGGTCGAGTGAGGTATGGTTGCCGTCACTGCGTTCGCGCGGAACTTCTTCACTGGACAAAATTCATGGCCCATTGCGTCGGCCGCGAGCGCGAGCTCGCATTCATCACGTCGAGGCTCGAATCTACGGGGGCGAACGGCACAGGGCTCGTCGTCGTCTCGGGCCCCGCCGGAATCGGCAAGAGCACCCTCGTCGCCGAGCTGCGCGAGCGCGCTCGACTCGGCGGGTTCGCGGTGCTCGAGGGCTACTGCGTGAGGCACTCGGCGTTTGCGCCGTGGGCCACGATCGCCGCTGCAGCGCTCGCGTTCTTGCGCGCGCGGGGCGAGCACGAGCAGCTCGCTCCGGGCGACGTCGACGCGCTCGCGCCGCTCGTCTCGGGACGCGCTCCGCGCGAACGAGAAGAAGACGACGAAGGCGCCCTTCACTTCGCCGGCGCGCTCTCGCGCTTGCTCGCGGCGGTGGGTCGCGTTCGCCCCGTGCTCGTGTTGCTCCGCGGATACTCGCAGGTCGACGAGTCGTCGCGCGCGCTCTTGCGAACGCTGCTCGACAGCGCTGGCCCCTCGGGAGAGCCCACGCCCGGCGCGCCCGCCGCGCTCGTCGTGTGCGCCGTGCGCCCCGAAGAAGCGGGCGATCTCGCCGAGCACCCGCGGGCGTCGATCGTCAACCTCGAGGGGCTCGACATCGAAGGCGTCAAGCGACTCGTCAACGAAGAGCCCTATCTCCAACGACTGCACGCGGCCACTGGGGGCGCTCCGGACGCGATCCTCGCGCTGCTCGATCGACCCGCGTCTTCGCGCGCCGCGGAGTCCCCGTCGCGCGTCGCGCAGCTCGGACCGACGCAACAAGCGTTGCTCGTGGCGCTCGCGGCCGCGGGTAGACCGTTGCCCGTGCACGTCCTCGCGACTGCCTCCGGGATCGACCCGAGCGCGACGGGACGCGCCGTGCCCGGACTCGTGGACGCGCGCATGTTGTGGCGCGACCTCGACGCGACGGTGGGCGACGTCGTCCTCGGGCTCGAGCTGCGCGACGACGGAAACGCCGCGCTCGCGCAGATGACCCTCGAAGATCGCGCGGCGCTCGAACAACGGCTCGGCGAAGCGCTGCTCGAATGGGGAAAGGTCCCCGCGGAAGAGTGGCTCGGTCACTTGCTCCGCGGCCGCGCGCCGCGCGCCGCCGTCGGACGCGCAGCAGACGTCGCCCTCACGTTGTTGCGCAGGCACGCGCCCGCGACGGCGATGCGCGTGGTCATCGAGGCCGCCGCGCACGCAGACCGCGACGCGCTCGCGAAGCTCGCGCCGATCGCCGCACAAGCAGCGCGCGGAGCGAGCGCGCACAGCGAAGCGAGGGCCATCGTCGATCGAGCCCGCGCGCACGCCGCCGAGGACCCCACGCTCGCGCGCATCGCGGCAGAGCTCGCGCTCGCCGTCGGTGACCTCGACGCGTGCGACGCCGCGCTTCGAGACGCGCGAACGCACGGCGCGCAGCGCAGCGACGACGAGCGAGGCGCGATCGAAGCGGTCTCCGCGGAGTTCTCATTTCAGCGCGGAAATCTCGATGAAGCCGAGCGCTTCGCCCGCGCCGCGTGCGAGCACGCGCGCGAAGAAGCCCCCGTCCACACGCAGGCTCGCAACACGCTCACGAAGGTCTACCTCTGGCGCGGCGAGCTCGATCGCGCGTGGGACTGGACGCAAGAGCACATCGCTCGCGCGAGGACCCGCGGGGCGACGAGCGAAGTGCTCCGCGGCGTGATCAACCTCGGCGTGATCGCCGTTCGTCGCGGCGACCTCGACGACGCCGCGCGGCACTTCGAAGCGGCCCGCGCCATCGCCGCCCGCGGCGGAACCATGATGATGCGCGGCGTCCTCAAGGAGAACGAGGCCGTCCTCGCGCACTTGCGCGGGCGCTTCGGCGACGCGCTCGCGCTCTATCAAGAGGCGCTCGGCGTGCTCATTCGCGTCGGTCATCGACAGTTTCTCGCGCGCGTCGCGAACAACCTCGGCGAGCTCTACGTGCAGGTCGGCGAGACCGGTCGCGCGCGGCGGCTCTGCGACTACGCAGCGCAGGTCGGTCGCGGGCTCGCGCGCGGCCTCGTCGCCGAGGGTCTTCTCTTGCGCGGACAAGTGGACCTCGCGGACGGGCACGTCGACGCTGCGCGGAGCGCGCTCCAAGAAGCGCTCTCGATGTTCACGGCGTCCGGCGAGTTCGCGCGAGGATCGGAGGCGCACCTTCTGCTCTCGCGCGCGGCGCTCGTCGAAGGCGACGTCGCCAAGGCGCAGCGCGAGCTCGAGAGCATCGCGGACGACGAGGAAAAATCCGGCCTCCGCGTCGTCGCCGAGCGAACGCTCGTCGCGACCGAAATCGCACGCGCCGAGGGGCGAGACGCCACGTCGATCGCCGATCGCGCGCTCGATCTGTGCGAGCGAACGGGCGACGCCGACCTCGAGCTGAAGGCGCACGTTCTGTGCGGGTTGTGCGCGCTCGATCAGGGAGAGCTCGACGTCGCGCGGACGCACGCGCGCGAAGCTGAACAGCGTCGGTCCGAGCTCGTCGCGCGCGTCGGAGAAGCGCTGCGGGTCTCGTACGACGCAACGTTGTCCAAGACGGGCCTGCAGAAGCTCGCGTCGCGCTTGGACCTCGCGGCGGCGGAGGCCAAGGCGCTGCGGGCTCCGGCGACGAGCGAGCGAACGACGAGCGGCTCGGGCGTCGAGCGCGGCGGGCTCGTCGGCGAGAGCGCCGCGATGAACTCGCTTCGACGGCTCATCGCGCGCGTGGGGCCCGCGGACACGACGGTGCTGCTCCGCGGCGAGACGGGCACGGGAAAAGAGCGCGTCGCCGAGGCGATTCACCGCGCCTCGCGGCGGCGGTCGGGCCCGATGATCAAGGTCAACTGCGCGGCGATCGGCGAGGGCGTGCTCTTGAGCGAGCTCTTCGGCCACGAGCGCGGCGCGTACACGGGCGCGCACGGACGCAGAAAGGGCCGCTTCGAAGCAGCCGATGGAGGGACCATCTTCCTCGATGAAATCGGCGATATTTCGCCGGCGATGCAGAGCGCGCTGCTCCGCGTGCTGCAAGAGCACACCTTCGAGCGCGTCGGGGGAAACACGCCAATTCGCGTCGATGTTCGCGTGATCGCGGCGACCAACAAGAACCTCGAAGACGCGATGCGCGCCGGGGCGTTTCGCGAGGACCTCTACTACCGGCTCGCGGACATCACCGTGAAGATCCCGCCGCTGCGCGACCGGCTCGAGGACGTCCCCTTGCTCGCGTCGCACTTTCTCGAGAGCGAGGCGCAGCAGGGCGGGCTCGAGCACAAGCGGTTGTCCACCGCGGCGCTGCGAAAGCTCTGCGAGTACAACTGGCCGGGCAACGTCCGCGAGCTCGTCAGCAAGATCCGCAACGCGATGGTGATGAGCGAAGGAGACGAGATTCAGCCGGACGAAATCGATGTTCCCGTGATGGATCAACGGCCGTACGAGCGGACGTCGTCGCCCTCGCTCGTCCCGCCTGCGGGCGACCGGAGCGAGGTCGACGTCGTGTACGAACGGATCCGCGGCGGCGGGGTCCCCCTGTTCGAGATGCGAAAAGAGCTCGAAAAAGGCTGCATCCAGCGCGCCCTCGGCGAAGCGGGAGGAAACATCACCCGCGCCGCCACCCTCCTCGGGATGAAGCGCCCTCGCCTGTCGCAACTTGTCAGGGAGTACGGACTTGCGAAGGGCACCGACCCGGGCGACACTTCGGAGTCATGAAGCGCCTCCTGTTGCTCGCGACCCTCGTGTCGTCGCTCGCCGCGTGTGCCACGACGCAGTCTTCCCACAGCTCCATGGCCGGGATCACTGGCCACGGCCGCGCCGTCGGCACCCAGGGGTCGACCACCGCGCGAGAGAACGACGCGGTCGCAGTCAACGCGCGCCAGACCGATCCGACCGAGCGCTCGCCGCGCGGGATTCCCACGCCGCAGCCCGTCCGCGAGCCGTCGGTGGCCGCGCACGCGATCCCCGTTCCCCAGCCGCCGATCCCGTACCCCAACATCCGCGCGAGCTTCTCGTCGCGCTACCCCTGAGCGATCACTCGGCGTCGTCGGTGCCGACCGCAGCGAGCTGCACCGGCAACTTGTGACGCATGCGGTCGCGCTTGGCTTCGAGGTACGCGAGCGAGTGGGGGTTGGGGCGAATGAGCACGGGGATGCGCCCCTTCACGACGACTCCGAGCGATCGGAGCGAGTGCTCCTTCTCGGGGTTGTTCGTCATGAGCCGCACCGAACGAACGCCGAGCCAGCGCAGCATCGCCGCGCTCTGATCGTACGTGCGTGAATCGTCGGGCAGACCCAGCTCGCGGTTGGCGTCGACCGTGTCCACGCCCTGCGCTTGCAGCGCGTACGCGCGGATCTTGTTCGCGAGCCCGATGCCTCGGCCCTCCTGGCGGAGGTAGAGCACCACGCCGCGGCCGTTGCGCGCGATGCGCGAGAGGGCGGTCTCGAGCTGCTCGCGGCAGTCGCACTTGAGTGAGCCGATCACCTCGCTCGTGAGGCACTCGGAGTGCATCCGAACCGGTACGTCCTCCGCGCCCTTCACGTCGCCCGACACGATCGCGACGTGCTCGCGGCCTTCGGGTTCATTGGCCGCTCGAAACACGAACACCGTGAACGAGCCATAGCGCGTTGGAAGCGGCGCTTGTGCTTCGACGACGAGCTCGGAGTTTTCGACGAGGTTCATTCGCAAACTTCCTCCGCGGCCGCGACGAACGCGGCCCGCTATCGGGCTGAGCATTACTCGATGTGTGAGACTTTTTGGGAGTCTGTTCGGGTCCGAAGGAGTTCCACCGGAGAGCATTTGCTCGTTGGGTGGGTCGCGACCCGAGTTCACTCACGTCCCGAACTTGCCGGAACGTACGCAGTTAGACGCCGGGGACTCTACGGCGGTTACGCAGAAAGGCAACCCTCACGTCTTGGCCGCCGACGCGAGGAGCGCGTGCGCGAGCTCGGTCAGGTTGTTCGTGCGAACGACGTTGGGAGGCAGGGGATCCAGCGCTCGAACGCCATTTCCACCGATGAAGAGACGGCTGTTCACCCCGCGCGTGGCGACCGCGACGGTTTGCACTTCTTCGCGAGCGCGCTCGAGCGAGTGCGTCCCCGAGAACGAAAGAACCACCGCCGCAGGCCGCTCGGCGACGACCATCATCGACAGGTCCGACACCGGGCAACGTGACCCGAGCAGCACCGGGACGAACCCGAGCCCGTACGCGAGGATCGACGCCATCCGAAGCGCGATGTCGTGGAGCTCGTCGCCCGGCGCCGCGAAGAACACGCGGCCGCGCTGCGCCGACGGCCGCTCGATGAGCGCCTTGATGCGCGCGAGGCTCTCGATCACGGTCTGCGCCGCGATGTGCTCTTGCGCGACCGTGAGCGCGCCCCGAGCCCAGCGCTCGCCGATGTCCACGAGGGCCGGCGTCGCGATCCCGTCGAACACGGCCGAGAGCGAGTGGCCCTTGAGCCTCTGCTGCGCGATCAACGACACGAGCGAGTCGGTGTCGCCCGCCAGCGCGAGGTTGCGAAACTTGATCACGACCTCGCCGTCGGTGCCGCCGACCGCGTTGTCGTCGGGCAGGACCACGGCGGACGGAACCATGGACTCGCCGCCCGACGCCGGGACCGTCGAGGCCACGGGCGCGATCGGACCCGCTGGCTCGTACTTGTGGTGCTGGAGGAACTCCGCGATGTCGGCCATCCGAAACTTGCGGTGCCCACCGGGCGTTCGAAAGCACTTGAGCGTGCCTGCGTCGGCCCAGCGCTTGACGGTTGCTTCGCTGACGGCGAGCAGATCCGCGACCTGGCGTGTCGTGATGATGTCCACGGTTGTTCTCTTGAAATGCTCCGATGTTGCCCGACCAGAAGGGTTGCGAGGCAACGACCCAGGGAAGGCGGTTCTCGTGCTACACGCGGTTTTTGTGCAGCGCGGAAGCTGCGACGAGAGGTTGTGAGTCGTCTATGAACGCCGTCAGCGGCTTCGATGTCGTGATCGTGGGGGGTGGGTTGATCGGGAGCTTGTCCGCGCTCTCCCTGGCGGACGCGGGGCTGAGGGTCCTCGTGCTCGAAAAAGCGGTTCCCGGCGCGGAGGCCTCGAGCGCCGCGGCGGGGATCCTCGCGGCGCAGTCCGAATCCAAGGTCGACAACGGGCTCTTTGCGTTGGCGATCGAGAGCCGCGAGCGGTACGTCGCGCTGTCAGCCATGCTGCGCGAGCGGACGGGGCTCGATGTGGGCTACCGGCGCTGCGGCGTCGTGGACGTCGCCGAGACCGACGCGGCGCTCGGCGAGCTCGAGCGCGCGTTTGCCTTTCAGCGCGCCCACGGCCAGCGCTTCGAGCGCGTCGACGCCGGCGCGCTCCGCGAGCTCGAGCCGAAGCTCGCCGGATCGCTCGCGGGCGGCGTGTACTTCGCGGACGACGGCCAGGTCGACCCGCCGTCGCTCTTCGTCGCGGTCGCGCAGGCCGCCGAGCGCGCGGGCGTGACATTTCGCTCGGGGACGACCGTGCGATCGGTGCGCGTCGAGCAGGGCGTCGCCGTGGGCGTCGAGGTCGAAGACGGCTTCATCGCGGCGGGCCACGTCGTCGTCGCGGCCGGCGCGTGGAGCGCGCTCGTGCAGGGCGCGCAGCTCGCCGCGGGGACCGTCAAGCCAGCGCGCGGGCAGATCGTCGAGCTGTCGCTCCGGAGCCCGCCGCTCGATCGCATCGTGTTCGGCCGCGGGGGCTACGTCGTTCCGCGGAGCGACGGGCGCGTGTTGTGCGGGAGCACGCTTGAATTCGTGGGCTTTCAGAAGGACGTCACCGTCAGCGGCGTCGCGAAGATCCTCGCGATGGCGACGGCGCTCGTCCCCGCGCTCGCCGACGCGAAGATCTCGCGAATGTGGTCGAACTTTCGCCCCTTCTCGCCCGACGGCGCGGCGCTCGTCGGGGACGCAGGGGTCCGAGGACTCACGCTCGCCACCGGCCACCACCGCAGCGGAATCTTGTTCGCCCCCGCGACGGCCGAGCGGGTTCGACAGCACATCGTCGAGGGCAAGGTCGAGCGCGCCGAGCCTTGGGCTCCCTCTCGGCTCGCGTGAGCGCCCTTCGCGCCTCGCTCAGTCGTTGGCTGGGTCCGGGAGCTTGTCGAGCACCTCGCTCTCCTGGGGAAACCGGCCCTCGCTGTGCTTCGAGAACAGCAGCGCCCCGTCCACGAACACGTCGAACTGGCCTCCCCCACCCTTCTCGAGGATCGGGTCGACGCCCACCTGCTTCTTGATCGCGGCCGCGAGACTCGCGGCCCGGGGCAGGTAGTTTCAGGCCACGCAGTAGCGGATTCGAATCTCCATCGCGCACTTCCTTTCGATCATTGCCGCACAACGGTCGGCGAACGGTACGAGGGAGGACAGATGGTACCCGCACGTCCGTCCGTCGAGCGCCGTGTTTCGGGTGTGACGTATTCTGTCATCACGAAGGGGTATCCCCGCGGGGTTCTAGGAGTATCCTCTCGGCGCCTCGGGCTTGGCGCGACTGGAGCTACGCGCGCAGCTCGAGCGGAAGGACGCACTACCTCATGGCCATCGAACTGACGGTCGCGCTCGTCGAGTCGCTCGCCCCCACGGCAGACGCGCTCAGCGACGCGCGCTCGATCGTGCGCAGCGGGAAGCTCAGCAAACCGCAGAAGACCTCGGACGCATCGCTCTTGTGGGGCCTCGTGAAGGGCTCGGCGAAAGAGCCCTACAAGCCCTCGGTCGACCTCGGCGCAAACCCCGAGCGACCGGTGATGCGATGCACGTGTCCGTCGCGCATTCACCCGTGCAAGCACGCGGTGGCGCTGATGCTCGCGTTCGCCGAAGCAAAGGCGTTCGCCGAGGCCGAGGCCCCGAAGGACCTGCTCGACAAGCGCGAGAAGTACGTCGCGCGCGGCGGCGGTGAGGATGGCAAGGGCGCGAAGGCTCCTCCCAAAGAAGAGTCCCCCGAGAAGCGCGCGGCGCGCGAGGCCAAGGCCGAGGCCACCAAGAAGGCTGCTGCGGCGAAGAAGACCGTGATGCAGGCCGAGGCGCTCGACGTGCTCGAGAAGTTCTTGCTCGACCTCGTCTCGACGGGGCTCGGAGGGCTCTCGGCCAAGAGCGTCAAGGCGATCGAAGAGCAAGCGCGGCGGATGAACGACGCGGACCTTCGCGGCGCGCACGCGCTTCTGCGACAGCTCATCGACGCGGCGCAGTCGAGCGAAGAGCCGAAGGTGAAGAAGGCCGCGAAGAAGCGCGCGAAGTCTTCGAAGCACCCGGCCGAAGAGGCCGAGGTCGTCGATCACGGGGCGTCCGACGCGCTCGCGCAGCGGCACGCGCGGGTCGCGCTCACGGTCACGCGCCTGTGGATCGCCGTGCGCAAGGGCCGCAAGGTCCTCGATGGGAAGCTCGAAGAGGGCGACACGCAGTCCGAGGCCGACGCGCAGGTCGAGTCGCTGCTCGGCCGCGCGTGGAAGCTCCCCGAGCTGCAAGAGCGCGGCTACTGGGTCAAGGATCGGACGCTGATCGAGGTCGCCCACGAGAAGAGCGACGAGCCCGTGCTCGAGATGCTCGCGCACAAGGGCTACCTGCTCGACCTCGGCGACGGCTCGGTGCACATGGAGTGGACGGGCCTGCCGTACATCGCGCTGCGCCAAGCGGCGGCGAGCTTGCGCCAAGCGCGAAGCAACGTGCTGTCCGTGAGCGAAGCGGCGCTCTACCCGGGCGACGTCGTCAATCGTCGCGTTCGCTGGGACGAAAAGGGCGGCGCGCTCACCGAGCGGCCGCGGGGCGCAGCGGAGCTCGCGAAGCTCCGCGCGTTGGCCAAGCCCTTCGACGCCGCGGTGAAGCTCTTTCGCGAACAGCTGAAGAACCCGCTCTCGCCGCTCGAAGCGGTGCTGCTTCTCGACGTGAAGAACGTCGGCCGCGCGGGCGGAGCGCTCGTGATCGAGGACGGCGCCGGAGCGCGGATGGTGCTTCGCGACGCGCCGTGGGCGTTCGCGACGCTCGACAACGCAGAGCACGCGTTCGCGGCGTTCGGCGCGGGACCGACGGCCGTTCGCCTGTGGTTCGACGCGAAAGAGCGCTTGATTTACGGCCAACCGCTCGCGCTGTTCGCGGGCGATCGTCACGTCAGGTTCGGGTTGTGATCCCACGGTTGAGAAGCGAGAGAGAGGAATAGCCATGGCTAGAGAGACACTCCGCGAGCTCGATGCGGACACGACACGATTGCTGGTGGCAGGCGCGGCGCTCGCGCAGGGCGACGAGGGCCTCGCCGCCAAGCGCGGGGCGCTGAAGGAGCTCGCGACGAAGGCTCCTGCGCTCGCGAAGGTGTCAGCGCAGCTCGAAGCGCTGATGAACGCGGCAGGGCGCAAGAGCGCGTCGGAGCTGCTGAACCTCGCGGCGATGAGCGCGCAGATCCGTGGGGCGCAGGCGAAGCCCGCGGACGCTCCCGCGGGGGCGCTCGAGAAGCTCGAGGCGAGGCAGCCGATCGACACGCCGCTCGGCAGCGTTGCGGCAGACAAGCTCTACAAGGTGTTCATCGGAAAGTCCGATGAGCCCGAGAGCGTGCTCGAGACGGCGCTCAAAGAAGAAGCGGTCGTCGACCTTCGATTCGCGCGCGTGGTGAACAACCTCATCGGCGGCGGGATCGACGACGAGCTCATCGTGAAGGTGATCAAGGCCTACGGCGAAGAGGCGGTTCGCGCGGTCGAGCGCGACTTCGACGTGAAGGGCGGGTACACCGACGCGACGAGGCTCCAGATCCTCGTGGCCGTGCGCGGCAACGACGCAAAGCCGCTCGTCGAGCGGGCGTTCAACGAGGGCAGCCCCGAGGTGCGCGCCGAGGCGCTCTCGCAGTGGAAGGCGCTCGACCCGAAGGAAGCGCAGTCGGTGGCGCTCGCGCGAGGCCTCGCGGACAAGGCCTCGGACGTCGTGACGACGGCGATCGACATCTTGTCGGACGCGAGCGAAAACGACGCGGTGCTCGACGCGCTGTTCGCGAAGCTCGCGGACGAGGACCACGGGTACGCGGCGCAGATCGCGCTCAAGAAGTTCGTTCACGCGAAGCTCGTCGAGCGCTTGATCGCGGCGTTTACGCCGGAGCTCCGGACGCTTCCCGACTACAAGGCGCCCAAGGCGAAGAAGGGCGCGAAGGCCGCGACCGGGAGCGCCGCGAAGGCCGCGAAGAAGGAAGAAGAGAAGCGCATCCGCGAGCACCAAGCGAAGCTCAATTTCGCCGAGTACCTCATGCAGGTCATGGGCGAGCGCCTGACGCCCGCGATGGAGGACCCCCTCTTCGACGCGTGGAAGAACGGCAAGTGCGAGCAGATCCGGTTCACCGCCGGCGAGGCGCTGGCGAAGACGACGCGCGAGGACATCCGCAAGGACCTCGAGAAGGGCGTGACGTCGAAGAACTGGCGCGAGCGCGAGATCGCGGTCAACGCGCTCGTCTCCGATCGGTCGAAGGCGCTCGCGCGCGTGAAGCCCTTCTTCGATCCCAAGAAGGCGAAGGACAAGCACACGATGATGGTCGCCTCGTCGATCCTCGACACGATCGTCGACAACGCCGAGTACGACGACAACGGCGACATGGTGCTGAAGGACCTCGACGCGGGCTGGGGGGACTTGATCCTCCCGATCGCGGACGTCCCGGCGGTCTCGTACAACGCGATGGAGATCCTCGCGGCGATCAAGCACCCGGCGCTCTTCGATCGGCTCAAAGAGATGATGAGCGATCGAAAGAAGCTCGGCGAGGCGATCGAGGGCTTCGGGCGCATCAAGGACCCGCGCGGGCTGGCGCTCATCCTCGAGCTCTTCGAGGACAAGAAGCTGTGGACCCCGGCGTCTGCGGGCAGCATCGTGTATCCGATTTGCGAGGCGCTCCGAGCGTTCGACGACCCTGCGGCGGCGGCGCCGCTGCGGGCGATGGCCGACAAGCTCGAATCGGCGCCCAAGAAGGGCGGGAGCCGGAGCCGTCGTCCGGACTGGACCGTGACGCGCCTGCGCGACACCGCGCTCTACCTCGAGCGCGCGCGTTGATTTCGTACGCAATATTCAAACGGAGTAGGCACAGATGGCGAAGTCGAACGAGTCGAGTGGAAACGTCCTGCGAGAGCCCGCGGAGCGCTCGTACGCAGCGGAGCTCGCGGCGCTCGAGAAGAGCGACAAGCACGCCAAGCCCACGGGCTGGAGGCTCTCACCGCGCGCTGTGGAGACGTACATCCTCGGCGGTGAAGCGGGCGGCGTGACGATCACGCCGAAGTACCTCGGGGCGCCGAGGCTCGTGCAGATCGCGATCGCGACGCTGGCGACCGACCGCGCGCTCTTGCTCATCGGCGAGCCTGGGACCGCGAAGAGCTGGCTCAGCGAGCACTTGTGCGCGGCGATCACGGGCGACTCGCAGCTGCTCGTGCAGGGCACGGCGGGGACGACCGAGGAGCAGATCCGCTACTCGTGGAACTACGCGCTGCTGCTCGCCGAGGGCCCGACGCAAAAGGCGTTGGTCCCCTCGCCCGTGTACCGCGCGATGGAGAACGGGCGCATCGTCCGCTTCGAAGAGATCACGCGCACGCCGAGCGAAGTGCAGGACGCGCTCATCACGGTGCTCAGCGAGAAGGTGCTCACCGTGCCCGAGCTCGGGCTGCACGTGCAGGCGCGCAAGGGCTTCAACGTGATCGGGACCGCCAACACGCGCGACCGCGGCGTCAACGAGATGTCCTCGGCGCTCAAGCGGCGGTTCAACATCGTGATCCTGCCGGTTCCCGCGGACCTCGAGACCGAGATCACGATCGTCGAGAAGCGCGTGAAGGAGATCGGGCACGCGCTCGACCTTCCGTCGGCGCCGCCGTCGAAAGAGGCCGTGCGCCGCGTGGTCCAGGTCTTTCAAGAGCTCAGGCAGGGCAAGACGATCGACGGAAAGCAGAAGCTCAAGTCCCCGACGGGCGTCCTGTCGACCGCGGAGGCCATCAGCGTCCTCGGCAACGCGATGTCCCTCGCGGGGCACTTCGGCAGCGGAAAGGTCGCCGACCGCGACATCGCCGCGAGCGTCCTCGGCGCGATCGTCAAAGAAGACTCGAAGGACGAAGCGGTGTTCGTCGAGTACCTCGAGGGCATCGTGAAGAAGCGCGGCGCTGACTGGGCCGAGTTCTACAAGGCCTGCAAGGAGCTCGTGTAGCTCGCGGACGGAGGCGTCTCTTGGCAACGAGCAAGAAGGGCGAGCCCGAGCGCAAGGAGTCCAAGGCTCCCGCGAAGGCGCCCACGAAATCAACGCCCGCCGCCAGAGCGGCCGAGGCAAAGCCCCCGAAGGATTCCAAGGCGAAATCCAAGCCCGGCGCGGAGCTTCGTCCCGGGCCGCTCGGCCGCATCTTCGGCGTCAGGCACCTCTCGCCCATGGGCGCGATGCAGCTCGATCGATTCATCGACGAGGTCGCGCCGACGGCGATCGTGATCGAGGGGCCGGCCGACGCGGACCCGATGATTCCCCTGCTGGCGCACAAAAAGAGCAAGCCGCCGCTCGCGATCTTGTCGTTTACGCAGGCGCGCCCCGTGCGTTCGATCATCTATCCGCTCGCGGCGTACTCGCCCGAGTGGATGGCGATCACCAAGGGCCTCGCGCGCAAGGCGCTCGTGCGCTTCATGGACCTGCCGACCGACGTGTTTCTCGCTGAAAATGCAGCGGAAGACGACGAGGACCGCGGGGACGCCCCCCCGCGCACCGACACGCAGGCGTACCTCGACGACCCGTACACGGCCATCGCGACGCTCACGGGCGAGCCCGATCACGACACGTGGTGGGAGCGTCACTTCGAGCACAACGCGCAGCCCGACGCGTATCGCGAGGCCATCCACGAGTTCGGCGCGCAGCTCCGCGCGGTGCGCAAAGACAGCGGAAAGCGCGAGCGAGAGACGCTCTTGCGCGAGGCGTACATGCGCCGCGTGCTGCGCGAGGTGATCGCCGCGGGGCACGACCCGGACAAGATCGTCGTCGTGTGCGGCGCCTACCACGCCCCGGTGCTCACGGCAGAAGAGCACGCGATGACCGACGAGGAGCTCGAGGCGCTCCCCAAGTCGCCGTGCACACACACAATCATGCCGTACAGCTATCCCCGGCTCTCGGCGCAGTCGGGCTACGGCGCGGGAAACAACGCGCCCGCGTACTACCAGATCCTCTTCGAAGAGACGCGCAGGGGCCGCCCCGAGCACACGGGCTATCGGGTGCTCTCGGCGCTCGCGGGGAGGCTCCGCGCGCGGGGCAACATCCGCTCGAGCGCCGAGGTGATCGAAGCCTCGCGCCTCGCGCGCACGCTCGCGGCGCTCAACGACCACGCGACCGCGCCGACGCTGCGCGACCTGCTCGACGGGGCGCTCACGTGCCTGACCTACGGCGACGCGGCGCTGCTCGAGGCGACGGCGCTCGAGGTGGTCGTCGGCGACGAGATCGGGACGGTGGCGCCCGGCGTCGCTCGCACAAGTATTCAAGAAGACTTCTACCGGCTCGTGAAGGACCTTCGCCTCGAGGAGTACCTCAAGGACAAGAAGCAGCCCGTGAAGGGCCGGGCGAAGGACGGAAAGCGCGAGGCGCTCGACCTGCGCGAAGACCGCCGCGCCGCGACGCCCGCGAGCGCGCTGCGAGACCGCAACGTCTCGATCTTCTTGCACCGCCTCGCGGCGCTCGGGGTGAAATTCGCGCAGCTCGACTACTCGGGGAGCGACGTGGACCTCGACGAAGAGGCGCCGAGCGGGGCGGGCTCGCGGCGGTGGTCGCGCAAGCAGAGCACGTTCAAAGAGGCCTGGACCGCGCAGTGGACGCCGGACTGCGAGATCACCCTCGTCGAGTGCGCGCTGAAGGGCGACTCGATCGAGATCGCCGCGGTTCGTGCGCTGCAAGAGGCGCTCTCGAAGGCGACCACCGTGGGCGACGCGGCGCAGGTCGCGCTCGTGGCGATGCAGTGCGAGCTGCAAGACGCGATGAACGCTGCGGTCACGCGCGTTCGCGAGCTCGGCGTGGACGACGGGAGCTTCGCGTCGATCGCCTCGGCCGTGCGTCGGCTGTCCGACCTGACGAGCTACGGGAGCGTTCGCAAGGTGGACCTCGGCCCGCTCGAGCCGCTGGTCGCGCAGCTGTTTCTGCGGGCGACGCTGCTGCTTCCGACGTCCGTGCGCGGCGACGACGACGCGGCGCGCGCGATCGGCGAAGCGATGGGCGACCTTCAGTGGGTCGCGACGACGAGCTCGATGGCCGAGCGCGTCGAGAACGGCGAGCCGTTGTTCGACGTCGAGCGATGGTGGCGAGCGCTCGACGGCGTGGCCGACGACGACGCTGCGCACGGGTTTTGCGCGGGCGTGGCCAACGCGCTCATGCTCGAGCGCGGCAAGGTCACGGACGTCGTGCTCGATCGGCGCGTATCGCTGCGGATCTCCCCGGGCCTCGACCCCAACGCGGTGGGCAACTACTTCGAGGGCCTCTCGTCACGAAACCGCATGGCGCTCTTGTCTCGCAAGGTGCTCTGGCGATCGATGACCGAGTTCATGGAGGCGCTCGATCACGAAGCGTTCAAGCGCAGCGTGGTGGGGCTACGACGGGCGTTCGGCGCGTTCGAGACGGGCGAGGCGCGGAGGGTCGCCGAGCTGCTCACGGAGATCTGGGGCGGGGGTCGCGAGGTCGCCGTCGCCATCACCGGCGCGATCGAGAGCAAGGTCGACGAAGCCGAGCTGAAGAAGCTCAGCGAGGACCTCGAAGGCCTCGACGACCTCGACCTGTAGTCGCGTAACCACCGCATCGTCCAACGGTGCAGGTCGCGAGAGCGACCGCTGCGCCCGCGCTTGCGTAGGACGGTCCGCGAGCGGCGTTAAGAAACGCTTGGGGACCTTTCGTTGCTGCACGCCACGATCGAGCCGAGCTTTGTCCGAGCGGCTCGAAATGGTAATGGTACAAAAGCAACAACGAGAGCGAGGGACGATAGGCAGGCGTTGGCGAACCGCGCACGTGCGACGAGCGACGATCACGCGCGCGTGGGCTGCGCTGTTGGCGAGCGTGCTCGGCGCAGCCAGCGGCGGGTGTCGTGCGCCGCAGTCCGAAGGGCGCGCGTGCATCTTCAACGACGATTGTACGAGCCCGCTCGTGTGTGCGGCGAGCCTGTGTCGCTCGCAGTGTCGGACGGATCGAGACTGTCCGCCGACGTACCTCTGCGCGCCCTCGCCCTCACCCGAGAAGAACGTCTGCCTTCCCGCGAGCTCGCCAGCGCTCTGCGCATCGAACGACGACTGTCCCGACGACTCGATCTGCGCAGCAAACCAGTGCTACTGGCGATGCACGCGAGACGACGCGTGCGGCGCGCGCAGCGCGGGCCTGTGCATCACGAGCCGCAGGGTGTGCGAGATCGCGATCTCGGCGACCGTTCAACGCGCGATGCCGCGAACGCCGAGCACGACGCCCGAGGACAGCGGTGTGGACGCAGCGAGCCCGGACAGCGCGGCGGACGTGGTCGCAGACGACAGCGCAGACGTCGTCGAGCGAGACGCATCGGCGTTGGACGCGACCGCGGACGGCGTCGCGCCGTTGGACGTCGCGACCGAGTCGGCCGTCGACAGCGCCGCGGACGCGATCGTCGCGGATCCGTGTCGAGACGCGGGCGATTGCGGGTTCGTTCACGGAGTCGGGCGGTGCGTCGCGGGGCGATGCGTCCTCGATCGATGCAACACGGGCTTCGAAGACTGCGACGGCGTCGAGGCCAACGGGTGCGAAGTGGACACGCAGACGGACACGGCTCACTGCGGGGCGTGCGGCGCGCGGTGCAACACGCCGCCAAACGTGGGTTCGAACGGCTGCAGCGGCGGG
Source organism: Myxococcales bacterium (assembly GCA_016793325.1). Taxonomy (GTDB): domain Bacteria; phylum Myxococcota_A; class Polyangia; order Polyangiales. Next base: position 220,411 of record JAEUKI010000057.1, on the reverse strand, counting down.
GTGTGCACGATCGCGACGTGCGCGCCGAGCTTCGCGGACTGCAACGGCGTCCGCAGCGACGGGTGCGAGATCGACACGCGCTCGAACACGTTGAATTGTGGTGCGTGCCGCTCCGCCTGCCCGGACCTCACGGTGACCGGGGGAGCGCAGGCTGTCGTGTGCGCGATGGCGCGCTGCGACTACACGATGTGCCGCGCGGGCCGGGCGGACTGCGACGCCGACCGAACAAACGGCTGCGAGGTGGACACGACGAGCAGCAACGCGCACTGCGGCGCGTGCGGAGCGCGCTGCGTGGGCGCGGCGAACCAGCGCGCCGCGTGCACCGCGAGCGTGTGCGCGCGCACGTGCGAGGCGAACTACGCCGACTGCAACGCGCTCGCGACAGACGGGTGCGAGGTCGCGATCGACAGGGACATCGACCACTGCGGCGCGTGCGGACGCCGCTGCGCAGCGAGCGAGGTGTGCGCCAACGGAGCGTGCCTCGCCTCGCCCTTCGCGGCGGGCAGCGCGACGATGGCCTTCGAACCGACGAGCAACGTGGTGCTCCCGTCGGGCGTGTATCGATTTACGAGCGTACGAATCGCGGCGGGCGTGACCGTGCGCGTGGGGGCTCCGGGTGTTCTCGAGCTCTACTCGTTGGGCGCTGTGCAGATCGATGGGTCGATCGACGTCTCGGGCGGCGACGGCGGGGACGGCTCGACCGGCTCTGCGACGACATGCGTCGGCGGAAACGGCGGCGGAGGCCAGACCGGAACGACCGTGCGAGGCGCTGTCGGCACCGCGGGAACGACGAACACCGGAGGCACGAGCGGCCTCGGCGCCGCGGGCGGACCGGGCACCAACAACACGGTGACTTTCGCGGGCACGATGGGGGGCGGCGCGGGCGGCGAGTCCGCGCGCGCGAGCGCCGCGGGCGGCGGAGGCGGAGGCTTCGGTGGTGGCGGAGGCGGATGCGCGAACAGCTCTTCGTCCGGCGGCGCGGGCGGGGGCCCCAACGGCGCATCGGGGGGCGCGGGCCTGTGCGGTGGCGGCGGTGGTGGCTACGACACGCCCGGAAGCGCTCCGTACGGCGGCGCTCCGGGCAACGCGGGGAGCTGCACAGTCGACATCAGCGGTGGCGGCGGCGGTGGCTCGATCGGGGCTGCAGCTGCAGCGGACTACGCGGTGGCGATGCAGTTCGCGACGGGCTCGGGCGGCGGCGGCGGCGCCGGTCGTGTGCGCACCCTCTCTGGGGGAGTGTGCAGCGGAACACCGCACGGCGGCGGCGGCGGTGGCGGTGGCGGCGGCGCGCTGCGCATCGCGAGCTCGTCGAGCATCACGATCAGCGCGACGGGGCGCCTCCTCGCAAACGGCGGTCGCGGCGGGCACGGAAGCGCCGTCGGCGACCGCACCGGCGGCGGTGGAGGCGGTGGGGGATCTGGTGGCGTGATCCACCTGTGGGCGCCGTCGATCGTCACGAACGGCGTGATCTCCAGCGGAGGAGGCGCAGGAGGCGTCGGTCCCTCGACGGGCACGACGGGCAACGGCGGCGCAGGAGGCGTCGGTCGCGTGCGCTTCGACGTGCTGGCGCGGGCGTGCTCGCTGGCGGGGACGATCGTTCCGCCGCTGCGAAGCGGCTGCAGCGCGACCGCGGTGATCGGCGCGGCGTCAGTGGGTCACATCACGGGGATGTGACGAGGGTTACACGGCCACAAATTCAAGTGCGCGCTCGACACGCGCGGCGTGGGGTGAGTGAGTTAACGCAAAGGCGCGGAGCGCGGCCCCCACCCGCGCTGCCGCGCGCCCCGCCCCCACGTCGTGACGACAACGGGACACATCGCAATGTCTCGCACTGTGAATGCGAAGGGCAGCCCCCACCCGCGCTGCCGCGCGCCCCGCCCCCACGTAGTGAGGGCGGGGCTTTGCATTGTGTAACGTGCTGCGATTGGACTGATATGTTGATTGTATGGGCCACTGACAATTCACGGCCACTCGTCGCTCGATTGAGGCGTGTGCGAGGGCGATCATGACCGTGAAATACCGGCACCCACAATCAACCTGTCAGTCTAGTGACTGCATTTTCTCAATGCAAAGCCCCGCCCTCACTACGTGGGGGCGGGGCGCGCGGCAGCGCAGGTGGGGGCTGCGCCTCGCGGGCGCGGACCCAGTGATTTATCCGCGCGCGGGCGCGGACCACCGGGCGCCCCAGCCTTCGTAGAGCGCGCGCAGGAAGCGCTGCCACTCGGCTTCGGAGCGGTAGATCGGGAACGGCTCGGGGCGCGCGGGGCGGTCGCTGTTCCACACGATGTCGAACTGGCCGTCGCGGCGGGCGCGGCCGATGCGGACGCTCTTCCAGCAGTGGCCCGTGTCGGCGTCGATGGCGACGACGCCCTCGGGGGCCTCGACGCTCTGCGAGAGCATTCCGAGCCGCGCGGCGCGGGGCGAAAACTCGCCGATGCTCCGGACGGCTTGCGCCCAGAGCTGGACGCCGACGAACGCGGCTTCCATCGGGTCCGAGAGCGTTCGATTCGCGCCGTAGCGCTGGCGAAACGCGCTGATCCACGCGCGGTTCTTCGCGCTCGCGATGCTCTGAAAGTAGTTCCACGCGGCGAAGTCGCCCGCGACGTCCGCGTCGCCGAGCGACTGCAGCTCGGGCTCGCCAATGCTGAACGACACCGTGGGAATCCGCGACGGAGTGATCCCCGCCGCGCGCAACGCTCGAAAGAACGCGAGGTTCGTGTCGCCGTTGATCGTGTTGAGGATGACCGACGGCCGCGCCTCGACGATCGCGCGCACGCACGCGTCAACGTCCCGCGACCCGAGCGGCAGGTACTGCTCTCCCACGAGCGTCGCGCCGATCGCGCGGAGCTGATCCTTGGTGATCTCGTTCGCCGTCCTCGGAAACACGTAGTCCGAGCCCACCAGGAAGAACGACCGGCCCACGTTTTCAAAGGCCCACGCGACCGCCGGGATGATCTGCTGGTTCGGCGCGGCGCCCGTGTAGATCACGTTGGGGCTCTGCTCGAGGCCCTCGTACTGCACCGGGTACACCAGCAAGTGCCGGTGCCGCTCGAACACAGGAACGACGCTCTTTCGGCTCGCCGACGTCCAGCACCCGAACACCACCGAGATGTCGCCGCGCCGCAAGAGCGCGTCCGCCTCGCGCGCGAAGTGCTGACCGTCCGAGCGGCCATCGACCACCACGGGCTCGACGCGCCGACCGAGCAACCCGCCGCTCTGGTTGACGAGCTCGATCGCGAAGAGCGTCGCGTCGACCACGGGCCGCTCGCTGAGCGACATCGTCCCCGTCAGCGAGTGAAGGACGCCGACGCGAATCGGCTGCTTTCGAAAGCGCCACGCCGCAAACGCAGCGCCGCCCGCCGCCGTCGCGGCGAGCCCCACTTGAAGAGCGGTCCGTCGAGTGCTCGCGCGCATCACGCAGCTCCCTTCGATTGAACGAGCGCCGTGCGATTGATGGACAGCCCGAGCACCGTCACGTCGTCGCGCTGCGGCCGCTCGCCGCGGCCCGCGATCACCTCGGCGTCGATCGTCGCGAGCAGCTTGTCGATGTCCATCCCGCTGCGCGCTTCGAGCATCGCGAGCAGCCGCGTGCGACCGAGCCCCTCGCCGCGCGTCCCTTGCGGCTCGTCCAAGACGCCGTCGGTGAACAAGATCACCGAGTCGAGCTCGTCGATTGAAATCGTGTGCTCTTCGAGCGGGAGCTGCTTGCGCCGCGCGCCGTAGCCGAGCCCCACGCGGCGCCCCGAGATCGTCGTGAACTTGTTGTCCGACGTGCGCGCGAAGAGGCCCACGCCCGCGCCAGAGAACCGCAGCGGCTCGCCGGGCCGCGCCGCGACGAGCGCCACGTCCATCCCGAGCGAAATCCCGTCGCCGCGGGCCCTGTCGAACGCGCGCTCGAGCCGTCGATCGAGCTCGCGAAGGACCTCGGCCGGGCCCTTCGAGCCGTGCGTCGCGATCGCGAGCGAGCACATCGCCGTCGCGAACATCGCGGTCATCGCCGCGGCCACCCCGTGCCCGGTGCAGTCGATCACGCCCGCGACGAAGCCCCCGTCGGGCGTCGGCTCGACGAACGCGAGGTCGCCTCCCACTTGGTCGAGCGGCCGCCACACGAGCGCCGCTTTCTTCAACGACGGAGGGAGCGAGCCTCCGTCGGGCAACATCGACGACTCGATCTTGCGCGCGAGGTCGATGCTCTCTCGAATGCGCGCGTTGTTCTCGGTGAGCTGGCGCGTGCGCGCGGCGACGATGCCCTCGAGCCCCTCGGTGTTGCGCTGGAGCTCGGCCACCATCCCGTTGAATACTTGTGCGAGCATCGCGAGCTCGCCCTTGCCCTCGACGCGGACGCGCGTCGAGAGGTCTCCGGACGTCACGCGATTGGCCTCGCGGATGAGCGAGGCGACCGGCCCCGAGACGCGACGAGAGCCCCACGCGGCGATCAGCGCGGCGAAGAGCGCCGCGAGCGACCCGAGCGCGATCGAGAGCGCGCGGAGGCGACGGACCGGCGCGAACGCTTCGGCCTCGTCGACCTGCGAGACGATTCCCCAGCGGAGCGAAGGGACGTAGCGCCACACGGCGAACGTCTGTCGGCCCGAGCCGTCGGCGCGCGTCCCGTCGCCGCGGCCGCCGCGGAGCGCTTCGGACTCGAGCGACGCGGACTCGAGCGAGAGCGCCCGCCGAAAGGACCCGCCGCCCGAAGTCCGGCTCGAGGTCACGTACACCGCGCGGCCCTCGGCGTAGCCCACGATGTCGATCGATCCCCCTGCGCCGAACCCGACGAGCGACTGCGCGCTGCGCTGCACCTCGCGGTCGTCGAGCTCTGCCACGACGACGCCCGAGACGCGACCGGCGTCGAACACCGCGGCGCCGACGAGCGCGCGCGGCGTTCCCGAGCCGTTGTCCACGGCGTCGCCCGCGAGCCTCCGCGTCGAAAAGTCCGAGAATTCGCTCTCGCCGAGCAGGCGCGCTCGATCGAACACGCGCGCGAGCTCCGAGCGCTCGAGCGGCCCTTGGTTCACGCGACGACCGACGAGCGTCGAGCTCTCGGTCGAGCACAGCACGCTCCCGTCCGACGCCACCACGAGCAAGTTCGTAAACTCGAGGGCCTCGCTGTGAAGCCGCAGTCGTCCCGCGAGCTCTGCGCCCGCCGCGGAGTCACCGCTCGCCGCCCGCGCGAGCGCCGCGCGAACGTCCGCCGCGCGCGAGAGCGCACGCACCTCGGCGCGACGTCGACGCGCCCACGAATCGAGGCGCTCTGCGTCGCGCTCGACGACGCTGACGAGCCTGCCGCGGAGCTCTTTTTCGAGCGCGTCTTGCGCGACGCTCGACGAGATCGCGCCCACCGCCGCCGCGGGAACGAGCGCAGCCACGAGCAGCCACCCGAGCAGCTGGAGCCCGAACCGGTGGCGCAGCGGGACGCTCTCGGGCCCCGACGGTGCTTCGGCGCTCAAATCGTCACCCGCAGCGAGAAGTACGACACGTCCCCGTCGAGCGGATCGACGCGGTACACGATCGGATCGCGCGAGACGCGGGCCATCGCGATGAGCCCGAGCCCCGCGCTCTCGCCCGCGGGGATCGTCGCGGACAGCTGCTGCTTGTACATCTTCTTCAGCTCGTCGCGGCTCGCGCTCGTGACGCGCGAGAGCCTCTGTTCGAGCGAGGCGACGTCGGCGTTTCGCACGCGATTTCCCGACTGAACGACGAAGCGCTCGCCCTCCTTCGCGATCACCGAGAGCCCGTGCGTCGCCGGGTCGTTCGGCGCGAAGGCCTTGCCCACGTAGTTCTGGATGTTCTGCGCTTGTTCGACGAACACGCCGAACACGTCGAGCACGAGCGGCGATCGCGCGAAGGCGTCTTGCATGTGGCGACGGAGCGCTTGCCCGAGCTGCTCGACGATCCCGTGCGAGAACGGTCCGTTGAAGCAGAGCACGACGCCCTGGGTCCCGAGCCTGTCGCTGAACGAGTGGATCTCTTCGATTTTCACGGCTGGTCCTCTCGGCGAACGACGAACGTGTGCGGGAGCGTGACCGCGTCGAGCAGCTCTTCGCCGAGCTCGCGAATCCGCTCGTCGCTCTCGCTGTGGACCCAGCGGACGGACACGTTTGCGCCGCGCTGGCTCGCGGCGTCGAGCTGATCGATGAGGTCCATCATGCACTTCACCGAGCTCGTGTTCATGTAGGTCACCGCGATCTCGAGCACGAGCACGCCGTCGCGCTTCGACGCGCGCTCCCCCACCCACTGCTGGATCGGCTTGAAGAACTCGAACGCGTTCTCTGGGTACGACTCGCCGCGGATCGAGAGGGTCGAGGACGCCTCGTCGAACTGCACGCCCGCCGTACTCGTAGTTGGAGCGATCTGCATGGGCCTCGTCTGCGTAGAGGGAGTGTGAATCAGAGCAGCTTCTTCATGTGCCGAACGCGCGTCGCGAGGTCCGCGGGGTCGATGTAGACCGACAGCGCGCGCTCGATTTCGGGCATGGCTCGGGCGACGTCCGCGCGGGTGAACTTCTCGAGGTCCACGCCGCTTCGTCGGAGCGCGCGCACGATGCACGCGTGCGCGAACACGCTCGAGAGGCCTGAAGCCTCCGCGAGCGCATCGAGCAGAGCGTAATCCGTCGCCATCCCAGAGACCTCGCCGAGTATTCGCGCATCGCGCAACGGCGCGCAACGAAACCTGCGATATTTACGCTCGGCGCGGCGTCGGGAGTGTGCACGCAGTCACTCAGCGCGCCGCGGGCCGGCGCCGAGTCGATTCTGTGTGCGCGGGGGCCTCGGACTCATCGGACGCTCCGGTGCTGTCTGCCGTCGTGTTCGTCGCGCCAGCGGGCGCCAAGGCATCCACGGCGGAGCGCGCCCCGGTCGTGAACAGCGTCGCCGCGAGCGCGAGCAAGATCGCGTCGGCCGCGTCGAACACCCGCAGGCGGATTCGATCGATCGCGCGACGAACGCCGTAGATCCCCAACAGCACCGCGGCGATCGCGAACGCCCACGACGAGGCCTTCGCCGCGAGCGTCACCGCGCTCGGTCCGAACATCGACGGGTGCGCGCCGACCGCCACCGAAATCGCGAATCCGACGAGCGAGAGCGCCGCGCCGACGAGGTCCCACGCGATGTGGCGATACTGCTCACCGGATGACCATCGCCAACAGAGCATCGCGAACACGAGCGCGACGGCGGCCATCACGTCGAGCGCGCGAGGCTGCTGGCGCACAAACGGATCGAGGGACGCGCGCGCGATCGAGACGAGGGGAACGACGAGCCCGAGCGCGCCGAACACGACGGTGATCACGGCGGCCACCATCGCGCGACTGCCCGAGGGCGATGGCGGCTCGGGCCGCGAACGACGCGCGTCCGACGCGCGCTCGGGGGCCTTGGCGAAGGCCATGGGCTTGTGCGCGGCGAGCGGCGCGGGCTCTCCTGCGGCGATGGGCTTCATCGGCGGCATCGAGGGCTGCGCGGGCTTCTGCGCCGCGACCTGTGGCTTCGCTGCAACGGTCGCAGCCTCGGCCCGATCGGTCGGAACAGACTTCGTCGCGCGCCGCGGCTTGCGACCGTCGACGAACTGCGCCGCGCCCGGAGCGGTCGCCGACAACGCGTCGACCCCGCCCGTCTTCGCGAGATATCCACGGAGCTCTTTCGCGAGCGCGCCCGCGTCCGCGGGCCTGCGCGAAGGGTCCTTGTCCAGACACCGCAAGATGATCTCCGCGAGCTCGTCGGGCACGAGCGAGCGATCGACGGGCTCGGGCGGCTGCGTCGCGATCGCGAGAAACAAGCTCCCCTGCGACTCGCCCCAGAACGGGACCTGCGCGGTGAAGAGCTCGTAGAGCATCACGCCGAGCGACCACACGTCGGAGCGCGCGTCCGTGTGGCGCAGGCCCTTGATGGCCTCGGGGGCCATGTAGAGCGGCGTTCCCATGGAGGTGTTGGTGGCGGTGAGGCGCTGGTCTTCGAGGCCGTCGTCGATGCGCGAGATGCCGAAGTCGAGGACCTTCGGGACGATCTGCTGCTCGACGCGCGCGAGAAACACATTTTCGGGCTTCAAGTCCCGGTGGATCACCGCGGCCTTGTGCGCCGCGTACACCGCGTCGATCACGGGCAACATGATCGAGAGCGCCCCGCGCGGCGAGATCCGCCCGCCGAAGTCATCGAGGTGCGCCGCGAGGTCTTGGCCCTCCAAGAACTCCTGCACGATGAACGGGACGCCCTTGTTGTCTTCGCCCACGTCGAGCACATCGACGACGTTGGGGTGCCGCACGCGATTGGCCGCGCGCGCCTCGCGAAGGAACCTCGCGACGATCTGCGGCTGCGAGAGGCACTCTTCTCGCAAGATCTTGATCGCGACGACTCGGCCGATCGCCGTGTTCTCTGCGCGGTACACCTCGCCCATCCCGCCGCCGCCGAGGCGCTCGTCGAGACGATATTTTGCTGCGAGGACCTCTCCTACCCTCGAGACCGCCATGGCGTCCGACCTCGGGCGAGAGACTATCAGCTACCAGGGAAAACCAGCGGCCATTGTGCACGGTCAGAAAATGTCCGCTGTGCGCGAACTGCGCTCGGTGTGCGCCGATCGGGTTGCGGTAGCATCGACGACATCGTGAGCGACGGTGACAGCGGCGACGCAGTGCAGTTCGATCGATACCAACGATGGCGGCTCGTGCTCGGCAAGAGCGCCGAGGACCAGCTTCGCAAGGCGTGCGGCGGCAGCGGTGGCCTGCTGAGCGACGACCAGCGCGCGATGGACGAGGCCCTCGGCGCCATCTACGACAACCCCGACGGCGCGGGCGGCAAGCGCGGCGCGGGCCTCGGCGCGGGCAAAGGAACGATCGCGAAGTGGCTCGGCGACGTACGAAAGTACTTCGATAAAGACATCGTTGTGACCATCCAGAAGGACGCGGTCGCGCGCGACGACAAGCTCAAGGTGCTCTTGTTCGAGCCCGAGCTGCTCGCCGAAGTGACGCCGTCGGTCGACATGGTCGGGACGCTCTTGTCGCTGAAGAACATGGTCCCCGATCGCGCGAAAGAAGCCGCGCGGCAGATCGTGAAGGCCGTCGTCGACGAGATCATGAAGCGCATGCGCAGCGCGATCGAACGCGCGGTCCGCGGGGCGCTCGATCGCTCGCGGCACCAGCCGCTCCCCTCGCTCCCCAACATCGATTGGAAGCGCACCATCCGGAGGAACCTCAAGAACTACGTCGCCGAGAAGCGCACGGTGATCCCCGACCGCTTCTTCTTCTGGGCGCGGCAGCACCGACGCAAAGAGTACAACGTGATCGTGTGCATGGATCAGTCGGGCTCGATGGCCGAGTCCGTCGTGTACGGCTCGGTGATGGGCGCGATCTTCGCGACGATTCCATCGCTCGAGACGCACGTGATCGCGTTCGACACCGAGGTCGTGGACCTGACCGACGCGTGCAGCGACCCGGTCGACATGTTGTTCGGCGTGCAGCTCGGCGGCGGCACGGACATCGACCGCGCCGTCGGATATTGCCAGGGATTCATCAAGGATCCGCGCAAGACGATGTTCATCTTGATCACGGACCTCTACGAGGGCGGCAACGAGCGGCGGCTCGTCGAGCGGATGCAGTCGATGACCGAGTCCGGCGTTCGCGCGGTGTGTCTGCTCGCGCTCAGCGACAGCGGCGTTCCTTCGTACGACGAGAACCTCGCGCGCAAGATGGCCAACGTGAACGTCCCGTGCTTTGCGTGTACGCCCAACAAGCTGCCAGGGGTCCTCGAAGCGATGCTCAAGGGCGCAGACCCGAAGAAGATCGCGGACGAGTTCGACACGCAGACCGCGAAGAAGTGACGCGAGCCGGGGCCCCGCCAAGCGCCGACGCGTCGCCGTCAGGGGACGCACGCTTCGCGACGCGCCCACGGAAAACACGTTGATTTCGTGTGGCCCGATCATTGCTCGATGGGCCCGCGATGATTCGCCCCTCTCGCGCGCAGGCGCTCTGCGCTTTCTCCCTCTTCGCACTCGCGTGCAGCCCAAGCTCGATGATGAACGACGGTTCATCGGACGTCGTCGCCGACGCTGCGACGCAAGACGCTCCCGCGTGTACACAGCCCTCGCCCGTCACCGACCTCACGTGGAACGCGGGCGACAACTTCGCGCGCTCGATCGACCATCACGCGACATGGGTGAGCGCGGGGCCGAGCGGCGCGGCGCTCTACGTCGCGGGCGGCGTGCGTCAGGGCCCGCGCGAGACGCTCGAGGCCGTGTACAACCAAGTCGCGCGCGCGCCGATCATGCCGGACGGAGCGCTCGGCCCATGGGTCGAGGACACCGCGCTGCCCGTTCCCACGGGATTTCACAGCGTCGCGTTGATCAACGGGCGCGTGTATCTCGCGGGCGGGCTCACCTCGAGCGGAGGCGGCAGCGGCATCGCGGGCTCGCGTCGCGTGTTCGTCGGCGAGCGCGCGAGCGACGGCTCCATGATGTGGCGCGAGAGCACGCCCCTGCCGTGGAACGCGCTTCACCCCACGCTCACCGCGCTCGGCAACAAGCTCGTGCTCGTCGGCGGAACCGACGGTCGCTCGGCGCAATCCGCGGTCACCATGGCCACCGTGTCCGCCGACGGAAACGTCGGCGAGTGGTCGCGCGTCGCGAACGTCCCCGAGCCGCGCTCGCACCACATCGCGTTCGTTCACAACGACCTGCTCTATCTCGCTGGGGGATTTCGCGGGATGCCCGTCGGCAACAACATCACGCCGCTCGAAGTGATCCTTCGCAGCACGCGCGACGCCGAGGGCGCGATCACCGGCTGGGAAGAGGTCGGCACGATGGACCCTGTTCGATCGACACACTCGGGCGTGCTTCGCGACCGTTGGCTCTACATCTTCGGCGGGCTCGATCAATTCACGACGCTCGCCGTCGTTCAGCGCGCGCCCGTCGGCTGCGACGGACGCATCGGCGCGTGGGAAGAAGTGCGCGGCGCGATCCCCGTCGCGCGCGGGCACGTTCACCAGACCCCCGTGCACGAAGGCCGCGTGTACTCCGTCGGCGGCCGCGACGACAACGGCGTCTCGATCAACCGCGTGTTCGTCGGAGCCATGCGATAGCTGCCCCCTCGCCAAACACTCAGGATCGACCTCATCCCGAAGTCGGCGGGCGCGAGCGAGATCGCGAGGGAAAGAGTGGTGACCTCGCACCTTGGCTGCACCCACCTGAAGGTGGGTGCATCGAGCCGTCGCTCGTGCGCCGCATGCGGCGCACTGCCCACGTGATGCGCAACGCCCGGTGGGAAGCTCTGTTGAAACGGCAGCGGAATTCCAAGGGAGCACGGGCGTCGAAGCACACGATCTGCGCACCGCCGGGAGACGAGCGTGGAAGAGCGCGAGTGCGGAAGCACACGATCTGCGCACGGCCGGGAGCGCGGGCGTGAAAGCGCGCGAGCGCCGAGAGACAAGCGTGGAAGCACGCGATTTGCGCACGGCCGGGAGACGAGCGCCCGGCCTTTTCGCTCCGCGGAGCGGGCTCGGCGTCCGCCGGGCCTACCCAGGCACCACGATTCAACGCGATCCACCAAGCGATCTGCTGGAAACTTGCGACGCCTCGCCGCGATCGATCGCTGGGTGGCTCGAGTTTCGGGCGAGACCATCGCGAAGGTCAGGCGGACGCCCTGGCCGCTTCGCGACCCCGTCGCGCAAAGCCCGGGGGCTCGTCTCCCGGGGGTGTGCTCGATCGGAAATGGACTGGGACTCTCTCAGACGCCCGCTGACTTCGAGATGAGCTCGATCCAGCGCGCCAAACGCGGCGCCCCACCCGCGACGCGCCCGAGCGCTCGCTACGTCTTCGGGATCGCGTCGAACGCCGCTTTCAACCGCGCGCCCTTGGTCGCGTCGACCATCGAGATGTACGCGATCTTGCCTTCGACCCACTTGTCGAAGTGCGGGCGCGCCTCTTTGTTCTGCGCGTCGAGCCCCGTGAACTTCGCGCGATGAAGGATCGCGCGAAGGCGCTTGTACTCGTCGCGCGGGACCGTCGGGTGATCGTTGACGACGACGCCCGTCACCGTCTGCCTCGCGCTCTTGCGCTGAACGCGGCCCTTCTTCGGGTTGATCTTGAAGCCCTCGTCTTCGACGATCTCGCGCACCTTCGCGATGAGCACCGGGAGCTCGCCGCGGTGTCCCTCGTCCGCGCTCAGCGTGAGGTCGTCTGCATAGCGCGTGTACGTCCAGCCCATCTTCGCGCAAAGGCCCGAGAGCCTTCGATCGAGGCGCCTCGCCACTTGGTTGCTGAGCGCCGGTGACGTGCACGCGCCCTGCGGGAGCGCGCGCGGCCCGAGGGCGACGTGATAGGGCTTGTCCGCGTACGTGATGATCTGCCGCGGGCTCTCGGTGCACAGCAGGCCCAGCACCGTCGCGACGGCCGGCGAATAGCCCACCTTTTCGAGCACGCCCCGCACGCGCGCGAAGCTCACCGTCGGAAAGAAGTCCTTCAAGTCCAGGTTGACGACGACGTCGCGCTTGACGTGCGGCAGGGCGTTGGTGACCGTGGAGTGCCCGCGGATGAATCCGTGTGCCGGTATTTCAGTGGGGAGCTTCGCGAGCACGTGCTCGAGCACCCACTTTTGCGCGCGCGCGAGCTTCTCGTGCGGCGCCGAGAGCGAGCGCGTCCCGCCCGAGCGCTTGGGGATCGTGAAGGTCACGTAGTGCGTTCGCTCGGCGGCGTCGCTGTGAAACGCGAGCCAGCGCAGCTCGCTGATCGTCGTGCGCAGGGCGTCGGCGACGTCCTTGGGCGTCGAGAGCACGGGGAGCCCTTGGGCGTCGAGCTTCTCGATGTCCGAGCGGCGATCGCCGAGCTTGGACGACACGCCGCGGCCGAGAAAAATGATGTCGGTCGCGCGGCGCTTGGCGACCCCTTCGGCGTAGCGGCGCTTCTTCTCCGCGGCCTCTTTGATTTTTTGTGCCTTCTTGCGGACCTTCTCTTCGCGCATCTGGCGAACGGCGTCCTCGGCGGTCTTGGCCGCGGTGGTCGCCGCGAGGCGCGCGGCCTCGGAGTGGCGGAGCCAGAGGTCACCGACGCGATGGATCTCGGTGATCTGCGCTTCGGACAACAGTCCGCGTAGGATCAACCCGCGGTCGATGATCGCCGTGCGCTCGTCGCTCTGCGGGGGAATCGTGTCGACGCGCCCGATCCACGCGGTCTTGTACGGGTCGATCTTGACCGCGCGCGCGCGGAGCTCTTCGGCCGAGAGCGTGAGGATCTCGGGCCGCGCGTAGGGATCCGCGGCGGTTCGGTACGCGCCGCGAGCGCTCGACGGGGCGCCTCGGCCGCTGGTGGTCGTGCTCGCGCCGCGCGCGGTCGATCCGCCGCGAGACGAGACGCTCGTCGGCGCGCGGGTGGACCCCGAAACCGTGCTCGCGCGAGTCGATCGCGTGGGCGCAGGCGGAGGCGGCGGCTCGCTCTCGGGCTCGGCGCGGACGCGCGTCGTGTCCGGCGTCGTGCCGGGAACGCGCGTGCCCGCCGGGTGGTAGACGTAGCGATACGCGGACTTCGGATCGATCGATCGGGCGTAGTTGAACGGCCCGAAATACGCGCGCACATACAATCGATCGAGCGCGGTGGCGATCGCCTCGATCACCTCGTCCGATCGGTCCTCGCGCGGAACGATGTCGTACGCGAGCTCGAGCGGCGTGAACACCGATCGACCGCTCACGCGACGCACGAGCGCGACGCGCACCGCCTGTTCGATCTGCGCGTCGGCGTCACCGCCGCGTCCGCTACGAAAGAACGCTCGAATTCTGTCCCAAAGTCCTGCCATCGCGACTCTGCCTCACCGACGCGGCACAGACGGTCTTCGCTTCGTTCGTCGATGCGGCCAGGAGGCCGCGAACACCCGACATTCCAGCTCCTGACAACGATCGCTAACCAAAGCGCGCCCGCACCCATGGTGGGAGCCGAACGCGCAGCGTTGCCCTGGCGGGTCCCACCATGGGTGATGGGCGCGCAAAAGAGCAGCGAGCGTTGGGACGCATGAAAGAGCTTTCTCTCACCCCGGCGGATCACCGGGAATTGTGGGCTCGGGTGTTCGCGACCTCCTGGAAGCACCGACGCACGTCGCGCGTCGTGCCGATCGTTTTCGGGTAGCTGTTGTTGCTACAGGACCGCGCTCTCTCGTCGAGCGCGACCCGGGTTGTATCAGCTCTTCTGCTGCGCGCGCTAGCGGATTTCACTTTCGCGCGACATTCTCTGTCACTCAGTTTCAGCCCTGAATTTCACCGCGAAACGAGCGCCCGACGCAGCGCGCGTCGGCCGCCTCGAACGCCCTCTACTTGAACCACTTCTCGTACCACTTGGGCCCCTCGCTCGGTCGCTCGCCGGACGGCGCTTTGCCAGCGCTCGTGCTCGCACCAGCGCCAGCGCTCGACGAACCCTTGCTCGACCCAGCGCTCGGCGCGGGCGCGGTCTGCGCTTGCATCCGAAGCCCGAGCAAGTGCTGGCACGGCCCCTGTCGCATCCGCGACTTGAAGAAGTAACTGCACGAGCACGTGCCCTTGCGGATGACCCCATCCGCGTCGATCACCGCTTCGCACTTCGTCCCGTTGACGGTCCCGACCACCATCCGTCGGTTCGACTCGATCGCGCTGTCGCGCTGAACCTTCACGCGACCCGACCGCCACGCGTCGCGCGCCGCCACGAGCTCGGGGTGGTCGGGGCCGATGAGCGACTCGCTGAGCGCCACCGGCAAAATGGGCCGCCAACGAAACACCTCGGCGCTGAAATCGTAGACGCACTGCCCTTGCTTCGCGAGCGTCTGTAGCGACCCGAGCAGCACCTCGGGCTGTGCGCCCGTCAGCGACGAGAGCGCTCCGTACGACAAGCGATGGTCTCGCTCGAGCGCCGTCTTGACCGCGTCGAGCACGCGCGGCTCCGAGCGAAAGCCACCACTAATCAAGTCGAGCGCCGCGCCCGAGCTCCAGTCGTTGCGCGTCCAGCCCGAGAGCGCCAACACCAAGCGCATCTCGCCCATGTGCGCGATCCACACCGAGGGCAATCCGCTGCCGAGCAGCACTACTTCGATCCGCTCGCAGAGCGGCAAGATCCTCGCGAGGACCATCAGTCGCCTGCGGCCCCAGACCTTGATCTCTTCGGGCCGCTCGCCGTCGTACACAGCCCCGTGGCTCTCGATCTCGACGCCGAACGGCTCGATCACGAACCGCGCGCGCTTGCCCGGCTCGAGCACGAACCGCAGCGACCGCGGGCCGCTCTTCTCTCGGTGCCGCCGCAAGTACGCGAGCAACGAGTACACAGCGTCCGTCGAGAGCTCGACGCGCCGCCCCGGCAAGCCCATCGCCGCCGAGATCTGCCCGAACCCGCGAAGCCACGACGGCGGCAGGTCGATCTTCTCTTCGCGGTAGTCCGCGTGGCCCTCGACCTTCACCTCGAAGCCCGTCGGATCCACTTGCAAACGCGTCGCGCGGTAGCTCCGAAGCCCCTGAAAGTGCTCGTAGAGCGCCATCGAGTAGTCGACGTTGGTCGTGCCGAGGCCCGCCTTCGACTCGTTCTCGAAGCCGTCGCGATCGACGACGAGGCACCCGTAGCTCGACTCGTCCTTCGCGAAGCACTCGAAGAACACGACGTCCGGCGCCACCGTCACCACGGGATCACACGGAACGAGGTGCCGAAACAGCTCGGGGTCGTGCGAGGCGAGCTCGGACGCCCAGCGCCGACGCGCCGTCCAGTACAGCGAGTGCAGCCGGCGAAAATCCGAGTCGAGGTTCGGCGGCAGCGGCTCGCGCGCGATGCGCTCGATCTCCGCGCGCTTGGTCTTGTTGTAGATCTCCGTGCGCAGCTCGGCCTCGCGCACCTCTTCTTGCTCGCGCCACGCGATGTACGCGGCTTTGTCGCGCTTCTTGAATCGGTGATCACCGATCACCACGTCGTGCAGCGCCGAGATCGCCTCGCGAAACCGGATCGGGTGCCGCACCTGGCCGTCGTAGAAGACCGCGGGGCGCGCGAGGTTCGGCGCAAACGAGAGGAGCTCTCCGCCCGACGACGACCGCTCGACGCGGCTTCGTCCGAGGTACCTGAGGTCGACGTTCACGATGCAGCCTCCATCCGAAGCTCGGGCACGTGGCGAGTGACCGCGCTCGCGAGCGACGGGTTCTTCGCGACCGCTTGCGCCATCGCCGCGAGGGCGCCCCGTCGCTCGGGCGCGCGCACCGAGCGCAGCGCCACCGCGAGCAACGGGAGGAGCTCGTCCGCCTTCGCGGGCTCGTCTGCCACAGCCCTCGCCACTTGCGTGATCGCGCGCTGCTTGGCGCGCGAGCCGCGGTGGACCGCGAGGAGCACCGAGGCCCACAAGTGCCGGAGCGACCCTTCGTCGAGCGCGCTCGATCGCAACGCGAGGTGCGCCAGCAAGAACGCGCGCACTTCGGCGTACGGGCTCTCGGCGAGCGCCGCCCACAAGAGCGGCTCGTCCGCGAAGCGCCCCGCGCTCTCGAGCGACTCGAGCGCGCACTTGCGCACGTCTTCGTACCGCGAATCGACGAGCTCTCGCACGTGCTCGGGCTTCGCGAACTCGCTCGACTCGAACACGCCGAGCAGCCAACGAACCGCGGGCGCGCGAACGCTCTCGGCCGGCGCGTTGCGCACCGCGAGCACCGCGTCGAACTCTTCGGCGCTCGCGAGCTTGCGCGCCTTCAGCCACTCGAACCCGAGCTCGGCCACCGGCGCGGGCCGCGACATCGCGAGCTGCACGCACTGCTCGAGCGAGACGCGCGAGGGCGTCACGAACTTGAGCACCATCTTCGCGAGCACCGGGAGCGCGTACGGGTTGTCCACCGCGAGCAGCTCGAGCCACTCGGCCAGCGTCAACCGGGACAACCCCGAGCTCTTCTCGATGAGCTCGGCGCCGAGCGACTGCGCTTGCGTGTGAGGGCTCTTCAAGAGCGCGAGCAGCGACTCGACGCCGATCTCGTTGAGCGCGTCGCGGTGGTGCGCCTTGAGCAGCCCCGCCGCGACGTTGCGGACCATCGCAGACTGACCGCGGGTCAGCATGATAAACAAGGGCTCGAACGCGTACGACTCGCGCCACGCTTCTTCCGCGTACGGCGCCGGAGCGAGCTCGGCCATCGAGCGGCCGCGCGTGACGCGGACGCCGTCGAACTGGCGATCGAGCGCCTCGCTGCCCCAGAAGAGCGCGTGCACGAGTCCCCACGCGTCGAGGAGCTTCTGCGGCGGATCGAACTGGCCGTCGCCGTACTGCGCGAGGATCCAAGACATCACGCGCACGTATTCGACGGGGCTCCTGCGCGCCATCGCGCGAAAGAACCGCCACGCGCGGCGCTGCAGATAGCGCCGGGTCTTCACGGTGAACCGGCCGACGCGATCGGCGACGCTGCGGTAGTTGGGCAAGCTCGGGTCGTCGCGGAGGAGCTGAACCTTGCCCTTGGTGTACGTCCCGGGCACCCTCCGCTTCTTCGTGACGAACACGCGCGGGGCGATCTTGTCGAACGCCACCATGAAGTGCGCCATCAGCTCGTCGTCGCCCGCGGACTCGGCGTGCTTGAAGAGCTTCTTCACGAGCGGGCGGTGATGCGGGCGATCGCAGCCGTCATCGATGTACGCGAGCAGCGCGTCGCGCGCGAAGCGCCGCTTGTCGGCGAACCATTTGGGGCCGAACACCTGCAGCTTTCGAGCGGCGTTCGATGCGTAGAGCTCTGCGAGAAATCGCTCGTCTCCCGCGTCGAAGTACTCGGACAAGAGCAGCGTCGAAGAGCCTGTGTCGGGCGGCGTCTTTGTGCGCACCATCGGCGATCCCGCGAGGGTACGAGCGCAGGCTCACCCATCGCAAGCGAGATGGTGACGGACTATGTCCGCTTGTTCGCGCGGGAAACCGATGCGCGCTCGTCGTCCGCCCGCGCGTCGCGCGCGTCCTGCTCCCCGCGCTCTTCCCGCGTCGCCTCACGGGGAACGTCCACGCGCACGCCCGTCGCGCCCTTCGCTCCGCTCGCGTCGGTGGCGCTCGTCGATCCCGCGGCGGGCGCGGCGCTCGATGTTCCGCGCTTCTTCTCGTCCACGTAGCGCGCGAAGTCCGTCGAAGACCCCGCGGCGCTGTGGGGCTTCGCGATGGACTCGATCTTGGACGCGGCCACTTCGAGCGCGGCGGCGACGCCTTTTTCAACGGCGCTCTCGAGGGCCTCGGACGCCTCGCGCAGCTTCTCTTTGCGCGCTTGTTTCTCGCGCTCTTTCGACTCGCTGCGCGCGCGCTCCTCTGCGCGGCGGCGCTCTTTTTCTTCGCGCGCTTTGCGTCGCGCGTCGGTCTTGGCGAGCGCGCGATCGAGCGCCTCTTGCTCGGCGCGACGCTCTTTGTCGAAGCGCTCGACCTCGCGATCGGTCGGCGCTCGAAGCGTCGAGAGCAAGTGAAACGCGAGGCCGATTCCCCAGCCGATCGCGACGACGAGGGAGTAGGGCCTTCCCGTGACGAAGAGCGCGAAGAGCACGAGCGCGAGGTTGACGATCACGTACGCGGCGAGGTGCGAGAAGAAGCCCTGTCGTCGCTCGGCCACGAGCTCGCGTCGCGCGCTGTCGAGCGAGCGAGACGCGTCGAGCTCCGCTGCGGCTTGCTCGACCGCCGCGGGATCGAGCCCCGCTTCTCGCGCGGCCGCCACGAGCGCGTCGTGCTCGAGACCCTCGTCACTGCTCGCGCGGGCGGCGGATTTCTCCGCGGCTCGGCGGAGAATCTCGTGCACCTCGTCGGCGCTGTACTTGCGACCTTCGGCCATCGAACGCGCCTGATCCTGCGACCAATGCGCGCGCGCGCCAAGGGCAGTACCATCGTTCGATGCGCCGAAGCCCCCTCGACGTCCTGCGCCGCATCGCGCTCCTCTCTCCACTCGCAGCCGCCGCGACGATCTCGGGCTGCGCTCGCACCAACACCCAACCCGATCCGCGTCCTGGTGTGACGCCCAACGCCGAGGGCTGCCCCGCGACCGCGCCCACCGCAGGATCGCCCTGCGACCCGAGCCTCGGTTCGCAGTGCAACTATCGCGCGGTCGCGACCTCCTGCCGCTGCACGCAAGCCTCGCAGTGGGAGTGCATGACGCTTCACCCGACGCGCGGTCCCCTGCCGCCTCCGGAGCTCGACGCCTGAGAGGCTTTCCAGAGGCGAAACCGCGACTTCTGCAAGGAGACGCGAGCCGGACAAGGAATGTCCTCGCCGCAACATTGGAGGCATTGCAGGAGGACATGACGCTGACCGGCGACGCGGATCTGCCGCAGAAGTCGCGGAGTTTGCGTCTGGAAAGCCTCTGAAGCGAGATGCGCCTCAGGCCTTCGGCAACGAGGGCTTCAGCGCTTCGAAGAGCTGCTCGGCGCGCGCGCGACAGCCGTCCCAATCGACGTTGCGGCGGTCGTGCGTGTTGTAGTCGGGCCGCGCGATCTTCGACTCTGCGAGGCCAAAGGTCGGCGCGAGCAGGCGCTCGAGGAGCATCACCGTGACCTCTTCGTTGTCCGACTCCGCGGGGTCGATCGGATCGAACTCGCCCTCGCCTGGACCGAGCCCGTAGTTCTCTTTGTTGCGGCGCTCTTTGGGCGCGACCACGAAGTGACACACCTCGTGCAAGAGCTTCTCGGTGTCGCAGCCGTAGTCCCACGCCACATAAAAAGCCCGACCGTCGAACCCCACGGGCTGCGCGTAGAAGGGGGCCTTTCCTCGCGTCTCGCGGAGGAGCTTCACGCCCTTGCCCGTCGTGCGACAGGCCCACGAACGGAGCGCAGAAAACCGCGTTCCGCATCGAGAGCGAGGCTCGTCGCAGCACGCCCCGCGCTCGTCGCCCTTGGGCAGTGCCCCCTGTCGTGCTTGTGTGCTGCGCGCCATCGCTTCGCCGTAGACCTGTTGGATTGCGCGGCGAAATGCAGGCACAACCGTCGCGCTGTCAAGCGGCGCCGGTCAGCGCTCGACGCGAAACACGAGGCCGTCTTGGCGAAGCCCGCCCGTGAGCGCGGCGTTTCCGATCTGCGAAGTGGCCGTCGCGCCCGAGGAGTTTCCCGCGAGAAACCCGCCGAGGCACACGGCGTTCGACCCGCACGCCGCGAGCTGACGGCCGTAGTGGGCGAAGTTCGCATTCTCGGACATCGCGCCGCCGTACTGCGCGCCCGCGATCTCTGCGCCCGTCACGGGGTTGAGCTCGGCGATGAAGTAGTCCGGCGTTCCGAACGCAGGCGTCGTGAACATCATCCCCGCGATGGTGAACGTCCCGCCGATCGAGCCACCGTAGAACAAGCGATTGCTTCCCGGGAGCGACACGATCCCGCCGATCGTCGGAGCGTTGCTCGAGGCGATCGAGCGTGACCACGCCGGCGTAAACGACGAATCGTTGTCGAGCATGATCACAACGCCCTGCGAATTTCCAGTCGTCGTGGGAACCATCACAGTGACCGGATCCCCCCCGCGGCTCACCGTGTACCCCGTCTGCACGAGCGTCGCGATCGCCACGCTCTCCGTCGCGCCCGCGAGCGTCATCGACGCAGACGAGTCGCTCTGACTACCGCCAAACATGCGATGACGGACGTAGTTGAGGTTGCGGTCGTAGCCCACGACGGCGAGGTCCATCACGCGCCCCACGACGCCGGACTCGACCACCATCGGCGTTTGCGAGAGCGTCGCTGGATAGTGGAGCCCTCCCGCGACGATCACCGATCCGAGCGAGTCCACCTCGACGTCCGTGAAGCGATCGAGCAGCCCGCCCGGCGCGTGGCCCGCGGTGCGAATGATCGCGCCCGTCCCCGTGTTGCTCAGTCGCATGACGAACGCCTCGCTCCCCGACGTCGAGCTCACCGACGATCCGTCGAGCGCGAGCGTGCCCATGACCTCTCCTGCGACGTACACCTCGCCCGCTGCGAGCGGCGAGATCGCGACGTCGTGCGGCGTCGGCGTCCCCGACGCGGGTGACGAGCGAAGCCAGCGCACCGCGCCGTTCGCGGTGTTGAACTCCATCACGTACATCGCGATCCCGCTGATCGTGAACCCGTCGATCGTCGTGGTGCCCGCGACGCGCCCCGCGCCCACCAAACGCGACCCCGCGCCCGTCCCACGCGCGGTGAGCGCAGTGAGATCGTCGCCGAAAACACCGGACGAAAACGTTCGGTGCCAGCGATACGTCCCCGTGCGCGTGTAGCTCACGACGAACGCGAACTGCCCAGCGCCCGACGAGCCCATCGTCACGCCGCCGCCAATGGTCGACGCACCGCCCGCGAACCCGCCGATGTACACGTTTCCATCGCCGTCCGACGTGATCGCGCGAACGACTTGATTGAGATCGTCGCCGAACATCCTGGCCCACGAGCCGCAGCCCGCGGCCGAGCACGTCCCCGCGACGCACGACGTTCCACAGCTCCCGCAGTGGTTGTTCGTGCTCGCGAGGTCCACCTCGCAGCCGTCCATCGGATCTGCGTTGCAGTTGCCGAAGCCGCTGTTGCAGCTCACGCCGCACACGCGAGACGCGCACGCTGGCGTCGAGTTGGGACGCAGCGGACACACCGTCCCGCACGCGCCGCAGTTGGCCGTGTCCGTACGCGGGTCGGCGCAGGAGGTTCCGCAGAGCAACAAGGGCGATGTGCAGCGGCACATCCCGCCGACGCACGTTTGCATCGCGCCGCAGGTGCGACCGCACATCCCGCAGTTCGTCGCGCTCGAGTCCGTGTCGACGCACGCGCTGCCGCACACTGATTGCCCCGCGGGACAGACGCACGCGCTGCTCGTGCACGACGCGCCGGTGGCGCACGCGCGACCGCACACCCCGCAGTTCGACGTGTCGCCCGTGAGGTTCACGCACGCGCTTCCGCAGCGCGTGAGCCCGGGGTTGCACTCGCACGTTCCCGCCGCGCAGCGCTCGGTCGCGCCGCACGCTCGGCCGCACATCCCACAGTTGGCGGCGCTGGTGTTCGTGTCGACGCAGCTCGCTCCGCAGCGCATCTCGCCGGCGCCGCAGACGCCCGTGTCGATCCCCGTGTCGACGCCGGCGTCCGTGCCCGAGTCGATCCCCGAGTCGATCCCGCTATCGACGCCAGCGTCGACCCCCGAATCGACGCCGCTGTCTGCGCCCGTGTCCGCGCCCGTGTCCGCGCCGCTATCGACGCCGGTGTCTGCCGTCGCGCTGTCCTCTGCGTCGCTCGCGGTGTCCGTCTGCGCATCGGTCGCATCCACGGAAGCATCGCTGTTGGCGTCACCCGCTTCGGACGACGGAGCGTCCGCGGGCTGCTCGGCCGCGACATCGGACGCGTCCCCTGCGTCGGGCCGCGGAATCGAGAAGCACCCGCTCGTCAGCGCGAGCGAACAGAGTCCCAACCACGAAGCAATGTTCTTCATCGAAGCTCTCCCGCGATCGTCTCAGCCGAGCGGCGTTTTGCACATCGAGTCGAAGGCAACCCGCTGCGTGCGGCTCCGTCCACGGCGCGGAAGGTCGGTCATTTTCGAGCGGCCGTCGAGGTCGTGGAAGGTCATCGAGCGGAGAGTCGTCGAAGCGCGCTGGCTCTGACAGCGGGCGCTCGTCGCGCGTGATCGCGACGCCCATTGGAACGACGCCCCGCATCGAGCCGTCTCCTGAGAATGGTCTCGAGATCTTTGGGTGGCGCGCCGAAACCGGAGCGCATGGACGCCGCGGAGCGTCGCGCGCAGGAGCGCGAGGAGGGTTAGCAACAGAGTGTCCTCGCGACCGGCTCTGCGGGCGCGCGCTGCGTAGCAGCGTTCATGCGCCGAGATTCATCTCGGCGCTCCAGAACTCCATCTCGGCGCTCCAAAACTCCATCTCGGCGCTCCAAAACCCCATCTCGGCGCTCGAGAGACTCGCTGCACCGCGCGTCCTCGCGACCGGCTCTTCCAGCGCGACTCGGGGCGTGCGCTTGCCACCGGGTGGCAAGCCGCTTGCCACCCAGCATCATCCCATGTCCCAATGTTGGGACACGCGACTCAGAACCGCCCCCCGCACGCGACGCCCTGCGCGCTGCCCGCTGTCGGAACACACGTAATCATCGCCCCCGTTCGCCTCGGCGCGCTCGGCACGCTGAGCGCCGCGCCGATCGCGAGTCCGATCGTCGCCGCTCCGAACACGCCGCCGGCCACGAAGCCCGCGACCTGCATCGTCGAGCCGAGCTCGAAGGTGGACTTCGCGTCGCGGCACTGGATCACGTCGGGACGATTCACGCAGTCCGCGTCGATGTACTCGCGCGAGTAGTGCGCGGCGAGCCCCGTTCCCACGCCGCCGACGCCGAGGCCGATCACTGACAACACACCCGCAGCGACCGCGAGCCCCGTGAGCGACGCCGACGGTCCCGGCCGCTGCTCGACCGTGTCGCGCGAGCTGTTGACCACGACGACCGTGGGCTGCGCAGGCGCGATCACCGGCGCGACGACGGGGCGGATCACGGGGCGCTCGGGCGGTGACTCGACGGAGATCCGCGACCCCACCGCGCCGTTCGACGTCGTCTGCGTGTGCACGACCGCGGGAACCACCGGAACCGGGTTGAGCTCGATCGTCTCGGTCGTCACCGCGAGCTCGCCGCCGACGATCACTTCGCGCTCGAGCGGGTAGTGCCCTGCCGCGACGACACGCATCCGCACGGTCTCTGCGCGGACGCGCAGGGGCGCAGCGAACGGCGTCGTCCCTACGAGGCGGCCGTTGAGAAAGACCTCGGCGCCCGACACGTTCGATCGCACCGAAAACAGTCCCACCGACCGACGCGCGACGCGGAGGTTCTCTTGAAATCGATCGACCCACGCCGGGAGCATGTACGCGTCGCGCGGGGCCTCGAGCGCGGCGCTCAAGTGCTGCTCGGCTTCGACCGGGTGCCCGAGCGCTCCCTCCGCGACGCCCATGTGCGCGCGCGCCGTCGGCGAGCGCGTGGCCTCGTACGTGGCCGTGAACCGCGCGAGCGCCTCTTGCGCGAGCCCCCGCGCCAAGAGCGAGCGTCCCTCCGTGATCTGCGCGGTGACCTCGGGGCGCGCCGGGGCGCTCTGCGCGTTGGCAGCGGTCGTGATCGCGACGATCGCGACCGAGAGCAACGAGATCGAAGGGCGAAGCAGCGTGTGCATGACGGGGCGAACTACAGCACGAACCCGCCGCCGACCTGCCGCGGACCGTCCTGACCGGCGTTGTTTGTGCTCGTGGTTGATTGTGTGGGCTGCGTCGGCGGCGCGGCTCCCGTGGCGGGGCCCGGGCGACCGTTGCGGCCAGAACGCGGCGACGATCCCGTGCTCTGACCGTGGTTGCGCGCGACCGCGCCCCCTGCGTCGCGCTCGACCGTCTGTTGAACGACCGCCGACGCGTCCGGCGTCACCGACGGCTGCGCGCCGATCGCGGGCTGCGTGTGCGCTTCGGGGACGTCGCGCTCGATGATTGTGTGTGTCGGCGATGGCGGGATCGACACCGGCCGCTGCGCGACGCCCTGCGGCGTGGGAGTCGCGCGCTGCCAGGCAAAGAGGCCGCCGATGAGCGCGAGGGCCGTGACCGACACGACGAGAAGCAAGCCGCGATGCCCGCCGCGATCGCGGTCGAGCCCGACGGTCTCGGCGCGCGTCAGCGGCGAGGAGACCTCGACCGAGCTGCCTCCGAGGGTGCTCGGCGCAGGGGCGCGCGCGGCCTTGGGAGCGTCGGTTGCCGCGTGAGGACCGCTTCGATTTGCGGTGGAGCTCGCTTCGTCGAGCGTCGCGACGAGCTCGGGTTTGCTCGATGGCTTCGCGGTCGAAGGCGACGGCGTCGAAGTGCTCCCGTGCAGCGTGGGACCGGAGAGGGGCGACGCGGACGAGACGCGATCGGCGTGCTCTTGCGCAGAGATCGCGCCGGGTCGCGCGCCCACCACCGCTTCGACGGCCTTCGCGACGGCGCTGTCGCTCGATCCGTCGGCGCTCATCGTCGAGCCGAACGCGAACTCGGTCGCCCAAGAGTCCCGCGAGAACGAAAACGATTGGCCCTGCGCGAGCGGGGCCAACGCTTCGGCCATCGCGCGCACGGACGCAAACCGCTGCTCGGGATCCTTGGCCATCGCCTTCGCGACGATCGCTTCGAACGCCGGGGGAACACCGACGGCCACGTCACGAAGCGCGCGATAGCGGCCTTCGACGATCGCGTTGAGCACGGTGTAGAGCGACTCGCCGTCGCAGGGACGGACGCCCGCGACGCACTCGTACAAGATCACGCCGAGCGTGTACTGGTCGCTCTTGGCGTCGACGCGCTTGGAGTCCCGCGCTTGTTCGGGGGACATGTAGACGACGGTTCCCACCATCGTGTTGGTCTGCGTGAGACCTTGGACGGCGCTGCCCTCGATCTTCGCGACGCCGAAGTCGAGCACGACGGGGCGAATGGATCCGTCCCCGGCGCGCGCGACGAAGATGTTCTCGGGCTTGAGGTCGCGATGGACGATCCCGTGGTCGTGCGCGGCAGCTACCGCGCTCAGCACCGGCAGCAACAGCGCAGCGCACGCGCCCGCCGAGAGCTTGCTGTCCTTCTCGAGGATCGTCGCGAGCGAGCGGCCTTCGAGGTACTCGAGCACCATGAACGGCGGGTCATTTCGCTCGTCGATGTCGACGACGTCGATGACGTTGGGGTGCCGAATGCGCGCCGCTGCCTCGGCCTCGCGCAAGAATCGCCCGACGGCCTCGCCGCTCTTGGCGTACTGCGGGTGGATGACCTTCACCGCGACGCGCTTGTTCATACGAACGTGGCGCGCTTCGTAGACGGCGCCCATTCCACCGGAGCCGAGGCGGCGCTGGATCTCGTACTTTCCAGCGAGGAGCGTCTTGGGGGCGAGGACGTGGTCGGGGGTCGAAGCCATCGCGCGTCGGACTCAGTCAGCGGTTCTCAGGAAGCGGAATACGACAGCGCGACGTCGCCCTGCATTGGGCTCGAAGATGTACCCGATCGCGCTCGTCTCTGACACGCGGCCGCGGTCATGGCGACGGACGCGCGATCGACCGCGGTTGGAGCGCTCGAACGACCGACGAAAACTCGATGGTCGACTGCTCGATGTCCTCCTCCGAGACGTAGTGCGCGTTTGTGCGATAGGTCATCACGCATCGCAGCCGCGTGAGCCCCGCGGTCGACGGAGCCTCGACCCACAGCGCGATCTCGCTGGGAACGTCCACGAGGTCGAACGACGAGAGCGCCTTCCACTCGCTCCCGCGCCGAAACGCAGCGGTGATCCCGATCGCGGCCGCGCGCTGGTAGCCCGCGTCGATGGCGCACGCAGCGACCGCTTCGATCGCCGTCGCCTCGTCGAACGAGGTCTCGACGATGACCTCGCCGCGGATGTCCATGGGAAACGTCGATCGCACCCGCACGGGCACAGCCCAGCCGGCGGTGCGCAGCTTCGCGCGGCCCTCGTCGAGCCTGCGCTGTCGACGCATCCACGTCGCGCTGCTCGATGAGACAAACGCCCCGAAGATAGCCATCGGAACGATCCACTCGAGCGCCATTCCCCGGACGCTACCACGAAAGCGCCGGTCCATCCGCGGTCCGCCCGAGGCGCGATCTCCCCCCCGAGATCGTCGCGCGCTACAGGATCTTGTCCCGCGTTTCAGCGGCCTTTCGGCGCTCCATCTGGTGCAAGAGGTAGCCCTCGATGAACTCGTCGATGTCGCCGTCGAGCACGCGTTGGACGTCGCTCACCTTGAGCTCGGTGCGCTCGTCCTTCACCAGGCGGTACGGCGCCATCGTGTACGTGCGAATCTGCGAAGAGAACCCGATCTCCATCTTGCCGGACTCGTAGTTCTTCGCGAACTCAGCCTCGCGCTTGGAGCGCTCGAGCTCGTAGAGCTTCGCTTGCATCATCTTGAGCGCTTTTCGCTCGTTTTCGTGCTGCGAGCGCTCGGTCTGGCACTTGACCACGATGCCCGTGGCCTTGTGCGTGATGCGAATCGCGGACTCGACCTTGTTCACGTGCTGCCCGCCCGCGCCGCCCGAGCGCATCGTCTCGCGGTCGTAGTCGCCCTTCTTGATGTCGACCGAGATCGAGTCATCGATGTCGGGCGTCACCTGCACCGCGGCGAACGCCGTCTGCCTCCGCGCCTGCGCGTCGTACGGCGAGATGCGAATCAAGCGATGAACGCCGCGCTCGGCCGAGAGAAAGCCGAACGCGTTGTGGCCGTGCACGAGCACCGTCGCGCTCTTGATGCCCGCCTCCTCGCCCTCGCTCTGGTCGAGCAGCTCGTACGTAAACCCGCGCTGGTCGCACCACCGGAGGTACATGCGCAAGAGCATCTCGGCCCAGTCCTGCGCGTCCGTCCCGCCGTTGCCCGCGTTGATTTCGAGGTAGCAGTCGAGCTTGTCCTCGGGGCGATTGAGCATCATTTCGAGCTCGAGGCGACGCACCGCGGCCTCGAGCGCCGTGACCGACGCCGTCACTTCGTTGGCCGTCGATTCGTCCTTCTCGCTCGCCGCGAGATCGAGCAGGTCGAGGCCGTCGCGAACGTCGCGCTGCGCCTTCTCGACCCGCGTCACCAGGGACTCGATGTGAGTCTTTTCTTTGAGCACTTTCTGGGACGCGTCGCCGCGCTCCCAGAAGCCTGGTTCGAGCGTCTTCTGCTCGAGCTCTTCGATGCGGATCTTCAACCTCGGGAGGTCAAAGATGCCTCCCGAGGACTTCGCCCCTTCGGGCGAGGTCCTCTAACTTGTTTCGGGTCTCTGGGTCGATCATTGGATGGGCTCTGCTAACTCCAAGCGCTCCGAGCGTCAACGCTTCTGTGTCCCGCGATCGGCGCGAGACACGCGATCAACGCAAGAGCGAGCCGCCGAGCGTGTCCGACGGCATCCCCACCCACTCGACGCGCGCGACGCTGAGCACGCCCATGGCGTCGACCGAGTGGAGCGTTGCGCGGCCCGCGTTGGCTCCGCCGCGGCTCGAGAGGTCGCAGCCCATGATCACGTCCGCGCGTCCGTCGCCATCGACGTCGCCGGGGCTCGAGACCGAGCGTCCGCACTGCTCGCCGGCGATCGTCCCCGAGATGCTCGAGCGGATCGTGATCCCTCCATCCGAGAGGTGGTAGAGGATGATCTTGCCGTTGTTGACGAGGCCCGCGCTGTCGCCGGTGTGCGCGCCCGCGATCCAATCGCACGTCCCGTTGCCGTCGAAGTCTCGCCCCGCGAAGAGCGCTCCCCCGAGCTGGTCGCCCGCGACGGGGCCCGTGGTTCCGATGGGCGTCGAGAAGGTTCCGCCCGCTTGGGCCATGTAGACGAAGACCGAGCCGCGGTTCGCGCTGTCCGCAGGAGCTCCGACGATCACGTCGGTGCGCCCGTCGTTGTCGAGGTCTGCGCACGCCACCGCCGCGCCGAATCGCACTCCGGTGGTCGCAGGCGCGAGCGCCGTCGACACGGGCCACGTCGTGCCCGAGAGCGTGGCCGCGCGAAACACGAACACGCGATCGGCCGACGGGGCGCCGACGACGAGGTCGTTGCGCCCGTCTCCATCGACGTCGCAGTAGCTCGCGATCGAGCTCCCGAACGACGCCGCCGCCGGCGCGATGATCAATCGCGGGCTCGCCCCGCGACCGTTTGCATCGGCCGACGCGACCATCACCGAGTCCCACGGAGAGACGCCACCCACGGCGAAGTCCGCGAGGCCATCCGCGTCGATGTCGCCGAGGGGCGCGCCGGAGGTTCCGACGCGCGAGGCCATGGGGGCGCCGACGCCGATGTTGGACCCCGACGCCATCGGTCCGACGCCGCGGTAGCCGGGCCTCAGCACCCACGCTCCGCGGCCCGTGTTGTACCCAGGGACGGTGAGCAGCCAATCGGACGCGCCGTCGTTGTTGTAGTCGAGGCCGAGGACCGACTCTCCGAGGTGGCCGTCTGGATCGGGGCCCACTTCGATGCGGTCCATTGAATTCATGGGCGGCGTTCGCCCGAGCGTGATCAGCGCGTACCCCTGCGTCGCGCGGCCCGGGTGCGACGCGATCGAGACGTCCGCGCGGCCGTCGTTGTCGAAGTCGAACGCGGGCACCTCCGCGCAGCCGCCGTTGCGCACGAAGAACGGCGTCGGAAACGTCGCCGCGTTGGTCTCTCGCATCCCGCCCGTCCACGGGATCACCCGCCAAAACAGGCGGCCCTGCGCCAAGCTGCTCGGCGGGGTCCATCGATCGCCGGTGACCATCGTCGACTCGATCGAGACCATCGAGCACTCGCGATCGAGGCACACCTGCACCGAGTACGTCGTCGCGGGCGCGGCGGTCCAACGAAACGTCGGACGAAGCGCGGTCACCGTCGCCCCCGTCCTCGGCGCGATGTGCCGAAGCGCCCGAGAATTACCAGCGTCCGCGCCGCGGACGTCCGTCGGTGCGTCGTCCGCAGCGTCCGCGGCGTCCATCGCGTCCGTCGCAGCATCGCGGCGCTGAAGGACGTCCATGGCGAGCGCTCGGACATCGCGCGGCGGAAGGACGTCAACGCCCGCGTCCGGCGGAAGCGGGACCGGCTCGACGTCGCGCGGGCGACACTCGCCTTCGTCGCCACAGGTCTCACCGCGGTCTTCGCAGGCGATCGCGACGGTGCACTGCGCGGACGCGACGCTCGTGCAGTCGGTGCTCGCGGCGCCGCAGCGCACCGGGAGAAACACGCGCTGTCGGGTGGCCGCGCCGCGCACGAAGCCGAAGCGAAGCAGCCGACGAAACCGCACAGCGGGCCGCGTGGCGTCCGCGGTCACGTCAGCGAAGAGCGCGACGTCCACCGTCGCCCGCGCGTCCCCCTTCGGTGGAACGACGGAAAACGAGCGATAAAACGACTCGGTCTCTGCGGGCCCGCCGTGCGTCCACTGCCCTTGCGCGCAGCTCGCCGGGTCCGAAGGCAGCGGCTGACCCGCGGTCACCACGCAAGCGCGCAGCGAAAACACGCGGTCTGGGTCGGCGTCGGTCTCGACGACGAGCTCGACAAACGTCGCAGGCGCACGGCACGACGCGAGCGCGCTCGAGACGAACAACACGCAAGGGATCGAGGCGCGGGCGCGACGAGACATCACCGGCATCGTAACCCGATGCTGTGGCATTCTCCCTCCCCGACGATCGCGCGGTTCGAAATCGCGGCGATCCCCGAGAGCTGCTACGAGCCCTGCCCGAGCAGCTCGCATTCCGATGAGCGCCTGAGGAGCCAACACCGTGACCTTCGACCCGTCCCTCGAACAACAAGACCCAGAGATGTACGCGCTCGTGCGCGGAGAGACGCAGCGTCAGTTCGACAAGCTGCGGATGATTCCCAGCGAGAACTACGCGTCGCGCGCGGTGCAAGAGGCGATGGGATCGCCGCTCAACAACAAGTACAGCGAGGGTTATCCGCGCAAGCGCTACTACGAGGGCCAGCAGTTCGTCGATCCGGTCGAAGAGCTCGCGCAGTCACGCATCCGCTCGCTGTTCGGCGTCGAGCACGCCAACGTGCAGCCCTACTCGGGCTCGCCCGCGAACCTCGCGGTGCTCTTCGCGTTCTGCAAGGCGGGCGACCCGATCATGGGGCTCGGGCTCCCCGCGGGCGGACACCTGACGCACGGCTGGAGCGTCTCGATTACGGGTGCATATTTCAACGCGCGGGCCTACGGCGTGCGCAAGGACGATCACCGGATCGACATGGACGAAGTGCGCAAGATCGCCGAAGAGCACAAGCCCAAGGTGATCTTCTGCGGCGGGACGGCGTACCCGCGCCTCTGGGATTTCGCCGCGTTCGCCGAGGTCGCGAAGTCCGTCGGCGCGATCCTCGTCGCGGACATCGCGCACATCTCGGGGCTCGTCGCGGGCGGCGCGCACCCCTCGCCCGTCGGCCACGCGGACGTGATCTCGAGCACGACGCACAAGACCCTCCGCGGTCCGCGCGGCGGCATGATCCTCACGCGAAAGGACCTCGCGGCGCCGATCGACAAGGCGGTCTTTCCGGGGCTGCAGGGCGGCCCGCACGTCTCGCAGATGGCGGCGCTCGCGGTGGCGGCGAAGGAAGCTGCGACCCCAGAATTCAAGACCTACGCCAAGCGCGTGGTGGACAACGCCAAGGCGCTCGCGAGCGCGCTCAACGACCGCGGGTATGCGCTCGTGTCGGGCGGCACGGACAACCACTTGTTGCTCATCGATTTGACCAACAAGAACGTCACGGGAAAGCGCGCGGCCAAGGCGCTCGACGCCGCGGGCATCGAGCTCAACTACAACAGCGTTCCGTTCGACCCGCGAAAGCCATTCGACCCGTCGGGCGTGCGCCTCGGGACGCCGGCGATCACGTCGCGCGGGCTCGGGCCCGAGCACATGGGTCACGTCGCCGAGTGGTTCGACGACGCGATCAAGAGCGAGGGCGACGAGGCGAAGCTCGGGACCATCGCCGCGGCGGTGAAGGGGTTCTTGAAGGACTTTCCCGCGCCGGGAATCGCGCTCTGAGCGTCGCGCTCACTCCTTCGCGGACGCAAAGAGCGCTCGAACGCGATCGACGGCGGACTCCGCCCGCTTGTGCGCCGCGCGCACCGTGACGATGGCGCTCGGGGGGACGCGACGCGCGAGGATCACGCCGTTGGGGCTCTTCCACAGGGGCTCGCCCGCCGCCCGCATCGCCGCGATCGAGACCCCGAGCAGCACGTCGACGTTGGCGCGCTTGCCGACCGTTGAATTCGTGTGCTCTGCAAGGTGGACGTGCGTCCGCGAGACGGGCAACAGGCCCTCTTTGGCGATCTGATCGATCACCTCGAGGTTGGTCCCGTGCCAGATCGTTCCGTCCGCCTGCGCGAGCTCGACCCAGCTCGACTCGACGGCGTCCTGCGAGACGACGCCCGCCGAGTGGCCCTGGCACGCGCGGACGCGGTCGCCGTCGACCTCGAAGCGCTTCTTGTTGTTTTGCGACACCGCAGCGTCGAAGTGCGCCCGCGGCATCCGCAGCGCCGAGAGCACCTTCGCGATGTCCGCCCAGCCCTCGCTGTCGAGCGCCACGCCCGCTTCTGCCGCGCCGTGACGCAGCAGCCACGAGAGCTTCTTGCTCGCTTGCACGATCGTTCGTTCGTCCATGACAGATCTCCTACCGCGGCTCGCCGTGGATGACCGTGGCTCCACGCGAACAGCGCTGCTCGCATCGTGCCCGAGCGTCGCTCATCGCGTGTCGTCCAGCCACCCGACGGGGCCGTTTGTCTTTCGTGCCCCAGAGACTCACCACGCCGAGTCATCCGCGGAACTGATCTTTTCTGAGCTACCATCCATTTTTTGGATGGTACGCCCGACGGCTCCCGACCGCGCTTCGCCCGCGCTCTCGCTCGATCCCGACTGCCTCGACGCGCTCGAGTCGTTCGCGGTCGACTACAACATCACCAACGCCGCCAAGCGACTGCGACGCGCGCAGCCGACGGTGCACGCGCAGCTCCGCAGGCTCGCCGAAGCCGCAGGCGCGCCGCTCTACGCGCGCTCGGGCCGATCGCTCGCGCTCACCGACGAGGGGACCGCCGTCCTCGCCTACGCCCGCGAGAGCCGCGAGCGCCTCGCCTCGCTCGCCCACGCGCTCTCGCGAAAGAAGCACCACGAGACGCCCACGCTCGCGACCGGCGAAGGAGCGCTCTTGTACCTGATCGGCCCTGCGCTCGCGGCGTACCGACGACGTGCGCGCGGCGCGCCGAAGCTCTCGCTCGGAGACCGAGAGCGCACGCTCGCGGCGGTTCGCAGCGGGGCCGCGCACATCGGCGTGACGGCGCTCGACCGCGCCCCGCCCGACGACCTCGAGTGCACCACAATCGCCACCGTTCGAAGCGCCGTCATCGTGGCCCGCGGGCACGCGCTCGCGAAGAAGAAGAAGCTCGCGCTCGCGTCGTTGGCTCGGGTTCCGCTGGTGCTTCCGCCCGCGCCGAGCGCCCTTCGCGCCGCGGTCGAGAGCGCCCTGCACGACGAGCTCGAGGTCGCGATCGAGGCCCGCGGATGGCCCCTCGCGATGCACTGCGCGCGGCTCGGCCTCGGCGCCGCAGTGGTCAATGATTTTTGTGTGCCGCCACCCGGGTGCGCATCGATCGCCCTCACCGACGGACCGTCGCAGCGCTACGTCGTGTTCGTCCGCAGGGGTGCGGCAAATTTGTCCTCCGTCGAAGCGCTTCGGCAGTGCATCGTCGAGAGCGTGAGCGCGCGCCCGCGGTGACGCGGACAAACGGGAGGCGCTGGTGATTCGGGATTGCCCGCATCGAGTTTTGCGCGGGTTCGTGGCATTCTTCGGAGTCGCGTTCGTTTCGCACTGATGGAGGCTCGGACCCTATGCTTCGTTCTGCTCGCTACTTCGCGCTGCTCGGACCGCTCGCCGTCGCGCTCGCTGGCTGTCCCGAAGAGATGACTCCGGTCGTCGACGGATCTCGCGTCGACAGCGGGATCTCCGACGGGTCGATCTCGATGATGGACGGCGGGATCGATCGCTGCGCCGCTGGCGCCGACACGGACAACGACGGAATCGACAACGCCACCGAGTGCATGCTCGGAAGCGATCCGAACAACCCCGATTCGGACATGGACGGCATTCGCGACGGCGCCGAAGCGCGCTACCCGCGGATCTGCGTCGCGGACGACCCGATGCGCCAACGACGATGCGTCGGCGGATCGAGCGCGGACGCTGGCGCCACCGACGGCGGAGACGGCGGAGCTCCGTGCGTGTTGCCCGCGTGCACGATGGACAGCGAGTGCATGAGCGGCGAGCGCTGCCGCGGCCTCAACCCCGGGTCGAACGACTCGGACGGCGACGGCGTTCCGGATCGCGACGAGGACCTCAACGGCGACGGGATCATCGACGTCGCGGGCGGAGAGACGGACCCGCGCCTCGGTGACACGGACGGGGACGGCCGGCCCGACAGCATGTCCGGCGTGGCGATTTGCAGGCCCGATGGGCTCGCGATGGTGCGCGTTCAAGCCGGCCCGATGACCGCGTTTCAAGTGGGGCACGACCCGGCGTGGGGCATGGCGCGCACGCTCATGGGCGCGGCCAACCGCGGCGCGATCCTCCTGGATGACCCCGCGACGAACGTCTCGGCCATCGTCGCAGGCGGCCCCGCGACGGGTGACGTTCGCGCCGAGTCCGCGCGGGTCGAGATGGCGGTGCAAGCCGCGCTCGGCGCAGGAACCACCGCGGTCCTCGTCGGCCGCGCGCTCACGACACACGAAATGTTCCCCGCAGTGCAGAGCACGTACCGCGTCGCGCGCATGACCAGCGCCTCGGCGCTGCGCGACGGTCTCACGATGGCGCTCGTCGGAGCGGCCGCGCCCGCGGGCGGTCCCATGGTGGGCGCCGCGAGCGAGTTCATCGTGGACGTGACCACGGTCCTGCGAAACATGCGCTTCGTCGACATCATCGTGGCGGTCGCGCCGCGCGCGCAGGTCGACAACCCCATGATCAACACGGCCATCCGGATGAACGACCTCACCAACGCGACGGGCGTCTCGGAGCTCGGCAAGAACGTCGGCTTCGCGTGTCAGGTCATTCGCGCCGAGCAGGGCACCGCGCCGGTGGACTTCATCTGGACCATCGACACGTCGGGCTCGATGGGCCCGTATCAAGAAGCGGTCGGTCGAACGGCGACGCGCTTCGTCGAGCGCATGGCGACGGCGGGCGTGGACTTCCGCGTCGCGGCGTTTCAAGCGAACTCGAACACGCCGATGCTCACGATGGCGAGCGCCGGCACGGGGTGGCCGATGGGCTTCCGTTGGATCAACGGGCGCGACATGAACAGCGCCGCGCAGCTCTGCCAGTACGCGACCGTCGGCGTGTGCCCGACCGCGATGCCCGACACCGCGCGGCCCTTCACGTGGACCGGAGGAACGACCTCCGAGCAGCCGACGGCGGGCTCGATCGCGACGCACTTCGAGTTCAGGCGCCGCGGAATGGCCGGCGAGACCAACCCCGAGTGGCGCTTGCGCGCAGGCGCGAAGGTCGTCGCGTTCCACGTCACGGACGAGCCGGGGAGCAACGATTTCAACTTCTTCCGCACCGGCGTCGACCCGCAGACCATGATGCGCTTCAGCGCTTCGGGCGCGTGGGACATGGCGACGCTCAACAACATCGTCGCGTACTACCAGCGCAACGACATCCTCACGTTCGGGCTCGTCCCGCGGTTGCTCAACGAGCAGCCGATGGACACGCGCATGCCGCCCGCGTGCAGCGCGTTCGACGTGAGCTACCTGCCGCGCTGCGTGATCGAGGCCAACCGCGGAGCGTACATCCCGCTGCGACAGATCAGCGCCTCGTCCCCCGCGGCCGTGCGTATGGCGTTCGAAGCCGACGTGGACGCGGCGATGTCGCGCATCGTCGACGCGATCGCCGGCGCGGCCAGCCAGTTCGTGCTCAACCGCTCGCCCATCACCAGCACGATCAAGGTCCGCGTGCGGGGGATGGACGTTCCCCGCAATCGCGCAGAGGGCTTCGACTACGACCCCGCGTCGCGCTCGATCATCTTCTTCGGAAATCGCTTCCGTCCGATGCGCGGCGACGAGGTCGTGATCTCGTACCGCGTGTGGGAAGGATCGCTCGGCTGATCCCCGACGGGCTTGTGCGATTTCGTGTAGGGTGACGAAGCGACCGTGGCCTCTCACTTCAGGCTCCGCGCGCGGTACCCGATCGAGGTCCGCGTCTCGGTGCGACGACAACACGAGAAGAGCGCGCGAAAGGTGGACGCGACAACGGTCAACCTCTCGTTCGGAGGGGCGTTTGTCGCCGTCGATCCGCCCATGCCCGTCGGCGCTCGGCTTCGCGTCGCGATCGCGAGCGCCACGACGTGGGAGCCGCTCGAGCTCGACGCCACCGTGCGCTGGGTCCGCGACGGCGGCGCGACCGTGCGCGCGGGGATGGGGCTCATGTTCGAGCCGCTCACGCCCCAGCAGGCGACCGCCATGCACAGCTTGATTTGTGCGCACGGATTCGAAGACGAGTAGCTAAACCGCCACTCATTCGATCGTCGTAATTTTCTCGGTAGATTCGTGGCGGTTTGACTCGAGTTCAACGGTCTCGTGTATGCCCGACGCTCGTCCCATTTCTACGACGTTCAACTGTGGCGTGGTTTACAGCGCTTGCACGACGGCGCGGGTGAACTCGACGGTGGTCGCGTTGCCGCCGAGGTCGCCGGTGCGCACCGTCGTGTCGCGATACACCTTGCGAATCGCCTGCTCGACCCGCGCGGACGCCTCGCGCTCTCCGAGGTACTGCAGCATGAGCGCGGCGCTCAGGATCAGCGCGGTGGGGTTGGCGACGCCCTTGCCTGCGATGTCCGGGGCGCTCCCGTGCACGGCTTCGAAGACCGCGCACTCGTCGCCGATGTTCGCGCCCGGGACGACGCCGAGCCCGCCGACGAGCCCTGCGCACAAATCGCTGAGAATATCCCCGTACAAATTGTCCATCACCAGCACGTCGAAGCGCTCGGGAAAGCGCACGAGCTGCATCGCGCACGCGTCGACGATCACCTCGCTCGTGTCGACCTCGGCGTACCGTCGGCTCACCTTGCGGACCGAGTCGAGAAAGAGCCCGTCCGACAGCTTCATGATGTTCGCCTTGTGCACGACGGACACCCGGCGGCGATTGTTCGCTCGCGCGTAGCGAAAGGCGAACTCCGCGATGCGCGTGCTCGCGCGCTCGCTGACGATCTTGAGCGACTCGGCGACGCCCGGAACCACCATGTGCTCGAGGCCCGAGTAGAGACCCTCGGTGTTCTCGCGGACGATCACGAGGTCGACGCCGGAGAATCGCGACGCGATCCCCTCGATGTTCTTGACGGGTCGAAGGCACGCGTACAGGTCGAGCGCCTTTCGGAGCGTGACGTTCACCGAGCGAAATCCCCGGCCGATCGGCGTTCCGATCGGGCCCTTCAGCGCGATGCGGTTGCGCTGCACCGAGGCGATCACGTCGTCGGGACAAGGATGTCCGTGTTGCTCGGCCGCCGCCGCGCCCGCTTCTCGAAGCTCCCACTCGATCGCGACGCCCGTCGCCGCGAGCACCTCGCGCGTCGCCTCGGTGACCTCGGGGCCGATGCCATCGCCAGGAATCAACGTGATCACGTAGCTCATCGAAGATCTCTTCTCTTGCAGCGGACTCGCTTTGTCTCGAACAATCTGCGCATCCGAGAGCGTATTCGATGACAGCGCTGCCGCGCAGGCTGGGTCGCTACGAACTGTTTCACGAGCTCGCTCGTGGCGGGATGGGAGTCGTGTATCTCGCGCGGCACCGGAGCGTGGGCGGCTTCTCTCGCCTGGTCGCCGTCAAGCAGTGCCTGCCCGAGCACACGCGCGACCGGGATTTCGTCGCGATGTTTCTCGACGAGGCGCGGCTCGCGGCGCGCGTCAGGCACCCCAGCGTGGTGCCCACGATCGACGTCGAGCACGAGCGCGACGTGCTCTTTCTCGCGATGGAGTACGTCGAGGGAGAGCGTCTCGTGGACCTCATCCGCGCGGCGTACGAGCAAGCGGGCGCCGTTCCGCTCGCGAT
The DNA here is from genome assembly GCA_016793325.1 of Myxococcales bacterium. GTDB lineage: Bacteria > Myxococcota_A > Polyangia > Polyangiales. The sequence continues at coordinate 183,038 of JAEUKI010000057.1, read as the reverse complement.
CGCGGTGCGCGTGATGATCGACGCGCTGCGCGGCTTGCACGCGGCGCACAGCCTCGAGGACAGCGACGGGACGCCGCTCGCGCTCGTGCACCGCGACGTGTCACCGCAGAACATCATCGTTGGCTACGACGGCCTCGCAAGGATCATCGATTTCGGCGTCGCGCGCGCCGAGCGCCGCCTCGCGCGCACCATGGTCGGCGGTCTTCCGAAGGGAAAGCTCGCGTACATGGCCCCCGAGCAAGTGCTCGAGACCGGCCTCGATCGCCGCGCGGACGTCTTCGCCGCGGGGCTCGTCCTGTGGGAAGTGCTCACGTCGCGCAGGCTCTTCGACGCGAACGTCGAGACCGCCCTCGTCGCGCAGGTGCTCGAGGGTCCGATCGTCGCGCCGTCGCGCGTTCGCCCCGACGTCCCCGCGTCGCTCGATCAGGTCGTGATGACCGCGCTCGATCGTGACGTCTCTCGGCGATTTTCCACGGCGCTCGCGTTCGCCGAGGCGCTCGAGCGCGCGGGGGTCACGCCCGCATCGCAAGACACCGTCGCCCGCTTCGCGCAGCACGTCCTCGCGGACAAGCGCACGCAACGACTCGCCCTGCAGCGACGCATCGAAGCGATGCCGCCGTTGCCCGAAGCCGACGCGCCCGCGCCGTCACGGAGCGCGACGGCGAGCCCCGTCCCGAAGACCGTCGCGTTCGACCCGACGACGCACGCGCCGAGCGCGCACGGAGCGCCGAGTCCATACGCACCTCCGCCGCAGTTCGGTCCGATGCCCACGGGCGCAACGTACGGCTCGCACAACGCCACGCCCCACGCGCACAGCGCGAGCATCGTCGCGCCGCGCGAGTCGACGAGCCCCCTCGTGTACGTCGCGATCGGAATGGTCGTCATCGGCGTGGCGTTCGGCGCGGCCTCGGTCGTCGCCCGATCCCGCGCGCGGCGCGAGCGACTCGAGCTCGCGCCGATCGAAGTTCCCCCGGCGATCGCGATCCTTCCCGCGGTGGGAAGCGATGCGACCGACGCGCCGGCGCCACCGACGGACGCCGCGCTGCAAGCGGCCACGCCGGACGCAGGCGCGGGTCCCGCGCGAACACCGACACCGCGAAGGCGAAGGAGCCGCGCTCGGCCGCCCGAGGGTGTCGAGTTTTGACGCACGGCGTGTGAACGACGCATCACAGCGGCTCACATTTGCCGGACAATTGCCTCGCTGACTTGCCGAACACGCGTCGCGTGCGTCACCCTGCGTGCATCAACTCGATGCGCTTGCGATGGACTCTCGACGGCCACTCCCGCGCGCGGCTTCGCGCGGCTTCGCTCTTCGCCGCCTTCGCGCTCAGCGCGGGATGCGCAGCGAGCGTGAGCCCCAACCGCAACGACGGCGGCGCGCTCGACGGCGACCCGAACAATCCCCCCGGAGACGCGGGGCGCGACGTGCGCTTTCGAGACGTTCCCGATCCGTTGCCCGACGCGTTTCGCGAGCCGCCGTGCCCCGACGGTTCGACCGAGGGCGTGCGCATGTACACGTGCGACCCGTTTACCAACCGCGGCTGCAGCGCGGGAACGGCCTGCTACCCGTTCATCGAGTACCCGATGGGCCGCTGCGCGCGCGAGATCTATCGCGCCGAATGCGTCGCGGCTGGATCGCAGCCCGTCGGCTCTCCGTGCGAGGGCAGCAACGCGTGCGTCGCCGGCAGCTCGTGCTTCGCCACGGGCGCAGGAACGCGCTGCTTGAGGCTCTGCCGCATCGACGGAGGCGAGCCGCGCTGCCCGCGCGGGAGCGTGTGCGAGCCGACCGACCTCCCTGACTTCGGCGCGTGCGACTGAGCGGGGGTCCGACGTGAATTCACGCACACACAATCGAAGCGCGAGTTATTTCTCAACAGCGATCGCCGCGACTGTGATCGTTGGCCAGGGGTGTGGAGCGAAGACCGAGCTCGACATTCCGCCGTATGTTCCGCCGCCGCCCGAGTGCGCGACGGACGCCGACTGCGACGATCGTCGGTACTGCACCGGCGTCGAAGTGTGCCGCGAAGAGCGCTGCGTTCCGGGCGTCGCTGTGCGGTGCGACGACGGCGATCGATGCACCGACGATCGCTGCGACGAGGCTTCGCGCGCGTGCACCTTCACGATGGCGACGCGCGACGCGGACGGCGACGGCCGCCGGGGGCCGCGCGCAGGGACGCAACCGGGCTCTCCCGACGCGTGCGGCGACGACTGCAACGACGACGATCGAACGGTGTTTCCCGGCGCGACCGAGGTGTGCAACGGGCGCGACGACAACTGCAACGGGATCATCGACGACAACGCGACGTTCAGCCCCGCGGGCCCCGACGTCCCGGTGAGCGAACCGACGCTCGCGCCCTCGGGCGTCGGCGGCGTGGCGTGGTCGGGCTCGCGGTACCTCGCGTCGTTCTGGGGCTACGAGCGCGGCGCGGCGCACGTGTATTTCACACAGCGAAATCGCGATGGATCCGCGTCGCAGAGCCCTCCGACGCGCAGGCTCACGCTGAGCGAGCCCGACGCGTACGGAGCGGCCGTCGCGTGGACCGGGCGCGAGCTCGGGATCGTGTGGCAAGACCGCCGCGACGGCGACTACGAGATCTATTTCAACCGGCTCAACGCCGAGGGCGAGAAGCTCGGCCCCGATCAGCGCATCTCGATCGCGCGAGGCTTCTCGATCAACCCGTCGATCACCTGGACGGGCGAAGACTTCGTCGTCGCGTGGCAAGACGAGCGCGACGGAGCCATCGGCAGCCCCAACGGCGGCAATTTCGAGATCTACCTCCAGCGCATCGACCGCGACGGACGACAGATCGAGGACAACGTTCGACTCACGCGCGACCCTGCGAACAGCGAGTCGCCCGTGCTCGCGTTCGGCAACGGCTCCGTCGGCGTCGCGTGGCTCGACGGTCGCACGGGGATGCCCAACGCCTCCGGCGCCCGCGCGATCTTCTTCGCGCCGTTGACCGCGTCGCTGCAGCGCCTCGCGCCAGACCTCCGCGTGACGCCCCTCGGCTTCGACGCCGTCGCGCCGACGGTGGCCTTCAACCGCGATCGATGGGTGATCGCGTGGCACGACGCCGCCGAGCGCAGCGTCGATCGCGAGATCTGGGGAGCGGTTCGGAGCATGTCGGGCTCCGAGCTCGTCGCGCCGCTTCGGCTCACGATGGACAACGCGTTTTCGCGGTATCCGTCGCTCGTTCCGCTGGGTGATCGCGTGATGGTCGTGTGGTCCGACGACCGCATGGCGGACGGCTACGACATCTGGGCGAGGATGTTCGACGCGTCCCTGCGTCCGTTGTCCGCCGAGCAGCGCGTGACGATGGCCTCGCGCGACTCGGTGTATCCGTTGACCGCGCTCGGCCCCGAGGGCGACATCGGCGTTCTCTTTCGCGATCAGCGCGAGGGGCGCTGGCGCGTGCGCTTCACGCGCTTGCAGTGCGCGCTCGCGAGGTAATTCGCGAGCGAATCGCGCTCAGAAGATCGCGCGATAGCCCATGGTGAAGAGCAGCCCTCCGAGCGGGAGCTGACCGAGCGACGACTCGGCGACCGCGCCGCGATACCCCAAGTTGGCGAAGAGCCCGCCGGGTCCGATGCGCAGCTGCGCGCCCGCCATCGCCAGCGCCGAGAACGTCGAGCCCGCGATGATCACCTCGGACCCGTCCCCGCGCACGACGCTCGTACGCTGGAAAATCCATTGCGGAACGAACGTGACATATCCCGTCACCGGCGCGTTGTGCCGCGCGAGGTACGCGCCCACCTGCACGCCGAGGTCGAACGTGTCGATCCCGATGGAGTTGCGCGGCGCGCTCATCGTCGCCGCGGTCACGGGCGGGCAGAACACGTTCGGATCGGTCGACACGGGCCCCGAGCAGCCGAAGCGAAGGTAGCCCGCGCGCGCGCCGAGCAAGAGCCCTGGGCCCGCGGGGATCCTCGCTCGCGCGTCGAGCGAGACGCCGAGCCCCGTGCGAAATCGCGGGTCGAACGTGATCATCGCGTCGCCCGCGAACGCGAGCTCGAGCCCCACGTGCGGCCGCGGCGGCGGCGCTTGCACGGGCGCGACCGCGGGCGGCGCGGAGGCCTCGAGCGCGAGCTCTGCGCTGGGATTTGCGCCAGATTCGTCGCCGACGAACACGCCGAGGACGCCAGCGCTGACAGCGCCGTTCCATCGCGCGACGGTCTCGTACACGCCGCGCTGCGCGCTCGCGCGAAGGGGCTCGACCGTGACGCCGCGCGGTGCTCGCGCGCGCAACGTCGCACCGACCACGGGCTGACCGACGGCGTCGTAGACGCCCACGAGCACGCGCCTCGAGCCTCGCGGGCCGTCGTACTCCGCGCCGAACGCGCGAGCGCGCACGGTGACGAGCCCCGATTGTTCGGGGCCGAGCACGCGCTCGATCGCGCCGCGTCCGTTCGCGTCGACCGCGCATCGAAGCGTGTGACGACGCAGGGGCGACAGCTCGATGCTTCCCGACACAAGCGCGAGCGGGGCGCCGTCGATCGAGCAGAACGTCCCTTGCGTCACGCGAATGGACGCGCGACGACCCGGGCCGCCAGCGTCGAGCGTCACAGCGGACACGCGCACGGTCGAGACTTCGCTCGGGCGCCCTTCGAACCCATCGGCGTCCACGGCGGCGACGCGCGCGTGATAGACGCCGGGCCCGAGCCGCGTGTCCAAGTTGGTGACCGCCGCCGGGACGCGGGCGTCCACGAGCAAGTCGTTGAAGCGCTCGTCGCGCGCGAGCTGCACGTGCCACACGACCGGCGCGGGACCGCCCGAGCCTCGCGTGTATTGCGCGCTGACGGCGACGCGGGCTGCGTCGTCCGTTCCGTCGACGAGCACGAGCGGCGAGAACACCGTGCTCCACACGGGCCTCGCGGGCAGCGGCTGCGGCGGCCTCGGCGCGCGACCGCGATCGGCGCGCGAGCCGAACCCTTCGTTGACCGCGACCGTGCGCCCCGCGGCACGAATGCTCGAGGCGCCTTGGTGCACCGAGAGCCGCGTGCTCGCGCGCGCATCGACGTTTACGAGCGACGAGCCCGCGCCCACTTGCGCGGTCGCCGACGGCGTTTGCACGGTGATTTGTCGCGGCTGAGGTGTTGCGGCGCCGCCCGCGAGCGCGGCGAGGCTCGCGCGGAGCGTCCCTCGTTCGAGCCGCGTCTCCGAGGCGTTGCCGGCGTCGACGCGCTGCGCGCTGCGACCGAGCACGACGACGAGCGTGTTCTCTTCGAGCTGCAGCTGCGTCTCGTCGATGAACGTCACCTCAGCGCTCGATTGATCGAGCGTCCCCAATCGATGGCCGCGCGAGAGCGACTCGTCTCGCCTCGCGCGGTGCTGCTCGGGCGTAAACGCGTTGACCTCGTTGCGCACGAAGCTCACGCGCGCGGCGCTCGAGGGCGCCGGGCCGGTCGCGCTCCGCGGCAATCGAAGGATCTGCCCCGGTCGCAATCGGTGCGGGAGCCGCCCGAGGCCAGGGTTGTTCTGGTGGATCACGTCGATGCGACCGACGTCGCCGTAGAGCCGCTGCGCGATCGACGGACACGTGTCCCCTTGCTGAACGCGGTAGTCCTGCGTCTCTTGCGCGGACGCGGCGCTCGGCGCGAGCGCGACCGCCGTCGCCGCGAGCGCCCCCGCCGCGCAGAGCGCGAAGGGCGAGCGTGCGCGCAGCGCGCGACGCGATTGCATGGCGTTCGAAACCGTCATCGACCTCTCCGAATCAATCGCACGATTTGCTTGCAAATCGCCTCGTCGTTCGACCCTGCGGGGGACACGTCGCTCGCGCCCGCGCGGATCAACGCGGGCGTCGCCCCCCACGGGTCGATCACGAGGACCGGGAGCTTCGCGGTGGGCTCGTGGGACCTCGCGGCGGACACGCGCTCGAGCGATTGGACGCCTCCGACGATGAGGGCCTTCGCAGGGCGCTTGGCCAACGCCGCGGCGTCGGGGGCGTCTTCGGACTTCCAGATCGCCGCGTTGACGCCGTGCACCGCGAGCGCGCTTCGCAGCGTGTCCGCGCGCGCGCTGTCGAGCGCCCAGAGATACACGCGCGGCATCGTGCCCTCGGCTGCGGGCGGCGCCATCGAGTCGCGCGGCCTGCCCGCGTGCTCGGCGGACGCGTCGACGAGCGCGCGCTGCTCGCGGCTGAGCGCGGCGTGCTCTACCCGGGCCTGGCCCTGGCGTGCCTCGATGCTCGCTTCGTCCGTTCCCTCGAGGGCCTTCTCGATCGCGTCGCGAAACTCCCTCGCCGTCGGTCGCTCTTCGGCGCGCTTGGAGAGCGCCCGACGAACGAGCGCTTCGACGCCCGGAAGAACGTTCGCGATGCCCTTCTCTGCGAGCGACGGAGGCTCGACGAACATGTGCTTCGCCATGAGCTCGGGCGCCGAGTCCGACTCGAACGGCGGGTCGCCCGAGAGCAGCTCGAACATCATCACGCCCGCGGCGTAGATGTCCGTCGAGGCCGTGACGTCGCGCCCCTTGCACTGCTCGGGCGACATGTAGATGGGCGTTCCCTGCACGGCGCGCGTCGCGGTGAGCCGCTCTCCGCCGGTGCGGTCGTCCATCAACGCGAGGCCGAAGTCGAGGACCTTGATGCGGTCGACGCGATCGCCCGTCTCGAGGAGCATCACGTTCTCGGGCTTGAGATCGCGGTGAACGATGCCCATCCCGTGCGCCACTTCGAGCACCGCGAGCAGCTGGTCCATGATGGCGCACACGCGCGCGACCGGCATGAGCTCGCCGCGCTCGTCGCGAATGCGATCGAACAGCTGCGTCCCTCGGACGAGCTCCATCACCATGTAGAGCTCGCCGAGGTGCTCGCCGTAGTCGTGCACCGCGACGATGGACGGGTGGCGCATCTTCGCGAGCGCCACGGCCTCGCGCTTGAACCTCGCGCGCTGCTCGGGCCTCCGCGAAAACTCTTCGAGCAAGAACTTGATCGCGACTGGCTCGCCGATCGTCAGGTGAATTCCACGGTACACCCGCCCGAAGCCGCCTGCGCCGATCAGCGAGTCGACCTGGTAGCGCCCCGACACGATCGTCCCGAGCCGCGGGTCTTCGAATTCGTGGCCGCACTCGCTGCACGCGTCCGTCGCGCGCACGAGCGCGCCGCACACGGGGCAGTGCGTCGCGCCGAAGCCGGGCGTCGTATTCGCCCCCGACGCTTCGTCGCTGTCGATCGTGGGAGCGACCGCGCGCGGATCGACGCGGTCCACCGCCGTCACAGACGGAGCATCGACGACGTCGGCGACGTGTTCGTAGCCCACGGTCGCGCGACGACCCGCGTCTTCGCCGCCGATGCGCACGAGCGGAGCGTCCGGCGCGAGCGGCTGCCCTGCGAGGTCGCGCGTCTTTGCGAGGTCGCGCGTGCGGCGCTGGCGCTCGTCGTCGATCGCCGCGGGACGCGCGGGCTGCGTCGAGTCCCCGGGGTCCTTGCCATTCTTGTCGTCGCTCATCGAACGAGCTCCACGATCGCCACGGGTTGCTCCTTGCCGCGCAGCGGATGCTCGCCGAGCGACCGAAACTCGAACGTGTCTCCCGCCGCGCGCGCCGCGTCGCCCGTGAGCAGCGTCTGTCCGGGTCGCGCCAGCGCCTCGAGCCGCGCCGCGACGTTCACGACGTCGCCGATCGCTGTGTAGTCCATGCGCGACTCGCTCCCCAGGTTTCCGACGAGGACCTCTCCCGAGTTCACGCCGACGGCGATCTTCACGTCGATCCCGTACTTCAGCTTCCACTCGGGCGCGCTCGCCTCGACGAAGCGATGCATGTCCTCGGCGCACGCGACGGCGCGCTCGCCGTGGTCGGGCATCGCGTTCGGAGCGCCAAAAAACGCCATGATCGCATCTCCGACAAACTTATCCACTGTGCCTTCGTGACGAAACACGACCTCGGTCAGCACGGTGAACAGCTCGTTGAGAAAGTCGACCACCTTCTCGGGATCAGCGCGCTCGGCGAACGGGGTAAACGACACGACGTCGGCGAACAACACGGACACCGTACGACGCTCTCCGCCGAGCTCGAGCTTGCGCTGGCCCGCGGCGATCTCGCTCGCGACCGCCGCAGGAAGAAACCGCGAGAGGTCCTTCTCGACCCCGGCGCGACGCGCGATTTCTTTCTCGCTCGCCGACAGGTCGTCGGCCATGAGCTCCATCGTCGAGCCGAGCCGCTCGAGCTCGTCGCCGGTCTCGACCGTCGAGCGCGCGGTGAACCTCCGCGCTGCATATTCGCGCGCGAGCCTCGTGAGCTCCGCGATCGGGCGCGTGGTGCGCGAGGCGATCCACGTGGCGACCCCGAGCGCGATGAGCGCGATCGCGACGAGCGCGCCGATCACCGCGCGCCGCGTGGCGACGAGCGACGTGAACACTTGCTCCGCGGGCCTCCGCGCGAACACGGCGACCTTCAGCGCCGGGAGCGTCCGCACCGAGCCGACCCACGCGCTCCCGTTGCTTCGAACAAACTCCGACGAGCTGACGAAGAGCACGCTGAATCGCTCGCGCGGCATGGACATCGCGCGAAAGATGTCCCTTCCGGCGAGCGACGTTCCGACGCGCAGATCGACGTCCGAGACCGAGCGAGAGCTCGCGAGCACCTCGAGGTCGCGACCGATGAGCACCACGCCGTCCTCGCGTCCCTCGAAGTGATCGCGCGAGAGCGCGCCGAGCAGGTCGGGAACGGCGCTGCGACGCACGCTCCCGAGCACCCACCCCGTGCGAGCTCCGCCAACGACGATGGGCTGAAGAAACTGCATCTCGAGCCCAGAATCCCGCGTCGCCGACGCAGGCAACCACTGGCCGCGCTCGTCGTAGTCGCGCACCTCGCGAGGCAGCGTCGCGGGCGTCTGAACCTCGGCCGCCTCGCCGCGGACGATCGTGTCGAGCTTCGTCCCGTCAGCGCCGTAGATCGCCAGAGAGTCGAGCGGCTCGCAGCGCGAGAGCAGCGCGCGCAAGAGCGAGATCTTCGCGTCCGGATCGGTCATGCGCGCTTCGGCCAAGACGTTGACCGTCGCGCCCACCGTGCGCGCCGCGGCGCCGAGCTGCGCTTCGAGCAACGAGCCCGCGTGGTCCATCACCGAAGCCTGGTGCGCTTCTTCTGCGTGCAAGAGACCGTTGCGCTGTTGGCGCAGCACGATGGGACCGACCGCGACGAGCGGAAGCACGGAGAGGCAGAGCATCGCCGCGGTCCATTTCGTACGAAGCGACAATCCGCGGATCGATCCGCGCGTGTCCGAGCTCGCGGTGCTCATCGGCGCGCTTCGGTGGCCGAGGGTTGCGCCGCGCTCGAAGGCGAGGCCGGGTCTGCGACCCTGAACTCGACGCGGCGATTGCGTTCGCGCTCTGGCGCCGTGCGGTTGGGACCGACGGGGCGCGTGGGGCCGTAGCCGTGCGCTTCGAGGCGCTCGGGCTCGACGCCGTGCGACGCGAGCCAGAGCATCACGGCGATCGCGCGGCGATTGCTGAGGTCGACGTTGCGCTCGATGTCGCCGCGGTCATCCGTGTGTCCTTCGACGCTGAGCCTCCGGACGTCCGTTCGCGCGCGCATCGCGTCCGCCACCGCTTGAAGCACCGGAAACGACCGCGGCTGAATCGTCGCGCGATTGGTGTCGAAGTACACCGGCTCGAGGATCCGAAGCGCGCCCGTCTCGAGGCGAACGAGCGAAGGGCAGCCGTTGCGATTGGGGTCGGGGCTCGGGGCGCCGGGCTGATCGGGGCAGTGATCGACGGCGTCCGCGACGTTGTCGTTGTCGCGATCGACGAGCGGGCATCCAGCGCGCAGCGGATCGGGCCGCGGTCCAGCGGGCTCGGTCGCGCACGCGTCGCGGTGATCGACGACGCCGTCTCCGTCGCCGTCCGGATCGGGACACCCCGCGCGCGAAGGATCTGGCATCGGTCCCACGGGGACGTTCGGGCACCGGTCGATCGGGGCGAGCACGCCGTCTCCGTCGCGATCGAGCATGCGTTCGTCGCAGCGTTCGCCGAGCGGACACGGGTCTGCCTCCGTTCGCGCGACGCGGGCGGTGCCTGTCGCGCTCGACGTGGGGTCGCCCTCTGTCGTCCGCGCGTTGCGTTGCGCGCCCTCGCCGCGCGCGTCGCGCATCGCCGCGAGGTCGTCTTCGACCGCCGAGCGACGCGGGACTTGCGCGCCGTCGTACGCGAGAAATGTCGCAGAAAACACTGCTCGAAACGCTGGTGTTCCCACCGCGCGGGTGAGCCCTGGCCCGAGCCCGAGGGCGAGCTCGACCCACGGCGCGGGCTTGAAGCGCCCCGTCGCCATCACCTCGGCGGCGACGTTGGCGCGCGCGAACATGCGCTCGGCGGGCGTCTGGATCCAACCCTCGAGCCCGACGCTCGCGCGCTCCATGAAGAACGTCCACGCGACGCCTGCGTTCGCGAAGAGCTCGCTCGCGACGATCGGTCCATCCGTGATGGTGGGATCGAACGCCGCGCCGATGTCGAGCCTCGGGCGCGCGTGATAGCCCGCGGTGAACGACCAGCGAACGGGGCCGCCGCGGCCCGCGAGCGCGAGGTACAACCGCCCGCGAAACGCCTCGTCCGTGACGAACTGACGACGCTTCGAAGACTGCAAGAACCCGAAGAACCCCTGCGCTCCGAAGTACACGCTCAGCGGATCGCGATCGGCTTCTCCCGCGAGGCGCAATCGAAGTCCGAAGCGCGGGTCGCCCACCGCGAGGCCCTCGGGCACGCCGCCCTGCACGACGCGCGAAATCGACAGGCTCGATCCTGCGATCGGCGCGACGAAGGGCAGGTCGAAATCGAGAAACACCCGGCGCACGACCTCGCCTGCGGCCTGCGCGTGCAGAACCACTTGGTGATCGACGATCCCGAAGCCCGGCTCCGCTGCGCCCGCGGGTCGCTGAAACACGAGCGGCCGCAGGGCGTACTCCGTGAGCAGCCCGACGTGAACGGTCCCCGACGAGTCGCGCGGCGCGCGCGGGTGGCTCGTCGTGAAGAACGAGTCTCCCGCGGGAGCGGGCTCGAATCGATCGAGCGCCCAGCCAGTGATCTGCGCGCTCGCGAGCCGCTCTTGCGCGACGAGCGCGAGCGCGACGAGCGACGCCGAAAAGAGCCGACGATGAGCCGGTCGAAGGCTTGGCAGCGACGTTCGAACGGGAGGGGCAAGAATCGACATGCGACGCCGGTTAGGTACACCAGTTCAAGACAGAAGTGCAGTGCCCTCGATCGAGCCATAGCCTCACGCGGCGCGGTCGATTGCGCTGAAAATCTCCAGCGACGATCGCGACGCGCGTCGCGTGCGGACGGCCTCGGGCGCTCGAGCCGCGAGCCCGAGCGGTGCGTTGAGACGCGCGCGTGCGTCGGCGATTCACCGCGATCGTGCGTGCTGAGTACGTGTTCACTTGCGCGCACGGTGGCATTTGCGCCATGCAGCGGGGGCGCGCGCGATGTGGCGGCAAATCTACGAGAGCTCTTGGCACCACCCGGTGAGCTTCATCGCGATCAACGCGTTGGTGCTCGGCGCGGTGGTGTTTTCGAAGAGCGCGCTCCGCGCGTTTCTCTTGGTGTTTACCGCAGAGATCTTGCTCGACGCGACGCTCACCGCGAAGGGAGCGCCCATCCCGGCCTCGTGGGGGCCGTACATCGGGATCCCGTTCGTGATCCTCGGCGACGCGCGGGCGCTGATCCTGGTCGAGCGCATTCGTCGTCTTCAGCGAGCGAGCGAGTGGAAGAGCGACCGACCGACGCGCGCGACGCTCGCGGGGTTGGCGATGGCCTTCGTCGTTCCCGTGTTGCAGACGGTGCTGCTGAAGAGCATGCCCGCGGTCTTCGCGGACTCGCGCAAGCTCTTTCTCGCGTACGAGGTCCTCTTCTTCGTCGGCTGGAGCGCGTACTTCGCCCTCGTCGTGCGGCCCTCGCTCGCGCGCATCGAGCCGTCGCTCGCGCGGTGGGCTCGCGCGATCTACCTGTTCGTCGCCGCGCAGTACGCGCTCTGGGCCACGAGCGACGTCTCGATCCTCCAGGGACTCGACGCGGGCTACGCGCTCCGACTCGTGCCCAACACGCTCTACTACGCGCTGTTTCTCCCGTTCGTGTGGCGCAGCGCGCCGCCCGAGGTCCGCGCGCCGTGAGCCGCTCGCGCATCGTGATCGCGATCGCCTTCAGCACCTCCGTGCTCGTCGCGTGCCCTCCGCCTCGCAGAGCGCCGACGGAGCCCGGCGCGCCGACCGCGCCCGACGCGCGCGAAGGGGCCATCGACGAGCGCGCTACGATCGAGTTTCGACTCGAAGGGCGCAGCGTTCGAACGCTCACGCTCCGCGCGCTTCGCGAGCGAATCGTCGAAGAGGTCGTGAGCAACTTCGACCCGTACTACGGCCGCGACAAGCGCTTTCGCGCGCTGCCGATCGAGCGCGTCCTCGCGATCGGCTTCGAGGGTTCGGTCGAAGGTCCGCTCGCGACGAGGCCGTTCGTGTTGCGCGCGCGCGACGGCTACACGGTTCCCCTCTCGGGAGAGCGGCTGCTCGAAGGAGGCGGCTACGTCGCGTTCGCCGACGACGAGCACGCGGGCCGTTGGGATCCGATCGGGCCGCGTCGCTCGGACCCCGCGCCCTTCTATTTCGTGTGGAAACAGCCCACGCAAATCAACCTCGAGACACACCCGCGCCCCTGGCAGCTCGCCGTCATCGAGATCGCTCGGTACGAATCGATCTTTCCCCACACGGTGCCGACGCGCGCGGCCGAGGGATCCCCCGCGCGTCGCGGGTTCGCGACGTTCGCGCGCGAGTGCGTCCGCTGCCACGCGGTCAACCGCGAAGGCGGCCGCATCGGCCCCGAGCTCAACGTCCCGCAGAACATCACCGAGTACCGACCGGTCGAACAAATCCGCGCGTACATACGCAACCCGCTGACGTTTCGTTACGGCGCGATGCCCGCGCACTTGCATCTCTCGGATCGAGAGCTCGACGACCTCGTCGCGTACTTCACCGCGATGCGCGAGGAGAAATTCGATCCCGACGCGCAGCGCGCCGCCGATGCGGGGTACGCTCGCGACCCGTGACCGATCCGACGGTGGATCAACTGCGCGCGCGACTCGACGCAACACCCTCGGCGATCGCGCGCTCGATCGCGACGGCCGAGGCGTTCGTCGCCGCGCACGGAGCCGCGATTCGCATTCCCAAGCGCTGGGCCCTCTCGGGCATCGGCGCGTCCGAGGGCGTCGCGCGGGCGATGGCCGCGTGGATCCAGCGGGAGGGCGCGGCGCGCGCGGAGTTCGTCTCGTTCTCGCGCTGGCTCGTCGACGAGCGCGCGACGGCGTGCTTCGACGGCGTCGTCGTGTTCTCGCAGGGCATGAGCCCCAACGCGCGCATCGCGGTCGAGCGCGCTCCCGCATCGAGCACACGAATTCTTGTGACCGCATCGCCAGCCAATCGATTCGCGCAGAAGGCGCAGGACCAAGGGTGGCTGCTCTGCACGCACGAGCCCGCCGACGAGGGCGCGCTGCTCGTGCGGCTGACGGGCCCCTCGTGCGCGTTGGCCGTGGCGCGCGCGATCGCCGACGCGTGCGTCGATCCCCGAGGCAGCGACGGGACCCGCGCGGACGCAGCGTTCGCCGAGGGGGTGTCCGAGGGACGCGCGGCTGCGCGATCGATCGACGTGGCGTCGCTCGAGCACGTTCGCGCGATGCTCTGCGGCGGCGGGGACGACGAGACGCACGCGGGCCTCGCGTGGGCGTGGATGGAATCGACGCTGTGCGCGCCGGTGGCGCTTTGGGATTTGCTGGGTTTTGCCCACGGGCCCTATCAGTCGCTGTTCGAGCAGCGCGCGACGGTGATCGCGCTCGAGCGCCCCGCGCACCGCGCGCTCGTCGACGGCGTCGCGGCGATGCTCGACCCTGAGCGCCACACGCTCGTTCGCGTCCGCGCGAGGGACCTCGGCGCGACGACAGTGTTTTCGCACATGGGATCGCTGTGGGCGCTCGCGCTCGCGCTGCTCGAGCGCCGTCCCCGCGACCTCGACGCCTGGCCTGGAAAGGGCCGAGACAAACCCCTCTACGACATCACGGGGTGAGCGCGTCTCGGAGCAGCGATCGTCCCGACGGGCTGGCGGCGCCGCGGGAAGTGCGATCCGACGCCGCGATGTTGCACCGTTTCGTCGCGTCTCCGACGAGTTCGCATTAGGCTTAGACCTCGCCATGCTTCGCTCCCCTGCACGCTCCGGCCTCGCCCTCGCCGCGCTCGCCCTCTCGGGCTGCATGCTCGACTGGAACTCGCTGCGCGCCGACGCCCGCGCCCCAGCAGATTCGCGCGTCGAAGACGTGACCGAACCCATGGACAGCGGCGTGGACACCGGCGTGATCGTCGACAGCGGCGTGGACACCGGGGTCGACTCGGGGACCAGCAACGACACGGGCGTCGACAGCGGCGTCGCGATGGACACGGGCGTCGACACGGGCACCCCCGGAGACACGGGTGTGGACACTGGGGTCGATGTTCGATCGGACTCGGGCGTGATGGTCCCCGATGCGGACCCAGGCTGCACCGGGCCCGTGGTGGTCAACGAGGTGCAGGCGCGCTCCTCGACCAACGCAGGACACGAGTTTGTCGAACTCCGCAACAACGGGACCTGCACCGTCGACTTGATGGGCTGGCGGCTGATGTACTCGTCCGCGGGCGGGTCGACTCCGGGACAGTTGTACTTGTTCGTCGCGGGCGACCGCATTGCGCCCGGAGAGCACCTGCTGCTCGCGAGCACTGAGCACACGGCGGTCACGACGATGCGGCGCTTCAACTCGGGTATCGCAGACTCGGGCAGCGTCGCGATCTTCAACCGTGTCGGTCGCGCAGACTCCGTCGCGTTCGGAACGCTCACCAACCCAATGCACATGTTCGCGGAGCCCGTCGGAATGACAGGTGCGATGAGTGCCGCTGCGGGCCAATCGATCAGCCGCGCCGCAGACGGACGGGACACCGACAACAATGCGATGGATTTTCGCGTGACGATGACTCCGACGCCTGGCGCGCCGAACATGTGAGCGAAGTCGTGCGCGAAGCGCAGGGAACCGCGCACAATGGGTTTGGCGCATCCGCCTCGGCGCCCCCTTCCGGCCGCTTTCGAACCGCCTCCGGCCGCCTTCAAACCGCCTCCGGCCGCCTTCAAACCGCCTCCGGCCGCTTTCGAACCGCCTCTGTCCGTCTTCGAACTGCCTCTGTCCGCCTTCGGACTGCGCCTGTCCGCCTTCGAACCCGCTCGTTCAACCCGCTGAAATCACTACGCTTACCCCTGAAAACGCAGCTGTTCCGCTCAATGGATCCACGAAGCCATCATCCGTGACGTCGTTGATGCTGGCGCCCGCGTGCGAGCGCGCGACCTCGAGCTTCGCGGCTTCGTCGCTGTGGCCCCAGCCGTGCGGGAGGCTCACGACCCCGCGGTGGATCTCGTCGCTCACCTCGACGAGCACGCGGATCTCGCCGGTCTTCGAGCGAAGCAACACGCGATCGCCCGTCTTCACGCCGTGCTCCGCGGCGTCGTCGGGGTGAACGAGCAGCGTGCATCGCTCGGGGCCCTTCACGAGCCGCAGCGAGTTGTGCATCCACGAGTTGTTCGATCGAAGCTGCCTGCGCCCCACGAGCACGAGGCCCTTGGGCTTGGACTCGTCCTCGACGAGCGCTCGCTCGACGCGCGCGAGGTCCTTCGCGAAGAGCGCGGGGAGCAACACAACGCGCTTGTCGCGCGTCCAGAGCGCGGACGGGAGCCTCGGACGCAACGGGCCGAGGTCGAGACCGTGCGGCTCCGCTTCGAGCGCAGAGAGCGAGAGGGTTCCGCCGCGGAGCGTTCCGTATGGGCCGACGCGCAGGAGCGTGTCGACGAGACGACGATGGCCGAGCGCCCTCGCCGCGCGCAGCGCCAAGGCCGTCGCGCGATCGGCGGCGCTCGTTCGCGACGCGTGCAGCGCGAGCGCGAGGTGCGTGAGCAAATCGAAGTCGTGCTTGACCCCCGAGGGCGCCGCGACCGCGGCCTTCGCGTAGCGCGCCGCGTTGCGCACCGCGAGCTGATAGAACGCGAGGTCGTAGTGATCGCGCTCGACGCCGACGCTCGTCGGCAAGAGCAAGTGCGCGTGCCGCGTCGTCTCGTTGCGGTAGATGTCGATCGAGGCCATGAACTCGAGCCGCGGAAGCGCCCGCGCGAGCCGAGCGCCGTTGGGCGTCGAGAGCACAGGGTTGCCCGCGAGCGTCACGAGCGCGCGGATCTGACCCTCGCCCGGCGTGTCGATCTCTTCAGCGAGCGTCGCGACAGGGAGCTCTCCTCCGAACTCGGGCAGGCCCCGCACGCGCGAGCGAAACTTTCCGTGGTGGCCCTTCTGTCCGATCGCGGCGGAGACACCCAGCAAGTCCACCGCGGGCTGCGGAAACATCGCGCCCCCCATCCGATCGAGCGCGCCGATCGCGACGTTGAGCGCGTTGACGAGGTACGCCGCGAGGCCGCCGAACTCTTGGGTGCACACGCCCATGCGTCCGTAGACGACCGAGCGCTTGGACCCAGCGAGCTCGCGCGCGAGGCGCACGATGGTCTCTTCCGCGATCCCCGCGCGAGACGCGACGCGCGCCGCGGTAAACGGCGCCACCGCTGCGCGCAGCGCGTCCCACCCGTCGACGTACGCGCGCGCCGCGCCAGGGTCCGCGAGGCCCTCTTGAAAAAGTGTGCTCAGCACGCCGAGCAAGAAGAACGCGTCGCCCCCGGGCCGGATGAACACGTGCTCGTCGGCGTGCTCGGCGGTCTCGGTGCGGCGAGGATCGAACACGGTGACCCGACCGCCGCGCTCGCGGATCGCTTCGATGCGCGCGCGGACGTTTCCCGCGGTGAGCAAGCTGCCGTTGGACGCCCAGGGGTTGGCGCCCATGATCCACAGCCGTTCGGCGCGATCGATGTCGGGGATCGGCAGCATGAGCTGGTGGCCGAACATCTCGAGCGCCGCCAGCATGTGGGGGAGCTGGTCGATCGACGTGGCCGAGAACTTCGATCGCGCCCCGAGCGCCTTTGCGAAGAAGGGAAACGTCAGCAGCGCCGTATGGCTGTGGACCGTGGGATTTCCCACATAGATCGCGACGGCGTTGGGGCCGTGTTGCTTGCGGACGCGCTCGACGCGCTCGACGAACTCCGCGATCGCGCTGTCCCACGAGACCGGGCTCCATCGGTCGCCTTCGCGTCGCATCGGCTCGCGCACGCGATCGGGATCGCCCGCGAGGTCGCCGAGCGCAGCGGCCTTCGGACAGATGTGCCCTTTGCTGAAGGGGTCCTTTCGATCCCCGCGAACGCCCACGATCCTGTCCGCTTCGACGTCGAGCTCGACGCCGCAGACCGCCTCGCAAAGGTTGCACGTGTGCAGTCGCGTCTCTGTCATCGCGAGCGCGAGCGTACACCGCGCGTCCCGAAACAGCCCATCAATTCTGCCAGTGAATTTACAGACAAAGTGAGCGATATCGCCGAAGCGTGCCCGGCGCTCTGCTCAACGCGCGGCCGTCGGGCGCCACTGATCCGGCGGAACGTCGCGAAAGCGTCCGCGCTCTTGGCGATACTGCTCGATCGCAGCGGCGCGGCGAGGGTCCGTTCGCGCGAGCGGCGAGCGCTGCTCGGGGTCGGTGCGCAGGTCGTACACGTAGAACGTCCCGTCGTTGGGGCCGCGCGCGATGGTCGAGAGGTCGCCGTCGATGCGCGCGCGCCATCGGTCGTTGTCGCTCGTCTGCGGCAAGTCGACCCACACGACGCGCGGGTTCGCAGGGGCGCCCATCAATTCATCGCGCAGGGAGATTCCAGGCAGATCACGCTGCGCGGGGACGCCGAGCAGGTCCAGGATGGTCGGCGCGAGGTCGATGTGGCTCCGCGCGACGTCGATCACCCGCGGCGTCGCGCCCGGGACGACGAACATCCACGGCACCCGCACGAGCTCCTCCCAGAGATAGAACCCGTGACGAAAGTGCCCGTGCTCGCCGAACGCCTCGCCGTGATCCGCCGAAATGATGATCGCCGTGCGCGAGGCCCAGGGCTGGCGCTCGACGAACGACAAGAGCCGCGCGAGGTGCTGATCAGTGAACCAGAGTTCGCCGAGGTACAGCGCGCGCGAGCCGCGGGCGACCACGGGCGGCGGCGAGCCTCGGTGCGGCCGATACTGATCGTGCGGGTCCATGAAGTGAGCGTGCAGAAACCAAGGCCGATCGCGGACGGCGGGTTCGCTGAGCAGACGCTCGCAGAGCGCTTCGAGCCGATCGCTCGTGACCTCGACGTCGGTCGTGTTGTTTCGAACGAGGCCGGGGACGATCTCCCACCGCGCAAACCCTTGCTCGAGGCCCGAAGATCCGCGGCGAAAATAGAAGTGCGCGTGCGCGCCCATCGTGTGGACGCCCGCGTTCGAGAGGCGCTCGGCGAGCATGAGCGCGCTCGGGCGGTACTCGCCGAAGAAGTAGCCGTCGCGCGGGAGCTCGCCTGGGTAGCGACCGCCGTACATTCCGCCGACGGACATCGAGGTGTACGAGCTCAGCGCGTAGGCGCGGGTGTAGACCACGGCGCGACGCGCGAGCGCAGCGAGCGTCGGGGCGAAGCGAGCGGGGTCTTCGCCGAACGCCGCGGGGAGCGCTCCGCGCGGGTGGAGCGCGTCCGAACGCAAGCTGTCGATCGTGAGGTAGAGAACGTTGAGCGGCCCCGTACCACGGAGACCCAGTGACGACGCGCCGCTGTCCGCCGTCTGTGATGCGTCGACGTCCGTCGCGGTCGCGTCCTCGTGGGCAGCGCGACTCGCGGCGTCTTCCGCGACACTTCCGGCGCGGATGGCAGACGAAGCCTCGACGTTGTTGGAAGCGTTGGCGGCCACAGAGTCGTTGTGGCGCGTGCGGTTTGCGCACGAGGCGATCACGGTCGCCGCACACGAGAACACCGCGAGACCGAGCGCGCGCGAGCCCGCGACGCGTGAGCGGATCGAGACCATACGAACGACGCTTCTACCTGAAGATCGACCAACAATCGTGCGTCCGCCGAGCGCCGCGAGAACAGCGCCGCTACCGCAGGGCAACGGTGATACCCTCGCTCACGGTGAGCGAGCGCCGCCGCGGTCACGAATTCGAGGCCTCGCCCCACCCGTAAGCACAGGAGCCCCCGTGAATCCAAACACCCCCCGCGCGGTCCGACGCGCGCTCAACGTCGGCGCGCTGTCGTGCGCGTTGGCAGCATGCACAGCCGCACCGAACGGCGCGTACACGAGGATGATCGCCGCGCACAACGCGCTCACGACGCAGGGCCTCTCGCAGGTCGGGCCCGTGTCGAGCTCGTCGCTCGCGGAGGGTCAGAGCTTTCGCGTTCCGAGCGACCTCGACGCGGGTTGCTACACGTTCATGGCGTTCGGCGCCGACGGCGTTCGCGACATCGAGCTCACCGTCGTCAACGCGCAGGGACAGTCGGTCGCGCAAGAAAACGCGCACGAACCACAGGCCGGCGTGCGATTCTGCCCGAGCTCGCGCGGACGCTTTCAAGTCACCGCGCGCGCGGCTCAGGGCGGCGGCGTCGTGACGGTCTCGACGTGGCGCGGAGGAACGGGCGGCGGTGACGGACCGCGCCCCATCAACGCAGGCGGCGGCGGCGCGGTCGCGGGCGGCCCCGGCAGCTGCAGCGAGCCGATCACGCTCGAGCTCGGCCAGACCGTGAGCGGCGACACGACGCAGGGCGGATCGCGATTGCGCGCGTCGTGCGCGAGCGGTGAGGCGCCCGAGCTCGTGTATCGACTGCGCGTTCCGCGGCGGATGCTCGTGACGCTCGCGAGCGAGCAAGAGTTCGACGGAGCGATCTACATCCTTCGCAACTGCGCTCCGGGCGGCGGACCCTCGCGGCCGCGTCCAGGCGTCGCGCCGGCGCAAGGCGGCAACGAGATCGCGTGCAACGACGACGATCAGCAAGTGCGTCGCTCGCGCATCGTGCAGGCGCTCGACGCCGGCGAGTACTACGTCGTCGTCGACGGCTACGGAAACGACGGCGGCGCGTTCACGCTGGCCGCGACGGGACAAGACGTCCCCAGCGTCGACGAGCTCTGCCAACAAGCGGCGACGCTCACCGCGGGACAGCCGATTCAAGGCGACACCTCGCGCGAGGTCGACGGATTTCAAGCGAGCTGCGCGGGCCGCGCGCCGGGACCCGAGCGCGTGTTTCGCCTCGATTTGCCGCAAGAGTCGCGGGTGCAAGCGACGCTCGAGACGCCCAACTACGACGGAGCGCTCTACATTCGCCGCGCGTGCGCGCAGGCCAACTCGGAGATCGTCTGCAACGACGACACCGACTCGCAGCGACAAGCGCGAGTCAACACGGTGCTCCCTGCGGGCGCGTACTTCGTGTACGCCGACGGGTTCAACGCTGGAGCGTCGGGCCCCTTCACGCTCCAAGTGGACACCGCGCCAGTGGCTGGCTCGGGCGTGACGGGTGACGCGTGCGCCGACGCGCAGCCGCTGCCGATCGGCGCCGGCTCGACGCCAACCCAAGGAAATCTCCACGCGGCGCGCGACGACGTCCAGACGCCGTGCGGCGGCGGCGCGGACACGGCCGACGTCGTCTACCGCGTCGACGTGACGTCTCGCGGTCGGCTCAAGGTGTGGTTTCCGTACATGGACGACTCGCTCCGCGAAAACGGCGGGCTCGTCGTGCAGATCGCGCGCGCGTGCTCGTCGACCGCGGCCAACAACTCGCTCGCGTGCCGCGCGCTCGAAGTCGGCGACAACAGCGCGGCCGAAGCGGTCGTCACGCCCGGCACGTACTACGTCATCGTCGATGCGGCCCGCGCGCGGATGTTCGGACGCTTCACGATCAACGCAACGCTCGAAGACTCTGCGGCGATGGAAGCCGCGTGTCGACGCGCGACGGCGCTCACGCCGGGCCGCGTGGTTTCGGGAACGACCGCGGGCAACGACGTGTTTCACGCGTCGTGCGCGGGCGATGCGCGCAGCCCCGAAAACCTCTACCGCCTCGTGCTGCGTCGCCGATCGCACGTTCGTCTCGAAGTGACCTCGACGCAGGGAAGCTACGACCCTGCGATCTATCTCCGCGCCAACTGCGCGGATCCAGGCACCGAGCGCGCGTGCGTCGACGACACCAACGGAACGACCAACGCCGTGATCGAGGACGACTTCGACGCCGGGACCTACACCGTGTTCGTCGATGGGTTCTCGTCGGGCAACGCCGGTCCGTACACGCTTCGGGCCGACGTGAGCGCTCCTGGCGCAGGCAATACGACGACGCCGCGCCCGCCTCCCCCGCCGCCGTTGCGCCCGACGCCGCGGCGTCCGTAGCGCGTCGGTTCGCGACCGATGATGACCAAGCGTTCGTGCGACACTCACGGTGCGCGTGAGCGAGTCATCCGACGGTGAGCTTCCAGAGTCGCTTCCGACGACCGCGCGAAACGGCTCGTCGCTCGCGAAGCGGATCGACGCGTTGTTTCGGCGCTTCGAACGCGCGAGATTTCTCGAGCCCGACGCCGCGCTCGTGCTCGGGCGCGCGGAGGCGATCGCCGAAGTCGACGCGCTCGGCGAAGCGCTCGCAGACGCGCTGTCGTCGGCGGTGCTCCGAGGCGTTCCGTCGCCGTCGAGGCCCGTGTCGATCGCTCGTTCGCTCGACGACGCTGCGCAGCAGTGGCTCGACGGGTGGACCAACGCGACCAACGCCGTGGCGGCCGACGAGCTCTGGTCGCTCGCGATCGAGCACCGCGCGGCGTTCGCCGAAGTGCTCCCGCGCGCGCAGAGGCTCGCGATTCAGCAGCGGCTCGAAGACGCGCACGACGCGCTGCGCTTGCGCTCGCCCTCGCTCGCGCACCGATGGATCGACGGGCTCGCGCCGTACACGATGCTCGTCGCGCGACAGCTCGAGTGGCTCGCGGCGGGGCGCGCAGAGGCGTCTCCCTTCACCGCCGCGATGGAGCTCTTCGAGCGCGGCGCGTGGCCGATGCTCCTTCCCGACGGCGCGGTCCTCGTGTGGGCGCCGGACCGTGCGCTCGCGGGTGAGCCTCCCGAGAGTTGGCTCGCGACCCGCGCGTCGATCAACGAGCTTGCCGAGCGTGAACCTCGGAGCGCCCTCGCGCGTTGCGCGCTGCTCGGGCTCGGACCGCGGCTCGTCGCGCGCGATCGTGAAGGGACGTCGCTCGTGCTCGCGCTCCCGGACACCAGTGAAATCCGCGTCGAACTCGGGCCGCTCACGATCGCCAGCCACGGCCGAGGGAGCGACGCGCGCATCACCGGGCCCACGCGCGGCCAGTGGGGCGTCCTCGCGATCGACCGCGACGCGCTCATCGTCGAGCACTCGCGAGGCTTGTCCGCGCGACGCGGGGTGACCGCCACCGGGTGCACCGTCGGCGCGCGGGCGCGCATCGGAGAGATCGAGCTTCGCGTCGAACGCGACGCGCGCTCGGACGCCCCGCACGAAGCGAGGGCGCTGCTGCACACATCCGAGTGCGCGAGCACGCGCAGCTACGCGGAGCAGCGCGGGAGCGACAAGACCAGCATGACCGCCGTGCAGTGGGCCGCCCGCTCGGCGACGCGGGCGATGGACGCGTCGAGCGTCGGAGCCTCTGCGAAATCACTGATCGATGCGTGGACGACCGGGCCGGGCTTCGAGCCGCCCGCGGCGACCAGCGACGACCGAGCGGCGCTCGCGTGGGTCGAAGCGCGCGCGAGGGCGCTGTTCGGCGCGGTCCATCGCAGCGCAGAGTGCGCGCCGAGCGCCCCTGCCGACGTGACGCTCGAGCGATCGTTTGTGCGCGCTGCCCAGCGCGTCGAACAAGCGTGGCGCGACGCGACCAAGGAGCGCGTGACCGTCCGGAGCGCGCGAATCTTGTTCGGGCTCGACCAACTCTTGCGCGAGCAGCGCGCGCGAGCCGCGAGCGCGACCGACGCGAGCCGCTCGGGCGGCTCGGTGCTGCTCCTCGCGAGGGTCTTGCAGCGAAACGCGATCGGGTGGAGCCGCGACGTGCTTCCGTTCGCCGCGCGATTCGCAGGGATCGACGCGGGTGCGGTTGCCTCGATCGCGCAGCGCGCCGCGCTCGCGGGCATCGACGACGAAGCCAACAACCCGTGGGCGCTCATGGTGTCGCTCTGGCAGCGCGGCGCGCTGTTCTGGCCGATGCCCGACAACGGGGCGCTCGTGTTTGTTCCTCGCGGAGACGCGCAGCGAGGGCTCGTGATCAACCCCGATGACGAGCCTCCGCCGTCGTTGCCTTCCCCCAACTTCGTCGCGTCGCTGCTCTTCGCAGGCGCGGAGCCCCACTCGCTCGTGACGCCCGATTGGTTCGACCTCGTCCGAAGGCGCACCCGCGCCACGACGTCGAACCGTCCGGCGCCCGAGGCGCATCTCGCGAGCTCGCCGCCCTGGGTTTGGGCAGGCCGAGTGCGCGTCGCGGTCGGCGAAGGAGCGACCGTCGACGACGAAGGACGCATCGCAGACGCGCCTGCCGCGGGACGACAAGTCATCGCGCGAATCATGGCGATCGACGGCGAGCACTGGGTCGTCGCCGAACCGCGCCGACGAGAGCTGCTCGTCGTCAACGGACGCACAGTGCGCGCGCGACCGCTAGCCCACGGCGATGTCCTCGCGCTCACGCGTGAAGCGCGACCATTGTTCGAAGGACGCTACGAGTGCCCGGCGCAACGGATGCGCTGAACCTCGAATGATCTCGCGGCGCAAGGCGCGTTCGAGGGTGTCGGGGCGAATCTCGCCGCTGCGCGTGATCGATGCGACTTCCAACGGCGACTGATTCGTCGCACAGTCCGCCGCAAGCATGAATCGTCCCTCCTCGGCAGTGCCGTCATCCGAAGCGCTCTCGGCGCTCTCTCGCGCCCTCCACGGAGTCCTCACTCCGTTCGTCGCGCACGGTGCATCGCCGATCGCAAACACCGTACACGCGCGGCTCCCGGACGGAACGCTCCACGCCATTCAACCCGCGAGCGACGTGTGGACACAGCAGAGCGCGAACGCCGCGCTCGACGGCCTCTCGCCAGACGCGCTCGACTTCGACCTGGCGTCCACGTCGATCCTCGAAGAGGTGAAGCACGCGCTGTTTCCAAACGACCGCGGGCACCTCGAGGCGCGGCTCGTCGCGCTCGACGTGCAGGCGTCGGGTCCGCGCGTCGAGCCGAAGCTCCCGAGCGCGGACGCGACGCTCATCGTGTGTCTTCCCTCGCGATTCTTCGGAGGAAAGCTCGTCGCCGCCAGCCGCGGCGTCCTCGAGCTCTTCTGGTGGGCCAACGAGATCGAGAGCGACCCCGATCCTCACCGCGTTCGATGGGCAGCGTTTTCTCCGGCGGTGAAGCACCAGTTCGAGCGCGTCAGCGCAGGCAGCCGCGTGTCTCTCGTGTTTGCGCTCACCCGATCGGGCGCCGCTGCAGAGAAGCCCGTCGACGATCGCGCGCACACCGAGGCGATCCGAAGCGCGCTGCGCGGGCTTCGATCGTCGATCGACGCAGGCGCGGTGCTCGCGGTTCCGTGCGAGGGCGCGTACGCCACCGTCGAGCGCTTCGTGCGCGGGTCCAACGAGCTCGAGCCCCAAGACGACGAGCTGCTCATCGGCCGCGACGCGAGGCTCGCCGCCGCCGCGCACGCGCAGGGACTTCGCGTCCGAATTCGCCCGTACCTCGTCGATGTGCGCCAGGACGAGACGCTTCGCCTCGAGCGCTTCATCGCCCCCGAGCGCGCGCCCAACGCCTCGGAGTCACGCAAGGTCATCGTCGAAGCGCTCAAGGCGTACGGCGAACCCGTCACGCCGGACAAGCCGAGCGAAGAGCTCTTCGTGATCGACCGCCCGCGCTTCGCGGGGAGCCCCAAGCGCTACGAGCTCGACTCGCGAACGCCGCGGCCGCTCTTCGACAACCTCCCCGCGATCGAGCCCGCGCAGGTCGGCGGCGTCGTTCGCGCAGACTCACCCGCGGCGGCGCTCTACACGTTCGCGGCGCTGCTCGTCGACAACGCGAGCGCCGCTGGCGCGGTGACACACGAATCCAAGACGAGCCCCGAGCTCGAGCGCCCCGCGCCCAAGGCCGCGCCCGAGAGCGCGCCGACCGCGCCCAAGCGAGCGAAGCCCGAGAAGCCAGAGAAGCCCGAGAAGCCCGTCGAGCGCGACGCGCCGAAGCCCAAGGCCGCCGTCAAAGTGCGCGCGGCCAAGAGCGCGCCCGAGCCGAAGAAGCCCAACGCCAAGGCGGCCGCGAAGCCTGCGGCGAAGCCCGCGAAGGCCGCCAACGCGACGGCCAAGCGCGCGGCGCCGTCCGACGACGCCCCGCGAGCCAAGATCAAGTCGCGCGACGCCGTAGCCGATCTTCGCAAGGGAATCGCTGCGATTCTCGCGCGCGTCGAGCGCGGCTCGAAGGGCTGACGTGGCGCTGATCGACGTCACGCCCGAAGGACTCCGCTGCGCGCTCGGCGGGTTCTACGTCGACCCTGCGGCGTCCGTCGACCGAGCGATCCTGACCCACGCGCACGCGGATCACGCGAGACCGGGCAGCGTCGAATATGTGTGCGCACAATCATCGCTCGAGGTGCTCCGGGCGCGCCTCGGCGACGACGCGAAGCTCGTCGGCCTCGAGTACGGCGAGCGACGGCGCTTCGGCGACGTGACCGTGTCGCTGCACCCCGCGGGGCACGTCCTCGGCTCGGCGCAAGTGCGCATCGAGCACGAGCGCGAGGGCGTGTGGGTGATCTCCGGTGACTACAAGCGCGACCCGGACCCGACGTGCGCGCCGTTCGAGCCGCTCGCGTGCGACACGTTCATCACCGAGGCGACCTTCGCGCTGCCGGTGTACGTCTGGACCGATCCGCGCGTGGTCGCCAAGGAGCTCTTCGACTGTTGGCGGTCCGAGCGCACGCACGCGACCCTCGTGTTCTGCTACGCGTTCGGAAAGGCGCAGCGCATCCTCGCGCACCTCGCCGAGCTCACCGACGAGCCCGTGTTTCTCCACGGCGCGATGGAGCGGCTCACCGACGCCTACCGTCGCGCGGGCGTCTCGCTCGCAAAGACGTCTCCGCTGCCCGAGAGCGCCTCGCACAAGGACTACGCGGGCCGGCTCGTGCTGTGCCCCCCGAGCGCCAATCGCTCTCCGTGGATGAAGCGCTTCAAGTCGCCGCAGACCGCGTTCGCGTCAGGCTGGATGGCCGTTCGTGGGCAAAAGACTCGGCGCGGATACGAGCGCGGGTTCGTGCTGAGCGACCACGCCGACTGGCCGTCGCTCGTGAAGACCGTCGAAGAGACCCGCGCGAAGCGGGTGCTCGTGACGCACGGTTCGAGCGACGCGTTCGCGCGGTACCTCCGCGAGTCGCGCGGGATCGACGCCGCGCCCCTCGGGCACTTGTACGAAGGCGACGAGGGGGACACGTGAAGCGCTTCGCCGCGTTGTATCGCGCGCTCGACGGAGCGACGGCCACGAGCGAGAAGGTCTCGCTGCTCGAAGCGTACGTGCGCGAAGTCTCGCGCGCAGACGCCGCGTGGGCCGTGTATCTGCTGCTCGACAAGAAGAAGAGCGCCCTCTCGTCTGGCGCGCTCAGGCAGCGATTTCTCGAAGCGAGCGCGATGCCCGAGTGGCTCTTCGAAGAGTGCCGAGGGCACGTCGGAGACACGGCCGAGACCGTGGCGCTCTTGCTCCACGCGCTCCCGCGCAGCGACGGGACCGACGAATCGCGCGAGGCGCTCGCCGCGCTGCCGCTCTCGACGTGGATGGAGGACGAGCTCCCGCGCTGTCCGAGAGACGACGTCGACAAGCAGCGCGCCGCCCTCGTCCGTTGGTGGAGCGCTCTCTCGCCCTGGGAGGCGCTGGCCCTCAACAAAGTGCTCACGGGCGCGTTTCGCGTGGGCGTCTCGGGCGGGCTCGTTCAGCGCGCAGTGGCGAGCGCGCTCGGCGTCGAGCTCTCGCGCGTTCAGCGGGCGTTGACGGGGGACTTTGCGCCGAGCGCGGCGCTGCTGACAGACCTCGAGTCTTCGACCGCGGCCGCGGATGACTCGAAGCCCTACCCGTTTTTGCTCGCGCATCCGCTGGAGGACGACTTCGTCTTCGACCCAGCGCGCTGGCAGCTCGAGTACAAGTGGGACGGAATTCGTGGGCAGGTTATCAAGCGCGCGGGCCAGCTCTTTCTCTGGTCCCGCGGCGAAGAGCTCGTGACGCCGTCGTTTCCAGACCTCCGCGAGCCGCTCTCGTCGCTCCCCGACGGGACCGCGATCGACGGCGAGATCCTCGCGTGGAGCACGACGGACGACGCGCCCGCGCCCTTCGCGACGCTCCAGACGCGCCTGCAACGCAAGAACCTCACGCCCGCCGTCCTTCGCGGGGCGCCTGCGAGGGTCGTCGCGTACGACCTGCTCGAGCTCGGCGGCGAAGACCTTCGCGAGCGGCCCCTCGCCGAGCGGCGCGCGGCCCTCGAGAAGCTCGTGACGGACGTCGCGCTCCCAGTGCTGTCCATCTCCGCCGTGCTCGAGGCGAAGTCACGCGAAGAGCTCGAAGCGCTGCGCGAAGCCGCCCACGAGCGCGGCGCCGAAGGCCTGATGCTCAAGGATCGCGAGAGCGTCTACGGGATCGGACGAAAGCGCGGGGTGTGGTGGAAGCACAAACGCGAGCCCATGACCGTCGACGCCGTGCTCGTCTACGCGCAGGCAGGCTCGGGACGCCGTGCAAATTTGTTCACGGATTACACGTTTGCCCTGTGGAAGGGCGACGAGCTCGTGAGCTTCGCGAAGGCGTACTCGGGCCTCTCGGACGAAGAGCTCGCCGAGCTCGACAAGTGGATCCGAAAGAACACCCGCGAGAAGCACGGCCCCGTGCGCGTGGTCGAGCCCGAGCTCGTGTTCGAGCTCGCGTTCGAAGGGATCGCGAAGAGCGCTCGGCACAAGAGCGGATTGGCCGTGCGATTTCCGCGGATTCTACGGTGGCGAAGGGACAAGCCCGCGCGCGAAGCGGACTCGGTCACGCTCGCCGAGGCGCTGCTCAACCCGCCGAAGTGACCGACCTCGGCTCGGGTTCGGGGTCGACGCAGTACGGCAGGAGCCTCGCGATGTTCTTGGCGTCGTCGAGCCCGCGATGGTGCGTCCCGACGAGGGCGAGCCCCACTGCGCGGAGCGCGCTCGCCATCCCGAAGCGCTCGTTCGTGTTGCGGCGCTCGGAGAACGCTCGCTTGAGGTTCAAGTGCCTCCCGCCAAACGGCAGCGTGAGCTTGTTTCGGCGCGCCTCGATCTCGAACTGCGTGTTGTCGTAGTCGCCCCACGAGCAAAACAGCGCGTCTCCGTGAGAAAACCAAGGCGCGAGCGCCTCGATCGCCTCGGCGAGCGACACGCCGCCGCCGACCTGCGCCTGCGTGATCTTCGTGAGCTCCGTGCAAAACGCCGTGAGCTTCGGATGGATCCTCGGCTTCACGAAGCGCTGAAACTCGTCGACGGCCTCGAGCGTCGTCGCGTCGACGAGCACCGCGCCGATCTCGATGATCTCGGTGTCGCGGCGCCGGATCGAGCCGTCGTCGCAGCACGTCGCCTCGAGGTCGATCACGACGTAGTACCCGAGGGGGTCGTATGATTCTCGGTGATTCATGGTGAATGCTCCGGACCGATCGATGCGCGCGCGCCGCGCCGCGCGCCCGGACAAAGTTCCGGACAACGCAGGGTCGAACGAAGCTGCCCCCGCAGGCTACACGTGGACGGCGCTCGTCGATCACCTCGTGACCGCGCACGGCTCTCTCGCGCGCGTGGCCGAGCTCCTCTCGGAGAGCCGCGGATTTCGCGACGACGTCGCGAGCGTCGAGCGCGCGCTGCGCCGGCTGCGAACGCGAGGCGATCAACCCGGAGGCGTCTGGGGCGCGCGCCTGCTCGAGCGCTTCGGCCTGCCCGAAGAGCCCGCGCAGCGCGCCCGCTGGATGGGGAGCTACCACTCGCGCTTCACGGATTTGCCCGTCGAAGCGTGCGAATCACTCCTTCGCATGTGGGACTCGGGACCCGTGCGCGAGTCGCGCTCGCGCGTGTGGATCGAGCTCGGGTTGACCTCCGTGGCGCTTCGCCGACGCGCGCTCGAGCTCGCGGATCGACACCTCGCGCGCGCCAAGCTCCTGCTCGCGCGCTCGCACCCGGCGGCCGCCGTCGAGTGGGCCCTCACCGACGGCTTCGTCGGCTCGCGGCTCGAAGCGCAAGGTCGCGTCGACGCAGCGCTCGCGCTCGCCGGCGAGGCGCTCGAAAAACACGCACACGAAATCGACCCCGACGAGCTCGCGTGCCTCCGCGCGCGATGGATCGACCAGCGCGCGTTCGACCTCAACCGCACGAGGTCGCCCGAGAACGAGCGGCTCGCGCTCGCGCTCTACGAGTCGCTCGCGGACAAAGGCGCGCCTGCGTTCGCGCGGTGTCGTCGCGAGAACGGGCTCGCCTACGGCCACCTGCGGCGGGGCGATCTCGCGGTCGCTCGCGCCCACGCCGAACGTGCAGCGAGGGCCGCAGGAGATGCAGGGGCGCTGAGGCTCCGAGCGATGTCGCTGCTCATGATCGTGAAGATCGCCGGCGTCGCAAACGCGCTCGAAGAGCTCGAGAGAGCGCGGGCGATCGCGCGTTCGCTCGGCGACCACGAGCTCCTCGCCCGCGTCGAACGAGCGCGCTGAAGCTCGACCCGCAGCGCGCGCGCCGCAGCGGGAGCGGGCGCGATTCGTGCTAAATGGAATGGGCGCTTCCACCACGGATCCGCAGCGACATCGCGATGCGAGCTCCCAACAACGACGGCAACGACCACGAATCCGTGACCGCACGAACACCCGCAGAGCACGGCGCGCACGCCGACGAGCTCGAACGCTGGGCGCGCGAGACCGCGGCGCACGAACCCACCGTGTTCGCGCGGGACATCGCCGCGAGGCTCGGGCCAGCGCACTTCGCGGTGCGCGCCAAGGCGCTCGACGGCGCGCTCGCGACGCTGCTTCGAGGCAGGCCGCTCACACAGGAACACGTCGAGCACACGCTCTCCGCGCTCCGCGCGCTCGCGGCGGCGCTCGACGCCGATGAGCTTCGCGCGACCCTCGAGCGATTGCCCGCGGACACGCTCGCCCACGTCGCGCTCGTGCTCGCGCGCTACGACGCGGCGCTGTTCGCCGTCGCGTTGGCCGCGTGGCCGGGCCCGTTGCCGTGGGTGTCCGTCGCGCGGCCGCTCCCGTCTTGGCCGGGCGACGACGCGATCCGACAACACTTGATGAGCGTCCTCACGAGCGAGGCGCGCGCGTCGTCGCGCGTTCGCGCGCTGTTCGAGCTCGTCGCGCTCGGCTCCACGCCGGACACGGTCGACGCCATCGCCCGCGCCGCGGAGGACAGCGTTCACGACCTTCGAACCGCCGCGGTGCGCGCGCTCGGAAGGCTCGGCGCGGCCTCGGCGCTCGTGTGCGTCCTAGACTCTCCGCACGCGACCGTGCGCTCGGACGCGAGGCAACTGCTCGAGCAGCTGGCCCGCCGCCCCGACGCGCGCCGGGCGGACATCATCGAGTCGCTCCAGCGCGTCGCGCGCGACGAGCGGCACTCGCCCCGCGATCGCTTCGAATCACGCCGCGCCCTCCGCGCGCTCGGCGCGCCCGTCGAGCCACAACCGTGGTCGCGACTTCACCAGGACGCCGCCGACGGGCTCGCGCACGAGGTGAAGACGCTCGCCAACCGCGTTGCGATCAACGAGTACGTCGAGGTCCTCGCGGACACCGACGACGAGCGCGCGATCGACGCCGTGCGCGAGGCACTCGCACACAAAACCAAGGTCGCGCGCGCGCTCGCTGGGTTTCGAGCGTTCTTTCGCGGCCCCGCGGGGACGAGGGCGCTCCACGAGCTCGAGCACGACGTCGACCCCCTCGTCCGCGAACGAGCGCACGAGCTCGCGCGCATGCGCGGTTGATCGCGACGTCGACGACGCCTTCCGTCCGCGACACGCGAGCTCGGTCTCCCGCGATATTTCCAAGGGATCGTCGGACGAACGTCGTTGCGTGTCTTCTTCCAGCGCGCGCGCGATCGCGTCAGTCTCGGAAGCGCTCGGGCAACAGGCTCGACGGGCGGCCTGCGCACACGACCCACAGCTGGTGCGCGGCGCGCGTCGACGCGATGTGCAACAAGTGCCGGTTCTCGTCGCTCTCGGGAAACATGCTCTCGGTCACGTCCACCATCACGACGTAGTCCCACTCGAGGCCCTTCACCTGCCGAACGTCCGTCACTTCGACGCCGTTCTTGAAGGTGAAGTCCTGGTTGCGAACGCGCGTGAGCCTCGGGACCTCGGCCTTCTCGAGCCCCTGGTAGTACAAGTCCGCGCGGTCCGGATCCTTCGCGATCACGCACACGTTCGCGCGAGGCTCGTCGAGCATCAGCCCGCGCAGCGCCTCGCCGAGAAACGCCATCGCCGCGCCCGTGTCCGCGAAGCGATGCACTTCGACCGGCGCGCCCGAGCGCGTCGCTTGCGGCGGATTGGGATCCGCGAGCGGCCCGAGCACGAAGCGCGCGAAGTCGAGCACCTCCGCCGTCGATCGATAGCCGATGCGCAGCGGCTCGACGTCGACGCTCTGCAGACCGAGGTCCTTCAGAACGCCGCGCCAGTCCGTGAAACCGTTGTCCATGAGCAAACGCTGTGCGGTGTCGCCCGCGAGCGTCACGCTCCGCGCGGGCGTGACGCAGTCGAGCAAGAGCGAGAGCTCCATCGGCGAGAGGTCCTGCGCTTCGTCCACGAAGACGTGCTCGTAGAGGAGCACCGTCTTTCGATCGCGCCGCAGCGGACCGCGCTTCTTCTGGTAGAGCCGCAGCAAGAGCGCGTCGTCTTCGTAGTCGAGCGCGACGTCATCGTCCGCGGACCGCTCGTCTCGACCGTCGATCGCGCGGTACGGATCCGCGTCGTCATCGTCGTCATCGTCGCGCGAACGGCGCTTCGAACGCCCCTCGCCGTCGCCGCCCACCTGCTCGACGTCGAGCAAATCGAGCGCGTCGTCGCGATCCTGCCGCGTGCGCAGCGGCTTGACCTTGCGCTCGCGCTGCGCGTCTTCGTCCTCGGTCGCCAAGTCGTCGCCGTCCTTGGGCGCTCCCGGCTCGTCGGCGATGCGACCCACGCGATCGGCGCAGTAGCGAACAGCGCTCGCGAGCTCGTCGTCGGTAAACGCGTCCGGGTCGCGCTCGTTCAGCGCGCGGCGCAAGAGCTTGAAGTTCGTGAGCAGCTCGGCCCAGTCCCACACGACGTCCTGCGCGCGACGACGGACGCGATCGAGCGCCCCTTCGACCGCCATCCGCGTGTCGCTCGAGAGGCCGCTTCCCTTGTCGCCAGAGACCTCGCGCTCACCACGGAGCCACAGTCCCATCGTCGCGACGCGCTGCGCCGGAGGCCACTCGGCCATCGAGCGCCACACCTTGTCCGCGCGCTCGTGGTCGCGCGTCGAGCCGATCGCCTTGCTCACGCCCTGGTCGATCGCGCGTGACTCGTCCGCGACGCGCTCGTCGATGAGCTGAAGCAGCACCGGGTGCTTCTTGAGCCGCGTGACGACGGTCGGCGTGTCCTCGGTGTACTCCGTCGGGAGCTTTGGCAGGTGCTTCTTTCGCTGCTGCATCGCCCAGTCGCGAAAGGTGCTCACCGTCACGCCCTCGACGCCGAGCGACGGGAGCACGCGCGAGATGTAGCTCGCGAGCGCCTGATTGAAGACGACGACCATCATCTTGTCGGCGCTGAAGCGTCGCGGCTCTTGATAATTGAGGTACGCGATGCGGTGCAGGCCGATGGTGGTCTTTCCCGAGCCCGCGCCGCCCTGAATGACGACGAGGCCCGAGGTGGGCTTCGAGATGAGCTCGAACTGCCGCTTGTCGATGAGCGCGGGAATGTCCGGCAAGTGACGCTCTTCGCGCCCCGCGACGCGCACGCCGAGCCGGCCGCGCTTGATCAAGTACTCGTCGAGCGCCGGAGGACGCTCGGCCTTTCCCTGGCCTCCTGCGAGCTTGGTCGAGCTCGCGTCGATGCGATGCCACTGCGGAGGCGCGCCCCTGCGAACGAACGTCCCTTGCGGCGCGATCACGCGTCGCAGGATCGAGTCGGCGATCACGACCGCGCGGCGAATGGACATCACGCCCTCGACCGTGCGCCCCGCGATCTCCTCTTCGTAATCGTCGCCTTCGCTGTATCGGTAGTAGAGCTTCGAGACCGGCGCGTCGCGCCAGTCGACGATGCGGACGCCGCGGTCGGTGTCGACGTACGTTCCGTTGCCGACGAGCACGTCGCGCATGCGGCCATTTTCGACGAGCCGCATGTGACCGAAGTAGGGCGAGCCCTTGTCCACGCGCACCGCGGGCACCTCCGCGCGCCGCGCCATGATGCCCTGCAGCCGCTCCATTTGCTGCACGAGCGGCGGAAGGTCCTCCGCGCGCGCCTCGGCGATCTGATCGCGAAGCGAGAGCAGCTCTTCGTCGTAGCTGACGGTGTACTGCGTCTCGATCGCCGCGAGCGCCTCGAGCGAGCGCGTCAACAGGGACACCTCCTCGTGGACGATCGCGTCGCGTTCGGCGTCCGCAGCGTGCTCGGTCGCGAGGGGTGAGTTCGACTTGTTGGCGGTCTCGT
The DNA here is from genome assembly GCA_016793325.1 of Myxococcales bacterium. Lineage (GTDB taxonomy): Bacteria > Myxococcota_A > Polyangia > Polyangiales. The sequence continues at coordinate 149,505 of JAEUKI010000057.1, read as the reverse complement.
TGTCGGGCGTCGTGTCGGCCACGGGTGCGTCTACTCCTTGTGCGTGCGATCGATGACCGCTCGCAAAAATGGCCGATGGGCATACGCGCGAGCGCCCCCTAGCGCAAGTGCAACCCCGTCATTGTCCGTCCCGCCCGCGATTTACCCCGCTGCGCGTCGTCGCTCGAACGAGGTTTCGTGAGCGACTTCGTGAGAGCGTGGCTTCGAGGCTCAGCGCGGCGCGGCTGCGGGCGTGGTCGCAGGCGTCGTGGCAGGTGTCGTCGCAGGCGTGGTCGCAGGCGTGGTGGCAGGCGTGGTGGCAGGCGTGGTGGCAGGCGCACCCTCACCCGTCGTCGCTGGCGTCGTCGCCGGCGCGTCGCCCGCCCCGCTGGCAGGAGGCGTCGTCGTCGCGGGCTCGGGGCACGTCGGGCACGTCGGACACGCGGGTGCCGCTGGAGGCGCTGCGGGCGGAGGCGCGTCGAACGAGTGCGAGAAGTTGAGGGTCAGCAACAGGTTGTGGTCATCGGGGCGGTTGTTGCCGATCGGCTGAACGAGCGCACGCAGCGTGTACTGAGCGCCGACCGAGAAGAAGTCGCTGACCTTGAAGGCGAAGCCCGCGTTGAAATTCACACGAATATCCGGCGGCGCGTTGACGCCCATCATCCCGGGGACCGGCGAGGCGAGGCCCAGGAAATTCACGAGCGTCTCGAGGCCCGCGTTGAACGAGAACATGCTCGACGCGTTGTCTTCGTACCCGAGATAGACGCGCCCCATGAACGCGAAGCTGCCGCACTCCGCGGTGTTTCCCATCGCCGCCGCCATCGTCCCGGCGGGGCAGCGCGCGGGAACCATCGCGCCGAACTGCAAGATCTCGTAGGTCGCGTCGATACCGAACTCGCCCTTGAACTTGCGACGGCCCGGGTCGTTGTAGAAGTTGCGGAGATAGCCTGCCTGCCCCGACGCGCGCGCCGCGAAGCCCGCGAAGGTATCTCGAAAGAACAGCGGGCTTACCCAGATCGAGTTATCTCCGAAGTAGCGGTCGTAGCGCGCGCGCACCAGGTAGTTCTCTGCGTTGCGCTGGTATCCCGCGGCCATCATCATCGGATTGACCGCGAAGCCGAGGTTCACGATCCCTTCGGCCGTGAGCTCGTTCGCGCCTCGACGAAGCTGATAGCGAACGGCGGCGTTGGCCGAAATCGAGCGCGAGTTGCCCTCGACGATGGCCGATCCGACCTGCGCACGAAGACGGTGCTCGTCCGTCGCTTCAGCGCGCGCGGCGACAGCTTCGAACTGGTTGGCGTTGCGATTGGCGACCGAGATGTCCTGCGCGCCGGCCACAGCCGAGAGCGAAGACACCGCGACGAAAGTCGTCGCAAACGCGACGAGAGAGGATTTGGCATGCTGCGACATGCTCGCGCTTGTCTCGTACTTCGCGAGCGCTGTCAAAAGACAAACGGCGTGAAAATACTCGCGCGATTTGCGCGCCCGTCGGGCAAACGCGCTTGGACGAAACACTCCGCCCGAGTATTCGAAGTTCGCTCGCTAACGACCGCCCGCGTCCGTCGCGGCGTTCGCTGGAGCGATCGAAAACTCCCCATCTCCATTCGCGTCGACCCACACAGGACCGGTGAACCCGATCGGGCGGGCGCGCGGGTACGGCGGCAACACGTGGGGGATCGGCGTCTCCGCGCTCGCCCACGCGAGCACCACCGCGTCGGCCGAGAGTGACAGATCGATCGTGCGCTCGAAGCGGACCGCCGAGGCCGCGCCTCCGTCTCCGCCCCCAGCGCTCGGCGGGACCGAGGCTTCGAACGCAACCGTGTCGTTGACCCACACTTCGACGCGCTCGACCGGGATCCACGACGCTGCGCTGACGCGAACACGCGCGCGAACACGACGCGCGCCGCCCGAGCGCAACACGTTCTCGCCTGGCTCGACGTCGTCGACCCACAGCTCGACGAGCGGCCCAGAAGAGACCGTCGTCTTCGCCATGCGAATGCCCTCCATGGCGCGGGTCGCGCGCGCGGAAACCGGCGAGGGCGACGCTCGGACGTACGTGCGCGGCCAGCCCGCTTCTTCGAAGACGAGGTGGTGCGAGTCACTGTTTCCCGTGACGCCCGCGCGAACGCCTGCGCGCGCGAGCCCAACGACGTCCCTCGCGCCTTCGCGCACGCGCTCGGGCTCTTCGAGAAACATCCCGTTGAACGCCTCGAACGCGTCGAACCCGCCCGCGAACCGCGCGCTCCCTCGCCCCGTCCGCGCGTCGAACTCGGTCAGATCGAAGTACCCGATCCGCGGCGCCATCCGCGCGTGATTGACCTGCACGACGCTCGCCCCCGCGCGGCGCGCGTTCGCGATGATCTCGCTCGCGGTCACGTCGTGGTACGGCAGCGCGGCGCCGTATCCGTTGCCCGTCAACGGAAACACGTTGAAGTGTCCGAGCAGTGTCCCTGTTGTCGTGAGCTCGTCACCAACGATCGTCGCGATGCGCTCCTCGAGCCCCAGCGCGCGAACCGTCGGCCCGTAGTCGGTCACCGCGTTGTGATCGGTCGCCACCGCGACCTCCACGCCGTTGCACACGAGCGACGAGACGCGCGCGGCGAGCGACACGCTCGAGTCCGGCGACGGCGCGGCGTGCAAGTGAAAGTCGCCCGCGATGTATCTCGACGTGTCGAGCTCACGGACGACCCGGTCGCGCACCTCGACGACGGCGCCATCCGCGACGTCGACCTCGCGAACGACCAGCGAAAATGCAGGCCCGCGCGTACCGATCACGCGATAGCGCCCGACGTGCACCGGGAGCTCCGCCCACCCGTCGAGCGCGTACACCGTCCCGTGCGACGCTGCGCGGCGCTCGGTGCTCGCGAACGTCGGGTCCGGGGTCCCATCGATCCCGCGAACGATGATCTTCGTCGGCGCAGCTTCACCCGCGTCGTCGACAAACGTCGCGCGAATCACGCCGAATCGGGCGGCGCCCGCGGCGATCGTTCCGGTGATCCGCTGCCGCGCAGCCCGCGTGATCCCCGCGTGATCGCGCACATCGAGCGTGGAGCCGAAGCTCGGCGGTAGTCGCAGTGTCGCGGAGCGTGCCCGCACGTCGAACGTTCCGATCGCCTCGCCTTGGTCGTCGCGGAGCACGATCGATCCGCCCTGCGCGCTCGCGAACTGCACCGTCGCCCGCGGCTGTCCTCGCGCTGCGCCGCGAACCTTCGCGATCGCGTCGAGAACGCCTCCTCTCGCCACATGCAACGTCCGCAGCGCGCGCGATCCGTCCCATCGAACCCGCGCCTCGGCGCGAAAGACCTCCGCCGCGATCCGAATCACCTTGCGCTCGACCAGTCGCGACCGATCGAACTCGAGCGCGGCGCTCACCGACGCTTCACCGAACGCCAGCCACTCGGTCTCGACGCGGTCTTCGAAGCGCTCGCCGACGCGATCGGCGTACAGCACGGACGCACCTGTATTCAATTCGTCTGCGATTGCAGTGCCCGAAGCGAGCCCTCGCAGCGCGCGCGTCTCGATCGAAAACGCGCCGCGCGGCTGCGGGCACAGGTGGGTCTCGAGCCTCGCCGCGCCGACGTCTCCGAGGATCTTCACCCCCGCAGCGCCGCTCGGGCACGTCATCTCGCCGACGACGCTCGCGACGAGGGGCGCGAAGGTTCCATCCGCGAGCATCACGCCCGTGCGCCACCACACGAGCCCGTCGCCGTTGGAGTCGGCGCCGTGCTCGCCCATGTCGACGATCGCGCCCCGCAGCGGTCGCCGGCCGCGCTCGTCGTCGGTCGACGCAAACACCAACCGGGCGCCGTCCGATCCCACCAACACGCGATCTCCAGCGCGCGCGTACAGCTCCGGCGCGAACACCGCGGCGCCGAGCGTCGCGGTCGAGCTCCGCACCCGCGCTCCCGCGTCCGAGGGACGACTCGGCGGCGGTCCACACGGATTGCATCCCGCGACGAGCGCGAGCAAAACGAGGGCGGGGCTGCGCATCGACGGGGCGGTCGTTGTCATCGGCGCTCGCCACTGTACCGGACTGCGCTGGGCGCGACGCGCGACGTTTCGTCACCGATCGTCACGTCCTCGTCACACGCCGCATTCGTCAGTTTCGCCGACGTCACGTCGGCAACACGCCCGTGACAACGGCCCTCGGTACACCACCGCTTGCCGCTCGCGACGTGCGCGTCGGGGCTGCACACGGAGCTTCAGTCATGCACTACGTCGGACTCGCCGCGAACTCAGGGTTGATCGCGATCTTCACGCGCTTCGCGCTGCTCGGCGCCGAGTGGGTGATGTGGGTGCTCATCGCGCTGTCGGTGCTCTCGATCGGCGTGATGATCGAGCGTTGGCGCTACTTTCGATCGCTCCGCGACGACCTCGGCGCGCTCGGGCGCAAGGTCGCTTCGCTCTTGCGCCAGGGCCAACTCGAAGGCGCTCGCGCTGCGCTGCGCGCTTCACCCTCACCCGCGGCGCTCGTCGCGCTCGCTGGGCTCGACCACGATGAAGACGGCCCCGAAGCGCGCGAAAAGGCGATGCACTCGGAGCTCGCGCGGGTTCGACCGTCGCTCGAGCGCAACCTCGCCTTCCTCGGAACCGTGGGAAACAACGCGCCGTTCGTCGGTCTCTTCGGAACGGTCATCGGCATCATTCAGTCGTTCGACGCGCTCAAGGCCCCCACCGGGCGCACCGCCGCCGCCGCGCAAGCCGCCGCGCAAGCCGCCACCTCCCGCGTGATGGGAACGATCGCCGAAGCCCTCGTCGCCACCGCCGTCGGCCTGCTCGTCGCGATCCCGGCGGTCGCCGCGTTCAACTACTTCCAGCGCATCGTGAAGCAGCAGCTCAACCTCACCGAGACGCTCACGCAGCTCGTGCTCAGCCACGCCCACGCCCTGCACGACCGCGAGCTCCGAGAGCACCGCGTCGACCTCGTCCGCATCATCGAGCGCCCTGCGCCGACGATCGCGCGCGAGCCTGCGCCCGCCGTTCCTGCGCAAGCGTGAGCTTCGATTCACGCAGAAAATCCCCCCACAGATCACCACGCGAGGAGCACACCCATGGCTGGCGGCGCGAGCATGAGCGGCGAGGACGACGGGATCACCGGGATCAACGTGACCCCGTTCGTCGACATCTGCCTCGTCCTACTGATCATCTTCATGGTCACCGCGAAGTACATCACTTCGCAGTCGATCCCCGTCGACCTGCCCGAGGCCGCATCCGCGAGCGACACCCAGACCGTCGCCGTCGCCAACGTGAGCATCAACGGCGCAGGGCAGATGTTCGTCGACCTCGAACCCGTCGACGAAGCAGGCCTGCGCACGCGGATGCAGACGCGACTCGCGCAAAACTCCGAGCTCCGCGCGATCATCAACGCCGATCGAACGACGCCGCACGGCCGCGTCACGCAGGCGATCGACATCATTCGCCTCGCGGGCGTGACCAAGTTCGCGATCCAAACGACGCAGCCCGCGGAAGCCGAACACGGAGCTGCGCGGTGAGCACCTCACCCGACGCGAAGCCACCCGCCGCTGGGCCCGCGTCGACACCGCCCGCGCCGTTGGGCCAGGGCGACTCGAATCGATCGCGCGCCGAGAGCACGGTCTTCGCCAAACAGAGCGCGTCCGGCTGGATCGGCACGATCCTCGTTCACGTCGGGCTCGGGCTCGTGGGCGTCTTCGCAGTGACGCTCGGCGTCTCTCCCGAAGCGCGCCGTCGCATCGCGAGCGTCGTTCACTTCGACGCGCCGCCGCCCCCGCCTCCGCCGCCGCGTCAGCCGCCGACGCCCGTCGTTCCGCAGCGGCCGCGCATCGCCGCGCGTCGTCCCGAACCACGACCGCAGCAACAACAGCAGCCTCCTCCCTCCGCAGCGCCGCCGCCCATCCTCACGGCCGCGGGCGGCACCGGAAGCGGCGGCTTTCGCATGCCCACCGGCGACAACACCGACTACCGCGGCGGCAACATCTCGAATACTGGTGCGCGCACCGCCCTCGGCGGCAACGGCAACGGAGGACCAGCGCGAGACGCAGGCGTCGCTCCGGCGGACTCGGGGATCGGCGAGCGCATCGGTCGATCCGGCGCGATTCCAGTGCCCGAAGACGGCCCTCCACTCGTTCCGCTCGAGCGACCGACGCCAGAGTACCCCGCCACCGCGCGCGCCAACGGCGTTCAGGGAACGGTCCTCGTCGGCGTGATCATCGGCGAAGAGGGAACGGTGCTGCAGGCCGTCGCGCTGCGAGGCCCCGAAGAGCTCCGCGAGGTCGCTCGCCAGGCCGCGCTCCGCTGGAGATTTCGCCCGTACATCGTCGAAGGCCTCGCCGTTCGCATCCGCTACGTCATCCCGTTTCCATTCGAACTCACGAACCTCCCCTGAGCCCTCGAAGCTCGTGGCGTCGCCCGTTCGCGTCGCCACGACGCAGGCGGGAGATCACCGCGAGCTCTCACCCCCAGAGCCGCCGTGAAGAGACTCTCCCTCGCTCGTTCGACCCCCGCGCTCGTCGCCCTCCTCGTCGCGCACAACGCGAGCGCGCAGAGCCTCGACGCAGGCGCGCCCGACGCGGCCGACGCCGCTCCCTCTTCCACAGACGCATCGCAGCCAACGCCCGCCCCCGCGAGCGACGACGCGCAGTCGACCGCAGCCGACGCCGCCCAACAAGCACCCGAGCCTTCGCAGCCCGCGCAACCGCAACCACCGGCGCGCCCGGTGCTCAGCGGCGACCTCGCGGACGCGAGCGAGTTCGGCGTCGTCGACGAGCCCGCGGTCGCCGCCACGCACACGGGCTTGTCCGGACGCGTCGTCGATCAGGCCTCGCGACAACCGATCATCGACGCGCTCGTCGTCGCCGTCGGCTCCCGTCACCGCACGCGCACGAACCCCTCAGGAAACTTCTCGTTCGACCTCCCGCCCGGTCGCTACACGATCCGCGTGGTGTATCCCGGCTACCGCACGATTCGCTTCGACCGCGTGCAAGTTCGCCCGGGAGAAAACACGCAGCTCAACGTCGAGCTCCCCGTCAACGCGCGCACTCCCACGCTCGAAGCGCGCACCACGGGCAGAGCCGACCGCAACACAGCGGCGACGCAAATCGCGATCCGCCGCAACAGCGCTGCGGTGCAAGACAGCGTGTCCGCGCAAGAGATCGCGCGCGCGCCCGACGCCGCCGCGAGCGACGCCGTTCGTCGCGTCGTGGGCGTCTCGATCGCCGACGGGCGCTACGCGGTCGTCCGCGGACTCGGCGGGCGCTACGTCAACGCGATGCTCAACGGCGTCCCGCTTCCGCCGACGGACCCCGATGTGCCCGGCGTTCAGCTCGACTTGTTTCCCGCGTCGCTGCTCACCAGCCTGAGCGTGGTCAAGAGCTTCATGCCCGAGCTGCCCGGCGATTGGGCCGGCGGGTCGCTGCAGATCGCGACCAGGGATTTTCCAGAGCGCTTCACGATGCAAGCGAGCGGGTCGCTCGGCTTCGATTCGCTCACACATATTCAACAATCCCTCGCCAACGGCGGCCTCGGCGCGCTGCGGTACGACGGCGGCGCGCTCGACTTCCTCGGGATCGACGACGGAACGCGCGCGCTCCCCGCGAGCGTCCCGCGCCGAGCGCTCGTCCCGGGCCTCGACGGAATCACCCGCGAGCAAGTGGCCGCCGCGGCGCGCTCCCTACCCACGCGGTGGGGCATCTTCAGGGACATCACGTTCCCCAACGGATCGCTCGCGCTTCAGCTGGGAAACACCTCGCGAATCGCAGGTCGCCCCTTCGGCTATCTCCTCGCGCTCACCTACGGAGCGACGACGCGCGCGCGCCTCGGGGCCGTCTCGCGCACGCGCCTCGAAGGCGAAGGCGCGAACGCGACCGTCGTCGAACGCGAGCGAGCGCAGTACACAGGCACGCAGCTCGACATCCAGTGGGGCGCCCTCGCCACGCTCTCGTTCAGCCCCGCGGCGGACCACGACCTCTCGTTCGTCGGGCTCTTCAACCAAGCGACGACCGACGAGGCCGCGCTTCGAACGGGCTTCAGCGAAGACGCGGGGAGCGACCAGACGACGCGCGTGCAGCGCGCCGTGCAACGAACGCTCTTCTTCGCGCAGCTCAACGGCGACCACCGCGGATCGACCACGCGAAGCGGACGGTTTCGCTGGAGCGGCTTCGTGTCTGCGTCCGCCCGCGGCGAGCCCGACACGCGCTTCTTCAAGTACTCGCTCGACGACCCGTCTCGTCCGCGCGCAGCGTTCGGAACGGGCGGCATCGACCGGATCTACACAGGCCTCACGCAGCTCGAGGGCGGCGCGTCGTTCGACTTCACAGCGCCCGCAGGACCGCTCGTCCTTCGCGCTGGAGCGCTCTCGCGCTTCACGGGTCGCGACTTCACAGCGCGTCGATTTACCTACGAAGAAGCGCCCGGCAACAACGACCCGGACCTCGCGTTTCGAACCCCCAACGCGATCCTCGCGCCCGACAACATCGGCACCGCCGTCGACCTTCGCGAGTACACGCAGCCCAACGACAGCTACCGCGGAAGCGCCCAATACCTCGCTCCGTACGCGCGCATCGACGGAAAGCTCTTCAACGATCGCCTCCGCTTCGCGACGGGCGCGCGCGTCGAGTACTACCGCCAGTTCGTGCTCTCGGCCTCGCCGTTCGCGACCGAACAATCGATCCAATGCCGCACGACTCGCAGCGAATCAGGCGCGCTCCCGAACTGCACCGATCGCACGGACGTCAACGTGCTCCCTGCGCTCGGGCTCGTCGTCGAGCTCAACCCCGCGATGAGCCTCCGCGCGAACTATGGCGCCACCGTCGGTCGCCCGCTGTTTCGCGAGCTCGCGCCGTTTCTGTTTCCCGACGTCGTTCGCAATCGACTCATCACGGGAAACCCGCAGCTGCGCACGGCCAACATTCACAACGTCGACCTTCGCTGGGAGTACTTCCTCGGCGGCAGCGAGCTGTTCGCGATCAGCGCGTTCGCCAAGTCGTTTTCGGATCCGATCGAGACGGTGAACAACGCCCAGGGCTCGTCGTCGTCCCTCACCTACTGCAACGCCAGGGACGCCGTCGTCGTCGGCGGTGAGCTCGAGGCGCGCCTGTCCATGGGCCGCGTGCATCGTTCGCTCTCGGCGCTCTCGGTCGCCGCAAACGTCTCGCTCTCGTGGTCCGAGGTGAACATCCCCGCGGACTCCTGCGGCGGCTCGACGTTCTTGCTCACCAACACGCGCAGGCCGCTCGGCGGACAGTCGCCCGTCGTCGCCAACGTCGTCCTCGGGTTCGCGCCGACCTCGCTTCCGATCGCCGCGTACGCCTTCTACAACGTGTACGCGTCGCGGCTCGAAGAGGCGGGCTCGTTCGGGCTGCCCGACATCTATCAAGACACTTTTCACCAGCTCGACCTCGCGTTCAACTGGACCCCGTCCGAGCGGTTCAACCTTCGCTTCACCGCGAAGAACGTCCTCGGGCAACCAGTGCTCCTGCGCCAAGGCGGAATCGTGATCGAAGAGCGCCTCGCGGGCGCCGCGTTCGCGCTCCGCGCGCAGCTCAACTATTGACCGCGCTTCCGTCAACCGCGTTGCGCGCTCGTCACCAACTCGTCGCGCACAACTCTCGCGCGGTCCGCGGTCGCGACACGAGCGTCTGTCACAAACCGTGCGCGTGCGACGCGCTCTGCGTCGCTCACCGTGTCCCCCTTCGGAGAAACGTCTACACGATGCACACACCGAACTCGCTTCGCCTTCGCGCACCGTTCGCGCTGCTCTCGCTCGTCGCCTTCGTCGCCGGCTGCCCCGGCCGCATGGAGGTGATGGACGTCCAGAACCCGCCTGCGGACGTTCCGAGCGACACGACGCCCGCAGACGTCCAGCCGATGGACGCGACGATGGACGACGTCCCGACGCCGACGGACACCCCCGCGCCGACGGACACGCCAGCGCCGACCGACACGCCAGCGCCGACCGACACGCCGATCCCGAGCGACGTTCCGTCGCCGACGTGCCCCGCGAGCCCGATGGAAGAGATGGTCCCCGCGGGCGACCTCATGGGCGACCGCACGTGGGACTGCAACCGCACGTACCGCCTCACCGGGCTCACGTTCGTCCGCGGAGGAACGCTCACGATCCGCCCCGGAACGCGCGTCATCGGCCTCGGCATGGGCGCCGCGCTGGTCATCACCCGCGGCGCGCGCATCGACGCGCAAGGCACACGAAATCAACCCATCGTGTTCACGAGCGCAAACCCCGCGGGCATGCGCCGCCAGGGAGACTGGGCGGGTCTCGTCCTGCTCGGCGCAGCGCCCATCAACGTGACCGGCACCGGCGTCGCGATGGGGACGAACAACGTCGAAGGCATCGAGGCCACGGACGCGCGCGGTAACTACGGCGGCGCGGACGCCGAGCACAACTGCGGGACCGTTCGCTACGTGCGCATCGAGTTCGCCGGACAGGGCCTCTCGATGGGCAACGAGCTCAACGGGCTTACCACGGGCGGCTGCGGACGGCAGACGACGATCGATTTCGTGCAGGTCCACCAGGCCGCAGACGACGCGTTCGAGTTCTTCGGAGGAACGCACGACGCGCGGCACCTCATTTCGACCCAGCAAGACGACGACGGCCTCGACTGGGACTTCGGGTGGAACGGCCGCGCGCAGTTCGTCGTGATCCAGTCGCCGCCCACCTCGGGCGAGAGCGACCCGCGCGGCATCGAAGCGGACAACAACGGCGCCAACAACGACGCGACGCCGCGCTCGTCGCCGACGATCTACAACCTCACCGTCGTCGGCGCCGAGGGCGCAGAGCCCTACACGCAGCCGGGCATCGTCCTGCGCCGCGGAACGGCCGCCGCGATCCACAACGCCATCGTGATGGACTACAAGCAGGGCGCCGTCGACGTGATCGACAACGCCACCGTGGCGCTTGCACGCGCGACGCCCGCGACGCTCTTCATCCGCAACTCGATCTTCTTCCGCAACGGCACCGACGGAACGACGCACTTCACCGACCTCTCGTCGTCCGCCGCCGAGGGCACGCCCGCGCTCGACGAAAACATGTTCTTCCGCGACGCCATGTGGATGAACCGCTTCGACGCCGATCCGCTGCTCCCCATGGCCACGAATCGCACCGCCCCCGTGTTCGCCCCAGCGATGGCGTCGCCCGCAGCCACGGGCGGCGCGACGCCCCCCGCGGGCTTCGACGCGACCGCGACGTACGTCGGAGCCGTCGCCCCCGGCGCGACCGGCACAGCCGATTGGACGACGGGCTGGACCGCGTTCCCAGCCAACTGACAGCGCAGTTGATTCTGTGTGCCCGCGGCGCTAGCCCCCGTTGAACCGCGGTTCAGTCCGCGCGGGGCGGGGGCTTGTGCGGAGCAGGTCCGCGCCAATCGCGCGCGTCACGACCGCCGTCACGACCGCTGTCACGGCCGCCGTCGCGGCCACCGTCGCGCGGCTTCGCCGCGGGCGCAGGGCGCGCGTTGTTCGGGTGTCCACCGGCAGGACGCGGCGCGTTCGCAGGCGCTGCGTGACCGCGGCCCGCGTTGTTCGGAGCGCCTCCGCTCGTGCGCGCGCCGCCCTCGTGCGTGCGGCCTCCGCCGTCGCGCCTCGGGGCGTCATCGCGCCTCGGTGCATCGTCGCGCCTCGGTGCATCGTCGCGTCGCGCGTGCTCGTTGGGCCTCGGCGCTGCGTCGCGCCTCGGTGCGTGATCGCGACGCGGCTCGCCACCACGCGATCCACCGCCGCCACCGCCGCCGGGGCGCGACTCGACCCTGCGCGGCTGCGCGTTGTTCGGTCGTCCGCCGCCGTTGCCCTGCGGACGCGCTCCGCGCGTATCGACCGCAAACGGAACGTTCGATCGCCACGCATGATCGTCGACGACCGGGATCTTCTGGCGCGTGATCTTCTCGATGTCGCGCAGGTACTCGCGCTCTTCTTCGTTGCAGAACGACCACGCAACGCCCTCGGCGCCCGCGCGCGCGGTGCGACCGATGCGGTGCACGTACACTTCGGGGACGTTCGGCAGGTCGAAATTCACGACGTGCGACACCTCGTCGATGTCGAGCCCGCGCGCCGCGAGGTCGGTCGCGACGAGCACCCGCGTCGTGCCGCTCTTGAAGCTCGCGAGGGCGCGCGTCCGCGCGTTCTGCGACTTGTTTCCGTGAATGGGCTCGGCGCGGATGCCCGCGCTCTCGAGCCATCGCGCGATCTTGTTCGCCCCGTGTTTCGTACGCGAAAACACGAGCGCGCGCGTCACGTCCGAGCGCGACAACAGCGACTCGAGGAGCGAGCGCTTGTCGGGCGTCTCGACGAAGTACAAGTGCTGCTCGACGCGCTCGGCGGTCGTCGCGGGCGGCGCGACGCTCACTTCGACGGGGCTCTTCAGCCACTCGTCCGCGAGCGAGCGAATCGACGGCGGCATCGTCGCCGAGAAGAACAACGTCTGCCTCACCGAGGGAACCTTCGCCACGATGCGCCGAACGTCGTGGATGAACCCCATGTCGAGCATTTGGTCCGCTTCGTCGAGCACGAGGACCTCGACCTTCGCGAGCGAGACCATCCCGCGCTGGAGCTGATCGATCAGTCGGCCGGGGGTCGCGACGAGCACGTCGACGCCGCCGCGAAGCGCGCGGTCCTGAGGCTCGTAGCCGACGCCGCCGAAGATCACCGTGTGGCGAAGCGGGAGGAACTTCCCGAGGTCGCGAAAGGTCTCGCCAATCTGCGCCGCGAGCTCGCGCGTCGGCGTGAGCACCAGCACGCGAACGGGCCGCGGCCCCTTGGGAGCAACATCACCGACGCTCTGCATCACGCGCTGGAGCGTCGGAAGGACAAAGGCAGCCGTCTTACCCGTCCCGGTCTGCGCGCAACCGAGAACGTCGCGCCCTTCGAGCGCCGGCGGAATCGCCTTGGATTGAATGGGAGTAGGCGTCTCGTAGGACGCTGCGCGCACCGCGCGCAACAGTTCGTCGCGGAGCGACAGTGAATCGAATGACATCAATGGGGAGCGCGCGGTGTTGCCCAGTTACCGCACAAAGTCAATTCGTACCGCGTATTTCTCGCACAATTCACGGTCCGGGAAGCGTGATCTTCGGCTCCTTGGGGTGCCTTCGATACAGCAGGATCGTGCCCCCCATCACCTGCGCGACGTCGCTCTTCGTCTGGGTCGCGAGAAACTCCGCTGCCTCGTGGCGATCTTCGTCCGCGCCCGAGCCGAGCTTCACTTTGATCAACTCGTGACGCTCGAGCGCGACGTCGACCGCGCGCACGACACCCTCGTCGACGCCGTCTTTTCCCAGGCGAACTACTGGTTGCAACGCGTTTCCGAGCGAGCGCAGATGGCGCTTTTGCTTTCCTGTAAGGCTCACGGCGCAGGGTTCTACCCCATTCTGCGCGCGCCGTTGACCACCGCCCGCTCGTCGTCGACATCGGGGCCCTCGCCCGTGGATCCCTCCGCGAGCACCACCCGCACGCCGCTGCGATCTTCGCTCGGCTCGTCGGCGGACTCGCTCGTCGCGTCGTCCGTCTCCGTCTCGAGCACCTCGTCGACCTGCTCTGCGGCCTTCGTCACCCGCGCGCGACGCGCGTGCTCGTTGGCCTCCGCGCGCGCATAGAGCGGCGCGAGCGCGCGCAGCGAGCGAGCCGACGCGACAGCCCTCCCCACCGCGTACAGCGAAAACCAAAGCGGAACGAGCGTCGCCGTCACGCCGTACACCGCGCGCGTGATCCCCACGGCCGCGAGCGACGCGATCGCCGCGAGCACCGAAAGTCGAAACGCCGCAGCGGTCTCCGAAGCAGCGATGTCGTACGAAGGCTCCCAGCGATCCCACGCCGCGTGAAACTGCGAGAGCGCCGCAGCCATCCAACCAACCGCGACACCGAACCCTGCCCCGTACGCCACCGTCAGGTCGTCGTGAAGCGGGATCTTGTTGCCGAGCCACAGCGACACTGGAACCCACGCTCCGCACAACACGCCGCCGATGAACATCGCGGACGCCGCAGAAAACGCTTGCCTCGCGCCGCGCGCGACCGACGACGGCGCGCCGGTCTCGACGGACACAACGCGCTCGACGTCGACGCTTCGCGCCCGATACGCCCCTGCGCCCGTGCGCTCGGACGTGTGCGTCCTCGTGATCGTCTGCGGCCATCTTCCACGCGTCTGCTGACGGCGCGAATACGCGAGCACCCACGGAATCGACAGCACCGCCGTGACCGAGAGCGCAGCGACGAGGAGAAAGAACTCCACCCCCCGAGTCTCCCACCGCCGCGCAACCAACGCACGCGATCACAACGCCTCGAGCCGATGCTGCGCCGCGCAAATCAACAGCGCACCACGACGCACCGCGGGCGGCTCGCTTCAGCCCTCGGAAGCGCTCGTCGCCTTCTGCCCACACGTCCCACAGACACCTTCGCGATCGAGCGCGCCGGTGCACGTATCGTTCGGACAACACACGCGCTCGTCCGCTTCGTCAGCGTTTTCGGTCTCCATCGAACGAAGCTCCGCGGCCTCGGGCATGGCATCCGCCGGTGACGAACCGCGTTCGCGGTCGCCCTCGTTCGCTTCCGCGCGCGCTTCGTTCGCGTCGTCGCGCGCGCTGCGCGCGTACTGGCTGAAGAGCCTCCCGCACGTCCCGCACAACCCCGACGAATCGAGCGCGCCGGTGCACAAATCATCGGGACAACACACACGCTCGTCGGACTCACTCGAATCGACGGCGTCGACTTCCATCTCGCTCTGCACGCGCGGACCATAGCGCGTCGGCGCGCGACCTTCAGCACGCACGGATGGCCAGCGCCGCGAGGCGCTCCTGCGCACGCGCTGGCGCCGAACACCGGCGGATCTGCCCGCCCGTCGACAGTCCCGCGCACGTCTTCACCGCCGAGCCGTTGAACATCGACGCCGCGCACGGCACGATGGCGGTCGTTGCGCAGTCCCGGTCCGCTCGCGTGTTCGCTCGCCGCTGCATCCGTCGCGATCGCTGTGACTGGGTGCACCCGCGAGCCGCCCATCGAGCAAGAGCCGTGGGACGCACGGAGGCCGATCGACGCGAGCACGGCCGACGTTCGCGTGCTGCTCTGCAACGGAACGCCCTGCGTCGACGACGACCCGTGCACGATCTCCGAGTGCGTCGACCGACGAACGTGCGTTCACCTCGCGGCCCCGACGCTCTGTCGTTGCGCTCCCGGCTGCGTCTCGCGCGCCTCGGGCTCGGACGCGGCAGCGTGGGCGATCGACGCGAGCACCGAAGGAGGGACGTCCCTCGTCGTCACCGACGCGGGCGCACTCACGACCGTCGTCGAACAAGAAGAGCACGACTTCTTGTGGGTCCCCAACACCAACGAGAGCACGATCTCGCGATGGGACGCGCGCACGCGACGCGAGCTCGCGCGGTATCGCGTCGGCGCGTCGAGCGGCGAGTGCCTCGGCCGTTGTTGCTGGGAAAACGGCTGCAACATGCCGTCGCGCACCGTCGTCGACGCGCGCGGTGACGCGTACATCGCGAGCCGCGGCTTCCAGATGCAAGGCACGGTCACCAAGATCGCCGCGCGCCGCGCAGACTGCGTCGATCGCAACGCGAACGGAACGATCGACACGAGCACCGGCCCCATGGATGTCCTCGCGTTCGGCGAGGACGAGTGCGTCCTCTGGACCGCCGACGTCGGCCCCGTCAACGCGGTCCTCCGCTCGCTCGCGATCGATCGCGGCGACGAGTCCACGCCCAACGGCTACCCGTGGGTGGGCGCGTGCGCAAACCTCACCGGGCTCAGCAACGCAGGGCTCTTTCAGCTCGACCCGCGCACGGGCGCGACGATTCGACGCGTGGCCTTCGACCGCTGCGCGTACGGAGCGATCGTCACCCCCGACGGAACGCTCTGGCAGCACTCGTACGCGCGCGGACTGACCCCCGTAAACCCGTACTCCGGAACGGTCGGAACCTTCGTCGCTGTTCCGACTGCGTTCGGGCGCACGTGCTCGGGCGCGACGAGCTACGGCGTCACCGCAGACCTCAACGGCCGCCTGTGGCTCTCGGGGCTCTCGTGCGCCGATGCGCTCGGGTACGACCCGCGCGTTCGCGCATGGACCCGCGTGGATCTCCGCGCGATGGGCGCCCGCTCTGCCGGGCTCGGGATCACCGTCGACAACGCCAACCGCCTCTGGATGCCCTCCTCGGGAACGCCGCCGAAGCTCTTCGCGTGGAGCGCCGACGCGTTCGTGCGCAACGCGACCGTCCCGGCCGACGAGATCACCACGATCCCGTTGGCCGTCGGGGACCTCAACGGATTTTCTCCGAGCGCGGTCGGCGCAGATCGACTCGGCGCCATTTGGGTCGCGTCGTACTCGACCCTCTCGCCCCTGTTGCGCGTGGACCCCGCGACGCGATCGATCGAACGCATCGATGGCCCGCAGCGCGTGTACACGTACACGGATTTCACGGGCGGCGTTCGTCGACTGCTGCTCGGCTCCGCGACGCACAGCGAAGCCATCGACACAGGCTGCTCCGCCCCGCAGCTCGCCGAGCTCGTCTGGGACGCCGAGACCCCCGCGGGAACAGCGCTCTCGTTTTCGCTCCGCACCGCGGCGACGCTCGAAGCGCTCGCGTCCGCGACGCCCGTGGCGCTGGCTGTTGTTCCTCCAGCGATTTCTCCGGCAGATCTCACTGAGGCGCTTCGCCTCGCCGGCGTCGCGCCCGCGCGTTGGGTCCGCGTGAGCGTGGCATTTACGCCGTCGAGCGTCCCCGTCGGCGCGCCGACGCTGCGCACGATCGAGCTCGCGTGGCGCTGCCCGACGGGACCCGGCTGACCGCTGTCCGCGCAGGAATGTCACAGAGGCTCGGTGAATTTCGGGATAGACTTCGAGCACGTCGCGGAGCGTCGCGACCCCTCCACGTTCGCCCCCTTTTGCATGGAGCGTTGTCATGCGCCGAGCACTGCTCGCGTCCCTCGGATTGATTTCATGTGTGCTCGCACACTGCTCGGACCCGACGCCGATCGACGCCGTCGACTCGAGCGTCGATCGCAGACCGATCCCCGTCGACGGCAGTTTGCCTGACGGATCGACGACCACCGACGGAGCTGCGCCCGCGGACGTCGTTCGACCGACGCGCTGCTCGATCGACGACGAGTGCGACGACGGCAACCGGTGCACCATCGACTCGTGCGACATGACCACGCGCATGTGCCGGTCGATCAGCGACGTCGCGCGGTGCGAGTGCGACCCCGCGTGCATGACCACCTCCGTCGGCGGCATGGGCGGAAGGCCCTTCTCCGATGAGGGACGACGCGGCGTCGAGTACGACGAACCCTCGGGCGGACTGCTCGTTCGCGCAGAGTCGCGACGCGCGGACTACCTCTGGGTGCCCAACACCAACGAGAGCACGGTCTCGAAGTGGGACGCGACGATGGCCCGCGAAATCGCTCGCTATCGCGTCGGCATCGCCGCCGGCGAGTGCCGCGGAATGTGCTGCCACGCGTCTCCGTGCAACATGCCGTCGCGCGTCGTGATCGACGGCTTCGGCGACGTGTACATCGCCAACCGAGGCTTCGGGATGCAGGGCACCGTGACGAAGATCGCCGCGGACCAACGCGACTGCGTCGATCGCAACGGCAACGGGATGATCGACACGAGCTCGGGGCCGATGGACGTGCGTCCGTACGGCGAAGACGAGTGCATGCTCTGGACGAGCAACGTCGGCATGCCGAACACAATCCTTCGATCGATCGCGATCGATCGAGGCAACGAGGACTTCCCGCAGGGCTACCCGTGGGTGGGCTCGTGCGCAGACGCGAACTTCGGCGCGACCGCCAACGCCGGACTCTTCAAGCTCAACCCGCGCACCGGCGAAGTGATCGCGACCGCACCGATGGGTCGCTGCGCATACGGCGCTGTCGTGACGCCCGACGGAACGCTCTGGGAGCACGCGCTCGGCGAAGGCGTCATTCCCGTCAACGTCACCACCGCGACCACAGGCGCGCTCGTTCCCGAGCCCGCCGTCGGCTCGCCGCTTCGCAACGAGTGCAACCGCACGAACACCTGGGAGCGCTCGTACGGAATCACCACCGACATTCGCGGGCGCATCTGGCTCTCGGGCTCTGGATGCTCGGACGTGATCGGCTACGACCCCATGTCCCGCACGTGGACGCGCGCGCAGCTGCACGCAGTCGCTGGCGTTCCCTTCGGAACCTTCGTCGGCTCTGGCGTGACCGTCGACCCGATGAACCGCGTGTGGGCCCCCATGTCGGGCAACCCGTTCAGGCTGTTTCACTTCGACGCCGACGCGTTCGCGCCCAACGCCAACATCCCTGCCGCCGCGATCACGATGCGCATGGTCCCGCGCGCGTGGAACTCGAGCGCCATCGGCGCCGATCGCGCTGGCCTGCTCTGGGTCGCCACGTCCGATCCGGGCCCGCTGCTCCGCTACAACCCCACGACCAACGCCGCCGACACGTTCGACGGCCCCAATCGCGTGTACACGTACACGGACTTCACCGGCGCCGTTCGCCGACTCGTGATCGGAACCGGCACGTACACCGAGCTCTTCAGCGCGTGCGATCGCGCGCTCTGGGCAGAGCTCCGCTGGGACGCGAACCTTCCGCCGGGCACTTCGCTCGTGTTCAACGTTCAGTTCGCCGACACGATGGTGGGGCTCGGCTCGGCTGCGTCCATCGCGCTCGCCACGACCACGCGAGACACTTCGCCGGTCGATATCCAGAGCAAACTACGCATGCTCGGCATGACCAACCCCGGTCGATTCGCGCGCCTCACGGTGACGTTCAACCCGACGAGCATGCCCGTCGCGTCGCCCGTGCTTCGCGCGGTGTCGCTCGGTTGGCGCTGCCCCGGCGAAGGCTGATAGCCGCCCTCGCGTCCGCTGCAGCGGAGTGAGCTGCTCGATCGCGAGGGGGAGAAAGTAAAACAGCGGCAAGGTGGCGTGGGGGGGGGACCGCCTCAGCTTGCCGCTGCAAGAGGGAGATTGTCACAACTGGCGAATCACGCAAGCGTGATTTCGTTCACTGCGCGCTTTTGTGACAGCCGCGAGGCAAGCGCCAGAGATCGTTCACTTCGCGACGCAGCTGCGCTCCCCGAACGCAGCGACGCAGTCGCGACTACCAGTCGCCGCCGCCGCCACCGTCGAAGCCGCCGCCACCCGAGTCACCGCCGCCCGAGTCCCAACCCGAGCTGCTGCCACCCGCGTCGTACGAGCTGCCGCCCGAGCCATAGTCCGAGCCCGAAGGCGTCTCGTACGTGGTCGTCGTGTACGTCTCGCTCGGGCCGTGATCGTCCATCGCGCGCCCGATCGCGTAGCCCGCGAGACCACCGACCGCCGCGCCCGCGACGCCCGCAGCCACGGGCGACATTCCGTTGTTGTAGCCAGGGCCGTAGCCCGGACCATAGCCGGGTCCATAACCGGGTCCCTGAGGTCCGCCGTACGGTCCAGGGCCCGACGGCGAGCCATAGCCGCCGTTGAATCCGTTGCCAGCGCCGCGCGCTGCGCGCCGCGCCAGCGCGATCCCGCCGAAGATCACGAGCGCGCCGATGCCGAGGCACAGGATCGTGCCGATCGGCGAGCTGCGACGCTCGCGCGTGGTCGACATGCGATAGCCCGACGTGGGCGGGGGAGCGTAGCGGTTGTACGGATTCACGCCGTTGGCGGGCGCCATGTACGCCGGGCCCGAGCCGACGAAGCTCTGCGCGCGTCCGAGGATCGCGCTGATGCCCATGCTCCACTGGCTCTGGCGGAAGAACGGGTCACCGGCGTCTTCGATCGCACGCCAGGTCTGCGGGCCGATGCGCGTGCCCGTGCCGAAGTGAACGCTCGTGCGACGGATGTTCGGCGCGATCGCGACGACCACCATGTTCGGCGCGCCGACTTGCGCGCCCACATAGCGATCGAACGACATGCGGTCGAAGAACGCGTTGCTCGTGAGCACGCGAACGTCGAAGGGGTACGACGCGACAGCGCTCTGCATCGTCGCGCGATCGGTCGGTGAGAGGAGCGACGCTTCGTCGCGGATCGCGAGCGTGCCCGCGACAGCGGACGAAGGCGCGACCGACGCCGCCACGAGGGCCGCGGCCACCGCAACGGGGGCGATCACGCGGAACGAACTCGAACGACGAGAGACGATTTTCGAAAGGGCCATGTGGGTCCTCCTTCGCGCCAGTCCTTCGATTGGGGAACACACGTGGGCCGACGCGAGATCGCGTGGAGAATAAAGCCCCCAGGGGTGATGGCAAGGAGCGCTTTTTCCGACGAGTGCTCGAAGCAGGATTCGCCGCTACCCCCTCGGCGCCCTCCGCGCGTCCCTGTCTCGCGCGAACAACAGCGCGTGCGTCGCGAACACGAGCGGCACGATAAACATCGGAATCACAATGAAAGGCAGGCGGCCCACCATCGCCACGAACCGCGCGTCGCGCTCGACGAGCGCCACGTACTGCGCGTGAACGACCACGGTAAGTATGTCGACTAGACCGAGCACGCCCCACGCCGTTCGCGTCACACGAGCGCGCGACGATTCGCCGGCCGAGAGCGCCAGAACCGCCGCGCCGACGCCCACCACGAGGTCACCCCACCCCGCGTGAGACGCCCAGCGCTCGGGCAACACGCGCAGCGCGCCGTAGTACACAAACGACGCTCCGATCGGCGCGCGCAGCGCTTGAAACCAGAGCAACCACCGCGTGTCGATCCCGTCGACGGCCGCGCGAAATCGCTCGCTCGATCGGTATCCGCCGACGAGCAGCGCGTTGGCGCCGAGCACCACCGCGGGGATCACCGGCGGCGCGATTCCGACGAACGCGCCGAGCGCTCCGGCGACGACAACGGCCGCGGCCCACACCGCGACGAGCGCCCAGACCATCGCCGTCTGCGCGCCCGTCTTTCGCTCGCCCTCACCGCTCGATTCACCACTGAGCAACGACTGCATCTTCACGACTCGCTTTCTTCGAGACGCGCTTTTCAACGCCCGTACCATCCCCCCACTGCACAAGCGCGTGCGATTTCTGCGAGTCATTTTGCAGTAATTTTCCACGTCTCGATCCGCCGCGTGCGGGGGCGCGTTGTCAGATCTGACAGGGGGGTGTCCGGTGCGACGTCCGCGCCGTCGCAGACTCTTCGCGCACCGCGCTCGCGTCCGTTGCTACGCTCGCGTCGTGCCGGACGATGACGCGAGCTCGATCGTCGCCAGCCGCGTTCGCGCGGTGGCCTCGGCGTTCTTTCGCTTTCGCGCGGCGCTCGTCCCGCCTGCGGCGCTCGCTGCATGGCTCGTGGCGAGAGCGCAAAACGCGCCCGCGCGTCAGCTCGGTGCGATGGCGTTTGGAATGAGCGCGACATCGCTGTTCTTCTTGTACGAGTCGCGCCGCGCGACCCGCGCGATGTCCGAGCGGCGCCTCGCGGTCTCGTTGCTCGTGACGCTGCTCGCCCTCGGCGCTGCGGCCTTCGTCACAGGCGGGCTCGCGAGCCCGATGATCCCGGTGCTCTTCGCGCCGACGATCACGGCGTTCGCCGCGTTCGGAAAGCGCCGCGCCTCGGTCGTGATGCTCGTCGTCTTCGTCGTCGTCATCGCTGCGCTCTTCGCGCTCGCGCCCGTCAATCCGTTCGCAGCCATCGGCAATGGAGCTCGCCCTGCCCTCGCCGCGCTCTTCTCGCTCGTGACCGCGAGCCTCCTCTGGTCGAGCGTCGCTGGGCTCGCAGACGCGTACACCCGCGCAGCGACCGAGGTGTACGCGCTGCGCGACGACGCCGTAGCGCTCGTGATCGAACGATCGCGCACGCTCGACGCCGTGGGATCCAAGGTCGCCCACGAAATCAAGAACCCCCTCGCCGCGATCAAGGGCCTCGTGCAGCTGCTGCGCCGCCAGGCGAGCGACGAGCAATCCGAGCGACGGCTCGAGGTGATCGAGCGCGAGTCCGACCGAATCGACGCTGTGCTCCGCGACTACCTCACCTTCGCGCGCCCGCTCGACGCCCTCGCGCTCGAGCCCCTCGCGATCGACTCGCTCGTCGATCACGTGCTCGCGGTGCTCGACCCGCGCGCGCGGCGCGCCGAGGTGGCCCTCGTTCGAGGCGACGTGACCGCGACGCAGGTCCTCGGCGACCGACGCAAGCTCGAAGCGGCGCTGGTCAACCTGGGGATCAACGCGATCGACGCGTCGCCGCGCGGGAGCAGCGTGACGTTCGAGGCGCTCGACGCAGCCGAACGCGTCACGGTGGTCGTTCGCGACGAGGGTCGCGGGATGGACGCCGCGACGCTCGCTCGGGTCGGAACTCCGTTCTTCACGACGAGCGCCGAAGGCACGGGGCTCGGCGTCGCCATCGCCAAGAGCACCGTCGAACAACACGGCGGGACGCTCTCGTTTACGTGCCCCACGACCGGCGGAACGACCGTCGCCGTGAATCTCCCAACGCGAGAGGCCCGAGCCCGATGAGCGACCTCGTGTACGTGGTCGACGACGAAGCGTCGATGCGCTTCATGCTGACCGAAGTGCTCGGCGCCGCGGGATACGCAACGCGCGCCTTCGAGAGCGCTCGCGCCGCCCTCTCGGCCATCGACGAGCCCGACACACGAGCGCCAACGGTCGTGCTCACGGACCTCGCGATGCCCGAGGTCGACGGGATGGCGCTCCTCGCGGCGCTTCGCGAGCGTGACGAAGAGCTCCCCGTGATCGTCCTCACGGCGCGCGGGAGCGAGCGCGCAGCGGTCGAGGCGATCAAGGCAGGCGCGTACGACTACCTCGCGAAGCCCGCGGACATCGACGAGCTCTCGCGGTCTGTCGCCCGCGCGGTCGAGGCGAAGAAGCTCCGCGAACGAGCACGCGCGCACGACGTCGAGCGGGCTGTGGGCGCGCCGATCGTCGGAGACAGCCCGAAGTTTCGAGCGCTCCTCCGCGACGCGCAGCGCGTGGCACGGCTGTCCGCGCCGCTCCTTTTGCGAGGAGAAACAGGGACGGGAAAGGAGCTCGTCGCGTCGCTCGTTCACGCGTCGAGCCCGCGCGCGAGCGGGCCGCTCGTGCGCTTCAACTGTGCGGCCATCGCGCAGGAGCTGGCCGAGAGCGAGCTGTTTGGCCACGCCCGCGGCGCGTTCACCGGCGCGCACCGCTCGCACCTCGGCTACTTCTCTCGCGCGCACAAAGGGACGCTCGTGCTCGACGAAGTGGGCGAGCTCCCGCTCGGCGTCCAGAGCAAGCTGCTGCGCGCGCTCCAACAGGGCGAGATTCAACCCGTGGGCGCCGGGCGCGTCGAGTCCGTCGACGTACGCGTGATCGCGTGCACCCATCGTGACCTTCGCGCCGAGGCGAGCGCGGGCCGCTTTCGCGAAGACCTCTACTATCGGCTCGCGGTCTTCGAGCTCGTGGCTCCGCCGCTCCGCGAGCGGCGCGAGGACATCGCGCTCCTGATCGAGTCGTTTCGTCAGCGATTTTGCAGGGAGTTTGCGCTCGACGACGTGCGCGTCGCGCCAGCGGTGATCGACGCGCTCCGCGCCCGAAGCTGGCCCGGAAACGTCCGCGAGCTCGAGAGCGCCGTCGCGCGCCTGCTCGCGTTCGCGACCGGTGACGTGGTCGACGTCGACGCGCTCGAGCGCCTCGCGCCCAGCGCTTCAGCGCCGAAGGAGCTCGCCGTCGACGCCAGCGCAGACCGATCGCGGCCGCTTCGCGATCGCGTGCAAGCGTTCGAGCGCGGAGAGATCGAGCGCGCTCTTGATTCTTGCGCAGGAAATCAAAGCGAGGCGGCGCGCGCCCTCGGGCTCACCCGCGCGTCGTTGATCGACAAGTGCAAGCGGTACGGCGTCGCGCTGCGGCGGTGAGCCTCGCCGCGCAGCTCACGGGCACGGGAAGAGCGCCTCGAGATCCGCCGAAGCGCGGCCCGCTTGCGTGGTCGTGATCGAGGCGCCCGCGCGAAGCTCGGTCACCACGCGCGACACGACGCCGGCCGGAGCGCTCGCGCGCCGGGCTGCCCACGAGCCGCGCGACCAGCGCTCGATCCCGTTGGCGAGCAGCGGCCCCACGACGCCGATCCACGCAGCGTGCGCGGCGCGCTCTGCGGCGCGCGCGACGTCGCCGTCCGTGCTCGCAAACGCGCGAAGCCTCGCTTGAACGATCATCACGATCCCGCGCGTGAGCGCGGCGTCGAGCTGCATGCGCGCTTGCTCGCGGAGGGCCTCGTTGGTCGCGGGGACCGTCGTTCCACCGTCGGACGTGCGGCCTCCGTCCATGTCGCGCCAGCAGCGCACCGCGAGGAGCCCGTCCCAGATGCGATCGTGCGCCGCGCGCCCCGCGTCGCCGAGGGCGATGAGCGCGCGCGCGAGGCCGTACTGGGTCGCGTCGTTGCGACCTGCGGTGCCTGTGTAGTACCCCGCGGCCGAATCGCAGTCCGCGCTCACGGGCGCGCACGTCAGCGACTCTTTGTGCGACGAGATGAACAGCCACCACTGGTACGTCGCCTGGATTCTCGCTGCATGAACGCGCGCGCTGCCCATGCCGGCCATGCCCGCCGCGAGGCTGTCGTTGAGCACGCCGTTGAGCGCAGTCGGTCCAGCACAGTAGTCGGGGTTGGCCATCGCGTTCGCGGCCATCCCGCAGAAATCTTGGTACGTCGAGTTGAGCACGAGGCCCGTCGGAACCGCGTAGTGCTCGTCCGCCCGTCGCTGATAGCGCGTCGCGACGCCCGTATCGCGAAAGAGAAACTCGGCGCTCGTGTTGGCGCCCGCGTCGGCGGCGGCCGCGACGAACTCGGTCGGCGCGGGGTCCCGCGTCGGGTCGAAGAACCCTCCAGGCGCGTCGAGCGCGCCGAGCCGCGCGACGCGAACGGGCGCCGACGCAGAACCGCTGAAGTACGGATACGCGTTGGCGTTAGTGACAGCCATGCAGCCGTTCCACGGGGTCATCCAGCTCGCCATCGCCGTGCGCGGAAGAAAGTCCGTCGCCGCGGGCATGCACGCCGACGACACGACGTCCGCGACGTCGCCTCCGTCCGACGGGCTCGCTGCGTCCGTCACATCGGCGCCGCTCTCCATCGCCGCGTCGGTCGGCTGCGTCACGTCACTCGCGTCGCTCTGCACGCTGCTGTCCACGCCCGTGTCCGACACCGCGTCTGCCGACGGAACGTCGTTGACGGGCCGCGGCGTCTCGCACGCCGCGACGAGCAGAGAGATACCGAGGAGGCTGAGCGAGCTTCGTTTCAACATGACGATGGTCCTTTGAGCGTTTTGCAAAGTTGATTAGATGTGTACGAAATGGACTGGCGGCGTGGCGCTCACCATCCCGCGGCGGCCTGCACGAGCAGCCCGCGGCCGGGTCCGTTGACGCTCGAGCCATGCACGCGCCACGCCGTGTCGAAGACGTTTTCGAGCACGGCGTTCAGGCGCAAGAACCGCGAGACGCGCGCCCCGACGCGCAGATCTAGCAGCGCGTATCCGGGCGTTCCCCCCGCGGGAATCCTCGGGTCGAGCGTGTCTTGGTACGCGAGTCGATCCTGCGCCGTGGCCCACCGAAACGCCGCGCCCACGTACGCCTCGCGGCTCACGCTGAAGCGCCCCTCTGCTGTCCCCTGCAACGGAGGGACGCGCGACAGCGGCAGCCTCGGCGCGCCGGCCTCGAGCGGGCTCGTCGCCTCACCCCACGCGTAGCTCACCGTCGCCGCAGCCTCGAAGCGCGTGCCCGCGCGCACCCGCAACGCAGCCTCGCCGCCGAGCACCCACGCAGGGTCCTTGACGTTGACGAGCGCGATCCGCGAGCTCGACATCGCGCAGAGTCCCCCGCCGCCGGCGCAATCCGAGAGCTGCCTCGGCGCGCGCACCATCGCCCCATCGATCCGCGTCGCGAACGCCCACGCGTCGAGCTCGACTGGCTGCGTCCGCAGCCGCGTCCCCAGCTCGTACGTCGTCGATCGCTCCGGCGCGAGTTCGGGGTTCTCGATTTGAAAACCGGGGCCTGTAATCTGTCTCGACGTCAGGTCGTCGAGGTTCGGCGGACGAAACCCTTGATCGATGTTGGCGAAGACACCGATCGGCGGCGCCGGGCGCCACTCGAGCCCCGCGCGCGCGACGAACGCGCCCCACCCGCGCGAGACCGACTGAGACGACGAGATCGGCTCGTAAGGCGAGCTCGCGTACGCAAAGGCCCCTCGGCCTCCAGCGCGCAGGACGAGCGCGTCTCGCAGCGAGATTTCTCCCTCGCCGAACGCCCCGCCGTACCAGTAGCTCGACCCGTCGACGTACTGCCCCCGCGGCGAGTCGATCACGAACCCGGATCGATTGACCTCCGCCCACTCGACGCTGCGCACGCTGTCGCGCCACGCGTCGAGGCCGTAGCGAAGCGTCATTCCCACGGCGCCGTACCGCGAGATCGACATCCGCGGCGTCGCGCCGCGCGCGGTGATGCCCAGCGTGTCGACCGAGTCGATCCAGCCCTGACTCGTAAACCCCGTGGGGTTGTCGAAGCGCCGTCGCTCGTGCGCGCGTTGATAAGACACCGTCAGCGCGAGCTCGCGAAGCGAGCCGATTTCGCCGCGCAGAGAGCCGTACGCGAGCGTGCGAAACTGCTCTTGAAAGCGCATGCACGCGCGGTCGCTCGCCCACGTGGGCGGACACAGGTCCGTCCGCGGCGCGTCGAACTGCCGGTACCCGTAGATCGCAGCGACCGCTTGAAGCTTCTGCCGAACGCGAACGACGATGCGCCCGTCGAACGTCAGCTCGCGAAAGCCCGTTCCTCGCTGCGTCGCGCAGTCGTCTTCGAGCACGGGCGTGCGCGCGAGCGAGCCGTCCCTCAGCGAACGAACGCCGCCGCGACAACGATCGATCGTCGTGGGATCCGGTGTTCCGTCGGCGAGGAGCCGTCGATCGCCGTTGCCGCCGCGGAGTTCATGCGCCACGCGGTAGCCCACGCCCGCGACCACAGCGACGCGGTCGGCGAACTGCGCTTCGACCTCGGCCCGCGCGCCCGGTGACTGATCAGCGCTCGTGTACGTCGCGAACCCTCGCGCGCGCAGCGCGACCGTGCGCACCGCGGGGTCGAACCTCGGCTCGATCGGGCGGGCGATCACGACGCCGCCGATCGCGTCGCTTCCGTAGCGAACGGAGGCGCTCCCGCGCTCGACGTCGATCTGCTCGACGCTGCCCGCGTCCACCGTGAAGAAGTACTGGTTCGGCCCCTGCCGATAGAGCCCGTTGTTCAATCGAACGCCGTCGAACAGAAGGAGCACCTGCTGCCCCGTCACGCCGCGCACGTACGGCGAGGCCTGCCCGTGCGCTGTCTGTTGCACGGCGACTCCCGGCTGAAACCGAAGCGCGTCCGGCGCGCTTCGCACCACCCGTTCGTCCATCTCGCGACGCGTCGTGCTCGACACCGCGCGCGCCGCGTTGTCCGACTGCACCGTCGGCGTTCGTCCCGCACGAACCACCACGCCCGAGGACAGAGCCCTCCTCGGCCTCGGCGCGCGACTCGCGACCAACCTCGACTGCGCCCAGGCGTCCGCTGGCAACACGCCAACGGCGACCAATCCGAACACGATCGAGACACAGCGCAGAAGCAAGCGACCCTGAACGGACCCTACCCGCCCGTCCGTGGATGCGCGTCCATACTTTCCCCTATGATGGCCTCCCTATTGACTTAGTTGCACAATGCAACTAAGTTCTGGTCGTCGAGTTCGGTGCTGGTCACCGAGCTCGTCCAACGCTCGCTCGCCGCGCGCTTCGCGGCAGAGAGGGACTTCGCGCCATGCGCAGGATCTTCGTCGACGTCGACACACAGTACGATTTCTGCGCTCCGGGCGGGGCGCTCTTCGTCGAAGGCGCGCCGAAGGCCGCTGAGCAGTGCGCGCGCATCGTTCAGCGCGCGCTCGACCTCGGCGCGCCGATCGTCGGCTCCGTGGACTCGCACGCGCACGACGCGTGGGAGTTTGCGACCAACGACCGCCGCGGTCCCCACGGCGAGAAGCCCAATTTTCCCCCGCATTGCGTCAAGGGGACGCGCGGCTGGCTCAAGCTCGAAGCGACGCTCACGCGCTCGTTCGTGTTTGTTCCAGTCGACGCGCCTTCGCCTCGCGTCCCCGACGGCACCGACGCCGTGTACTTCGAAAAAGAAGTCTACTCGCTCTTCGCCAACCCAAACGCCGCACGGTGGCTCGACGCGCTGTGCGCAGGCCAGCCCGCAGAGTTCGTCGTGTTCGGCGTCGCCACGGACTACTGCGTCCGCGCTGCGGCGCTCGACAGCCTCGCGTGGGCGCGATCCCGAGGCGGATCGATCGCCGACAGCAAGGTCATCGTCGTCGAAGACGCCATCGCCGGCGTCGCCCGCGAGAGCACAGAACGAGCGCTCGCCGAGCTGCGCGCCGCCGGTGTATCCCTGCAGTCGTACGAGCAGCTCTTCGCGCGCTGACGCGACCGATCGTCACACACAATCAAGATGAGCACGCACCCCTCCTTCGATCGCGCGCGCTTCGAGCAGCCGAGCCTCACCGTCGACGTCGTCGTCTTCGCCATGCGCGAGAGCGCGCTCAACCTGCTCGTGATCGAGCGCGGGATTCCTCCGTTCGAAGGGCGCTGGGCGCTGCCGGGCGGCTTCGTTCTCCCGAGCGAGACCGTCGAGCGCGCAGCGGCGCGCGAACTCGAAGAAGAGACCGGTCTTCGCGACGTGTACCTCGAGCAGCTCTACACGTTTTCGATGCCCGACCGCGACCCTCGCGGCCGCGTCGTGAGCGTCGCGCACATGGCGCTCTTGCCCGCCGATCGACTCGACACAGTCCAGGGCGGCAGCGACGCGCGCCGCGCCGAGTGGGTCTCGATCCCCGAGGCCATCGAGAAGGTCGAGCCCGCGGGCCTCCCTCCGCCCGGCGCCAAGCCCCGCAAGAAGCGCGACGCGCGCGAGCCGCACTTCGCGTTCGATCACGACGTCATCGTGGCCACCGCCCTCGCCCGGCTGCGCGGAAAGCTCGAGTCCACGACGCTCGCGTTCGAGCTCTTGCCCGAAGAGTTCACGCTCACCGAAGCGCAGCGCGTGTACGAAGCGATCCTCGGCCGCCCCATCGACAAGGTCACCTTCCGCCGTCGATTGACGCAGCTCGAGCTCGTCGAAGAGACGCCCCGCATGCGACGCGGAGCGCACCGCCCCGCAAGGCTCTATCGCGCAGCCCCGCGCGACAGCGTCTGGATCTGACGGGCCTCGCGCGCTACCTCGGCCCGCACCTACGCGAGCCAGCGCCGAAAGATCGCCTCGTCCCAGCCGCCGAGGATCTCTCCGCCGCACGCCAGCGTCGGCGCGCGGAGCGTCCCGCTCGTCCCGAGAAAGGCCTTCGCGATCTCGTCGTCCGTCGCCTTCTTCGGGTCGAACTCGACGAGCTTCGCGCCCTTCTTCGCGTACGCTTTTGAAAACGTGCGCACTAATGCGACCGTGTCTTCGCGAGACACAGGCGCCTTGCGCACGTCTTCGAACTCGAACTCAACCTTGTTTCGCGCGAGAAACTCTCGCACCGGCTTGCAGCCCGTTCAGGCGCGCCCGTAGAACCGAATCGTGTTCTTCGCCATGGTGTCGGTCCCTTAGCACCGCGCCGTTCGCGGGCGCCACTCGATGACAACTCAGCCCACGCGGCGCGCGCGAAACGGCAGCATCTTTTGCATCGTCGCCATCGAGAAGCGATCGAGGTCGAGGTGCTCGCCCACCGCGGGCGCTCCGTCCGGCGTCCGGGCCGTGTACCGCGCGTAGAACGGCGAGCTCTCGACGCGATGAACGTCCGAGAGCGCCGTGTTCGCGTCGACCAAGAGACGCGCGGGCTCCATGAGGGTCCAGCCGCCCATCGCGAGCTCCATCGGCCGCGGCTCGTCTCGATGAACGAAGTGAACCCGCTCGCGCGTGAGCTCGACGTCGAGCACCCGTCGCGTCCCGTCGCGCAGCGCGCGGTCGTAGCGAATGCGCGTGCGCGAGGGCTCGTGCGACCGCGCCCAGTGCCACTTCGAAAACGCCGCGCCGAGCGGCTCGTCGCCGTGGTTGACGTCGTGGTAGCCGCTGCCCGAAAACCGCATCGAGGGTGCGGTGAACGACGCGTCGACGCGACAGCGCGGCGCGACCGGCGCCCAGCGATGACGCCCCTCGCGATCGAGCACGAACGGCCCCGTCGAAGGCGTCGCGCTCGCGCCATCGGGCTCGAACCGAACGCGCCCGCGCAAGGGAAGCGGCAGTCCGAAGCGCGGCGGAGCGTCGTCGAGCCAGAGCTCGTACGCGCCGCTCGACTCCTTGCGAAGCCGGCTCCGGCCGATCGAGAGCTCGCTCGAAACGTCGCCCGCGAACGACCCGTACTCCGAGAAGACCCAGCGTGACGCGAGCGGACCGCGTCGGCGGCTCGAGAGCGCGACGTTGACCGCGCAGTGCTCGCGAGGACGCGCGCGCTCTCCGCGCGCGAGGCGCTCGAAATACCAGGGAGAAAACACGCTTCCGACGAAGAAGATCACGACGAGCGCGTGCTCTCCGTCGTCCGAGGTCGCGTCGAAGTACCACCACTGGTACGCGCCGGGACGATCCGCGTCGATCCGCAGCGACTCGTCGACCTCCGAAGGCGCGCGCGGCGTGTGGTCCTCGCGTTGGTCGATCGATGCAGTCGAGATGCTCACTGATGCTCCGTGGGTGTGGGTCGTGAAATCACTCGGGTCAGGACCCGCGGCGGTCGCGCGCGAGGCCCGAGGCGTCCTCTCGGATCAGCGTCGAGACGTGCTCGCCGCCGAGGGTCACCATCGCGACCCCGCCGCCGGGGTGCGCGCTGCCGCCGACGAGATAGAGCCCGCGGAGCGCGTCGACCCGTTGTTTGGGGCGGCGAAATGGCGCCGTCGGCCCGTGCGGGGCCTCGCCGTAGATCGCGCCTCCGACGCTCCCGAGCGCGGCGATGTCGAGGGGCGTCACCCGAGAGCGCACACGAATTCGAGACGCGACGCCAGGGACGAGCTCTTCGAGCCGACGAACGATCGCTTCATCGATGCGCGCGACCTCTTGCGAACCCTCCGTCCAACGCTCGGGCTCGTCGCCGGTCGCCGGCGCGTTCACCAGCACATAGAGCGAGTGGCATCCCTCGGGCGCGACGCCCGCCTCGGTCAACGAAGGAACGTTCACGTAGATCGTCGGGTCCGTCGGCGCGACGCGCCCCCGATAGATGTCCGAGAACTCCTTCGCGTAGTCCCTGGGAAAATACAGCGTGTGGTGCGCGAGCGGCCCCACGTCGCCCTCGATCCCGAGCAAGAGCGCGTAGCACGACACGCTGCGCTCGCGCTTGCGTAGCGAAGCGAGCTCGAGCTCGTCTGCGTACCGCGCGAGGAAGCTCTCGGCTGCGGTCTGCGGATCGACGTTGACCACGACGGCGTCGCAGCGAACGGGGCTCGGCTCGCCCTCGACGCGAACGCCCCACACCCGGCCGCGCTCGACGAGCACCTCGGTGACCTTCGCGTCGCAGCGGATGGGCGCGCCTCGCGACTCGATGCGCTCGGCGAGCGAACGCGCGATCGCCGCCATTCCGCCGCGCGGATGCATCGCGCCCATCGTGCACTCGACGTGGGCGATGTTGGCGTACGCGGCGCTCGTCTGCGAGGGATCGCCGCCGACGTACGTCGCGAAGCGCTCGACGAACATTCGCAGCTCGGCCGAGCGAAAGAACTCGCGGCCGAGCGCGTCGAGGGTCCCCAGGTTCTTCCCGAGCTTGACCGCGCCGAGCCCGCGCTTGAGCACGCGCAGCGTAAACGCCGAGTACCCCGTGAACGGAACCTCGAGGTACGGCTCGCTCGCGTAGCGCCAGATCGTCGCTGCGTGCGCGAGAAACTTCTTGTACGCGGCGCCCTCGCCAGCGAACACCGCGTCGATGTTGCGCGCGGTCTCCTCGGGGTCTTGCACGAGGTCGACGCGCTTCGGCGCCCCGTCCGCCAAACCGTTCGCCGCGAAGAAATACCGCGTCTCCGGGTGAATCGGCGAGAGCCCTACGTCGCGGTCGAGGTCCCCGCCCGCCGCGCGAAACGCACGTCGAACGACGTCCGCCATCGTCAGGAGCGTCGGCCCCGTATCGAAGCGAAACCCGTCGATCACGCGGCGACCGGCCTTTCCGCCGACGACGCTCGTCGACTCGAAGACCCGCACTCGATGGCCTTGCGACACGAGATGCGCGGCGGTCGAGAGCCCACCCATTCCGGCGCCGATCACCACGATGTCCAATGCCATGCTGCAGAGCGTACGATGCCTGCACCGGGCGATCGGTTTCGTCGATCAGCGCGCGAAGCGCTCGACCGAGTATCGCGCGACGGCCGAGAGCTTCCCCGCGGTCGAGACCCGAGCCCGGCCCGCGAGAACGTCCCACGACCGATCCTCGAGCACCACGAGGATCTCCGAATATGCCGCGCGCATCACGGTCGTCGCCGCGCGCCCCGCGGCCGACGTGATCATCGGAATGCCCTCGTCCGCGCTCTCGTACCGCTCCTTCGCGCGGCTCGCGTACTCGGCCACGAGCGCCCGAAGCGCCGGCGTCGCGCTGTCTCGCGCGAGATCACCGCGCGTCACGCCGTGTCGATCGAGCGCGGTCTGCGGCAAGTACACGCGCCCGCGCTGCCGAAAATCCTCGCGAACGTCGCGCAGGATGTTCGTGATCTGCATGGCGATTCCCAGGTCCGTCGCGCGCGGAAGGGCCTCGGGACCCGTCGTTCCGAAGAGCTGCGCCATCATCGCGCCCACGGTGCCGGCCACGAGATAGCAGTAGCGATAGAACTCCTCGTCGTCCTTCACTTGCTCGAGCGTCACGTCCCACGCGACGCCGTCGATCAGCTCGTCGAACGGCCTTCGCTCGAGCCCGAACCGCCGAAGCGTGTCCCGCAGCGCCGCGAGCGACGGGTCTTCGAGCGCGTCGAACGAGCACACGCTGTCGAGCATCGCGCGCAGCGACCCGACGCGTCGCTCGAGCTCTTCGCGCGGCGCGCCCTCGGCCTCGTCGATCGCGTCGTCGATTCGCCTGCAAAACGCATAGACCGCGTACGCGCCGCGACGCGCCTCGCCGCCGAGCGCGTGCGACGCGAGGTAGAAGCTCGCCGCGTGCGCGCGGGTCGTCTCGCGACACGCGTCGTACCCTCGCGCGACGAGCACCGCTTCGCGGAGGCTCACAGAACGTCCATCGCGAGCGCCCGCGAACGATCGATCGAGACCTCGCTCGTGACGCTGACGCCGCGCTGCAAGAACCGCTGCGCAGCGTAGAGCGAACGCGGATCGGACTCGTGCCGATGCGACCACGCGGCGTGCGCGGACAAGAGCGCGAGCGCCGTCGAACGCGCGAGCGTCAGCGCGATCGACCGCGCCGAGGCCTCGACGATCGCGAGGTCGTCCCCGTGCGACGTGATCACCTCGAGCGCCTTTTGCGCCGCATAGAACGCCGCTCGCGCGCACACCCCCGCGTCGCCGTCGCCCGCGAGCGCCACGCAGCGACGGATCTCGTCGAGCACAGCCTCCGCGGCCTCGGGCTTCGCCAGCGCCTTGAGCGCGTCGAGCGAGAGCACGTTCGTCGTGCCCTCCCAGATGGGCAACACCTGCGCGTCACGAAGCAGCACCGGGAGCCCCGTGTCTTCGACGTAGCCCGCGCCGCCGAAGCACTCGAGCGCCTCGCTCGTGATCGAGACCGCTTGCTTTCCCGTCAACAGCTTCGCGAGCGGAGTCATCACGCGAAGCAGCTGCTCGCCCTGCGCGTCGAGCTGCCGACCGTCGTCTTGGCCGAGCAGCTCGCACACGCGAAACGTCAGGTGAAACGCAGCTTCGAACTCGCACTGCATGTCCGCCAAGGTCTCGGCGTGCAGGGGCTTCTCCGAGAGGGGCGCGCCGAACGCGACGCGCTTGCGAGCGTAGTCGCGCGCGAGCGAAAGCCCCCGACGCATGAACGCGATCGAGCAGATCGCGTTCCACGTGCGGGTGCTGTTGAGCATGGGCGTGATCGAGCGAACGCCGTCGCTCGTCCCGACCACGGGAAACGCCGGCGTGTCGCGGAGCTCGAGCTCGGCCGTCGGCACCTTTCGCGTCCCGAGCTTGTCCTTCAAGCGATTGATCGTGATGTTCTTCAGGCGCCCAGCGTCGTCGCGGAGCTCGACGTAGAACAGCGCGAGCCCCTTTCCGCCGCGCGGATTGCCCTCGGGACGCGCGAGCGTGAGCGTCATCTCGCTCGTCGTCGCGCTCGTGAACCACTTGGTACCCGAGAGGAGCCAACGCCCGTCGCCTGCGTCGCGCGCTACGGTCTCGCTGAGACCGACGTCGCTCCCGCCCGTGCGCTCGGTCATCCACTGCCCGCTCGTCCACATCGTCGCTGCGTCTCGCGACGTGAGCCTCGGGATCGCCCGCTCGATCAGGGGCTTGTTTCCATGGGCCAACAGCGTGCGCGCCGCGCCGTCGGTCATCGCGAGCGGACAGGTGTATACGTCGCTCGAAGGCGCGAAGAGGTACACGAGCGCGAACTGCGCGACGCGCGAGAGCGACCCGTACGCGCGCTCGTAGCCCGTCGCGACGAGCCCGTATTTCGCGGTCACTTCTTTCGCGCGCTTCCACAGCGCCGTCACTTCGATCCGGTCTACGCGGTTGCCCCACGGGTCCCACGAGGTGAGCACAGGCTCGTTCATCCGGTCTTCGAGCGACAACGGGTGCAGCTCGTCGCGCACCACCGCCGAGAGCGACGCGAGGTCCGACTCGAGCTTCGAGCGCTCTTCGCCGGCGGCAAACGTGCGCGCGAGGTACGAGCGGAGCACGCGATCCGTAGAGAACGGATCTTCGAGGGTCGGAGGCTGCTGATAAAACGCCATGGGTTCTCTCGAACCCACTTACCGCGTCCGCAGACCTCTGGGGAAGAGCCTCAGCCCACGCCGCCGCAGCGCCACGTGAACGACAGCGAGCGCAAAATCGGCGTCGCCACCATCGGCGTCGAGACCGGGACGAGCGTCACCGTGATGCGCGCGAAGCGACCGACGTTGGTCACGCCCGCGGCCATCAAGCGCGCCGCGATGTTGATCGGCGAGCGCATCATCGGCGCGCTCCCGAGGGGAATCGGCGTCGCCATCGCGAGGCCCGTGCGCGTGTTCGCGATTTGAATCGAGAACACGAGCGACGTTCCCGCCGGCGTTTCGCCGCTCCAATACAGCTCTCCGTACGTCCCGCCTTCGCACGTCTCGTAGTCTTCGCTGTACGTCCCGCGACCGATCACGAGGCGACGCACCGCGCCGGTGAAGTCCGTGTACGTATACACGCGGTTGGGTCCGTTGAAGCTCGTCCAACGGTTCATCGCAGGCTCGTAGCGCAAGAGCGGCGACGGCAGCGCAGCGGAGGCGATCCAGATGTTGCCCGCGCGGTCGGCACCGAGCGCCGTTGGCTGCTGGTGCGGGACCGTCGGCGTCAGCGCCGTCACGCGCGAAGACGGAACGGTCGCGTCCGGCATGAAGTCGTCCGCGTTGAAGTAGCCGACGCGCGTCGGCCCCTGCCAGTCCGCGGACTGCGAGAGCGGCACCCACACGCGGTTCATCGTGTCGACCGTGATGCCCAAGCCCGCGCCGCCGCCCGCTGGGATGTGCGCAGACATATCGACGCGCGTCCATCGGCCGGTCATCGGGTTGTAGCCCACGACGTCGCGACAATTGCGGCCCGAGAGCCAGATGCGCCCGCGCGCATCGGTGGTGATTCCGTAGGACGAGCCGCAGTTGCCTCGCGTCGCGTTCGGCACGTCGACGTGCGTGCCCACGGTGCCGGTCGTCACGTTCACGGGCGTGATGCGCGCGCTCGGCGTGTGCTGCCAGAGGGTCCCGTCCGGCGTGACGACGGCGCCGTACGCGCACGTCGCGAGCGGGACCGTCCGAATCGTCTCGCCCGTCCGCGGGTTCAGCCGAAAGAGCCCCGCGTTGCCGGCGGTCGTCCCGTTCGCGCACGATCCCACCCAGGGATATCCCTGGGGAAACATCTCGTCGCCCTGATCGATCGCGATCGAGCGAAGCACCGCGTTGACGGGCCCGACGTTGGTCGTCCACAGCACGCACTCGTCCTGACCGAACGGCCTGACGTCCGTGGGACCCGAGCTCGTGTCGATCATCCCGTTGCCGTTGCGATCGACGCAGTCGCGACGATCCGCGGCGATCTTCGTCACGGTGCCCTGCATCACGAACGCGCGGTTCGCGACGTACGCGTCACCGACGCCGTCGACGACCGTGCGCGACGGCATGTTGCAGCCGTTTTCCCAGCAGCAACGGTTGACGCACTCGCCTGTGGGAAGGCCGACGCGATAGCGACCGATCTCCATCCCCGTGTTCGCGTCCCACTTCGAGAGCGTGCTCTCGTTGGTGTTTGGGATCCACAAGTAGTCCGCGCGTCGCGACTCTGCGCGAACGATGAGCCCGCCCGAGGGCATGTCGAACGCGACGCCCTGCTGTCCTTCGTCCGAGAACGGCCGGCCGCTCCCGCCGGTGCGCACGGAGTTGCACGACGTGTCTCGCGTCCACTCGCACACGCCGCGCATGTTGCAGCGATCGATCGTGCAGCCCTCTTGATCGTCGCACTCGAGGTCGTCGGCGCACGCGCGAACGACGCCCGCTTCGCCGACGCCGGTGTCCGTGACGACGACCGCGTCACCGCCGCCGTTTCCATCGGTCGGGATCACGCCGCGGTCTTGCGACGCGTCGCCCATCACGACGCGCCCGCCGTCTCCGCCGTCTGTCGAATCGAACGGCGACGGCGGCTCGGAGCACGCGACGAGCGCGATTGTCATCGAGCCAAACGTAAAGGCCCTCAATAGTCCATGGCTTCGCATCGAAAGAACTCCTCGGCACCGCAGCAACAGCGCGCGAATCGATGCTAGCGCAGACCGGGTCCCAGCGGTCAGGTGTTGAGCTTCTCGATGAGCTCGGCGAACACGCGCCGCGCCTTGGGGAGTTCTGTCCCGGGCAGCGAAATCGCGCCGACCACGGGGTGCCCACCGCCGCCGTACTGCTCGCACAGCTCCGCGATGTTGTGCTTTCGGGGCCGCGAGCTCCAGGGGTTGAAGCCCACCGAGAGCTTCGCGCGACGCGGCGTCCACGCGAGCACAACCGAGTACATCGCCGTCGGAAAGAGCTTGTACCCGACGAACTTCGCGACCGTATCGAGCGGCTGATCGCTGAGGTCGAAGTGCGCGACGACGCCCTTCTGCTCGCCTGCGCGCGCCATGCGCTCGGTGAGCGCGGCCTGCCGCTCGCGGATCGGCGCGATGCGCGACTCGACGATGGGGCTCTTGGCGATCGCCGCGAGCCCTTCGCTCGCGAGGCGCGGGATCATCTCCGCGCAAAACGCGTCGTCCCCGCACTCTTGAACGACCGCGGTGATCGCCATCGCGGGCTCATCGAGGCTCGTCGCGACGTCGGCGTTCGCGAAGCGCGCGGCGTCGACGATGTCCGCCCAGCGGATCATCTCGTTGAGGTCGGGCGCCTCCCACCCCGCGTGTTCGCGCAGGATGTCCGCGATGAACTTCGTGCACGACCCGTACGTTCCGTCGTGAAACTTCTTCTTCGTCGTGTCCGCGTCGAAGTGCGCCTTCGAGCCGGGCTCTTGAAACGCGCTCACGTGGTGGTCGAAGTACCAAGTGAGCAGCGGGCTCTGCGTGTAGCGAAAATCGAGGATCGCGTTGATGGCGCCGTCCACGAGCTTCTCTGCGATGGGGGGCGCGTTGGGCTCGTACGCGAGGCCGCGGTACACGAAGCTCCGCTGGTTCTCGCGCTCGCGCAGGTAGCGAGTGAAAATCGCGGCGCTGCACGCGCCGTCGAAACAGTGCCCGTGATGGGCGATCACAACTTCGCTCACCGCGAGACGAGAGCACGCGGAGCGGGGCCGCCGTCAACCGTGGATAGCAGCTGCCAACACAGTTGACAGTGGCAAATTGAGAATCCGTAATACTGTATCAATCCGTCATCACAAGAACCACGGCACGCGCGTTGCTCTGTCCAACTTCGCAGGAGGAATCGCGAAATGAACAAGTCCCCCGCGAACCCAACGAGTGCAGCCCGATTCTTGTGGACGACCGCGCTCGCGGCCGTCAGCGCAGCGTGTCTCGACCGCCCCGTGGCGTCGGTTCAACCCAAAACGCAGTCCATCGCTCAGGTCTCCGTCGCAGCGGATCGCACGGACCAGGTCGATCTGCTCGTGGTCGTCGACAACTCCGGCTCGATGGTCGGAAATCAAGTGAACCTCATGGCGCAGCTCGGCCCGATGATCGAGCAGCTCGTCTCTCCGCCGTGCATCTCTCGGAGCAACCCCACGGCGGCGCCGCACGCGTGCGACGCTGCGAACGCCGACGATGTCCCGCAGTACCCCGCGGTGAAGGACCTTCACGTGGGCGTGATCTCGACGGACCTCGGGACCGCTGGGACCTTCGAGTGCGGCTCGAACGGCGCTGCGACGCTCGAGGGTGACGACGGCGTGCTCAACCCGATTCGCTACGGCGCTGCGGTCGCGCAGCACCTCCCGTGGAACAACCGCTCGCTCCCTCCGGGCTTTCGCTCGGCGGCGTGCGGCACCGATCCGATGCGCTTTCCGAGCTTCATCGGCTTCTGCTCGAACGAGGCCGACGCGAGCTGCGACGCCCCTGGAGCGAGCGCTTCGACGCGAGACCCCGCGATGTTCTCCGAGTGGTTTCGCTGCAACGCGGGGCTGTACGTCGGCGGGTGCGGCATCGAGCAGCCGCTCGAAGCTGCCTGGCGCGCGCTCGTGCACCACGACGCCCGCGCGCTCCCGGGAAACAACAGCCGCAACGCGGGCTTTCTCCGCGAAGACGCGCTCCTCGCGATCGTCGTTCTGACCGACGAAGAAGACGGCTCTGTGCGCTTGTGCGATCGCGACGCGAGCTTCTCGGCGCAGTCGGGGAGCGCGTGCTCCGACGCGCGAACGGTGTTCGACGCCAACAGCCGCGCGTGGTCTCCCGTCGTGCTGCAAACGGGCCAGGCCGACATCAACGGGCGCTTCTACGACTACCAGCCCGGGAGCGCGCAGGACCCGACGTGGTCGCTCGATCGCTACTACAACCGAGCGCCCGCGGACGCTCCCAACCGTTGGACGCGCGACCTTCTCTCGCTCAAGCCCGGACACCCCGAGCGCATCGTGTTCGCCGCGATCGCGGGCGTTCCGCTGCAGGTTCCGACGAGGACGGCCGACGGTCAGCAGCTCATCGATTGGAACGCGCTGCTCGGAGCTCCAGGCCCGCGAGGCGCCGATGATTTCGTGGGCCGCGACGTTCACGCCTCGATCGAGGGCACGCAAGCGAGCGCGGGGCGCTTCTCGATGCGCGGCGCGCGCGCAGCGGGCTGCGACCACGTCGAACCCGCGTGTCGGCGCGAGGGAAGCGCGCCGCACCCGAGCAACCAGTGCGCCGAGACGCTGAGTTCTCCGGGCCAATACATGGCGTTTCCGTCGCGCCGCGTGATCGAGATCGCGCGTCGCTTCGACGAGGCCCCGTCGTGCAACGGCCTCCCCTGCCGCAACGGGATCGTCACGTCGATCTGCTCGTCGGACTACCGCGGCGCGATGGGCTCGATCGTCGAGAAGATCCGCACGCGACTGCAGACGCCTTGTTTGCAGCGCGCGCTCGACACGAGCCTCGACTCGACCGGGGCGATGCGCGCCACGTGCGTCGTGCGCGAAGCGCAGCCCGAAGGCGTGACGAGCTGCGACGCATCCCGCGGACGCATCGCGATCGACGGCGATCGCGCCGTCGACACCGACGGACGAGTGCTCTGCGAGGTCGCGCAGATCGCCACGCATCCCTCGACGAGCGCGACGCCGTTCGCTCCCGTGAGCGACGAGCCCGGCTGGTTCTACGACCAGCGCCCCGACCCGCGAAACCCTGCGTGTCGCGCGAGCGTTCGCTTCACGAGCGCCGGCGAACCACGGAGCCGAGCGCGCGTTCGACTCGAGTGCATCCAGCGCGTCGACCCGACGGGCAACGGCGATCCGGACGCAGGCGCGACGAGGTAACGAAGCGGGGTTGCCAACTTGGTTGGCAGCGGTGGTTCGGTTCGCTGGCGGTCGCGAGCGCGTTCGGCGAGCGCGCGATCGCTGAATCCGCAGGAAGTTTGCTCGCGCTTCGCGAGCTGCCCTCGTAGGCCCGACCTTTGCTCTCGGATGTTGGAGCGTGCGGGCGAAAGGGTTTGACCCTCCTGTCCGCAGGTCGGTAACGTAGGCGCCCTCTGGGTGTGCGAAGGTTTCGCCGCTGCGAAACCAGAGCGACTGCAAAAACTCCCAGAAGACGTCGAATCAGAGGGCCGCGAAAGACGCGGCCGTCGGAGGCAAGAGAAGCGATGATCGTGGCGCGTAAAGGAGCTGGCGGTATTCGAGCCGCGCTCGCCGTCGTCGGAGCGATGGGCGCAACAGCGCTCGGCTGTCTGGATCGACCGGTCGCTGCCGTTATTCCGGTGGTGCAATCGGGCGTTTCCGAGGTGGTCCGCAACGAGGCCGTCGAGAAGGTCGACCTGTTGATGGTGGTCGATAACTCGGGCTCGATGGCCGACAACCAGTCGAACATCATGGCGCAGCTTGGTCCGCTCATCGACCAGCTCACCAATCCACCGTGCATCTCACGCTCGATGCCTGGCGGAGGCACGCCTCACGCGTGCAACCCCATGAACATGGACGACGTCCCGCAGTACCCCGCCGTGAAGGACCTTCACGTGGGCGTGATCTCGACGGACCTCGGCACGCCGGGCTCGATGGTCCCGGGCTGCGACGATGCGACGCGCGGCGACCACGGATTGCTCAACCCGATCCGCAACGGCTTCGCGCTGCAGTCCCACCTTCCGTGGGCGCCTCGCCGGCCGAACGCGGTCACCGCGCCCGCGGGCTTCCGCCCGATGGCGTGCAACAACGACCCGAATCAGTTTCCGAGCTTCATCACGTTCTGCTCGAACGCCGCGGACGCGACCTGCGACGTCCCCGGGATGAACGCGTCGACGCGCAACCCCGCGATCTTCTCGGACTGGTTCAAGTGCAACGCGGGTATCTTCATCAACGGCTGCGGTCTCGAAGCGCAGCTCGAGTCCGTGTGGCGCGCGCTCATCCACCACGATGCGCGCGCGGTGCCGGGCAACATGTCGCCGAACGCGGGCTTCCTTCGTGAAGACGCGCTGCTCGCGATCATG
Organism: Myxococcales bacterium; assembly: GCA_016793325.1. Classification (GTDB taxonomy): domain Bacteria; phylum Myxococcota_A; class Polyangia; order Polyangiales. The sequence continues at coordinate 108,447 of JAEUKI010000057.1, read as the reverse complement.
ATGCTCTCGGACGAAGAAGACGGCTCGGTTCGCGACTGCGAGTACGACCAGGGCTTCTCCGCGGCCAACGGCGGCGCGGGCTGCGTCAGCGGGACGGACGTCTACAACACGAGCTCGATGGCGTGGGCGCACCCGACCAACCCGGACTTGCGCTTCTACCTCTACACGCCGGGTGACAACCGCGATCCCAACTGGGACCTCAATCGCTACGTCAACACCGCTGCGGCCAGCATGAACCGCTGGAACAAGGACCTGCTCTCGCTCAAGCCGGGGCACCCCGAGCGCATCATCTTCGCGGCGATCGCCGGTGTTCCGCTGCAGGTTCCGACGCGTCCTGCGATGGGCATGGACGACCCGCCCACCGATTGGAACGCGCTGCTCGGCGCGCCCTCGGGAAGCGCCGACAACTTCTACGGACGTGACTCGTCGATGGCCATCTCGGGCATGCAGGAGACTGCGGGTCCGTTCTCGATGCGCGCGGCGAACATGGATCCGAACTGCTCGCACGTCGTGCCGGCCTGCCGTCGCGCGGGCAGCACGTACAACCCGATGATGACGTGCTCGAACAGCCAGCAGATGGCGTTCCCGTCGCGCCGCATCGTCGAGATCGCGCGTCGCTTCGACGAGAGCCCGCTCTGCAACGGAGCGCCTTGCCGCAACGGTCTCGTGACCTCGATCTGCTCGACGAACTTCACCGTCGCGATGCGCACCATCGTCCGCAAGATCGCCTCACGCATCGGCGGCAAGTGCCTCCCGCGCGTGCTCGCGACGACGCCCAACTCCGCTGGCGAGAGCATCGTTTCGTGCATCGTCCGCGAGATCCTCCCGGTCGGAGCGACGACCTGCGACGCCGCTCGCGGACGCGCTGTCCCCGAGCAGGAGCAGGACCGCACGTTCCAAGACGAGATGGGCGAGAACCACGTCGTCTGCGACATCCAGCAGATCCCGACCAACGCGATGACGCGCCAGCCGGTCAACACCAACCCGGGCTGGTACTACGACACCGCGGCCGATCCGCAGAACCCGACCTGCACGCAGCGCATCTCGTTCACCCCGATGGGCGCGCCTGGACCGGGAACGATCACCCGCCTCGAGTGCATCCAGTCCGTGCCGACCGGCATGTGATCCGCACACGACACGAGTGACGCGACGCGAGGGCGACGCGAGGTGAGAGCCTCCGTCGCCCTCGGCGCATTTGGGGTTCGCTTCGCGAGCGTCAGTACATCGACGAGTCGCCGCCGAGCGCGTCGAGGGTCTCTTTGAAATCGCTGGGTACTTCTGCGGTGAATCGCACGACGCGCTCGACGTCCGCTGGGTGCGTGAAGCCGAGCTCGCGCGCGTGGAGCATCGCTCGATCGCGCTCGATCGGGCGCTCGATCTCGCGTCCGTACACGCGCTCGCCGATCAGCGGGTGCCCGCTCTCGGCGAGGTGAATGCGGATCTGATGGGTCCGTCCGGTCTCGAGCTGACAGCACACGAGCGACGCGCGATCGAGGCGCGCGAGCACTTCGATGTGGGTAATTGCACGCTTTCCAACGCCGGGATGAACCTTGCGCGCAGATCCGCGCAGCCCGTCGCCGCGGTCCTCGAGGAGCACGCTGTCGACCGTAAACCGATCGCGCGCGGGTCGTCCGCACACGATCGCGAGGTACCGCCGCTCGATCGCGTGCGCTCGAAACAGCCCCGCGAGGTGCCGCTTCGCGAGCCACGTGCGGCCGAACACGACGAGCCCCGAGGTGTCCTTGTCGATGCGATGAACGACGAACAGCGGGGCGTTCGCGCCCGCGCCGCGCTTTCGATGCAGCCAACTCTGCAGGCGATCGACGAGCGTTCCTCGCTCGCCCTCGTCGTACGGAACCGTGCTCAACCCCGACGGCTTGTCCACCACCACGATCTGCTCGTCGACGTAGCGAACGACGCTGCTCTCGAGCATCGTATCCGCGCGATCCGCGCGCGGAGCGGCGCGCGCGAGGGCGACGATTTGCCCTCGCGACAGGCGCAGCGCTGAGTCGGTCACCACCTTTCCGTCGAGCGAGACCTTGCCGCGCGCGATGGCCTCGCGCGCTTGGTTCCACGAGCACGCGAGCAGCTCGCGCACGAGCGCCCCGAGCGTGACGCCGTCGTGCGCGTCGTCCACAGCGCGCTCGGCGTCCGGTTGGGCCGCAAGCCCCGGCTTCGACGCCGCCGCGGTGGGCGCGGGTGCGACGGGCGCCGGACGGCTGTGTGAATGGCGGTGACGTTCTCGATCGCGGCGGGTCATCGCTCGCGATTCTACGGTGCTCCGGTGATACAATCCCGGGCGTCTTGCCGACGAACATCCAGAAGAGGGTCCGCGCAGCCAACACGCGAGCTGAGCTGGGAGGGTCTTGTAGGGCCTCCCTCGCGCACGCGAGAGGCCCGCGAACACACAGCGCGCTCACTGCATCGGCGAGGGATTCGCGATGAAGATCTGCCCCACGTGCGGTCTGCGATACCCGAGCGACGCGGTCAACTGCTTCGTCGACCGCGCAGAGCTCGTCACCGCGCCCGATCCGTACATCGGCCAGCTCATCGGCGGTCGTTACCGCATCGAGTCGCAGCTCGGCGAAGGCGGGATGGCCACGGTCTACGCGGCGCGCTCGGCGCTCGATCAGAAGCCCGTCGCGATCAAGATCTTCCGCAAAGAGCTCGCGAAGGACGAGAAGCTCCGCGAGCGATTCAAGCGCGAAGCGACGAGCGCGCAGCGACTCTCGCACCCGCACATCATCGAGATCCTCGGCTACGGCGAGAGCGAGGACAAGACGCCGTACTTGGTGATGGAGTACCTCTCGGGCGAGTCGCTCGAGAGCGTGCTCGAGCACGGGCCGATTCCCCTCGCCCGCGGGCTCGACCTGATGCTTCAGACGCTCGACGCCCTCGCGCGAGCACACGATTTCGAAGTCGTTCACCGCGATCTCAAGCCGGACAACCTCTTCGTCGTGCGCAAAGAGGACGGCTCGGATCACGTGAAGATCCTCGACTTCGGCATCGCGCGTTCGATGCACGACCAGCGCTTGACCAAAGCCGGCGAAGTGTTCGGAACGCCGCAGTACATGGCCCCCGAGCGCATCACGTCCATCGACGCAGGCCCGGGCGCGGACCTCTACGCGATCGGCGTGATGCTCTATCAAATCGTCGCCAACCAACTGCCGTTCGAAGCCAACGACATCTCGGGCTTCTTGCTCAAGCACTTGCGCGAGATGCCCGTCCCGCCGAGCAAGCACAACCCGCAGATCCCGGCCGCGCTCGACAACTTGATCCTGAAGCTGCTCGAGAAGGACCCCAACAAGCGGCCCGTCGACGCGCACGCGGTGATCAAAGAGTTGAGCGCGATCGCGGCGCAGGTTCCGAGGCCGCAACAAGCGCGAAAGCCGCCGCCTCCACCGCCGCGCAGAGGTCCCCCGAGCCCCGCGCTCGAAGCGACGCCGTTCGACGGACAGCCAAAGCCGCACGCGCCCCCGAAGGGAACGCTCGCGCCCGCGACCTTCGAGCGCTGGGAGCGAAGGGTTCAACTGTTCGGGCAAATGCTCGGTCGCGCCTACCCCGATGGGCGCGGGCGACCGGACCTCTTTCAGCTCCTCGAGCGCATTCGCATCACCGTCGGTCGCATGGGCGAGTGCCGCCAACGATCGCTGCGCGAGCAGATGAAGCTCGAGGCGATCCGCACCCAGGCCCGCGAGGCGCAAGCGCGCTTCGGCCGCGCGATGGACACGCTCGGACAAGACCTCTCGCGCGTGCGCGAAGAGCTCGTTCGCGCCAAACAAGTGCGCGACGAGTACGCGCAGGTCCTCGCGCGGGGAGGCGCTCCGTTCGCGCACATTCACGCGAAGGTCGTCGCCGCGCCCGCCGCGCCGACCGCCGAGCTCGCGATGCTCTATCGCGCGGGACTCGAGGCGCTCGACAGCCTCGGCCGCGCGATGCAAGAGCACCAGCGCGCCGTCGCGTGGCTCGAGGCCAAAGAGCGCGAAGCTCCGGATCTTCAGCTGCAAATCGACACGCTGCGCGGCCAGCTCGCCAAGCTCTCGCAAGCGTCCGAAGACGAGAGCGCGCAAGTGCAGAACATCGTCGGACAGCTCGGCGCAGAGATGGCGCAGACCGAACAAGCGCTCATGGCCGACGCAGGTCGACTCGCGGACGAGCTGCGACCCGACGCGCGGATGCGAGACCTGTTCGCCGAACTCGAAGCGAACTGACCGCCCCGCTCGGGGTCACTCGGCCGCGTCAGCGAAGCTCGAGAGCGACACGGTCGACCCGCGACGCTCGTCCGTCGTCGGGCGCACCGGCGCGCGCAGCTCGACCGCGATCGACTCGTCGCGGAGGATGCGCTCGGCTGCGAGGCGACCGGAGAGCGCGACGAGGGGGATGCCCGTTCCAGGCTGCGTGCTGGCGCCGGCGAAGTAGAGGTTGTTGAACTTCGCGTCGCGATTCTTCGGGCGAAACGGCCCGACTTGATCGAGCGTGAGCGACAGCCCGAACGCCGAGCCCTTCACCAGGTTGAACATCTTCGCCCACCCGTTGGGGTCGATCCGACGCTCGAACGTGATGTGGCTCTCGATTCCCGGAGCGACCGATTGATCGAGCGCCGAGAGGACCCGCGCGCGGAGCCGATCGCCCGCCTCGGCCCAGTTGATTTTGTGGGTCTGGTGCGGGACGGGCACGAGCACGTACAAGCTCGAGCCGCCCGGGGGCGCCACGGATGGATCGGTGACCGAAGGGGCGGCCACGTAATAGTGGAGCTCCTCGGGCAGCACCTTGTCGTCGAAGATCTCTCGGAAGCTCTCGCGAAAGCGCGCGCCGAAGAACGTGTTGTGGTGCAGAAGACCCGGATATTGCTTGTCGAGGCCGAGATACAGCATGAACCCGCTCGAGGTGAACTCGAGCGAATCGCGGCGCGGCAGGCGCGCTTCGGGGATGAGCGTGTCGTAGACGTATGGAAGGTCCGCGTTCGCGACGACGATGTCCGCGGCGACGCGCTCGCCGCTCTCCAAGACGACCTCGGTCACGCGGTGCCCGTTGGTCGCGAGGCGCGCGACGGGCGATCCGTAGCGAAACTCGACGCCGAGCTCGCGGGCGAGCCGCTCGAGCGCGAGCGGGATCTCGTAGAGACCGCCCTGCGTGTAGAACACCCCGTCGTTGATCTCGGTGAAGGGCAAGAGGCCGTAGATCCCGGGCGCGAAGTAGGGCGAGAGCCCGAGGTACATCGTCTGGTACGAGAAGGCCATTTGCAGGCGCTCGTCGCGGAAGTACTTCGCGACGTTGCGCGAGACCGTGGTGTACGCGCGGGCGCGGAGCAGGTCCTTCGCCGTTCCGAGCGAAACAAAGTCGCGAAGCGAGTCGTAGTGGTTCACGACGAACCGCGAGAGCGCCGCGTCCATCATGGAGCGCGCGCCCTCGAAGAACTCATTGAAGCGCGCCGCGCTGCCGGGCTCGATGCGCTCGAGCTCAGCCGCGAGCAGGTCGCGCTCGCGATAGAGCGTGACGTCCGATCCATCGGCGAAATGAACGCGATAGTTCGGAGAGAGCGCGCGGATGTTCAAATAGTCGTGAACATCGCGGCCCGCGTCACGAAACAGCTCTTCGAGCACCGAGGGCACGAGCAGGATCGTGGGGCCGATGTCGAAGTGAAAGCCGTCGCCGTGAACACGCCCGCAGCGTCCTCCGGGCTCGGAGTTCTTCTCGAACACGGTCACGCGAACGCCTGCGCGAGCGAGGCGAATCGCCGTGGCGAGTCCGGCGATCCCAGCGCCGACGACGGTCGCGTGACGGCGGTGAGCAGGGGACGACGAGCGGTGCTTCATCATAGGGGCGAACGGTTTGAAGCCGATCCGCGCCGAATATCGCGCACGAACGAACTTCTTGCGATCGCTGCGCACGATTTGGTCGCTCGTGGCATCCAAACGAATCGACACCCCCCCTGAAGGAGACCTCGAGACATGAACCGAAGAGAGTTCTTGGCAGTCGGCAGCGCTTCGGTCGCGTCGCTCACCGCTGCATCGTTGCTCGCGCCGAACGCGGTTCTCGCGCAGGCCGCGCCCGTGGACTTCACGCTCCCGACCACGTCGGGCCGCGATCGGGCGGTGTCGCAGTTTCGCGGCAAGGTCGTGGTGCTCTTCTACGAGACGCGCGGGACCATCACGCAGAATCAACACGTGAAGGACGCGATGGGCGCGCGGTTCAACCGTGATCGCACGTTGGCCAATCGGTTCTCGCTGATCGCGGCGTGCAACGTGGCCGAGTACAACTCGTGGCCGTCGCAGTACTTCGCGCGAGAGGCGATCACGACCGTCGCGCGCTCGCAGCGGATCGAGCTGTGGCTCGATTGGAACCGAACGCTCATCCAGCGCCTCGGCCTGCGCGACGGGACGTCCAACATCGTCCTCATCGACAAGCTCGGGCGCATTCGCGAGCGCAACTGGGGCCGCGTCGCGGACGCCAACGTCAACGCGCTCCTCGACCGCATGATCGCGCTCGGCAACGAGTGATCGCCGCGCTTGCGTCGCGCGCGACAAACGGTGCTACCGTTTGACCCATACGGCCCATGAGCGACGCGTACCGAGACGAGCACGAAGCGGCGCTGAGACACCTCGACGCGTTGCGCAGAGAAAATGCTGAGCTTCGCGAGCGCCTGTCCCAACAAGAGACCGACGCACAACCGCGCGAAGCGCCGTCGACCGGAGCCTCCCGCGGCGCAGCGCTCGTGCTCATCGCGGGTGTCTTCTTCCTCGCGGGCTCGGTGACCATCGCTGGCGCGTCGCGCGGTCGACACGGCGATGGGTACGCGCGGCGCCCTTGCCCGTACGCAGCGCGCGGCGGCGAGGGAGCGTTCGCGCGAGGCGAGCGACTCCTGCGCGCCGAACCGGGGCAGATCCGCGTCGAGCTCGCGCGAGGCAACGAGACCGCGCGCGTGCGCGTCGACGGTATGGAGGTTCCACGCTCTGGCGCGATCGCGCTCAGCGGTCCGCTCGCGGGCGGCGCGACCCACGTCGTCGACGTGAGCGAGGGTGGATTCATCCAGTCGCGCTCTCGCGTGTGGGTGACCCCCGGACGTACAGAAGTGGTTCGCGTCGCGCTCGCGATCGACCCTTCGCCGAAGCAGGGCGAAGAGGACAAGCTCGACGACGAATCCCGCTGAAAATTCGCGATGAATCTCGTTCAGTGACCGCGCCGTTCGCGGGGGCGTTCGCGGATCGTTCAGACCGCGAGCTCAGGAGGCGCCGCCGGTCCCGCGATGGGTATGGGCATCTGAGCGCACTGCCAGCTCGAGCTGCCCTCCGAGCCTCCGCACGCGCACAGGCTGTTCGAGTCTCGGGGGTCCGGGCGGCGTTCGCCGACCGTTGGGCACGGTGTTCCGTCGAGGCTCGCAGTCGGAGCCTCGGCGTCCGCGCTCGCGCTCGCGCCAGCGTCGGTCGCGCTCGAGGTCGACTCGTTGCCCGACGAGCCGTTGGTGGTCGTCGTTCCGTTCGTGCCTTCGGACGCTGCCGTGTTCGTGCAGGCGGCGACGGTCGCAACGCCAACCGCGGCGCCGACAGCGAGCGCGCGAACGAAGCGCGCGAAGTGCGGGAGGTGGTTCATGGTGTGTCGTGCGGAGGGTACGCCCGAGAGACCGCGGACTTTCACCCGATCGTCGCGCGTCGATCGGCCGCTACTCGGCGTCGCCGGCGGACGCAGGAGCCTCTTTCGTCGGCGTCTTCGCGCTCGCGGCGCGCACGGCCTCGCTGAGCCTCGCCGCCGTGGCGGCGTCACCCGCCAACGACTCGCGAACGCGTTCGCGGCCGTTGCCCAGGTGATTTCCAGCGAACGACAGGTGACTGCCGCTCTTGTCGATCACCCCGAGCTCGACGCCCATGTCGATGAGCTCGCCCATCCGATCGATCCCTGCGCCGTAACGCACGTCGAACTCCGCCTCGCGGAACGGCGGCGCGAGCTTGTTCTTCACGACCTTCACGCGCGTTCGATTGCCCGAGACCTCCTCGCCGTTCTTCAGCGCGCCGATGCGGCGAACGTCGAGCCTCACGCTCGCGTAGAACTTGAGCGCGTTTCCGCCCGTGGTGGTCTCCGGCGAGCCGAACATCACGCCGATCTTCATGCGAATCTGGTTGATGAAGACCACCGTCACGTTGTGCTTGTGCGCGAGCGCGGTCAGCTTGCGAAGCGCCTGGCTCATGAGCCGCGCTTGAAGCCCCACGTGTTGATCGCCCATCTCGCCCTCGAGCTCCGCCTTCGGAACGAGCGCCGCCACCGAGTCGATCACGATCAGGTCCACCGCGCCCGAACGCACGAGCGCATCGGCGATTTCGAGCGCTTGCTCGCCAGTGTCCGGCTGCGACACGAGCAGCGTCGGCAGGTCCACGCCGATCGACTTCGCGTAGTGCACGTCGAGCGCGTGCTCGGCGTCGATGAACGCCGCGACCCCTCCAGCGCGCTGCGCTTCGGCGATCGCGTGCAGCGTGAGCGTGGTCTTTCCCGATGATTCGGGTCCGTACACCTCGACGATGCGCCCGCGCGGATAACCGCCGCACCCGAGCGCGCGGTCGAGCGCGAGCGAGCCCGTCGACACCGTCGCGACAGGCTCTCCCGCGCCGTCTTCGAGCGACATCACCGCGCCCTTGCCGAACTGCTTCTCGAGCATCGAGATCGCCGAGCGCACTGCCTTCAATCGTTCCGAGATCGCTGCCATGGTCTTCGTCCTTCGCTGTCACTGCTTCGCTGGCCACGACGAACGCACCGTGCGTTCGGCCTCGTGGCGCTGCGAGGACGAGAGCAAGCGCGACGCGTGCCGAAGAAAATCCCCTCGATTTGCTGCGTTTCAGCGAAGCACACCTGGCGGCCGCCATGGCCGCCGCCACTGGCGGACTGGCGGCGAGACTACCCCCCTACGCGCTCGCGTCGCAGTCGTAACCGATCAACACTTGAACCTCTTTGATGCCCTTGAGGTGCGCGTCGAACGTCCGCGGCTCGCGCTCGATGGCGCCGAGCACCGCAGCGACTGCCGGGTGGTTCGCGAGCGTCTTGGTCACGACGACTTCGCCAGCGTGCGCCTGCGCTTGCAGCCGTGCGGCCACGTTGACCGTGGTCCCGAAGTAGTCGAGCCGGTCGTTCGCGCGGACTGCGAGGCACGGACCTTCGTGAAATCCGAGCTTCACTGTGAGCCCTTCTTTCGCGTGCGCTTCGTGGCATCGGCGGACCATTTCGACCGAGCACCGCGCGGCGTCCGCTGGAGACGCGAAGCTCGCCATCACCGCGTCGCCCATGGTCTTGATCACCGCGCCGCCGTGCGCTGCGACGAGGCCCAGCATGATGTCGAAGTGCTCCTGCACGAGCGCGAACGCCCGCGCATCGCCCAAGCGCTCGTACATCGCCGTCGATCCCGTCAGGTCCGAGAACAAGATCGTCAGCGACGAGACCGTGAGCTCGACCCCGGACGCAGGAGCCTCCGTTGAAAACAGGTCCACGAATTCAGGCATCGACGCGATCGTCGAGCCGAGCACGATGTCCGCGCTCCAGCCGGCACGCTCGATGAGCAAGTACTGCGCCTCGTCGCTGCGATTGACGACCTCGAGCTCGGTGTCCGCCCCGTCGTCGGCGACGCCCGTGGACTCGACCTCCATGGCCTCGGGCGTGAGCGCCACCGTGAGCTTCGCGGGGCGAGACGTCGGCTCGAGCTCGGCGCGGCGCTTTCCCTTCAGCGTTCGAAGGAGCAGCTCGCCGACGGGAAGCGGGACCTTTGCGACGCGCGTCTGTCCCGGGTCGACGCGGAGCTGCGCGAAAATGTGCGGCCGAAACCAAGGCGAACTCGCGCAGTACACGGCCGTGTCGACCTTGCGAATCGACGCGTTCGGCGAGAAGACCGCCTCGACGTACTTCGCGAAGTCCACGTCGAAATCGATGTTGCACGAGTCACAGTGAGCGGTGCGCTTGACGGCGCCGAGCGACGTCTCGTTTTGCGCGCCAACGCGACACGTGGGGCAGTTGAGCTGCCAGCGAAGATCGACGAGCCCCGCGCGCGCCGCATACAAGAACGCTCGCAGCGCCGCGCGACGCTCGACGTGCCACGCGTGCGCGAGCTCGAACGGGCGAATCGCCTGCACCTCGTCGTCCGCGCGATCCTTCAACAGCGCGACGATCTTGTCGCGGAGCTCTTTGGGGACAGGGCTCTCGAACAGCTTCTTCGCGGCGTACCCGAGGTTGTGCTCGTCGACCGTGCTCACGGGACCGGCGCTCACGGTGTCGACCTTCAAGTCGAGCAGCGTCCTGCGCACGAAGGCCGACGCGGGCTCCTTGGCGTCGCGCTCGGCGAGCCGCGCGCGCAGATCCGTGAGCGCCTTCGCGATGGACTCGAGATAGCGCTCGCAGCCGCGACGCATCCCGGCGCGCTTCGCGAAGAAGCCAATCTTGCCGATCGGGTTCGTCGCTGCCGAGAAGATCCGCGCGCGCACGAGGGTCTTTTCGCCCTGGGGCTCGAGCGTCACGTCGAACCCGCCGCGCGTCACGGGCCCAGCGATGAACCGCCGTTCGCCGCGGACCGAGCGCCCCTCGATCCACTCGTAGGGAGGCTCGATCCAGCGCAGCGTGAGCCCGAGCTCTTTCGCTTCGGCGACGCGCTCTCGCGAGTCGGGATCGCCCGCGACGATCTGCTCGAACGAGTATTTGCCCGCAGAGAGACCGATCGCGCGATCGACGCGATTGGTGTCGCTCACGAGCGCCCACACCATGTCGCTCGGCGCATCGATCACTCGAGTCGTCGAGACTTCGAACTCTCTCTCAGCCATCGCGCGCGCACCTGAGGGTACCCGCCTTCACCGCGAAGGGAAGCAGCCGATTTTCACTACGCCCCCACGGCCGCGTCCGATTTGGCTCACTCGCTTCGGCGGATCACATGAAAGCCGAACTCGGTCTCGACGATCCCGCTCGTCTCGTTGACTTGCAGGCCGAACGCGGCTTCTTCGAACGCGCCGACCATCATTCCGCGACGAACTTGGCCGAGGTCACCGCCGCGTTCGCCTGCGCCGGGCTCGTCGCTGTACTCGCGAACGATGTCGACGAAGGGCCTGCCCCCGCGGAGCTCTGCGACCGCGCGCTGCGCTCGCGCCAGCGCTTGCTCTCGCGTGCGCGTCACGCCTTCGGGAACGCGGCTCGACCCGACGTGCATCACCAAGAAGTGCGCGACGCGCACCTGCGCGGGGCCCTGCCGAAACACGGGCCGCGTCGAGCCCGACGACGTGAGCCTCTCGTACACGTCGGTGATCGCGACGCCCTGCTGCACCTGCGCGCGCGCGTCGGTGAGCGCGCGTTGAATGGCAGCCTCGAACTCTTCGATGGGGCGCGCGCCGAGCACCCGACGGCCGTTGATAAAGGTCGTGGGCGTCCCGTCGACGCCGAATTGCCGCGCGAGCTGCGTGTCGCGGTCGATCGCAGGCCGGTGCGTCTGCTGCGCGATCGCGAGGTTCACGCGGCTGAGATCCAACCGAAGTTCGCGGGCGTACTCGAGAAGATCGTTGCGATCGAGCTCGTCTTGGTGCGCGAACAGAACGTCGTTGGCAGCGAAGAACCCAACGTCTCCCCGCTGCGCGCGGGCTTCTTCGGCGAAGTTCGCCGCGTCGATCGCGTGCGTGTGTCGCGAGCCGGGCGCGTGGCGAAAGAGAATCCGAAGCTCGTTGCGGTGTCGGCGGAGGAGCTCGGCGAGCGTCGGCTCGAGCCGCGCGCAGTATCCGCACTCGAAGTCCGAGAACACCACCATCGTGACGAGCGCCGTCGTCGCAGCGGCGCCGCGCGCAGGAGCGCCGTTGAGCCCGATCGCGTGCACGGCGTCGCGGTCGAACTCGGGGTCGGGCGGCTCGGGCATGTCCTGGGGATCGGGCGGCTGGGGGTGCGCGGTCATCTCTGCGTACACGCGCTCGCGCGGCGTAATCGTGCGAGCGTGCGAGAGCACGCGTCCGATCACCCGCTGGATGTGATCGATCGGCTTGGCGCCGCGGATGATCGTCCCGTTGGCGAACATCGAGGGCGTCGAGCTGACGCCGAGCACGCGCGAGAGCGCCACGTCGCGATCGACCGTCGCGCGATGGGTGTGCGCGTCGAGGTCCGCGCGAAACCGCGCCATGTCGAGCTGCAGCTGTTCGGCGTACCGTTCGAGGTCCGCGCGCTCGAGGCGCTCTTGCTGCTCGAACAAGACGTCGTGGTACTCCCAGAACTTGCCCTGCGCGTGCGCGGCCATCGCGGCCTCGGCGGCGAGCCTCGCGTGCGGATGACGACTGAGCGGCGTGTGCTTGAACACGATCCGCACGTCCTCTGGAAAGCGATCGGCCACCGACGCGAGCGACCGCGCCAGCTGCTGGCAGTACGGGCACTCGAAGTCCGAGAACACAACCAGCGTCACGAGCGCGTTCTCTCGGCCGCGCGACGGCGAGCCCGCGACGGGGATCGACGCGCTGTCGGGAATCGCTGGCCGCGCCCCGCCGCTCGAAGCAGCAGAGGCGACCGCCGTGGTCGTCGAGGTCGTCGCCTCGGCCTCGTCGGGCGGCTCGCGCCACGAAGCACATGAAATCAAAGCGACCGCCCACAACGCGCACAACGCGCGCGTCACGACCGCGTCTACGATCCCCCTCGCCATCGAGCTTCTCTGCATGTTCACACTAGTTCCGTTGGATGATGCTCTGCGCCGCAGGCACGAGCACTCGTGACACAACAAGCCCCACGGTGTCGATCACCACGTGCGCGACAACGGCGGGCCAGATGGATCGAAATCGCGCCGCGACGACGCCGAGGATCACGCCGACCACCGTGGTCTGAAACACGCCCATCGGCCCCTGGTAGATGTGCCCGAGCCCGAAGAGCACCGCGCCGAAGAGCACGGCGAGGTAGCGCGCTGCAGTCGGCGGATGGTCGCTCCCCGAGAGCGCGCGAGACACGCGGCTCTGCACGAAGCCACGCACGAGGACCTCTTCGTAGAACCCCGCCATCACCGCGGTCGGAACGACGGCGATCAACGGGATCTTCACGAACTCCCGCAGCGTCTCGAGCTTCTGCCGCGTCATGTGCGCCTGCGCGGGCCCGCGAACGAGCAGCGCCACCGCGAGCGTGAGCGGGACCATCACGACGTACGTCAGCCCGACCGTGCTGAGTCCGCGCACGACGTCGAGCCACCATTTGCGCGGTCGTCCTGCGCCGATCGAGGACCACGGCTCGCCGCTCTGCGCGAGCAAGAGCGCCACGATCAACAGCGCTCCGAGGCCCGGAATGAATACATGGGCCGGAATCTCCCACTCGGGATAGCGCGCCGCGATCGCCTCGAACAACCGGAAGTGCTCGGCGCTGATGCGCACCGCGAAGAACCCGACGAGCGCCGCCGCGAGCTGCGCGAGCGCTCCTCGTCTCGTGCGGGACTTCTCGATGGGTGAGGCCTCGGCGGGGCCTTGCGCGGCGCCCTCGTCGTCCTCGTCGTCATCCGTGTCGAGCTCGTCCTCGAATGGCTCTTGCGCGTACACCGGTCAATCGCCCCGCGCTACGACGAGCGGCAAGCGCCGCTTCGTCTTGTCGTCGGCCTCGAGCCCGAGCGGGCCCTCTCCGTCGAGCGTGGGATCTGGCGCCGGCGCGGCCGACGCTCCGACGAGCGCGCGATCGAGCAAGTGCGACGGAACGACGTTTCCCAGCGCCGCGAGCATCGACTGCTTCAGCTTCGGGTGGCTCGCCTCGAGCCCCTCGAGCATCGCTTTCATTTGCTTGCGCTGGGCGTTCTGCTGCGAGCCGCAGAGGTTGCACGGAAGGATCGGAAATCCACGCTCTTCGGCGTACGCCGCGAGGTCGGACTCGGCACAATAAATCAACGGGCGGATCACGGTGTTGCGACCGTCTTCGCTCCGGAGCTTCGCCGGCATCGCTGCGATTTTGCCCGCGAAGAAGAGGTTCAACATCAGCGTCTCGAGCGCGTCGTCCCGGTGGTGTCCGAGCGCGATCTTGCTGCATCCCATGCGCGCCGCCGCGGTGTAGAGGATCCCGCGCCGAAGCCTCGAGCAGAGCGAACAGTACGTCTTGCCCTCGGTCACCTTGTCGATCACCACCGAGTAGGTGTCCTCGCGAAGGATCTCGAACGGGTGCCCTTCACGCTCGAGCCACGCTCGAAGCGGCGCTCCGTCGTAGCCGGGTTGGCCCTGGTCGAGGTGCACCGCGACGAGCTCGAATCGCACCGGCGCGCGCTTTCGCAGCGCCGTGAGCATCTCGAGCAGCGCGTAGCTGTCTTTTCCTCCCGAGACCGCGACCATGATCCGGTCGCCGTCCTCGATGAGCTGGTGCTCGACGACCGCGCGACCGACTTCGCGCGAGAGCTTTTGTGTAACCTCCGATGGCCTCATGAACAATCCGAGCGGCAAGGTATACCTCGCTTGATGCCCTCGGTCCCGCTCGCAACCACGGCCACCCTCGCGCTCGTCGCGGCCTTGGCCTCCTGCGCGCCCCGCCCCGTGCGCCCCGAGGGAGGAGCCGACAGCGCCACGGACGCCGCGGTCGACGTCATCGACGATCGACCGCGCTTCGACCGCGACAACGACGGCCTGTGCGACGACACCGAGACCGAGGTCACCCGCACGGACCCCGATGACGTCGACACCGACAACGACGGGTACATCGACAGCTTCGAGTACAACTACGGGCTCGCGCCGAACAGCGCGACGTCGCCGACCTCCGAGCGCGTACTGCAATGGTCCGAGGCGCCCGGCGAGCCATTTGATTACGTGTTCAGTTTCACTTTCCGCGGCAACGGCCAGGGCGTGTTCGGGCTCTTCTACGAGAGCGCCGCGGGGATCGACGGCGTCCGCGGCGAAGAGCTCGGATTGCGGATCGAGGCGCTCACCGCCGTTCCGCCGTCCAACGCGCCGGACATCGCGGGAGAGCGCTTCGTATCTGTGCTCGGCATGACGCGATTGAGCTTTCGGATCTCGGGGCAGTGGCCCGCGCGCGCGCCGCTCACGTGCCGCAGGGCGTACGTGCTCTACCCGAGCGCGTACGCCGAAGAGGTCGGCCTCGTGTATCTGCGGCCATTTTTTCTCGATGTTCGCGGATCGACAGCGCCGCTCGACGCAGGCGCGCCGACGGACGCGAGCGACGCAGACGCCTCCGATGGAGCGACGCTCGACGCAGGTCCGCCCGCGCCGTGGCCGCATCAACGCGACGGGTTTTGCCTGCCCCGGCCGGGATTCTGTCGCTGAGCACGCTCAGCGAGCCGCGGCGAAATCGCAGCTGTTCGCAGGCGTGTTGCTCACGCAGCGTGGCGGCAGCGTCGCGCGCGGCATCCCCATCCACACGCTCTGGATGAACGCGAAGATCTGCTCGCGCGCCGCGAGACCCGCGGGCGTATCGCGCGCCGCAAAGCCGTGAACGTCATAAGCGCCCGTCACCGTGGACGGCACGCGGTACTGCGTAAACGCGACGCCGTTGTCGACGCGATCCTCCGTCGCGCGCGTGACGCGATAGACCGTCGAGAGCGGGGCGCCGATTTGCTGCGCGCCCGTGACCGAGGCCACCATCTCGGTTCCCGGTCCAGGCAGCACTGGATCGCCCATGCTCTGCTGCACGAGCTGCGGAACGCGCCTCGCCATCGACGAGCTCGCCCAGTTGGCGCCGTCGATCCCGTCGAAATTGCTCTGCGCGATCGCGACGGCGAGCTGGAGGTTCACGTCCGTTCGATAGTTCGCGAGCAGCACGCCGCGGCCCAGCGAAAACACCGACGAAAGCACGAGGTACCCCGTCCATGCCGCGCCCGGAACGTTGAGCACCGCGGCTTCGATCGACGGCTCGAGCTGCGCGTACACGAGGCCCATCGTCCCGCCGAGCGAACCTCCCGCCCACACTTGCCGCGTGGTATCGACGCGCCGCCCCGCCGCGGGATTCGCCATCGTCCCGAGCATCGGCGCCGCGAGCGCGTCCCCGAGCCGGCCCGCGAGCGCGCGCTGAATCGCACACGCATCGACGAGGCTCTGCTGCGTGAGCGCCGCGGCCCACTCGCTTCCCGCGGCCGCGCGAGACAGTCCGCCGATCGTCTCGATCACGTCCGCGCCCGTGAGACCCGCGAAGCGAACGCCAACCTTCGCGGCGCCCACGCGCGCGATGTCCACGTCGAAGCTGTCGTCGCTGTAGTCGCCGCCGAGCCCGTGACCGAAGAGAATCGCCCGGTAATTTCCAGTACCGCGAGGGATCGTCACGCGAAACGGAGCGTCGTGCATGCCCGCGGCGCGCACGGTTCCATCGGCGTTGCGCGCGAGCTTCATCGCGGCGCGATCGAGAAAGTCTGGCAGGCCCGTGAGCCGTCCGTCGACGATCAGACCGATGTCTCCCGTCGCGGGCGCCGTCACCGAGGTGATGGAAACGCCGTAGGTCCCCGCGTCGATCGCCGCGAGCATCTGGGCGCGCATCGCGCGCGTGTCGCGGAGCGCGTCTTCGTCACTTCGCGTGGTGAAATCCCAGATCCTCACGACGCGCGCGCTGTCGACGCTCGCGCGCTGCAGCGCCATGCGCGAGGGCGCGTGGTAGGCCGCGTAGCGCGCTTCGGTGCCCGTAGTCGGCGGCGCGAGGCCGAGCGACGCGCGCGCGAGCGCATCGGGCATCGGGCCGGGACCATCGGTGGTCCGCACCGAATCCATGAGCGCAACGACATAGTCCGTCGCGGCCTCGAGCGGAGCCAGCGGGTACGCGATGATCACCGTCTCGGGTCGGCCGGTCGCGCGGCTCTCGACCGCGCGAATGCGAAGAGGAACGAGCGTCCCCATCATCGCGCCCGGACTCGCGCGGACGAGACGAATGGCGCCCGTCGTTCCCTCGCCGAGCGACGCGGCGTCGACCGCGCCTGTGACCACGGTCACGATCGGCGTGACCCTCGAGAACCCGTTCGCTCGCTCGAGCGAGCTGTTGTCGTCCCCCGTCGCGACGCGACTCGAGAGCGACAGTCGGAGCCCCGTCCCGCTCGCCGAATCGACGCGCGTAAACACATTCGATGGCCACGGGAGCAGACACCGCGCGGGATCGGCGGGATCGCACATCGCCGTCAACGGAGCGCGTTGTCCCGGCATGCGCTCGGGCAGCGATCCATCAGGCAACGGATCGCTGTCGCCCATCGCGGCGCTGTCGCTCGCATCGGGCGACGTCGATCCGTCCGTCGACGTGTCGACCGAAACGTCCATCCCGCCGTCGACCGGCGGATTTGCTGGGCTGCACGCCGCCACGAGCAGCGCGCAAAGAATGAAGCGTTGAGTGCGCATCGATGCGCAGAGCGTACTACGCATCGATCGCAGGTCGTCGGGGCAACGACCGCGCGGGCCTCAAGCCGGTTCGCTGGGCGAGGCAGCGCGCTGGCGATCCGAGGCCCACTCGACGTGCGCGAAGTACAGGAGCAGCCCGACGCTCCCGAGCGTCATGGTCGCGATCACGTACGGGATCCGAGGCACACCGACCTTGCGCGCCTTGGGATTGAGGTACGAAAGCGCGACGAACATCGCGATGAACAGGTCGAGCACGATCTGGAGCCCCCACGGATGCGCCGCGGGAACCCCGAGAAATCCCAGCACGCCTCCCACCACGCTGACCTTCACGCTGTACGCAGTGAACACCAGCCACACAGCAATCGCGACCATCCAGCGCTTCGGCATCGAACGTTCTCCTTGTCGCACGATGGTAGAGGGGTGGTCGAATCGCTCGACCATGACCTCGGAGGTCATGATCGACTGTGGGACCCGACGAATTGCCCGGCAAACCACGCCACCATTGAACGTCGTTCAAACGAGACAACCGTCGGCCATACACGAGACCGTTGAACTCGAGTCAAACCGCCACGAATCGATCGAGAAAAGTACGTCGATCGAATGAGTGGCGGCTTAGCATCTCGACACCCTTCGATGCAGTCGTCTCCAAGATCGCCGGGGCTCCTGTTGCGTCGCCTGCGCGCGCAACGGGGCTGGAGCCAAGAGCACCTCGCCTCGCGCGCGAGCGTGTCGCCGAGGCACCTCTCGTTTGTCGAAAATGGCCGAGCCAACCCGAGCCGCGACCTGCTGTTGTCTCTCGGCGCCGCGCTCGATCTCCCGCTGCGAGAGCGAAACGAGCTGCTCGCAGCGGCAGGATTCGCCGCGGCGTTTCGCGAGAGCGCCCTCGATGACGCTGCGATGACGCCCGTCGTGCGCGGGATCGACCTCCTCTTCGCGCACGCCGAGCCGCACCCCGCGCTCTTGCTCGATCACCGGTGGAACATCCTCCGCTTCAACACGGGCGCCGCGACGCTGCTCTCGTGGCTCGGCGCAGATCCCCTCGCGCTCGCCGCGGCGCAGCCGCTCAACGTGATGCGCTTGTTCTTCGATCCGCGCGGACCGCTCCGTCCGCACGTCGTCGACTTCGAGGCCGCGGCGCTGGTCCTTCTCGCCCGCGTCGAACGCGAGGCCGACATCGAAGGCGACCCCGTGGTGCGAGCGCTCGCCGCAGAGCTGCGCGCGTTGCTCGGCCCCATCGACGGCACGGCGAGCGTTCCGCACAGCTCGTTGCCCGTGATGCTCCCGTTCGCCGTGACGCGCGACGGCGTGACGCTCCGCTGGTTCACCATGCTCTCGACGATCGGAACGCCCCTCGACTTGACCGCGCAGTCGCTGAGAATCGAGACGTACATCCCTCTCGACGCCGAGACCGACCGAGTGATGCGGCGCCTCTCGAATTCGTCGGGCTGACGTACGCTCGTACCGAGCGAGGGAGCAATGACTGGAAACGATCGATCGATCAGGTTCGCGACGCTGTGCGCGCTGGCGGCGGGTCTCGGCGCGACGCACTGCAAGCGCAGCGCGACGAACGACGCGCAGACCGCCACGATGAACGCAGCGCAGGACGCCCGAGCCACGAGCGAGTCTCCGACGGGCGCGGTGGTCGTCGGCCCTGTCGCGGCCGGCAGCAACGCGTGCGACACGACGATCTACGAGGTCGCACCGGGCGGCGAGGTCCAAGACCTCACGCAAACCCAAACGATGCTCCTCTGGCGCGAACCCCGCGGAATCATGGGGTACCGCAAGCCCGCTGGCCCACCGACGCTGCTCGTCGCGCTCGATCGACCGCGCGAGTTCGTCGCGGACGAGAACTACGCGTACGTCGCGCTCCAAGGCAGGGATCGCAACGGGCTCTTTCGCGTCCCGCTCGCGGGAGGCACACCAGAATTCATGACCGCGCCGGGCGGGGTGTTCAACACGATCGACGACCTGGCGATCAACGCGACCCACGTAATCATGTCGAGAAACATGGGCGAGGTCGTTCGAGTGGCCAAGACGCCGCCCTTCGCGACGCAGGTGTACTCGCGGCGAAATCAGCGACGAAACGCCTTCGGCGGCTGGGCCGCGAGCGACCACGCGCTGTGGATGGAGTACGCGGGCCGCGGGCTGTCGGGCTCGACGTGGGCACGGCTCGACCTCGAGAGCGGCGCGGTCGCGCCGATCGACCCGCCGGCGATTCGCGTCGTCGCACAGGGATCGACCGTGTTCGTCGTCCGAGGAACGCGCGGATTGACGGTCAACGCCAACGAGCAGCGGCACGAAGTGTTCGTCGCGAACGAAGCGACCGGCGTCATCGAACCCCGCGCTTGGTGGTCGGGCACGTGGGGCTTCGGGTGGGCCGCGGACAACGGAAAGCTCGCGTTCTCGACGATCGTGGAAGCGCCCGCCAACGCGATGCCAATCAAGGGTTGGCTCTACGGCGTCGCGGGTCAGGGACCGATGCAGCGCTATCGATCGTGCCCGCCCGGCACCTCGATGATGCGAACGCCGCTCGACGCGATCTTCGACGGTCAGACCATCTACGCGCGCGTGAGCGACAACAGCAACCGCCACTCGATCGTCCGCGTCACGCCGCAGTGATCGCGCCTCGCGCTTGCGTCCGCGGCGCGGATCGATCGAACGCTAGCCGCGCTTGGCGAAGACCTCGGCGAAGCTCGTGTCGTACTCGCCCTTCGCGAACTCGTCGCTCGCGACGATCTTGCGCAAGAACGCGGTGTTCGTGACGACAGGGCTCAGGTGCGTTCCGTCGAGCGCGAGCTTCGTGCGCTCGATGGCCTGCGCGCGATCGGCGCCGTGCGCGATCACCTTCGCGATCATCGGGTCGTAGTACGGCGTGACCTTTCCGCCCGAAGCGACGCCAGCATCGACGCGGATTCCCTCGCCCTCGGGCCAGCGAGCTTCGTCGACGTTGCCCGGCTTCGGGATGAACCCCTTCGCGGGATCCTCGGCGTACACGCGGCACTCGATCGCGTTGCCCTTGGTCGGGACACCGTTCGTCCATTCGCTCGGGAGACGCTCTCCGGCCGCGACGCGAAGCTGCCACTCCACCAAGTCGACGCCGGTCACCATCTCGGTCACCGGGTGCTCGACCTGGAGCCTGCAGTTGACCTCGAGGAAGTAGAACGCCGAGCGCGAATCCTCCCAGATGAACTCCGCCGTTCCCGCGCCCACGTAGCCCGCTTCACGCGCCAAACGCACGGCGCACGCGAGGAGCTCGCGGCGCTTGTCCGCGCCGTCCTTGCGATTGTCGAACGCCGGCGCGGGCGACTCTTCGATGATCTTTTGGTGTCGCCGCTGCACGCTGCACTCGCGCTCTCCGAGCGCGACGACCGTCCCGTGCGCGTCCGCGAAGAGCTGCACCTCGATGTGCCTGGGCCGCTCGACGTAGCGCTGAACGAACACGCGCGCGTCGCCGAACGCCGCGGCTCCTCGGTTCTTCGCGGCTTCGAGCGCCTTCACGAGCGCCGCTTCGTCGCGCGCGATCGTCATGCCGATGCCACCACCACCACCGACGGGCTTCACGAGCAGCGGATACCCGTGCTCCGCGGCGACGGCTTTGGCTTCGTCCACGGTCTCGACAGGACCCGGCGACCCAGGGACGAGCGGAACACCCGCCCTCGTCGCGGCCTCCGCCGAACGCAGCTTGTCGCCGAGCTGCTCGAGCGCGGACACCGGCGGCCCGATCCACACGAGCCCCGCGTCGATCACCGCTTGCGCGAAGTGCTTCTTCTCGCTGAGCAGCCCGTATCCCGGGTGCACGGCCTTCGCGCCCGAGTCCTTCGCCGCGGCGATGATGCGCTCGACGTTGAGGTACGAATCTTTGACCGTCGCGGGTCCCACGAGCACCGAGCTATCCATAGCGCGCGTGTGGAACGCGTCTGCGTCCGCTTCGCTGTGGACCCCGACCGTTGCGATGCCTAGACGCTTGCACGTGCGCGCGATGCGCGCTGCGATCTCGCCTCGATTGGCGATGAGAACCTTCTCGAACATCGGCGCGAACCATACCCAAGCCCCCGTGCGCCTCGAACCCCCATCGCCACGAACCTTCGCTCGCCATCAGCCTCGACCGAACGGTGCGCGACGGTCGCATGGCTTCCATCGTGCAATTGCGAACTTGCAAGGCTGAAAGGTCAGCAGTCGCCAGAAGATATTTTCTTCAATGATTTCAACAGATCACTACCTGGCATACGCACTGCAGATGTCTTCGTCACGCGGCGGCACTCGAATGCCCCCCCCTCCATCGAGAGCCGCCGTCGTCTATCACCCCGGCCGTATCTGCGAGGCGCTCCCCCCCTCCCCCTCGCTGTGCGGCCGGTTTTTTTTCTCCCGCGCGATCGCGCCCAAACCACGCCACCCTTGAACGGCGTACCCATGGGAAGAGCGTCGGCGTGGTTGAAATCAAGTCGAACCGCCACGAATCGATCGACGAAAGTGCGGCACCGAATGAGTGGCGGTTCAGGCCGGCGTTCGTGATGCACCTCGGAGTGCTCGCGACGTCGTGGCCTCACGAGTCCGACCGCGTCGCCGGCTCGTTCGTGTACGCGCTCACGCGCGCGATCGTCGCGCGAGGCCACCGAGCCACGGTCCTCTTCGCCGCGCACCCGCGATCGCGACCGATCGAGAGCGACCGCTGCGAGCTCGTTAGCGTCCAGTACTCCCGCGGCGAACGGGGCCTCTTCTACGACCACGGCGCCCCGCACAAACTCCGCGCGACGCCGCTCGCGTCGTCCGCGCTCGCGCTGTCGTTTTCACTGCGGATGCTCGCGACCGCTCACCGTCGACTCGCTGCGTGCGACGCGCTCGTCTCGCACTTCGCGCTCCCGTCAGCGCTCGTCGCGGGGCTCGTGCGCGACCGTCGCCCGCACCACGCGATCGTCCACGGAACAGACGCCCTCCTCCTCGCTCGCACGCCCGCCGTCGTTCAGCGCGCGATCGCGCGGCGCGCGACGTCGCTGCAGTTCACGCACCCTGGCCTCCGAGCAGCGCTCGACCCCGCGCTCGCTGAGCACACGAGCGCGAGCGATTTTCCAATGGCCGCCGTCGCCCCAACCATCACACACCGAGCGAGCGCGCGCCGCGCGGTCCGCGAAGCGCTGCGCATCGCGGACGACGTCGTCTTGATTGTGTGTGTCTCACGCATCGCGTCGGAGAAGGGCGCCGACACCCTCGTCCGAGCGGCCCGTTCATTGAGCCCAGCGCGAGCGTTGGTGGTGTTCG
Source organism: Myxococcales bacterium (assembly GCA_016793325.1). GTDB lineage: Bacteria > Myxococcota_A > Polyangia > Polyangiales. Next base: position 85,927 of record JAEUKI010000057.1, on the reverse strand, counting down.
TCGGCGACGGCCCAGACCGTGCGAGGCTCGAGCGCATCGCGCCAGCGTCGGTGCGCTTCGTCGGCGCTGTCGACGCAGACGAGCGCGATCGATGGCTCGCCGCCGCGGATGTGTTCGCGCTGACGTCCACCGCGGACAGCGCTCCGACGGCGATCGTCGAGGCCCTCGCGTTCGCGCTGCCGATCGTCACGACGCGCGTCGGTGGAATCCCGTGGCTCGTCGAGGACGCTGCGATGCTCGTTCCCCCGGCCGACGAACGCGCGGTCGCCGACGCGCTCGCCTCGCTCGTCGACTCACCGACACTTCGGAGCGATCTGTCCCGACGCGCAGCCGCGCGCAGCAGATCATTGCCGTCGTGGGACGGCCTCGCGGATCACATTCTCCAGTCGGTCGGCGCGACCCAATAGATCCCGCGGCCCTTGTCGTCGGAGAAGAACATCCTTCCGTCGCGCGAGAACAGCACGTCGCTCGGACGCAACAACGACGGTTGCGCGCTGCCGTTGGTGGCCTCGATGAAGCGCGTGGGCGTCCCCGGTTGAGGCAATCCCGTCGCAGGATCCGTCGGCAAGTACACGATGCCCGCGCCCGCGTAATTGGGAAGGTAGAAGCTCCCGTGCAGCGCGACGAACACGCCGTTGCGGAACGGCGCAGGCCACGCCCCGCGCTCCCAATCGAACCCGAACGGCGTGTCGCCGAGGTTGATCTTCACCTGCTGGTTGTCGATGCAGCGACACAAGCCCGTCGAGGCGCGCGGTCCCGTCGTGCTCTGGTAGCAACACGGGTAGCCGAACCAGTTGTTGTTCGTGATCGCCACGAGCGACTCGACGGCGCCGGTCGTCTGATCTTCGCCAAGCTCAGCCGCGATGCACAGGTCGCGACACGGGTGGCAGCGCGCGTACATCGGGTTGCGAAAGCCGCTCGCCACTCGATTGAGCGCGCCCATGCTCACTTCGTAGACCTCGCCGATCCCGGGCGCAGGCCGTCCGTCCGGTCCGATCGCGCACGAGCTGTACTCGCCGCGCGTCGCGAGGATGCGTCCGTTGACGCTCGCTGCGAGCCCGTGCGTCCAGCGTCCGCCGCGCGCGAAGGTCGAGCCGAGCGTCGTCATCGGCCCCCCTGCGACCGTCTGCCGCGAGCCCGCCATCTCGGCGCGTTGGCCCATAGTGTACGGCGAGCGCATCACAGCGTCCGTGGTCGTGAAGTAGACGAAGCCGCCGCTGAACGCGATGCCGTGCACCGTGTCGAGGCCGGAGGCGAAGGTGTGCATTTCCGCTGTTCCGTCGCGGTTGTCGTCGCTGAGCACGACGATCGCGCCCATGCCACCGGAGTCGCCTGCCGCGGTCGGCGCCGAGGGAGACGCGACGAACAGATCGCCGTTCGGCGCAAAGGCCATCACGCGCGGGAGCCCGAGCGTCGCGAAGCGTCGGATGCAAAACCCCGTCGGCGCTCGCAACCCGGGAACGTCCGCGCCGAGCGAACACCACGGCGCGCCTGTGCCCATCTCGGGCGCGCGAAATCCCGCGCACTGATCGGCAGAAGGCCCCGTCCCCGACCCCACCGTCGGCCGCAACGGGATACACGCCGGGTCGATCGGACTGGCTGTGTCGACGCCCGTGTCCGTCGCTCCGTCACCGCTGTCCACGACGTCCATCGATGGAACGTCCTGCGGTTGCTGCACGTCGGCGCTGTCCTGCACGACGTCTGGTGACGAGTCTGGTGGCGGCGGTGGCTGCGAACAGCCTGCGAGTACGCTCGCAACGCAAACAACTCCGACCGCGCCGAACTTCGTAAGCGCAAGCACGCTGATCCGACCCGAGCTCTTCATGCACGCAGAGGATGACCGATCCAACGCGATCGGTCCACGGTCGATCGGCGCACGCGCCTCGCGATGCAGTCGCACTTCACAGTGCAATTTACGCGCGATTCACAGTACGCCCCTGCACGCTTTGCGTGCTCGCGATCGCGCGGCGAGCGCTTCGAACGAGTCAGCGCGCGAGCTCGGGCGCCAACATGTAAACGCCGCCGCCGAGGTCGTCGCTCACGAACATCCGGCCGTCGTCCGAGAACACAACATCGGTCGGTCGCTGCAACGAGGGCGTCGGACTCGCGTTGGTCGTCGCGAGAAACGGGATCGCCGCTTGTCGTCGAGGGATGCCCGTCGCTGGGTCGGTCGGGAGGTACACAACCGCAGCGCCCGCGTAGTTCGGGAGGTAGAAGCTCCCGTGCAGCGCGACGAAGAGCCCGTTGCGATACGGCTCTGGCCATCGCCCGCGCTCCCAATCGAACCCGAACGGCGTGTCGCCGAGCGGAATGGAGACTTCTTCCTGGCGCACGTCGTTGCAGTCGCCCGACATCGCTTGCGGTCCGACGCCGCGCTGGTAGCAGCACGGATAGCCGAACCACGATTCGCTCGGCGTGATCACCAAGAGCTTCTCGATCGCGCCCGTGGTCTGGTCTTCGCCGAGCTCGGCAACCATGCAGAGCTCTCGCGAGAAGTGACAGCGCGCGTACATCGGATTTCGAAAGCCGAACAGCGCTCGCTCGAGCGAATGCATCCCGAGGCGATAGACCTCGCCCGTTCCCGCAGCGCGCACGCCGCCCGGTCCAACAGAGCACGAGCTGTACTCGCCGCGGGTTACGTAGATCGTTCCACTCGGTGAGCGCGCCATCCCGTGGGTGTCGCGGCCGCCGATGCCGAAGCGAACCGACTCTGGATCGACACGCATCCCGCCCATGCCGTCGGGAACCATTCCGCCGATCACGAACTCACGCGCGCCCGCGGTCTCTTCGCGCTGTCCCGCGCGGTACGGCGTGCGCACCACCGTCGCGCCGTTGGTGAAGTACAGAAAGCCCCCTGCGAACACCAACCCGTGAACGTCCGCGAGGCCCGTGGCGAACATTCGTTGCTCGATCGTTCCGTCGCCTTCGTCGTCGCTGAGCACGACGATCGCGCCGGGTCCGCCGACGAGCCCCGTGGCCGACGCACGCGCCGGAGCCGCGACGAACAGATCCCCGTTCGGCGCGACGGCCATCACGCGCGTCAGTCGAACGTCCGAGTATTTGCGCACACAAAATCCCGGAGGCGCGACGAGGCCCGGGACCGCGCGACCCGAGCGACAATAGTCCCGCGGCGCACCAGCGTCACTCGCATCGCGGGCGTCCGCCGCGCTGTCCGCGTCGCTCGCCGCGCTGTCCGCGTCGCTCGCCGCGCTGTCCGCGTCGCTCGCTGCATCGACGCCTCGGTCGCTGGCGACGTCTTCTGTCGGGAGCGGCGGCGCGGTGCACCCTGACGCACACACAATCAAGAACGTTGCGACGCCCCGAGCACGAAAGCGCAAGCTCATCAGGCCCGTGATCTTGCGCGACAACCCCCTCCTCGTCGAGCGTCGCTACGGACGGATGACGGTCGCCCGCGCAGGAACGGTAAAGTCGAAGAACCGCGGTCCGCGCGGCGGGAGCGCGACGCCCGCACCCGCGTCGGGCCGCGCCGGCGCAGCGCCATCGGGCTGCAGCCAGTTGACGTTGAGCTGAATGCCCGTTGGCAAAAACTGAAACCGGTTGCGGTTGTTCTGCTGATCGATCACCGCGGCCTCGACCACTTGATACCGCTGCGGTTCGACGAACAGCACGAGCCGCGCGAAGTTGGGGTTGGGCGTCGTCGGCGTGAGCTCGAGCATGTAGTAGTTCTGATAGCCGGGCGCGTTTGTCGTGCGAATGCGCGCCTCGAAGTCACGCGCGAGGCTGCCGCTTCCCATCAAAAACGAAAACGCCGTGGGCAGCTGCGACTGCTGCAAGTTCGCCTGAAACACCTGGTTCGCGCTGGCCTGATACGTCCAGATCGTCGAGCCGTTGCTGATCACGACGTTGCCCGCGGGGTTGCTGTACTCCCACCGCATGCGACCCGGTCGCATGAACGTCACGACGCCCGCAGACTCGGTCGTCGTGTTGCTCACCGCAGCCGTGTTGAACTGGCGGAAGTTCGCGCGAAACGAGGTCGTCGCGTTGTAGAACGCCTGCACGCCCGCCACGATCTGCGCGGCGCTGTACGCGCGATTCACCGTCGCGCCGCCGGGCGGCGCGGGGATCGTCGGCGCAGCGACCGCAGCGTCGGCGCGGGGTGCACCAGCGTCGGCGCGAGCCACGGGAGCAGACGCATCGGCGCGAGGGGCTCCTGCGTCCGCGCGTGGGCGCGTCTGTGCAGACTGCTGCGGACGCGATCGCGGCGTGCGAGCCATCGCGACGATCGGCGTCGAGAGAACGAGGGTGAGCGCGAGCGCGCGGTGGGCTGAGTGTTCGAGCTTCACGGTGCTGAGGGTTATACGGCCGTGCCCCACAAAAGGTGCAATGCCGTCGGCGCACTTGTGCGCGCGAAGGTGGCTCCTCGAGTGGTCACCGTGCGCGCCCCCAGCGCGCGTTTCGCCCCCCGAAGCGCGATCAGTAGCCGTTCGGAAGCGTCACGCTCGAGAGCGGCGTGCGATCGCTCGTGGTCGTGCCCGTGGTCCAGGCGATCGGGCCGTTGAGGTAGTTCATGTACAGGTCGTTGTAGCCGCCCATCGTGCCCGTGCCGGTCGGGTCGACGCCCGTGCCCCACGAGTTCTTGATGCGATAGAACTCGACAGTTCCGTACTGGACCGCGAGGGCCATGTCCGCGGCGCTCGCCATCTCGCCCGCGCGGAGCGTGCGCTCGGGCTGGCCGGGCTGACGGATCGTCACTTGGTAGTCCTCGAGCACCGTGAGGTGTCCGCCCTGACGACCCGGCATCGGGCGCATCATCGGCACTTGGAACAACGCGCCCTGGCGATAGTTGAAATCCACGAGCCACGAGATCAGCACCGGCGCGCGGTCATTGAGCGCGCGCATCACGCGCTGGTGGAAGCTCGTGCGGCCGCTCGTAAAGGTCGAGTAGCTCGCGGTGCGCCACGCGTACGTTCCGCCTGGGACGACCTGCTCGAGCGTCGTGTCTTGCTGCACCGTGCGGCCGCTGCGGTAGATCGGCGTGCGCACGCGAATGTCACGCGCGCGACGGACGAACCCGAGGTCGCTCGACGTGGTCGACAGGATCGTGCGCGAGCCGTCCATCCCGTAGAGACGCAGGATCGTGCTCTTCACGTTGTCGTTGAGCTGCCACGCAGAGAGCAGCACCTCGAGCACCTTCGCCTTGTTGCTGCGGTCTGCAGCAGTGGCGAGGCGGCCGCCCATGTTGAGCTCCGTGTTGATCGCGGCGAGCGCGCTGCGCTGACGCGCCGACGACTGCGCGGTGGCCTCTTCGGGGATGAAGTCCGCTTCGAACACGACGCCGCGACGGCGCAGCGTATCCGCCGCAGAGTCCCACCAGCCTCCGGTCGAGAGCTCCGAGCGGCCAGACGCGTTGGTCGTCACGCCGCCCGTCGAGCTGATCTTGCTGTACCAGTCCCAGAACGTGATCCACGACTCGGAGATGTTGATGTTCTCGTCGCGATACGCGCCAGCGGGGAGGCTCGTCGTCGCGTTCGCCTGCGCCCACGAGCGGTGCAGCGACTCGGCCCATCCCGCGGCGGCGTACGCCCAGCAGTTGCCGATCGTCTGGTTCTTCACGAGCGTGTGAGACACGTCCGTCACTTCGTCCGTGAGGAAGTCGTCCGCCGCGTTGGGCACTTCCATCGACGTCTCTGGCGCGCAGGCGCTCAAGCCCGCGCTCAACACCACCGCCAACCAGAGAGATCTACGAACCACGCTCGTCGTCTGCATCACCACTCACCTCACCTAAACGTGAACTCGAACAATCGTCGAACGCTGCGTTCTACCATCGCCTCGACACAAGATTGCGAAGAAGCGACGATGTAGGACAATGGCTACCAACGTACGTCACAATCCGTCAACCACGCACTCGGCGCAATCGACATGCAGTGCGTAAACATCGGTAACCTATCATTTTTTCGAGCATCGCGCGTTTGACTTTGTCAGAGCGCCCTGCCCCGATCGCCTCCCAGCAACGGGTTGAACGGCATCGACGATGCCGCGCGGCGACACACAGATGGTGCCCGTCGCCGAGCGCAAGAGAGGTTCGAGGATGAACGCACACGCCACAACGCCGACAAGCCAACTCCGGTCGACCACAGAGGACTTCGGCAAAGGTGTCGGAGCTCCGTTTCGCGGAATGCTGACGATCGCGTCGAACCCGAGGCTCTGGCCCTTCGCGATCACGCCGACGCTGCTGCTCGGCTTGCTTCTCGCGAGCGGCGCGACGTTGGCCACACAGCTCTACGACTGGCTCGTCACGCGTGCAGGCGGCCTCGCGCAGCACGGCGCGGCGGGGTCGGGCCTCCTCTGGGTCACCAAAGCGCTGATCATTCTGGCGCTCGCGATCGTCGTGTTGGTCGTGAGCTTCGTGTTCGTACCTGCGTTGAGCGCGCCGTTCATGGATCGCATCGCGGCGAAGCTCGACACGCGAAAGCTCACGGAGCCTCCGTTGCTCGTGGGCGCGTGGCGCTCGATCCGCGTGGCGCTCGCGGGGATCGCCGTGTTCGGTATTCCGCAGCTGTTTCTCGCGGCGCTCGGGGCGCTCATCTCTCCGCTCTCGTGGCTCTTCGGAGCGGTCGCGTGGGTGCTCTCGGCCGTGGCGCTCGCGTACGACGCGCTCGATTGGCCGCTCGCGCGACGCGGGCTCGGCGTGCGCGCGCGCCTCGCCTGGATGGGCGAACACAAGCGCATCGTCGCGGGGCTCGGCGTCGGCGTGTGGATCATCTCGTGGGTTCCAGGGCTCTCGATCGTGCTACTCGCGGGGATCGTCGCGGGCGGCGTCTCGCTCGTGAATCACCTCGAGAGCGTCGAGGGCCCCATCGGCTGAGCCGACGATCGTGCTCTCCGTCGCGCGCAATCGAGACTTCTGGGCGCAGCCCGAGCGTGGCCTGCTCGTCGCCTCCATCGACGGAAAGTCGTATCGCTGGAGCACGAGCGACGCCCTCTCGGTCAAGACCACGCCGACGCACGCGGTCGCGCTCTATCGAGACGGACGCGTCGTTCGCCACGGCGCGACGACCGAGACCGTGTGGCAGCTCGAGCGCGTCGAAGGAGACGTGTTCGCCATCGACGCGACCGCGTCGATCGTCTTCGCGTCGGGCTTCATCCTCGAGCAAAGGGGCGCGCGGCGCGAGCTGTTGAGCGCGGTCGACTTTCACGAGACGTGGAATTTCGCAGCGTTTTTGCGCAACGGTGAGCTCGGCCTCGGCTACGAGACGAGCCAGCCCTACAGCGAGTACGGCTCCTACGGGAGCCCGCACGAGGTCGTCGAGGTATGCGACGTGCGCTCGAGCGACTCGGTTCGCTTCGTCGAGCGCGGGGATCGATGGAGGGATCGCGCGTTCGATCTGCACGCGATCGCGTATGCGCCCTCGGGCGTGTGCGCGTTCGGCACCAACGAAGAGGTCTACGTCCTCGAGAACAAGCGACCGCCGACGGCGCTTTCGGCCTACGACCGTCTGTATAGCGACACGTTCTCGCGCTCGTGGAACCCGATGGGCAACTGCTCGGCGCTCGACCTCGCGCTCGACGGCAAGTGGCTCGTCGCCCGCTTCGTCGATCGCACGCAGGTGCTCGACCTCGCGAACAACCTGACCGCAGAGATCCAGCTCCCGAACGACGCGTTCGAGCTTCACGGAAGCGTGCTCCGGTGGCTCGACGACTCGTTCGACCTGCAAGAAACAGCGCTCGAAGAGCTCGTGTTCGAAGACGCCGATTCCTATCCGTGACCACGCCGCGGGCACGAACGCGAGCCGCCGCGGTATGGTACTGCTCTCTCGCATCGATGACCGGCGAACACGCGCGAGAGCCGCTGACCTTTCCCGAGACCACACCGCTCGCGGTGCCCGCGGGCTTCGCCGCGGCGCTGTCGTCCTCGGGCGTCGCGCTCGATGAGTCACACACAATCAAGATCGCTGAGTTTCTCGCGATGCTCCTCGCGATGAACGAGCGGATGAACCTCACTGCGATCACCTCGGCCGACGACGCGTGGACGAGGCACGCGCTCGACGCGCTCTCGCTCGCGCCCGAGCTCGCGTCGTTGCCCAAGGGAGCCAGCGTCCTCGACGTGGGCTCGGGCGGAGGCGTCCCGGCGATCCCGCTCGCGATCGTGCGCGGCGACCTGCGCTTCACGCTCGTCGAGGCGACGAAGAAAAAAGCGTGGTTCCTCGAGGAGGCCGCGCGAAGACTGGGGCTCGCGAACGTGACCGTCCGCGCCGAACGCGCAGAGTCCCTCGCGAAGCCGCCGCTCGCCCGGAGCTTCGACGCGGTGACCGCCCGCGCCGTCGCGAAGATCGCCGAGCTCGTCCCGTGGACCGCTCCGTTCGCGAAGACCAACGCGAAGCTCTTGTTCATCAAGGGGGCGCGCGCCGACGAAGAGCTCGCGGAGGCCAAGAGGGTCATCGCAAACGCGAAGCTCGTCCACGAGCGAACCACGCCCACGAGCACCGGCCGCATCGTCGTATTCTCGGTCGCGCGATGAACGGCGATTCAGCGCGCGCAGACGACCCTCGCGCCGCGTGGCGGATCGCTGCGTACTGGGCGCTCGCGACGGTGCTCGTGCGCCTCGTGTGGCTCGCGATTCAGCCGCCGATCCCCGAGTGGGACGGCGCGATCTACCACCGAACCGCCGAGCGAATCGCCCGCGGAATGGGCTTCGTCGACACCTGGAACAACCTCCCGCCCTACAAGCCCACGGCGTTCTACCCGGTGGGCTACCCCGCGCTCCTCGGGGCGCTCTATTGGGTCTTCGGGAGCACGAAGTGGGTCGCGGGCGCGGTCAACGTCGTGTCGTCGGCGATCGCGACCGCGAGCGTCGCGCGCATGAGCTTTCGCGCGTGGGGCCGCGCCCCCGCGCACATCGCGGGGCTCTTGTTCACGTGCTCGCCCGGCGGGGTCCTCTACTGCTCGGCGTACATGACCGAGCTCGTGAGCGCCGCGGTGCTGTGCCTCGCGCTTCTCTGCGCCGCGCGCTACGCGGACACCGGCCGCGCGCGCTGGGCGATCGTGATGGGACTCCTGCTCGGGTACGGGGGGCTCGTTCGCCCGCCCGCGCTGCTCGTGGCGCCCGTGCTAGCGATCCTCGCGCGTCCGCCGGCGTCGCCGCGCATCGTGGGGACCATCCGCGCGCTCGTGCTCGTCGGCGTCGCCTCGTGCGTCGTCGTGCTCCCGTGGACCGCGCGCAATTGTCGCAAGCTCGACGGCTGCGCGCTCGTCTCGCTCAACGGCGGGAGCAACCTCTGGATCGGCGCCGACCCCGCGGCGATGGGGACCTACCGAGATCTTCGCATCGGCGAAGCGTGCCTGCGCGTCCGCGGTGAAGTCGCCAAGGACCGGTGCTTCGGCCGCCTCGCGATCGAGCGAATCAAGGAGCACCCCGCGCAGTGGCTCGCGCTCGCGCCGCTCAAAGTGGGACACCTGCTCGCGTACGAGAGCACGCCCGTGTCGTACCTCCGCTACGCGACCCGCCAGCAGCGCTTCGGAACGACGGCGAACGCCATGTTCGCGCTGATCACCGCGTACCACTGGGTGATCCTCGCGCTCGCGATCATCGCGACGGCACCGCTTCGAAAGGGCCCGCGCCCCCTCGAGGTCACGCTCGCCGTGGCTTCCATCGTGGCCCTCGTCGTCGTGCACATCGTGTTCTTCGGCGTCGATCGCTACCACTTCGTGTTCACGCCGCTCCTCTGCATGCTCGCGGGAGGAGCCTTTCGTCACGTCGACGCCCGACGCGCGACATGAGCGAGCGACACGACACGCGCCCTCGCACAACGCTTCGAGCGTGGCTCGCGTCCGAGGGCCGCCCACACACGATCGCCGTGTTTCTCTTCGCACTCGTGCTCCGCGCGATCGTCGCGCGATGGCTCGCGCCCGAACCCGCGTGGGACGGCGTCCTCTACGAGCGCGGCGGGCAAGCGATCGGGCGGGGCATGGGATACGTCACGTACATGTTCGTGCAGCGGTCGAGCGACACGGTGCCGACCGCGTTTTATCCCGTGGGCTATCCCGCGTTCTTGGGGCTCGTGTACCGGCTGTTCGGCGAGAGCCGCGCCGCGCTCCACGGCAGCGGCGTCGCGGTCTCTGCGCTCTCGGTCGCGCTCGCGCACCGCGTCGCGCACCGCGTTCGCCCCGGAATTCCAGCGCTCGTCGCGGGTCTCTTCGCCGCCGCGCTCCCGGGCTCGGTGCTCTTCGCCGCGTCCGCGATGACCGAACCGCTCTTCGGCGCCCTGCTCGCGCTCGCTTCGTGGGCCCTCGCGCGCGACCCGCGCGGCCCCTCGACGCCGTGGCTCGTGATCGCGGGTGTGTCGCTCTCGCTCGCGACGTTCGTTCGGCCGCAAGCCCTCCTCGTCGCGCCCGTGCTCGCGCTGCTCTCGGCCCCCGAAGGACACCCGATGCGCGCGCGCGTCCGCGCCGCGGTCATCGTGACTGCGTGCACGCTGCTCCCCGTGCTCCCGTGGACCGCGCGCAACTGCGCGAAGATCGACGGCTGCGCGCTCGTGAGCACCAACGGCGGGAGCAACCTCGCGATCGGCGCCGTTCCTCGCGCGAACGGGCGGTACTTCGCACTCACCGCGGACGACGGCTGCCGCGGGGTCGTGGGCGAGACCGCGCGCGATCGCTGCTGGCGCGCCGTCGCACGCGAGGCCATCGCGCGAGATCCGCTGCGCTGGCTCGCGCTCGGCGCAGTGAAGCTCGACCACACGCTCTCGTACGAGGCGTTTCCCGTCGGCTACCTACGCGAAGCGCGCGCCCTGCCCATGGACGACGCGCGAGAACAACAGTGGCGACGCGCGATCACCCGGCCGTGGAGGGTGTTTCTCTTGCTCGCCCTCTTCGCGCTCGTCCCCTTTGCGGGACGATCGAAGCTCCCGCCCGCGGCCGTCGCGGCGGCCGCGGCGACGCTCGTCGTGCTCGCGACGCACGTCGTGTTCTTCGGCGGCGATCGCTATCACCTCGCGCTCGTCCCGTGGCTCGTCCCGCTGGTCGCGCTGTCCGTTCGCGACGCCAACAAGTGGTTCGATCGCGTGTGACATAGACTGTCATCGTCAATTTCGCGGCATCGAACGCCAATTGGTCAACTCCGACGCGGGCAACTCTTCGACACAAAGAAGAAATCAAGCTCTCGCCAGTGCGTCGAAAAGTTCGTCCTGCGAGAAGACCTGCCTACGATGACTCTCGTCCAGCGCCTCCGCTGCCCGGGAGCCTCCGCTCTCGCGATCCGCAGCGACCCTTCGAACCGACGGCGCGCGACACACCTACGCAATGGCGTCCATCGAGCTCATCGTGCGCCCCGCGGCTTCCGCGAGGGTCAGTGCTTCTGTGCGCGCTCGCGCTGCCTCTTTCGAGGAGCGGGCCCTTCACACATCGTCGCTGCAACACCAGCTCGCGCTCTGTTTCGAGGACTCGATGCTCACCGCGGCGCCCGACGCCGAACACGCGGCGTGCGTGCTCCGTGACATCGCCGCAGGCGCAGCGGCGCTGCTCGAAGGCCGCATCGCCAAGTGCACGATCCCGCTCGACGGCGGTCCCTGGGAGCTCTGCCTCATCGTCCGCGGAAGCCAGCTGCTCGCGAGCGTGTTTCGCACAGGCGCCCTCCCAGAAATTCGTTGGCTCGATCTGCCGTGGGACGCCCACGCGCTCACCGAGCAGTGCCGCGCCGCGCTCGACGTGCTCGATCACGCGCTGAGCACCGCGTACACGCAGGAGCTTCGTCCGCTCGTCGAGAAGCTCGATCGCGCTGCGAGCGCGCCTTCGCCCCTCCCCTGCCGCGGCGTCGACACGCGCGTCGCGTGGCGCTCGTCGTCGAACGGCGCGGTGAAGCTCGGGTTCGACGCGATCGTTCCCGCGACGCCGTCGGACGGACGAGGGCTCGTCTCGGACCTGCACGCGCTCTTGTTTCGCGGCCGGCTCGTGGTCGAAGCGCGCGGCCATCGCTCGGAGCTCCCAGAGGGCTTTCTCTTTTTGCAGCTCGAGCGCTTCGTCGCGCTCTGTCGCCCGCTGCTCGACGCGTTTGCCACGCGAAAGCCGATGCACGCGCGCACCAACGTCGGCGACGCGCAGATCGCACTTCGCCTCGGCGCCGAAGGAAAGCTCGCCCTCGGAATCAGCGGCCGCACGCCGTCGACCTTCACGGCCACAAACCTCGACCCGCGCGACTTCGCCCTCCCCGTCGCCGAGGCCGCGATCGACCTGACTCGCGCGCTCGTTCGCTGCGATCGTTCGCGAGCGAAAAACCTGCGACTTCGCGCGCTCCGAACGGACGCGCGCACGCTCCGTCGCATCGCCCGCGACCTGCGCGACTCGACCGACAAGCTCAACGACGACCCCGCGCTCTACCGCGCGAGTGCGATCCCCGAAGCCCCCGTCGACGAGCGCTCGACGCCGGACTACGCGGATAACCGCAGGCTCCGCTATCAGGAGCGTTGGCGCGCAGAGATCGAGGGCATCGACCTGAGCGGCGTGGCCGTCCTCGGCGATCGCGTGATCGTCCCCGGCGCGCGAGAGCTCGCGGCGCTCGATACGCGCACAGGATCGATGTTGTGGTCTCACCCGATCGGCCGCGCAGCGACGTCGATCGTGGGCGATGGCGTCCTGCGGCTGTCGGCGCGAGGTGACGCGGAGCTCCGCGATGCGTCCGACGGCGAAGTGCGATGGACCACGCGCATCGCTCCGCGCGCTGGAGCGCCAGCCGCTGTCTTCGCGATCAACGCGGTGGGGCTGCCGAAGACCATCGTGGTCGCCGAAGGCGAACGGCGCCTCGTCGCGCTCGATCAACACACCGGCGAAGCACGCTGGCGCTTCGCAGCACGTTCGGGCGGAACCTTTCGCTTCAAGCGCCTCGGACGATTGCTCGTGACCGCCGCGGGCGACGCGTCGCTCGTCGCGCTCGACGTCGCGACGGGCGAGACCGTGTGGCGCGTCGCTGCGAGCACGCCGTTTTCGAACACGCCCTGCGTCCACGGCGACACCGTGTTCGCCATCGGCGGAGCCAACGGTCGCGGCCGCGCGCAGCTCTTCGCGATCGACGCGTTCACCGGCGCGACCCGTTGGTGCGCGGACCTCGCGGGAGCATCGGCGAGCGCCCCTGCCGCCACGAGCGACGTCGTCGCGGTCGTGCTCACCGCCCCCGAAGGCCCGCGACTCGTGGCGTTGCGCGCGAGCGACGGCGAGCTCGCGTTCGAAGTTCCCCTGGGAAATTCCCCGCTACGCGGGCGTCCTGCGTCGCTCTCGGCCTTCGGCTCGCTGCTCGTCGCGAACCTTCCCTCCGGCCGCGTGTGCGCCGTCGAAGCCCCGCAAGGCGCCATCCGTTGGTCGCGCGTCCTCGGAACGCCCCGCGAGTCCGACATGCCTCGTCGACTCGACGTGCAGCTCCGCGCAGGCGCGCTCTTCGTCCCACAAACGTCGCTCGGCGTCCTCCGTCCGCGCGACGGAGCGACGATCGCGGACCTCTCGGGCTGCGAGCTCGTCCCCGATCTCCTCCGCATCGACGACGAGTGCGCGATCTATGTCGGCGAAGAGTCCGGCCACTTGCGCTGCTTCGAGCCCGCCGCCCGCCTCGCGGTCGTTCGCCCGAACTGAGCGCGAAGCCGACCATCGTCGCGCGATCAGTCTACAGCCGTCGGTGCTTCAAGCTCGGCAATTGCGCGCGAATCGAGCGCTCGCGACCGAGGTCGATCTCTGCGAGCGCTACGCCCTCGCCGTCGGCGCATTCGGCGATCACGGTGCCCCATGGGTCGACGATCATCGCGTGTCCGTAGGTCGTTCGGCCGTGGCCGTGGTTGCCCCACTGCGCGGGCGCGAGCACGTAGCACTGCGACTCGATCGCGCGCGCCCGCAAGAGCACGTGCCAGTGGTCCCGCCCCGTCGGCACCGTAAACGCCGCTGGAACGCACAAGACCTCCGCGCCCTCGTCCACCAGCCGACGGTAGAGCTCCGGAAATCGCACGTCGTAACACACCGACAAACCGAGCCTCCCGATCGGCGAATCGCAGGTCACGATCCCCTCGCCCGGGTCGACCACCTTCGATTCGCGAAGCGACGTCCCGTCCGCGAGCTCGACGTCGAACAAGTGAATCTTGCGGTATTTCGCGACGAGGACCCCGCGATCGTCGACCACCACGCACGCGTTGTGGACCCTGCCGTCGCTCGCGCTCTGCTCCGTGACGCCGCCGAGCACGAGATACACGCCGAGGTCGCGGGCGAGCGCCGAGGCCCAGCGACGAACGCTCCCCGCGTCGTCGCTCGCTGCGCCGAGCGGCCACGCTTCAGCCGTCGCGAGCTTGGCCTCTTCGGGCCCCATGAACGAGAGGTTTTCTGGGAGCGCGACGAGCTTCGCGCCGCGCGAGGCGGCCTTTCGTACGAGCGACGCCGCGCGAACGAGGTTCTCGGCGAGGTCGTCTCGCGCGGTCATTTGCACAACGGCGCACAGGGTCGGTTCGCGTTGCATGCCCGATCGTCTTACAGCGGCCGACGCTCGACGAACAGCCGCCCCATTCACGGTCGGGCCGAATCGTAAGCATCGACGAACGCGCGCGGGCTGCCTACGCTCAGCGGCTGCGCATGACTGGAGCTCCACCCACGACCCCGATCGATCCAACCGAACTCCTCGAAGATTTCGGGCACTACGGGAGCGTCTCGTCGATCACGTTCGAGTACGTCGGCGTCGAAATCGACAGGCTCTCGGCGGCGGCTCACCGCCTACGCGCGTTCAATCTCTGGGACGCGCGAACGCACGCGAACACGGCGTTCACCGCGATGCCCGAGCACCTGCCGTGCGCGTATTTCGTCGCGCTCACGGACGGAGCGTTTCCGTACGCGGCGCAGGATCGCTGGGAGGACGCGCTCGCCTCGCTCCGTCGAAACGCGCCCGAACGCGCGACGAGCAACACCGTGCTCGAAGCGCTCGCGCTCCTCGCCGCCCACAACGCGGCGCGCATGACAGAGTGCCTCGCGCGCGCGAAGTCCGAAGGCGTTCACCCGACGACGATCGCCGCGCTCGAGGCGCTGCAGCTCGCGAAAATGTTCGGCGACCCCGCGAAGGCCGCCGCCGTCCTGCGCGAGCACCGGGGACCGCTCGCGCTCCAGCGCACAGCGCCGATCGACGCGGCAAACGAGCTCTACGCGCGATGGGCTCGTCGCGCACAGGACCGTCAATCGTACGAGCAAGCGACCGCGGCGATCGCCGCGAGGCACCCCGCTGACGCGGGGCTCGCGCTCGCACGCGCGCGCTTCGCGCTGTCGTTTCACGACGGCGTCTTGGCCAACGGCATCCTCGACGCGGTCCTCGCCGCTGGAGCGCAGCTCACACCGGATCTCCGCGGAACGCGCGGCCGCGCCAAGCTCCTCTGCTACGGCGCCAACGACGCGCTTCCCGAGCTCGAAGCCGCGCTCACCGAAGCGGGCGATTCGCCTGCAATCGACCGCGACGATCGCGTCGAGTGGCTCCTCGCGAAGGCCACCGCCGAGAGCGCCCAACAAAAGCAGCTCGCCGCCGAACGTGACATCACCGAGGCGATCCGCCTCGCGCCCCGGCGCGCGTCGTCGTTCGTGCGTCGATCACAGCTGCGCGCGGCGCTCGTGCGCCACGCAAACGCCGCGCAAGACCTCGAGTCGGCTCTGCAAATTCAGCCGCTCGATTGCCCGGACACCGCGCTCGGCGACCTCGCGATGCACTTGTTCAACGCGCGCGAATACGCCCGATCGATCCCCGTGTTCGACCGAGCGATCCGCGACGCTGTGCGGCGCAACGTCGAGACCAACCGCCGCGCGCACATCGAAGAGCTCCGCGGCGCCGCCCTGCACTTCGTCGGTCGCTTCGCGGACGCGGTCGCCGCGTACAACCGAACGCTCGCCCTCGTTCCGACGCACGGAAAGGCGCTCAGCGACCGCGGCGAAGCGCTGCTCGAACTCGACCGCGACGAGGCCGCCTTCGCGGACCTCGAGCGCGCCGTCCAGCTCGGCTACCGGGCGAGCTGCACGTTCGTCGCGCGCGGCACCTATTTTCAACGCAAGGGCGACTACACCAAAGCCATCGCGGAGTTCGACGAGGCCGCGCGGCTCTCGCCGACGAGCGCGCAGCCCCTCGAGCTCCGCGCGAAGTGCTACGAGGCCACGGGCGACATTCGTCGCGCGAGCGACGACCGCGAGCGCGCCGCGGTGCTGCGCGCCACGCGTCGCTGAAGCGCGGTCGATCTGCGGTGTCGGAGGGGTTAGTTCGTCTGCGTCCCCGCGAAGAACCGCCGCATCCGCGTGAGCAGCGTCTCTTGCTGCTGCGCCTTGAGCTGCAACGAGACGTCCGCGCCGCGCCGTCGCTCGATCTCCGCTTGGCGCTCTGCGACGACCTGCGAGACCTGCTCGAGCTTCTCGGGATAGCGCGCGATCACCGATCGAAACGCCTCTGCTTGAAGCACGTGCAGCGTGCACGGCGTGACGGCAGCGACCGTCGCAGAGCGCGGCTCCCCCGTGAGCAGCGCCATTTCACCGAAGAAATCGCCAGATCCCAGGCGCGCGACCTCGCGGCCCGTGTCAGTTCTCACGACGCACTCACCGGTCGAGAGAACGAACAGCTCCGTCGACGTGTCGCCTGCGCGCACGATGACCTCACCGGGGTGAAACACACGCGTGCGCGAGGCGCGAGCGAGCGCGCGAATGTCGTCCGGCGCCATCTTTCCCAAGAAATCCACGCGAGAGAGCGCGTCTGCGCGGCGCTGCATCTTGGCCTCGGGGTCCTGCGTCGCGGGCTGCAGGACCTCGACGTCGAGCCGCGGAAACTGAAAATCGATCCCGACTCGGTGCAGCGCGTACCACAAGCGCATCCGCACTTCGGAGTCGATCACCTCGCGACGCGGAAAATCCTCGACGAAGTACCGCACCGTGAACCGCACAGAGCTGCCCTCGAAGGACGACAGGATCACGTCCGGCGCAGGCGACGCGAGCACCCCCGCGATCGGGTCGTGAATCGCGTCTCGCACCGCGTCGATCACGTCGTGCGGCGCGTGCTGATAGCCCACGTCGAAGGCCACCGTCCGGCGGCTGATCGGCCGAGGCCGCGTGTACACCATGATCGACGCGCGCGAGAGCGTCGAGTTCGGGACCACCACCTCGACGTCGTCGTTGGTGTGCAGACGCGTGTCGCGCCAGTTGATCTCGACGACGCGACCGACGTGCTGCCGATCGTCGTCGTACGCGATCCAGTCGCCAACTTCGAAGGGCGCGCGCGCGCTCAACAAAATGCCCGCGACGAGGTCACCCAGCGTTTGTTGCAGCGAAAACGTGAGCCCCGCGGTGACGAGACCGCCCGTGGTCGCCAGCGCTTGGGCGTCGGCGCCCGCCGCGCGCGCCGCAGAGATCGCGACGACGATCATCATGATCGCGTGAAGCAGGTCGCGGGCGAGCTTCGAGAGCCCGATCCGCTGCCCCTCCTTCAAGAACACGTCGATCACCAAGAGCCACGCGATGCGCGCGATCGCGATCGCGCCGGTCACCGCCGAGACGAGCGCAAACAGGTCGCGCGTGCCAGCGGCGAAGAACCTCGTCGCCCAGACGATCGTCGCGATCAGCCAGATTCCCTGAAAAAGAAGCGGCAATCGCAGCTGCGCGCGCTTCTCTTTCGGAATGACGACCGCAAGCACACCCCACGCGAGCAACGTCGCGACGCCGAACCCCACCGTCGTGAGCGACGGGGGCTCGATCGCGCCGACGAGCGCGAGCACGGTCGACAGGCTCGAGACCAACGAAGACACGCCCCGAGCCTACCGCGGGACGCGCGGGGTGCGCGCGTCGTTTCGACCGGCAGACCGCCGATCAGAGCGTCGAGCGGCGCATCGAGACGTTCATGAGAAGCCCGACGGCGATCATCATCGTGAGCACGCTCGAGCCGCCGTACGAGAACATCGGGAGCGTCACGCCGACCACCGGGAGGATCTTGCAGACCATCCCGACGTTGAAGATCACGTGCCAGAAGAACAACGACGCGCACGCCACCGCGACGGCGCTGCCGAAGCGATCCTTCGCGGTGCTCGCGATATTGAGCGCCCACAAAATCAAAAACAAGTAGCACGCCAGCAGAAACAGCGAGCCCACGAGCCCCCACTCTTGCGCCCAAACCGCCAGAGGAAAATCAGTAAACGGGTCGGGGATGAAGTGCCGTTGATTCTGTGTGCCCTTCATGAACCCCTGGCCGAACACGCTCCCCGAGCCGATCGCGATGACCGACTGCACCGCTTGGTACGCCGAGTCGAGCTTGTGCTTGTCCGAGTCCATGAAGCTCGTGAGGCGCTCTTTCTGGTACGCCTTCAACCCGAAGCTCCACATCAACAGCCCGCCGACCACGCTCGAGAGCGTGAGGATGATCAGCGTTCGACGCTCGATTTTCGCGAGCGCGAGCACGCCGAGCGACACGAGCGCGACGATCATCGCCGTCCCGAGGTCGGGCTGCGCGAGCACGAGCACGACGGGGAGCGCCAACAATGCGCCCGGCGCGAGCAGGTCGCGGATCGTCCACTTCTCGACGTGGGTGTCCATGCTCAGGCGCTTGGCCACGGCGATCGCGGTCGTGATCTTCACGAAGTCCGACGGCTGAAACTGAAAGCTCCCGATCTGAATCCAGCGATGCGTCCCTCGAATGCTCTTTCCGAGCACGAACACGGCGATGAGCGCGAAGATGCTCGCGATGTACCCGACGTACGCGTAGCGCTCGTAGTACTTGTAGTCGATCGCGGCGACGATGACCGCCACGCCCGAGCCGAGCGCGAGCCAATAGATCTGCTGCACGTACAGCTCGCCGCGGACACCCGCGAGCGAGCTCGTCGCGGAGTACAAATTGACGACGCCGATCGTGGCGATGATGCAGACCACCACGAAGAGGCCCCAGTCGAACTGCTCGCGAATTCCTCGTTCGATCGCCATCGTCGCTCTCGTGCTCGCGTGGTCTCGGACAAATACAAGGTGATTTGATTAGTGGTGCCGGCGACGGTGCCGCGCTCGCCACTCGCGAAGCAGCCGGTCGCGCTCGCGCTGCGTGCGGGCGTTGGCGCGCTGCACGCTCTCGATCGGCGTCCCAGGCCGGACGCGCATGAAGTAGTCGCGGACGATCTGCGCGGCCACAGGGGCCGCTTCGCTTCCGCCCGACCCGCCGTGCTCGACGAGCACGACGATCGCGATCTCGGGGTTCTCGGCGGGCGCGAAGCCCGCGAACCACGCGTGATCCGCCGCGAGCCGTCGATCTTCTCCTTCGCGGAGCGTGCGCGAGACCTGCGCGGTGCCGGTCTTGCCGGACATGGACACCTCGGGCATGTCGACGAGGTGCGCCGTTCCTCGAGGGTCCGCGACGACGCCGCGCAGCGCGCGGGTGATCAACGCGAGCTGCGCCTCGTTGGCGTCGATGCGACGACGCACCGTCGGCGGAAACTCTTGCAGCGTTGCGCCGTCCGGCGACGTCACGCGCTCGATCAACTGCGGGACATAGAGCGTTCCACCGTTGGCGAGCGCGGCGTAGGCGAGCGCGAGCTGAAGCACCGTTGTCCTGGTATTTTGCTGACCGATCGCCGTATTCAGCGTGTACCCGAGCCGGTAGCTCCCCCACACGCGGTTGTACCACTCGATCGTGGGGATGAAGCCCGCCGCCTCCGAGTTGATCCCGATGCCGGTCCGCCTGCCGAAGCCGAAGTCCATCGCCGAGCGATGAATGCGGTTCATCCCCGCGGCCTCTCCCGCGGTGAAGAAGTACACGTTGCACGACTGGATCAGCGCGCTCTGCAGGTTCACGAGCCCGTGGACGTGGCCGTGCGCGCAGCGAAAAGGTCGATTTCCGCGACGAATGAAGCCCACGCATCGGATCTGCTCCGAGGGCTCAATGATCCCGGCGTTGAGCGCCGCGATCGCGGTCATCGGCTTGAACGTCGACCCCGGCGGGTACATCTCGTAGATCGCGCGATCGACGAGCGGACGCGGGCCGCGTGAATCCGAGAGCTCGCGGAGGCGCTGGAGCGACACGCCGATGGTCATCTCGTTCGGATCGAGCGCCGGTCGCGAGTAGAGCGCCAACACGCGCCCCGAACGCACTTCGACCACCGCCGCCGCGCCCGACGGATACGCGCGCTGCGCGAACGCGCGCTCGGTCGCGCGCATGAGCTCCATGTCCAACGTGAGAACCAGATCTCGCCCCGGAACGGGGTCTTGCCTTCGCTCTGCGCCGAAGCGCTGGATGTCTTCGCGCGAGGACAAAATGAGCCCACGGTGATCGCGATCGACGCGCACCCACCCGCGCCGGCCGCGCAAGATGCTCTCCCACGCGCGCTCGATGCCCATGCGTCCGATGCGATCGCCCGCGCGATAGTCTTCACCGGGTCGCTGCTGAAGGTCCTCGGCGGAGACCTCGTTGATGTACCCCACCGCGTGCGCCGCGAGCGTCCCGAACGGGTAGGTGCGCAATGGCGCCGCGATCACAGAGACCCCCGGGAGCTCGTCCTTGTGCGTGTCGAGGATCGCGAGCGTCTCGCGGTCGATGTCCGCGCGAACGAGCATGTACTGATCGCGCTTTCGCCCGTCGACGCCGCGGATTCGCGCTTCCAACCGATCGCGCTCGTCCCGCGTCAGCCCGAGGTACTCGGCGAACTTCGGAAACACCTCGTCCATCCGCCGCATGAACCAACGCGGAACGACGTACACGTTGTACGCCGGACGATTCGCAGCGATCACGCGCCCGCGCACGTCGCGGATCACCCCGCGCGTCGAAGGGATGAAGATCATCCGGAGGATGTTCTCTTCGGCCTCGCGTCGGTACTGTTCACCGTCGAGGATCTGCAGCTTGAACAGCCGCAGCGCGAGGACCGCGAGCCCGAGCACGACCACGACGGCCATGTAGCGAATTCGCTCGCGAAACTCACTTACGCCTGCGCGCCCGGTGATCTGCATTCGCGCTCAGCTCTCCTTCGCCTGAACGGTGTTGGGCGCCCCCGGCAGGCGCGACAGGATCGAAAACACGAGCGGCGCAAAGAGCCCCGTCGCGACCGACTGCGAGAGCACGACCAGCATCGCGTGGCCGATCGCGAGCCTCCCTTGCGTGCGCTCGAACACGACGTGAAGCGCGACGGTCAGCGCGCCGCCTGCGATTCCCGCGACGAACGTGAGCACGAGCTGAAAGAGCTTGCCGTGCAAAAAGAGCTTCAACCCAGCGACGCGCGAGAGCAGAAAGAGCACCTGCATCACAAACGTGTTCAGCCCGAGGGGCAGCCCCGCGAACGCGTCGACGAAGTACCCGAGCACGAACGACAAGAGCGACCCGCGCCCGAGCGACACGTCCCCGACCGCGAGCCAGAGCACCACCGGGAGCACCAGCGACGGGTACGCCCACTCGCCGACGCCCACCGCGTCGCAGAGCTTCGCGATGAGGTTCTGCAACGCGAGCAGCAAGAACCCGAGCGCCAAGAGGAGCGCGTTCAGCATCGCCCCGCCTCTCGCGCACACGCATTCAAGACGTACCCCCAGCGGCCCCGGCCTGCGATCGCGCTGGCCGCCGTTGATTGGGCTGCTGACCGGGCCTGCACTCTTGCTGCGGCGTCGCGAGCACGAGCACGTCTTGCAGCCGCGAAAAATCCACGGCGGGCGTGATCTCGACCTCTTGGTACAACCCGAACTCTCGTCGCGTCACCGCGCTCACGCGCCCGAGCAAGAGCCCCGGCGGATAGCGACACCCGAGCCCCGAGGTCACGACCGCGTCGCCCACGCGCACGTCGTCGGTGCGCTGCAGGTACTCGACTTGCGCGCTGTAGCGGTTGCGCTCGCCCGTTCCGTGCACGATTCCGCGGGCGCCAGTGCGCTCGATCATCGCGTCGATCGCGCTCCGCGAATCCGCGACGAGCGTCACGTTGGCGTACCTCCCGACGACCGAGTTGATCTGCCCGACGACGCCGTCGTACGTGATGATCGGCATTCCGACGCGGAGCCTCGGCGCGTCCTGCGTCGTGATCGCCAGTCGAACGACCCGAAAAAACGGCGACGGATCGCGCGCTACGACCTCGGCCGCCAGCGACTCGACCGGCGTGTCGACCCTTAGCTGCAAGAGCCTTCGCAGCCGACGGTTCTCTTCGAACGCGGATCGATAGCGCTGCGCGTCCTGACGAAGCCGTGCGATTTCAGCGCGCAATCGCTCGTTCTCGCGGCGCACATGGACGAGATAGATGTAGTCGTCCCACACCGACGCGATGCCCCGCGCCACGGGGTCGGACACCGAGTGCACCCAGCTCGTCGCGCCAGCGACCGAACGATCGAGGCCGCTCTGCTCGCCTGGATCGCGGAGGCTCGTGCGCAAAAAGAAAAATGAAATCCCGAGCAGCAGCACGCTGATGAGCGCGTTGAGATATCGGCCGCGGGGATCCATGAGAGGGCCCCGACAATTGTCACGATCAGGGCACGAGGGCAAACACGGGGGCGTCTGCGCAGGGATCGATCGCGCTCACGGCCCGTGAATCATCGAGCGTTCGTCGAAATCAAGGGATTCTGTCGCGTCCCTCGGTGGCGCTCGAAATCGCGCTCAGCGCTGCGCCGAACGCTCTCGAACGTCCCTCGATCGAAGCGGTCCCGTCCACCCCTCGACCGGCTCGAACTCCCACCACGGCGCGCGCCGCGCGCTGCGCGGACACGCCATCGCAGCGAGCGCGTAGCCAGCGTCGCGACGCACGCCGCGAAACGCGCGGAGGGCGCGATCTGCGTGCGGATAGTACTTCCACGTCCCGGGATGGATGAACGGCGACGTCACGACGAGCGCGCGCTGCGCTCCTCGCTCGACGAGAAACGCTCGGGTGTATCGGGCGTTCTCGACGGTGTCCCTCGCGCGCACATCGAAGCGCGATCGCTCGAGGATCGCCGCGTGTCGCTCTTCGGGGAGCGCGCGCAACATCACCGCGCACATCGACTCGGCCTCGCTCACCGCGTAGCGCTCGCCGACGCGCGGCTCCCCCTGCTCTCGCGCCCACCGCGGAACGTCTTCTCCCAGCGCCCCCTGCGCGATCCTCGCCGCGATGCACGAGACGTCCGCCGCATCCACCTTGCGACGAATCCATCGGCTCGCGTGCCCGGTGAACACCAAGAGCGGGCTCGCGTCGAGCGCCACGAACAGCTGCGCCGCGATGTACCCGCGCTCGGCTGTCGCGCAGTTCGCAGTTCCATCGAGGCGCAGCCCGCCGCCGAGCACCACGAGCGCGTCGGGGTTGTACGCGAGCACGCGCTCGACCATCGCGCTAGGGCACTCGCCGAGCGGCGCGTCCGCTGCGGCTCTTCGCCAGCCGCGACACGTGAGCGGCCGAAGCGCCCCGCGCAACACAGGAGCCTCGACGTCTTCGTCTTCGTCTTCGTCGCCTTCGCCTTCAGCGACGGTCTCGGGTTCGTCCTCTGCGATCGCGCTCGACGCCACGCGCGTCGAACGCGCCGCTCGCCGCCCCGCGACGCCTCCGCTCGGCGCGCGACGAAGACTGCTCTCTGCCGTCCATTGCGCGAACGATCGCGCGTCCATCGTCGTCGCGATCGGCTCGACGCGCGCCACGCTCGCGAGGGACTCGTCAGCGCGCGGCGCGAGCCGCTCTGCGTGCGCGGCGCGACATCCCGCTGCGCCCGAGGCAGCGATCGCGAGCACGCTGAGTTGTACGCTTCGCGCAAGCACGACCCACGAAATCATCGCAGATCTGCCGTCGCCCGCACCCCCGAATCGTGACGAACGAAAAATCCGACACGTCCGTCCGGTGTACGACCTCGCGTTCGGCGGGCCGTGTGCGCTTCAACGGACGCGTCCCTCTCTGCGCGCCATCCAAAACGAGAACCCCACGGGAACGAGCCCGCTCACGATGATCGCCGAGATCGAGAGCGCCACGGAGCCGACGGCCGCTCCCACGAGCGCGACGAGCGCGCCGGCGACGCAACACTGACCCGCGAACCGATGCGTCCGCGCCCAGTTCTCGTCGGACGCGAGCGTCCATCGCACGCGCACGCCGAGAAAGGGATTGCGACGAACCTTCGGATAGATCAGCGCGAGCGCGAACCAGAACACCGCGAGCAACAGCGAAAACCCTCGCCCGAACGTCCCGTCCCGCAGGCTCGCCGACAGCACGCAGAGCTGAATGCCCACCAAGAACGCCGTCGTCATGAGCGCCGCCAGCGCGACCGGCGAGCGTTCGTAGCGCTCGCGCGCGCCCACGGGCAACAACCGCGCGCCGAAGCGAACGAAGGGCCAGAGCGCCGCAGCGATCACGAGCAATAGCCACGCGCCGACGATCTTTGGCGCAAATCCGTCCGCACGACCGTCGAGCCCGAAGTGAACGGGCATCGTCGCTGGCAGCCGAGCGTAGAGCGCCGCCGTCAGCGCAGCGCCGCCGACCAAGAGCGCGACGCTCGCGCGATCGCAGAGAGACCCCGCGCGGTTCATGGTGCCTTCTTCGACTTTCTCCGCGGAATCGCCGCGGTCATCTCGAGCACCGCCTGCGCGATGTCCTCGAGCACGTTGCTCTGCAGCGCGTACACGATGAAGGTCCCGCGCCGCTCGGACCGGAGCAGCCCCGCCTCTTCGAGCACCTTCAAGTGATGCGAAATCGTGGGTTTCGACAGAGAAAACTCCGCTGCGATCTCGCCAGCCGTCTTCGATCCTTCGCGCAGCAGCGTCAGAATTCGGCGCCGCGTCTCGTCCGAGAGCGCGGCGAACGTCGTGGACAGGTCCGACATACTTCGACGATCATCTATTTAGATCATCATCGAACTTTGGCAACCTCGATCCGCGACCACAGTGCGGGAAGAGACCGCGCCCCTCGGCAGTTACACGGACCGAAACCCTCTCGCTGAGCAAGGAGTGCGAAGCCGTGTTGCTGATCGTTCCGTTCTTGGTCCTCGCGTCGTGGTTGTCGTCGCTCGCGGCGAACCTCGAGCCGCCCCAAGCGACGCGCCCCACGTACAACCCGCGCCCGACGAGCTGCTTCGTGCAGCATCAGCCGCGCCCGATGATCATCCGGCGCACCGTGTTCGTCCGCTACGAGCCAGCGCGCTTCCACTCGTTCTTGCGCTGAGCGCGCGATACGCACCGCGCGACGCGCAAAGCCCCCTTCAGCCGACGGCGACCGACTCGAGCAGCTGCGGGTAGTCGAGGCACTTTCCGCAGCCCAGAACGACCGCGCTGATCGGGTCGTCGCAGACCATCACCGGCAACCCGGTCTCTTCGCGGAGCAACACGTCGAGGTTGCGCAAGAGCGCGCCGCCGCCGGTGAGCACGATGCCCTTGTCCAAGATGTCCGCGGACAGCTCGGGCGGCGTCTGCTCGAGCGCGATGCGCACAGCCTCGGTGATCGCGTTGATGGGCTCTGCGAGCGCGTCGCGGATCTCGTCGCTCGTGACGGACACCGTGCGCGGAACCCCCGCGACGAGATCGCGCCCTCGCACCTCGAGCATCAACACGTCGTCGAGCGGATACGCGTTGCCCACCTGGCACTTCACGCGCTCTGCTGTCTGCTCGCCGATCAGCAGGTTGTACTTGCGCTTCATGTACGCGACGATGGACTCGTCCATCTTGTCCCCGCCCACGCGGATGGACTGCGAGTACACAATCCCCGAGAGCGAGATGATCGCGACCTCGGTCGTGCCGCCGCCGATGTCGACGACCATGTTTCCCGTCGGCTCTGCGACAGGGAGCCCCGCGCCGATCGCCGCTGCCATAGGCTCCTCGATGAGAAACACCTCGCGCGCGCCCGCTTGCTCGGCGCTCTCTTTGACCGCGCGCTTCTCGACCTCGGTGATCCCGAACGGAACGCAGATCACGATCCGGGGCTTGATCAACGTCCGCCGCGCGTTCGCCTTGCGAATGAAATACTGCAGCATGTGGCCGGTGATCTCGAAGTCCGCGATCACGCCGTCGCGCAGCGGCCGGATCGCTTGGATGCGCTCCGGCGTGCGCCCGAGCATCTCTCGCGCCTCGCGGCCGACCGTCTTGATGCGCCTCGCGCCTCGGTCGGTGATTTCGACAGCGACCACCGACGGCTCACACGAAACGATCCCCTTGCCCTTCACGTAGATGAGCGTGTTCGCCGTACCCAGGTCGATCGCCAGGTCGTTCGAAAACAGTCCGCTCACCCAGTCGAACAACATCTACTGCCTCCAAGCGGCAAACCAATGAGCCGCTCTCGGTCGCACCTCGGTGCGGTCAAAAACAGGGGGGAAGTCCGCGTAACTCGAGAAAAATGTGGGATGTCTCACCGCGCTTCGTCTTCGATGGTGTACGCGCTGGAGCACGAGCGGGGGTCTATATCAGCGCGCTCTCCGACCGGCAACCACACGCATCAGTTGGTGGTCCCCCTGCCCCAGCGCGACACCGACGCCAGAGCGCGCGCGGATGTCTCTCCCTGACTTCCGCGCGAATCTGCTGCGTTCTCGTTGAAGCGACTCGCGACTCGACGCGACCAATCCCAAGCCTCGCCGCGGTCAAGAGCATCCAAGCCTCGACAGTCGGCCCCGTCGTTGCAACGAAGACGAGCCAGTACGCAAAGCAGGTAACCAGTCATGAACCGTCGTCCCCCGATTCGAATCGACGCGTCGTGGACGCCCCTTCCGGGGCTGTTCACCGTCGAGGACCTCGCGGGCATCGAGGGCCTCGAAGTGTTCGCCGTGGCCCTGGTGCTGCGCGGCACAGAGGTCCTCTACGGCGTGTACGTCCGCGACCTCGAGCGCTGCCTCGGCACGCCGAAGCCCTTCGTTTCTCGCCCGAAACGCACGTCGATCGAGCCCGCTCCGCCCGCGCGTTGAGCGATCGATCACGGCGCATCGAGCGAGCGCCGCAGCTCGTCCGCGAGCGCGCGTCCGAGCGTCTCGCCTTCGTGAAGCGCGCCCGACACGCGCGCGCGCGCTGTCCGTTGACCGTCATTCGACGCGAGAAATCCCTGGATCGACAGCGTCTGCTCCCGTGAGTCGACCCGCGCGAGCGCGCCGACGGGCGTCACGCAGTCCGCGCCGAGCGCGCGCTGAACGGCGCGTTCGGCGTCGGTCTCGACGCGCGTGTCCGAGTGCTCGAGCGCGGCGACGAAGCGGTCGATCGGCGGGTTTCCCTCAGCGAGCATCTTCGGTGAGCCCTCGATCGCGAGCGCTCCTTGCGCGATCGCAGGCACGCACACGCCCTCGAGCGACACCGCCTTCACGCTGAGCCCGAGCCGCCGTACGCCCGCTTCAGCGAGCACGATCGCGTCGAAATCGCCTGCTTCTAGCCTGCGCAAACGCGTGTCGATGTTGCCGCGAAGCGGGATGAACTCGAGGTCCGAGCGCGCGTCGCGGAGCTGCAGCTGTCGCCGCAGCGAGGTCGTCCCGACGCGCGCGTTCTTCGGGAGCTCCGAGAGCCCCCGCCCGTCGCGCGTCAACAAGAGATCCCACGGGCTCTCGCGCGGCGGAACGGCGATCACCGCGAGCCCCGGCGCGAGCTCGGCGGGCAGATCCTTCATCGAGTGCACGGCGATCTCCGCCTCGCCGTCGAGGAGCGCGCGCTCGAGCTCCTTGATGAAGAGCCCCTTTCCGCCCACTTCGTAGAGCGGTCGATCCTGCACGCGATCGCCTTCGGTGACGATCTGGTTCTCCATGTACACGAACCAGTTGTTCATCGACCGGTAGCGCTCGATCACCCACCGCGTCTGCACGAGAGCGAGCGCGCTACGCCGCGTCGCGACGCGAAAGACTACTGCCATCGTCGTGTGCCTCGGGCCAAGCTTGTTGAAAAGATGTGCTTGAAATATCTCGCGCGGATCGCGGCGCCGTCACGGCTCTTCGCCGCGGTCGTCTTCGGGCAATCGGAAGAGCGCGCGCACGACGGCGGCCATCGCCTCGCCGTCTTCGGTCGCGGCCTGCGAACGAAGGGCCATCGTCGGCGCGTGAAGGAGCTTGTTCACTGCGGCGTCGACCATCGCTTCGAGCGCCGCGCGCTCTGCGTCGCCGAGGCCCTTGAGCTTCGTCGAGAGCGAACGCTCGAGCTCGGCGCGAACCGTGCTGCGAAAATGCTCGCGGAGCGCGGCGATCGTCGGTCCAGCGCCGGCCTGCGCGCGTCGGTCGCGCTCGAACGCCGAGAGCTCTTCGTCGACGATCTTCTCCGCCTGCTGCAGCGACCCGCCGCGGAGCGACAGCGCGCGCGAGACCTCACGCTCGAGGTCGTCGACGTCGTAGAGATACACGCCGTCCAGGTCGTTGACCCGCGGATCGACGTTGCGCGGAACCGCGATGTCCACGACGAAGAGCGGTCGCCCTCGACGGACCTTCATCGCCGCCTTCGCGTCGTCGACGTTGAGCACGTAGCGAGACGCGCCCGTCGAGCAAACCACCACGTCGACCGCGGTGAGCAACAAGGGGAGGTCTTCGAGCGGGTGCGCGTCCGCGCCGCGAGACCGCGCGAGCTCGACCGCGCGATCGTAGCTGCGGTTGGCGACGCTCAGCTTCGCGCCTTGCGCCACGAGGGCGCGCGCGGCGCCGAGGGCCATCTTTCCTGCGCCGAGCAGGAGGACGCGCCGCGAGCCGAGCGTCCCGAAGATCTGCGTCGCGAGGTCGACCGCGACGCTCGCGACCGACACGCGCCCCGTCGCGATCCCGGTCTCGCTACGAACGCGCTTCGCCGCCGAAAACGCACGCGAAATCGCGCGACGCAGCGTCGGTCCGAGCGCGCCAGCGCTGTCCGCGGCGGCGTACGCTTCCTTCACTTGCCCGAGGATCTGCGGCTCGCCCACGACCATCGAGTCCAAGCTCGACGCCACGCGAAACACGTGTCGCACCGCGCGCTCGTCCGAGTACTCGTAGAGGCAATCTCCAACGGCCGCGCCTGGAGCTCGTCGCGCGAAGAACCCGCGCAGCGCCTCGACGGACCGCGACGCGCTCTCGCTCGCGACGTACGCCTCGACGCGATTGCACGTCGCCACGAGCATCGCCTCGCGCACGCCAGGCAGCGCCGCGATCTCTTTCGCCGCTGCGCCCAGCGAATCGAGCGGAACCGCGAGCTGCTCGCGAAGCTCGACCGGGGCCGTCCGATGACTAAGCCCCACGACCACGATCGACGCGCGCGCCAACGCTCAGCCCCTCCCCGCGTAGATCGCGAGCGTGAGCAAGAGCGCCGCGCCTCCCGCGAGCGTCCCGAGCATCGCGCGACGGCCGCGCCACGCGCCGAGCGCGCGCAGCACCGCGAGCACCACGAACACGACCCACGTCGCCATCGCGAAGAGCTGCTGCCAAGGAAGCCCCGCGCCCCGCCCCGCGCGCGCCGCGACGACGTGCCCCGTGATGATCCCCACCGTCAGCGCAGGAATCGCGACGTGCATGCTCCGCGTCGAGAGCGTCTCGAGCTGCTCGAGCGACGGAAGCCTGCGAAAAAGCGCGCCGAGTCGCTTGGCCTTCACCTGACGCTCGAGCAACAGGTACGCGATCGAGACCGCGCACGCGACGATCGCCGCAGCGACCCCGAGCGTGTTGGCCACGACGTGAACGATGAAGGTCGCGCCCGAAGGCGTTCCGCCGCTGTGACTCACGCGCGATCCGAGCAGCATCCCGAGCGCGACCGGGAGCGCGAACGCCGCGAGCACATCCACCCGAGGCCCCGCGCGCCGAAGCAGCAACATCGAGGCTGCGATCACCAGCGCGAGCGTCGAGAGCGTCGGGCCGATCCCTGCGAACGGAGCGATCCCTTCGACCGCCCACCGGAGCGCGTCGCGAAGCACGTGCGCCACGACCCCCACGCCGAGCACCCACGGAGCGCGCGCGAGCGAAGGCGCTTCGCTGCCACGGAGGTAGACCAGCCACAACACGCACGCGACCGAGTACGCCGCCGCAGTCGCCGAGAAGAGGACCTCGCTCACACCGGCAACTGCTTACTTCACGTTGTTCAGAAAAAACGCCTGCAACGACGCGATCGTCGCCGCGCGAGGCTTGGGCTTCGGCGCGTCCGCCACCACCACGGGCGTGCCCACGAAGCCCTCTTGAACCTCGTATGCGTTGTCTCCGAGGATCACGCTGCCGCTCATGAGCTCAGCCTTGAGCGCCTCGAGCTGCTCGGCGTCCTTCACTTTACCGACGAGCTGCGCCGTGTCGGGCGCGCCGGTCACCTCGGACACAAAACGCACACCTGTAATCAAGCGAAACCTCTGCCCCGTCTTCGTGTCGAGGAGCTCTTCGCCATCGATCTTTCCACGACCCTCGCCGAGCCAAAGATCCAGCGCTTCTTGCGAGAGAAAAAGCCGACACAGACCAGTCATCGAAGCAACGCCTCCGTGAGCGGCAGGAGCATACCTCAACGCGCCCCCCGGCGCCCGATCACGCTGTCCCCACCGAACGCGATTGTCTGGCTCAGACGAGGATCTTGACCGGCTTCTCGACGAGCCCGCGCAGGGCCTGGAGAAACTGCGCGCCGAGCGCGCCGTCCACCACGCGGTGATCGCACGAGAGCGTCACCGAGCAACGCTTTCCCGCAGCGAGCGCGCCGCCCTTGACCACCGCGACGTCGCGCGCCTGCCCGACCGCGAGGATCATCCCCTCGGGCGGATTGATCACTGCGGCGAACCGATCGATCCCGTACATCCCCAAGTTCGAGATCGAGAACACGCCGCCTTGCATCTCTTCGGGCTTGAGCTTCTTCGCCCGAGCGCGGCTCGCGAGCTCGCGAACCTCCGTCGAGATCGCCGAGACCGACTTGCGATCCGCGTCGCGAACCACCGGCGTCACGAGCCCGTCTTCCACGGCGACGGCGACAGAAATATCCACGCGATGGTGCAGCACGATGTTGCCGTCGATCCACGACGCGTTGGACGTCGGCACCGCGTTGAGCGCCAGCGCGCAGGCCTTGATGAACAGGTCGTTCACCGAGATCTTCACGCCCGTCTTCGGATCGACGCCGTCGTTCATCTGCTCGCGAAGCGAGAGCAGCGCTTCGACGTCGAGCTCGGCTTCGAGATAAAAGTGCGGGACCGTCTGCTTCGACTCGACGAGCCTCCGCGCGATCGCCTTTCGCATCTGCGACGCGGGCTTCACTTCGTCGTCACGCCGCGCGCCGACCGACGCGCTCGCCGCCGCGGGGGCGCCGTGCGACGCGGCGGAAGCGGTCGTTCGTTCGACATCCGCCGCAGTAATTCTGCCGTTTTCGCCGGTGCCAACCACGCGCTCGATGTCGACGCCACGCTCGCGCGCGAGCTTTCGAACGCGCGGCGAGCTCGGCCCACCCGGCGCTCCTGTCGGAAGCGCCGGTCGCTTGGGCGGAAGCAACACCAGCCCCGCGATGCCCGCCGTGGGCACCTCGGCGTTCGCAGCGGGGCCCGTCGCGACGGCGCGCGCTTCGATCACAGGCGCGCTCGGCGCGGGCGCTGGGGGCGCGCTCGGAGCCGGAGACACCTGCGCGGGAGCGCTCGGCGCGGGAGTGCTCGGCGCAGGAGCGCTCGCGGTTCCAACGCTGGCGAGCACGGATGAGATGTCCTCGCCCGGCGTCCCAAAAATCGCGACGGGCTGTCCGAGCTTCGCGGTCTGTCCTTCGGCGACGAGCTTCTTCAGCAACGTCCCCTTGTCGAACGCGCGAAACTCCATCGTCGCTTTGTCGGTCTCGACCTCCGCGAGCAGGTCGTCGACGTTGATGCTGTCGCCTTCGTTCTTGGCCCAGCGAACGAGCGTGCCCTCTTCCATCGTCGGGCTGAGCTTCGGTAGATCGATGATCTTCGCCACGGTTGTGCTCCGTCAGTACGCCATCACCGCCCGCACCGCGGCGAGCACCGTCTTTGCGTCGGGGATCGTCATGTCCTCGAGCTTCTTGTTGTAGGGCATCGCCGCGTCGCGACCCGTGCATCGAAGCACCGGCGCGTCGAGCGCGTCGAACGCCTCTCGCTGCACGCGATCCACGAGCTCTGCGCCTGGGCCTCCGTAGGGCCACGCCTCGTGCACGACGACGAGGCGCCCGGTCTTGCGAACGCTCTCGACCACCGTGTGATGGTCGAGCGGACGCAGCGTGCGAAGGTCCACGATCTCGCACGAAGGACCGCCGCTCTTGGCGAGCTGCTCCGCGGCCTCGAGGCACGGGAGCAGCATCTTGCCCCACGTCGCGAGCGTGACGTCTTCGCCCGCGCGTCGCACCGCGGCGACGCCGAACGGCTCGACGTGATCTCCGTCGGGCACCTCGCCCTTCGTCCCGTACAAGCGCTCGTCCTCGAGCACGAGCACAGGGTTGTCGTCGCGGATCGCGGCCTTCATGAACGCCTTCGCGTCGGCCACGGTCGCGGGCACCACGACTTTGATCCCGGGGATCTGCGCGTAGAACGTCTCCATCGCGTGCGAGTGCTGCGCCGCGGTCTGCTTCGCCGCGCCGTTCGGCCCGCGAAACACGATAGGGACCGTGAACTGCCCGCCCGACATCTGTCGCAGCTTCGCCGCGTTGGACAAGATTTGATCGAACGCCACGGCCGAGAAGTTCCACGTCATGAACTCGACGATGGGACGAAGCCCCACCATGGCCGCGCCGATCGCGATCCCAGCGAATCCTTCTTCCGCGATGGGCGTGTCGATCACGCGCTTCGCGCCGAACCGCGCGAGAAGGCCCTCTGTGACCTTGTACGCGCCCTGATAGTGCCCGACCTCTTCGCCCATGATGAAGACGCGCTCGTCGCGCTCCATCTCTTCGGCCATCGCCTCACGAAGGGCCTCGCGATACCTCAGCTCTCGCATTCGACTCTCCACCATCACGCGCATTACGCGTAGTTGAACGCCTCGATCAGCGACTCGTCCGGCTCTGCGCTCTCGTCGGCGAACTTCACGCAGTCTTCGACCTCGGCCTCGACCGAGGCGTTGACCTTCGCGAGCTCGTCGTCGCTCACGCCCTTCGCGCGCAGCGCTCCCTCGGCGTGCAGAATCGGATCGAGCTTCTTTCGCTCATCGATCTCGTCTTGCGTGCGGTACTTGCCCGGATCGGACATCGAGTGACCGCGGTAGCGATAGGTCAGGGCCTCGATCAGCGTCGGCTCGTTCTTCTCGCGTGCGCGCTTCACGGCAACGGCGACGCGGTCGCGAACCTCGAGCACGTCCGTGCACCGAAAGCGATCGCGCTCCATGCCGACCGACACGGCCTTCTGGCTCACGTCGGCGACCGCGAGCGAGCGCTCGAGCGGCGTGCCCATCGAGTACTCGTTGTTCTCGCAGATGAACACGATCGGGAGCTTCCACAACGCGGCGAGCCCCAGCGCCTCGGAGAACGCTCCGATCGTCGCCGAGCCCTCGCCGAAGAAGCACACCGCCACCGCGCCATCGCCACGGTACTTGCTCGCAAACGCAGCGCCCGCCGCGATCGGAACATGTCCGCCGACGATCCCGTACCCGCCGAGCATGTGATTGTCGGCGTCGAAGAAGTGCATGCTCCCGCCGAGGCCCTTGGAGCAGCCAGTGACCTTTCCGAAGAGCTCGGCCATGCACGCGCGCGCGCTCGTCCCACGGATGAGCGCTTGCGCGTGATCGCGGTACGTCGTCACGACGTAGTCGCGCTTCTCGAGGGCCGCGAGCGCGCCGACGGCGCAGCCCTCTTGGCCGATGTACAGGTGAAGAAATCCCCCGATTTTTCCCTGCGAATATGCCTTCGCCGCGGCTTCTTCGAAGCGGCGAATCAGAACCATCTGCCGGTAGAGCCCCAGCAACACGTCGCGCTCGTCCTGCATGCGAGCGCGGAGACTACCCCAAGCGCGGGGCGGTCCGGGACTAGAACATTCCGCCCGAACCCATCTGCTGACGCCGAAGCTCGCGCGCCTGATCGCTCGGCGAGAATCGTTGACGCGGACGCGTCTCGTTCATCGTGACGCTACGCGCCGACGATCCGCCGCCGCCGCCGCCCGTGCCGCCGCCGAGCGCTTGATACAGCGCGTCGAGCGCGACCGAGGTCGTAAAGAAGATGCGCGTGCCGCCGCCCGGTTGATAGAGCGGGTTGCCGTAGCGTCCGTCCTCGTTGGTGACCGACCGAAACGAGTAGTACCCGAGCGAGAGCGAGAGCCACTTCGTCGCGTCGTAGTCGACCGAGAAGCTGAGCCACGTCGCTTGACGCATGCGTTGATCGAGCTCGTTCGTCTGCACTTCGACCACACCGCCCATGCGATCGACCACATACGCTTGCGGCAGCTGGTAGAGCCAGCTGTTGATCATCACGCCCATGACGCTGAAGCTGAGCCCGCTGACGGGCGTCGTGTACGTGAGCGAAAGCACGCTCGTCAGGCCGAAGAGCGTGTTCGACGGCGCGCCACCATAGCCGCAGACGCTCTGAAAACGGCTGTCCTGATCAGCGCCGGCGTCGATCGCGACGAGCGAACACCCGTTGCGATCGAGCGTCATGGGCGAGATGCGATTGCCGCCCGTCGTCGAGCCAACCCACGGGTGCGAGCCGATGAACGACAAGCTGAGCGAGATCGACTGATCGCGCGGGAGCTCGAAGCTCTTCGAGAAGCTCGCGACGAGCGCGGTGGTCACGTACGTGTTGCGCGCGCGGGTCGCGAGCGACACCGGCCACTGCGCGCGCAGCGCGACGATCGGCTTGATGCCCGCGAAAGCAGGGATCGAGCGAAACGAGAGGTCCGTCCACAGGTCGCCGAAGAAGCCCGCCGTGCCCGTGTCGCCGTAGTCGGGAAACGCTTCGAACGTCGCGTCCTGTCGAACGGCCAACGAGAAGTGCCGACCGAGCGCGAAGCGCGGGCGAATCGACATCCAGAACTGGTAGCTGCGCAGCGAGGCCGCCGACTGGGTGATCCCAGGAGCGAGCGTCTCGAGGCTGGTCGACTGATCGAGGATGAAGCTCGTTCCGCGCCAGAAGAGCGGCTGCGCCGCGGGTTGCGCCGGCGCCGCTGCGGGCGCTGGGGTCGTGCTCGTCGAGCTCGAACCTGGAGTGCTCGTCGAGCCTGTCGTGCTCTGCGCGAGCGCAACGCCCGGAGCACTGACCGCCAACATCATCGCGACGCGAACAAGACCCTTCATCATTCCCTCTCGTGAGCCGAAATCCGCTCGCCTGTTACCAGACTCGAGCGCAGGGTTGAAGCCGTGAGTGTTCGTTGCGCGAACGAGTTCGCCGCGGAGCACCATCGGGAGCGTCGCAGCAAGCAACGGGCCATCGCCTGTGATCGCACGATTCCCAGCAGTTTCAGAGCATTTGCCCTGCGGTCGCGACGTATCCCACCTCGGCCGTCAGCAACCTAACGGCGTCCGCTCGTCGCCTCGCGTCGACGTCGTCTTGCATTCTGTCGCTCCCCCCACGGGCGCGACGCGGTCAGCACGCTCGCTTCAGCGAGCGCCGTTCTTCAGGACGAGCAGCTGAAAGTTGGAGAACCCGTTTTGTCCGCAGGTGTAGAGCACCTCGTAGATCGTGCGGAGCGGGATCTCTTGATCAGCGATGAGCGCCATCTCGCCGCGAAACGGCTGATTCGTCGCGCGCGACAGCGCGAGCGAGTGTTCGTGCTGATCGCGCATCTCGCTGTTGAGCGGGTTGATCAAGAAGCCTGATCCACCGCCGCGCTTCTGCGCAGGGTCGACGAGGCCGTTGCGGAGCGTGACGCCGATGTTGCGGCCGCCGACGGTGACGGACACGCGCGAGACGATCACCTGGATTGCGCCCGACGGATCGTCACGCGACGACGACCGCGGCAGTCGAAGATCGTCGCTCTGGTTGATGTTGTTGGCCGACGTCGCGAGCGACTTCAGCAAGAACACGAGGATGATCATCATCATGTCCAGCATCGGAATGATGTTGATCGACTCGTCGACGTGCTCGACGTGACGCTTGCGACGCTTGTGTTGCATCGCGCGACGAACGTCGAGGATCGAAGCAGAGGAGCTCTGGGCTGGCGTCGAGTTGCTCATCGAGGTCCTCGCTCAGTTCAAGATTCCGAGGGTTGGCTCGGTGAACATGTCCTTGGCGCCGAGGTTGGTTTCGCGCACGGCGTCGAGCGTGCCGACGAGCACGCGATACGGAATGTCCTGGTTGGCCGCGATCTGAATCTTGTGGTTGTCCGCGAGCTCCGTGCGCCACTCGGGGTTGTTGCGGATCGTCTGCATGCAGCGCGAGAGCGCCGTGAAGTCATGCTGACCGCCGACGAGCGGAACGGTGATCGTCGCGCTTCCGACGACGGAGCATCCGGGCTGAAGAAAGCCGCCTGGAGCTCCGACGATGTAGCCCTCGCGCGTGATCTTGAGCGTGATGTTGACCTCGTTGCTGTTGCCTCCGGACCCCGTGCTCGGGCCGCTCGATGGAGCGGGCATCGGGATCGTGGCGGTGAACACGCTGGTCACCGACGCGAGCACGAAGATCAGGATGTTCATGATGATGTCGAGGAACGGAATGATGTTGAGCTCGCCACCATCAGCGGGGTCGTGTGCTTTGGGCTTCGACTTTCGGTTGATCCACGCGAGTTGCGCGGGGGTAAACGCTTTTCGGCTCGACATCTCGATCTCCTGCTTGGACCGATGGGTGCTCTGACTCGTCGTCGCCCTCGAGAAGGGCGGACTGACTCAGGCGCCTTCGCGCTGCGCGGTCAGCAAGTTGATGAGCTTGGTCGAGGTCTGCTCGAGATCCGACAGGATGCGCTTCGCTTGGCCGCCGAGCAGGAGGTGGGCGACGAGGCAGAGCAGCGCGATGCTGAGTCCGAGCGCCGTGTTCAACATGGCTTCGGAGATGCCGCGCGCGAGCGCTTGCTGCTTGGCCGCCGGATCCTGCACGCGGTCGAGCGCGCGGAACGTGTTGATGAGGCCGATGATCGTGCCGAGGAGGCCGAAGAGCGTCCCGATGTTGGCGAGCGAAAACAGAGCGTTGATGCGCTTGTTCACTTGCGGCTCGATCTCCATCGTCTGCTCTTCGATCGCGGTCACGACGGCGTCGGGGCCGCGGTTGACCTGCATCAAGCCCGCGCGAAACACGCGGAGCATCGGGACGTCCGCGGCCTCGCAGAGCTTGATCGCGCGGTCGATGTTGTTCGCCTGAACGAGCTTCTTCACCTGCGCGAGCAGCTCGCGCGAGTTCACGCGGAACTTCGACGCGAGGAAGATGGTGCGCTCCGCGATCACCGCGAGGCAGATGATGACGATCCCGATGTTGACGAAAAACGCGAACCCTACCTTGTGGTAGAACGCCGCCAACCCTGTCTCTTCGTGCTGTGCCGCCTGCTGCGCCACCACGAGCAGTTGAACCAACGCCGCCTGCATCGCTATCGCTCCTTCGACTGACTTCTATCCACGCGCGTCCTCGTCCGTCGCGCGAGTCACCCTCTCGGTGACACGCGAACCTTCGAAGCGATCGGCGCCCACGACGAACGCTTTCGACGTCCGGCCCACGGGTCCGCCGACCGAAGCTGGCGCGATTTCCCCGGTGTTTTTCGTGGTGATTTGCGCCAGCCCTCGAAGGTCAGACAAGCGCTGGGACGGTATCCGAGCCGTCGCAGCGTTGTCAACGGCTCCTGCGAAAACGCGCGCTTGGTGTGAAGCCAACGCCCCTCGGCGGACACTCGCACACGCGTTCGTGGGTGGCGTTGACACGCTGGGGCGGATCGGTAAGATCCAATACCTATATTGAAATTGTCTCTTGTGAGCGGAATCTGACGCGAGCCATGGTTCGCGCGAGCCCGAAGCGCCGAGGTTTCAGTGCGGCGGTACTCGCGCAAACA
Source organism: Myxococcales bacterium (assembly GCA_016793325.1). Taxonomy (GTDB): domain Bacteria; phylum Myxococcota_A; class Polyangia; order Polyangiales. Next base: position 48,290 of record JAEUKI010000057.1, on the reverse strand, counting down.
GGAGACGATTGCGAGCGCGATTGCTTTTTCTCGCTTGGGTTTCGGGCGCAGCCTGTGGCAGCCTCCGCGCACTGCGGAGTTCGTGCTGCACAAGCGGCGCGCGACCCGCGGCGGTGAATCTCAACAAAGTGAATGCTGGGTGGAACTTTCTAGAACCCACAGACACTCAGCGAGCTTCAACGAGTCGGCCCATCACAGAGACCCCCCAGCGCGAGCTCGAGCCACGGACCGAGCGACCGCGGGACTCCATTCACACGACGAAGCGGACACAGCTACAGGAGGCGTTCGATGCACAGTATGTATGAGCACTTCAAGGAGGGCGGCTGGGGCATGTGGCCCATCGTTCTCTGGTTGGTCTTCGTTGTCGCGATCACCGTCGAGCGATCGATGTACTTGTTCAAGTCATCGATCAACAAGGACGCGTTCCTCGCGAACATCCAGAAGTGCATCTACGCCGGCGATGTTGGCCGCGCGATCAAGCTTTGCTCCAGCGCGAACGCGCCGCTCGCGCGGATCGTGAAGGCTGGGCTGATGAAGGTGAACCGCCCTGACGAAGAAGTGCAGGCGGCGATGGACGAGGCCGCGCTGCGCGAGATGCCGAAGATCGAGCACCGCACGCCGTACCTCGGACTGCTCTCGAACCTCGCGATGCTCTCGGGACTCCTCGGAACCGTGACGGGCCTCATCGGCGCGTTCGGCGCCGTCGGTGGTCGCGGTGGTGGTCCGGCGATCGACCCCGGCAAGAAGGCCGAGCTCCTCGCCGCGGGTATCTCGGAAGCGATGAACTGCACCGCGTTCGGCCTCGGCGTCGCGATCATCGGCCTCATTGCCTTCGCGATCTTGAACGGCCGCACGCAGGGCGTCACCGACGACATCAACGAGGGAACCGTTCAGGTGCTCAACCTCGTCACGCAGAACCGCTCGAAGATCAACATCGCTGGCGCGCAGCAGGCCGGTGCTTGATCTCCGCTCCGCGCGCACGCTGGCAATGGTGCGAGCGCGCGCGGACGGCCTCCGCGGAGGAGCTTTTGGCAGACTGCACGAAGCAATCACCGCGGCAGTGAATCAACGAAACCCGGAGCTCTGGTGACCCCATGGGTGGCGTATCAACGGACAGCGGAGGCAAAGGCGGACGCAAGAGCGTGGACCAGAACATCAATATGGTCCCGTTCATCGATCTGCTCGTCAGCCTGATCGCGTTCCTCCTCATGACGGCAGTGTGGGTCCAATCCGGGACGCTCGAGGCTCAACAGCCCGCGGGCGCACCGACGGCGGACTCGCAACCCCAGCAAGAGCCGCAAGAGCAGCTCAAGATCTTCATCAAAGCTGGTGAGATTGCGATCGGCATGAGCCAGGCCGATCAACAGAGCATCGCGAACGGCCCGCAGCAGTGGGACCAGCTCCGCGCCAAGCTCCGCGAGAAGCGCAACGCTAATCGCCAGCAGCGCGAAGTGTGGCTCCAGCCCGAGCCGGTCGTGAACTACAACACCATCATTCGCGTGATGGACGTCGTGTACGAGATCTGGGCGGAAGGGCAGAGCAACCCCGACTTCCGCGAGCTCGTCACCATTCGCTTCCTCTGATCGGAACCATAGAGGTCTACGATGTCGTCCGACGCCGCGAAGCACTCCCATCCGAAACACATGATCGGCACGCCGCTCAAAGCGCGGCACTCGACGCCGATCCACGTGCCGAACAAGCGCTTGATGCACTCGGTCCCGCTCCGCTTCGTCCAGAAGAAGGTCGGCGGACACGGATCGAAGAGCGTCAACGCGGACCTCAACCTCACCTCGATGATCGACTACCTGACGATCGTCGTCGTGTTTCTCTTGTCGAACTTCGGAACCGCGCAGCAGGTGACCTCGCAGCAGGGCCTCGAGGTTCCGAGCGTTCCTCACGCAGCGCAGCTTCGCAGCGCGCCGATCGTGTCCATCTCCGCGCAAGCGATCCTGCTCGATGGGCAGCGCATCGCGAACCCCGCGGAGGTCATGGCGAGCACCGATCGCATCGACCGCTTGTTCGAGCGTCTCCAAGACGCGCGCCGCACGTACCCCGTGCTGCACCCGAACGAGCAGTTCCGCGGCGAGATCGTGTTTCAGATCGACCGCAACACGCGCTGGGACTTGATCAAGCGCGTCGCGCAGACCTGCGCGATCGCTGGGTACGTCTCGCTCAACTTCGCAGTGTCGAAGGGCGCACCGACGGACAATCCGTCGGACAGCTCTTCGTGAGCTGCGCGCCGCACGACCAGAGGCCCCCTGCGATCGAGACGAACGCAGGGGGCTTTGCGTTTCTCCCGTCCCGCTTAGGTCTCGATTTCGCTGAGAACGTCCGCGGTCGCGCGCTGTCTCACGCACGCGCCACGCGAAGGAGTGCACCCGCCCATGAGTGACTCACAGCCCGAAAAGAGCTCCGCTTCGAAAGCTCGTGGCATGCCCACGCAACAAGACACCGAGGCGTTTCAGCCGCGCGTGCGCTGGCAGGTGTGGGGCCCGGTGCTCCTCGTGCTCGCGCTCTTCGCGATCGCGTACGTCGTCGTCGAGCGCCGAAAAGAAGCGGCGATCCGCGCGCGCTTGCTGCGCGAGCACGCCGAGCTCACCGCGCCGATCGCGCCGCGCTATCGCCTCGTGCGAAGCAAGGTCGAGCGCCTCACGCTGAGCGCGGTCGGCGCGTACGCAGGGGACTTCGTGGCTCCGGGCGTCGACGTTCAACGGCTCCGACGAGAGCCCGTGCTCTACGGCCGCGTTCGCGCGCGAGAGATTCAACGACTCGAGCAGGTTCCGCCGTCCATTCGCCGGCGATTCGACGATCAGGTCGGCTCGTGCGCCGGGCTCGAGATCGAGAAGGTGTGGCGCTTCTACGACCGCGGTGAGTTCTTGATGCCGAGCTACGTCGACGCGGTCCGCCCCGCCGAAGGCAGCGAACGACTGCGGTTTTTGCGAGAAGATTTGCTGACGAGGCTGCGCTCGGACACGCCCGAGCTCGTCGCGATGGGTCGACGCTCGGTGTTCGTGCTCATCGTCGACGAGGGCTCGTCGCAGATCGACGGAGCGTCGCGCTTCTACGCGTGGGACCTCGAGACCGAGCAGCCCCTCGTGCGCGCGCGTGCGACGGGCAGCGAGACCGTGCTCGTCCCGGTGCGCATCGCGGGGATGCCGGGCGGCGGAAGGCCTGTTCCTGCGCCGTCTGGAGCGCTCACGGTGACGATGCACGACTGCTCGCTCGCCAATCGCGTCAAGCGCTTGCTCGGCGTCGCGACGGACGATGCGCCGTCTGCGCCCGACGTTCCGACGCCCGCCGAGACCGCAGCGCAAGGCAACGACGCGTCGGTCAACAGCGACGCTGCTGGGTCAGACGGCGCGCAGGACCGCTGACGACACGCGCGAGGTAGTTGCCGTTCTGCACCGTTGGCGGCAGGCTCTCGCGTCTGATGACCTCGCTCGATGAGCTCAAGAAGCGGCTTCGTGAGCACGTGCAGCGCAACGGCCTGAAGAGCTCGACGCGACGCGACCTCATCCTCGAGACGCTCACCAACCTCGGTCCGCACGTCACCGCCGATCAGCTCTTGCGCGCGGTTCGCGAGCGCGACGACCGCGTCGGCGCCGCGACGGTCTACCGAACGCTGCGCATCCTGCAAGAGTGCGAGATCGTCGTCGAGCGTCGCTTCGAGGGAGGCGCGTCGCTGTACGAGCTCGTCGACGACCACCACCACGACCATCTCATTTGCATCGAGTGCAAGAGCATCAACGAGTTCGACGACGACGCGGTCGAGCGCGCGCAAGAGAAGGTCGCGCTGAAGTTCGGCTTCGAGCTGCACTACCACCGGCACGAGCTCTACGGCTTGTGCGCGAAGTGCCAGAAGAAGCGCAGCGCCAAGCCCACCGCTACGGCGCGCTGACCGACCGAAGGGGGACCGGCATGAAGAGCGCGACCGCGATGGTCAGCGTCAGCGCGGCGACGAGCTTTCGACGCGGCGAGAGAGGGCCTGGGTCCGTCGGCGGATGCGAGCCTCCGTCGCTTCGGTGCAGCGACCAGATCATGAGCGCGAAGACGAACCAGTTGAGTCCCTGCGTGTAGCCGCCGCCGAGGATCCAGGGGTTCTTTCCGGCGCGGGCGAGCGCGCGGCCGAAATAGAGGCCGACCGCGGCCCCGAGCAGCGGGAGCGCGACGAGTACCGAACGCGCGATCGCGCGGCTCTTGGTGCGAAACAACGCGTACGAGACGTGCCCGCCGTCGAGCTGGCCGTACGGCAAGAGGTTGAGCATCGTGATGAGCATCGCGACCCACCCGGCCATCGCGGTCGGGTGCAGGACGATTTCGTGGCCGCTCGGGAGGGGGCCCTTCGCGGCGAGCTTGAGGAGGGCGTAGAGGATCGACGTCCCCTCTTCGACCCACTCGCCTTGCGTGAGAATCGGGCGCACTTGGGACAAGCGCAGGCCCACGAACGTCACGGGAAGCGCGACGCACAGGCCCGCGAGCGGACCGGACGCTCCCACGTCGAGCAGCGCGTCGCGGCGACGGATCCGGGCGGGCAGGCGGATCACGGCGCCCAGCGTTCCGAGCGGCGGGAGGGGAAACGGGATGAACATCGGCAGCGACGCCGGGACCCCGTGGTAGCGCGCCGCGAGGTAGTGCCCGAACTCGTGAACGAGCAGGATCGCGAGGAGCGGGACAGCATATGTCCACCCGCGACCGATGAATCCGAGCAGTATTTTTGCTGATGCAATGAATTCGTGTGCGCGCCATGCCGCCCCGAGCCGCTCCGACGGAAACGGCGCGTCGACGTACGCCACGGCGCCGACGAAGAACGTGCTCAACACGGTCGCGAAGAACGCGAGCAGCGGACCGCGCCACGCGAGCGGCTCGGGCTCGTCGAGCTCTTCATCGCGCTCGACCGTCGGCAGCGGCTCGGACGCGCTGCGCTCGGGCGTAGGTTGCGACGGCCGATCGCTCACAGGGTCACTCGCTCTCCAGCGCGCGCGCGATCGCGTCGAGCTGCGACGAGAGCCTCGCGTCGATGCGGCCGAGCTCGCACTCGACGATCACGCCGCCGCGCTCGACCTCGGCGTCCGCGTGGACGTCGAGCACCGAGGGCTCTGCGCCCGGGGCGAGCCACTCGCGCACTCGCTCGCGCGCCAGGGCGAGGTCATCGGCGTTGACGCGGAGCACGACCGTGCGCGCCCTGCGAACGCGGCCGAGCGCGCGACGAGCGCTCGCTTCGAGCGCGGCGGGAGACTCGCGCGCCTCGCGGTCGAGCACGCTCCGCGCGATCTCGAGCGCCATCGAGACGAGCTCTCGCTCGGACACGGTCAACGCAGGCTCCGCGCGACGAACGCGCGCGGCCCACTCGGCGACGACCGACTCGTGCGCCCTCGCGCGGGCGTCGTGCGCAGCTCGTTGGCGGGCTCGCTCGACGGTCTGCTCGGCGTCCGCGAGGAGCTTTGCGGCGCGCGCCTCGGCCTCCGCGAGGATCGACGCTGCTGTTTCGCGCGCTTGCCCGACGGTGACGGGCTCGACGCGGATGCCTGCGGGGTCTCGGATCGATCTCACGGTTGCTCCATGCGCGCGCGGTGCGCGAGCGCGCGAAACGGGTCGAGCGCCGAGCGCGCGTCGATCGCGCGGGCCCGCAGCGAGCGAAGCACGTCGTGCGCGAGCCGCGGAGCGTCGCTGTCGTCCACGAGCCACGCGAACGCCACCGCGCCGAGCGCGTACGCCGTCGGCGCCGCGCCCGTGATGCGCGCGATCGCATCGAGCACCGACGTGAGCGCGAAGGGGTCGCACGTCACGGGTTCGCGGGCGAATTGCGCGGCCGCGCGAAGGGTCGCCGCGTCGAACGCGCGCGCCATCTGCGAGCGAACCGAAGGCGGCGACGACGCGACGATCGACGCCGTGATGCGCGCGCCGAGCGACGAGAGCGCCTCGTCGGTCGGGGCCGAGCGCCCGTCGGTCGCGCGGAGCTCGGCGCGACGGAGCTCGGCGAGCGCGCGAGCGCGCGCGCGGGGATCACCGGCCGGCAACGCGTCGAGCGTCGCGGCCAGCGTCGGGGTCAACCACGGAGCGACGGAGCTCGGCGCGACGCCCGAGAGGCCCGCGGCGTACGCGAGCGAGCGAGTCCAGAGCGGGGCCTCTGCGTCGGGGAGCACGCGAGCGGTATACTGCATCTCGCGGCGGCGGGCGCGGCCCTCCTGCGAGCGGCGGGCGACTGTCGAAAACTCGCGCTGCGGGTGCGCGAAGTTGTAAGCGCCGAAGGGCTGTGCGCGCTGGCTGGTTTGCACTCGCTCTTTCGCTCTGCACGATGACCCCCGCGGTCGGTGCGTGGACCGACGCGCGCCCAGCGGGGCTGGTCACCGAGGTCGTCGTCGATCGAGACGGCGGAGCGACGGTGACGATGCGCGTTCGATGGCGCGTGGTCGCGGGACGATTTCGAGCGTTCGAGCTCACGGAGCTGCCGTCGGACGCGACGCTCGTCGAAGCGACCGCCACGGACGCGCAAGGAGCTCCGGTTTCGGTCGCCACCCGAACGCCCGCGTCGGGTCGGCTCGAGCTCGAGCTCGGAGAGCAGTCGGGCCTCCGTCGCGGGACCGTCGACGTGGTCGTTCGATACACGACGAGCCTCCGCGCGCAGGGCGCGATCCGACGGAGCGGCGACGACGCGATCGTCGAGTTCGCTACGGTCCCTTGGGAGCGCGGCCTCGAGGCGGCGGAGCTTCGCGTCGCGACCCCCACCAGTATTCAACGCGCCCGGTGGATCGCCGACGAAACGCCCGGCGTCGAGACCACCGTGTCGAGCGAGGTCGGGCGCGACGTCGTGCGCGCGGTGCGTCGCCACCTGCCCTCGGGCGTGCGATGGACCGGTCGCATCGCCTGCGATCGAGCGCTCTTTCCGTGGCTCGAGGCGCCGGCGGCCCCGACGCGCGCGGCGGTGCAACAAGCGCAGCGCGATCGATGGGCGCAACCCGCGGTCATCCTCGTGCTCGCGGCGGCGTTCGGCGCGCTGGCGAACAAGGTTCGCTCGACGGCGCCCGAGCGGCCGAGGCTCGTTCCGTGGCCCAATTCGCTGCGGTTCTTTCCCGTCGTGCTCGCGTCGCTGGGCGGAGCGGCGATGGGTCTCTCGCTCGACGCGACGCAGGGAGCCCTGACGGCCGGCTCGCTCGTCGCGCTGCTGGCGCTCGTGTCTTCGACGCCCGCGCTCGAGCCGCTGCCGCGACCGTCGACCGACCGCGCCGCGCGCTGCGACGACGCGCAAGTGCGCGCGATCGAGCGCGAGAGCGCGTCGGGATCGTCACGAGCGCACTTGAAATCATGGGTCGCGCTCACGGCGGCCGCGATCCTGGGTTGGGCGGGCTATTTCGCGCGCAGCGCGGCGGTGGCCCTCGCGGGTGTCGCCTCGGCGACCGCGCTGATCGCGTGGATCTTGGCGAAGCGCGATCGACGCGCGGACGGCGAGCTCTCGGTGCTGCGCGCGGTCGAGCGAGGCTTGGGGATCGACAACGCGTCGGGCTCTGCGAGGACGTTGTGGCGCGTGCGCGCGAAGGGAGCGGGCGTTGGTGTCGCGCGGCTCAAGCTCGCGCCGCGGCCTGGCTTTCGCGCGCAGAAGGGCCTCGAGGCGATCGAGTGGGCGGTTCGGTGGGCGCCGTCGCTGCTGCGATGGGAGCCGACGCCCATGCTCACGGTGCGCGCGAAGCGCGGGAGCGCGATGGAGAAGCTGTTGCGCATCGCCGCCACGCGCGCGGGGCGCGTGGTGGTGGCGACGGACGGAGAGCGCCTCGCGTGGGTGGTCGAGTGGTCCGGCGCCGATCGCGCCGTCGCGCGCGAGTCGCTCGCGTCCATCGTGCGCGAGGGCATCGCGAAGCGCGGACGAGAGCGCGCGGACGTCGCGAAGGGCCCGCGCGACGAGCGCGCGATCGCGGACGAGCTCAGCGCTTCGTGAGCTTCTGACGAAACTGCGGCAGGAGCGTCGAGACCTTGCGCGCCGCGCCAGCGACGGCTTCGTCTTTGAACGCGAGCTTCACCGAGAGCACCGTGATCTCTTCGTCGAGAAACGCTGGGTCTTCGAAGGCGTCGCGCACGGTCTTGCCCTTGTATGCGAGGTCTTTTGCTTGGCGAACGCGCTCGACAAACGGCTCGTACACGTCGCCCAAGAACGCGCGCGCTGAGTCGAGGTCCTCGTGGAGCGTGTCGCAGAGGTCCGGCAATCGATCGCGATAGCGCTCGAACGCGGCGGGGGCCTTCGCTTCGATCTCGGCGAGGACGATGCGCAACGCGATCGCGTCGTCGACGTATCCGAGCGGCGGATTGCTGCTGTCCGGGATCACGTCGCCGGGCGTGAGGCCATAGAACACAGCGCCGATCGCCTCTTCGCGAAGCGCGTCGTCGAGGTCCTGGTCGTCACAAACGACGTGAAGGAAATCGCGCAGATCCTGGCGGAGGTTCGACAGCATCCTCCGCGTGACGTCTTCGAACGGGGTCGTCATGGTGCGCGGAGAATAACAGCCCCCCTGCCCCCGCTCGCGCTCAATCTCCCTGGTGGTACTGGCGATCTTGCTCGGGGATCAGGTCCTCTGCCTCGGGGCACGCGACGCGAACGCGCAGCGGCCCGTCCGCGGTGGCGAGGATCAAGAACACCACGCGGCGATCGAGCCTCCAGGCGCGATCCGAGTGGCACCAGCGCGGGCCTCCCCCGCCCTGGCACGCGGAGTTGTGCGGCGGCTGACCGGGCGCTTGGGGGTAGCCGAAGCGGCAGCGCTCGCCGTAGCCCGCGGAGTGCAGTCGGCTTCGATCGACGCCGCGCTCGACGAGCGCTTCGACGACCGATCGGGCGCGGTCCTGCGTGAGTCGGAGGTTGTTGTTGTCGTCGCCGCGTTCGTCGGCGTGGCCCTGGACTTGGACCGTTCGAATTTGTGGGTTGCCGATGAGCGTTCGCGCGACGGCCTCGACGATCGGAATCGAGTCCGGGCGGATGCGCGCGGAGTTGGTCTCGAAATTGATCGCTTGAAGGATGCGGATTTGGCCTTCTTCGACGACGACCTGGCCCTGGTCGGGGCAGCCGTCGTCGTCGCGCTCACCGTTGTAGGTCTCGGGCTCGTTGCGGCACTGATCCTGGGTGTCGGGGATGCGATCGCGGTCGTTGTCGGGGTCGGGGCAGCCGTTTTCGTCCTCGAAGTTGTCGCGGTCCTCGGGGTCGTTCACGCAGAGGTCAGCGGTGTCGAGGATGCCGTCCTGATCGTTGTCGGGGTCGGGGCAGCCGTCGGTGTCTTGAAACTGGTCGCGGTCCTCGGGGTCGTCGGGGCACTGGTCGGCCGAGTCGAGGATTCCGTCGCCGTCGCGATCGCCGCGGTCGCCTTCGGGGCAACCGTCGTCGTCGTGATCGCCGTCGCGGTCCTCGGGGACGAGCGGGCACTGGTCGTTGACGTCGAGGATTCCGTCGCGGTCGTTGTCGGGCTCGGGGCAGCCGTCTTGATCTTGGAAGTAGTCGAAGTCTTCGGGCTGCGACGGGCAACGATCGACGTCGTCGCGGTAGCCATCGCCATCGGCGTCACCGATGGAGGGCTCGAAGATGATTCCAATGAACGCGCGGCCGAGCGCGGCGGCGTTGGCGTTGCCCAAGGGGATGCGCGTTCCGCCGCCGAGCAGGAGGTACGAGTTGCGTTGGACGAAGACTTTGATGCCGCCCACGGCTTCCCACGGCAGCGCGTTTACGTTGCCGAGCGCGCTCGTGTAGTGCTCGCCGTAGCTCTCGATCACGAACTCGAGCGCTTGAATCGGGCGAAACCCGAAGGACGTCCCGAAGGTGATCGGCGAGCCGAAGCGCGCTTCGTTGTTGCTCGCCATCGAGGGAACGAGCGAGCCGATCATGTTGTCGGGCCGCGTCGTCGACGAGTAGCCGACGGTGCCCATGAAAATGTGGCGATAGCCGACGTTGAGATCCCAGCGAAACCACTGGACGGGGCGCACTTCGAAGAAGAGCTGCGGCCAGAGCGTGACGCCAGGATCGCCGGCCCAATTGCGCGCGCCGGTCATCGTGGGGATCGTGACCTGCACCGCGGCGCCGAGGCCGACGCGCGTGATCTCCGAGCGAAGGAAGCGTCCCTTCACGTGAAACGCGAAGTCGCCGACGCCCTGGTAGCTCATGCGCATCGGCGCGGGCGCGTACCCGGTGGTGCCGTTGACGTCGCTGCGACCGGGGCCGTCGACGAGGTGAAACGGCATTTGGATGCCGAGCACGATCCAGTTGAACAACCCGAAATCCGCGAGGATCGTCCCGGAGAAATTGTTCTCGACGAGGTTGATCCCGCTGCCGGTCGTCATGCCCATCGCGTTCGTCATCGTGCCGACGCGCGCTTGCGATCGCGCGTAGTCGACGACGAGGCCGATCGCGAAGTCGAGGTGTCCGAGGATGTCTGTTCCGTTGACGGAGAACTGACCCTTGGAGTCGAGCGCGGGGCGAAACAGCCGGAGGTTGTAGCCAGCCCCCTCGCTGATCGCGTCGATGGGCATCGATTGCGCGTTCGCTTCGCGAGGCGCGAGGGTGGTCACGGTCGCTGCGGCGACGAGCGACGCAGCGAGGGTGAGTTGCGCAGACAGGCCGCTCGGGCCGGAGATTCGGCGGGATTTCATGCGTACGTCCAGTGCAGGCGACGCGAGCGCCTACATCGTTCGCACGGTATCACACGCCCCCAATTGCCGCGCAGTTCTCCGCGCTTTCACACCCTAGCGCGTGAGGAGCCCTGCCCCGTCGAGCGCGACGTGCTCGGACGCGCGCCGTTGGCCGGAGGCGTCGTGGGCGGGGTGGTCGGGGGATTCGCGGGGGGATTTGCAGGGGGATTCGCGGGCGTGTTGCCCTGCCCCCCGAGCTCAGCGCCTCCACCACGGATCACCGAGCGGCGACGGGTTTCAGCCGTTCCCGGCGGGCCGAGGCGCGTGGGCATGTACTGCTCCGCGGGGATGCGAGCCTGCGCGCGCGAACAACCCGAGACGGCGCGCGTGCGGCCCTCGTTCGTGCGCATGATGCGGAATTCCACACGACGGTTCTGCTCCCACGCGGCGGCGTTGTGGCGGCGATCCAAGGGGCAGTACTCGCCGAATCCGCCTGCGACGAGGCGATCTGCGGCGATCCCACGACTGACGAGCGCTTGCATCACGGACGTCGCGCGGTCCGACGAAAGTCGAAGGTTGTGGTCGTCGGGCGCACGTTCGTCCGTGTGACCTTCGATCGCGACCTGGGTGAGGTTCGGGTTTTCACGGAGCAGGTTCACCATCTGCTCGATGATGGGCGTGGAAACCTCTCGGATCGCAGCGCTGTCGGTCTCGAACTGGATCTGCTCGCGGAGGCGAATGCGATCGCCGAGCAGCTCGAGCGTTCCGACGTCGGGGCAACCGTCTTCGTCGTCGACGCCGTTGAACGTCTCGGGATCGTTGCGGCAGTCCTCGCCGTTGGCTCCTCGATCGCGCGCGTCGAGGATTCCGTCCTGATCGTTGTCCGGATCGGGGCAGCCGTCGTCGTCCTGGAATCCGTCAGCGTCTTCGGGATCGTTTGGGCAGTTGTCGAGCGTATCGAGGATCTGGTCGTTGTCGTTGTCGGGGTCCGAGCAGCCGTCTTGATCCTGGAAGTTGTCGCGATCTTCGGGATCGTCCGGGCACGTGTCGCGCGAGTCGGTCAGTCCGTCACCATCGCGATCGGACTCGACGCCTTCGGGGCAACCGTCTTGGTCCTGATCACCGTCGCGATCTTCGGGGATGATCGGGCACTGATCGTCGGCGTCGAGCAAGCCGTCGCGGTCGTTGTCGGGCTCGCTGCAGCCGTCGTCGTCTTGGAAGTTGTCGTAGTCCTCGGGGTCGTTGATGCACTGATCGACGTCGTCGCGATAGCCATCGCCGTCGGTGTCACCGATGGAGGGCTCGAAGATGATGCCGAGAAACACGCGGCCATCTGCAGCAGCGAACGCGTTGCCCGCGGGAATGCGACCGCCGCCTCCGAGCAAGAGGTACGAGTTGCGCTGAACGAAGATCTTGATTCCGCCGACGATCTCCATGGGCAACGACGCAGGGACGTTGGCGAGGCCCGTGAGGTACGCAGCGCCGTACGTCTCTGCGACGAGGTCGACGACGGGGACGGGGCGCCAGGAGATTCCCGCGCCCCACGTGAGCATCGGGCCGTACCTCGTCGCGGGGCCTGCGCCTGCGCGGCCGATGAGGCCGGGGTTGCCGAGGCTCCCGAACGAGATGCGCGAGCCGAGGTTGAAATCGAGGCGCACGGTGCGGCTCACGCGTCGCTCGACGGCGACTTGCGGCCACACGAATCCATCGGGCTCTCCCGCGAACGAGTACGAGCCTCGCATCGGGTTCCATCCGCCTTGGAGGATGATCGACAGGCCGACCGGAAAATACTCTGCGCGAAGCCAGCGCAGCTTCGCGTGCAGCGTGATGTCGCCGAGGCCCTGGTAGTTGAGGCCCGACGCCGGGGGGTTGTAGACGTCCCGGGGAATCAGCGGCATTCCGTTCGCGGAGAACACCGGATCGCTGGTGTCCGACGCGTTTCGTCCGGGGCCCGACATGAGCGCGAACGGCACCTGCACGCCGAGCACGAGCAGGTTCGCGATGCCGATGTTGAACTGACCGGCCGCGTTGATCGACGTGTCGACGAGCGGTCGATCGTTGGCGCCGATGCGAAGGAGGTTGAATCCCACGTCACCGACGAGGCCGAACGACACGTCGCCCGAGCCGAGGATGTCCGTTCCGTTGACCGTGAAGAGCCCCTTGGAGTCCACCGCATTTCGAAAGAGACGCAGGTCGAAACCAGAGCCCACGCACGCAGGCCGCCCGAAGGTGGCCGACATCATGTCGGTCGAGTTGCAGGCTTGAGCGCTCGCGGTCGCGGGCGCGAGGGCAGCGCTCGCGGCGATGGCGCCAGCGGCGAGCAGCGTCCGCAGGGGAGAGAACGATCGGTTCATCATTTCGGCGTCGGAGAGGGCTCGGGGGGCTCTTGGAGCGCTTCGCGCGCCGTCCACAATGACGGGACGGGACGAGCGCCGGGGCGGGACGGTATTCCTGTCCGAACGCGGCCGTCAATTTGGAGTTTTCCGTCCGAGGTCAGTCCGCGTCGGGGTTGTCCGCCGTGGCGTCGTCCGGAGCGCCGTCGCTGGCGTCCGCGGGCTGTCCAGCGTCCGCGTCGATTCCAGCCCCATCGGATCGCGATCCGTCGTTGGACGCGTCGTCCTCCCCCGCGTCGAACTTGGGCCCCTCGGGAACGATCACCCGAACGAGCGTCTCGCGGAGGGGCATCCCGTCGCCGACGAGCGCGACGCGCAGGAAGAACACCTGCGGAAAGACCGATTCGCGCACCGTTCGATTCGCAAGTCGGGCCCGAAACCGCACGACGGTGCCCGAGCGCACCGTCACGAACGTGTCCGCGACCCCGTCCGTCATGCCTGCAGGCAGCCGATCCTCGCGCGTCGGCGCGGTCGTGTTCGCGGGAGGCGTCGCGGACACCGCCTCGATCGCGCGCACGAAGCGCGCATTGTCGTCCCGCGCTTCACCGTGGATCGCGCCGTACGCGATCGAATCGAGCAGGGCTCCGATGCCGTCGGCGACCGTACGCGAGAGGCCCGTTCCGTCGGCGGTGATGTCGAACACGAGCGGGCAGCGACCGTTGGTCGGAAGCCGCAGCGAGCCGTCGAGGCCGGTCGGGCAGCGGCCGTTGGTGGGGCTCGTGACAGCGCCCGTTTGCACCGCGATCGGCTCGAGCGCGGCGCGCGCGGAGGGACCCGAGGCGATTCCCAGCACGCGGATCTCGAGCGCGCGGAGCGCGTCGACCGCCTGCGCTCCGCTGTGCGCGCCTGCGATCACGCCTCGATAGTCGACCGCGTCGTGGGAGGGAGCGTCGGTGACGAGCACGACCGAGCGAATCGCGTCCGCGCGAAACCCGACGCCGCCGAGCGCGCCTCCTCCGACGGATCCCGGCGAAAATCGCGGGATCGAGCCCATCGCGCCGAGGTCGAGCCCGCGGCCGGTCGCGACTTGAAAGAGCGCTTCGTACCAAGACTCGGGCAGATCACCGCCCTGCCCCAGCGGATCATCGAGGCGAAACAGCGCGCGATCGACCACGCCGAAGTCCGTCGTCTGCGGAACGATGAGCGCGAACGGGCGATCCGTTCGAAAGCCAAACGGCTCCCACGGCATGTCCTCGAAGCGCGAGACGCCGAGCGTGAGCGAAGGCACTCGTCGTTGAAGCGCGGGCAGCGTCGTGGCGGTGAGCGCGCGTTGGAGCTCGCGGATTTCGCCGTCGAAGCTCGCGGTCGTGTCCACGAGCAAGTGAACGTCGACGCGCCCCGGCGCCGCAGTAAAATCCAGGTCGATCGTCTGCTCGGGTCCCTCGAACGGAAGCGTGACTGTCACGTTTGCGCTGGGGTACGGCGTCGTGGTGGCAGGCGATCGACGATCGACGAGCGCGCGATCGACGAGCGCGGCCTCGGAGAACGTGGCGTCCTCGGGCTCGAACTGCGTGGGCGCGCTGCACGCGATCGACGAGAGAGAGCCGACGACCAACGCGGTTCGAAGCGAGCGCACTGATCGAGAGGCTAGCAGACGCGAGCCTTGCTGCGCAGCGAGTGAGAAACGGGTACACCGTTGCGTCGGTTCTTCGATGATGGCTTGTGGTCGAGCGTGGCGGATGGCCGCTTGTGCAGCGACGGTGGTTGCGACCAACGTCGGCGTTGCGGACGCAAACGGGCGCTATCCGACGGCGCAGTTCTTCGCGCTCGGCGAGGGGGCGCAGCGGGATCGGATCGCGATCGTGACGACGTTCGGGCTCGTGACGAGCGAGGACGGCGGCGCGACCTGGGATTGGACCTGCGAAGAAGCCGTGGGGTTTTCGGGTCAATACGACCCCGCCGTGGCGATCACGAGTGATGGGACGCTCGTGGCGGGGCTCCCGGACGGGCTCTCGCGCACGGCGCAAGGCAACTGGTGCGAGTGGTCTCGGCCGTCGACGTTTTCGTTCGAGCCCGTGGTGGACTTGAGCGCGGTGGGGGCGTCGGTTGTGGCGTCGCTCACGCCACCGGCTGCGACGCAGTTCGTCTCGCGCTCGAACGATCACGGCGCGACGTGGACGAGAGCTTGGGCGAGGGCCGAATTTTACGCACACACAATCGACCTCGCGCCCTCGCGCGTCGAGCGCGTGTACACGACGGGCTGGGTGCGCGGCGCGCGGCCCGCGCTGTTTCGCTCGGACGACAGCGGCGGCACGTTCGTCGAAACAACCAGGGATTTTGCAGGCGGATACGCGGCATACATCGCGTGGGTCGACCCGCTCGACCCCGACGCGCTGCTCGTTCGCGCGGACCTCGACCCCGAGGGCGCGCTCTTGCTTCGCTCGGGCGACGGAGGCGCTACGTTTCGAACGCTCTTTCGCGGGACGAGCTCGCTCGTAGGGGTCACCGCCGCGCCCGGCGGTCGAACGTTGTGGGTCTCGACCAACGCAGCGGCCGATCGCATTCGTCGCAGCACCGATGGGGGCGAGAGTTGGTCCGCGGTCGCGAGCGATCTTCGGCCGCGGTCGATGCGGTTTCGCGACGGGGTCTTGTTCGCGACGGCCAACGAGATGAACTCGGGGATGTCCTTCGCGTGCTCGCGCGATGGGGGCGACACGTTTACGCCGATGCTCGTGTTGTCGCGGCTCCGCGGCCCCGAGCGATGCGCTGCGACGAGCGTGGTCCGAACGCGCTGCGCGCCGCTGTGGGACAGCGTTCGCGCGCAGCTCGCGATGATCACGCGACCGCCGGTGGGCCCGATCGGGACGTGCACGGGAGCGACGCCCGACGGAGGCACGAGCGTGCCCGATGCTTCACCGGACGCGTCGGGCACGGACAGCGCGGCGCCGGCCGATGCGCGAACAGACGCGGGCCTGCTCGACGGACCGGCGACGGACGCTGGCGAGCGGCCTCGACTCGTCGCGTCGGGCGGGTGCTCCTGCGTCGTCTCGGGACATCCGAAGGGAGGGTCGACGGGCGGTTGGTGGCTGCTCGTCGGCCTCGGGGCACTCGTGCATTCTGACGCCCGACGGAGATTCCGCTCTCGATCGCGCGGGTTACGTTGACCCTGCGCCCTCGGTCGTGCTGAAATTTCGGGCGGAATTCTCGTTGTCCTTCGCTAGCGACCCAAGGATGGGTGCGCTAGCGCTGTACGAGTGGCGAGAGTTCGGAGGATCGCATGTTCAAGCTCGTGATTTCGGACGACGAAGGGAAGACCACGACGGTGCCGCTCGTCCGAGACGAGATCACGATCGGGCGCAAAGAGGGCAACACGATCCGTCTGACGGATCGCAACGTCTCTCGCCGGCACGCCAAGCTCCAGAAGCAGAACGGGGGATACGTTCTGCAGGACCTCGGGAGCTACAATGGCACGGTCATCAACGGCACGCGGCTGAGCGATCAGCGCGCGCTGAAGATGGGCGATCAGATCGTGATCGGGGACTACAAGCTCAACATCGTCGAGGAGAACGGGGCGCAGGTCGCTCCGGCCGCGAGCGCAGCGCCCGCGGCGGCCTCGCAAGTCGAGACGTACGAGGCGCCAGCGCAACAGCCCGGGCATCACCCGCAGGCGACGATGCCGGCGATTCCGACGGCGCTCGGGGTTCCACCGCCGACACAGACCGCGGTGCCGGATCACTTGAAGCGGCTGCAGCTCGTGTTTCTCGCGCCGGCCGGGACGCCGTCGACCTTCGTGATCACGAAGGTCCCGGTGCTGCTCGGTCGCAGCGAGATCGCGGATGTGTCGCTGCCGTTCTCGTCGATCTCTCGCGAGCACGCGAAGATCGTCGTCGAGAATGATCAGCTCGTGATCGAAGACCTCGGGAGCTCCAACGGCGTGGTCGTCAACGGCGAGCGCGTCAAGAAGAAGTCCATCTCGGCGGGCGACCAGATCACGATGGGCGTCGTCGAGTGCAAGCTCTCGCGCGTCGGGGATGCGACTGCCCTCATTCCTGCGCCGAGCGCGGCGGTGCCCGCGGCCGCAGAGCCGGTCGCTGAGCCCAAGAAATCAAGCGTGGGCTTGCTCGTGGGCGTGGGCGTCCTCGTCGCGGCGCTCGGCGGCGGCGGCGTGATGTTCATGAACAAGAGCAACACGACGCCGAACACCTCGCAGAACACCACGGTCGTGACCGGGACGGAGCCGGCGAACAACGGCGCGGGCACGGTCGCAGCACCACCCTCCGCGAACAACGGATCGACCACGGGACAGCAAGCGGCGACCCCGACGCCAACGGGTGCCGAGACCCAGCCGCCCGCGAATCCCCAGGCTCCGACGCCTGGAACGCAGCAACCCAGCACGCAAGATCCGCCTGCGAACAACGGCACTGCGGCCAACGTGGCCCCGCAGACGGGCGGGACCGAGCCCGAGAACCCGCCGCAGAACACGGGCGCGCAGGGCACCGAACCGGTGCAGCCGACGCGCTCGGGTTCCGAGACTGGGACGCGGCGCGTGCGTAGCTCGTCGAACAACTCGGGCACCTCGAACAGCACACCCCCTTCGACCCCGAACCCGAATGTTGTGGGCACGGGCCCCACTCAGCGCCCCACCCCAGGGCCGACACAGCCGACGAATCCAACGTCGTCGGGGAGCTCGTCGGGCCAGAGCGCCGCGCAGTGCTTGCTCGCGAACAACTTTCAGTGCGTCGTGGATGCGCTTCGCGGCAGGGCGGCGACCGAAGTCGAGTTCAACCAGCTCGTGACGGCGTACCGTGGTTTGCACAACACGGCGGCGGCAGAGCAGACGATGCGGCGGTACCTCGCGCGCTTTCCCGATGGGCGCTACGCAGAGCGCTATCGCGATACGCTCGGGCAGTAGCGCTTGACCAAACGGGGGGGTTCCGCTAGACACGCGCGCCTCGCGCTCGATCGTCCCCGCGCGGCCGGTGGCCGCGTCCGACGTTTGGGTTGACCGAGTCAACCCCGACAGACCGTGCGATACGCGCACGGTGCGGGGAGCGCGACCAACCACGGACTCGTCGATGACTCGCGAGGGCGTGTTGGAGGAACAAACGATGCCGAAGATGAAGACCAACCGCGCAGCGGCCAAGCGGTTCAAGATCAGTGGAACCGGCCGTGTGCGTCGCCCCAAGGGCGGCGCGAGCCACTTAATGGGTGGAAAGCCCGCCGCGCGTCTGCGCCGTCTGCGCAAGAACGACATGGTGGACTCGACGATGGAGCAGCGCGTGAAGCAGATGCTCCCCTACGGAACGAAGTGAAGGAGCACTGATCCATGCCGCGCGCTAAAAGGGGCTTCAAGGCCCGTCGTCGTCGTAACCGCGTCCTCAAGCACGCCAAGGGCTTCAGCGCTGGTCGCTCGAGGCTCGCGTCCGTCGCCGTCGAGGCCGTGCACAAGAGCTGGCAGTACGCCTTCCGTCACCGCCGCCTTCGCAAGCGTGACTTCCGCCGTCTCTGGATCGCGCGCATCAGCGCCGCGGCCCGGATGGTGGGCACGAGCTACTCGCGCCTCGTCGCGGCCCTGAAGGGCGCGAACATCGGCCTCGACCGCAAGATCCTCTCGGCTCTCGCGATCACCGACTTCAAGGCGTTCGAGACGATCGTTCAGGCTGCGGGCATCAAGACCACGCCCGCGAACTGAGTTCGCGAAGCGAATCGAGCTCGCGTCGGGGGACGCGGCTCACATCGGGAGCATCTGGAGCACGTTGAACGTCGCTCCACCGGGGTCCTGCACGACCGAGAACGTCCCAACTTTGGGAATCTCCGTCGGCTGCACGCAGACCGTGCCCCCGTTGGCTTCGATCGCCGCGGCGGTGGCCTTCACGTCGGTGACGGCGAAGTACGGCAGCCAATGCGACGGCATGTCCTTGAAGGACGCGTCCATCTGCATCATGCCGCCGATCGCCTGCTCGGCGCCCTTCGGCTTCACCTCGAAGTACGGCATGTCGTTGGCTTTGGACCTGGAAATCTCCCAGCCAAACAGCTTTCCGTAGAACGACGCAGACGCGTCGAGGTTCTTCGTCATGAGCTCGAGCCACACGGGCGCGCCGTGGTCACCGAAGCGACCGAACCCGGCGTGCCGCTTCGGTTGCCACGCGGAGAGCACCGCGCCCGTGGGGTCTGCGAACACGACCATGCGCCCCTCTTCCATCACGTCCATCGGCGGGACGATCACTGCGCCGCCGAGCTCGGCGACGCGCTTGGCGATCGCGTCGACGTCCGCGACTTGCACGTAGTTCGACCACGAGGGCCGCATCGGAGGCGCTCCCGGAGGCGCCATCTTCGGGTCGATCTTGAACACCGCGCCCACGTTGCGCCCGCCGATCTTTGCCATCGGGTAGACGCCGCCGTCGGGCAGCGGGACATCTTCGAACGACCAACCCAATACCTTGCTGTAGAACGCCTTCGCGATCTGCACATCGGGAACCCCCGCCTCGGCCCAACAAAAGGCCCCATCCACCAAACGATCCACTTCCATATCCCGACACTCCTTCCAACCGTTTTGTGTCCGTTCGAACCCCACAGCTACGCGCTCGGGTGCCTCGCGCGGGCGGTTCGAACGGTTCGTACCGGAGTAGACAGATACTGGTCAAGTGTTCAGCACAATCATTTTCAGCAGCAAATTTGCTGACCATTTCGCACCATCGGAGACCTCACGATGAATTCTCGGCGTACGATTTCGAACATCGAAACGACCGCGTCTGGAGCGCGGCGAATGGTACTGCCGGGCCTCGTGTCTGCGCATTCGCACGCCTTCCAGAGGGCCCTGCGCGGAAAGACTCAACGGACCGCGAAGGACACGGGGACGTTCTGGTCGTGGCGCGAGGCGATGTACGCGCAGGCGACGGCGCTCGACCCCGAGTCGATCTACCGGATCTCGCGCGTGGCGTTCGATGAGCTTCGGGCGAGCGGCGTCGTAGCCGTCGGCGAGTTTCACTACATCCAGCATCAAGCGGACGGGACGCCGTACGACGATCGCACGCTGCTCGCGGACACCGTGATCGCAGCGGCGCTCGACGCGGGGCTCTACGTCACGCTGCTTCGCGTCGCGTACTTTCGCGCGGGCGCGGGGCGCGACGCAGAGCCGGGGCAACGACGCTTCTGCGACCCCGACGTCGAGCTCGTTCTCCGTGACGTCGACGCGCTTCGATCGAAGTATCGCGGCCACGCGCGGGTGCGCATCGGTGTTGCGCCGCACTCGGTGCGCGCCGTTCCGAAGGAGTGGGTGCGCGAGTGCGCGGCGTACGCGAAGAAGCACGCGATGCCGCTGCACATGCACGTGAGCGAAGTGCAGGGCGAAGTGGACGAGTGCCTCGCGGAGCACGGCGTGCGGCCGATGGAGCTCATCGCGTCGGTCGATGGCTTGAGCGATCGCTTCGTCGCGGTGCACGGGACGAACCTCAGCGAGCCCGAGGCGGCCCTGCTCGGAGGCGCGAAGGGTTTTGTGTGCGCGTGCCCGACGACCGAGCGCGATCTCGGCGACGGACTCGCGCCGATCGCGACGCTCCGCGACCGCGGGGTGCGGCTCTGCGTCGGGATCGACAGCCACATCGTGACCGATGGAATCGAAGAGCTCCGCGCGCTCGAGACGCACGAGCGACTCAGGCTGCGTCGTCGCGTGACCTTCGAGCCCACCGTCGCGAGCACGCCTGCAGAGCAGCTCTGGCTCGAGGGGAGCGAGCACGGCGCGCGCGCGATCGGGTTCGACCCCAACGAGCTTCCGAAGACGACGATCGAGCTCGACCAGCCCGCGCTCGCGCTGGTCGAAGACCGCTTCGCGCTCGACGCGATCGTGTACGGCGGAAACGGGCTGCGCGCCGAGGTCACCGCGCGCTGAGCGCCATCTACGGCTCGGGCTCGGGTTCGCGCAAGGGGAGCGCGACGGTGAACACGGCCCCGCGCGGGGTCGCGTTGCGCACCGCTACGTCACCGCCGTGCGAGCGCGCGATGTGCTGCACGAGCGCGAGGCCGATGCCGCTGCCGCGCGCGCCGTTGTCCCGCGCGCGACGGCCGCGATAGAAGCGCTCGAACACGCGGCGCGAGTCTTCTTCGTCGATTCCCGGGCCGTCGTCTTGCACTTCGATCGTGAAGCGCACGCCCTCGTGGCGGAGCCTCACGATCACGCGCTCGCCGTCGGGCGCGTACTTGAGCGCGTTGTCGAGCAGGTTGAACAGCAAGAGCTGCAGCGCTTGCTCGTCGAGCTCGCTGTCCGGGACGCTCTGCGGCAGCTCGACGGAGATCACGGGCTTGTCGCGATCGAGCCTCGAGCGAAAGAGATCCACGGCGCGAACGACCACGTCTCGGAGGTTGTTGCGGTGAAAATCGTAGCTCGCGCGACCGCGCTCGACCCGGGCGAAATCCAGGACGTTTTCGATCAGCGCGGTGAGCCTCTCGCTCTCGCGGACGATGATCCCGAGGTACTGCACGCGCTGTTTGTCCGACAGTCGACGGTCGCTCGCGAGCATCTCGCCGAACATGCGGATCAAGCTCAAGGGCGTCTTCAGCTCGTGCGAGACCGTCGCGATGAAGTCGCTCTTCAATCGATTGAGCCGCTGCTCGTTGCGCGCGGCGAACGTGAGAAAGAGCACGCCGGCGACGAGCACGAGCAGCGAGAGGCCCACGAGCACGACGTCGTACACGGGGCGACGGCGCGAGCGAGCGGCGATTTCTTCGGCCTTTCGAGGCTCGGCGCTGAGCCTCCAGCCGTCGAGCGTCGCGGAGAAGCGGAGCGACACGACGAAGTCGCCGCCCGCGAGGGGACGCCCGACGACGAGCCTCCCGTCTTCGTCGACGACGTTGAAGCGTCCGCGCTCGGCGGGGTCTTCGAAGAGCCCCGGCAAGAGCGTCTGGCGGATGTACGCGAGGTCTTCTTCGAGCACGACGTAGTGCCGTCGGCCGCCGATTTCGCGGGCGATCGCGGTGACGAACACGGGGCGACCTTCGAGCGAGCGATGCACGTGCTTGTGCACGTCGAGCGACTCGGTCTCGAGCTGCAGCAACGGGAGCACCGCGCGGAAGAAGTACGCGCGAAACGCGGAGGCCTCGCTGTCGCTCGCGCGCGAGACGTGCCGCACGAGGCGGAGCTGCTCGTCGAGCACGAGCACCGAGCGGATCGACGGCGTGATGCGCTCGGCGCTCTCGAGCCAACGCAGCGCGAGCGCGTCGAGGTCATCGGGGTTGACCGCGTGAAACGCTGCGTTGTCCGCGGCCACGATCTGTTGCTCGGCGCGGTCGACCTTCTCGCGCGCGAGAAGGAGCGTGCTCTCGATGATGCTGGCTTTGTCGAGCCGACGCAGGTCCTGCGTCGTTCGCACGGTCCACCACGAGAGAAACGCCACCGCCACGACGAGCGCGGGGAGCAGCACCCACCGAACGAGCCAGCTCCCGCGGCTCATGGCGCGCTCACGGCAAGCACGCGCGCGTGGTGGTGTCGCAGCGCGTGCTGCAGCAGTCGCCGTTGTTGCGGCAGGCCGCGCCGGTCATCTGGCAGCGGCAGCGTCCGGCGGTGCAGTTCATCGTTCCGCAGCATTCGCTGTTGGTTCGGCACGCGGCGCCCGAGCTCGAGCAGCACTGCGTTCGACCGGTGCTGACGACGGTGTTGCAGACGAGCACGCCGCAGCACTCGGTGTTGCTCGTGCACGTCGTGTCGCCGTTGCTCTTGCACGCGGCCGGAGGTCGGCACGTGCCGGTCTGGCACGTGAGCCCCGCGCAGCAATCGCGGTCGCTCGTGCACGTGGCGGCGTTCGCGCGGCAGGTGCACACGCGCGCGGTCGTCCCCTCGCAGAGCGTCGAGCCGCAGCACTGTTCGTTGGTCGTGCACGAAGCGCCGACGTCCTGGCAACAACGGCGGGTCACCGGCGACGGATCGCAGCGCAGTCCCGCGCAACAATCGGTCGCGGCCATGCAGCCCATCGCGTCACCGGCCATGCGGCACATGGCCATGGGTCGACGGCACGTTCCGCTCTGGCAGGTCGTGCCTGTGCAGCACTCGGACGAGTCGACGCACGAGCGGCCTTCTTGCTGGCAGGCGCATCGACCGGTGCCCGTGTCGCAGAGCATGTAGCCGCAGCACTGCGCAGAGGTCGTGCAGGAGCCGCCCTGCCCGTGGCAGCACACGAGGTTGGTGGGCGCGCGACGACACACGAAATCACCGCAGCAGTCGGCGCTCGTTCCGCAGGTGGTCCCGCCGGCGCGACAGGAGGTGCATCGACCGCTCTGGCACTGAAGAACGCCCGCGCACGCGTTGCCCGCGCAGCACGGTTGATCGAGGCTGCCGCAGGCGGCCATGGGCATCCCGCACGTTCCGCTGTTGCAGACGAGGCCCGAGTTGCACATCGAGCCTGCGCAGCACATCTGGCCCATCGCGCCGCAGGTCATCGAGCGCTGGCAGCGCATCTCTGCGCCCACCGTCGCGCACGCGAGGCCGGGGTCGCACGCGCGACCGCAGCACGCTTGACCGTCGCCGCCGCACGGGGGCGGCGATTGGCACACGTCGCCGACGCACATGTTTCCGTTGGTGCACGTGTTGCCCGGGCAGCAGGGTTGTCCCGCGCCTCCGCAGGTCACGCACGTCCCGCCGCTGCACGCGAGGCCCGCCTGACAGACGTTGTCGCGACAGCACTGCTGCTCGAGTCCGCCGCACGACCCTGGTCTTTCGCAGGTCATCGACGCGCCGCACACCGTCCCCTGACAGCACTCGTTGGGAGCGCTGCACGCGTCGCCTTCGCGAAGGCAGCAACGGCCGTCCGTGCACGAGTAGGTGCTGTAACAGTCCGTAGGGTTTACGCAGTCTGCGCCCGGCCCGCCGAGGCAGATCCCGAGGTCGCACACGAGCTGAACGATCCCGTTGGACTCGCACGAGCTGCCTGCGCAACAGGCCTGACCGACTCTCCCGCAGCGCACGCCTCCCTCGGGGCGCGTGGCGTCCATCACGGGGACGTCTGCAGGTGGCGGGGGCATTCCCCCGTCGCAAGCGACGAGCGCGACGAGCGTCGCAGCGAAGATGAGTCGAAGTGCGAAGTGCATGGCGAGCTGTGGGTGCCTCGGAGACTACCGCGGCGCGAGCACGATCGCCCACGGAACGGGGCCAATTGGTGCGTGGGACGCCTCGGTGACGCCGTCGACGTGGATGCCCGCCGACGGCCCTCCGTCGAGATTGAGCGCCGTTTCGCAGCCCGTTGCGTCGCCCGCGGGAGACGGGCCCGCGAGCGCGAGGGCGAACGCGTACAGCCCTGGGCCGCGCAGCGCCTCTGCCGACGACCAGGTCACGATGAAGTCCACCGTCGCGCCGCCGTCGCGAATGCAGGCCGCCGCGCGAGCGAAGCGCTCGCCACGATCCGCGTAGACGCCCACGGTGGGCCCTGCCTCGACGAGCCGCGGACCGCACTGAACGACAAGCTCGCTTCCAGCCCACTCGGACTGCGGCGAGCTCGCGGCGATGACCCGCGCTCGACCGTCGCGCACGACGAAGAGCCCCGAGCCCGCGTGGCTGTGGTGCTGGCCGTGAATCACGCGATTGGCTTCGAGGACGCCCGAGGGCTGCTTGTCGCGCTCGAAGTACCCCGCGACCATCGCGATGCGATTGGGCGCGCGAAGGCCGCTCGCGAGGCGGTCGCTTTCGGTGCGCATGACGCCGAAGCGCAGGCGAGCGACGGGGACGCGGACGGTGATCCACGGTCCTTCGGTGCCGTCGGCGAGGCGAACGACCGCGCGATGCGTGCGAAATCCCAGGGGAGAATCGACCCATCGCCCTCGCGCGAGCGTCGTGGGCGCGGCCGTCGGGACCGGCGGAGGCGTCGCGGGCGCGTCCGGGACGATCACGTCTTGCAGGATCGGCGACGTCGATCGAAGCGGAACGATCGGCGGTGGATGCACCGGGCGCCCCGGCCGTTGGCGCTGGGCGTTGGCGTTGTTGATTGCATCACACGCAATCAAGTGAGCGCTCAACGCTGCGCACACAGCCATCGCGGCGCAGCTCGTTCGCGGTACGAACCATTGGTGCATCGGGCGTGCTCCCCTCTCGAAGCGGCGCGAGGTTGTGCAACGAACAGCGGCGCCGGGTCAACGCAAGAAGACCATCATGCTCCCGCTGCTCGGGCCGTACCTGTGCGCGCGAACGACGGTGTCGGTGTACTCCTGCGCGAGGTCGCTTCGCGCGTAGCCGAGCATCTTGGTGAGCTCGATCACGCGCGCGCGGGTCACTCGGACCGTGCGCACGACGGTCCCATCTTCGCGACGAACCTCGACGTGACCCATCCCGACGCCGAGGCCGCCGAGGTCCCTCGCGCGCAGCTCGCGGACTTCGTCCGAGCGGACGCGGGCCACGGTGAACCCGAGGTAGTTCTGCATCGCCCACGAGCCGTCTTCTTCGACCGTGAGGTACGCAGCGTCGCGGAGGTACGGGTACACCACGGCGCTTCCCACGGAGATCGCGATCGCGCACCAGCCGAGGATGCTCCAGCGAAGCGCCTTGGCTTCGGGCCCGTACTCGCTGCGGATCAACTGCCGCGCGATGACGAAGAACAGCGCGCTCGCGACGAGCACGATGGCGATCGTGGGCAAGTGCCACGCGAAATAGTGCCCGTGTCCGAGCGTGACGGACCGCATGCACGAAATTCGAGCACGACCACGGGCAAAGGTCGAGTCAGCAGCACTGTCAGGGAGTTTCTCGTCCGCTGCGCGACGGCGTACGCAAACCGCTCAGGGGACGATCTCGAACTCGTCGAGCACGAGCTCGTTGTTGGGCGCGGCGGGCTCGGGGCGGAGTCTCTCGCCCGTTCCTTCGACTTCGGCGGCGAAGACGAAGCGATATCGCGTGGGGCGGACCGCGACGTTGGCGTGCATGCTGACCTCGTCTCGGAGGATCTCGCCGGGGTTCCACACCGTTGTGGGGTAGCGACCCGAGACCGGATAGTGGTGCGCGCGGAAGTACGAGTTGAACGAGCCGCCGTCGGTGGGGCGAAAATCGACGGCCATCCACAGCGGCGTCGGCGTCCTGCGCAGCACGCGATAGTAGAACGTGCAGCGAAATTGCCCGCCGATCGGGAATGGCGCCGGGTCGAAGTCGTAGCCGAGGAGCTCGAACGCGTCGCCGAAGCGGACGCTCATCGGTCGGCGCGGGCTCGGCGGTGACGACATTCGCGCGGCGGCGATCAGGCGCTGCGAGTGGTTGTTGGCGAGCGCGCTCGAGTCGATCCACGACAAGAGCCTCTCGCGAAGGGGCGCTGCGACCTCGGGGCGCAGGTCGTAGAGGTTCTCGAGCTCGCCGCGGTCGCGAGAGATGTCGAAGAGCTCCCACGTTCCGCGGCGCAAATCGTGGATGATCTTGAATGGTGGTGCGTACAGCGACTCGATCTCGAACGGGAATCTCCCGTCCGGAGTCACCTCTGCGAACACGTGCTGACGCCAGCCCCTCGGCGCTTGCTGCGTGCGCCACTCGCCCTCGCGAAAGAGCACGGGAACGAGCGAGCGCGACGAGAGCGCGGCGCCGGGCGTCGCGTTGGCGAACTCCAGCGCCGTCGGGTGAATGTCCGGCAAAATGCTGATCGCCTCGCGCGGACCCGCGGGCACGCCGGCGCCGCGGACGATCAACGGGACGCGAAGGGCCTCGTCGTGAAGGTCGAACGAGTGATGAAACACGCCGTGCTCGCCGAAGGCCTCGCCGTGGTCGCCGATCACGAACGTGAGCACGGGGCGCGATCGTTCGATGCGCTCGATCTCGCGGTACACCGGCGCGAGCAGCTCGTCTGCGTACGCGATCTCTTCGTCGTATTGGTCCACCGCGCGGTGGCCAAAATCCCTGGGGCTCGTGCGATCGGTGTACGGGTCGTGGGGCTCCATCAAGTGCAGCCACAAGAAGAACGGCGCGGGATCGCCGTCGCGCGCGCGGAGCCACTCGAGGGCGCGGGCCATCACGGGCTGCGGTCGGCCCTTGTACTCGTCCGCCTCGTCGAAGCGCTCGAATCCCTGGGTAAATCCCTGCGTTTCGCTGAAGTACCGCGCCGTCGAGAACCCCGCTGTGCGGTAGCCGCTGTCGCGCAAGAGCTCTGCGAGCGTCGCGTTCTCGGGCGCGAGCGGCGGGTACTCGATGTCGGTTCCCCACGCGACTTGCGAGGCGTACCGACCGGTCCAGATGGACGCAAACGAGCGCAGAGACCGGGGCGAGGCGCAGTATGCGTTGCGAAAGACCGCGGCGCGCGCGGCGAACGCGTCGAGGTTGGGCGACGTCGGCCGTCGATACCCGTAGACGCCGAGGTGATCGGGCCGCGTTGCGTCGATCGCGACGAGGATGATCGCGGGTCTTCGCGCGGCGCCCTCGGGTAGTCCCACGAGCTGACCGTCCGTTGGTTCGCGCTCGCGGGTGGCGTCGCGTCCCGAGCAGTTCTCGTCGATTCCATTGCCGGGCGTGTCGTACGCGCCGGGGTGAATCGCGCGGTCGCGATCGTTGCAGTCACCGCCGCCGAACACCGCGCTGTATCCGTCGCGATCGAAGTCGAACGACAACTGCAGCGCGCGGGTCACGTAGCCCGTGACGATCGAGCGGTGAAAGATCGTGCTCGAGACCGACTGCCGCGCGCCGAAGGTCTTCGCGCTCGACGCGAAGAGCGCGATCGCAGCGATCGTGGCGCCGATCACGAGCCGCTTGTCGAGCGCGCGATCGCGACGGAGCACCCTCGCCCCGAGCCACGGGAGCAGCAACGCGTGCGCGACGAAGGTCACGGCGGCGACGACGGCGAACGCGCCGTCGAGGTTGCGAAACGTCACCCAGTAGCGCGCGACCAACGCGCCGATCGCGCCCGCGACCGAGAGCACCGCGAGCGAGACGACGGCGCCGGGGCTCGCGAGGCGCCCGACGCGATCGAGCAGCCAACGAACGGGCGCGACGAGCACCGCGGCGACGACCGCGCCGATCGCGAGCGCGAGCGCGCCCGCGAGCAAGAGCGCGAGGCCGGTGAGCTCGGCGGAGTGAAAGGTCTTCTTGGTGAAGCGCGCGACGGCGAACAGCGGCGCCAAGAACGTCGCGATCGCGACGAGGGCGCAGAAGAGCCACGACGCGCGCGCGGGGTCCTTGGCGAACCACTGTTTGGGTCCGCCGAGCACCCATCGGGCGAGCGCGACGAAGGCCGGGACGCGCCGGCACGACGCGAACACGAGCTCTTCGAGCGCGCCCAAGAGCACGCCGAACGAGCCCACGACCGCGACGCACTGGAGCACGAGCCACGGGAGGAGCACGCGCGGAACGCTGCCCGCGGGCGCGCGCCCGATGGCGAAAGCAGCGTCCACGAGCCCCGCGACCGCGAACGTCGCGACGCTCGCGAGCAACCCGACGCCTCGCGACAGGTTGCGTGGGGGCTCGGGCTCGTCTTCGGGCGCGGACAAATCGATCGGAGAGGATTGCGAGCCCGCCGCTCGGGTCAAGCAAATCTGTGCGTCGAGCGGGTGCTACGCTCGCGGTTCATGCAGGGCGACGAGCTCGAGAGGCTGCTCGCGGTCGCGATCGACGCGGCGGTGAGCGCGGGGCGGCGGATTCGAACGGAGTTTCATCGACGCGGCGGACCCGTGGGCGAGCGCGGCAAGGCGCCCGTCGACGAGCGATGCGAGCGCGAGATCCGCGTGCGGCTCCGCGAGGCGCTTCCGACAGCGGGATTCCTCGGGGAGGAGCTCGGGTACGCGGGTCCTGTTCCGTGGCCAGAGGCTGTGTGGGTCGTCGATCCGCACGACGGGACCGCGGCGTTCTTGCGCGGCTGGAGAGGCTCGACGGTCTCGATCGCGCTCGTACACGCAGGACGCCCCGTGCTCGGGGTCGTCTTCGCGCCGTGCGCGCCGGACGACGACGGGGATCTCTTCGCGTGGCGCGAGGGTGGTGCACTTCGCCGCAACGGCGCTGCGGTCGAACGCGCGAAGCTCCCCGAGGCGCTCGCGCCAGACGTCTTGATCGCGGTCAGCCAGGACGCCGATCGCAAACCCGAGATCAACGAGCTCTGCGTGCGTCCTGCGCGGTATCGAACGGTCCCGAGCATCGCGTACCGACTCGCGCTCTGCGCAGCGGGAGACGTCGACGGCGCGGTGTCGATCGCGGGCGTAACGTGGTGGGACATCGCCGCGGGACACGCGCTCTTGCGTGCGGTCGGCGGCGAGGTGATCGACAGCGAGGGTCGGCCCATCGTGTACGAAGGCGAACGACGAACGACCGACGTATTCGGCGGGAGCGTCGCGCTCGCGCGAGCGCTCTCGAAGGCTCCGTACGATCGCGTTCGCGAGGAGCGAGAGCCCTCGGCGCTCGAGCGAAAGTACCCGCGCGCGGGGCGTTCGGTGGGGCGCGCGATCCGCGACGCGGACGTTCTGTCGCGCGCGCAGGGCTGCTGGCTCGGACAACTGAGCGGTGATTCATTGGGGAGCCTCGTCGAGTTTCTCGACGCAGGGACGATCGCGTACACGCATCCGCGAGGCGTTCGTGCGCTCGTCGACGGAGGGACGTGGAAGACCCTCGCGGGACAGCCCACGGACGACTCGGAGATGGCGCTCGCGCTCGCGCGAACGCTCGTTTCGCGTGGAGAATTTCAGACAGAATCCGTCTTCGAAGCGTACCGCGACTGGATGGAGTCCGGTCCGTTCGACATCGGCAACACGACGCGCGGCGCGCTCTCGGGGCAGCTCAGCCCGTCGAGCCAAGCCAACGGTTCGCTCATGCGCGCCTCGCCGCTCGCGCTGTGGAACCTCTCGCTCGACGAGCACGCGCGCGACGCCATCGCGCGCAGGGACGCGACGCTGACGCACCCGCACAGCAACTGCCGCGACGCGACTGCGGTGTTCGTCTACGCCGTGCACCGGGCGATCGCCGAAGGGCTCGACCGCGAGTCGCTCTTCGAGAGCGCGCTCGAGTACGCGCGCACGCGCTGCGAGGGGACGGACGTTCACGCGTGGCTCACGAAGGCGCGCACGAGCCCGCCCGCGGAGTTCGTGCACCAGATGGGATGGGTCGCGATCGCGCTGCAGAACGCGTTCTACCGCTTGTTGCACAGCGATTCGTTCGAGGCGGGCGTGATCGACACCGTCGCGTGCGGCGGCGACACGGACACGAACGCAGCGATCGCAGGAGCGCTGCTCGGCGCGGTGTACGGGCGCGAGGCCGTTCCCCGCGCGTGGCGAAGGGCGATCTTGGGGTGCAGGCCGATCGCGGGCGCGGCCGGGGTGCACCAGCCGAGACCCGCGCCGTTTTGGCCTGCGGATGCGCTCGAGCTCGCCGAGGCGCTCGCGCTCGGCCCCGTGTCTGCGGGCTGAGCCGCAGGCGTCTCGGCCTCCTGGGCTAGACAGCGCACGGAGCCCGCGTTATCAGAGCGACCCTCGCATGGCGCGCGAACGGCGCGCAGTGGGAGCCCCCGTAGCTCAGTGGATAGAGCAGCGCTTTCCTAAAGCGTTGGTCGCACGTTCGATTCGTGCTGGGGGCGCAAGGTGTGACCCTCGGGCGTGGGTCACGGGCGATCGTGATCGCCGTTCATGCGCGCGTCGGGCGGAGCGAACGCACGTCGATCCGTGCGACGATCGCGTTGGACGTCGAGCATGGACGAAGAGATCGCGGACGCAGCAGCGGGGCTCCTTGCCATGATGGACGCCGTCGAGCGAAGCCCCGACTGCGCGCTTCGGCGGCGGAGAGCGCGCGAGCTGCTCGTGTCCTCGGGCGGACGATCGTTCGTCGACGTCGGCTGCGGGGCGGGGACCGCGTTGATCGAGCTCGGCCTCGAAGACCGGTCGCGCGCGCTCTTCGGCGTCGACGTCAACGGAGGGATGCTCGCGGTGGCGCGCGCTCGCGCTGCGCGCGCTGGAGTCGAGTGCGCGTTCAGCGAGGGGACGTGCGGCGCGCTCGCCATGGCCGACGCGAGCGTCGACGGCTTTCTCGCGGAGCGCGTTCTGCAACATCTCTCGGATCCTCTCGCGGCGCTACGAGAGGCGCGGCGCGTCCTCGTCGGAGCTGGGCGCGTCGTGATCGTCGAGCTCGACTGGGACGCGGCGTTGGTCGACAGCGACGACCGAGAGAGCACCCGAGCGCTCGTGCGCGCGTTCACCAACGGAATCCCACACGGGACGATCGGACGAAGGCTCAACGGTCTTCTCCTCGACGCGGGATTCGAAAACGTGTGCGTCGAGCCGTCCTTCGCGCTCTCGACCGATTGGGACACGCATCGCTGGTTCGTCGAGCTGCTCGCGACGATCGGCAGGGTCACCGACGCGCTCCCGAGCGAGGCGATCGATCGATGGCTGGACGAGCAACAAGCGCGCGCGCGCAACGGGCGTTTCTGCGTCGTGCTGCCGTGGTTCGTCGCGTCGGCGACGAACGGCGCGCGCTGAACCGCGGCGCGCGAATCGACGGCCATGTGGCATGCGCGTCGAACGATCGGCGATAGACTTCGCTCGCCGTGAACCGAAGAGACCCCATCAACTGGCTGCTACCCACGTTGCTCGGCGTGGGCGTGCTCATCTCGGGGCTGGTTCTGTTCGCGATGAACGTCCGTCGCGTTCGAGAATCGACCGCGGTCGTGCGGCCCGTGTACTCACCGCGTCCCGTCGAACCCCGCACGCCGACCACGCCAACCACGCCGCCTACACCCACGCCGCCGCCGGAGACGCGCGAATCGATCCACGTGAGCCACTTGGTGGTGATGTACCGAGGCTCGCAACGAGCGGCCGAGACGATCGTTCGCACGCGAGCCCAAGCGCGGGCGCGCGCGGACGAGGCGCTGAATCGACTGCTGTCTGGGAGCGAATTTCCAGCGTTGGTGGCGGAGTTCAGCGACGAGCCGGGCGCGCCATCGCGACGCGGCGACCTCGGGCGAATTCGTCGCGGGCAGACCGTCGCGCGCTTCGAAGCCGCGGCCTTTGCGCTCCGGCCCGGCCAGACATCGGGCGTCGTTGAGACCGAGTTCGGCTACCACGTGATCCATCGCTGGCCCGACGCGCCGGACACCTGGAGTCCGTAAGCGCGTTCTTCGTCTCGCGCGCACTCGCGTCTGGGTAAGGTGCGGTACACAAGAGCACGATCGTGCCGCGTCCCTCCGTGCCCTTCGAACGCTGGCCCGAGCACGTGTACGACGCGCGCTACGGGTTCACGTGGTTCATCGCGCCGAACATCATGGTGGATCACCTCACGGTGATCGATGGCATCGAGGACACGGTCGTGGCGATGCACAAGACGCTCGACCGACTGCTCGCCACGCACGGAGCTTCGGTTCGCGCGCACGGCGGTCTTCGGATCATTGCTGACTGGCGACCGGTCAAGAGCTACACGCCCGACGCGCGAAAGCGGTTCGTGAGAGAGCTTTCTGCGGGTCGTCCCATCGCGAGCGCGATCGTCGTGGTCGCGCCCTCCAACGCGTTCTTGCGCATGGCGATCAAGGGCGCGGACATGGTCTTGGCGCTGACGACGCGAGCCAAGATCGAGCTGTCGTCGGACATCGACGTGGTGCTCCGGCGCGAGGGCCTCAGCGAGGCGCGCGTCGGGGCGTTCGACTGGTAGGACGTCGCGCGCGTCACGCGCGGAGGATGCTCGCCATTTTCTTTCCCTTGGCGAGCTCGTCGACGAGCTTGTCGAGGTAGCGAATCTTCTGCATCAACGGGTCCTCGACGTCCTCGACGCGCACCCCGCACACGACGCCCTTGATGAGCGACGCGTTCGCGTTGAGCGCCGGAGCGCGGGCGAAAAACGTCTCGAAATCAACGTTGTCGTCGATCGCTCGCTTCAGCTGCTCGTCGCTGTAGCCCGTGAGCCATCGGATGACCTCGTCGACCTCAGCCTTCGTGCGCGCCTTCTTCTCGGCCTTCTTCACGTAGAGCGGGTAGACGCTCGCGAAGGACGTCGTGAAGATTCGATGCTTCTTCTCGGTCGCCATCGAGCGGTCGATAGCAGCTCTCGTTCGAAGACAGCAACTCGGCGTCGACGGGCCGCGCGACGCGCCGATTCGACAGCGAATTTCAAGCAGCGATCATCGATGCTGCGCTGATCGGCGAGCGACTGTGGGGGCCGCCGCTCGACGCGGTCGGGTCTGTCGTCGGCGCTCGCGGCGCGCGTGCTCGTCGAGCGCCGTACGTCCCTCGCGACAAACGGACGACGGAGCGCTCAGCGAACGGTGACGACCTGACGCGCGACCTCGCGGCCGTTCATGCGAATCGTGAACACGAAGGTGCCCGCGCTCGGCACGAGCCACGCGCCTTCACGCGCTTCTCGCACGGTCCCTCGCGGGGCGAGCGCCTCCCATTGCCGAGTGCGACCGCCGTTTCCGAAGGCCATCGAGAGCTGAAGGGAAGGCTGCCCGTTGACGAACCACTCGAGGCTGTCTCGCTGCGTGTCCGCGACAGCGGGTCCTGCGTTGCGCGCGACGAGCCAGAGTCGAAATGAGCTCCGTTGAGCCATCGTGATCGTCGGGCCCGGGGTCGCCTCGAGACTCCACGCGATGGTCGTCGCGCGCGGCGGCGGCGGCGGTCGCGGCGTGGCGCGCACGCCGGCCCCAGGAGCGGACGATTGCGCGGCGATCGGCGTCGAGCCCACCGCAACGGCAGCGAACGAGATCGAGCAGAGCCAACGACGACCGGTGCGGGCAGCGTTCATTGCGCGATTGAACACCGGATCGCGCTGTTGCGTTGGGCCGAAATGGACGCGCAGCGCGACACGATGCACCGACGCTACGTCGCGCCGATCGCACAGCTGTTGTCCGCCGAACACGGAGGGGCGTGCGCGCGTCGCACAGAGAGGCGCCCGCGCATCGCAGCGAACGAGCGCGTATAGCCCCTGGAGCGAGCGCACAACGACCTGCAAATTCACAAACGAATCGCTCTACGCGCGGTCGCCGATCTCGCGGCTCCATCGTTCGTTTGCGTCGTTGGAACGACGGCTGCTCTTCCCCCGCTGCGCGACGACGGGTCCGTTCAGACGCGCCGCGAGGGAGCCGCTATGACGTACGACGCACATTTTTTCAACAACGTGTCCCGCAGCGCGAGTCGGTCCGCTGCGACAGTGACCGCGCTGATCGATCGATGGATTTCGCCAGAGTCCGTGGTGGACTTCGGGTGCGCGCTCGGCGCGTGGCTCGTTCCGTGGAAGGAGCGCGGCGCGCGGGTGACCGGCGTCGACGGACCGTGGGTCGACGAGCGCGCGCTGCTCATCGAGCGCGAAGAGTTTCATGCGGCCGAGCTCGGCGAAGCGATCGACCTCGGACGGCGCTTCGACCTCGTGCAGAGCCTCGAGGTCGCCGAGCACATCGACGGATCGCGCGCGGACGTCTTCGTCGACAACCTCGTGCGACACGGTGACGTCGTGCTCTTTTCTGCGGCGGTCTGCGGTCAACCCGGCGAGCACCACGTGAACCTCCAGCCGCCTTCGTATTGGCGAGACAAGTTTGTCGCGCGTG
The DNA here is from genome assembly GCA_016793325.1 of Myxococcales bacterium. Taxonomy (GTDB): domain Bacteria; phylum Myxococcota_A; class Polyangia; order Polyangiales. The sequence goes on along the minus strand of JAEUKI010000057.1, from coordinate 13,912 downwards.
GATATGCGCTGCTCGACGCCGTGCGTCCGGCGCTTCGCGAGACGTCGGTCGAGCCGTGGTACCGGCACAACACGCTGCTCTTCGTCCGCGAGCCGAGGGTGGACGCGCTGCCCACAGAGGTGCTCGAGCACCGCGTGGGCTCGCGCGCGACGATCGCCGATGTGTCGCCGCTCGCGCTTCGGGCCGCGTTTGCGCTCCTTCATCGTCTTCCGCCCCGGGTCGGCCACGCGCTCGCGGTGCTGGACAAACGCGCGCACCAGCTTCGCAGCACGCTCGCGAGCGTCTACGGTCCGCCGCTGCGACGAACGCGCTGAACGATGATTCGCTGGTAATCTGCCGCGCCGAGCACGAGCCACATCGCGCGACTCGGATGCGCGAGCACGCGCGGGATGAAGACGCCCGATCGCGCTCCGGCCATCGAGACCTCGAACGGAGCGCCGTTCGCGTTGTCGCGATCGAGCTCGGCGCCCCACGGATCGGCCGTGGGCCCATGAAATGCGCCGAACGACGTCCCCGTCGCGGTGTTGAACGCGAGGTCGTACCCGTCGTACGACTGGTGCGGCGCGAACACCGTTCGGCTCGGCGCGCGATCGCTTCCGTCCATCGCCAGTCGATGCGCCGCGAACGATCGAACGCCTCCGCGCACGGCGTGGTAGCTCGCGATCACCTCCGCTGCGTACGGGTCGTACTCGGCGTCCGTGACCTTCGCGAACTCGAGCGGCCCCGAGAGCGAACGATGCGCGCCGAGGACTTCACCCGCGCTCGACAGGCGCGCGAGCCGCACGTGCGCGTCGGCCCCGACCACCTGCATGAACGTGACGAAGAACGCTCGCGCTCGCGCGTGGAACACGACCGCAGGCTGCTCGACGAAGACGCCCGGCTCGCTGAGACGAATCGTGGATCCCCTGGGATTTCCCTCGCCGTCGAGCAGCCGAGCCTCGAGTCCGTCGCGCGGCCACACGACGAGAAACGAGTCAGTGTCCGGCGCGTACGCGATCGACGGAGCGCTCTCTTGCGCAGAGCCCGGCTCGCTCACGTCGACCGATGGACCGCCGAAGTCCGGCGCCGCCCCCTGCGTCGAGGGCGCGATCACGCGGCGCGCGCGCACGATGGCGAGCCGTCCGCTCTGCCCGTGCCACGCGGCGACCCATCCGCGGCGACCGAGCGCGACCCTCGGGAGCTGCGACCAGTCACCGTCGCGATGCGGCTCGTCCGTGATGCGAAATCCCTCGCCGAGCTGCGCACCCCCCTCGTCGAGCCACGCCCCGCCGATCGGGGCGTTGCCGTACACGACGAGAAACACGCGGCGCGCAGGGTCGAACGCGCCGTCGATTCCGCGGTAGTTCACCGCGGGGTGCGCGCGGAGCGTCACGCTCGGTCCGTCGCGCTCGATCGTCCCGAGTCGACCCGACGGCGGAGCGCTGTCGAGCGCCGCATCGTCGTCAACGGCATCGGGGAGCGAGGCGCTGTCGTGGGGACGACCGTCGATGGCCGCGACGGCGTCCGTGCTGCGATCGGGCAGCGACGCGGGCTCGACGCACGCGCATGCAGCGACGGGCGCAACGAGCCAGCATCGGCGGGACGATCGGCGCATCGTCGCTGTCGATCGTACACTCACGCGGTCGCGCGCGGGCTCGCGAGCTGCTTTCGAGCGTAGAGGCCCGCGGCGCGGCGCATGAACCAGTCGGTGAGCGCGGTCGGGAGCATCGAGATCATCCACGGACCGAGCGCGTTGTAGAACGGCGCGACGTAGCGCGCGCGAGGCCAGCGCGAGGTCGCGGCGTGCTCGATGGCGCGGGCGACGCTCTGCGGGCCGACGGCGAGCTTCGCCACGGTGTTCTCGGCGTTCGCGACGATCTCCATCGCGCTCGCGTACGGCGAGTCGGGACGCTGGTACTTGCGCGCGTGGGCGACGGTGGTCGCGGTGAACTCGGTCGCGATGTACCCGGGCTCGATCACGGACACGTCGATTCCAAACTGCTTGAGCTCGATCCGAAGCGCGTCGCTCATCGCTTCGACGGCGAACTTCGTCGCGTGGTACGCGCCCCCGAGGGGAAACACCATGCGGCCCCCGACGCTCGAGACGTTGATGACCCTGCCGCTTCCGCGCGCGTGCATCGCGGGAAGAAACGCGCGTGTGACGGCGAGCAAGCCGAACACGTTGGTCTCGAACTGCGCGCGAACGTCTTCGTCCGAGAGCTCTTCGAGCGGTCCGAGCAGCCCGTAGCCCGCGTTGTTGACGAGCACGTCGACGCCCTTTCCGTCGGTCATTTCGCGGACGCTTTCGACCGCGCGCTGGATCGACTCGCGCGAGGTGACGTCCATCGCGACCGTCGAGAGGCCGAGCTCGCGAAGGGCCGCGAGCGCGCGCTCGTTGCGGCCCGTCGCGATCACGCGGTGCCCCTTCTTGTGCAGGTAGATCGCGGTGTGCTTTCCGATCCCGGCCGTGGCGCCGGTGATCAAGATCGTCTGTGCGTTCGACATGGAGGCTCCCTCGGTGACCCGCGGTGGCGCGGAGAGGCCGGGTGTATACATGGCGTATCCCTCTCTGCAAGGCGCGTGGCCAGCGAAGAATTCCAGTATTCTGCAAGAATCAAAGACGAGGCTATCGAATGTGTAGTCGCTGCCTCGGGTTCGGCGCTTCGTGAATCGCTTGTAAAGAAACGTGGTGTATACATTCGTCGCCGGCGCCGAGCGCGGCGCGGGCTCGAAGGCGACGTGGCGAACCGATGACCCAACGACCAGCGCGCGAGCGCTCGTACGACTTGAGGGAGCAGCTGGCGCAGGGAGCGATCCTCGCAGCCGCGATCGACGTGTTCACGCGGCTCGGCGTGGCGAAGGCGCGCGTCGAAGACGTGCTCGTCGCGGCGGGCGTGTCGCGGAGGACGTTCTACAAGCGATTTCGCAGCAAAGAAGACCTCCTGCTCGCGCTCTACGAGGCCGCGACGGCGCAGATCATGGCGGCGATTCGAAGCGACGACGGTGGGTCGAGGTCGCCGCGCGACGCGTTCTCGCGCGCGGTCGACGTGTACCTCGACGTGGTGAGCAGCAACGGCGCGCTCGCGGGCGTCCTCTTGTCCGAGTCGCTGAGGCCCGGCTCACCCCTCGCGATGGTGCGAAGGCGCTTTCGAGATGGGCTGATCGCCGAGGCCAACGCGGCGCTCCGCGAGGCGTCGATCCCGCCGATGGACCCGACGCTCGGGCTCGCGGTGCTCGCGGGGATCGAGGGGCTCTCGATCGAGCTCGTCGAGCGCGGCGCGAGTCGCGCTGAGTTCGCGCACGCTCGGGCCGTCGCGCACGAGCTCGTTCGTTGCGCGTTGGATGCGCGACCGACGCGCGTGACACACTCTTCGCCCCGCGAGACGCCGAGATGAAGCAGCCCTCCCCATCGCGCGACGCGCGCGCCGCCGCCAACGAGATGGTCGCCATGCTCGACTCGCCGTTTCTTCGAGCGCTCACGGACGCGTCGCGCCTCGAGGTGCTTCGCGTGTTGATGCTCGAAGGGACGAGCAACATCGCGACGCTCGCCGAGCAGCTGCCGCAGGACCGATCGGTGATCTCGCGGCACTTGAAGGCGCTCGAAGACGCGGGGATCGTTCGAAGCGAGTGGCGCGGCCGCGAGCGATGGTTCTCGTTGAACGGCGAGCGCTTCGTCTCGACGCTCGAGTCGATCGCCGCGAAGGCCCGCGAGCAGCTCGCGCGGTGCTGCCCGCCGAGCGACGCGGTGGTTCCCGCGGCGACGCTGCGAAAGAAGCGCTGACCGTCAGGCGACGAGCCAGCGAAACCTCGCGAACACGCAGGTCGTTCGGAGCTCTTTGCCGCAGAACGCGTAGAGCGTCTGGCCCGTGTAGCTCGACGGACGCTCGTGATCGTCGGGCGCTACGCCGACGCGCGCGGGAGGGTCTCGGCGGAGGAGCGTTCGGAACAAGCGATCCCAGACGAGGAGGGTCGAGGCGAAGTTGTGGTTCGACTCGGCGACGTCCATCGCGTGGTGCGTTCGGTGGTAGCTCGGCGCGTTGAAGAGCCACTGGCGCCCGGACTCGAGGTCGAGGTTGGCGTGCTGCAAGAGCCCGACGACCGCGCGCAGCGTCGCGAACACCGCCGCGATTCCGGGAGGAACTCGAAGAAGCGCCATCGCGATCCCGTCGAGCGCGGCGTTGTACGCGACGTTGACCGGGTGCAGGCGGAGCGCGTTGAGCGTGTCGATCCGCTGCGGTTCGTGGTGGGCGAGGTGAAAGCGCCACAGCCACGCGCGCTCGTGTGACGCGCGATGAACCGCGTATTTGCCGAGGTCCGCGAGCACGAACGCGAGCGCTCCCCGCGCGAGCCCCTCGCCCAACGACCGAGGATGTGCCCCGGCGCAACACCACGAGAGCGCCGCGAGCGTGACCCACTCGGCGCCGAGCCGCGCGAGCCGATCGGGAGCAGACGCGAGCGCGATGTACGCGAGGTCCGAGCGCGTCTCCGCGGCCGGGCGCTGCGTCCACTCGGCGCGAAACGGCGCGCGCCGCTCGAGCCCGACCAGCGCCGCGAGCGCCACGAGAACGACAGCCGTCATCGCGACCGCAGGCGGAGCGCGAAGCCCGAACACGAGCGCCGCGGTGAGCGCGGGCGGCGCCAACAGAAAGAGCGGAAACAGCCAACGGGACGACGGGCGAAGAAGAGTGCTCATATGCACATATATGCATACGATTTCGACCCCCGACAAGATGCATGCACGGGGATGCATGCATCTCGCGAGGGGGGCGCGGCGCCGGGCGTCGAGCGGTCGCAGATCGGTCGCTTGACGAAGCGCTGGGCGTGCACCTTGCGCGTCGGCCATGGCGCTCTACGAACAGACAGTCCCGCAGTTTACGAAGATGCTCTCGAACATCGAGGCGTGGCTCGACCTCGGCGCGGAGTACGCCAAGGCGAAGAACTTCGACGTGGCCGTGCTCCTGACGAGCCGACTCGCGCCAGACCAATTTCACTTGCTGCGCCAGGTGCAGGCCGCGTGCGATCAAGCGAAGTCCGCCTGTGCGCGCCTCACGGGCAAAGAGCCGCCGAAGCACCCGGACACCGAGGTGACCTTCGATGAGCTCAAGGCGCGGATCGCGACGGTGAAGAGCTACCTCGCGACGTTTACGGCGAAGGACTTCGAGGGCGCCGAGTCGCGGATGATCCCGCTGGCGTTCATGCCGGGCAAAGGTCTCGTCGGGGCCGACTTTCTCTCGGAGATGGCGTTGCCGAACTTCTACTTCCACACATCGATGACCTACGCGATCTTGCGTCACAACGGCGTCGACCTCGGCAAGCGGCACTTCATCGGCGGGCTCAACCTCCAGGACGTGTGAGCGTCGGCGCGCAGTTGCCGCAGCCAACGAGCCGCCCCGCGTGGCAGACTGGCGCTGTTCTCTTCGACAGTGACTGACGACAACTCGACGCCCGAGCTCGAACGCGCCCTCGCCCGCGCCACCGCCGAGACGAACCTTCGCCGGCTGCGCGTGATCCTTCCGATGATCCTGGGTCTGCACGCGCTCGGCGTGTGGACGGGTCTGTCGCGCCCAGCGAGCGCGGTCTCCGAGGCGGTCCGCACGTGGCTCGACAACCTCTGGCGCTTGCAGGCGTCAGGCTTCGTCGTCGCGATGATCTTTACCGCGATCGTGTACGGAGCGTCGCGCGGGCCGCGGCTCGAGAGGCTCGCGCACAACATCACGCCGGTGGTCTTCGCGTTCTACCTCGTGTGGGGGCCCCTCGTGAGCGGCAACGCGCAGCGCGCGCGGGCGAACATCGACGTGTTCAACTTCGTGATGATGGGCACCGCGGCGTTCTTGCTGACGCCGACGACGGTCACGCTCGCGGCGCAGGCGCTGTCGACGGCCATCATGCTCGCGGCCGCGTGGCACTTCCAGCGCGACCAATCGGTGCTCCGCTCGATCAACGTCAACGTGATCACCATCGCCGTCGGGAGCGCGTTCTTGTCGCGGCTGCTCTCGTCGAGCTTTCGTCGAGCCGAGATCGATCGACGAACCATCGAGGCGCAGAAGCGCGAGCTCGAGGCGCTCAACCGAGAGCTCGCGGCGCGCGTCGAGCGCAAAGCAGAAGAGCTCGTCGCCAAGGCAGTCCAAGTGCAGTCGCTCGCCAAGCAGCTGCAAGCTCGCGTTCGAGATCGCTCGGAAGAGCTCGCGCGCGCCCTCTCGAAGATGCACGAGGGCCGCGGCAGCGACGTCGGGACCGGGACCGTGCTCGGCGACCGAGTGAAGATCCTCGGGCGCATCGCCGAAGGGGGAATGGGCGCAGTCTTTCTCGGCGAAGACCTCGCGACGGGCGAGCGCGTCGCCGTGAAGATCGTGCTCGCTGGCGAAGCGCAGGACGTCGCGACGCTCCAACGATTCTTGCGAGAGAGCCGCGCGGCGGCCAGCGTCGAGCACCCCGCGGTCGCGAAGACACTGCACGTCGACGTCTCCGAGCAGGGGCTCTTGTTTCAAGTGCAAGAGCTCGTGCGCGGCGTCGCGCTCTCCACGGTGATCAACTCGAAGCTGCGATTTTCGCCGAACGAAGTCGCGCGCTTCGGAGCGACGCTCGCGGACGCGCTCCGCGCGGCGCACGCCGCGGGCGTCGTGCACCGGGACATCAAGCCGTCCAACGTGATGCTCACCGAAGACGAGCCCGGCTTGAAGCTGCTCGATTTCGGGATCGCGAAGGTCCGCGCGACGCCGAGCACTTCGCTCGCGAGCGCAGCGTCCGACGAGCCGGCGAGCGGCGCCCACGCGATCGCCAAGCAACAGGCGGCGCTCACGCAGACCCACGAGATCGTCGGAACGCCCGAGTTCATGGCGCCCGAGCAAATTCTCACGCCGACGCTCGTCGACGATCGCACCGACGTCTACGCGCTCGGCTTGTTGATCTATCGCCTCGTCGAAGGACACAGCCCGTTTCGTGTGTCGTCGGTCGGTGAGTACTTGACCGCGCACACGCTCCAGCTGCCCGACCCGATGTCCGACGACGTTCCTCCGGCGCTAGCTGCGCTCGTCTCGCGATGCCTCTCGAAGGACGCGCGCGTGCGGCCATCGGCGTTCGAAGTCGCCTCGGTGCTCGACGCGATCGCCGACGAACAAGGCGCGCCGCCCTTCGTCACGAGCGCGGCGTCGTGGCTCGCGTACGCACGCAGGTCGCTCGACGACCCTCGAACGTCGATCGCGCCGACCCTCGGCTGATCGCGCTGCGCACATGTCGGACACGCGCCACGCGAGCGCGAGCGTCCACCCGGAAGGAGCGCCCGTCCGCGAAGCAACGGTCACAGCCCCGCCGTGGACCGCGCGGCGCTCGGAGGCCGAGCCCGACGTCGGTGATCAACGAAACAAGCGCAAAATCTCTGGCGATTCTCGAATCGATCCCTGGCAACGCGAGCAGCCAGCGCGTCCGCTCCGACGTTGACACGATCGTTGCACAGGCAACTTCGCAACGCCCGGCAACGCAGGGAGCTTCACCATGTCGCATCGCCATCGATTCATCGCACTCGTGCTCGCTGCCACGAGCGCCCATTGCGCGACCACGTCGAGCGCTGGAGCGCCCAAAGGTCCGACGACCGTCGTGTCGATGCAGCAGACGCCGACGATCACACCGATCGCTCAGCCGCAGCCCGCGATGATCGCGGCGCGCCCAGCGCCTCCCCCGCGGCCCACCGAGCGAGACATCTTGTTGCAAGCCGAGCAGCAAGCGCCCGCGGGCGCGCGCCGCGTGTTGTCCACCGCTCGAACGCTCATCGACGACGAGGTCGTCATCCGCGGGACCTGCTACACGTGGCTCAGCGCTGTCTACCGACAAGCAGGCGGCCGCTTCGGAACGGTGTACAGCGGCGACCGCCGCGGACGCTACGCGACCGCAGACCAACTGCAGCCCGGCGATTGGATTCACTTCATCAATCACTCGTACAACAACGTCACGCACAGCGCGATTTTCATCGCGTGGACGGATCGGGACGCGCGCACTGCGCTCACGGTGAGCTACCCAGGCGAGCGGCGAGAGGTCCCCGGGCGCTACCGCGAGTACGAGCTCACGAGCGTGTATCGCGTCGATCGAATGCGCGACTGAGCGCACGTCGTCGCGGCGCGTCTCGTCGGTGTACGCTGCGCGAGGCTCGCTTTTGTCGATGACCGCCGAACCGCCTTCTCGCGCTGCGCCGCAACGCTTCTTCATCGTCGTGGGGACGAGCGCGCTCGCGTCTGGAGCGTTCTCGATCGACGACATTCCGAGCACGGGCGGGCGCATCGACGTCCTCTTGCGCTGCGTTCGCGCTGCGCTCTTGTGCTCGCACGGGGTTCGTCGCGACGCGGCGATCGTGCTCGTGCTGTGCGGTGGATCGAGCGCGCCGAGGACCCTTCGCATCGATGGCCTCACGGCGAAGTTTCTTCGGCCCGACGAGCGGAGCCTCGGAGCCCTCGTGAAAAAAGCGCTGAGCGCGCCGCGACGTGACTCGGACGAGGTGCGTCCTGGCGTGTTCGTTCGCGACGGCGGGCTCGATGTCGCGCTCGCGTGGATCGGCGACGTGACGCTCTACGCGCTCGAAGAGGGCGCGCCAGACGTGCGCGAAGCGGCCATGGTCGGCGGTCCGCGGGCGTTCGTCCTCGGCGATCACCGAGGCTTCGACGAGGCGACCAAGGCGCTCCTCGCGTCGCGCGGCGCGAGGTCCGTGGGCCTGGGACCCGTCAGCGTTCACGCGGAGGACGCGATCACGATCGTGTCGAACGAGCTCGATCGTCGAGGCCCAACGGCGCTCAGCGATGAACGCGCGTGAGGAGGGAGCTTCGCTCACCGCGCGCAGCGCGCGAGAAACGGCGCGAACGCGGGCATCACGACGGCGTCGCTGGGATCGCCGATCGCGTCGTTGACCCCTTCGTGCGAGAGGGGCTCGGCGTTGTGCAGCGTCGCGCTCGAGCCCGCCGCGTCGAGCGCGTCGACGAAGCGCTGGCTGAGCATGCGCCGCGCCGCGGTGCCGCGCGTCACCACCAAGAACGGCGGTACGCGGTTGGCGGCGGTGAGCGTTCCATTGAGCATCGGGGACGCGCGCGTCCACACCATCGGGTCCGATCCGAAGGCGTTGCGATAGACCATCTCGACCATGCCGCCGGCGGCGACCTGCGCCGCGACGTCGTACGCCTCGGTGTCGAGCGACGCCACGCAGCTCAAGTCCGCGAGCGAGCGACCGTGCGCCGCGAGAAACTGCGGGTCGGTTCCCACGAGCGTCGCGATCCCCGCGCCCGCCGAGTGACCAAAGAGCGTGATGCGCTCTGCCCGATAGCCGTACATCGTCGCGCGCTCGCGGAGCCACGCGATCGCCCGCGCGACATCTTGATTGTGTGTGGGGTACTGCACGCCCGCCGCTCCGCCCGGCATCGCCGAGAGCCGATAGTTCAACGACGCGAACGCGAGGCCCTCGTCGGCGAAGTACCGCACCTTCGTCGCGATCTGGCTGCGTTTGTCGCCGGTCACCCACGCGCCGCCGTGGACGTACACGACGAGCGGCGGAGCTGCGCACGAAGGAGCGAGCGTCGGCAGGTACAGATCGAGGCTCAACAAGTTGGGATCGACGCCGGCGATCGCGTGGTATCGGAGGTCGAGCATCGCGCGCGAGGTCGTTCCGCGACACGCGACGGAGGATCCTCCATCGCGCGCAGGCTCGATGCCCGAGTCACTCACGGCGACGCCCGAATCACTCACAGCGACATCCGCGGCCGCGTCCGTCGCGCTGTCCGTCGCGCTGTCTGTCGGCGGAGACGGAGTCGGTGCACATCCAGCCAACGCGAGCGCGATCACTGGGACCCATCGGGATGAAGTTCGCATTGAGCCCGAGATCGAAGCAGCGTTCGTGCCGCGCGTCGCGACGGGTTCATCTCTCATTTTGCCAGCAAATTTGCTGAATGCCCGGCGCCGAGTGGGGCGCGCTGACCGCAGGTGAAGACTTCAGTCCTCAGCGGGGGGCGTGACAGAAATTGCCGCGCTGTTGGCACGGCGAGCGCCGAGCGTTCGTGGCAACCTCGCGCGTCGCAATGGCTCGCGCGCATTTGTATGGGCTCGCGTATTCACCTTGGACCGAGCGCGCGCGTTGGGCGCTCGATCACCACCGAATCGCGTACGACTACCACGAACACGTCCCGATGCTCGGCGAGCCGCTCTTGCGGCTGCGAGCCAAGGTGCCCGCGGGGCAGAGGACGACCGTTCCGCTCTTCGTCGACGAACACGGCGCGCGGTTCATGGACTCGATCGCGATCATCCTGCGTAGCGACGAAGGGAAGACGCGCCCGCTCGTCGGAGACGCCGCTGCGCTCCGCGAGCTCGCGGCGATCATCGAGCCCGCGCTCCACGCGTGCCGCGCCCGCGTCACGTCGCGCATCCTGGCGGACCCAGCGGCGCTGCGAGAGAGCGCGACGGCGGCGGTTCCGAGCTTCATGGCGGGGCTCGCTGCGCCGGTCGCGGCGCTCGGGGCGAAGTTCATCGCGAAAAAGCACGGCGCGGAGCTCGGGCACGAAGCAGAGAACATCGATGCGCTCCGCAAGGTGCTCGCGGTGCTGCGTCCCAAAGTGCAGCTCGACCAACCGCCGACGCGCGAGACCCTGACCGCGACGGACATCTTGATCGCCACGCTGCTGCAGCCGGTCAGGCCCGTCGACGCCGCGCACATCGCGCTCGGTCCCGCGGTGCGGCGCGCGTGGAACGACGACGCGCTCGCGCGCGAATTTGCCGACCTCGTCGCGTGGCGCGACGCGACCTATCGCGCAGCGCGCTGAGCGGCCGTCGCCGATGGTGATACCGTCGGGATATGCACGCTCGGTTACTCGCAAACACACGGGGGATCATCGCGCGCACGCTCGTCGCTGCCGCGCTCTCGAGCGCGACGCTGCTCGCGTCCGCGTCCGCCACGGCGCAGACACGCCGCGTCGTGATTCGCGCGCCGTCGCGTTCGCTCTCGCTCGCGTGCAGCGCGATGCTCGGAGGGCAGACCTTCAGCTTCAACGAGGACCAGTGGTACGCGCAGGCGCGCGCGTCGCTCCGCGACCCGATGAACTTCGGCCCAGCGGGAACGGTGCGAATTGAATTTGTGTTCGGCCCGCCGTTCAACGAGCTTCGTCCCGAAGTGCTCGACGGCGCGGACTTGCTGGTGCTCAACCCGTACAGCCCCATGCCGCAAGTCGAAGAGCTGCGCGCGTTCGGCGCGTACACGAGGCAAGGCGTGGGCTTCGTGTCCTTTCAAAACGCAGCGGCGACGTTCTTCGCGGGCTCGGGTCCGTGCGTCGGCGAAAACGCGGTCACGCTCGCGCCAACGGCGGGCAACCCGGTGCTCGGCGGCCCGTTCGGAACGGTGACGCCGTACTTCACGGGCTACAACTGCGCGTTCGTCTCGCCGGATCCCGCGGCGCGCGTGCTGTCGTCGAACTCGCGCGGGCCCAACGCGATGATGATCGACCTCGCGATGACGATCCCGCTCGCGGGGCGCGCGGTGTCGTTCGGCGACGAGGAGCACTTCGGGAGCTTGAGTATTCCCGGCTGCGGCTCCGCGGGATTGTCGCGAGGCAACAACAACGACGTGCTGCTTCGAAACGTGTTCGCGTGGGTCGGCGAGACCGCGCACGATCCGATCCCGAGCTCTGTCGAAGGGAGCGGCGACCTCGACGGCGACGGCGTGACCGACGACCTCGACGGCGACACGGACAACGACGGGATCCTCGACGGGTTCGAAGCAGGCGACCTGGATCCCGCGACGCCGCCCATCGATTCGGACATGGACGGAACGCCCGACTATCGCGACACCGACTCGGACGGCGACGGAGTGTCCGACACCGCGGAGCACGGCGGGGACATCTACAGCCCCCTCGTCGACACGGACCGAGACGGCGCGCCCGACGCGCGCGACACCGACTCGGACAACGACGGGCTCCCCGACGCGCGCGAAGGCACTGGCGACGCCGACATGGACGGCACACCCGACATCCGCGATCGCGACGCAGACAACGACGGAACGCCCGACGGCATGGACCTCTGCCCGCTCGTGAGCGACCCCGAGCAGGCAGACAGCGATCGCGATCGCGTCGGCAACGCGTGCGACAACTGTCCGACCGTGTCCAACCCCGATCAACTCGACCGCAACAACAACCGCATCGGCGACGCGTGCGAACCCGCCGACGGCGGAGCGGGTGACGCAGGGGACGCGAGCTCGGACAGCGGGACGAGCGCGGACGTGGTCAACGACGCGCCGAGCGCAGATGCGTCCACCGCGGACAGCGGCGTGCGGATGGACGCAGGCGTCGCGCCTCCGATGACGTCGGGCTGCGGCTGCACCACGGCCGGCGGCTCGAACGACGCGTCGCGCGCGATGGGGCTGCTGTTCGTCGCGCTCGCGGCGATCGCACGACGCCGACGCGAGTAACTTCGGCCGCGCGCTCGTCGAATGCTACGGTCCCGGCCCATGAGCGAACGACCAGACGGCGCCGCGAACATGGCCATCTTCTGCGACTACGAGAACGTCGCGATCGGCGCACGCGACGCGCGGTACGACGACTTCGACATTCAGCTCTGCCTCGAACGACTGCTCGACAAGGGCAAGGTCGTCGTGAAGAAGGCGTACTCGGATTGGGAGCGCTACCGCCAGGCGAAGCGCGCGATGCACGAGGCGGCGTTCGAGATGATCGACATCCCGCACGTGAGCTACTCGGGCAAGAACTCGGCGGACATCCGCCTCGTCGTCGACGCGCTCGACCTGTGCTGGGGCAAGAAGCACATCGACACGTTCGTGATCATTTCGGGCGACAGCGACTTCTCGCCGCTCGTCAGCAAGCTCCGAGAGAACGACAAGCGCGTGATCGGCCTCGGCGTGAAGTCGAGCTCGAGCCACTTGTTCATCGATAACTGCGACGAGTTCATCTACTACGACGACCTCGTCCGAAAGAAGCGCGAGAGCGCGCGTCGCAGCGTCGCGCCGCCCGCGCAAAAGCCACGCGAAGCGCCCGCGCAACACGCCAAGCCAGACGGCGCCAAGACCGAAGGCGAAGCGCCCGCTGCGCCCGCACCCCAGTCCGCCGCGGATCGTCAGCGCGAGGCGCTAGACTTGGTGCTCGACGTGGTCGAGGCGCTCTTTCAGGACCGCGACGGCGCGCTGCACGGGTCGCTCGTGAAAGAGACGCTCAAGCGAAAGCGCCCAGAGTTCAACGAGCGCTTTCACGGGTACCGATCGTTTTCGGAGCTGCTCGAAGACGCGAAGAAGCGCGCGCTGCTCGAGGTCATCCGCGACGAGAAGTCCGGCGGCTACGTCGTGACGGCGTTCGGCCCGAAGGCCTGAGCGCGAGCTTCGATCGCAGCGCCCCCCAAAATGCATCGCGGGCGGGGCACCTCTCGATGCACCGCCCACGAATTCAAGCGCTCACGCGGCAGCCGCGAGAGCCGAGCTCACTCGAGCTCGTTCTCCATGTAGATGCCGGGCGAGCCGAACATCTCGTTCTGGGTGTTGAGTCCGCCAGCGCGCTCGAAGGTCGAGTTGGTTCCGTCGCCGTCGAGGTTGCCGAGCGCGCGCGCGGTGAAGCGAGCAGCGGTTCCGGTGCCGGTCGACTCGTACTGAAACGAGTAGTAGTGCGGATCGGCGATCGCGAAGTCGAGCGCCTGCCACGTCGGCAGGTCCCAGGTACCGACGGCGTCGGTCACGCGGATGCCTGCGGCGATCGTCGCGGGCGTCGGGCCCGCGCTGATCGGAAACTGAGGAGCGAGGGCGGTGGCGCCCGTTCCGCGGGTGACGCGCTCACCGGTCGCGTAGGTGCTGGAGGAGCGATACAAGAACGCGAGCTTGTCGACGGCCTCCGTCGTCTTGGCGCGGCGCAGGTACTTGATCATCGCGGGGATCGCGACCGCGGCCAAGATGCCGAGGATCGCGACGACGATCATGAGC
>JAEUKI010000050.1 GCA_016793325.1 Myxococcales bacterium | reverse complement strand
CTGCACATTTGCAGGCGACCCGAAGCTCGCTCGCGCGACAACTCACGTGCCTCAGTTCGAGCGCGAGCGAGAACGCCTGCGGAGCTAGCTCGAGAAGACTCGCTGACTGGGTCTGCGAAGCACAGTGCGCGGCTGCTTGCTGCCGCGCCCCGCCGCCCCGCCCGCCGCCCCGCTCGCTGGCGCTATCCGCCCTCGCGCTTTCGGCCCGAGAGCGCGCCGGCGATCGCGCCCGCGAGCACCATCACGACGCTGATCCCGGCGAGCATCCCGTTCGTGACGCGCGCGCCGCGCACGTTTGTCAGGAGACCTCGCGCTGCGTTCGCGAGCTCATCCGTGTCGGGACCGGCGTAGAGCGCGACGAGGTTTCCCGATTGGGCCGTTCGCATCCACGCGATCTTCGAGTTGAGCGTGACGCGCTCTTCGGTCTCGAAGCTCGCGCGCATCGCGTCGACGTTGCGCGCGCGCGTGAAGGGCGTCGGCTCGACGAGCACGCGCGCGCGCCCTCCGCCGCTGCTCGCCACGCGCTGCGCGATGTCGCCCGCGAGGCGCGCGCGGTCTTGTTCGGAGCCGAACCCGCCGTTGCTCTGCGTGAGCTGGAGCACGGTGAACGCGGGAGTTCCCACGTTGCGCATGCAGCGGATCACGAGCGACGGGCTCGTCGCGCGCAGCGCCGTGAAGCCCTCTGGACACGTGGCGCTGAGCTCGGGCGTCACGGGCGCGCCCCACGGAGCCGTTCCTCGAACGGTCTCCATCCACGCAGCGACCGTGTCCTCTCGGACGAACGTCGACGAGGGCCCGTACACGATCGAGAGCAGCCCGTACCGCTGCCCTGCGCTCAAGAAGTACACGTCGCTCTTCATCGCCGCCCCCGGGTGCTCGCGCGCGAGGGCCCCGCCTTCGAGACCCGCTTGCGGACTTCGGTCGACGCGAAGCCCCTCGGAGCTCCACCCCGCGCCGCGCGCCGCCGCCACGAGCGCCTCGTCCGAAATCGTCCCACCGGGAGCCCAGAGCAGCTCGATGCGCGCGCCCTCGAGCCCTTCGGCGTTGGACGTACACACGAGCCGCGCCGACGCGCCGGTGCCCGAGCTCGGCGCCTGCGCGCTCCAACCTCGAGGACACTCGCCGGTCGCAAACGCCCCGGATCGCGCTCGACCGGCGATGAATGCGGTCGCGGCGAGCAACGCGCCGACGGTCACGCCAACGGCGATTCGCTTGGTATTCACCGGCTCGTTTGTACTACGCCCTCGCGCAGGACAGCGTCGCACCGGAGAAAAACAAAGGGACGAACCACCTTCCTCACTGTTGACCTACGGCTGCTCTACCGGCTGCGCGCTTCAACAACGGGACTCACTGGTGGTTCGTCCCTCACAGAGCCGCGACCGGCGCGGCTCACGTATCGAGGATCATGGCGCACTTTTGCAAAGTGGCAACCGGAAAATTGCAGACGCGAAATGTCGCAGCGCGGCAAGAACGTCCCGGGAGCTCCTGCTCTGCTACCGCGTCGTGACGAGCCCGTCAGCCAGCGCACACATAATCGACTCGCGTTCGAGAACGCTCGCGTCGACGGGCACCGTCGGCGGATGCGCGACGCACCGACGCTCGTGCGCGGCGAGGACGTCCGCGCGCAATCTCGACCAGCGCGGGTGATCGATTCCGATTTGTTCGCGGTTGATCCACAGCCACGCGAGCGCGGCGGCGTCGCACTGCAGCTCGTTCGCGACGCGCTCGTAGAACGCGCCGTGGCAGTGAAAATGCGCCCAATCGTGGAGGCCCCAGTAGAGGCCATCGAGGTTGTCTGTCGCGAGCCACAGCGCGGACGCGGGCTCGATCCGTTGTTCGAAGAGCTGATCGGTCGCGTCGTCGATGGCGAACGGCGCGAGGCACAGCTCGTCTTCGAGCCCGTACGCGCGTCCGACGTGCAAGCGCGCGAGCTCGGCGGGGACGTTGCGCACGCCCTCGGGGGATCGAAACACGAACGCCATCCGAGACGGGTCTTCGCTGAGCGGATTGTCCCGGAGCTCCCCGAGGCATCGCCACTCGAGCGACGAAGAGCGCGCCCAATTGAAGCCGTCGAACACCGACGGATCGACGAGCAACGGGAGCGGCGGCGTCGCGAGGATGGTCGTGCGAACAAGAGCGCTTGCCATCGTTGCCGCGGGTATACGCTTGGCGCGCGAGCCTGCGATAGAGTCCCGCGCCATGAATCACGAAGCTTCGTTGCACACGTCCGCGAAGGTTGTTCGAACGACGGTCGCCCTCGCCCTCGCGAGCGCGCTGGCGTCCTGCGCTCCGCCGGGGCCCGCAGGGGACTCCGGCGTGGACGCAGGCGTCCCGGCGTTCGCAGAGATTCAGATGATCTACACGACGAACTGCTCCGTCGGCCGAAGCTGCCACGCGGCGAACGGACGGTTTCCTGTGCTGGTCACTGGGATGTCGCACGCGGCGACGGTGGGCGTGATGTCGATGCAGATCGCGATGCCGATGATCACGCCGGGCAACGTCGAGCGCAGCTACCTCTGGCACAAGATCAACGGGACGATGTCCACCCTCGCCGAGTGCCGCGCGATGGGCGCCGACTGCGGAACGCGCATGCCCATGGTCGGCGGCGGCGAGCTCAGCGCAGCGCAGCTCGACACGTTTCGCCGCTGGATCGCCGCGGGCGCGCCGAGCCAGTAGCGCAGGACGTCCCCGCGCGAGCCGTCGCTACGCGCGACCAAAATCGATGAAGCCCTGCTCGACGTCGTACGAGAGGAGCTTCACGCGAACGCGATCACCGACGTCGAGCCCGCTCCAGCCGCGAGCGACGCGGCCTTCGATCGTCGGACGATCGATGCGAACCCACGTTCCCTTGTCGCTGGCGCCCACGACGACGCCGTTGAAATAGTCGCCGACGCGATCCGCGACGAGCAGCGCAGCGGCGGACTTTTGCACGCGACGCTCGACCTTCTTCGCCGCCGCTTCGCGCTCGGAGCAGTGCTCACCGAGCTTGTTCAGCGTCTCGAAGTCGTACGGAGCGCTCTTCTTCTC
Organism: Myxococcales bacterium; assembly: GCA_016793325.1. GTDB lineage: Bacteria > Myxococcota_A > Polyangia > Polyangiales. Next base: position 2,210 of record JAEUKI010000050.1, on the reverse strand, counting down.
GCACATCGAGAGCAAGATGCGCTGCGTGATCACGTCGGGATACCGGCGGTTCGGCGCGGTCGAGTGCGAGTAGTCCTCGAGCGCGAGGCCGAAGTGGCCCGGCGTCGGTCCGCCCGCGGCCTTCGCGACGTACTCGCCGCGTCCGACGAGCTTCACGACTGCGATCGAAATCGCTGGAAATTCACTAGCGCGCTCGGCCTTCATCGCCGCGAGAAACCCCGCGAGCGCCGACGGCGACGGAACCGGCGGGAGCTTGTACTCGTAGCCCGCCGCGAGATCCACGATGCGGTCCCAGCGCTGCGGCGTCTTCACCGCGCGGCGGAGCGTGTTGTAGCCGGCCTTGTCGAGGTTGCGCGCGACCGCTTGATTCACGGCGATCATGAGCGACTCGACGAGCTGATTGGCGCGGTTTTGCACGCGCATCGCGACGTCGATCACCTTGCCGTTCGCGTCGCGGATCGTGCGGGGCTCGGCGTTGTCGAGGCCGAGCGCGCCTTGCGCGATCCTTCGCGCGCGGAGCGCCTGCGCGATCTTGTCTTGAATGCGGACCTGCTTCTCGAAGTCCGGAGAGCGCTCGAGCAGCTCGGGCATCGGGCCCTTGCCCTCGAGCCAAGGTCCGACGTGGTCGTAGTCGAGCTTGGCCCAATTGCGAACGACCGCTGAATAGTGCGACGAACGCAGGACCTCGCCGTCCGGGGCGATGTCGAGCTCGGTGACGACAGAGAGCCGCGACTCGCCGGGCAAGAGCGAGGTCGCGTTCTCGCTGAGCGATCGATCGAGCATCGGAAACACAGCGCCCGCTGTGTAAATGCTCGTCGAGTTGTGCCTCGCGGCGCGGTCGATCTCCGAGGGGTCGGGCGCGTACGCGTCGACGTCCGCGATCGCGACGCGCAATCGAACGACGCCGCGATCGAGCTCTTCGACGACCTCGAGCTGGTCGAGGTCCTTGGAGTCCTCGTTGTCGATCGAGGTCCACAAGAGATCGGTCAGGTCCTTGGCGTTTCGCGCGCGCGCGGCGACGGCGAGCGTTGGCACCGAGGCGATCTCTCCCAAGGCGCCCGCGGGCGTCTCCGTGAGAAATTCGCGCTCGCGCATGGCCTTTCGAGCGAGCTCGAGCAGGTCGATGCGATCGTCGATTCCGTTTCCATCTCGGTCGATCATTGGGTGGAAGCGTGAGCTTCGCACGTGCGCGCCGCGCGCGTCCCCGTCTCTGTCACTTGCGCGAGGGATTCGGCGCAAGCGACCCTTCGCCCCATGAGAAGGCGAACCCCGCTCGTGATCGGCTGCGCTGCGCTGTTCGTGCTGGCGTCGAGCCCGTCGTTGCTCTTCGGGTCGATCGAAGAGCAGCGCGCGAGGCTCCCACCCGCGGCCGAGCAAGACGCCGGCGCCGACTGCAGCGACCCCGCGACGGGCGTGTGGCTCGGGCAGCAGTACAACCAACGCTCGCGAACGTGGCAGCGCTACCGACTGGACATTCGCCGCCGCGCGCCGGGCGCAGCGGAGCTCGTCGGGACCGTGCGCGTTCACTTTTGGGCGGGCTGGTACTCGCACTCGACGCCCGTCACCGCCTGCGAGGGAGCCGGACAACTCGCGGCCGAGGTCACGCAAAACGCCACGGGCCGCGCCGACGGCGTCTCGCTCGCGTTCGGGGGAAACGACTGGCGAACGACGCAGGTGTTCTGCCAGCCACCGGGCACGGCGGTCTCGTACAACCCCGATCGCTTCACCGGGTCGATCGACCCATCGATTCAAGAGTTTCAGTCGGTCAACAACGACGGAGGGAGCGCCGTAAACGAGCCCGTCGTGTTTCGTCGGATCGAGTGCGCGAGCGCGCCGCGGCCGGTGGTGGTGATCCAGTCCCCCGCAGCGCCACCGCCGCCGATGCCGTGGGGTCGCGGGCGCTCGTCGCGCTTCGGCTGCTCGCGATAGCGACGCGCGGGTTCGCGCGGCAGCAAGCGGCCAAGCGGGGCGCGGCGGCAATCGAGCGGGGCGCGGCGGCAGCAATCGAGCGGGGCGCGGCGGCAAGCAGCCGCGCATTGTGCCTCGAAGACGTCACGGGGCGCGTTCACGCGATCTTTCTCGGCAGGCGTTCTCGCTCGCGCTCGAACTTCGAGACAAGCGTCGTTCGAACTCTACCTGCACATTTGCAGGCGACCCGAAGCTCGCTCGCGCGACAACTCACGTGCCTCAGTTCGAGCGCGAGCGAGAAC
>JAEUKI010000077.1 GCA_016793325.1 Myxococcales bacterium | reverse complement strand
CCGAACTCGGTCGTCAAGCTCCCCAGCGCCGATGGTACTGCACAGGCAACTGTGTGGGAGAGTAGGACGCCGCCGGGGTTTATACCCCCAACACAGCCCGTGAGTCTATTGATTCACGGGCTTGTTGCTTTTCTCCCGCGCGAATTCGGCCGTCGAGCTCGCGTCGGGCTTCTCTGGGCTCGACACAACTGGTTCGCTGCTGCAACAACGGGTCTCTTCGATGGCGGCAAACGACCGAGACAACGCGGGACGGGGCGGAGCGCGCGACGGCGAGCGCCCGCCGTTACTCAGGCACTTGCCCAAGCGGGGCGCTTCGCCAGACGACGTGCTCGACGCGTTCTTGTCGTTCGTCAACGAACAGGGAATCGTCCCGTACCCCGCGCAAGAAGAAGCGATCCTCGAGCTCGCCTCCGGCAAGAACGTCATTCTCAACACCCCAACCGGGTCGGGAAAGACGCTCGTCGCCACAGCCACGCACTTCAAAGCGTTGGCCGAGGGAAAGCGCAGCTACTACACGAGTCCCATCAAGGCGCTCGCGAGCGAGAAGTTCTTCGCGCTCTGCAAGGAGTTCGGCGCCGAGCACGTGGGGATGGTGACCGGCGACGCTGCGATCAACCGCGACGCGCCCATTATCTGCTGCACCGCAGAGATCCTGGCGAACCTCGCGCTCCGCGAGGGAAAGCGCGCGCCGGTGGACTTCTGCGTGATCGACGAGTTTCACTACTACGCCGACCGCGAGCGAGGCGTCGCGTGGGAGATCCCGCTGCTGACGCTTCCGCAAGCGACGTTCGTGCTGATGTCGGCCACGATCGGCAACCCCGAGCACTTCGTCGAGCGCCTGACCAAGCTCACCGGGCGCGAGACCGCGCTGGTTCGGAGCGAGCAGCGGCCCGTTCCTCTCGAGTGGACGTACAGCGAGACGACGTTTCACGAGGTCGTCGAGGAGCTCGTGAAGGACGGGCGGGCGCCTGTGTACGTCGTTCACTTTACGCAGCGCGCGGCGGCCGAGACGGCGCAGTCGCTGATGAGCCAGGATTTTTGCAGCAAAGACGAGAAGCGGCTGCTCGCGGAGGCGACCCACGAGGTGCGCTTCGACTCGCCGTACGGCAAGGACATGCAGAAGTACGTCCGCCACGGCGTGGGGCTGCATCACGCGGGGCTGCTCCCCAAGTACCGGCTGCTCGTCGAGAAGCTCGCGCAAAAGGGGCTCCTCAAGGTGATTTGCGGGACGGACACGCTCGGGGTGGGGGTGAACGTCCCGATCAGGACGGTGCTGTTCACACAGCTTTTCAAGTTCGACGGCGAGAAGACCGCGCTCTTGAGCGTGAGGGACTTTCGGCAGATCGCCGGGCGCGCGGGGCGCAAGGGCTTCGACAACGTCGGGTACGTCGTCGTGCAAGCGCCCGAGCACGTGATCGAGAACCTCAAGCTCGAGGCCAAGGCCGCGGGCGACCCCGCGAAGCTGCGCAAGATCGTCCGACGAAAGCCGCCCGAAAACGGGTTCGTTCACTACGACCGCGGGACGTTCGACCGCATGCGCGCGCGGGAGCCCGAGGCGCTCGCGTCGCAGTTTCGCGTCACGCACGCCATGTTGATCCACCTCATCGAAGGCAACATCGACACGCGGCGCGGCGGCTACGGAAAGCTCATGCAGCTCATCGAGGCCTCCGCCCTCGAGCAGAAGCGAAAGCGCCAGGAGCGCGCGACGGCGAAGGCGCTCTTTCGCTCGCTCATCGAGGCGAAGATCATCGAGACGTGGCGCACCGAGGGGCGCAAGGGCCAGCGCGTTCGCGTCTCGATGCAGCTGCAGCAAGAGTTTGCGATGAACCAGCCGCTCGCGTTGTGGCTGGTCGAGACCGTTCAGAAGCTCGAGCGCGAGGTCGACAGCTATCCGCTCGATGTGCTCACGCTCGCCGAGTCCGTCTGCGAAAACCCTGACGTCGTGCTGCACAAGCAGCTCGACGCGATGAAGCGCGCGAAGCTCGACGAGCTCAAGGCGCAGGGCGTCGAGTTCGAAGAGCGCGTCGCCGAGCTCGAGAAGCTCGAGTACCCAAAGCCGCTGCGGGACTTCGTCTACGAGACCTTCAACGAGTGGAAGAAGGTCCACCCCTGGGTCGGCGACGAAAACGTCCGGCCCAAGTCGGTCGCGCGGGAGATGTACGAGCGCTACTGCAGCTTCGACGAGTACGTTCGCGAGTACGGGCTTCAGCGAAGCGAGGGCGTTCTGCTCAGGTATTTGAGCGACGTCTACAAGGTCGTGATGCAGACCGTCCCCGAGTCCGCGAAGGACGACGCGGTGATCGACGTCGCGGCGTTCTTGAGAGCGGTGATTCGTCGCGTGGACTCGAGCCTCGTCGACGAGTGGGAGAGCTTGCAGAGCGCTCCGTCGACCAAGGACGCGCAAAGAGCCCTCGACGAAGACCCGCGCGCGATCGAGCGCGAGCGCGAACGCAAGGAGCACGAGGCGCAGCGGGCGCTCGCGGCGCGGGTTCGCGCAGAGATGCACCTGTTTCTCGCGGCGCTCGCGGCGAAGGAGTATTCCGAGGCGCTCGCGTACGTGCGCGACGGCGACGTGCAGTGGACGGCCGAGGCGCTCGAGCGCGCGATGCGCGAGTACTGGGAAGAGTTCGATCGCATTCGCACGGACAGGCCGGGGCGAGATCCGAAGCTCACCGTCCTCGCGCCGGACGGACAGGGCCGTTGGCGCGTGCGACAGACGATCCCCGACCCCGAGGGCGACGGGCTCTTTTTCGTCGAGGGCTATGTCGAGCGATCTGCGATCGACGCAGCAAAAGACGTGGCGATCGTCGTGCTCGAACGCATCGCAACCGTGTGACAGAATACGTCACTCGTGAACGTCACAGAGTGGAGCTCCGCGTTCGGCGTGCGTAGATAGCGCTGCGAGGTCGAAGCGATGCGAGTGAAGCTTGTGCAGAGGCAACGAGGCAACGAGTCCGTGGCGGCGGTGGTGAGCGAGCGCACGAGCACGGTGCTCTTCGCGTGCGTCGGGCCGGACGCGGGCGGCGTGTTGCTCGCGGCCGTCGCTTGGTGTCGCGAGCAGCGCTACACGATCGCGCCGTCGACGACGGCCGCGGCGGTCTCGAGCGGCGTTCGTGCGGCGTAGTGGTCGTCCTTCGCGCGCGGGAGACGTCGCGGGGTTCACTGCACGCGCGTTGCCGCCGCGGGGCAGAGCACCCGCAGGGTGGCGCGGCCGGGGCGATTTGCGATAACGCGAGCGCGAACGATGACTCGAGAGTCGAACACGTCTGGGGTCCGCTTCGAGTGGCGCTCTGCGCGCGCGGAGGCTCGCGTCGAAGTGTCCGCGCGCTGCAGTGAATGCGGTCGATTGGTGGAGCGGTCGGCCCACGACGCGCAGATCGTCGGCTTCGTCGCGAGCGACGATCCTTCGCGCGACGCGCAGGCGAGGGCAGTGCTCACGCGATCGGCGCTGGGGGCGTTGCGCGCTGCTGGGTGCACTCACGCGATGCACGACCGGGCGGCGCTCGCGGACTGCATCCTGCGTCCCGATCGGGCCCAGCTCGCGCGCGTGCTCGCGGCGCTGTTCGAGACGAGCGAGGAGGCGATCTCGGGCGCACTGGCGGCGAGCGGATTCGCTGCCGCGTGGACGGATGACGGGCTGACTCTGTCGTGGGCGTTCGGCGCGGCGCCGCGGCTCGAGTCGGAGGCGAGGGTCACGCGTCGCGGGCCGACCGCGAGCGCCAGCGTCACGATGAGCGCGGCCGAGGCGTGGGAGCTGATCGCGTCGAGGGGATTCGTTCCGGTCGAGTGGCTGGGCAGCGAGGCGCGTGGGTTTCGTGGGCATATTGCGCAGTCCATCCAGCGCGCCGAGCTTCCGGAGTACGGAGCTCGCGGGCGTCGTCGGTCGACGGGCGCCGCGCCGAGTCGATCGAAGGTGAGCGATCCGGTGAGCGCGTCCCCGCGGACGCTTCGCGCGTGTGTGTCGATCGCTGCGGACTGCGAAGGGGCGATCGCGGCCGAGGCGCTCGTTCGCGAGGTCATCGAGCGGCTCGAGCCGTGGGGCGTCGAGCGCGTCCGGAGGCTCTCGTGGCGCACGGTGGACGCGTCTCGATGGCGGACCGAGCGGCAGAGCTACTGGAGCGAGTCGCTTCGGGCCACGATCGCCTCGGTGCTCGCGGAGCTGCCCTATCAATTGCCGGTGGGATATGGACCCACGGACCCAGCGCCGCGTCCCTCGTGGTGGTCGCTCGCGGCGGCAGAGAGCTCGCTGGCGAGGCTGTGGCAAGAGCTCGCGGCGGCAGGCGTCGCTCGCGCAGACGGGATCACCGCGGCGAGGCTGCGGGATTTTCGCGCGCTCGCGAATCCGTTCGAGCCCCTGTTGGCGATCTGGTCGACGGGGTTCGTCTTCGACGCGCTCGGCGATGGAGAGGCAGTGCTCGTCGCGAGCGAGTGGTAGTCTCGCCCTTCGACGATGACGCTGTACGTCCACGATTCGCAGGGGCAGCAGCGCGGGCCGTTCGACGCTGCGACGGTGGTGGCGATGCTCCAGCGCAACGAGCTCGACGACCGCGCCCTCTGTTGTGCGGTCGGCGAAACGCAATGGGTCGCAGTGCGCGAGCACCCGGCGATCGCGGCGCTGCTCACGAGCACTGCGAGCGGCGGCTCATGGGGAGCGCCCGCGTCGGCGTGGTCCGTCGGAGCCGCTGGGAGCACGTGGGGGACCAACAGCATTCCTCCGACGGGGGCATTCGCGCCGGCGGGCGCGCAACCAACGCCGGGCGCGCAACCAGCGCCGAGCGCGCAGGCGCCCGCGCCGACACACACAATCAACGGCGGCGCTGCGCATGCGAGCGCGGCGACCACGGACGAAGAGGCCGCGGAGGACGCGGCGCTCGGGATTCCAGTGGATGTCGTGAGGCCCGAGTCGATCGTTCCTCCTGCGGGGGCGGCGGTGACCAAGGCCGGCGCGCTCGAAGGGGCGCGCTTCGTCGAGGCTTCGACGGTCAGCGCGACGACCGCGGCGCAAGTCGAAGCGCGTCGCGTCGCGCGCGCGCAGGAAGGTAAAGCGCGGACCAAGCTCGTCGCCGGCGTGCTGCTCGGCGGCGGCGTGCTCGTGCTCGGGGGCCTCGCGGCGGTGGGGTACTTCCGTCGTCGCGCAGCGCAGGTCGAGCTCGCGCGCGCCGCGGTTCCGACCGCGCAGATCGTCGCGAGCGAGCTGCGCGGCGACACGCTCGCGCTCGAGGTGACGCTCGCGGTCGGGACGGTGCTCGGCGAGACGATCGAGTCCCCTGTGCGGTGCACCCGCGACGCTGCAGCGGCGACGCCCGAGGCGAGCGGCGGCCGACGCGAGAGGCTTCGGTGCGATGTGAGCGCCGCGCCCTACGGAGAGCAGCAGCGGTTGCGCGTGGCGATCTCGTCGGAGTACGGGCGATCCGAGGTCGTCACGAACTTTACGCGGCCTGCCACGATCGTGGTCGCGCGTGACGCGGCGACGGGGACGAGCACGATTCAGTGCCGCGGAGCGCGGTGCTCGGGGACCTTCGACGAGCGCGAGGGGCTGTCGCTCACGGTCGTGGCGCGCACGGCGGTGCAGCTCGGACGGACGCAACGAGACGCGACGGCGGACGGCGTGGTGCGTGTTCCGATCGCGTGGGACGAGCTCGTGGCTGCGACGCCGACGCGGGTTGTGTTCGATCGAAGCGCGACGGTTCCGCTCGAGTTGTCGGTGCGCGTTCCGGGAGCGGCGCCGCTCTCCGCGCGGATCGAGCTGTCTTCGCGCGCGCTGCGAGAACAGGTGTTTCGAGGATGGCGCGCGGGGCAGCCGGCGCTCTTGCCAGGAGAGGTTCCGTCGAGCGCGGGTCGAAGGACGCTCGTGGCGCAGCAGGGCGAGTCGTTTGGCGATCCCCAGACGCTTCGTGACGTCGACCTCGTCGCGTACTTTCGGGCGGGCGTTCAGTCGAAGCTGTGTCGCTACACGATCGCGCCGCGCGAGCGTCGCACGATGACCCTTCGACGCGAGGTCGCGGCGCTCTCGGTGTTCGAGCGACGCACGGCGCGCGCCGTCGGCTCGCGACGATTCAACGCGGAATTTCCCGCGTGTCCCGAGGTGTACGCCGAGGCGGAGGTCCCGACCGCGACGCTCGATCACGAGCCCGTTCGCGTGTGGCTGCGGCGCTTCGTGGGCGGCTGATGTCGCGCTACGCTCGCGACGAGCCATGAAGCGAACCCGAGCTCGCGACGCGAGCGTGTGTGCTGGTCTTTGTGTGGTCGCGACGATCGCTGCGTGCGCGGGTGGAAGCGCGGCGACGCAAGAAGAAGTGTCGTATCGGCCGCCGCCGAGCGGAGGGGACGCCCCGACCGTCGTGGCGACGCCGACGCAGCCGACGCTGTCCGAACTCGATCCCACCGAGCGCGAGGTGGACGCGGCGCTCGGGCTGGCGGCGGGAGATCCTTCGCGGCCTTCTGCGCTGATGCGGGCTGCGGAGCGCGCGCTGCGGCGCGCCCCAGAACCCGTGCAATCCGAAGGTGCGACGCGGAGGTACGGGCACATGGCTCGCGCGTTGCGCGCGGTTCTCGAGCAGCACCCGAGGTATTCGCGCTGCGACGAGGCTGCGTATCGATTGGGCCACGCTGCGGAGCGCGCGGGGCGCATGGACGATGCGCGACGAGGGTATTTGCTGCTCATTCAGCGGTTTCCCGCGAGCGTGTTCGTGCCGCACGCGTACTTGGCGTTCGGCGAGTTCTTTCGCGCGACGCAGGATCACGACTCGTCGCGACAGTTCTACGAGCAGGTCGCGCGCAGCAGCCAAGACCCTGCGCTCGTGGCGTACGCGCACTATCGCATCGGGCGAGCGCACGCGGCGACGGCCAATTGCGCGGCGGCGATGCAGGCCTTACAGCGCGCGCAAGGCGTGGCGAACGCCCCAAGCGAGATCGTGTCCGTGGCGAGCGCGGACCTCGCGGCGCTCGGCCGATGCACGCAGCCGACGGGTCCGTTGTCGGACTCGGAGGTCGTCCCGCCGATGCCGCCGCTCTCGTCGGAGAGCGCGCTCGACGCGGAGGTGTCGGGCGCTCCGTAGAAGACAACACACACACAATCAAGTCGGCGTGGCTCGCGCGTTGACCGCAGGAAAACAGCGATGGATTCGCTCGAAGATCGGATGAAGGCGTACGAGGGGGTCGAGGCGTCGCGGCGGCTGATGCCGCTCGTGCCGGGGCTCGCGCGGGTGGACGGGCGCTCGTTCAGCACGTACACGCGCGGGCTCGAGAAGCCGTTCGACCCGAGGCTCTCGCGATTGATGATCGAGACGGCGCGGCACCTATTGCGCGAGAGCGGAGCGCGGCTCGCGTACACGCAGTCGGACGAGATCACGTTGGTGTTCTACGCGGACGACCCGAAGGAGCAGCTGTGGTTCGACGGGCGCGTGCAGAAGCTCTGCTCGCAGCTCGCGGCGCAGGCGACGGGGGCGTTCAATCACCTGTTGCCCGAGGCGTTGCCGGAGAAGTTCGCGGCTCGGACGCTCGCGAACATGCCGACGTTCGACGCGCGCGTGTGGAGCGTTCCGACGATGGCCGAGGCGGCGAACGTGCTCGTGTGGCGCGAGCAAGACGCGACGAGAAACAGCGTCGAAGCTGCGGCGCGGAGCAAGTTTTCGCACAACGCGCTCCACGAGAAGAGCCAGCGCGAGATGGTCCAAATGATGCGCGAGCAAGGGCTCATTTGGGAGGAGCTCCCGGTGTTCTTCAAGCGCGGGACCTATTTGCAGCGGCGCGTTGTGAAGCGCGCGTTCACGGCGGACGAGCTCGACGCGCTCCCTCCGAAGCACGAGGCTCGAAAGAACCCCGCGCTCGAGATCGAGCGAACGGACATCGTCGAGCTGTCGGTGCCCCCCATCACGCGCGTTCAGAACCGCGAGGGAATGATCTTTCGAGGCGAAGATCCCGTCGCGCTGAGCCCGATGCCCGAGTGACGGTCAGTCTGTTCCGGCGTCGACGGGGGCGGCGCCGTACGCAGGGGCAGGGCCGCCGCTGTCATTGATTCCAGTGTCTTGGGGGGTCGCGTCTTGAACGATGCCGGTGTCTTGCGGCGGGGCGCCGTACGCAGCGACGGGAGCGCACGCCGTGGCGAGCGCGACGGCGGCGCCGAGGCCGATCATCGCAGCGCGGTGGAGCCGCACGTTGTGCGATTCGGGTGCGGCGGCGGCCTCGACGGCGCTGCCGCAGAACGGGCACGAGCTGTTCGCGTTGACGTGACGCGAACACGAAGGACACGGGACGAGCCAGGTTGCCATGCGTTGTACTTCCTTCCTCCAGAGGATCGAAGCATCGCCCAAGTTGCGCGAGATTCCCAGCAAAGATACTGGCGCGACTCTCGTGCGTCTCCGCGAGTCCGCGGTACGATCGTGCGCGATGAGCCGCGCTCGACTCTTCTCTTGCTTCGTCACTGGCGCATCGCTCGGGGCGTGCGTTGGCATCGAGATGCCCACGACTCCGCGGGACAGCGGCCCTCGCGCGGATCGCGCGGACGTCGGCGCGATGGCGGACACCATCACGACGCAAGACGTCGCGTCCGATCGGCCGACGTCGCCGATGGACACCGGCGTCGACTCGGGCGTGACCATCGATTCTGGGATCGCGGACGTTCAAGCGATGTGCTCGCCGGCGTGCAGACCGGGTCACCGTTGCGAGTCGGGCGTGTGTCGGTGCGGCGCGTCCGCGGCGTGCGCGCTCGGGCAAGAGTGTTGCGGCGACGCGTGCGTCGATCCGCAATCGAGCCTCGCGCACTGCGGCCGCTGCGGAAACGCGTGCATGGCGGGCGGGAGCTGCAACGCTGGGACGTGCATCGACCCGCCGCCGATGTGCAGCCCCGCGTGCGACACGACGCAGGGCGAGCGGTGCGTTCCTCCGGGCGTGTGCGGGTGCGGCGAGTCGGGCGTGCGGTGTGCCGCGGGGCAGCTGTGCACTGCGGGCGTGTGCGGCCCTGCGTGTCCGGGCGGATGTCCCGCGGGCGAAATGTGCGTCGGTCGCGCGTGCGTGTGCGGGACGACGGGCGCGACGTGCGCCGCAGGAACGACGTGCAGGGGAGGCCGATGCTTGCGGCCAGACGAGTGCTTTCCTGCGTGCACGTCGGCGCAGCTTTGTTGCGCGGGCGCGTGCGTCGCCAACGACGCGAGCAACTGCGGAAGCTGCGGGACGCGATGCACGCCGTTTCTCGAGCGCTGTTGCATGCCGCTCGGCTTGGGCAGCCTCCAGTGCGCTCCGACCTTCGTGTGTCCGTGAAGCCACGATCGAGCGTCGCGCCGCGGCGGTGACAGCCGCGTGCGCCTCGCGCATGATGCGCGCGTGAAGCTCTACTACACGCCGACTTCGCCCTTTGTTCGCAAGGTCCTCGTGACCGCGCGCGAGCTCGGGCTCGCAGATCGCATCGAGACCGAGCTGTTGCGTCCGACGCCGACGAAGGCCGACCCGACGCTCTCGAAGACGAACCCGCTCAACAAGATTCCTGCGTTGATCCTCGAGGACGGCAGCGCGCTCTACGACTCGCCGGTGATCTGCGAGTACCTCTGCTCGATCGCCGGCGACACGACGGTGTTGCCCACTGCGGGCGCGGCTCGATTTCGTGTGCTGCGATTGCAGGCGCTCTGCGATGGGATTCTCGACGCGGGGATCCTTCACTTCTACGAGCGAGCGCATCGACCGAAGGAGCTCTGGTGGGGCCCGTGGCTCGATGGCCAGCGCGAGAAGGCGTTGCAGGGGCTCGACGCGCTCGAGCGCGAGGCCGCGAGCTTCCTCGATTCGCCCGTCGATCTCGCGCAGATCTCGGCGGGCGCGACGATCGGTTGGCTCGAGTTTCGCGAGGTGTTCGGCGACATTCGCGGAGCGCGACCTACATTGTCGCAGTGGTACGATCGGTTCGCGGCGCGCGAATCGATGACCCAGACAGCGCCGCGCGCGTGACGAGCAGAACCGATCGGCATCGAAGAGCGTAGGTCGAGAGCCAACGGACGGAGCGAGCGACGATGCAGCAGAAGATGCCAGTGCCCGGCGATGTGGTGGGGGAGCGATACGTCGTCGAAAGATTGCTCGCCGAAGGCGGGATGGGCGCGGTGTTCGTCGCTCGACACAAGCACACCGAAGCGGTCGTGGCGCTCAAGGTGCTGCGCGACGAGACGAGCGCTGACGAGCTCACGCGTGTTCGCTTCGTGCGCGAGGCGAAGGTCGCGGCGGCGCTCGGGCACCCGGGCATCGTGAAGGTGTTCGACGCGGGCGACGACCCCTCGGCGGGCCCGTATCTCGCGATGGAGCTTCTCGAGGGAGAGCCGCTCGACTCGTACATTCAGCGGGCGAATCCGTCGCTGCAAGAGCGGCTCGCGATCGTGCGCGAGATGCTCGAGCCCCTCGCGGCGGCGCACGAGGCTGGCATCGTTCATCGCGATGTGAAGCCAGAGAACGTGTTTCTGGCGAGCGACGGTGAGGGGGGCGTTCGCGTGAAGCTCCTCGACTTCGGGATCGCGCGCGTGCAGCACGCGACGACGCAGACGTCCGACGGCTCGGCGCTCGGGACGATCTACTACATGGCGCCCGAGCAGATGATGGACGCGCGCCGCGCCTCGCCTGCGGCGGACGTGTGGGCGGTCGGGGTGCTCTTGTTCGAGCTCGTCGCAGACGTGCTCCCGTTCGACGGGCAGACGATTCACGAGGTCGCTGTGCGGGTGTGCACGGCGCCGATTCCGTCGCTCGCGGAGGCGGCTCCGTCGGTGGATCCTGCGCTCGTGGACATCGTTCACGCGTGTCTCGATCGCGCGGTCGAAAAGCGCCCGCAGAACGCGCGAGAGCTCGCGGCGATGTTGGATGCGATCGGGATCGTCGCGCCCCGCGCGATGCGCGTGTCGGCCGTCGCGTCCGCGCGCGCTTCGGTCACGCCCTCGGCGCTGCGCTCGATCGTCCCGACGCCCACGCCGACGAGCACGGCCGTTGTGTCGAAAGAGACCATCGAAATCGGCCCCGACGGAAATCGTCCTGCGCGTCGCGACTCGGTCGCGATCGAGGCGCCTCCAACGGCGGTGGATCGCCCTTCGCGCGCGACCTCGCGCAAGCCGATGGCGGCGATCTTGATTGCGTGTGCGCTGTTCGGCGCTGGCGCGGTGGGCGCGGTGACCGTTCGTTCGATGCGGGCGAACCGCGAAATGGCGCAGTCAGCGCGCTCGCCCGTCGTGGCGACGAGCGCGCGTACCGAGTCGACTCCGGCGCCGGTCGCGCCTCCCACGGTTCAAGCGCCCGCGACGCCTGTCGCGACGCCGCCAGCGCTCGTGCCTGTCGAGCGTCCTACGCCTCCGCCGGTCGCATCGCCGGAGACGCGCGTCGTGGTCCGAGCGCCGTCGAACGCGGGGCGCGTCGCGCGTGTGCAAGCGCCGTCGAACGCGACCTCCACGGGGCCGACGGCGGTCGTCGCGCGTGCGCCAGAGCCGACGCCCGTTGCTCAGCCGACGCCCGTTGTGCAGCCTGCGGTGCCGCCGGTTGTTCAGCCCGTCGCGCCGCCGGTCGTTCAACCGGCGCAAACGCCAGCGCGCGTCGCGAGCGCGCCCGCGACGCAGCCCGCCACGCAGCCGACGGTGACGACGGTGACGACGCGACCGGCGCAGCCCGTCGTGCAGCCGCGGCCCGCGGCGCAGCCGGTGCGTCGGCCCCCCGAGGGTGAGGACGAGGCGCCGCTTTCGTTCTGACGGAGCTTCGAGTACTCGAAGAGGAGCAACGGACGATGGAGCGAGGTGTTCGACAGAACGCGGCGCGCGCTGCGCTCTGCGCGGCTGCGGCTGCATTTTCTCTGGCCGACGCGAGCGAAGCGTCGCCGTGGGTGTTGCGCCCTGGCCGCATCGCGGCGAGCAGCGGCGTCTACTATCAGTACGCCAACAGCGAGTTCTTCTCCGAGGGCGCGAACGTCCGCGGGCTGACCGGTGAGATCCCGTTCTCGCTTCGCGGGCAATTTCACAGCGGAACGATGTTCGCTGGTCTCCGCGCAGGCGTCGCGCCTCGGTTCGAGTTCGAGCTCACAGTGCCGTTTCGCTTGGTGTCGTACACGGCGGATCCAGTGATTCTCCTCCCGAGGCCCATGGATTTCATGGGTCTCGAGGCGGACTACTACCGCCGCAACATCATCAACTTGTCTCGCGCCGCTGCGGGAGTCGCGGACATCAACCTCGCGCTTCGCTACCAGTTCTTGTCGATCTCGCCGCTCGTCATGGCGGCGGAGCTGCGCTTCAAGATGCCGACGGGCTACGCGCCTCCGCAGGGGACGTTTGGAGACCGACCGACGAGCACGGCGGACTTTCTCGCGCGGGCGGGAGAGCTCGTTCGACCTGCAAATATCCGGGACGACGTGACGTTGGGCGACGGGCAGCTCGACGTGAGCGCCTCGGTGTTGATGGGGCTCGGATTTCGAACAGGGACCTTCGTGAGGCTCGACGCGACGTTCGTCGCGCGCACCGAAGGGGCGGGGCAGCAGATTCAGGGATCACTGCGCGTCGGGCAGTCGATCGGCAGGCTCTTCGTGTTCTTCGCGGGCGTGACGGGCCAGTACAGCGTGACGCAAGGCAAGGTGATCGGGATCTCCGTGGCCGCGCTGGACCCGACGATTCCCGCCGAAGACTACGGTCGCGGCAACGATCCGACGTTCAACTTGCTCTTGCGAGAGGTGAGGCTCGACCGCGATCTGCTCGATGTTTCGGGCGGCGTGATCGCGCGGCTCTCTCCGTCGACCGAGCTCAATCTCTCGTACGCGCGCACGGTCGCGGGGCGAAACGTCTCTGCCACCAACACGATCTTCCTCTCGGTGACGGCGAACACGGATTGGTCGCAGGTCGTCAACGCCGCGCGCGGGCGCTGACGATCGCGCGTGAATCCGAGCGCGGCTGCGCGGCGTACTCGCGCTGTTCATGGAGTTTTCACGACGGTCGCTCTTCGCGTTGGCGGGGCTCTTCGCGGCTGGATGCCGCCCGCAACCGTCGCCCGAGCCCCGCGATTCGAGCGGTGGAACTGGCGTCGACGCGTCGGCCCCGGATGCGCTCGCGCGCGACGCAGGGCTCGTCGAGCGCTATCTGTCGCTCGGCGACTCGTTTACCGCGGGCACGGGCTCGCTCCCGAGCGAGAGCTTCGCCGCGCGGCTCGTCGAGCGCTGGCGACAGGCAGGAGTCGCGGTCGAGGCCAACAATCCTGCGGTCAACGGCTACACCACCGCGGACGTACTCGCGCGCGAGGTCCCGTTGCTCGCGTCGTTTTCGCCGTCGTTCGTGACGCTCGCGATCGGCGCGAACAACATCGTCCGACGCGGGACCGCGGAGACGTATCGCAGTGACGTTCAGCGGATCTTTCGCGCGGCGCTCGCGGCGTCCGTCGCGCCAGCGGACATCGTCGCGATCCCGCAGCCCGAGTGGCCTCGATCGCCGACGGGCGCCGCGTTCGGCGAGAGCGCGGCGCTGCTCGATCGTGTGCGTGAATTCAACGCCATCCTCCGCGACGAGGCGCGCGCGATCGGCGGCGAGTGGCTGGACCTCACGGCGCTGATGACCCGTCAGGCGGACGCGTCCATGTGGGCGAGCGACGGACTTCATCCCTCTGCCGAGGCGTACGACCAGTGGGCCGACGCGATCTTTCGCGCGAGGCCTACGGTGCGAGCGCGCTGACGTCGTGCTGAAAATTCGCTGACGAATCGATGTGGCGCCGGACGTGTGCGCTACGGCTCGGGATCGAGCTCGGCCGGATCGTCGCTCGCCGCTCTCTTTCGCTTCGCCGCGGCGGCGCGCGCTTCGATTTCGACCGCGCGCAGCTCGGCCATCGAGGTACGAAAGTCGCTCTTCTTTGCGCTCTTTGCGAAGTCGCGGAGCAGCGCGGCGATCGCGAGGTCGTCGCACGAGGACAAGAGCGGAGCGAGCTGCCAGTACCGTGATTTTCCGGTCGTGGGCGCGATGATCGCGTCGGCGGCGAAGCGGTGCAGCGTCGCGGGGGCCCATCGTTCGAGCATCGCGGTCGCGGTCGCGAAGCTGCGATGAAACGTGCGGCCCTCCTCGTCGAGCATCGATCGCAAGAGCGCGTCGATCGCCGCTGCGTCCTCGCGGTGTTCGAAGTAGCCGAGCAGCACGAGCGCTCGTTCGCGGGCCGCGGGCTCGCGTAGCGCGGCGCACGCCGCGGCGCGAACGCGCGTCGAGATGTCCGATGCGACGAGGGTGCGTTGCGCGTTGGGCGTGCGGGTGATCGACGTGCTGATCATCGTCGCTAGGCTGTCTACGAGCGGGGCAAACTGTTCGCGTGCGTCGTCTGCGAGCGCTTGTTCGATCGCGACCACGGCGTTGTCGAGCGCGCCTGTGAAGGTCTTCGGGGTGGCTGTCTCGTGGTTGGCGCTGTCGAGCGCGAGCGCGAGCTCGCGGAGGGCCGCTTCGTCCACGACCTCCGCGCACAGAGACGGCGCTTCGTCTGCGGCGAACCCCACCCGCGCGAGCTCTTCGCGGAGCGCGAGGATCTTCGCGTCGCGTCGAACCTTGTCGCGCGTCGAGGGTCCGATGAGCCAGAGCAGCGGCGTCGGAGCGTTGAGCGCGCGGAGCGCTGCGAGCTTGTCGCGCTGCGCTTTGACGATCTTCACGTCGTCGAGCGCGGCGAACACCGCGGCGACGAGCGGCTGCGAAGGGTCGCGACCGACCATCGCCGTGACGTTGCCGACGTACGCGTCGAGGACGTATTCGCGGAGCGGGGACGTGATGGTGTAGTCGTGCGTGAGCTCGGTGACGGCGTTCCACGAGCGGGAGTTGGAGGACGAGGCGCTGCCGATGACGACGACGGTCACGCGCGGGCGTCCCTTGCGGTCGCGCGCGGGCTCGATGTCAGCGCTCGTGCGAGCGACGGGAGCTGCGCCGAGCTCGCGCGAGCGCGCGAGGCTGACGATGGCCTTGCGTCGGGCGTTTGCCAGCTTTCGGGCGTCGTCGAGCTCGGGCGAGGGATCCTTGGAGCGTCGCGCTGCTTCGAGAAAGGCGTCGACGTCGACGTCGACGGCGCAGAGCAGGTGGTAGCGCTGCGTGAACCGCTCGCTGCGTTCGCCGTTGAAGTACGCCTCGTCGTCTGCGTCGTCGAAGTTCGCGTCGAGTGGGAAGAACATCCCCTCGATCACGAGCTCGTCGAGCGCGATGCGCTCGCCGCACCGGTAGCACTCTCGCGCGTCGGTGCGAGCGTTGGCGACGCGGTAGTCGAACGTCTTCACGACCGCGATTGTGCGCGAAGAGGCGGGGTGCTTTACAGCGAACGATGCGCGACGCACCATCGTCGCCGCCCGGCGGGCCTTCGAGGTGACTTCCGAAACGACCCTTGGAAGGTTGACCTTCAGACCCGTCACCTCGGTCTTTCCCCCGGGTATTCTCTTCCGACGGCGCTGCGCGAGCGGCGACCGTCGGCTCGTTCGCAGCGCCGCTGTCACCCAGCGTTGGGATCACCGTGCAGCTCCACAAAGACCGCATCGAGCGCGAGGACCTGGTCCTCTTCATCAACGCGTGCTTGTCGGCGACGTCGCAGGCGGAGTTCTACGAGGACGCCAAGGGGCAGTCGCTCGCGCTCGACTTCTTGCATGAATACGTGTGTCGACACTATCGGCCGCTGTATTCTCGGACGCTCGCGGCGGGGATCAACGACCACGCTCGGGCGCGGATCGTCACGGAGCTGCTGTGCGGCGCAGACAAAGTCTCGAAGCTCGAGCGCGCGACGGAGGCGAAGCTCGTCGCGACGACGCTCGCGCGGATGCCGCCGCAGCGCGTGTACCGCTTGTTCGAGCGCGTGTGCGAGCGGCGCGTGACCAACCGTCGTGTTCGCGCGGTCGTGTCCGAGTGGCTCGCGACGCGAGACATGACGTTCGACGCTGTGAAGTATCGCCGCGCGCTACGCACGATCGTGGGGCACTTTCACCTTCGAACCGCGGGCGAAATCGGGCGTTTTCTCTTCGAGCGCCACACGCGGGACGGTCGGTACGAGACCGCGCTGTTCGAGCGCTGGCGCGCCGCGCACTACGCGGCGACGAGCGTGTTCGAGCTGCCCTACAGCGTCGCGGTCGGCTTTGCGCGCAAGCACAAGATCGCGAAGGACGAGTTTCTCGAGAAGATCGCGCCCATGATGACGCGCAGCGAGCGCTTTCGAACGCAGCTCGCCGCACAGCGGGCAGAGGCCGACGTCGCGCCGGTGGAGCTCTCGAAGGAGGCCCCGACGCGCATCGCGCAGTTCGCGTTCGCGCTCGCTGCGCAGGAGCGCGGCGAGCGACGAGACGAGCTCCTCGCGGCGATGGACGCGAGCGTGGCGCGCGTGTGCGATCGGTCTCCGATGCGCCTCGGGCGCGTCGTCGCGGTGCTCGACAACAGCTATTCGACCGTCGGTTCGCGGGAGAAACGCATGCGACCGCTCGCCGTGACCGTGGCGATCGACGCGCTCTTGCGAAGCGCGTCTCGCGCCTACACGGGGCTTTGGACGAGCGCGCCCGAGGACTCGCGCTGGATCGACGTCGAGCCGCGCGGATCGACGCGGCTCGCGTGGAAGGTGCTCGACGCGCTCGAACACAAGCCCGAGCTCGTGGTGATCGTGAGCGACGGGTACGAAAACGACCCGCCCGGCGCGCTCGCGTCGGTGCTCTCGGCCTATCGCGCGTCGGTGGACCCGAAGCGAACGGTGTCGATCGTCCACGTGAACCCTGTGTTCGAAGCGGCGAGCTTCGGCGCGGCGAGCTTCGGTCCGGCGGTTCCTATGGTGTCGGTCCGCGGCGCGGAGGACGTTCTGACGGCGCTCGGGTTCGCGCGGTTCGCCGATGACAAAGCGACGCTCGACGAGCTCGCGCGCTATCTCGACGGGCGCGTCGAGGCGTTTCTCGGGTCGATGAGCGCGAGCCAGCACGACGATCGAGAGGACGAAGAGCGCTCGAGCGACGACGCGGAGGCCCTCGCGGCGCGGCGTGAATCGTCGAGCGCGGAGGTGTCGTCGTGATGTTCAAGCACTCGCTGGGATCGGTCGACATCGCGGGGCTCGAGCCGCGCGCTTCGCAGGTTTGGCGCAGCGTGAGGCTCGTTCCGCTCGTGCGGACGAAGACGATCCACGGGCTGTGTCTCGCGCGCGTGGACGAGCGGGACTCGTTCACGGTGACGAGGCTCGGGGCGCACACGGCGAAGCCCGATCGCGAGCTCGCGTTCTTGTCGATCGTTCCCCACTCGTTTGTGGTGGGCTGGGGGGACGAGGCTGAAGCTGAGCTGAATCAAGGCGCGGCGTTCGTGCGCGAGAGCGACGGAAAGTGGTTTCACACCCGCGGGTGCTCGGTGAAGATGAAGCTTCGTATGGCGCGCCGCGCGAGCACGAAGGCGCTGCGATTTGCGCCGCAGCAGCTCGCGATCGAGGGCCTCTTGTCGCTCTTTTTCGCGGGGCCCGAGGTGGTCACCCGCGATTGGTCCGAGCGCTTGATGCGTCGAGGTTTGGACCCGCGCGTCGAGCGCGCCCTCTCGGGTCGCGCGTTGCCTGCGCTCAGCGAGGCGCTTCGCGTGTTCGAGGTGCTCGACGGTCAGTGCGGGATGCTCCTCTATTTTGCGGACGAGCTCTTCGGCGCGTTCGTCGCGCCGACGCCCGAGGACTACCGGCGAACGCACGAGTCGATGGTGCTCGACGTGTTTCCCGCGGAGCTTCTGGACTACGCGCGGTACGAGGCGCCGACGTTTCGCGCGAAGATCGACGCCGGCTCGGCTCGCACGATCCGAGAGCTTCGCGCGGCGCTCGATCGCGAAGAGCTCGCGTGGAAGCAGTGGACGATGTTCACCGCGTCCCAGCTGTGCCGCAGCGCGATGGTGCAACACGTCTACGCGATGGATGGATTTCGCCTCGAGCGCTTCGTCACGACGCTCGAACGCAAGGGCGAACACCACGCCGGCGAACGCGTCGTCGCGCGCGATGGAACGGTCGCCTACTTGAAGACCTATCGCCTCTCGGTCGCCCAAGCGCGGCGCGCGTACTTGCTTCGACGGCTCACCGAAGCGCACTGGGATCTCGATGATGCTGCGTCGAAAACCAGGATGACCCGAGGTCAGTTCATCGACGAGCTGATTCGTTTCGACTTCGGTTGGATGTTGGGACCCAAGGTCCTGCACGAGCTGCGAGGACGTTGAGGGGGCAGGCGCGGTGGTACGATCGCGCGGTCGCAGATGGGAGCTTCGCCTGCACAAAAGCCGCTCAGCTTCGTCACGTGGCGCTACGGCGGAACGGCGCGAAGGCTCGCGCACGCGTCGTGGATGGGCGGCGCGCTCTGGGCGCTGGTCGCGATCGCGATCTATGGATTCACAGGGCATCCCATTCACCACTGGGGCGCTGCGGGCGTTCTGTTCGATCGGTCGTTTCTCTTTTGGCTGCCGATCTTGCCGATCGTCGCGACGGCGCTCGCGTTGTATCGACGCGAGGCGCTGGTCGACGCGCGCGTCGTCGACGGCTCGTTGGAGTTCGTCGATGGGGTGACGTCGACGAAGCGGCGCGTGGAGCGGTCGTCGATCGCGTCCGGGTGGCTGGTCGCGCCGACGGCGACGAGCGCTGTCGTCGAGCTGACGCTGAAGTCGGGCAACACTGTGCGAGTGAGCGTTGCCGGAGCGGAGGCGGGCGAGGCGATGCTCGCGGAGCTCGGCGTCGCGGCCAGGCAGAAAACAGCGAAGACGATCCTCGGGCCGCGGTGGCCTGCGGCGCTCGCGGGGATGGTGGGCGCGATCGTTCCGATCGTGACGCTGTTGGGGTCGTCGTGGTTTGCCGCGGGGAGCGTGCAGAACGTTCTGATTCCCGTGATTTGCGTGCTCGCGGGGGTGTTGGCTTCGTCCGTCGCGATGCCTTGGTCGATCAACGTTGGGGTCGACGGGATCGCGCTCTCGAGGCCGCTTCGCGCGACGAGGTTCTTCGCGTTCGACGACATCGAAGAGGTCACGGTGATGCACCGCGCGGTGATCGCGAGGCTGAAGTCGGGCGCGCTCGAGAAGTTCGAGATCGCGCTCGGCGACGAGGCCGTGCTGACGTTGCGCGATCGCATTCACGAGGCGCGCGCTGCGCGTTCGCTCGGGATCTCGACGGAGGCGTACGCGGCGCTCGACCCCCATGGAAAGAGCGTCGATGCGTGGCGCGCGTCGCTGTTGCGCTTGCTCGGGGAGGGGCAGTCGCTGCGCAATCAGTCGATTTCGCGTGATGATTTGCGGGCGATTCTCGTCGATGCCGCGGCGCCGACGCTGCGTCGATTGGCCGCGGCGGTCGCGCTCCTCGCGACGAAAGAGCCCGGCGCCGAAGAGGCAGTTCGCGTCGCCGCCGAGAGCGCGGCGGACGAGCGCGTGAGGGTCGTGTTCGAGCGCGTGCTCAACGGGACGCTCGACGACGACAACGTGCGCGCGGTCGAAGCGCAGGCGCGCGCGCGTTGACGGGCCTGCACTTGCGCGGCGCGCAGCGGGTGCCTACCGACACGCCGCTTTGGAAAGTTCGATACGAGATGCGCGGCTCGAGGATGTCCCGCGCTTGAGAGAGATCGAGTTGGCTGCGTGCGAGCTCTTTCGCGCGATGCCCGACGTGTACGAGCGGTACGTCGCGATGCCGACGCCCGAGGACGCGCTCTTGCGTGGGATCGAGGCGCGGACGTTGTGGGTCGTGGAGTCTGGCGGACGCGTCGCGGGGTTCTTGCTCGCGGCGCCGGTGGACGGGGCGTTTCACATCGACGAGCTCGACGTGGATCCCTTGTTCGGGCGACGAGGGCTCGGGACGAAGCTGGTCGAGTACGCCTGCGAATTTGCAAGGGATCAGCGCTATCCCGCGTGTACGCTCGTCACGATGACCTCGGTCCGGTGGAACGCGCCTTGGTATCGCGCGCTCGGCTTTCGCGAGCTGACGTGGGACGAGCTGACGCCGACGCTGAAGGTCATGCGCGCGCGCGAAAGAGAGCGCGGGCTCGACCGTGATCGCGTCGTGATGCGCAAGGAGCTTTGAGGGTTTATTGCGCGTCGTCGGGGAGGGGGCGCGTCGCGAGCTCTTCGAGCACCCATGGCGCGACGGCGCGCAGACGCCCGTGGGTGAGGGGCTCGAGCTCGATGCGTCGCAGGACGCGATCGCGTTCGGTGGGGACGAGCGCGATGGCTTGAAGCGCGTGCGCGACGAGCTCGCCGTGGCGATCGAGCTCGATTTCGTCAGGGAGATCACAGGCGATCGCGATCGCGCGCTCACGCTCGCCAGAGGCGAGCGCGAGCGCGAGCCGTGTGTGAAAGCGAAGCGCGGGGAGGGGTTCGCTGCGGAGCTTCTCGGCCAGCGCGACGAGCGCCTCCGCGCGATCGCGATGATTGGCCCAGGCGATGTGCTCGATGGCGGCAGAGAAGGTCACCCAGTTGGGTAGCGTGCTGTTGGTCCGATCAGGTTCGAAGCTCAACTCGACGGCGGTCTCGGCGACCTCTGCTGCGACGGTATGAAAGCCCGCAGTCGCCGCCTCGTCGGCGATCCTCGAAGCAACCCAGGAAACGGGGCTGCCCTTGCTGGGACTCAACGTGTCGAGGCCACGAAGGCGCCGACGCAAGAGCCAATGCCGCAGCTGGGTCTGCGGATCGAGCAGGATCATGAGCAGCAGCGCGATCGATGTGGCGACGACGATCGCGCCCTGCAAGACTTTGCTGCTGATCGCCACGAAATAGCGCAGCGCCGAGATCGCCGCGATGCTGATTCCGAGCACGACCGACACGGTCGTGTCCGCGACGAGCGGCCGCGGTCGTCGGGCGGGCGCTACTTCGCTCGCGAAATCCCACGACGCGGGATGCTCCTCTGTGCTGACACGAAACGGGGGTGGGTCGAGGACGATGGCCGGGCAGAAGCGCTCGAGCCACGACTGAAACGCGTAGCGGCCGTCGGGCGAACGCTGCGCGCGATAGGCGTTGGACTGGGGTCGAGACACCGCGTCGATCAACATTCGGAGCGCGCGTTGATCAGCCCATATCTCGTGCGCCGCTGGCAGATCCGAGACAACAGCTCCCTCGGCGCGAGCCACGAGTGCGTGCGCGAGGCGGTTCCATCCGTCGCTGGGCTCGATGGTCGCGAGGAGCGCTTTGGCTTCGTTCGTGAAGCCGCGCATCGTGAGCGCGATCGCGCGAAGGCTCACCGCGAGCGGCCGTCGATCAGGACCCGATACGAGACGGCGATCGACGACCTGCTCGAACCACCCGAGCTCGCCAAAGTGAACCGCAAGACACATGAGACCGACGTCGACGGTGGGGAGCGACGTTGCGTCGCGAGGGTCGCGCCCATCCGAGATTGCGGCGCGCTCTGCCGCTGCCCCGCGCCACAGCGCGCTCCAGAATCGTCGCGCTGCTCGTCGCCGCCAGAACTCGTAGAGCAAACCCGCTGTCACGCTGGCGAGCACTACGGCGATTCCAGCCAACGGGAGCGCGCCAGCTCTCAACGCAATCATGCCCAGCACCGCGACAATCCAGGGCGCAAGCCGACGTAGAATTCGGAGGCCGCGCCTCCGCCGTTTTCGCGCTCGCTCGCTGCGCGCGTCGATCTCTTCGAGTGACACCGCGCTCGTTCGCGCGAGCTCGCGCGAGCTCGGCTCGCTCGAGAGCACGTCACCCGTGGTTGGCTCGCGGGTCGTCGGTCCCCTGTCGCTCAATGCAACGACGATAGCCCTCCGCTCGTCACGGGGCACGCGCTCGGAGCGCTCTCAGCGCCCTTCGCGCGTGAAACGTCACGGCGCGCTCTTTGTGCTCGGTGAGCTCGCGGAGCACGGGGATCGCGCTCGTGTCCGCGTTTTGGCTCGCGGTGGCGCACAGCAGGATGAGCGTCGGCGCGTCCTTGCGCGCGCGGGCGTCCTCGATGCGCGCGACGATCGAGCGCGCGTCCCTTCGCGACGCGTCGAGCGCACGGTCTTCGGCGCTTGCGTCGTCGGTCCACTGGGCGGGATCGTAGCGAAAGCCGTCGACGCGTTTGATGGGCGTTCCAAGGGAGATTGTGTGGGAGACAGGTAATGTCACATCGCCGAACGCTCGCAGCGTCGCGAGGCGCTTGACGACGAGGGCCGCGCGATCCGCGTCGCGCGCGAGGTCGATCCACTCGCCCCAGTGCTCCCACAAGGCCACGATGCGCTCGAGCGCGACGCGAGCGCTTCGCTGCACTTCGAGCGACGGATCTTTGCGCGCGAGCAACACGAGGCGCTCGGTCGCGCCGACGTCGCCGATCCACCCGAGCGATCGAACGGCCTGCGCCCTCGAAAACGGGTGCGGGTCTCTCGTCGCTTCGCGAAGCGTGGGGAGCGCCGCGATGTGTCGCACTTTGCCGAGCGAGCGGTACACGCGCGTGCGCACCGCGAAGCTCTCGTCCGCGGACCACGCCACGAGCGTCGGAAGATCGACGAGCCCGTACCCGACGCTCGCGCCCGCGAGCCACTCGCGCTGCGTCCACGGTTGCTCGTTCGCGCGACGCGACGGCTGCTCGCGCGAACGCGCGTCGCGAGGGTCGTGGTCTGGATCGAACGCCAGCGCGTCGGGCCGCGCCTCGTCTCCGAGCGCCCACGCGGCGGCGCGCGCGGCTTGCGCGTGGAGCCATCGGCCCGCGGTGAGCTCTTCGTCAGCGAGCGTGCGCCACGCGGACGTTGTGTGCTCGAGAGCGAGCGTCCAGGCGCGCGCAGTGGTGTACGTCCGATCTGCGTTTTGTGCGGCGATCGTGTTTCGCAGCGCGGGATCGACGGGAAGCGTCGCGGGCGGGCTCGATGCGTGCACGTCGTCGGACCCGAGCAGCGGGCGATCGCCTGCGAATCGCGCGAGGCGACGGCGCGCGGCTTCGAGGAGCTTCTGTGGGGCGACGATGTCGAGGATCGACGGCATTGCACGCTACAGCGGAGCCGGGTTCGAAGGATGACAGGCAAGATCGAGAACGGATGAGTTTACAAGGTGTGCGTGTTCGCGCCTGTCACGAACCCGACGCGGAGCTGCTATCGGCGACGACGGGGCCTTCGAACACGCTGTCGAACGCGCGCGGGACGAGCGATCGCGCGTGGGGCCCTACGATGGGGCGGGGCGTCGAGAGGGTGTTCCAGAGCAAGAGGGTCTTGCCGCGAAAGCGTGGCTCGCGGACGAGCGCGCGCAGGGCCGCGAGCTGCTTGCCCGTGTACGTGACTTCGCCGGTCGCGCCCGTGAGCGTCTTCCACACCGCCGCGCCTTCGATCGCCTCGGGCGTCGGCTCTCCGTAGCCCGGGCCGATGAACCCTTGCAGCACCGACCAGCGCGCCCCCTCGAACGACGCTGGATCCGCGCCGCCGCGCCCGACGAGAAATCGCGCCGTCGATCGCACCCGGTGCCCGATGGTGATCTTGTTGGTCGCGATCCACGGGGCGATTCGCACGCCGATCGCCTCGGTGTTCCACTGCAAGAGGCGCAGCGAGAGGGCGATGGCCGCGAGCGTCCCTGACGAGCCCGCGGGGACGAGGATCGCGTCGGGGCGAGGGCACTCGCCGGCGTCGACCTGCGCCGCGAGCTCGAGCATCGCGTCGATGTACCCGAGGTTCGCGCGGGCCGAGCTCGCGCCGGGCTCGATGAGAAACGCGCTTCCGCGCGGGGCTCGTCGCAGCTCGCGCCACAGCCGAAGCGCGCCCGTCACGAAATTGTGTGCACGAATCATGTTCGCGCCGACCGCCGCGTTGATGCAGAGCGCCTCGCGGGCGAACGCGGTCACGGCTTGATTGTAGAGCACGAGGTTCACGTCGAAGCCCTGCGCTCTTCCGTGGACGGCCGTCGCGGTCGCCTGCGTCGACGCGAGGCCGCCCAGCGTGTAGAGCGCGGTCGCGCCCTGGGCGCGCGCCTTGGCGAAGAGAAACTCGTAGCGACGAACCTTGTTGCCGCCGTACATCGGCGAGGCCAGGTCGTCGCGCTTCATCCAGAGGTCGACGTCGTGCTCTTTGTGCTGCGTGTACGGCTCGAGCGCGTCGCAGCGCTCGACGGCGGTCGGCGTCTCTGCGAGCGGCATCCACGGGACGCTCTCGGCCAGCTTCGGCCAACGATCGAACACGAGCGGGCGATCGCGCGAGGTCATGGCTCGGTCGAGAGTGTAGCCGTCGACCGCGCCGGACACGCGCAACTTTCGCGCGGACGTGCGCGCTCGGCGAACGGGGCGAGGGCGGTACACTCTCGCGCGTCATGAGCAACGGCGAAGTGCGCGCGGACGAGCGCGGAGAAGACGAGCACGCGAAGCAAGACGACGGTTCGGCGAAGCGATCGCTTCCGATCGCAGGCGCGACGCGCGGGCACGTCTCGGCAGCTCGCGCGCTCGATCACTGGTACGTCCTCGCCAACAGCGATGAGCTCGCGAAGGGCGCGGTGATCGCGCGGACGCTGTACGACACGCCGATCGTGCTCTTTCGTGGGCGCGACGGCGCGGTGGGCGCGCTGCTCGACCGGTGTCCGCATCGCAATGTCGCGCTCTCGCTGGGGAGCGTCGCGCCCGACGACACGCTTCAGTGTCCGTACCACGGGTGGCGCTTCGACAAGGGAGGGCGGTGCGCGCACATCCCGTCGCTCGGTCCCGAGGGGTTTGCGAAGGACAGCGCGGCGTGGCGAGCGCTCGCATTTGCAGTGCGAGAGCGCGACGGGTTCGTGTGGGTCTACGCGAGGCAGGGCGAAGAGCCCACGCACGAGCCGATCGCGTTCGCGCACTTTTCGGACGCGCGGTACGCGCACGTGTACCAGCGCACCGAGGCCGAAGGAACGCTCCACGCCACCGCGGAGAACGCGCTCGACGTTCCGCACACGGCGTTTCTGCACAAGGGGCTCTTTCGCAGCGAGAGCCGCGGGATCACGATCGAGGCGATCGTTCGCGCGTCGAGCGATCGCGTCGAAGCCGAGTACGTCGGCGAGCCTCGACCGCCGGGCCTCGTCGCGCGTGTTCTCTCCCCAGGCTCCGCTGGAACCGTCGAGCACTACGATCGGTTCATCGCGCCGTGCATCGCGCAAGTCGAGTACCGACTCGGCGGAGAAAACCACGTGCTCGTGACGACCGCGCTCACGCCCGTGAGCGACTTTCGAACGAAGCTCTTTTCAGTGGTGAGCCTGCGGCTGCGCATTCCAATCAAGGCGTTGGCGCCGGTGCTCGAGCCGCTGGGACTGAAGATCTTTCAGCAAGACGCGGTCATGCTTCGCGCACAGACCGAGGCGATCAAGCGCTTCGGCGGAGAGCAGTTTGCGTCGACCGAGATCGACGTGCTCGGACGGCACATCTGGCGCCTGCTTCGCGCATGCGAACGCGGGAGCGTCGAGCGCGACCAGCCGCTGCGCGAAGTCAGCCGCGCGAAGCTCATCGTGTGAGCGCCAGCCTTCATGCGAACCCCCCTCTTCGTCCTCGTGAGCGTGCTCGGCGCGGCGGTCGTGTGCTGCCGAGAGCGCGGCGCTGCGCCAACCACCGCGCGCGATTCGTCAGCAAATCAAGACGTGACCGCAGGTCAGTTGGGAGACGCCACGGCGCCCGCCGTCGACGCGCGCGTCGCGGTTCGGCTTCGTCCGTCGGCGTTCGCGGTCGGCGCGGGGATGGTCGCGTACGTCGTCCTCGAGCCGGCGAGCGAAGCGGGCGCTGACGAGATCCTTCCGTTGCTGGCGGGACAGACGGCTGCGGCGGCAAACGTTCGGCCTCCCCCTCGCGGCCGCGACGACTCGAGCTCGGTGATCGCGCTGCAGCCGGGAGCGAGGCTGCTCCGCGTGGTCGAGCGCACCGTGTCCGAGGTCTCGCTGCCGGCCGGAGCGGACACGCTCGTCTTGGTGCACGGCGCGAATCACCCTGTGTTTTCTCTGTCGAACGACGATTCGGGCTCGCTGCAACAGCTCGTGGATGGCTCGTGGCGCGCGGCGGATGCGAGCGCTCGCGCGGCGCTCACGGGGAGCGTCGGCGGTGACGCCTCGCTCGTGTCTGCGCGATTGGCGCAGGCGGTCGCGCGCGGTGACGTCTTCGCGAGCGTGTTCGTCGCGTGCGCGAGCGAGGCTTCGTGTCGACCGTGGATGTACGCGCCGCCTGCGATGATCACGCTCCCGACGGGCGCGGATCGATCGCCCGTGCGCGCTGCGTCGACCGAGCGAGGCGCGGTGGCCGTGCGTGCGGTTCGAACGTCGCCGCGCTCGCTCGCGCTCGAAGCGACGGAGCTCTTCGAACAGCGGGCCTCGGCGCGGAGGCTCGGGCCGATCGCGGCGGCGTCGAGCGTTGCGGACGAGCGCTCGATCGAGGAGCGCGCGAGCGAGTTTGCGCTCAGCGGCGGAGCGCGCGGCGTGTTGGTGGGGTGGATCGGCGCGAGCGCGAACGCGACGGACGTGCGCGTCGCAGCGTGGGATCCGGCGGCGAGACAGTGGCAAACGAAGCCTGCGCTCGCGCAACAAGCCTCGAGCATCGTTGCCGTTGGCGGAACATCAGCGCCCACCGTCGTGTGGACGAGAGACGACGG
The DNA here is from genome assembly GCA_016793325.1 of Myxococcales bacterium. Lineage (GTDB taxonomy): Bacteria > Myxococcota_A > Polyangia > Polyangiales. Next base: position 245,690 of record JAEUKI010000077.1, on the reverse strand, counting down.
ACATCGAGGAGCCGCGACGTGGGTCGAGGGGCGATGGAGCGCGATCGAAGGCACACCTCGCGCGGGCGACGCGCCGCCCGATGCGGTCGTCGTCGATCGCGAAACCCCTGGTGAACGCCCGGTGATCTTCGTGTTGTCCGCGACGAACGCGACGTCGAGCCAGGGCCTTCGCAGCGCGCTTCATCGCTACGACGGCGCGTGGAGCGAAGTGTCCCTCTCCGTGCCGTAGCGTTTACGGGCAGCGGACGAGCTGAAACTTCACCGTCGTGTTCATGGGCGTCGGCGTCTCGTCGGCCCACGTGAGCGCGAAGGTTCCATCGCCGCGACCGACGATGCGGACTTGTTCGCCGGCGCTCGCGGGGGCGATCGCCGAGAGGCCTTCGCGAAGGACGAGCGCAGGCCCGACGCGCGCGACCGCGATGCGCGCGCCCATCGGCGTGTTGATGCGCATCGCCGCGACGAGGCCATCGCGGTCCACGGCGATCGACGACTGAGACACTTCGAAGCCGAACTCACGGATGACCGACGGAGGGCCAGCGACGCCGGTGTCGAGGTTGACCCGTCGCAGACGAAACGTCCCGTCGACGCCGCGGTTGGTCCACGCGACGATCGCGTCGGTGCCGAGCACCGCGACGCTCACGGACTCGCTGACAAACGCGCCCGTCGTGAGCTGCACCGAGCGCTGCACCGCGCCCGATCCGTCGAGGATCTGGAGGAAGACGTTGCCCTGACCGAGCGAGTTGCGCGCGACGAGGGCGACGAGGACGCGCGTTCCGTCGGTGGCGACGTCGAAGGACGACGCTTGGGTCATGTCGGGACCCACGCTCACGGCGGGCGACACCGTGGTGCCGTTGACGCGCGCTGCCAGGATTCGCTGTACGCCGAGCATGTCCATCGTCGATCGCCAGAGGACGACCTCGTTGGTGCTCGTGTGGACGACGCGCGGGTCTTCCGAGAGCTCACCGTCGGTGACGACGCGGATCGGCGCGCCCATGTTCGTGCCCATCGCGTCGAGTCGCTGGAGGAAGATGTCGAGTCCTCCGTCGTGATTCGAGTGGAACACCGAGCTGAACCCGCTCGGCGTCGCCGTGAACGCGCCGCCGCCGATGCGCCCAGCGGGGAGGCCTGCGACGACGTCGGTGCGCGCGATGGACGTTCCCGCGGCGGCGAAGCGGTGGAAGAAGACCTTGTCGACGCCGCCGACTTGCAGCGGGTACCCGACGAAGAATCCCGCTGCGGATTGCGCAGGAAACACGATTCGCGCTTGTTGCCGTGGCTCCGAGCCGATCTCGAGCGGCGCGGCCATCACGCCCGTGCACCGCCCGAGCACCACGCTCCCGTCGAGCGGAACGACATCGCCCGAGTCCTCCGGCGGAAGCACTGTGTCCGTCGGCGTCGACGCGTCCGTGACGTCCATCCCGCCGCCGCCGTCCATGGGGTTCGTCCCGCTGTCGTTGTCGCTGTCCGTCGCGGTCACGTCGCGGCACTGCGCGCCGACGCAGCGATCCGACGGAGGGACCATCACGTCTTCGGGAGGCGGCTCGACCGGGGGCGAGCACGCGGCGAGCGGCAGCAAGAACAGCGGAGCGAGCGAGCGAAAAGTAAGACCGATCGATCTACGCATCGTTGGCTCAGCAGCGTATCACGGCGGTGCGCGCTCGCCGCATCGGCGGTTCGCTCGGACTGTCGTACGATCGAGTCTCGATGCAGCCGCTCGCCATGATCCTCGCCCTCGCAGAGAACGGAGCGCTCGGGTTGCGCGGGGCGTTGCCCTGGAGTTGTCCCGAGGATCGCGAGTATTTTCTCAGGGTGACCGCGGGTCATTCTGTGATCATGGGGAGGCGCACCTTCGAGGACACCGGCGCAGAGCTCGCCTCGTGCAGGGTGATCGTGGTCACGAGTCAGCCGCCCTCCGCGCTCTCTCGCACTGCGATCGGCGATCGACCTGTCGAGCTCGCGCCGACGCTCGATGACGCGATCGAGCGCGCGCGGAGCACGGACACGACGCCGTTCGTCCTCGGGGGATCGGAGATCTATCGCGCGGCGATGCCGAAGGTCACCGAGGTGTATCTCACGCGCATTCCCGGATCGCCGGAGGCCGACGTGTTCTACGAGCCGGACTTGTCGACGTTTGCGCTCGTGAGCGAGCGCGTCGCGGGCGCGGGCGTTCGCTTTCTTCGCTACGAGCGTCGCTGATCGCGCGGTGGCTCAGCGCGCGAGCGCGCGGGTGGCGAGCGCGTTGATCGCGCCGTTCTCGACGATCGGATCGCTCGACGCTCCGCGGGTGACCTCGAGCATCGCGAGGCCGACGCTCTCGGTGTTTGTCGCGAGGCTCGGCGCGAGCCTGCGCACCAGCGGATAGAGCGGCGCGAGGAGCGCGTAGAACACCCGGTAGAGGCGGGTCTTCGAGACGATCCCGTGCATGGGTTGGATGTAGCCGGGGCGAAACATGATCGCGCGTCGAAAGCCGAGCGCTCGAATCGCGTTCTCGGTGCGACCCTTCACGCGCGCCCACATCGAGCGGGTCTTTTCGGTCTCGTCGGTCCCGGCGCCAGAAACATAGACGAACGTCAGCTCGGGCGAGACGCGGAGCAACGCTCGCGCTGCGGCCATCGCGTAGTCGTAGGTCACGCGCGTGTAGTCCGCCTCGTTCATTCCTGCGGACGAGACGCCGAGGCAGAAGAAGCACGCGTCGTAGCCCGCGAGGTCTGCTTCGATCGCCGAGAAATCTGTGAAGTCTTTGTGCGCGACCTCGCGGAGCTTCTCGTGGGTCGTCCCCGTGGTGCTGCGTCCGACGACGAGAACGCGCTCGACGTCGGGCGCGCGGAGACACTCTCGCAACACGCCCTGACCGACCATCCCCGTTGCACCGAACAGAATCACCTTCATCGTCCTCGCCTCCGTGCCGAACTCCGCAGTCCTTGTGCATCAGCGCGCCATGTCGAGCCCTCGCGTTGCTGTGTTATCTGTCTGCGCAATGGAAGACGAGACGTTTCGGATCGTTGACGGAGGCCTCGATGACCCGCGCGTGATCGAGCTGCTCGTGCGCCACATGGAGACGAACATCGCCGTCACGCCGCCGGGGAGCGTTCACGCGTTCGACGTCGCGCGCCTCAAGCACCCCGACGTTTCGTTTTGGTCCGCGTGGCGCGGAGACACGCTGGTGGGCGTCGGCGCGCTGAAGACGCTCGATCCAGCGCACGGCGAGGTCAAGTCGATGCACACGCTGTCCGAAGCGCGACGCAGCGGGATCGGCCGCGCGATGCTCACCCACATCATCGCCGTCGCGCGCTCGCGCGGAATGAAGCGCCTCAGCCTCGAGACGGGATCGTTCGAGTTCTTTCGGCCCGCGGTGGCGTTGTACGAACGGTTCGGCTTCGTCGAGTGCGAGCCCTTCGCCGACTACGAGCCCGACCCGAACAGCACGTTCATGACGCTCGAGCTCTGAGCGACGACGGACGTTGTGGTGGTAGACGAGGATCGAGAGGTTGCGCGATGCCAGAGTTTTCGACGCTGAAGATCGAGCAGGATCACAACGCTCCGCGGGTCGCGAGGCTCGTGCTGAATCGACCCGAGCGGCTCAACGCGATCAACGAGAAGACGCCGCGAGAGCTGCGCCAAGCGGTCGAGTGGGCCAACGACAACGACGACGTCCACGTGATCGTGATCGAAGGCGCAGGAAAGGGCTTCTGCGGCGGCTACGACCTCGCGGCCTTCGCCGAGCGCGAGATCGATCACCCGTGTCAGCAAGAGCGCTATCCGTGGGACCCGATGCTCGACTACGCGTTCATGAAGCGAAACACCGAGGATTTCATGAGCCTCTGGCGGAGCGCGAAGCCGACGATCGCGAAGGTTCACGGCGCGGCCGTCGCGGGCGGGACGGACATCGCGCTCGCGTGCGATCTGCTCATCGTCGCGGACGACGCGCGCATCGGGTACATGCCGACGCGCGTGTGGGGCTGCCCCACGACGGCGATGTGGACGTATCGCTTGGGCGCCGCGCGCGCGAAGCAACTGATGTTCACGGGCGACGTGATCACCGGGCGCAAAGCCGCGGAGTGGGGGCTCGCGAACGAAGCGGTGCCCGAGTCAGAGCTCGAAGCGACGACGATGGCGCTCGCCGAGCGAATCGCGGGCGTTCCGAAGAGTCACCTCGCGATGCACAAGCTCGTGGTCAATCAGGTCATGCTGTCGATGGGGCTCGAGCAGACGCAGATGTTCGCGACGTTGTTCGACGGGATCACGCGGCACAACCCCGAGGGCCTGTGGTTTCGTCGCTACGCGCAAGAACACGGATTCAAAGCGGCCGTCGCGTGGCGCGACAGCGGAAAGCCGATCCCCGAAGGAGACGAAGCGCGCGCCCTCATCGCGGAGATGGAAGCAAAGAAACTGCGCGGCGCGTAGCATCGCTCGAACGATGAAGCCCGAGTTCGAGCGAACGGGCGACCTCGATGGTCGCCGTGATGGTCCCGACCCGCGATCACGGCTCGACCGCGATCGAACTGCAGCGAGCGCGTCCCGCGCGGCCCGCGCGCTCGCGATGCTCGCGATCGGATGCGGCGCGCTCGTGTCCGATGGCAAGCCGACGCACGCGTGCGCGATGGCGGTCGCGCGAACGCTGGCGATGCCGCTGATCGACGGCGAAGAAGCGCTGATCGTGTGGGATCCGACGACGCAGATGGAGCACTTCGTTCGCCGCGCGAACTTCGGAGGCGTGCGAGGGCCGTTTGCGTTCATCGTTCCGACCCCGTCGCAGCCGCAGCTTCACGAGGCGAACGATCGCGTGTTTCAAGAGCTCGCGAATTTGTACACCGTGCGCCCGCCGCCTTCGAATCGTCGTTCGCGCGGCGGCGCGGGTGGGGCGATGGACTCGATGCTGTCGAACCAGGTTCAAGTCGTCGCGACCGCGCGCGTCGCGGGGCTCGACGCGACGGTGCTTCGGGCGTCCGACGCGCAGGCGCTCGCGCGGTGGCTCGGCAACAACGGCTTCGACAATCGTCCTGCGCTCGCCAATTGGCTGCGTCCGTACACGAGCGGAACGTGGCACGTCACCGCGTTTCGCTACGTCGGCGCGACGGGTATCGCGGACGTCGGCGCGCGCGCGGTGCGCTTGTCGTTTCGTACAGACAGGCCCTTCTATCCGTACGCGGAGCCCGAAGATCAGCGTTTGCCTCGCGGCGCGCGCCGCGCTGCGCGACCATTTCGCGTGAGCTTGATCACGCCCTATCGAATGGCCGCGACCGTCGGTCGAAGGCCGTGGTCTGCGCGCGTGGCGTTCGCCGAGCGTCGCTCGCTCGGGGCGCTGCTCACGATGGTGATCCCAGAGTCGACCGCGGACGACCTGTGGATGACGACGTTCGACGAGGCGAACTCCGTGCGCGGGGGCGACGACCTCTGGTTCGCGAGAGCGTCTGCGCAGACCAACGTCGCGCCGAGCGTTCCACGCGTCGCGAACGGCGGGCTCGACTTCTGAATCGCGCGTCGCGGGGGCGACCCTTTCGTCGATCGCGCGCGTCGTGTGACACGGGGCAACGCGAGCCGAAATGTTCGAACGCCTCGCGCACGTCCGGAGACGGACCGAGCACGATGTCGAACAACTCGATTGGCTGTGCGCGCCCCGTGATCGCGGCGCTCTTCGCACTATTTCTTGCAAACTGCGCGGCGATCGGCCCGCTCGAGGCGTGCCCTTCGGGCAACGAGTGCCGCGGTGGAACCTCGTGCACCACCGTCGCGACGAGCACCACGCGAGGCGCGAGCGGTCGGATGTGTACGGTGTCTTGCACGACGCAGAACAACCCGTGCGGGCCGCACAACATTTGCGTGACCGACGCAGCGGGCCGTGGCGTGTGTCACCAACAGTGCGACGGCGCTCCGTGCCCAGCGGGGACCGCGTGCGCCGAGGTCGCGCTCGGCATCCGCGTCTGCGCCCCAGCGCCGAGCCCGTGAGGCGAAGCAGACGGCGCGAACCTCGTCGCGCGACGAACCGCGGATCGCTTATCGCGACGCCCCGTTGGAAGGACGACACGCATCGAGCCATCTCCTGGGAAATTCCTTGGGCTTTTTGCGTGGCGTGTAGCCAACGGAAGGCGGCGTCGCTCTCGTGGCCCGCGCGGAAGTTTGTGTGCTCGACGTCGGTTGTCGGACACTCGGGGTCGATGCCAGTCGAAGCAGAAGACGAGTCTCGAGCGTCCGTCGAAGAAGACACCGTGCGTGCGCGTTCGTACGAGGAGCAAGCGCGCAGTCACACAGCGAACGGCGACTACGCGGCGGCTGCTGCTGCGCTTACCGAAGCGATCGCGCTCGCTCCGTCCGTCGGGTACTACTACTACCTTCGCGCCAACGCTCGAGGGCACGAAGGGACACGCGACGAAGCGCTCGACGACTATGCGCGCGCGATCGCGCTCGGGTTCGACAGCTACGGCGTGTTTCACGATCGCGCGTTGTTCTTCAAGTGCCTCGGCGAGATCGAAGAAGCGCTCGCGGACTACCACCGGGCGATCGAACGCAACCCGCGCTCACCGGAGTCGCGCAACAACCGCGCGATGATCTATCTGCAACGCGGGCAGCTCGACGAGGCGCTCGAGGACCTTCGCGTCGCCGTCGAGCACAGCGCCGAGGCCGTGACGCCGAACGACGGAACCTACGAGTGCTCGATGGCCGAGGTGCTCTGCGCGCTCGAGCGATGGGACGAGGCCGAGCGGGCGATGCGCGACGCGATCGAGGTCGACGGCAAGTGGCTGGAGTACGCGAGGAGCGCGGACGAGCTCCGAGGGATACGATCGCGCTTCGCGTGAGCGGGAAGCGTCGGCGAGGTTCCTCGGAGAGCGAGCGACCGAGGATGCGCGAGCCGCGCGGACGGCTTCGTCGTGAGGACGGGACGGGAGAAACGAAAACGCCGCAGGGGTACTGCGGCGAATCGGTTTCTCTTGGGTGCCGGCGGTCGGACTTGAACCAACGACCTTGGGATTATGATTCCTCCGGGGCGTCGCTTCCTGCGCCGAAAAAGTCGCGGGAAACGAGCGGCGAGGCTGCGACTGTCACGCATGTGTCACGGCGGCGCGCGGGATGACCGTAGAAACACGAAAGCCCCGGCGACCCTCACGGGCCCCGGGGCTTCGTCGTTCGTATTTCCTGCGATTTAGCTCGCGAATCGAGCTCTCTCGAAAACGCTGCGTTCCGCGCGCTCGGGAGCGATTCAGCCTGCGATTTCGCTCTCGTGCACCACGCGCAGCGCCGCGGCCCACCGCCGCAGCTCCCGCGCTCGCTCCCTGCGCTCGGCCGCGAGGTCGTAGCGCCCGAGCGCTGCGTACCCGTCGCTCGCGCGAACCGCGTGCACCGCGGCGCGCTCGAGCACGGCGGCGAGCTCGTCGCGCGTGCGGCAGTCGTAGCCGAAGTGCCCGAGCTCGCGGAGCACACGGGGCTCTGTGAGCTCCCGCGCGGCCTCGGCGAGCGAGGGCGGTTCGTTCGTTCGATGCGTCATGGGATCACCTGCGCGATGAGTTCGCGAGGGCGTGTCTCTTTGATCTTCGCGAGCGTCTCAGGCTGGACCTTGAAGTCCACGCGGCGGTGCAACGCGAGCGTGAGCTGTCGCGAGTGCTTCGCGCAGTCGACGGCCCAGCGGTACCAGAGCCTCGGTGGCTCAGAGCACTTGACCCCCATGTGCACCGCAATCCAATCGTCGACGGCCGCGGCCGTCTTCGTCGCGTCCCATGCGTCGCGTCGGTCGCTGTAGCACGCGACGAACAGGTCATCGGGCAGAACGAGCGCGAGGTCGATGTCGCGCGGATCGTCCTGCGTCATCGCTCCGCCGACGAGGTACACGGGGCAACCGAAGTAGAGCGCTGACAGGTGCACCACCATCGGCTTGAGCATCAGCCGCCACACTGGCGTGTCGGCGTCGCTCACGGCGCGTCCCCCGGACGGGGCACCCAGAGCCCACACGCGCGGCCCGAGCGCTCCAGCGCGGCGCACGTGTCGTCGAGCGCGATGCCGTCCGCTGCGATCCCGAGCGCGCGCTGTCGCTCGCGCCAGGTCGAGCGGTCCGCGCCGGCGGCGAAGTCGAAGCCCTCGTAGCCCGCGGCGCGGAGCGCGCGGAACGGAGCGGGCCCAGGATCGCCGGCGCCGCGGCTCAGCGTGTTGTGAACGTGCGCGAACACGCCCACCATGTCGACGCCCTTCGCTCCCTTCTCGTCGGCGCGCGCGAGCTGCGAGAGCACCGGGGCGTCGCCGACCCACGCGAGCTGCCGTTGGATCCGCAGTCGGCGGGTGAGCTCGTCGACGAGAAGCACGAGCGCGCCGAGCTGCTCTTCGTAGAGCGTCCCGTCGGCGTCCTGCACGAGCTCGATGCCCACCGAGATGGGGTTCCACGCGGTCGCGTGCCACGAGTAGCGCTCGACCGGATCGTTCTGCGCGATCACCACGCCATCGCGGCCGACGGTGTAGTCCCACGACACGCGGCGCGCGGTGCGCGTCTGGTAGCGAGCGAGAACGCCCGCGCGGTCGTCAGTCGCGAGGCGGCCGGGCTTCACCTTCCCAGCGCGGCACGTGCCCGACGTGGTGTGCACGATCACCGATCGAACGCGACGCTTTCGCGCGTCGCTGTCGGTGATGCGCGGAGCGATCTTCGGATCGTCGAGATACGAGACGGAGCGAAGGCCCTCGACCTCGTGCGCGATGCCGCCGAGCACGATGCTCATCGAGTCACCCACCGTTGCCCGCGTCGGAACACGGTGAGCCGATCGCCGGGCGCCGTCACTGCGCAGCGTATCGGGTCGAGGTCCGCGAGCGTCTTCGCTCCCTGCGCGAACACCGGGACGGTGCACTGTCCGCGGATCCACCCATCGAGCACGAGCGCCGCAACGCCCTCGGGCTTGATCGCGTCGGGCACCGCGGCCGCCGCGTCGGGCTCCGAGGGAATGCCCGCGTCGCTCACGATGCCCGCGTCCATCGGTCGCCAGCAAACGCTCGTGAGCAACGCGACGACGCCCGCGTGGGGGACCTCGATCTTTCCCCCGGTCTCGGCACACGTCCCGTAGCCCTCGCGCTGCACGATCGAGGGCGAGATCGCCTGAACGTGCGGCGTCGCGCCCGAGCACCCGCCGAGGCATGCAGCGAGGCCGAGCACGCCCGCGGCGCCGACGGCGTAGACCTTCGTGTGCGCCCACGCGGCGCTCGCGCTGAGCAGCGCCACCGCGACACCGGCGCCGGCGGATCCGCTGCGCGCGCCGATGATCTTCGCGACGCGGAGCAACACCGGCGACGGGAGCAACAGCACGACCGCGAAGTAGAGAGCGTGCAGTCCGGTGATCGCGCCGCGGTGCACGAGGTACGCGGCGAGCGCGAGCCCGCCGAGATCCGTGAGCGCCTCGCGAATCTGTTGGGTGACGCGCACGCCCGGCGACGGATCGCGCGCGGGGGGAATGGACGACGGAGCGGGCGCAGCCGACGGCTGGCCCTCGGTGGACTCGGGCATGTTGTGTCTCCTGTGTGGTGCGCGCGGTGACTCGCTCGGCGTGCGCGCGGGGCGCTCGAGCGAGAGTTGATTACGTGTGCGTGTTGCTCACGCGAATCCGGCGCCACGCATCGCGGCGTCGTAGACGTTCTCGAGCGCGTTCGTGACGCGCGTGCGTTGCGCGTCGTTCGCGAGGTCCGCTGGCCGCACCGTCTGCGGAAGCCCGAACTCTTCGACTGGGACGGTGACCGCGGCGACCCACACGCCATCGCGGACGGTGAGAATCACCTGCGTTCCCTCGGGCGGGAGATCGGGCGCGGTGGCGGTGCGGGAGATTGTCTTGGTCTTGGGCATGGTCACACCTTCGCAATCACGGTCCAGTTGGTGCCGTTGCAGTAGTACGTGCAGGAGCCGTAGGCCGCGTTCACCGCGACGTGCGTCGCGGCACCGTTCACCGTGCCCGTTGCGGGCGCAAACGTGATCGTGTTCGCGCCGGTCGCACTCCCGTCGGTGTTCGTAATCGTCACGATGGTGCCGTTGGCAGCCGCGGGCCCCGTCACTGTGCGCGCCGCCGAGAGTCCGGTGATGTCGATCACCGATTGCCCGCTCGTGACGGTGTGGTTCGCGTTCGAAACCGTGGTGACTCGGCGGCGGAATCCTGCGGCGAGGTCCAGGAATCCGCCCGAAACCACCGTTCCGCCGCCGGACGAGATCGTCAGCGCGAAGGCCGCGATGGTGACGTTGAACGCGCCCGAGCCGAAACTCATCGCGGATCCGCCGAACACGCCGACGGCGTTGTAGAGCGTGCCGCCCGACTCGATGTAGAGCCCCGTCGTCGGTGGAATCGCGATACCGCCGACGCCAGGGTCTTGAGTGACCGCGGCGCCGAGCATGAGGCCGCCGGCGGCCGTCACACGCGCGACGCGGCGAGCTGCAGCGCCGCCCGTGCGCGTGTGCACGTCGAACGCAGAGGCCTCGGTGCCGTTGCCCGCGTTCGTGAGCACGCCATCGAGGTAGACAGCGTCCTCGAGCGCGCCGCCCGAGTCCTGCACGCGAAACGAAACGCGCGCTGCGATGCCGTTCGCCGCGGTGTTGATCGTCGCCCTGTTGACGGTGAACGCAGTGAGCGCCGTGTTCGTGCCGGCATCGGAAACGTTCACGGCTGTCGTCGCGAACATCCCGATGCTCGACGCGGCAAACCTCGCAACGTGTACGAGCGTCGAGGCCGATCGCGCGCGCACGTCGAGCGCCCCGACCTCCGCGCCTCCCGCGGCCGTCGTCAACACGCCGTCGATCGAGGCCGCGTCGGTCATGGCGCTGGAGCCGTTGCGAGCTCGAAGCACGCACCGTGCGCCGATGCCGTCGGAACCTGGGCCACCGGTTGTGTCGTGCGCGATCGTCGCACAGGTGGACACGGCGCTCGTGACGCCGTCCTCGATCCGTTGTGTCAGCGGTACGACGTCGGCGCCAAATGCAGGCGCGATCGCACCGCCGCCCGAGAGTAGCGGTTGACGCAGCGATCCCGCGCCCGTCGAGAGCCACGAGCCGGCGTAGTAGAGCAGCCCGCCGTTGATCGGCGATCCCGGCGCGGCGATCGCGCCCACGTCGCTCGCCGCGAGCGTCACCCACGAGGGCGCACTCGCGCCGTTCGAGCGCAGGAGTTGCCCCGACGTGCCTGCAGCGGTTGACGCCCAAGTGCTCGATGCGTGCGCGAGCACGCCGCCGTTCGTGCCAGCGGGGAGCGATCCGCCGCCGCTGACCGTTCCTGGCGACCACGCGTCATCCGCGGCGACGTAGCGCAGAACTTGCCCATCCGTCGGCGCCGTCGTCGAGTCCTTCAACGGCTTGCCGAAGAGTTCGACGTAGAGAATCCGCGCGGCGAGCTTCAAGCCGCGGCCGTATTTGCGAAGGGTGGTCATCGTCACTCCGTGAAGCCCAAGAGCGTCGCCACAACGAACACTTCAGCATCGCCAGCGAGCTCGATTTGACCGCCGACAACAACAATGTCTGTGCAGTCGAAATGCGCTTCCGGCGATGTCGTCGTGCGCCACTGATGAATGCCGGTGAGGTTCACGTCGCCAACGACGCGCACGCCGGCGCTCCGGGTTGAAGAGACCGCGCCGCCAACAAGCCCCGTGCCAAAGCGGACCCTCGCAACGTTGACGTGCGGCGGAACACGCGCGTCGACTGCGACCGGCGCGCCGCTGGTCGATCCGAGCTCGAGTGGCGTTCCCGAGAGTCCGGTGAACCCATCGCGGAACGTGTAGTGGCGGCCGTTCTGAACCATCGGGATCGCACGGCCGGCCGTGTCCGTGCGGAAACAACCGAGGTACACGCGCGTACCGGATCCGCTCGAAAAGCGGAGCGCTCCGTCCGGCGTCGTGAGCGACGCTTCGAGTCCGATCACTCCGCCGTTGTTGAATCCGTACACATAATACCAAGTCGACGCGCTCAGTCCGGTGAGCGCGAGCGAAGCGCCGGCGCCGAGCGAGAGTCGATTGATCGAGCTGTCCGTTTGCTCCGCGGCGAACGCGCGCACGCCGCGAAGAACCCACGTTCGATCTGTCCCGCTCGCCGTCACTTCGGCGCGCACGTGATCGAGAAAGCCGTGGTGCGGGCCGTTGAAAAGGTACGAGTCACGCGCGGCCATCTTCTGCATGAAGTTGTCGCGAAACGGCGCGGCTCCGGCCGAAACCGCAACGTCGTCGCCGTCCGCTGGCGGCGCCGTCACGCTCTCGAAGAGCCTTGATTCTGTGAGCGATGGTCCCGGCATTTTTCACACCTCGTGCGGCCACGTTGGCCAGAAAATCCGCGTTCCCGTCGTGAGCTCCACGAACACGCCAATGCATACGCAGTGCGCCGGCCGCCATCGTTTGATGACTCGCTTCACGAGCTGCACTTGCGCCGGTGTTGCGTTCGAACCCCACGTAAAACCAGCCTCGCCCCACGCTCGGCCGCCGTTCCACGTTTCGTTGCCCCACACGGTGTTTTCGAGGTTCACCCAGAACCTCGAGGGCCAGCTCGAAACATCGCCCGCGAGCACTGGCCACGCGCCGACCCACGACGGCGGCCGGTTACCCTCGCTCTCGGGAGGCCACGCGCCGACCCACCACGGGGGCGCCGCGCCGATCGCAGTGTGAATCGTCGGCGTGCCGTAGCCGATCGCCGTCAGCGCTGCGAGCAGTCCCGCCTCGGTGCCGACGAGCTCGAGCGCCGTCGCCGCGGCCACGAGCCGAGCTCGGTGTTGCGCAGCGGTTTCGGTGGGGAGTCGCTCGAGCGAGCGCTCCCGCGCGTGGTGCCCGAGCGCGTCGTCGGGGCAGTCACCGACAAGCCCCGCCTTCGCCGCGTCCCTCGCGGCCTGCGCGGCGGCGTCTTTCGCGTCGCCGAGCGTCCCGGTGAGCGCGCGCCATCGACCGTCTTGCAGCGCAGGCGGCGCGCTGTCCGCTTGGAATTGCTTGTACGTCATCCGAGCACCGTGATGGCGTGGGTCGCAGCGACAGCGACGTACTCGGGGCCGATGAGCTCGAAGTCCGGGCCGCTCGGGATCATGTCCGGAGCCGTCACGACGAGCGTGGCGACGTCGACGTTGCGCACGCCCGCCGTCTCGTCCTGCAGCGCGTCGATGAGCTGCGACAAGTACAGCTTGCCGCCGAGCGGAATCGAGAGGATGAGCTGGTCGATCGCGAGCCGAAGCGCTTCTTGAACGTCCGCTGCGATCGCGCTCGGTGCGCGCACCGTGACAGCGATCGAGACGGGCGCGGCGGTCGCGCCGTACACCTCGACGTCGGAGCCGATCGACGCGCGATCGCGAACGTACGTGCGCACGAGCGCAACGTCGGACGGGACCGGGACGCCTGCGTCGGTCGCGACGAACACGTTGACCGTGTTCGGGCCGCGTGGGTTCGTCGCTTCGACGGCGACGCGCGTGATGGGCGTGGCCACCGAGGGCGTGTTTCGCGCGAGGAATTCGAGCCCGAGCGACGTTTTCTGAAGCCCGATCGTGTCCCATCGTCCGCGGATCCGCGCGCGCAACGACTCGTCGCGCTCGGCGTCGACGCCAGCGATCACTTGGGGCGTCCCGTTGCCCACGTCGGTGAGCGCGATCGACATTCCTGGGATCGACTGCACGGGCGCGACGAGATTCGCGAGAGCGCGGTTGTGCGCTGTCCCCGGGAGCTCGGCGAGGAACTCGACGACGAGCGACGAGCCCGCGCCGATCAGCCCCGTGAACTCCGGCGCGCTCGAATAGCGGTAGCGCGCACCGCCGGCGACGTGCTCGATGGTGAGTCCGCCAGGCGTGAGCGTGTACGGTGAGGCCGTCGGGCTGAGCGTCACGGTCGCTCGGATGCGCGCGAACGTGCTCGTGAACCGCGACAGCCCGTAGTTGCGCGCGAGGAGCGAGAGCCAATCGCCGGGCGATCCTGGACCGGTTCCGGGCGAGAGCTCGACGAGCCCTGCGCGCGCAACGTTCGAGATGAGCTGCAGAAGGTCCGAGAGCGCTCGAGCGTCAGCGCGCACGAGACCGACGATGGGATCGAAGTCATCCCAGGCGGTTGTCGGGAAGCCCTCGTTCGCGAGATCCGTCAGGAGCACATCGAGCGCATCGGCGGCGGTCTCGGGCGAGAGAAGATCCGCGAGCGTGTAGATCGTGGCCATCAGCCCTCCGTGAATCCAAAAAGATCGACGCGCGCCGAAGCGACGTCGAGCACGAACGAAAACGGCCCCTTCGCCGACTCGACCGCGAGCTTGATCGAGAGCACCCGATCGCTCGATCGGTACGTGACCGAGACCTCGACGTCGACGATGCGCTCGTCGAGCTGCAACGTCGCGAGGATGCGCGCGCGGATCTGCGTGAGCGCCGAGCTGTCGAGCCGCGCGCGCAGATACGCCCGAAGGTCGATCCCTTTGTCGGGCGCCCAGAAGAGCCCGCCCGGTGGCGTGGTCAACTGCCGCGCGATCGACTCGGCGAGCACCCGTCGCCCCGAGATCGGACGAAACATCTCGTCCGGAGGCTGACCAGGGAGCGCACTGAACGTTGTACCGTAGTCTGTGTCAGCCATGCGCTTCGCTTTCGCTCTCTCGCTCGCGCTGTGTGCCTGCGCGGCGCCCGTTTCGATGCCCGACGCAGCAACCGACGATCGCCCGTCGTTCGACGCCACAGACGGGCGCGTGGTGGACGTGATCGACGCTCAGCCCGACACGATCGACGACCGCTCGAGCACTCCGACGGACACCGGCATCGACACCGGCGTCGCGCCGCGTGACACCGGCGTCGGTGACACCGGGTTGCCGCCGTGCACGCTCGATCCGCGCAACTGCGGCATGTGCGGCCGCGTGTGCGGCGAGGGCGCGTTGACCAGCCGCCCCGCGTGCGCCGAAGTGGCGACGGGGCGATGGGATTGTGTGAACAACTGCTCAGGGTTCGGCGAAGGATGCTCGACGCCGGCCGGCGGACGCGTGTGCTGTGCGTCGGGGTGCGGTCCCATCGACACCGGGTGCCGCTAATGGAACGCGGGACCCGGAACGCGATCATCGTGGTCGTCGGCGCTCTTTTGCTGTCGGGCGTCGCGACGATCGTGTCCGAGAGACGCAAGCGGCGTCGGAGCGAGGACGAAGCCGCGCTTTTGCGGTGGCAAGCGTCGGTCGAGAATTCGCCCGAAGGCATTGCTCGGCGCCGCGCGGCGCAAGAAGCGCTCGCGCGTCAACAGCGCGAGCAATGGCAACGCGAGCTCGATGCGGTCGGCAACCTGCCGTCATCGCAACCGACGACGAGCCCCACGGATGAAACCGACTCCCCCTACGTGCCGCACTACCGCGCGCGACACGGAGGAAGTTGGTATCGAAGGCACCGCGCTCGCTAGTCCGTCTTCACGAACGGCGATCCATCGGTGATGGTGCCTGAGATCGTCAGCGTTCCGCTTCCGGTCACGCCGCCCGGCATGTCGAGCGTGACCGTCTGCGGCGCGCCGGACGGCGGCGTGTAGACGATCTGCAGCTTCGGGTTGGCTGGTGGTGCGCCGGGAAGCGACGTGAACACGATGGTTCCGCTTCCGGTCGGGTCGTTGTTGCGTGCGACATTTCGGGCGCCGCCCTCGCCGAGCTCGATTGTTTGACCGCGCACGCGCGACTTTCGCGCGCGCTTGCCGCCGTTCGCGTTTGTCGATCCGAGCCACGACACAACGAACGGCTTCGCGCGATCGCCGTTGAGGAACCCAACAACGCAGAGCTGCGGTTCGCCACCGGGCGCGGAGTCGATTTCGAGCACCATCCCCGGGACGCTTCCGTACAGCGGGACGCGTACGAGCCCGGCGAGCTTCTTCTTCTCGGGCTCGACGTCGGGCTCGAGCTCGACATCGACCGTCGCGAGGTCCGTGCTCTGTGCGACGACGCGCGCCAGGTACGTACCGAGGTACACGCTCGCTTCGATCTCTTCGACGCGCTGAACGTTGTACTTCAGCGCGATGCGATCGCGCGCGATGGGTTGGTCCTCGCGCTCGAAGAGCAGTCGCATTCGAAGCGCCCCGCCATCGAGCGCGAAGGCCTCGATCGACGACACGCGCCGCCCTTGCCACGTGACGCCAGGCACGAGCGCGGCAGGCATCGCATCGAGCCCGAGCTCGGCGGCGTCGTTGATCGGGTCGGAGCGAAGCAGCGTCACGCCGTCAGGGTCGACCTCGGGCCACGACTCGCGCACGAGAATGAAGCGCCCCTCGGGATCGAAGCGCCAGGAGCACCCGAGCGCCGCGGCGATCGCGCGGAGCGCCCGGGCCGTTGTCCCGCGCTCGCGCGACCATGCAGGGAGGAACGTGTCGGTGATCTCGCGCGCCGTGTCCGGCGACAGCACTTCGCCCGAATCGCGCGCGAGGTCCTCGAGGATCGTGCGCACGCGCACGCCGCCCACAGGACGGTACGCCACCGGGGCGAGCTCGCGGCCGAGCTGTCCCTGTCCGCCGCGGATCCGAAGATCGACGCGACCTTCGGTGACCGACACGCGCTCGACGAATCCCAGCGCGCGAAAGCCCGCGCTCGACTCGACCGCGACAACCCCCGAGGGAGCGTCAGTGCCATCGAGCGAAAGGTCCGCCGTCCAAGCGCCGACGCGCGGCAGAAGGAAGTCACCGCGAAGCACAGGCACACCGCCGACGGTCAGGTCGCTCACGGCGCCGATCCTCCGTTGCTCGAAGGCGGCGGCGCGTCGAACTGCGTCTGAATCCCGGTTGCGAACGACTGTCCCGCCGAGCTCGATCCAACGGCCCGCGACGAGCTCGCCGTCGGCGGCTTCGACTCGATGGCCTTGATCTTCACTTCGTAGATTCCGGCCGAGACTTTCACCGGCGCGCTCACTTCGTCGACGTAGACGCGGTGCACGCCGATCGCGTCGAGCGCGGGGTGGCTGACCTCGACGTCGTGACGCTCGAGGCGCCGCGCGCGCTGCGTTCGTGTTGTGCCGGCCGCAGCCGCGAGGTCCCGCTGAATCTCCGCGTCGATCTTGCTTTGATCGCGAACACCAGAGTTCGCGAGCGCGGTTGTGACGCCCGAGATGATCGAGCTCTCGAGGATGAAGCGAGCGTTGGCGAGCTCTGCTTCCTCGACCTTTCCGACCGCCCTCGAGCTCGATGCTCTCGACGCGGCGGGTGGTTCGCGTCGATACGTCAGCGTCGGCGCGACGCGGTACCACGCGAGCAGCTGCTCTTTCGTCCACATGCGCAACGCGATCTCGACCTTCGCGGGCTGGTAGCCCTTGTCGACGATGCGCGCGCCGTTCGATCCCGGCGCGCTCTTCACGTCGAGCTTTCGCCCGTGCGAGCCGGTGACAGTTGCGATGCCCGGGAGCGCGGAGCCCGCGAGGTAGACCGTGTCCCACAGCTCCGGGTCGTCGTCCCAGAACACCGAGAATTCGAGATCGACGGTCATTGAGCGGCTCCACCTGTGCTGGCGCGCTCTGCGCTCGTTTGAACAACCTGCGGAATCGAGGACGCTGCCGCGCTTGCGATCTGGTCGAGCCCGAGCCCGTTGGCCGCGGTCGCCGCGACGTTCACGGTGACGTTGGGCTGCGACACGATCGTGCGCGCTGCGCTCGGCTGTCCGGGCCCGGCCGTGACGATGCCGTTCGCGCCCGCGAGCGACGGCGGCGGGGGTCTTGGAGGTGGCGCTGCGTTGCCGTCCGAGAACATGTTCAACAGCGGCTTGAACCAGAACGGCATCGCGTCCCAAAGCCACTTCAGACCATCGATGATGTCGCCAATGAGACTCCACATCGCGGTCGGAAGCGCGATCGATGCCCACATCACCGCGGCGATCACCGCGCCGAGCGTCTTGAAGAACATGAGCGCCGCGGAGCCTTCTCCGCCGTTTACGAGCCCGAATGTGCTCTGAATCGCAGGCAGAAGCGCGCGCATCAGCGGCATGAACACGGCGCCGAATCCTTCGCCGAACGCCGACACCCAACCCATGAGCACTTTCGATCCGGCGATGACCTTCTCGAGCGCGTCGAGCGCGCTGTTGAACATCCCGGCGAGGCCGCCCTTTTTGTTCTTGTCGCTGATGTTGAACACGCTGAAAACGCTGTCCGAAAGGCCGCGCATGATGCTCTGCAGTCGCCGCCCGGTCGCGCTGGTCGAGCTCAGCAACTCGACGACCTGAGTCAAAAAGCTCTTGAAGGCCTGCATGCCCGGGCTCTCGAAGAACCGAGTCCCGCTCGCGTCTCGTCCGAGAAGCAGCTCCGGAACCGCGCTCCCGAGGGTCGACAGGAGCCCGAGAATCGTCGTCGATTGGTTGCCCGAGTACTGGCCGCTGCGCGTGGTGTTCGTCTGTCGCTGCGTCGCTCGAGCGAGCGCGGCGAACGTGGCGGCTGCGTTGACCTGTCCGCCCTCGACGAGCGCGGCCACGCGACGATTTACGCTCGCGGCGTCGCCACGAATCCCTCGCGCTTGCCCGATCGCCTGAAAGAGCTCGTCGCGCGAAAGCCCCGCCTGCACGAGTTGGTTCAGCTCCTGTCCGCGGAGCCTACCCGCACCTCGGATCTGTCCGATGGCGAGCCCAAGCCGTTGCATGACGGTCGAATCCTCGGGGTTCAGCGCCGCGAGGTCCGCGATGACGCCGGTCATCACGTCGCGCTCGCGCTCGTCGCGAATGCCTGCGCCGATGAGTTGTCGACGCAGGCTCACAACCGCGCGCGTGTCGAAGGGCGTCATGCGCGCGATGCGCAGCGCGCTATCGAACTCGCGCTCAGCGGCGCCGCGGCCGCCGAGGAGCGTTTGAAACGCAACGAACGTGCTCTCTTGAAATCCTGCGAGCTGCACTGCGGACGACGCGGCCGTCGAGCCAACGCCAGCGATCGCCGTTGCGGCTGCGATCGCAGCGCCTGCGACAACGCCAAGCACCGCCCCAGCGCCGCCGAGGATGCCCGCGAACACAGACGTCGAAGATCCCGCCGCGCCTTGGGTGCGCGCAAACTCGGCGAGCTCGCGACCGAGCGCACGTTGACGCGCGGCGCGACGGGCCCCTGTGGCGCGCTCGAGCGGCGCAAGCGGGTCGGGCGTGCGAGCGGCGCGCGCACTGCTCGCGCGAACGCGATCCTGTGCGACGCGCACGCCATCGAGCGCAGCGGCCACACGACGCGCGGGTGCGGTCGTGCGGTCGAAGAGCTCCATCACCCACTTGAGGCCGTCAGACATTGGTCACTTGCTCTGAAGCGTCCAGCGAATCGCGTGCAGAAATTCAGCGGCAAGCAACCACCCGACGTCTTCTTCGTCGGCGTCTACCCCCGCTCCGGTGAGCCCCTCTGCAGCGGCGCGTAGGCACGAGGCCGAGACGGCCAGGTCGTGGCGCGCGCGCTGAAAGAGGCTCAGGACTTTCCCACCTCAGCGCTCCCGCTCAGGCCGATCGCCGAGAGGAGCGGCTTTCCGAATTCCTCGGGGAGCGCGGGGAACTCCTCGAGCAGCTCGTCGAACTTCTCGCGCGAGGGGGAGAGCACGTGCGCGCGAAGCAAGCTCTCGAGCGCTCCGTCGCGCTTGTTGTCGTCGCCGAGCTGCTTTCGAAAGCGTTCGTACTCTTTGCGGCCCGGCTTGAGCGTCGCGATCTCGATCACGCCGTCGGGCGTGCTCGTCGAGAGCTTGAGCACCTTGCGCTCGCCGTGCTTCGCCTTCAGCTCGTCGAGCTGCTCTTCGGTCACTTCGTGGATCTTGTTCACGTCGTCTCTCCGATCGGATCCAGGCCGTTCTCCAGGATCTTCATGATGTTCAGGGTGAGCTTTGCCACAAGGCCATCGGTCCCTTGCGAGTGGCTCTTGTCGACCTCTTCGATGCGGCACCCTTCGAGGGTGTCGGTGGTCACGGGAACGCCGTCAGCGCCGTACGTGACGATGATGTTGAACGACTTGCGCATGTAGCCAGCGCCGAGCGCCGCGCGCAGTTCGTCCCACTCAGCGAGGTACATCTCGAGCGAGCCGTCTTCGGTCGCTTCGCCGAGCGTTCGGCCGAGCTTTCGCGCACCGGTGCCGCGCACGTCTCCGGGCTTGAGCGCGATCTTGTAGTTGACGCCTTTGAAGCCCTTGAAGCGCTTCGGGCCAGCGGGCGTGTCGATCTCGACCTCGATCTGTGCGAAGTCGTGGCGCTCTCCGCGCACGAGGGGGTATTCGATGGCCATCGGGGAGCTCCTCAGACTTGCGAGAGGGCGGGGTTGTCGAGGCCGATCTCGGCCTCGATCGCGTTGGCGTAGGCGAAGGGAACCACGCGAAGTTTTGCGCGCAGCTTCTTCGTCGAGAGAAGGTTGTCCGTGCGGTTCACGGTGACGATGACCTCGATCGCGTCGCCCGAGTCGAGCACCGCGCGCTCGATCGCTGACCGAACCGCGCGCTCGACGCGCTGCGCGTCGCGCTCGTCGATCTTGCCCGCGTTGGGCGTGCCGGTTCGTCCGACGCGCAGGCGCGAGCGTCGGTACGTGATGAGTTTCGCGCGCCCAGCACGCGAGGCCTCGTCGATCACCCTCGCGTTCGGGACCTCGGCGTAGTCCGAGCCCGTCGGCGCGAGCATCGCGCTGTTGCTCACCTGGTACCCGGTGAGACCGTTGATGGTCTGCAGCGTGAACACGCGGCCCGCGTCGTAGACGCTGCGTGCGGCCGTCGCGACTTCGAGCGACCCACCGATGATCCCGTCGAGACCGCCGAGCCCACCGTCTCCGGGGTCCTGCGAAAACGGCAGGGACGCGAGACGCGCGACGTACGGGGACGCCGTCGACACGCGCGCTTGCCTCGGGTTGATCTGCGAGGGGATGCGGCAGTAGCCGCCAGAGATTCCCACACGCCGCGCAGTCGTCGTCACGAGCGCCGCCGTCACGAGACCCGAGCCCGTCGCGTCGTTCGCGACGTCGGGCCCTTCGCAGAACCCACGCATGTACTGGCCCTGCGCTGCGTACGCCTCGAGCTTCGTGTTCACCGCAGCAACGAGCGCGGCGGCCGCGGCGCTCTTCGCCGTGTCATCGACGCCGCCAGGAGCCCCGACGACGAACACCAGCGGCCACGCGCGCGCGTCGGCCGCGATGACGTCGAGCGCCGTGTTCAGCGCCGTGGTGTCGTACGTCGGCGCGGTCGACGTCCAAGAGTGAGTGTCTTCGAGCGCGAAGAACGACGGACCGGCGCCCGGAACGAACGTCGCCGTGATGTTCGTCCCCGGGATCACGAACGTTCCGCCGGACGGGATCGCATACTCGACCGACTCGGACCGGCCGCCGTCGAGCGAGTAGCGAAAGGCTCCTGCGCCGAGCGTCCCGGCCCGCGTGATGCGAATGCGGCCCTCGAAGCGATCGAACGGCGCGCCCGCGAGCGTGACGGTTCCCGTTCCGGTCCCGACTTTCGTCACGGCGCTGTTGGTGCCGTTGGTGACGGTTCCGACCTTCACGCATCCCACGGGGCGCGCGGTCTGTCCCAGCGCGCCGACGCTCAGCGCGTACGCCGCGGCCTCGGAGAGAGGCCCGTAGCCGAGCGTCGCGAGGACGTCGGCCGGGCTCTCGAACGCGTGCACGACGTTCGAGGCCACCGCGGCGCTGCATACGCCGATGAGCACGAGCGCGCGACCAGGGCCAGCGGGCCCCGCGCCGAGCGCGCCATCGGTGACGGTGAGTGAAAAGTTGTCAGCCATCGATCAGCCTCCGAGAGTCATGTCGGTGAGGAACTTCACTGCCTCGACGAACGCGTCTTCGTCGATCGGCTCGTCGGCGCTGCGCTTGGTCACCGCGCCGACTTGCGCGAGCTGCCAATCGGCGAGCTCGTGTTCGCGGGCGTAGTCGCGCAGCGTCTTTGCGCGCGGGGGATCGCTCGCGGGCGCCTCGCTGGGCGCCGCGTTGTCTGTGTCAGCCATTGCTCAGCCGTCCTTCGCTTGGAGAATGCCGTCCGTGTCGCTCTTGTCCGTGTCGTCGAACCCAGCGTCGATCGGCTCGGCCTCGGTTGCGACGATCTCGGGTGCAGGGAGCACGACAGGCATGCGCACGCCGAACAGCAACCGCGCGCTCTTGCCCGTCTGAATCCACCCCTCTGTCGTCCACTGCTCAGCGATCGGCAGAATCAGCGCGGTCCCGAGGGTCTTGTGCAGCGCGAGCTCGACGGCGCCGATGAGCGACTCGATCGCCGCGTCGTCGGTCGTGTGCGAGCCACCCTTCGCGGCCCAACACACCGCGACAACGACCGCAGAGCGATCGAGCGGCGCTTCGGTTTCGCGCGCGGTCGTGCGCGCTGGTCCGACCTGCGATCCGTCTTCGGCACGAAACCACGCCACACGGGGCGGCGCGGCATGCGTCGAGGCCATCGGCTCGCCGAACTCGAACGCGACGCCCGGAAACAGCGCGAGCACTTCGGGCTGCACGAGCGCGAGCACTTGTTCGAGACGCGAATCAGCCATCGAACATCTCTCGAAACAGCTCGCGCGTCGTTTGCGTGAACCGCGCTCGCCATGGCGAAGGCAGCGAGTCGCCGGGGAAGAACGGCCGAGCGGGGATCGTCGCGCCGCTCACTCGGCCAATGCGGACCGAGCCCTTCTTCTGCGACGCAGCGGCCTTGCGGCTCTTGAACCGACCGCCGCGCGTGCGCGCTTGCATGCGGCTCTTCGTCGCCGCGCCGAACTGGTGAACAGCGGCGTACCTGGTGTTCGTGTAGAGCGTGACGCCCTTCGAGCTGGCGCTCGTCTTGATCGAGCGCGAAAGCTTCCCGCTCTTCACGAGCGGCTGTCCGCGTCGCGTCTTCAGCGGCGCCCACGCTTCGCCGTTGGGCGACGTGCTCGAGGCGAACGACTGCGCGACGAGCGCGCGTGCGTCGACCGCGAGACGGCCCGCGAGCACACGCATGGCCGACGGTCCGCCGACCTTCTTCATCTTCGCGACGAGCTCGCGGAGCGCGGCATCTCCGCCGGTGAGAGTCACGTGCGCGACCATCACCAGCCCCGCGTTTCGTCGATCGAGACGTCGTCCCAGCCTCGCGCTGGGGGTGAGAGGACCTCGGCGCCGTCGACGGGCGGTCCACCCTCGGTCACCGTCGGATGGATCTTTTTCGCGGCCACCATCTCGAGCCACCGACGCGCTTCTTTCGAGCGCTCGCGAATGAGCGTTGCGGTCGGTGACTCGGGATCGAGCCCCAGCGTCACCAAGAGAGATGACGCCGCTACGCCGCACACCGCCTGACGAAGATCATCCGACCACGACGCGAGCGGGAGTACGTACCGCGCACGGAGGTATCCGTCCGCGAGCGTGCTCGCTGCGTCGAGCGCGCGCGCAACGCTCCCCGGAACGCGCATGTCGAGCGCGTTGAGGGCGTCGGGCGGGAGGCCGAGCTGTTCGAAATCGGTGCGTGTGGCGTAGGCCATGGGATCAGCTCGTGCGGTACTCGGCCATCAGGTACGGCAGGCCGTACCCGAACGCGGCGCGGATGCGCACGCCGTAGATGTACTCGTCCATGTCGAACACCGCGGGGTCGTCCTCGCGCGTTCGAGACACCAGGCCGCTCTCTTCGCGGAACTGGTAGATGAGCGGCGACACACCCAAGTCGGTGCAGGCGAGGTGCCAGCGGTGCGAGACGTCGGCCAGCTCGGGGACGACGACGACCTTCACGAGGTCTTGGTTGGTGTTCGTGACCGCGGCCGCGCCCGAGCCTTGCGTCACCGCGACCACCGACGCCTTCACGATCTTGTTCGCCTTGTCGCGAAGCTGCGGAGGAACCATCAGCTTGTCGGGCTGCAGTCCCATCGGCTCGCCGTTCTCGGCCTTCAGCGTCGCGAACGCCGCGAACGCGTCGTTGAAGTTCGTCTCGGTCAGGGCGTACCCCGCGCCGACGAACAGGTTCGAGTACGTGCCCGCGTCGGCGTTGTTCATGTCGACCGGGTGATCGGTGGCGAAGAACGCCTTGCCGTCGAAGCATGTGCCGTTCGCTTTGATCGCGGTCGCCAGTTGTCGGTCCGGGAACTTCGCGACCTGCCGTCCGAGCGAGTCGAACATCGGCATGTAGAGGCCGATCTTGTCGTCCTCGATCTTCTCTCGCTCGACCGCGATGGTGTCTTCGAACTTCTCGTTCGCGAGGCGATACCCGTTCGCCCCGATACGGTTGACCTTGCGCGGGCTGCCCTTGCGCCACTTGCGCACGACCGGCAGCTCCTGCAGCCACGCGTAGATCTCCTCTTCGGTCGTCGAGGGAACGCGCATGGCAACTTGGTCCCACCACATCTTCGGCGCCATGGCTTTGCGGCCCTGCTCGAAGCGGGTGCTGAAGTTCTGAAAGGCGCCCTGCAGGGTCGCCGGGGTGATCGGTTGAGGCATGGTGTTTCTCCGTCAGGAAAAGCTGTTGAGGTTCAACGCGCGACGATCGGCGATCAGCCGAGGTGCACTCCCACCTCGACGATGACGTTCCCGTCGTCGTCGAGCCCGAGGCACGCGCCCGCCGCCTTGCGCGCGCCGGCGCCGCCGTCGGTCTTCGCCACGGTGTTGTCGTCGACCGCGTAGACGATCGCGCCGACGTCGGCCGCGGCGATCGCGTCGCCCGCCGTGCTGTTCTTGAACGAGAACGCGCCGCGGCGAACGGCGACGCGCTTGGCGCCCGCCGCGCCGGCGCTGTTGTCGACCTCTTCCTGCGACACGCCCATCACGCGGACCGTTCCGCCTGCGGTGGTGGTCGCGGGGTGAGCGTTGCCGCTCGAGTCGACGCCGATGAGTCCGCCCGCGAAGATCTTCGTCGAGGCCTTCACCGGGAGGTTGAGGCCCTTCACGATCGGCGAGGGGTCATCGAATTGCGGGTTCTTCTTCGAAGCGCTGAGAGCAGTCATGGAGTGTCTCCTTTGGGTTGGTCCGCGGGATCACTCCGCGGCGTCGTTGGCGTCGTTGGCAGCGCTGGGCCTCGCCGCGAGCCACGCGCGTTTGCTCGCGAGCACGTCTTCGAGGCTGTTTCCGCACATCTTCGCGATGCGGATCTCTTCGTCGGTGAGCGTGACCGTGGACGGGTCGCCGCTCTCGACCGAGCGCGCCGCGGGCTGGGGCTTCGCGCCCATGTGCGCGCCGCGCACCTGCAGCGTTCCGAGGTACGCCTCGAGAGATTCGAGCGAGTCACACTTCTCGGCGTGCGCGCGCCGCGCGTCGTCGGCGTGCTTCGTCAGCTTGCCTTCGACCACCGCGCGCTCGAGCAGCGCGGCCCGCTTCAACGCGATCACTTCAGCCTCGGCCTTCACCGCGCGCTCGGTGAGCGCTGGGGCCTCGTCCGCCGTCGCCTTCATCGCGCGGAGCGCGCCCTGCGCGGTGATCGCATCCTCGGCGCCGGTGAGCTCCATCGCGAGGCGCGCGAGCTGGGCCCGTGGGTGATCGCTCGTCGTCTCGTCGTCGCTCTTCGTCTCGATCGCCCGTTCGGCGACCTCGCGCGTCTCGACGACGGGCGCCGCGTTCTTCGCTTCGAACTCCTGTCGCGCCTTGGCGTGAAGCTGCGCGAGCGCGTCGGGGTTCGCCGGAACGCTCACGACCGAGATCTCGAAGAGCTCGTTGTCGTCGAGCACGAACGCCTCTTGGTCGTTGACCTTCGCCCAGCCGTACGAATGCGGGAGGAATCCCACGGAGATGCCGCGCAGCGCGCCCGCCTTCATGAGCTTGAAGACGCGCTCGGCCTCGGGGTTCGTCTCCGCGTCGACGAGCGTGATGCGCGCCTTCAACGCGGCACCCTCGACCTTCACGTCCGACGCCGTGCCGATCACGCACGAGGGATCGCGCGTGTTGTGCCCGAACAGCACGATCGGGTTGTTGGCGTACCGCTCGAGGCGCCAGTTCGCCTTCACGATGTCGCCGTACGAGTCGACCGCTTCGGTGCTCGCGATCACGTCGAACGAGCGCTCTGCGCCCTCGCCCTCCGCGGCCCTGAGCTCGAACATCTTGTAGACGATCGCGCTCTCGCGCTCCGTCGGCTTCGCGGTGTCACGCGTCTGCATCGTCATTCTCCAGGAAAACGGGTCGTGCTTCTTCGAGCGTGCGCCGCACGTCGAGAGTGAGTCCGGCTGCGTCTGCAGCCGCTTGAATCGAGGGGAGCGCAGCGGCGATCGCGCTCGTTGCGGTCGCGTTCGACTGCCGCGTGCGCGACTTGCGCTCTTCGTCTTCGGGCGGCGTCGCGCACCACTCGGCTTTCGGAAACAGCGCGCGCGTTCGCGCCTCGAGGAGCGCCCATCCGTCGAAGAGCTGCGAAGCGATCTCGCCGAGCGCGCGAGCGTCGCCTTCGAGCAGGTCCTGCCGAACGCCGGCGCCGACCGCCGCGCGCGCGTATCCGCCGCCGGTCGAGTCCTTCGAGGTCGTGTCTTGCCCGAGGATGCGAAGCCGCAAACGCGACGCTTCGGTCGCGTCGAGCGCGAGCAGTCCCTTCATGCCGCTGTCCGGCGGGAAGTGCAGCTTCAGGCCGTAGCTCGCGCTCGCGTCGTCGCCCTGGGCGAGGTACTGCGGCGACACGATCAGGCCGTTGGTGCCGACCTTCGACAGCGCGGTGGTGTATCGCTTCGCCTCGTCGGTCTCGGCCTGGCCGCCGGGCACCATGGCCTCGACGATGCCCTGGCCCATCCGCTCGCTGTGTCGCCGCGAGTCGCGTTGCGCGAACTCTTGCCCGACGTACGAACCGCCGAGCGCGCGGATCGCGCCCTCGAGATGCGAGGTCAGCCGATCGCCGACGAGCGAAACGATCCACCCTTCGCCGCGGCGGCCGAGCTCGTCGAGCACGACCACCCAGCCCTCGGCGGTGTACGCCTCCCACCGCCCATACGTCGGATCGAAGCGCGTGATCGACGGATGCCACCGCTCGACATACGGCACCACTTCGCCGACGGTCGCGTCATACGCGGCGGTGATTCGCGCGCACGCGAAGCCGAGCATCACGCGGTCCTGCAGCATCGTGCGCTGCGATCCGCTCGGGAACACGCTCGCCCAGCGCTCCGCGATCCGAGCGCGGAGCCCGCGCGCGTTCGTGGTGCTGTTGGGCTCGTGGAGCTTGAACGGAAGGCCCATCGAGCCCGCGAGCCGCTGCTCGAGCGCGCCGCTCACGTCGGAGCTGCGCTTCGAGAGCTCTGCAAGGCCGGCGCTTCGCGTGAAGTCGCCGCTCTCGTGCTCGCGGAGGATCGAGTTCGTTTGCGCGACCGTCACGCGCGAGAGCGTCGGCGTGCTCGAGAGCGCCGGTTGTCGTGTGGTGGGCCCGTTCACGCGAGATCACCCAAGAGCCGCGCGCGTCGCGCAAATGCGGCCACGCTTTCGTTGCTGAGCGAGCGCTGCTGCGCTTCGCGGACCGCGAGCACGAGCGCTTCTTCGAGCTTGCTCCGTGCCGCTTGCTCCTCTTCGCCGGTCGCCGACGCGATCTGAGTTCGATCGACGAAAATCGTCGCGACGACGCGCGTTTCTTCCTGGCGCACGTCGAGGGTGACTTTCCCGGCGCCAAGTTCTCGCGCGAGCGCTGTGAGTCGCTGAAGATTCATTCGTCGTTCTCGCTGTCGTCGTGCTGCTTCGGCTGAGACCAGCCCGACGTCCGCTTCTTCTTCTCGCGACCGAGCAGCTCGGTCAGTCCATGCACAAGCGCGTCGAGCCGATCGGGCGACGGCGCGTTGCTCGTCGGAACCCAGCTCGCCATCTGCGTCTCGAGGTCCGCGTGGTGCCCGAGGTGCCGCACGCGGCCGCGCGGGTAGCCCGCTTGTGGTTCGTAGAACGCCGCGACGGGCTCGGCGCGAACGCCCTTCCCGGTGATCGCTGTCACGCGCTTGATCGGGAGCGAAACACGCGCCGCGCGCAGCGTGCTCTCGACCATGTCACCGCCCTGGTTGTCCTCGACGACGACGCGGTCCGCGTTCCATCGGTCGAAGAGCTCGACGGTCTTCGCCGCCCACTCCGCGGGCTTGTAGATGCCGCTCGCGTCGTCGAGCACCCACGCGATGCCGTGCTCATCGAGCCCGGTCGCCACGATGCCCGTCTCGCCTGGTCGAACCTTCTTCGGTGTGGCCTTCGACGCGGGATCGACGGAGATGACCGTTCGAACGAACGTCGGAAGGATGGGTTCGTGGTCCGCCTCGTCGCCCTCGCCGACGATCCGAAACTCGGGACGGATGACGCGCGTCTCGATCTGCGCGAGCGTCCACAGCGCGCCCTCGACTTCCTCGAGCAGCTCGGCGCCGAACTCCTGCCGTCCGAGCCGCGTACCCTCCGCGGCGATCACTTCCTCGAGGAACTCTTCAGCGAGGTTCGCCGCGTTCTCTTTGGTGTGACCGCGCGTGATGTGCGTGCGCTTGTGCGCCATCAGCTCGCGCACGAGCGGCGTGGGCCTCGGCGTCGTCGTGAGCACCACGCGCGGACGACCGAGACGCAGCCCCATCGTGAGCTGCTTCCACGCGTCGGGATACCGCCATGCCGCGATCTCGTCGCACCATGCTGTGTCGTGCTGAGGGCCTCGAAGTTGGTCGGGCTTCTCGCTCGTGAACGTCGTCGCGACCGCCCCCGTGTGGAACGTGACGCGCCGCTTCGAAGGTTCGTAGATGGGACGCTGGGACGCAGGGAACACCGAGAGCAGGCCGCTCTCGCCCTCGATCATGACGTCGCGAACGTCCGCCGCCGTGCGACCGACGAGCGCGATGCGTTGAGCCTCGCCCGAAGTCACGCGCTCTCGAATGTACTCCGCGCCCGTGCGGCTTTTGCCCCAACCGCGGCCCGCGAGGATGAGCCATCTCGTCCAAGCGCCCGGCGGCGTGAGCTGCTCGGGCCGGGCCCATCCACGCCAGTCGTGAATGAGCGCCTCGACGTCACGAAGACTGAGGCTCGCTACTACCCGAGCCCGCTCCTCCCTTGGGAGCGTGACGATCGAGGAGAGCCATGAGCCGCGCGCGTGCATCGTCGATCTGAATCGGGGCGCCCTCGGCGCCGGTGTGCTCGATGCGCTGCTTCGCGCCGTAGCGCGTCGGGAAGCGCCGCTCGAGGAGCCACGCGAACCGCTGCCACTGCACCGGCTTCGACGCGGCGATCTTCCCGAGCGTCTTTCGCTCGAGCTCCGCTTCCGCTTGCCTGAACGCGAGCGCGAACGTGACGAAGAGCTCGTCGCCCTCGGGCGCGTCGACGGCCTCGCCGCGCTCGAGCCACTCGAACAGGGTGCGCCGCGACACGCCGAGCTCGGCCGCGATGGCCTCGAACGAGAGCCCCTCGACCACGAGGAGCTTCACCTTCTCGACCATCGCGAACTCGATCTTCGTCGGCCGTCCGCGTGGTTTGCTCGTCGAGTCGGTCACGGCGTATCTTCGGGCGTAAACGCGAGCTTGTATTGGCTCAGCAATTCATCGATGTCGCGCATCGTGCGGCTACCGAATCCTTTCTTTTGCTCCAACTCGCTTCGCTTGAAGGCCACGAGATCGCCGAGCGTGACAACCCTCGCATTCTGAAGTGCGTTTGCCGCGCGCACGGGCAGCTCAATTGATTCGACAAGAGTCTCGAGCACAGCCGCGTTTTCGCCGGCAGGTTGCAGCTTGCGGGCGAGTCTCCGATCGGTCTTGAGGCGAGCCACTTCTGCGCGCAGCGCGAACAGTTCGCTGTACAGAGCGTCGAGAGCTCTCGTCATTTCGCCTTTTGAAATCGTCATCGTAACTTTCGCGGGAGTGCGATAAATGCCCGCGCAAAACAACCCGCGCCCCATTGAGCACGGCGTAAAAGTGCCGCGTTTCGTTCGCGGCGGACGGTCGAGTCACGCGCGAAAGGAACGCGCCTCGGCTGCGGGTGTTGCGGTTAGCCATGTGCGCCGCATTCGGACACCGCCCGCTGGTCCGGGGTGTGGTCTCGTCAAGACGCCCAGCTTTGCCCCGTGCCCCGACGCAGCTCCTGGCATCGATGGCGTTGGTTGCTCTGGCGAGCACGAAGCAAAGCTCGACGCTCAGCCTCTGTGCGCTTGAACCTCTCCCCAACCGGGGCGGCGTCACGCATGCGGGCTGAGCTTGATTGCGGGTAGGGAGCGCGTCACATGGCGTCCTCCTGCGTCTTCGTCACCGCGGCTGCAGTGCTTACGCGCGAGCCTCTCGCATGCTTCGGTCTCCGGTCCGCAACCGGCGAGATGGGCTCAGGTGCCTTTTCCGAGATGTGGCCGGACAGTCGATCGAGGGCCCGTTTACCGCCCGCGGTCATGCGCGGTGGCCTCGGCGAGCTGGGCGGGCTCGGGAGTCGATCACGCCGCTTGCGCGATGTGAGGGTCGGGGAGGTCGCCCGCGCGCCACCGCGTCACGAGATCATCGGCAAGATCCCAGGCGCCCCCGCGCCCTCTCCGTGGGGCTTTGCAGACGCCAGGAACGCCGAGCGCGAGCCATCGCTCGAGCCATCGCGTGACGGTGCGATATGGCTGTCGACTCGCCTCCGCGAACTCGCCGGCCGTCATCGGGCGCACCTCTCCCTGAAACGAGGTGTACGTGGCAATAATCTTCTGTCAAGCACTTTGCCGAACCTCGCTTTCGAGCCAGTGCTTCACGAACGCTCGGAGCTGCGTTTCGCCGAGCTCGCGCGCGCCTTCGAGCGCGGGCTGCGAGTCCCCCGAGGCGATCTTCAGCGCCCATTTCTCTCGCTGTCGGTCGCTCGCGAGAAGCCACCCGATGCGCTGCTCGAAGCTCATCTCGACCTGGCGCACGCCGAACGCGCGCGTCACCAACGCCAAGCCCTGGCCGTCCGCCTCGATCGCGCGGCGCACCATCGTCGCCGTCGCGTCGAGCGGCGGGATCGGCGCGAGCACGAGCGGCCTAGGCTCGGGAGCGTCGCGCCCTGTCGTGTGCACGATCGCGCCGAGCTCGAGGCACCACAGCACCCACGCGAGCGGCGATTGACCTCCGCGCGCTTCGCTCTCGCTTCGGGCGCTGGCGAGGGCGTTGTGGAGGATCACGCCCACGATTCGCGAGAGTCCCGGGATCTCACGCTCGGCGCGCTCGTCACGCTTGTCCATCGGTCCCTCCGCTCTGGTCGAAACCTGGAGTCTTTGAGGCTGGTACCGAAACCCCCCTTCTATTTCTATATTTAGAAGGGGGGTTTCGGTACCACTCCGCGCGGAGAGCTCTTGCTCTGGTCGCGAAGTCGCTTGGAATCGCTCTTTCTGTCGACTCGTACCGAACCACCGTCACGTGGGAGACCTCGAGCGCGCTCGCGAACTCGCGCACCGGGAGGTCTCCGCGGATCGCCCGAAGCTCAGCCGCGCTCATCGCGGGCTCAGTCGCGGGACGCCCAACGGCGCGCGAAAGAATCGCGGCCTGATGCCATCCGCGGGGCACCACGTCGCCGATGTGGAGTTGGTATCCCTCCGTCGAACGGTGAATCGTGCGCAGCCTTCCGTGCGCTTGCTCGAGCTCGGCGGCCGCGAGCTCGACGAGCCGCGCGCTGTCCGAGGCCTTCGAGCCGCACAGCTCGAGCTGATCGCGCACGGCCCCGAGGTTTGGTCGCGGGTCCATGAGCGTCAGCGTCGCGTCGACGCCAATCATCGCGTCGAGGCCTTCGAGCGCACCGTAATGGGCGGTGACGACCGAGAAGCCCGCGAAGAGCTCGGCGAGCTCGGGCGCGCAGGCCTCAAGGGTCTTCTTCGTCAAGCCAAGGTTCTTCCAGGCCGCTCGCGTCGCGTCTGTAGGGTTGAGCGCGTGCGCGATTGCCGTGGTGATTTGCTGCGCGGACATGACTCCGATCGAGCGCACGCCGCGCTCGCGCAGCCATGCGAGAGCAGTGCGCAGCGCGGACGTGATGCCCGCGTCCCACGCGGGTGCGTTCTTGGGGAGCCAGTGCGTTCGACGGGCGCGCGCGTCGGGGAGGATCGCGCGGTGAATCGGCGCGCCCTCGACGACGGGCAACCGCACGACGCGAGGTTCGTATCCGAGCACGCGCGTGAGCGCGTCGAGCCAGACGTCACCGCTCGCGTCGAGCAGCACCACGGGACCCTCGCGGCGGAGCGCCCGTTGAAGGCCTTCGTGAATGCCGGCGACGACGATCGTTCGTCGGCCGTACTCGACCTGCGCGCGAGCGATCGGCTCGACCGGTGCGCGTAGGCCCCGGCGAAGAAGATCGAGGACGCGCGACGCAGCGCCGATCTCGGCCGCGCGGGAGGGGGTCGACCTGGCGAACGAAACGTGCCGCCAGAGCACCGGCGGCGCTTTGCTCCGCGCCCCCGCGGGAATCGAGTCTCGCGCCGCGTCGATCTCAGCGTCGCTCGCCCCTCCCGCGCGGAGCGCGTTCGAGAGCGACAATCGCGCATCGCTCGGCGCGTTCTCGAGCCACGCGACGAGCGCGCGGAGCGCGGGGCCGATCGCGTCGGCGTAGGCCGCTTCGAAGACGTCGAGGTGCCGCGCGGCGCCTTCGAGCTCTTCGAGCTCGAAGGGATCGCTCGTGAACGGCGCCGGGGGTTCGTCGATCACGAGCGCGCCGAGCGGGCCGGCTGCGTCGTCGAGCGCGTCGAGCATCTCGGCCGGGCCGATCACGAGGTTTGCGCCCTTCGGCCCCTCCCACCCCTCGCGCGCCTTGCAGGTCTTGAATTCTGCGCACGGGGCGCGCCTGCGACCCGCGCAGAAGTCGAGCTCGATCGATTGCGCTCCCTGCGCCCACGCGCTCGCGGCTTCGTGGTGGATGCACGTCGGCCGCCCCTCGGTCGTGTGGGCGAGGGGCCCGAAGAGACGCGCCGCGCGCTCGGGGGCTTGCTCGCGAAGCTGCGACGCCAGCTTGTGTGTCGGGACCGAGTAGCCCCAGCGCGAGCCGGGCGTCGCGCGATCGACGATCACGGGGAGGCGACGGACGCGCGCGACGGTCGACGAGCTCTTGCCGAGGCCCGGCGGACCGATCACGAGCGTCACGCCGTACGGCCGCTCGAGCACGTCGGCGAGCGCCGCGCGCCCTTCCTCGAGGGTCATCGTCGGCGCTGTGTTCTGCGCGAGCTGCGCGAGCACGCGGCGCGTGGCGCCCTCGGTCGTGCACTCGTCGAGCACCGTGGCGACAGCGGGGTGACTCGCGCGCAGCGCGTTGTATCCGGCGTTCGGCAGGCCTTGCGCGTGGCGCTGCACTGTCGTTCGCGCGATCGTGACGCGGTCCGCGAGGTATTGGCCCCACTGCGTGTCGACCAGGTGCGCGCGCGCGATCACCGCGGGAACGCCCTCGGGCGGACACGATCGCTCGATGAGCGCGCCGGCGAGCGCGAGGTAGCAGTCACGCCAACGCTCGGTGACGGTGTCGCGGATCGCAGCGCCGAGCGCGTCGGCGATTGGCTCCCAGCCGCGAGGCACCGAATCGGAGAAGGACACCGGCGCGCCCGAACCGCCCGGCGCGCTCGAAGCTCGCGCACGACGCACCACGCGATCGGGCTCGGGAGGATCGATGCGCACCATGCGCGTCACGTCGATCCACGGAGAGCGCACGAGCGAAAGGTCGCGGTGGTAGTGCGGCACGCGCGAGAGGCGCGTCCAATCGTGCACCTCGGCGGCGCGCGCGAAAAGCGGGTGGACCGACGCGAGCGCGCGCAGCCAGGCGCGCTGGCGAGCCTCGTGCTCCTCGACGTCGAGCAGCTCGGCGGTCGGCTGCAGCACGCGCAGGCCGCGCGGGCTGAGATAGAACCCGCACGTGTCGAGCATCGACGCGCCGCCGTTCCACACGCGCTCGAGCTCGTCGAGTTGCGCGGTGGTCCACGGCTGATGCTCGGGCGTGTCGACGTCGGCGACAAAGAGCTGCGAGCGGAGCTCGAAGCCTTCGGACCGGAGCCACGGAAGCGCGTCCTTCGCGATGCGCGGTTGCCGTTCGAGCACCGCGCCGTCGCGCGAGAGGACGTACGCCGCGAAGTGCGCTTCGACGGGGTAGAGCGTTGAGAGCATCGTCATGAGCGGGACGACCTTCATCAACGCGCCGACGTTGTGCGTGTTCGAGGGCGAGCCCGGCGGCGCTCGCCAGTCGCTTGTATGACTCTCGCATTCGCGCGACGCGCAAGACGCCAGCGCGACGCCCGGGGCGTGCACTGCGGTCGCGCGATTGCCTCCGAGCACTGCCACGCGAATCACCCTCGCTTCCTTCTCGTGACGATCGACTCGGTGAGCGACTCGCAGACGGCGGCGATGTTCTCTTCGGCGGAGAGCTCCTCTCGGTACCGCGCGACGAGCACGACAGCGCCGCGCTCGCGCATCGTCTCAAGCCACTTGATTTGCTGTCTCGTGATGCCCGTGACCGAGGCCTTCACTTCGATCTCGATCCGCCACCCTTCGGGCGCGATGATCCCCGTGATGTCCGCGGCGCCCTTCGGTGCGCCCTTCACGGCTCCTCGTCGCGCAACGACCTTCCCGGCGTTCTGCCGCCACACGCGCACGCCCTCGATCTTCGAGAGCGCGACGAGCAGCCGGTTCTGAAAGACCTGCTCGCGCATCACCCAACCTCCCGGAGCTGGTCCGCGAGCCACGAGGGGACGCCCTGCAGCTTGTCCGGCGGAGCCTCGCGCGGGTAGTACTCGCGCTCGAGCTCGTGAAACGCAGGCCAGTGTCCGTATCGCTCGCTGAAGCGGTGGCGGCACCACCCGAGCTTCTTCAGGCTGCGCGCGCCCTCGGCGAGCGTCTGCGCGTACCAGGCGCGCCGCTCGTCCACCGGACGCTCTTGCGCGCTCGTGCGCTCGACGAGCTCGTCGTCGACCTGCACCGGTCCGTCGCGCGGCTCTGTCACGAACACGTGGCCGCACGCATCGCAAACCTTCTGCGCTGCCGGGACGATCGCGTAGCAGCTCGGGCAGTCCTTCACGGGCGCGCTGTCGTTCGCGCCGCGCTTCTTCCCGGCAAAGTAGCTCGGCCAATCGCGCTCGTCCTGCGGGAATCCATGCCGGTCGACGCACTCGCCGTGATCGAGGAGCATCGGATCGATGCCCTCCCACGGGCGCAGGCCGCGCCCGGCCATTTGCAGATAGAGCGAGAGCGACTGCGTTGGGCGCGCGAGGATCACGCACTTGCAGCGCGGGAGGTCCCACCCTTCGGTGAGCACCGCGCAGTTGCTCACGACCTCGGTGGCTCCGCTCGCGAGCCGCGCGAGGATCGCCCGGCGCTCGTCCATCGGCGTTGTGCCGTCGAGGTGTTCGGCGATCACGCCCTGCGCGCGGAACGCTTCGACGATCTTCTGCGAGTGCGCGACCGACGTCGCGAACACGACGGTGGTTCGATCGTGTGCGAGCCGAATCCAGTGCTCGACGATGTCGCCGATGAGGCGGCTCTTCATCATCTCGCGCTCGAGCTCATGCGGCACGTAGTCCCCGCCGCGGGAATGCACTCCCGACAGGTCGACGCGCTCGCGCGCTCCGAACACCCTCGGCTTCGCGAGGTGGCCCTCTGCGATCAACTCGCGAGGCGTCGCGATCACGAGCGCTTCGTCGAACTGCTCGACAAGGCCGCGCCCGTCGTCGCGCACCGGCGTCGCGGTGAGCCCGAGCACCTTCGCGCCTGGGTAGTTGGCGAGGATCTTTTCGTAGCTCCCTGCGTTCGCGTGATGCGCTTCGTCGATGAACACGAGCTCGGCCGGCGGCATCACGCGACGCACGAGCGTCTGCACGCTCGCGACCTGCACCGGCGCGTGCGGCCGGTACCGCTGGCGCTCGCCCGCGAGCACGAGTCCCACGTCATGCACGCCCGCGTCGTGCAGTTTGTTGAGCGTCTGGTCGAGCAGCTCGCGGCGATGCGCGAGGAACAACACGCGACGACCGCGCGCGACCGCGCGGCGGATGATCTCGCTCGCGACGACGGTCTTTCCTCCGCCCGTCGGGAGAACCAGGCACACGCGCCGGACGCCCGCGGCGAGGCGCTTCGAGGCCTGCTCGATCCCGCGGAGCTGGTATTCACGCAGCCTGAGCACGGCGGCCTCCCGTGAGCTCTGCGACCATGGCTTCGAGCTCGGCGAGCGACGCGCGTGCGTCCTCGACCGTCTGGACCTCGTAGGACCACACGATCGCGTCGAGCATGTCGTCGCGCGCCGCGTTCGCGCTCGGCTCCCATGCGATCGGCGGGAGGTTCTTTTTCACCGCGGCGCGCGCTGCATTCAGCCTGCGATCTTCGGCGGGCGAGAGCAGCGCGGGGCGATGCACACACCCGTCGTGCACGATCACCACGCCGAGCGCGCGAAACTCGATTGCCATCAGACCACCGGCCTCGCGGCGGACACGCGCACGAGCGCGCGTTCGACCTTCTCGATCGCGTTTGTGACGCGGGAGCACTGCGCGCGAATGGCGACGCCCTCGTCGTGGGTGATAACCCCATCGAGCGACGCGCCCATCGAGACGCGCGCGAGGTCGAGCGCCGAGAGCCCGAGCTCTTGCACGGCGTGCACCGCCGGCGTCGCGTCGCTATCGGGCTCGATCGCCGCACCCATCTCGGCGAGCAGCGCGCGGGCGAGACGCGGACACGAGGCCGTCGCGCGTGCGTAGTGCACCAGCGTGAACGCCCGTGTCCCCGCGCGCATCTCGCGGATCTTGCTCTCGCCGTGCTCGCCGTAGCCGATCGCCGTGGCGACGACCGCGTTCGTGAGCTTCGCGCGTTCGATCGCGCGATCGAGGATCGCTCCCGAAAGCTCGATCGCTTCCTCGGGAGGAACGGGAACCGGGCGGCGAATCGTCATCGTCCGCCCTCCCGCTCGTCGGCAGGTTTCGTCACCTTCGAGGGGTGCTCGAGATAACGAAGCGCTCGATCCTTCCGCACCTTCGCCCCGAGCGCGACGAGCACGGCCACGAGCAGCGGCACCCACGCCGAGCGGTACGCGCCGACGCTGAGCAGACACACGACCGAGACGAAGCACGCGTGCAGAAGCACGCCGCTCTGCGTGTCGATGCGGTCGTGCAGGTCACGCACGATCGCGCGAGCGATCATGTCGCGTGGCGTTGGCGTGGCCATCATGCGGCCTCGGTTGTCGCTCGCGTGCGGCTCGCCGCGCGCTCTCTCACTTTGATGCGAACGACGGACGGGTCGGGGCTGTCCCCTCGACCAAGAACAATCCAGTCGAGCGACACGCCGAGCACGTCCGCGATCTTCGCGAGCACGTCCGCGGAGGGCCGCTTTACGCGACCGCTTACGATCAGCCCAACGTGTCCGCCAGCAAGCCCCGCCGAAAGCGACACGCTCTCGTGCGACACGCCAGCGTCCTCACACAGCTTGCCCAGACGGGCCGAAACGAGGGTACTCATGTCGGACCAAACGTTTAGCGTGAGATCGCTAAGACGTCAATACCTTAGCGGATCGGCTAGCACTACTGTGTTAGCGCCCGGTGGTATCCTGTCGGCCGTGGAGACGCTCGCCGACCGAATTCAATGGGTGCTGAAGCACCGCGACGTCAGCGCCACCGCGCTGAGCACCAAGGCAGGCCTGGCCCCGGGTCACGTCGGGCATCTGCTGCACGGCAGGGTGAAGAACCCCCAACGCGACACGTTGGCCGCGATCGCCGGAGCCGCCGATGTCAGCATGGCGTGGCTCGTTGATGGCGTTGGAGAGCCCGAGCCAGCGCGGCCAAGCACGCCGGAGACACCAACGCCAAGCACCGAGCTCGGGAGCGAGGGCATCCCCGAAACACTCGGCGCGATGCGCGGCTACCCCGACCAAGAACGGCGCGCGCGAAAACAGCTCGCGCGCGACGGCGCCGATGTGCCCGAGTGGGTGTGGCCGCATGTTCGCGCGTCGAACCCGCTGAGCTCGGCAAACGTCCCGCCCTCGGTGTCGATGCTCGTCGAACTCGCGACGCTGATCGCAAACCACGCGGACCCGAGCGCGAAGCCGCCGTCTCGCTGAATGTAATCTGTCACCTTCTGTCGGCCGCGCATGCATCGAGCGGAGTCACGAGCTGCGCGCGATATCGTGGGGAAGCACATGTACAGGTCTCGCCTGGACAAGATCGTTGAACAGCTCGAGCTCGCCGCGGAAAACGGTCCAGAACCAGACGCCGCATGGTTCCTCGAGGATTGTGCGGACGCGATGCACGAGGCCGCGCGAATGATTGCCGTTCCGCCGTTGTCGCTTCGCCCTTCGAACGACGTCGATAGCTACGCCGAAGCTGAGGCCCCTATGGATCGAATCGCGCGCTCGCGAGGCTTGCGCGTTGTGGTCGCTCGATGGCTCGACGCGCCGCGCTTCGCGCTTTGGGTCGACGCGTTGCGCACGATCTTTCTGTGCGAAGGCATGAGCGCGACGGAGCGATTGCTCACGCTCGCGCACGAGCTTAGTCACGAACGGCTGCCGCACGCGCCGCACGGCGAGATTGGGTACCTCGGCCTCGCGTTGCTGTGTCCGCGCACGCGCCTCGCGAGCGTTCCTGCAGGCCGTACCATCACGAGCCTCGCGGTTCTTCAGGCGGTTCCGTGGCGCATACCGATTCGCGCCGCGGAAGCGCGCGCGCGGCTTCTTCGACGAGCCGAAGAAGCCGCGTAGTTTCGCGTCTCTATCACAATCATCATTGTCTTAGCGCTAAACTATTGACGCACGCTAGCGCTAACGCTATCTGTCTATCCGTCCCGCACCGCACTCCACGCGGCGCCGGACGGAGCGAGTGATGAACCTGTCGACGGCTGGTTTCGGGTACTGCGGTGACTGCGGGGTGGCGTTGGCGAGCGCGGCGCATGACCAGCGCTGCGCGAAGTGCGCGGCGAAGCACGCGCGCCGCGTGAGCGACGAGTACGCGCAGCACCGCGCAGGGGTGATGAAAGAGACCGCGGCGCTCTGGGCGAAGCGCTCGCTCGGCTGAGCGAAGGGGTGCGCCCCGATGGGGGCTCGTGACGCGGATCGGACGACGCCCGCACAGCACGAGCCTCCATCGAGTCGCACCGCCTCCATCGGCGCGCTCGGGAGTGACCATGAATCTCGACACAGACATTCAAAATCCGTGCATCGAATGCGGCGCAAGTGAGCAGCGCGTGAACGGGCTCTGCTCGGGTTGCCTCGAGGCGTTCGAGCGCCCGTATCGCTGCGAGAGCTGCGCTGGGCTCGGTGTCCGTCCGCAGAACGAGTGGACGGACGGCGTCATGCACTGCGACGCGCGCATGTGCGACCGCTGCGGGGGCCACGGCTCACTGACGATCCTCGAGGCGCGCGTTGCGCTCGCCGACGCCGCGCGCTCGGAGCTCATGTACGGACTGGAGAGCTACGACCCGACGCGCCGCAACGCGTACCTCGCGCGAGCACAAGCGATCGGCGACGACTGGTTGCCCGCGTTCTGGGAGCGAATCCTCGATCGCGTCCGGCGCCTCGAGCAAGAGCGGGCGCGTGCGCAGAGGGCGGCGTGATGAGCGCCCTCTCTCTCTACGAGAAACTTCGCGGACCAGAGCGCGCTTTCGTTCGCAAGCGAGCCCTGGCACTCGCCGGGCGTCCGCTCAACAGCGCGTTCGTTGATGCCATCGATCACCCCGACCACCCGGCGCTTCGCGGAGCGCTGCGCGATTGGTGGTCGTCAACGGTAACGGGGCTCATCTCGCTGAGGATTGACTCATCCGACCGCGGGCGCGAGCTCGGGATTCTTGTTTGCG
Source organism: Myxococcales bacterium (assembly GCA_016793325.1). GTDB lineage: Bacteria > Myxococcota_A > Polyangia > Polyangiales. The sequence continues at coordinate 206,262 of JAEUKI010000077.1, read as the reverse complement.
CCGAGAGTGTGTCGCACCTGACCAATGACCCGCGGGTGACAGAGTGCCTCCGCGTTCGGCTCGCGTGGGCTCGCGGCAACGCAACCGATCCCGAGTGGTGGGCGGCGCGGAGCTTTGCGTCAAATGTTGTTCGAGACTCCTGGGCCCTAGGAACCTCGGATCCCGCAGCGCAAGCCGCCGCTGCGGGGAGCACTTGGCATGCGTTTAAGCATGCAGCGCAAGCCGTCGCTCAGGCTCGCGGTGCTGAAGACATCACGCTCGTGTACGCGGCGTTCGCCGCGCCCCTTCGCACGCTCTACCCGGACCCCTGCGCGATCGATCTCTGCGATGGCCTGACGCGATTCGATCTCGCCGTCGCCGAGGCTCGCGCGGCCGTGAAAGCGATCGGTGCGCGATGAGCGTCGAGCAATTCGCCCTCTGGCTCGTCGTCGCGATCGGTCTGCTCGCGCTCGTGATCGAGGCCGATCGATGAGCAGGCGCGAGCTCGATCGTCAGCGCGCGAACGACGCGCTCAAACACGACGTGACCGAGGCGGCCCACCGCGACGTCGCCGAATCAACCGCAGCGCGGCAGTTGCTGGCGCTGCTCGACCAGGGAGACAGCAAGTGACCAGCACAGCAATTCAAGCAACGGCAGTCCGAGACGAAGCGAAGCTCATCGCGTCGGTGGTGACGAAGGGCGACCTTTCGGCCCTCAACGAGGCGGAGCTCACGGCGTACTACGCGCGGATGTGCGAGGAGCTCGGGCTCACGGCGGCGACGCAGCCGTTCGCGCTGCTCAAGCTGAACGGCAAGCTCATCATGTACCCGACGAGGGGGGCGACCGATCAGCTCGCGGCGATCCACCGGTTGAACCGCGAGATCGTCGACGGCCCGCGCGTGATCGACGTCGCGGGGACGAAGATGATCTACGCCGTCTGCCGCGCTTCGCATCCGAACGGGCGCGTCGAAACGGCCGTCGCAACGGTGCCCCTCAACGACCCGATCAACGGGCTGATGAAGGCCGAGACGAAGGCGAAGCGCCGCGCGACGCTCTCGATCCTCGGGTTGGGGATGCTCGACGAGACGGAGCTCGACACGATCCCTGCGAGCGCGAAGGTGGAAGTGTCCGTTCCGCCGCCGGCGCGCGTCGACGCACCCGCCGCGACCGGCAAGGGCGCTACGGTCGCGAACGCCGCAGATGCTGCGGTCGACCTCGCCAAACGGTGGAGCGAGCGCGTTGCAACCGCGACCGTCGCGCAGCTCGAGCAGCACGCCGAGCGCGTTGTTCGTCTCTCGGAGCCGCTGCGCGATCACGTGCTCGCGGGCTACTGCGCTCGATGGGCCGAGCTCGCGAAGAGCGACTCGACCGTCGCGCAGCGCGCGCACTCGTTGAAGGGCGACCTTCGTGACTTGGTGCTCCGCGCGTTCGACGCGGCGGGCATCGAGGGGGCGGTGTCCGAATGAGCGCCGTCGAACTGAAGTTCAGCATCGGCGAGCAGAGGGGCACCGTGAAGTTCGGTCACGCGAAGACGTGCAAGCCCGAGCACACGCAAGGTTTTGCCGAATTTTGCGTCACTGATCTCGCGAAGATCTTCGGCGGCGACCGTGAGAAGGCCCTCGCAGAGATCCTCGAGCGTCGACTCGGGCAGTCGCTGAAGGATTCGCAGTTGCCGGTGGTCGAGTCAGCGCGGCGGCTGCTGAACGTCGCGACGGCGTCGCTCGACGCCGGCAACAACGCGTCTGCTCGCTCGACGCTGGTCGAGCTCGGCACCGAGGTGTTGCGCTGGCTCGAAGAACTCGATGCGGCGAACAAGAAGACGGGGCTGTTCTGATGGCCGCGCCGCTCACCGCCTCGGCGCTCCCTCGGGCGCTCGCTTGCCCTGCGTCGTGCGCGCTGCCCGCTGTCTCTTCGACGAGCGACGAGGCCGAGCGCGGTACGCAGGTGCACGCGTTCATGCAGGCGATCGCCGACGGCACGCCGGTGGACGAGGCGCTCGCGGCCGTGGCGGAGGCGACGCGCGCGCTCTGCGCGAAGATCAATCTCGCCCACGTCCCGCGCGGCGGAGAGACCGAAGTTGCGATGGCCTGGGACGTCGACGCGCGCCGCGCGCGGCGCCTCGAGGTCGACGGTCATCGCCAGTACGAGCCGACCGCCACGGAGATCCCAGGCACGGCGGACCTGGTCCTCTGGCTCGACAGGCCCGTCGTGATCGACTGGAAGACGACGTCGCACGACTTCGATGCGCGCTCCGCGGTCCCGCAGCTCGAGCACTACGCCCTCTGCGTCGCGAACATCGCGTGGGCCGACGAGGTCGAGTGCGCTGTGGGCGTGATCGCCGACGATGGCGCCGTCGAGTGGTCGCGGTGGCGCATGGACGCCGCGGCGCTCGATCGCGCTGCGGACCGCGCCCGTCGAGTGTGGGAGCGTGTGCAGTCTGCGCGCGCCCACCAGGGCGAGCACGACGTCACGCTCGGCAATCACTGCCGCTACTGCCCCTCGTGGCGCGCGTGCCCTGCGCATGTTCGCGCCGTGCGCCAGCTCGCCGCCGGCGAGGTCCCCGCGATCACGGCGGAGTCGATCGGCGCCGCGTACTCCGTCGCTCGCGCGGTCGAGAAGAGCGCAGAGGCCGTGCGCGAGGGGATCAAACGATTCGTGTCCGAGCACGGCCCGGTGAAGACCGGGAATCAGCTCGTGTCTCTCAACAAACGCGGGGCGCTGTCGCTCCGCACTCTCTGAACGAGGTCAGTCATGTCGATGAACGAAACGCCAGCCACACCGGCCACGAACTCCAGCCTGTTGCCCGAGGGCGAATACGAGGCAAAGCCGATCGACGCGGGATCCGGGAAGACCCCTTCGAAGGGGACGCACTTCGCACGAGTGAAGTTCGAGATCACACGCGGCCCGTTCTCGGGCCGCACGATCACGCAGGACTTCTGGCTCACTGAGAAGACTTGGGAGGACACCGAGAAGGCGCTGCTCACGCTCGGGTGGAACAAGAGAATCCCGGACATCAAGGCGACGTGCGTGAAGCCGTGCTCGATCGTCGTCGAGCACGAGGACCGCACGGACAACCAGGGCAACAAACGCAAGCAAGCGCGCGTGCGATGGGTGAACCGCGCGGCGCCGCAGCTCTCGACGTCCGAGGCGTCCGAGCTCGCCGAGCTGCTCGCCTCGTGGGGCGCGGAAGGAATCTCGGCGCGCTCGAGCCAGCCCGCCCCGTTGCCCGCAGCGCCGACGAGCGACGCGAGCGACGCCACGCAGTCCGACGACGACATTCCGTTCTGAGCTCGGCCCGGAGCGCCGTGCTCCGCGGTGGGTGCCTCGACAACGATCGTTTCGCGATCACTCGCGTGAAGCGCTCGGGTTGGAGGCCAGTCGAGGCGCCCTCCACGCAGCACGGACAACAAAGGAGAAGCCCATGCCCGAAGTGATCGAGACCGAAGAGAAGAAGTTCATGAGCCCCGCACACTGGCGAGACGTCGGCGAAACGAACCTCAGCGCGGCGCGCCATCATTCGCAGTCGACGACCGATAGCGGCGACATTGCCGTGTTCGCGATGTCGACGAAGGGCGTCGTGACCCGACTCGGATACGCGCCGACCGTCGGCGCTGCGTGCGAGCTCGTCGAAGGCCTTGGCCTTCGGTCGCAGGACCTTTGGTCGACCTGGGGCTACGAGCCTGCCGTCGACAAGCGACCACGCGCCGCACACGAAGGCCAGCTCGCGCTTGCGCTCAGCGAGGCCGGCTGATGGCGCGCCGCAATCGTACGGCTGCGGCGAAGGCCGAGCAGAAGCAGGACGCCGCGCCGCCTGCGCCCGAGACGATCATGCGTCTCACGGTCCCCGGCGCCGCGCTACGCGCTGCGCTGGCCACGTGCCGACGCGGGATCGACAGCGGGACGGTTCATCCGATCCTGAACAACTTCCTGTTCGAACTCGACGACGGCGTGCTGAGCGTGACGGGGGCGGACCTGCAAACCCGAATCTCCGTCGCGATCCCCGGCGCAGAGGCGGACAACATCTTGAGCTTCCTTCTTCCGCCGCGCGTGGCCGCGGTGCTCGCGACGAGCGCGGCCGAGAAGATTCGATTCGAGCTCGACAGCGCGTTCGGCCTTCGCACGACCGCGGACCGTCGATCGATCGCCGCCGCGACTGCCATGGCCGACGACTTTCCGACCATGCCTCCGGGGCCCGAAGACGACCGCTATTTCGACCTTTCGCCCGCGGCGATTGCTGCGATTCTTCAGGTCGAACCGCTCGTCGCCGAGAGCCACACGCGAAAGAGCGGACTGTCGATCGTCTCGACCGTAAAAGACTTCTCTGCCGCGGGAGGCGGCGACTCTTCGATGGCGCGTGCCCGCGTCGATAGCTGCGGTCTTTGGTCGGCGTCGATTTCGTGCGAGCACGCTGACTTGCTTCGGGCGCTGAACCCGAAGCAAACCGCGCGCATCGCGAAACACGGCTCGAACCTCTGGATCAAGCAAGGCGCGATGACTCTCGTGCTCCGCACGCTCGATGCCTCCGCCCACGACTACGAGCGCTTCTTCGACGAGTGCCGGGTTCAGCGCGAAGGCACGATCGGCAAAGACGAGCTCGTCGCAGCGGTGAAGGCCCTCGCGGCGATTGAGCCCGAAGACCGGAGGCTCACGCTGCTCATCGCGTCGAACTTGCTCACGCTGCGCGCGAAGGGGCCACACGGTTCCGTCGAAGAGCTCGTGCCCTGCGAATGGAACGCGCAGGCGACCGAGATCAACCTCAGTACGAAGCTGCTCTCGCAAGCGCTGGCGGTGGTCCGCGACGAGCGCCCGCGCTTCTCGCTCCGCGGACGCAAAAACGAGCTCGAAGCATTCGGCTTGCGAGACGAAAGCGGCGTCGAAGTGCTCGTCGCGCCGATGGGCTACCCGAAGGACCTCTCATGAGCACAACGGCCCGAAAGGAACTCACCCAGTCAACGCTCCGTCGCTCGCTCGTGACACGTGCGGAGTCGTCGCTCGCGAGCCTGCATGACCAACCCGCAGAGTCGCCGACCATCGAAGCGCGAGCGCTCGCGGCGCTGCTTCGCTGGCACGACGCCGAGCCGGGCACGTGGGAGAACGCGCGGGCCACAGCGGCGATGTGTGAAATCGCAGAAGAGGCAAAGGCGACGCGATGACCGCCGCGCGCGTGATCGAGCTGCCCGAGCTGCTCTGCGTCGATGACGTCCGTGCGCAACTCAAGTGCGGACGAAACGAGGCGTACGAGCACCTTCGCGCGTGCGCGATTCGCTACCATGGGCGCGATCCCGACGCGCGCACGATGCTCCGCGCGGCGAAGTGGGCCTGGCTGAAGTACGTCGAGGAGGTTGTGTTGTGCGGGTTCGCAAGCGAAAGGGTTCGAGCAGCTACCAGGCCGAGTGGTACGACGCGGACGGCCGGAGGCACCAACGAAGCACCAAGTGCCGGGACCGAAAGGCCGCCGAAGCTCTCGCTCGTCAGTGGGAGCAAGACGCCGCGGATCCGGCCCGCGCGGCGGCTCTGAAGACGACGCTGAACGACCTGCTCGAGCTCCTGCTCGCGCAGCGCGACGAGCTCGTCACCGCGGGGCAGCGCTCGAAGGACACGGTGAAGTTCTACGAGCGAAAGTCTGGCCAGCTCGTGAGCGTGCTCGGCGCGGACCTCGCGATCGCGAAGCTCACGCCGGCGCTGATCGATCACTACGTCTCGACGCGGCGAGGACACTGGGCGAACCCCGCGCGCACGCGCAAGGTGTCCGACCACACCATCGTCAAAGAGCTCACCGCGCTGCGGGCCGCGCTGAAGATCGCGAAGCGTCGAGGGTTGTGGACGGGCGACATCGACGCGCTCATGCCCTCGGCCTCGGAGCTCACGACGAACTACAAACCACGCGATCGCTGGCTCTCGTGGGACGAGCTCGGCCGACTGCTCGCGCAGCTCACGCCCGATCGCGCGGCGCGCGTCGCGTTCATCGTCGCAACCGGCGCGCGGTGGAGCGAGAGCGAGCGCGCGCTCCGCGGAGACGTTGGTTCCGAAAGCGTGCGGCTTCGCGGCACGAAGACAGACCTCGCGGAGCGAATCGTCCCGACGGTGGCCATCGAGCAGCGCCAGCTGCTCTCGTACGCGCTCGCTCACGCCGAGGGCGCGCGCGACGGTCGGCTGTTTCGGCGGTGGGACAAGGTGAACCGCGACCTGCTCGAGGCGTGCGAGCGCGCCGGCATCGCGCGGTGCTCACCGAACGACTTGCGCAGAACGTTCGGAACGTACCTGCGCGCGGGCGGGGCGAGCGTCGACACCGTCGGAGACATGCTCGGGCACGTCGACGAGGCCATGGCGAAGCGCGTGTACGCGCGTCTCGATCCGTCGCAGCTCGCGATCCGCGTGGCCCGCGAATTGGGCGGCGGAGCGGTCCCGAGCACTGTCACGCATGTGTCACAACCGGACGCAAAACATGAGGACAAAACGGGACAGAGCGTGACGACGGGAGAAACGAAAAACCGCAGCGGGGCTGCGGTTTCGTGGTGCCGGCGGTCGGACTTGAACCAACGACCTTGGGATTATGATTCCCCTGCTCTAACCAGCTGAGCTACACCGGCAGGTGTGATTGGGGCGGCGAGAATAGTCAGCGATCGCTCGGTGTCAACACGATCTTTGCGAGCCTCGTCGAAACGTCGTTCCGGAACGTCCCCGCGGCACGATCGCGCGAGACCGATGCGGGCGCTGTTTCGTCGTCTCGCGCGCACTGGTACAACCGCCGCCGGTAACGAACGCCGATGACTGACGCCACGACGCACGAGAGGGACCGCCTGATCGAGCACTTCGGCCGCCGATACTCGGCCGGTGAAGTGATCTTTCGCGAGGGCGACGTTGGGCCAGAGGTGTTCATCCTTCAAGAGGGGCGCGTTCGCGTGCTCAAGCGCGTGCGCATGGTCGAGCGCTCGCTGCAGATCTTGAAGCCCGGAGATCTCTTCGGCGAAGGCGCGCTCTTGCCGGGGACGCCCCGCGGCGCGACGGCCGTCGCCCTCTCGGACGTCCTCGTCTTGGCGCTCGACCCCGACACGTTCGGGGCGCTCTTGCAGGGCTCGGTGCAGGTCGCGATGCGGCTCGTGCAGCAGCTCGTGCGGCGACTGCGCGACGCCGAGGACCAGATCGAAAACATGATGCTCCGGGACAACCAGTCGAAGGTCGTCAACGCGCTGCTCAAGCTGGCGAGCGAGGCGGGGCGACTGTCGGGGAGCGCGCAGGTTCCGGTGTCGCCGCTCGAGCTCAGCTCGCGCTCGGGCCTCGACGTCGACACCGTCAAGCGCGCGGTGCTCCAGCTCCGCGAGGGGCAGTACGTGCGAATCCTCGAAGAAAAGGTCGTCATCGACGACATCGACGCGCTCCGACGGCTCTTCACGCTGCTCGGCATGAAGGAACAAGTGCGCACGTAGCCCTGTGTTTTTCGAGCTAACTTGAATTTGTGGGAGAACTAGCATAGCCCGTCGCGACGCCCGCTCTGTCGCGCGGCGCCGCGGGAACTTCCGAGGGGGATGCGTTCCATTGAATATTGCGGGGCACGTTTTCGGTTGACCCTCGTTGACGGTCGACGGTACACCCCGACGTCAGCCTTGCCATGACCGCGGTGTCGCGGTGTCGACGGACTCGAAGCTTTGCGACAGCGCGTGCGAGCTTGCGCTACCAGAGGGATTCAGCGCAGTGAGCACGGTGCAATCTCGAACTTGTGGACGACCTCGACGAAACAAGCCCTTTGCCGTGGTTGCGCTCAGCAGCCTGCTCACCGCGAGCGCGTGCGCGACGGTGACCGAAGAGATGCAGCAGCAATCGCAACGCCGGTACGAACTCGCCGTGACACTCCTCCGCACCGAGAATCAGCCACGATCCGCGCTCGTCGAGCTCGAGCGCGCGGTTCGGCTCGATCCCGAAAACGCGGACGCGCACCTGCTCATCGGCCAGATCTACGGCAGCTCGGGGCTGTATTCGCAGGCTGAAGGCCCGCTCCGTCGCGCGGTCGAGCTGCTCCGTCGCGAGTCCGCCGAGGATCCGTCCAAGCACGCGAGCTTCGGCGAGGCCCGCAACTCGCTCGGCGCAGTGCTCATCAACCTCGGCCGCGCGGCCGAAGCGATCCCCGTCCTCACGGAGGTCTCGCGGGACGTTCACTACCCGCAGCCGCACCTCGCGCTCGGCAACCTCGGGCTCGCGTACCTCACGCTCCGTCGCTACGCGGACGCGGCGCCGGTCCTCGAGCGCGCCGTCGCGGTGCGCGCGGAGTTTTGCGTGGGTCACTATCGGCTCGGCGAAGCGTACGCGCGCCTCGATGAAAACGAGCGCTCGTTGGCCTCGCTCGATCGCGCGCTCGCCGCGCGCGGGCAGGGCTGCGACCGCATTCAACCGGCGTTTCGCCTCCGAGGCGAAGTGCACACGAGACTCAACCACGCCGATCAGGCGCGCGCGGATTTCACGCGCTGCCAAGAGCTCGGCGCGGACACGCAGGACGGGCGCGCCTGTGCGCGGGCGCTTCAGTCCGTTCCATCACCCGCGGGAGGGCCCTGACACCCATGGACTCGATCGGAACCTGGCTGCGCCGCGAGCGCGAACTGCGCAACATCGACCTCGTCGAAGTGGCAGATCGCACGCGGATTCCTCTGCAGCAGCTCGAACGCCTCGAGGACGATCGCTTCGCCGAGCTCCCTGGCGAAGTGTTCGTCAAAGGCTACCTGCGCGCGTATGCGCGGGCCGTTGGAATCTCGCCTGAAGAAGTGCTCGGACGCTTCGCGAACAGCATGCGTTCGCGGGACGTCATGCCGGCGCCGCTCGTTCCCTCGGGGACCGCGCAAGAGCGCAGCGGACGCTTCGGCCTCGCGATCGCCCTCGTGGTGTTCGCCGTGCTCGCGACGATGGCGATGTCGTTCTTGCTTCGCCCGCGCACCAACGAGCGACCCGAGCAGCTCTCGCAAACGCGCGCGCCCGCAGCGTCCCGCGCGCTCGTTTGAGCCGCTGATCGCGTGAGCCCACGATGAACGCCGAGGGTGGAGCGTTCGCCGGCCGCGCCTACGTCCTCGCCCGTCGCGAACGCGGCGAGTCGGATCTCTCGGTCGCGCTGTTGCTCGACGATGGATCCGTGCGCTGGACCACGGCGCGCGCGGCGGCCCGATCGACCCGGCGCTTCGGCGCGTCCCTCAGCGCGTTTACGCGCTATCGCGTTCGCTTCGCCCGCTCAGGCGCGGGAGGGCGCAACGAACGCATCGACGAAGCCACGGTCGATCGCGCGTTCGCTGGCGTGCTCACGGACCTCCGACGCATGGGCGCCGCGGGCGTTCTCAGCGCCGTCGCCCGCGAGCTCGGGGGCGAAGTCGCCGACGACGACGGGCTGTTCGTCTTGTACGACAGCGCGCTCGAGCGCCTCGACGATGGCGACGCGTCGGTCGCTGGCCGAGAGATCGTCGCGTTCGTCGTGGCGACGTTCTCGCACGCGGGGCACGAGATCGTTCGCGAGCGCTGCGTGCGCTGCGGACGCGAAGCGGCGCTCGAGCGAAGCGTGACGTTCAGCTCCGAGGCGAGCGGCGTGCTCTGCGCGCGCTGCGGAGGAGGCCCGTTCGTCGTTCGTTCGGCTGAGCGCGCGGCGCTCGAGGCGGTGATCGACGGCGACGCGAGCGCGTTTGCGCCGTGGATGCTGCGGTGGACCGCGTACATGGCTGAGCCCAACGCGCGCCGCGGGGCCGAGTGCATCACGAGCGCGGTCGCATACTGGAAGTGACCCCGAGTCACTCTGCAAAAACAGTGTCGATCACGGTAGCGGTAGCGGCCTTCGCGATCCAGCGCCGGAGCGTCGCGAGGTCGTGACACGACGCGATCCGACTCTCGGTCGCCGAGTCGATCGTGAAACCTCGCGCAGCGAGAACGGTCCGCAGCGCGTCCGCTTCTCCTTCGACGCGGCCCTTGGCTTCGGCTTCTGATCTGCCTTCGGCTTCGAGAGCGCGGCGCCACTTGGCTTCCCAGATCTCGCGCCTCCAGCGTTCGAATTCTGTCTCTTCTGCGGGATCGATGACGCTCATGGCTTTCTCCAGTGCGGACTTCGCGGCGCTGTCGAGCGCCTCCCATATCGCTGCAGTGTAGACCCTGGTGTGCGCTTCATCGAGGGTGTGGATCGCGCTCAGGGCTGCGAGAACAACGTCGATCCCGCCCTCTCGCTTGTTTCCGTGCGCGATCGCCGAGAGCACGGACAGCCTCGGACGAAGGCACGCGATCGCGCGGTCCGTGATCGAGGGAATCTCCGCGGCGCTCAACGTGATCGCGGCGAAGCGATGAGACGGACCGATCTCGACCGTCGCGCGTGCCCACTGACCGACGTCCGGTCGCGGGCACACGGCGACGACAGCGACGGGACATTGATGCTCGCGTCGCAACGCTGTCGCGTACATCGGCCACGTCCACAGTTTGTCGGGCGCGATCTCGAGCTGCACCTCGATGACCGCCACGAAGATCGGACCACGGTCTCCACGCAACACAACGACCGCGTCCGCTGCCAGCGACGGCGCGACGTTTTGGGGGACGGTGGGATCCGCGCACTGCGCCTCGCGCACGCTCGACCGATCGATGACGCCAACCTTCGCGAGCAGCTCGACGCAGATCATCGGGTCGTCGCGAAACACATCGCGAATCGCCTCGTGAATCGTGCTCACCATGCGTCCATCTTCCTCGCGATGAGCACGAGCAACTCGCGCGCCAACGACGTCACTTGCAGGCAGTGCTGCAAATCACCGATCGAATCGCGAGTGCCTCTCGGCGCCCCCTGGCGGCCGCCACCCCCGCCGCCATGGCGGCCGCCATGGCGGTATGCGATGGCGACGCTCTCTCAGAACGCCGCGCTGCCCGGCGTGCGCGGGTACGGGATCGCGTCGCGGATGTTGTCGAGCCCGCACACATAAACAACCAACCGCTCGAAACCCAGCCCGAAGCCCGCGTGCGGAACCGTTCCGAACCGACGCAGGTCTCGGTACCACTCGTACGGTCGGGGATCGAGCTCGAACTCCGCCATGCGCTTGTCGAGCAGGTCGAGCCGCTCTTCGCGCTGCGACCCGCCGACGATTTCACCGATGCCCGGCGCGAGGATGTCCATCGCCGCGACGGTCTTCTCGTCGTCGTTGAGCCGCATGTAGAAGGATTTGATCTTCTCGGGGTAGTTCATGACGATCACCGGCGCGCCGAAGTGCTGCTCGGTGAGGAAGCGCTCGTGCTCGGTCTGCAGGTCCATGCCCCACTCGACCTTGAACTCGAACTTCTTCTTCGTGCCCTGAAGGATCTTCACCGCGTCCGTGTAGTCCACCCGCTGAAACGGCTTCTCGATGCACTGTTGAACGCGCTCGAGCACCGGCACGGTCTTGTTGCGGCTCGCGAAGAACTCGAGGTCGTCGCGCCGCTCGCTGAGCGCCGCGGACAAGACGTACTTGAGAAAGTCCTCGGCGAGATCCGCGTCGTCCTTCAGCGCGGCGAACGCGATCTCGGGCTCGATCATCCAGAACTCGGCGAGGTGGCGCGCGGTGTTCGAGTTCTCCGCGCGAAACGTCGGACCGAACGTGTAGACCTTGCTGAGCGCGAGGCAGTAGGCCTCGACTGCGAGCTGGCCGGACACGGTCAGGTACGCTTCTTTGCCGAAGAAATCCTGGCTGTAGTCGATCTTGCCTTCGGGCGTGCGCGGCAGGTTCATCTGGTCGAGCGTCGAGACGCGAAACATCTGCCCCGCGCCTTCGCAGTCGCTGGCCGTGATGATCGGTGTGTTGACCCAGAAGAAGCCTCGCTCGTGAAAGTACCGATGAACCGCCTGCGCGAGGCAGTGCCGCACGCGCGACACCGCGCCGAACGTGTTGCTTCGCGGGCGCAGGTGCGCGACCTCGCGGAGAAACTCGAGCGTGTGCTCCTTCGGCTGCAAGGGATACTTCTCGGGGTCGTCGACGAAGCCGAGGACGGTCACCGCGTCCGCGTGCAGCTCGACCGATTGCCCTTTGCCTTGCGAGGCGACGAGCGTCCCCGTCACGGAGACGGACGCGCCGGTCGAGAGCCGCATCACGTCGGTCGCGTAGTTTTCGAGCGTGTTCGGCGCGACGATCTGCAGCGGATTGAAGCAGGATCCGTCGCTCACGTGGACGAACGAGAGCCCTGCCTTCGAATCACGGCGGGTGCGAACCCAGCCTTGCACTGAGACCTTCGAGCCGACGGCCACCTTGTTGGCGAGCACGTCGGCGATGCGAACAACAGACATTCGATGCTCCTTATCGCAGCTGCGCTTCGGGTTTGTGACAGGCGCGAACGCTAACGCCTCGTGAACTCATCCGTTCTCGATCTTGCCTGTCATCCTTCAAACCCAGCTCCGCTGAATTGCAGCTCCGCTTCGGGTTTGTGACAGGCGCGAACGCTAACGCCTCGTAAACTCATCCGTTCTCAATCTTGCCTGTCATCCTTCAAACCCGGCTCCGCTGTAGCGGCTGTGACTACCGCGAAAGGCGACGTGCTTCCACCGTGACCTTTCGTCAAGGCTGCGGTGAAGACGGCGTCTGCTGCGGATTTGCGGGAGCGCTCGGGGGCTGTTCGCGGGTCGCGGCGGCGCCGACGACGACAAATTCGAAGCGACGGTTCGCTTGCTGCGCGCGAGAGAGCGCGGCTCCGCGCAGCCCGTCTTCGGGCACGAGGGGTTGCGTCGCCTCGAGGTTCGCGCGACGAAGCCGCGCCGCGGGAACGCCGCGTTCGACCAGGAATCGCAGCACGGTGTCGGCGCGTCGCGTCGGGAGGTTCACCGCGCGGTTGCGGTACTGCTCGACCGTCGCGCGGTCGCTGTGCACACGCACTTCGATTTCGATGGCCGCAGGCAGCGCGTTGATCACGTCTGCGATGGCTTGGAGCGTCGCGAACGACTCGCGCCGAAGCGTGTCGCGACCGGTCTCGAAGAGGATCGGCGCGGCCACGCGGATCGTCACGCCATCGAAGGAGAGCAGCGCCGTGGGGCAGCCGTTTTGCTCGGCGTTTGCCTGGGGAATCCCTGGTTGTGCGGGGCAGCGATCGGCCGCGTCGGGGATCGTGTCGTGGTCGGTGTCTGGCGAAGGACACCCCGGCCGCTCGGGGTCTGCGTTGCGCCCAGCAGCTTCGGTTCGACAGCGGTCCGCAGCGTTGAGAACTCCGTCGCGATCGTCGTCGCCGTCCGCGCAGCCAGGGCGCTCGGGGTCTTCGTGCTCGCCCACGGGCTCCTCGCGGCAGACGTCGATCGTGTCGGCGACGCCATCCCCGTCGCGATCGGCGAGGCCGCAGCCAGGGCGGCCAGGGTCTCGGATCGTCCCGATCGGTTGGTCCGGGCAGAGGTCGACGTCGTCGAACACGCCGTCTTCGTCGCTGTCGACGCGCGGCGCAGGGCAGCCTGGGCGCGCCGGGTCGGGCCGCGGCCCCGCAGACTCGGTCGGGCACTGATCGTCGCTGTCGACGATCGCGTCGCCGTCGGAGTCGGGCGGCGACGCGGGCGCCGTCTCCGCGCTGTAGGGCGTGTACGCGACGCGAAAGAGCCCGCGAAACGTGGGCGTCCCCAGCGAGTTCGAGAGGCCCGGACCGCCCGCGATGCCCACTTCGACGACGTTGGCGATCGTGTACGCGATGCCGAGCGTCGCTTCGGCGTTGACCGTCGCGTCGACGTTGTTGATCCCGAACGAGCCCGGGACGATGTTCGCCCAAAACTCCGGCCCGACGTGCAGTCGATCGTCGAGCGCCGCGAGCGCGAGCCCCGCGCTCACGAAGAAGTCACCGTCCATCACGCCTCGCGCGAGCTCGGTGCGCCTTCGAAAGTGATACCCGAGCGAGAGCGAGTAGCGCATCGGTCCGACGCGCCCGGCGCTCGTCGCGTACAGGCGCCCGCGAAGCGCTTCGTCGGTCACCCAGTGCTCGTCGCCGCTCCAGGGAATGAACCCCATGAAGAGCTGCCCGCCCACGTGGAGCGAGACGTAGTCCTCGTTGCTCTGTCCGAATAGACGCACACGAAATCCCAAGCGCGGGTCGCCCGGCGCGGGCCCGGCCGTGTACGCAGCGAGGCCCACCATCGGGTTGCCGCTGCCAGGACCGGCGGTCTGCAAGAGCGAAAACGGCATCGAGAGCGTGATCGCCGCGCGGTCGAAGAGCGCCACCGCCGCGTGCGCGTGGAGCACGAGCATGTTGTCCGTGACCACTTGGGGCGCGGACATGGGCGCGCGGACCACCAGCGGATTGCGTGCAAAATCAGCGGTGATTCCAAAGGCGACCCGTCGCGTGCGCGAGTACCACGGGTACTCGTTGGCGAAGAAGTGATCGCCCGTCGTCGACGGCTCGTAGCGGTCGAGGGCGAAGCCGCCCACAGACTGAGCGCTCGCCGCCGCTGGAGCCGCGGTGGCGAACAAGAGCGCGAGCGCCGTGGAGCACCGGCGCAGCGAGCGAGCGTTGATTGTGTGTGCCATGAAGCGTCGAGCGTCGAAGAGGGTGAAGAGCGGACGTGAGGCTCAGAGAGAGCGCAGCACCACCAGCGCGCCGCCTTGTTGGGTCTCGTGCGCGGGCGCGAGCATGCTGTCTCGCAGTTGTGACGGGGATGTGTCGGGACCGCGACCGAGCAGCGATTGCAGCGCGCTCACGGCGCGGAGCGAGAAGGCCTCGGGCGTCCCGAGCAAGAGCCAGTCGCCGCGCTCGAAGGACTCCGTCGCGAAGTGCGGCGCGCTGAGGCCGAGGGGCCGGACCTCTTCGGCGCGCGGCTGCAGGCGCTCGACGTTGGTCGACCGAACGCGGTACGCGCGCACGCCGCCCGAGAGCGCGAGGTGCACCACGCGCGGCGCGACGACGGCGAACGCCAGGTGCGCGTCGATCGTGAGGTTCGGCTCGATGAGCCGGCTGCGCAGGTGCGTCACGGCGCGCGTCGCGAACTCGGCGCAGCGCGAGGGCTTCGTCGAATTATTGGGCTGATTTTCATGAGCCCTGTGAATCGCCTCAGAAGCCGCGTTGGTGACCATCCCCCACAAGCGCGGCGGCCCCACGGGCGAGAGCACGAACGCGGCCTCGTTGGGCATGAGCGCGCCGAGGTCCCTCGGCAAAAGAGCCGTGCGCACGCGCACCTTGGCGGTGCCCATTGCAGCGTCGATCGTCATGATTCGCTCGCTGAGTGTCGTCCGAACCGCGACGCGGGACCAGAGGCTCGTCAGCGATACCGACCTCGCGCTTCGCGCGCGACGACGCACGCGCGCTGGGACGCTCTACACGCGCTCGACGGCGAGGACGCCCTTGACCTTTTGCAGGGCGCGGATGACGGCCTTCAGGCTGTTCAAGTCCGTGATGGTGAACGTGAAGAGGTTGACCGCGCGATCGTCGCCGGCGCGGCAGTTGGCCTCTTCGATGTTGAGCCCGATCTGCGAGAAGGTGGTGCCTACTTCCGCGAGGATTCCTGGGCGATTGGCGGTGATGACCTTCAGGCACACCGGGCGCGCGACCTTGGCGCCCGACTCCCAGGCGACGTCGACGCGGCGCTCGGGGTCGAGGTCCATTCCCTTGTCGCAGCCGCGACGGTGGATGCTCACGCCGCGGCCGTGCGTGATGAACCCGACGATCTCGTCGCCGGGCACGGGCGAGCAGCACTTGGCGAAGCGCACGAGGACGTTGGTCTCGCCCGAGACCAAGATCCCGCCGGTGTCCTTGCCGGTGACCTTGCGCGTGACGCGCTCGACGATGGACTCGCGGATTTGCGCGGGCGGCTTGTCCCGTTGATCCGGCGGGACGAGCGAGTCGACGACCTTGCCGGTGTCGTACTTGCCATAGCCGATTTGAATCAAGAGCTCTTCAACCGACTGGAGCTTCGCGTCGTCGACGGCGCGCTGGATCGAGCCGGTCTTGATGGTCTTGTTGTACGAGAGGCCGACCTTGTGGAGCGCGCGCTCGAGCAGCTCTTTTCCCAGTCGAAGAGATCGTTCGCGCTCTTCGGTGCGGAGGAAGAACCGGATCTTGCTCTTGGCCTTGGCCGTGAGGACCCAGTCGAGCCAGTCCTTCGTCGGGTATCGATTGTTGTCGGTGAGGATCTCGATCACGTCGCCCGAGCGCAGATGGTGTCGCAGCGGGACGATCGCGCCGTTGACCCGCGCGCCCGAGCAGTGATCGCCGAGGTCCGAGTGGATCGCGTACGCGAAATCAATGGGCGTCGCGCCGCGCGGAAACACGCGCACGTCGCCGTTGGGCGTGAACACGTAGACCTCGTCCTGAAAGAGGTCGACCTTGACGCTCTCCAAGAACTCCTGCGGGTCCTTGAGCTCTTTTTGCCAGTCCATCAGCTGGCGGAGCCACTGGAAGCGCTTGGCGTCCTTGGGGTCGAGGATGCCGCCGTGCTCCTCGACGTCTCGGCTGCGGCCGCGCTCTTTGTACTTCCAGTGCGCGGCGATGCCGAGCTCGGCGACGCGGTGCATGTCGCGCGTGCGGATCTGGATCTCCATGCGGCGGTTCTCGGGGCCGAGCACCGTCGTGTGCAGAGACTGGTAGCCGTTGGGCTTGGGCAGCGCGATGTAGTCTTTGAAGCGCCCCGGGATCGGCGTGTACGTGCCGTGGATCACGCCGAGGGCGGCGTAGCAGTCGGCCACGTTTTCAACGAGGACGCGAAACGCGATGACGTCGTAGACCTTCTCGTACTCGCAGTCTTGCGAGCGCATCTTGCGCCAAATTGAATAGATGTGCTTGGCGCGGCCGGACACTTCACAGGCGAACCCGGCCTCGTTGAGCCGGTCGCTGAGCAGCTTGTTCGTGCTGACGATGAAGTCGTTTCGCGCGCCCTCGTGCTGCGCGACCTTGTCCGAGAGGTCCCTGTACGCCTGCGGGTCGAGGTAGCGAAACGAGAGGTCCTCGAGCTCGGACTTCATCCACGAGATCCCGAGTCGATTGGCGAGCGGCGCGTAGATGTCGATCGTCTCGCGCGCGATGCGCTCTTGCGCGTCGGGCTTCATGTGCTCGAGCGTCCGCATGTTGTCGAGGCGGTCGGCGAGCTTGACGAGCAACACGCGGATGTCGTTCGCCATGTGAACGAGCATCTTGCGAAAGGACTCTGCGGCCCGGTCTTCTTTGCTCGAGAAGTTGAACTTGCTGAGCTTCGTGACCCCTTCGACCAGAAACGCGATCTCCTGGTTGAAATCGCGCTCGATTTGATCGACCCCGATCGTCGTGTCCTCGGCGACGTCGTGAAGCAGCGCCGCGCACAGAGAGGCCGTGTCGAGCTTGAGGTCGACGATGACGTTGGCGACCGAGACGGGGTGCGTGAAGTACGCTTCGCCGGACTTTCGCTTCTGGCCGTCGTGGGCGCGCTCGGCGACGTCCCACGCTTTTTCGATGAGCGCGACGTCGGCGTTGGGGTGGTAGGTCGTGACGCGTGAGACGAGAGCTCGGACGTCGTCCATGGGTTCTCTGTTGTGGTGCTCGACTGCGCCGCGCGCAATGCGCCGCGTCAGAAGGGCGCTCACGGTACCAGCGCGGGCGGCCCTCGCACAACGCGCGAGCGCGCGTCGGAGCGGTCGTCGCCGCGTGAATGATTCGATATAACGCGCGGCGCGGTGAGCGACAGCGGCACGACGAGCGAAAAGCCCGGCCCGGGCAACAACCGACGCAAGACGATCGGCCTCGTGGTGGCGCTCGGCGGAGCGCTGTTCGTCGGGCGAATCCTCGCGTCGAGCGCGCCGCGGGACGTTCGCGTCACCGTGGGGCTCTCGGACCATCGCGACGGCGTCGCGCGCGCCGAGCGCGTGAGCGTCTCGTTCGCGAAGGACGGGGACGTCTTGCAGCGGGCCGAAGAGCGATTCGGCGAGGGAAGGGCCGTTCCGGCGCGGTGGGCGCGGGTGGTGAGCCTCGTTCCGGGGAGGTATCGCGTGCGGGTCGAGCTCGTCTCGGGGCAGGGGCTCTTGGTGCGCGAAGAGGATCGCGACGTCGGCCCCGAGGGCGTCGACCTCGGAGCTCCGAGGCAGTAAGCACCCCGAAAAAAGCAGTCGATCGCGCTCTCGAGTGAAGGTCTTCGCGGCGCAGTCCGTAGACTCGGTCTGTGAAACGCTCGATTCCCTTCGTTGACGTCTCGCGTCTCCGGCTCGTCGCGGCGGTGGCCGTCGGAGCGCTGCTCACGTCGGCCACAGGCTGCGCTCGCGTGGCGAGGCTCGACATCGTTCGACCCGCGTTGATCAACGCCGCGCCCTTCGGAAACACCTACCAGGTCCACGCGTTCGAGGGCGACGTCGAGAGCGTGCTCTACGTGCAGAGCGCGCTGCGCAATCGCATCGCGAACAGCCTCAATCGCTCGATCGCGCTCGTCGAAGTGCAGGGCGGGCTCGTGTTCATGGGGTCGATTCCGCGGGTCGAGTATTTTCAGCGCGACGTCGCGCGCGACGCCAGGTGCACGCACCGCGAGCGCGTCAACGGCCGCGAGCGCGACGTCGAACATCGGTGCGTCGAGATCACCCGCATCGGCGAAGTGCAGACGAGGGTCGAGTTTCGGATCGTTCAAGGCTCGACGGGGCAGGTGCTCGCGACGCGCGTGTACGACTCAACCGAATCCGTGCGCGTGCGCGGTCGCACGGGGCCGTATGGCGCGGATTTCATCCCGTTTCCGATCATCGATCAGCGGGTGTTGCGAGACGGCGCGCTCGAGGACGCGATCGAGCGCTTCTCGCGCGTGATTCTTCCGTGGCGCGATCAGCTCGAGCTCAACTTCGAGGGGTGCGCTGGGGACGGTCGCTGCGGACAGGGCTACGAGGCCGTTCGCGCGAACAACCTCGAGGCCGCTGAATCGCTGTTCACTTCGGTCGTGGGGGACGACAACGCTCCCGTCGCCGAACAGCAGCGCGAGCGCGTGGGCGAGGCGCACTACAACCGCGCGATGGTCCGCACGATCCGCGGCAACTACGTCGGCGCCTCCGCGGACCTGCAGCGCGCGATCGGGCTCTTGCCTGGGCGAGAGCTCTATCGAGCGCGCCTGCGCGAGCTCGAGTTCTTCGCGCGCGATCAACAGCTGCTGCGGCAGCAGATGGCGAGCCCCGTAGCGCCATCGGGCGGCGAAGTCGCGCCGCCGCAAACGCAGCCACAGCAACCACAAACCGAGCAGCCGCTGGCGTTGTAGGGCGTACGCCTACGCGAAAAAATCCGTTCGGGCGTCGAACGAACTCGTATCGGGGCTGTCGCAGCTCGACATGCTCATCGTCGACCTCGCAGCCAACGAGCGCGTCGAGCGCGTGATCTCTGCGCACCGCCGTGAGCCTTTGGTGATCCGAGTACGGGGAGCGAGCGCCGTGCGGGTCGTGGACGATCGCGGAGTCGTGATCGAGCGCGCGGCCGACAACGACTCGGACGAAGTGGCGATCGAGGTCGATCGCGCACGGCTCGACGCGTGGCTGCGCACGTTGACGTTGTCGGTCCGCGCGCAACGAGCGCGCGTCGCTCACCCGCGAAGCGACGGCGCGAGCGATGGAGCGTGGCACGACGTCGCGTTGGTTCGGGTGATTCCACGGCGGACGCGGTTCGTTCGTGGCGTGGCTGTGGCGATCGGGGCGCTCTCGGCGCTCTTGTGGCTCTCGGCGCTGCCGTCGGCTGCCTCGTGGTCGAGGGGCGCGTTGGATGTCGCGAGCGCGATCGCGGCGCTCGTCTTGATTTGGTGTGCGACAAGATCGCGCAGGGTGTGGGCGCCAGCGCTGTCGCTCGTGGGGTCGGTCGTCGTGGTCGCGATCGACGTCGGGTCGTGGGCGAACACCGTCGCGACGCTCAACGTCGGCCACGCGTTCGAGCGCGACGGGAGGCGCGTGCCCGAGGGATGGTCACGAGACACGATCGCAGCGCCGTGGATTCGCGTCTGGTGGAACGATCTCACGTACGTCACCCGCGACTCCATCGCTGTGCACGGATGCCCATCCGATCGACGCGCGCGCTACGCTGAGCGCTGGTGGCGGGCGATCGCGAGACCGACGGTCATGTCGTTCGACCACGCGCGCTACGCAGCGGTCGGACGATCGTTTGTGAGCGACGACCTTCGCCAGACGCGTGGCGTCGAGTGCGGCGACGGCAGTTCGTATTGTTGTGTCGACTTCGATCGATCCCCGGATCGCGAACGGCTCACGCTCGACTTGCCGAGCGTCGCGCGCGAAGAGTTCAACGCCGAAGCGATCGCGCCGCGGATCACGATTCGACCCGGCGCAGTGCTCTTCGACCGAGCGGGCGAGGATCGGTTTCGCGAGATCGAGGTCGTCTCGACGGGCGTGAATTGGAGCAAGGTGTCGGTCGAGTCCCCGGACATCACGCTCGAATGGCAGCGCGCGGGTGACGTCTCTGCCCCGGCGCGACTTCTCTTCCCGTTGGCGGACAGCGGGCCGCTGCTGCGGCTCTCGATCGTCGCAGGCGGACGACCGCTGAACGCAGAATTGAGCGCGCACTGGATACCGAGTCGAATTCGTGTGCTCAGCGTGGTTCCGGGCACCGTCGCGGAGCTTCGTCGAGGCGGTCGGAGCGTTTCGATCGATCGCGACAGCAGCGTTTCTGTGTGGGGTGTGAACGCGGACGACGCTGCGTCCGACACGAGCGTGGTGCTCGCCAGCGTGAGCGGGACAACCGGTCGACCGAGTTGGTCCCCTCGCTGGGCGCGGTTCGAGTTGGTGGGGCCCGAGCTGCTGTCGGACGAGGTCTTCATCGACTCCGGATCCGAGGGCGCTGGCCGTGCCGCCGTTCGTTGTCGGACAGCGCCGGGCGCGCCTCGCCGCCTCTTCGCGGTGAGGCTTCACCGGTCGATTCGCTCGCTGGTGAATCTCAGCTTGGACGGCTTCGGCCAGCTCCTGTGGTGGTCGTGGCCAGGGTACGAAGGTGACCTCGCCTTCCTCTGCGGCGATCGCACACGCATGTCGCAACAGTCCTTCTTTGCGCGGATCGGCGACCCGACCGCTCTCCAGCGCGTCGCGGTCGTCCTCCGCGAGAGCGCTTCGGGCGAAATGGTGCTCGAGCCCGCGTCCGCGAGAGCTAGCTCGCGTGATCGCCGGCGGTAGCGATTCGTTCTCCGCGAGGAGAAATGCAATCGGCCGGCGAACGTGCCCACGAATTCGTTGTCCTGACGCGACATGCTCATCGTCGACCTCGCAGCCAACGAGCGCGTCGAGCGCGTGATCTCTGCGCACCGCCGTGAGCCCGTGGTGATCCGAGTACGGGGCGCGAGCGCGGTGCGGGTGTTCGACGATGAGTGTGTCGTCACGGAGCAACGAGCAAACGCGCAGGAAGACGAGGTTTCGATCACGGTCGATCCGCAGCGTCTGGCTCGATGGACGCGATCGATCGAGCTCGCGGTTCAAGTGAAGCGCGCAGGCGTTGCCCATCCGCGCAGCGATGGGGCAACGAGTACTCCGTGGACCGACATCGCGACGCTGCGCATCCGGCCGTGGGGCGCGAAGGTCGTCCGCAACACAGCCATCGTCCTCGGCGGGCTCTCGGCGCTCGTTTGGCTCACGGCGATTCCGAGCGCTGCGTCGCAAGAGCGACTGGCGTGGGACCTGGCGAGCGGTCTCTTGGGGCTCGTCTTGATTGTGTGGGCGATGGTTGCGAAGCGCGTCACTGCGCCGGGACCCGCGCTATGGGGAGCGCTCGCGGTGGTGCTTGTGGACGTCGTGTCGTGGCACAACACGAGCGCGACGCTCAACGTAGGAGGCCCGTTCGAGCGAGAAGGACGAATCGTCCGCGCTGGGTGGTCGCGGGACATCTTCGGCAGCGCGGGATTTCGACCCTATTGGTACGACGGAACGTACTTTTTCGACCATGGGCTGCTGAGTGGAGGGAAGAGTTGTCGCTCGTTGCTCCTGCAGAAGCACTCTCGATGGTGGTGGCGAGCGCTCGCGCGACCCACCCACGTGCTCGTCGAGTCGGACCGGTACGCATCGATTCCACGACGTTTCGTCGAGCGTGTCGCTGGTCGTCGATCCAACGACCATGCCGTGATCTGCGGGGGTGAGGCTGATTGCTGCATCGACTTCGCAGCGACCCGCCGCGGAGAGCTCACCTTCGAGATCAGTCGCAGCGCGTTGCCGACGAGCTCGAGCGAGCACATCGCGCCAACCATCACAGTGCTTCGAGGTCGAGGCGATGTCGGCGCAGTCCTCGGTGCCGGCGAGTTCGCGACCGTTCAAGTGATCGGGACCGACATTCCGTGGACGACCCTTCGGTGGACGCGCGGCGACTCGCGACTCGAGTGGTCGAGACCCGCTGGCCGCGGGGCGGAAAACGTCGATCTCGCAGTGCCGGTCGGCGCATCGATGCGCGAGCGCGGAACGCTCGAAATCGAAATCGACGGATCGAGCGCACGCGCTTCGAGCGAATGTGCGCTGCTTCCGAACCGCGTTCGAGTCATTCGGGTCGCGCCGGGCGCGATCGATTCGCTGACCTGGGGTCCGAGTCGAGCGCGGGTCGATCCAACGTTCGGCGTCGCGGTGGTGTGCGATCACGACGGGTCTGGGCAAAACCAATTGCACCGGGTCGCACTGAACGGGTCCGACATGCTCGACGGTGTTCGATGGTCGAGCCGATGGAGCCGATTTGAACTTCCGCTCGGCACGATCGGTCCTCGGTCCGTTTTCGTCGCAAGGGAGGGCCCATGGACCGACGCCTTCGCGACCTGCAGTGCTCCGTTGGGACACGAGCGGGCGCTCTTTGCCGCGCGAATCGATCGCGCGCTTCCTCGCCTTCGTGACGTGTACGCTGTTGGCGACCCTCAGCCGCGGTGGTCCGCATGGAGCTCGATGGAGAGCGACATGGCCTTCCTCTGCGGCGACCGCACACGCATGACACGACAGTCCCTCTTTGCGCGGATCGGCGACCCAACCGCTCTCCAGCGCGTCGCGGTCGTCCTCCGCGAGAGCGCTTCGGGCGAACTGGTGCTCGAGCCTGCGAGAAATCGCGCGAGAAGACTCGCTAACGCGTCGCGTTGAAGGTATGTCAACCATCGCATTCGCATGTGGAAGAAAGGTTGGCGCTCGGAGGCGTTCTCTCGGCTCAGTGATCCGTGGGACCTGATCATCATCGGCGGCGGAATCACGGGCGCAGGGATCCTCCTCGAAGCCGCGCGTCTCGGGCTCAAGGCTGTTCTCTTCGAAGCGCGTGACTTCAGCGCGGGCACCTCGTCGCGCTCGACCAAGCTCGTGCACGGCGGGCTGCGCTATCTCCGCCAGGGACAGATCGGCGTCACGCGCGAGAGCGTCGTCGAGCGCGAGCGGCTCATGAAGGAGGCCAAGGGCCTCGTCGTTCCGCTCGGGTTTTGCCTGACGAGCTTCCCCAACGACAAGATGCCCGGCTGGATGTTCGGCGCTGGCCTCGCGATCTACGACCTCATCGCGATGAAGTGGCAGCACACCAAGCTGTCGCGCAAGCAGCTCATCGAGAAGGTCCCCGCGCTCGAAAAGACGCCGGTGAAGACCGCGTACCACTACTTCGACGCGCAGACCGATGACTCGCGGTTGGTGCTCCGAGTGCTCTCCGAAGCGAGCCAGCACGGCGGCGTGTCGATCAACTATGCGCCTGTAAAATCACTGCTCAAAGACGGCAACGGCAAGGTCGTCGGCGTCGCGGTCGAAGACCACGCGGGCGAGGGCAAGAGCTACGAGGTCCGCGCGAAGGCCGTCGTCAACGCGACCGGCGCGTGGGCGGACGTGCTCAGAAAACAAGTGGGCGGACAACAGCGCTTGCGACAGATCCGCGGCAGTCACTTGTTGTTCTCGAGCTCGCGCGTCCCGCTCGGAGAAGCGATCAGCTTGATGCACCCGCGCGACGGGCGCGCGGTGTTCGCGGTTCCGTGGGAGGGCACGACGATCCTCGGGACGACGGACATCGATCACAAGCACGCGCTCGACGACGAGCCGTGGATCTCGCAGAGCGAGGCCGAGTACCTGATGGAGTCGGCGCACGCGCTGTTTCCCTCGCTCGCGCTCACAGAGAAGGACGTCGTGTCGACCTGGAGCGGCGTTCGCCCGGTGATCAACACGGGCGCCAAAGACCCCAGCAAAGAGTCTCGCGAGCACGCGTTGTGGAACGAGGACGGTCTCTTCACCGTCACCGGCGGCAAGCTCACGACGTTTCGCATCATGGCGCGCGATGTCCTTCGCGCGCTCGAAGGCACGCTCGGCGTCGACGCCGACAAGAAGCGCGAGACGATCCTCGACGATCCCACCGAGGCCACGCTCGAAGCGCTGAAGACCGCGAATTTCGACGAAGAGCTCAGCACGCGAATGCTCGGTCGCCACGGCGACGAGACCGCGCAGATCGTCGCGTTCGGCGACGAGTCACGCGAGCGCATCGGCGGGTCGGTCGCGACGTGGGGTGAGCTTCGCTGGGCCGCGCAGAGCGAAGCGGTCGCGCACCTCGACGACCTCTTGTTGCGCCGCGTGCGCGTCGGGATGTTCCTCGCGGACGGCGCCGAGCGCGAGATGGAGCGCGTGCGCGCGGTCGTTCAGAAAGAGCTCGGCTGGGACAACGTCCGCTGGGAGCGCGAGCACCGCGCGTATCGCGCGACGTGGGAGCGGAGCTACGGGACGACGTTCGCCAAAGAGTGAACGATCACTCTTCGATGCGCTTCGCGCGGACCGACACGCGACCCGCGCGCGGAAACGTCATGAACGAGAGCAGGTAGCGCTCCCCCTCGCGCAGGACTCGGTCTGCGACGAGCGTGCTGTTCCACCCAACAGCGCCCTGGCACTCTATTTGTGTGCAGAGCGATCCCGATCGCAGCTCCGACAGCCCGCGTCCCTCGAAGCGATAGCGGCCCGCGCGTGGCGCGACGAACACCACGTCGATCGGCGTCGACGACCAGCGCGGCGCAGCGGTGCACGCAGCGGCCGGGTCGAGCTGCGAAATTCCTCCGTAGCCGGTCGCTTCGATCTCGCTCGTGTCCGCGCGCGGCGTCCATTGCACGGCCCACGGCGCGGGATCGAGCACGCAGGGATCGCGCATCGTGCGTGGCTCGCAGCGACGACCTGTTGAAGCGGACACACACTCCAGGCCCGGCTCGCACTCGGCGTCGACGGGCTGGCACGACTCGCTCGCTCCGACGCGCCGAGGCTCGACGACTTCGACGATGACGGGCGCGCTCGACGCTCCATCGTTGAGCGAGATGCGCGCGTGCGAGTAGCGACCCTCGGGAAGCACCGCGTTGAGCTCGGTGACGAACTCCGTTCGAAGATCGCGGCTACCGCCGACGTAGCCACCGTACGGCGCGCTCCTCCAGACCCCGCGCTCGTCGAGCGCCGCGACGCTCACCGTTGTACCCGAAGCGCCGCGTACGCCGCGCACGACGCCTCGGAGCCTCGCCTCGCCAGCGGCGCGAAACACCTGAGCGCTCGTGATTTCGAGGCGCTCGCTCTGCACGCATCGGTCGGTGCTCGCGTCGCAGCGGGTCCCAGCGACACACAAAAGGTGTGCGTCGGACGAAGAGCAGCGTTCGCCGAGCGCAGGACGGCGCCACTCGGTGAAGCGCACGAGCGCACGATGCGAGAAGCGCGAGCCCAGCAGCGCGAACTCTGCGCCGACGAAGCGGGTGTCCGGCACAGCGACCGTCGTAGGAGCTCCGTGGCCGTCGCGCATGTCCACGGAGAAGATCGTGTAGTTGCCCGGCGCGGAGGTCACGAAGGTTCCATCGGCGAGGAGCCAGCGATCCACGCGAATCGTGAGGTACCAAAATGAGCCGGGGTCGAGCTCGAGGTCGAACACGAAGTGCCGCGACTGCGCATCGAGCTGCGCGCTGATCGATCGCACGTTGACCGAGCGCGCCTCGCGCAGATCGATCGTGGGGCGACACGACACGCGCGCGCGCTCGGGGCTCTCGACGACGCACTCGTGATTCGCAGGGCACGCCTGCGCGAAGCACTGAAGCGGTCCCCAGCGTTCGGCGCGAAACACGGCGGGACAACGCCCTCCGAGCGCGCACCCATCGGCGGTCAACTCGACGGTCTCGCCTTGCTGCAGCGACATCTCGCGGACGAGCGTCGGCGCCGCGTCCGGCCCACGGACGAGCGCGTCGACGCCGATGCACTCGCCGGTCGACGCGCACGCGCGACGAACGCGCAACGACCCAATCCCTCGCCCGGACGCGACGAACCTCCACGAGCCCGACCGCGGCGCGGTGAACCGAAGCGAGACGTCGTCGCCCGACTGATCGAAGCTGTCGCCGCAGCGTTCGGTGTGGCTGTTGCCCGACGTCGCCAAACCCGAGCGCTCGTACGTGAGCACCTGCGCATCCGCCACGCGATTGGCTTCGAGCGCGAGCTGGTCGAGCGCGTCGCAGCGCGAGTCGTACGGAAGCGGCTCCAGCGCTCGCGCGTCGACCGCTGCATCCGAGGGCTGCGCGCCGCTGTCAGTGGGACTGCGCGCGTCCGTCGGCGCTGCGTCGACGGCGCTGTCGACGGCGTCCGCGACGGCCCCGTCGTTGGCGGGCCATTCGACGGGGGCGCAGTGCAACGCGAGGAGCGCGAAGAGCGACGCAAGTGCGATCGTGCGGTTCACATCCGAGCGATTGGGCCCAGACGCGCGCGGTTCTCACGCAATCGCGCGCGGCCGTGATCACCCGCGGCGAATGCGCGGATCGAGCAGGGCGTACGCGACGTCGCTGAGGAGATTTCCGAGCTGGATCCCGAAGGAGCCGAAGATCACGCAGCCGACGATCACGGGGACGTCGAGCCCCGAGACCGAGTCGAACGCGAGTCGCCCGACGCCCGGCCACGCGAAGATCGACTCGGTCACGATCGCGCCCGTGAACAGCGAGCCGAACGAGAGGCCGATCGACGTCACGATCGGCAAGAGCGCGTTGCGGAGCGCGTGCTTCACGACGATGACGGGCTCGCTCACGCCCTTCGCTCGGGCGGTTCGGATGTACTCGGCCTGCAGGATCTCGACGAGCTCGTTGCGCGCGAGCCGCGCGTACGCGGCCGTGGACAAGAGCGAGATCGCGAGCGCTGGCAAGATCGCGTGATAGACGTGGTCGATCCACGTGACGCCGTAGCCGCCGATGGGAAACAGCCCGAGGTAGTACGCGAGCACCAAGAGAAACACTTTGCCGGTGATGAACGTGGGCAAGCTCATCGTGACGAAGGCGCCCGCCATGATCGTGCTGTCCGTGCGTGTCCCTTTGCGGGCCGCGGCGAGCGCGCCGAGGGCCACACCGACGATGACCTCGAACGCGATGGACATCACGGCGAGCAACATGGTCCTGGGAAATCGCTCGCCGATCAGCTGCGAGACCGGTCGTCGATAGCGGTACGAGACGCCGAGGTCTCCCTTGGCGAGCCGGCCCATGTAGCGCGCGTACTGCACGTACGTCGGCTGATCGAGGCCGTAGTAGCGACGGACGTTCTCGCGGTCGCGCGCGTTGGCGCGAGGGCCGAGGATGGTCGCCACCGGATCGCCGAGCTTGAGCGTGACGAAGAACGTGAGCGTCGAGACGGCCCACACGATCGCGAGCGCGGCGAGCAAGCGGCGGAGGATGAAGTTCGTCACCGGCGCGCCTCCGGGACGAAGGGACGCAGCGGCAGATCGAGCCAGGTGTTTCGAAGGTCGTGCACGTACACGGGGCTGTACGCGCCGCGGTGCACGTAGGGCTGTTCGATCTCGATGCGCTGGGGCGTGAACATGAACGCCCACGGAGCGTCGTTGACCACGATGCGTTCGGCCTCTTGGTACATGGCGATGCGTCGCGCGCGATCGGGCTCGATGCGCGCTCGGTCGAGCAGCGCGTCGAGCGCGGGGTTGCGATAGAAGCTCTGGTTCTGGGCGTGCTCTTCCGTCGCGTTTCGCGAGTGAAAGAGCGTGTCGATGAAGTTGCTCGGGTCGGGGAAATCCATGTTCCACCCCGAGTACGAGAGGGCCACGGCGCGGCGGCGCTGGGTCATCTCGAGAAACACGGGAAAGCTGGCGAATTTCAGGCGAATGCGGATTCCGACGCGCGCGAGGTCCGCCTGCAACAGCTGCCCGTACACCGCCGCCGCGGGCCCTTCGGTGAGCCACAATTCATGTTCGCCCGGCAGTCCGTCGCGGTAGCCCGCCTCGCGGAGCTCGGCCCGCGCGCGGTCGGGGTTGTAGTTGTGCGCGCCGGGGAGGTTCGCGTCGTACCCAGGGAGCCCCGGCGGATAGAGCCCTCCGAGCGGTCGAATCCGGTAGTTGCGCGAGCGCGCGATGGCGTCGCGGTCGATCGCAAACGACAGCGCGCGACGGACGTGAACGTTGTCGAACGGCGGGAGCTCGCAGTTGATCGCGACGCCGTACATCGCGATGTCGGGCTTTCGCTCGATGAACGGCCTCCAGGCGGGCTGCGAGGTGAGCGAGAGGTAGTCCGCCGTCGTGAGGGCGTAGTCGTTGGCGTGGTCGAGATCCGCGCGCTGAAACCGCATGAATTGCAGGTGTCTCGCGAGCGACAGCTCGTACACGATGCCGTCGAGCAGGGGGCGCTGCGGGTTCCAGTAGCGGGGGTTGCGACGGAGCACGACGCGCGAGCCGGCCTCCCAGCGCTCGAGCATGAACGGCCCCACGCCGATCGGGTTTCGCGCGAACTCGTCGTTGCCCACGCGCGCGACGTACTCGACGGGAACGGGCGCCGAGAACGGCATCGCCATCGCGTTGAGAAACGTCTGGTCCGCTTGCTTCAACCGAAACACGATCGTGCGCGCGTCGGGCGTCGAGATGCCCGTGACGTGCGGCGCTCGGTGCTCGGAGAACGCGTCGGCTCCTTCGATCAAGTAGTAGAAGCTCGTCCCGGGGCAGGGCACCCGCTGCGGGTCGAGCATGCGCTCGAACGAGCGCACGAACGCCTGCGAATCGAGCGGCGATCCGTCGCTGAACACGAGGTTCGGCCGCAGCACAAACGTGTACGTCTTGTGATCCGCGCCGAGCTCGAAGCGCTCGGCGAGCAGCGGGACGAGCTCGCCCGTGTCCGGGTCGTAGTCGAGCAGCGTGTCGTTCAAGTGTCGAACGACCGCGGTCGAGAGCTCGTCGTACGCCTGCGCGGGATCGAGCGTGCGGAGGTCCGTGTCGAACGCGACGCGCAGCACTCCGCCGCGGCGTTCGGTGGTGCGCCCCGCGCCCGAGAACCGCGGCGTGGGGTAGGGGTCTCTGCACGCGACGACGACCGCTGCGAGCGCCAGCGCGACGAACGCGACCCACGATCGCGCGGGGCTACGCCTTGGGGTCGAGCGCATCACGCAGTCCCTCGCCGAGCAGGTTGAAGGCCACGACCGTCACGGTGATCGCGAGGCCGGGGATCGCCAAGAGCCTCGGCACCGATCGCATCAACGGATCGCTCTCTTGCAGCATCGATCCCCACGAGCTCGTCGGGGGGACGACGCCGACGCCGAGGTAGCTGAGCACGCTCTCGACGATGATCATCTCGGCCACGAGCGTCGTGCAGAGCACGATCACGAGGGACAGCACGTTTGGCAGGACGTGCCTCACGATGATCCGCGTGTGCGAGGCGCCGAGGGCCCTCGCGGCGACGACGAACTCGAGCGACCGGAGCTGCATCGTGCGCGCGCGCACTTGTCTCGCGAGCCCCGTCCAGCTGAGAAATCCCAGCACGAGAAAGAGCACCCATATGCCCGGCTTCGCGACGATCTTGTTGATCGCCATGCACACGAGCAGAAAGGGAAACGACAAGAGCACGTCGACGACGCGCATGAGCGAGGCGTCGACCCAGCCGCCGAAGTAGCCCGAGACGACGCCGATGGACGTTCCCACGAGCGCGAGCAAGAGCGTGGCGGCGAGGGCGACCGACAGCGAGACGCGGCCGCCGTAGAGCAAGCGAGACATCTCGCAGCGCCCGAGCGGATCTGCGCCGAGCGGAAACTGCCGATCCGGCCCGATCGGAACGCCCGCGGTCGACAGCGTCCGCTCCTTGAAGGGCGTGTCCGGGTCGTGCGGCGCGAGGAGCGGTGCGAAGAGCGCCGTGAACGCGATCACGACGACGACGATGGCGCCGACGATGGCGCCGCGGTTGCGCTTGAAGCGCTTCCACGCGCGCCCGTCGGGCGAAGACGGGTTGGACGGAGTCTCGCTCATGCTCGGTTGGCTCTCGAACAGCCGACGCGAGCGTACCGAATTACCGCGTCAACCGCTGAAGTGTTCGATCAAGAGCGACGCGGTTCGCTCGGGCTGCTCTTCGGCCGGAGCGTGTCCGCAGCCGGGGAGCGTGTGGAGCTGCGAGCCGAGGATGTCCCTGGACAATCGCTGCGCGAGCGCGACGGGAAACATCGGGTCGAGCTCGCCCCACAGAATCAACGTGGGCGCCTTCACGCGCGTCACCTTCGGCACGAGCGACGTCAGGTCCGTCGCGACCGAGAAGATTCGGTACGCCGCCTCGCGCGCCTCGGGGCGATCGAAGCAGCGGTAGAAATAGTCCAGGTCCGCCTCGTCGATCTTGAATCCTGGTGCGTAGACGCTGTTCTTGAAATAGTCGCGAAAGACGAGCTTGTTGTAGAGCGTCTTGAACAGAAACGGCCCGATTCCCGGCGTCTGCACGAGCCGCGCGGTGAACGGCGGCTTGAACGGGTAGGACACCGAGTTGATCACCGCGAGCCGATCGATCCGATCGGGGTGATCCGCGGCGAGCGTCATGGCGATGGCCCCGCCCATCGAGTGGCCGCACACGTGCGCGCGGGGCGCGTCGATCCCGGCCATCAAGTCGAGGATCGTCTCGGCGAAGCCCTCGCGCGTGTAGTTGTACTCCGCGGGCTTCTCGCTCTCGCCGCAGCCGGGCAGGTCCGGGACGATCAGCCTGAACTTCTTGCTGAGGGCTGGGATCACCCTCGCGAACTCACGGCCCGAGACGAGGTAGCCGTGCACGAGGATGAGCAGCGGTCCTGCGCCGATTTCGCCGTATCGAACGCGCACGCCGCGCACGAGCAGGTCGTGATGAACGATGCCTTCGGAGTCACTCACGGCGCGGAGGGTAACGAAGGAGCGGCTTGCGACGAAAGGGCAACGAAACCAATGTTGCGCTCTGCGGCGTAGTCGGACGCGCCCCGCACGCGCGCGGAGACTGCTATGAACGACTCGAGGAGCCTGCGTTGAGCGTACAATTGCCGGTGTTTCAGCCGGAGAAGAGCGATCGATTCGCCCGCCGTATCGAGCGCGCCCGGGGGGCGCCCCTGCGCGCCGGGGCGGTCACGACCCTGCAAATCAACGTCGGCAAGGTGTGCAATCAGGCGTGCAAGCACTGCCACGTGGACGCGGGCCCTGCGCGGACCGAGGCGATGGACACCCGCACCGCGAGCGCCTGCATCGACGTCCTCGCGCGCGGAAAGATCGCGACGCTGGACATCACGGGCGGCGCTCCGGAGCTCAACGCGAATTTTCGTTGGATGGTCGAGCGCGCCCGAGCGCTCGGCGCCAAGGTGATCGTCCGGCACAACCTCACGGTGCAGTTCGAGCCGATGCAGTCGGATCTGCCCGAGTTTTTCGCGGCAAACGACGTCGAGGTCGTCTCGTCGCTGCCGCACTTCGACGCCGCGGCCACCGATCGTCAGCGCGGCGGGGGAGTGTTCGAGAAGAGCATCGCTGGGATTCGCAGGCTCAACGCGCTCGGGTACGGACAGGGCGACCCGCGCCGCGTGCTCGCGCTCGTGCACAACCCCGTGGGGGCTTTTCTCCCGGGCTCGCAGAGCGCCCTGCTCGCGCAATACCGTACGGAGCTCGGTGAGAAGCACCACGTGACCTTCGATGCGCTGTACGTGCTCACGAATATGCCGATTCAGCGCTTCAAGCATTGGCTCGAGCGCACGGGGCAGCGCGAAGAGTACGAGCAGTCGCTCGAAGACGCGTTCAATCCAGCGACGATCGACGGGCTCATGTGTCGCTCGACGCTGAGCGTCTCGTGGGACGGCGGCCTGTACGACTGCGACTTCAACCAGATGCTCGAGCTCGAGGTCGCTGGCGCTCCAACGATCTTCGACGTGGACCTCG
The DNA here is from genome assembly GCA_016793325.1 of Myxococcales bacterium. Classification (GTDB taxonomy): domain Bacteria; phylum Myxococcota_A; class Polyangia; order Polyangiales. The sequence continues at coordinate 174,327 of JAEUKI010000077.1, read as the reverse complement.
ACGCGCTCGTCGGCCGTCGCGTGGCCACCGCCGAGCACTGCTTCGGCTGCACCGCGGGCAGCGGATCGAGCTGCGGCGGCCAGCTCACTTGATTGTGTGGGGCGTGCGGCTCAGAGGTCGGGGCGAGCCGAGCCTGTCGCGCGCACGGGCGCTCCGTCGAAGGTGAAATCGCTTCGATTGGCGCCGCGCAAGAGGATCGTCGCGCGTTGCGTGGGGCGCGGGTCGAGCATCTCGCCGCCGACCGCGATGACGAGCGAGCCCGCGGACGCGCCGTGCACCGCGTGCAGCGGATCGCGCGTCGCCGTCATGGGCGGGCGGTAGAACGAGCTCGCCGTCGTCGCGAGCGTGGTCCCGTTGTTTCCCACGATGAACGCGCGATCGGCGCGATGGACCCACACGCCGCTCATCCCCGGAAGCTCGTCGCTGATGGGATCGAGCGTCCAAGCCCCTCCCGCGCTTCGATGGAGCACTCTCCCCACGCCGACGCCGCCCACCGCCGTGCAGCGGTCCGCCGTCGCCGTGCACGAGACCGTGAAGATCGTGTCGTCCCCGCCCAACGCGGGAACGGTCTCTTCGACCCAGCTCATCGAGCTTGGATCGCGACGAAGGACGATGCCCCGCGCGCCCACGACGAGCGTGGCGCTCCCTGCGAGCGAGACCTTGAAGAGATTCTCGCTCTGCGCGCGGGCGGGGATCGTCGCGCGGCGAAAGGTCGCGCCGTCGTACTCGAGGAGCACTCCCTTGGTTCCATCCGGGGCGGCGGAGCCCCCGACGAAGACGAGGTCCGTCGGCGAGCGGCCCGAGACGCCCCAGAGCGTCGGCGCGCCCGAGGGAAAATCCAAGCCGAGTTGAATCTGTGTGCAGCCGCGCCCCTCTTCGAATCGGAGCACGGTCCCGTTCTCGCCGCTCGCGAACACGACGCCGTCGACCGAGTGCACCCACCAGAGCACCGACGGGCTCCGGCACACGGTCTCGAAGCGCCCCTGCTCGTAGCGGACGAGCCGCCCGATCGCCATGCGGTCCGGCGCCATCGACGGATCGACGCCCACGAGCCCTCCCGCGAGGTACGCGCGCGCGCCGTCGGGCGCGACCCACGCCGAGAGCAGCGCGCCTCCCGGAATCGCGCCGATCGCGACGAACACGTCCGTCGGCGGAGGGCCGCACGAAGCGCTCGCCGCGACGAGCCCGCTCAGCGCGAGCGCGACTATTCGGCGTCGAGGTTGCACGACGCGCAGCTCGCGCCGCCAGCGTCGCCGTGGGCGAAGCGGTGCGCGGCGTCCGTGGGGTTGATTTCGTGGGCGTGGTCTTCGATCGACGCGTCGACGTGGGTGGGGCCCGTCGCCCGAAGGCCCGCGTCGCGAAGGAGCTGCGCGTCTTCGTCCGCCTCGGGGTTGGGCGTCGTGAGCAGCTTCTCGCCGTAGAAGATCGAGTTGGCTCCCGCCATGAAGCAGAGCAGCTGCGCTTCGCGCGACAAGCGCGTGCGCCCCGCGGAGAGTCGCACGGTGCTCTTCGGCATCATGATTCGCGCGGTCGCGACCATGCGAACGAGCTCGAGCGGATCGACGGGCTTCTGCGCCTCGAGCGGCGTCCCCTCGACGGCCACGAGCGTGTTGATCGGAACCGAGTCCGGCTGCGGGGTCATGTTCGCGAGCGTGACGAGCATCGCGACGCGGTCGCGCGTGGCTTCGCCCATCCCGATGATCCCGCCCGAGCACACGCCGATGCCCGCCGAGCGAACGTTGTCGAGCGTGCGCAGTCGATCCTCGAACGTGCGGGTCTGGATGATCGACCCGTAGAACTCTTTGGAGGTGTCGAGGTTGTGGTTGTACATGTCGAGGCCCGCGGACTTGAGCCGCTGCGCTTGATCGGCCGAGAGCATCCCGAGCGTGCAGCACGCCTCCATGCCGAGGTCCTTGACGCCCTTCACCATGTCGACGACGCGGTCGAACGCGGGGCCGTCCTTCACCTCGCGCCACGCGGCGCCCATGCAGAACCGCGTCGCGCCCTTGGCCTTCGCGGCGCGGGCGCGGGCGACGACGTCTTCGAGGGCGAGCATGCGCTCGGCGCCAACGGCGGTGTCGTACTTCGACGACTGCGGGCAGTACGCGCAGTCTTCGGGGCATCCGCCGGTCTTGACCGAGAGCAGCGTCGCGAGCTGAACCGCGTCGGGCTCGTGATGGGCGCGGTGCGCGGTCTGCGCGCGAAACAACAAGGTCATGAGCGGCAGCTCGTGGATCGCGAGCGCTTCTTTGACGGTCCAGTCGTGGCGAATCGTGTCGTTGCTCATCGGCGCGCGAACCATACCGCAACCGCGCGAGGGGAGGGGAGCCAACCCGCGGCCCGGGGCGTTGGTGTACAAACGTCCGCGCGATGAGCGACGAGATGGCTTCGACGCGCGCGCGGATCGACGAGCTCTGGTCGATGCACGGGCTCGACCGTGCGCCGCGGTCGCTCGCGCCGGACGCGACGATCACCGCGCGAACGCTTGGCTACGGCGAGCTTCCCGACTCGATCGCGACGGACGACACGGTGATGGCGACGGACCCTCGGCCCGCGACGGCGCCGAGCGCGGACCGCGCGGCGCCGAGCGACGCGGTGTCCGAGCTGCCTTTGATTTCGCTGGCGGTTCACGGAGGCAGCGAGCACCTCGCGTCGAGCGCTGTGGTCGTGACGAAAGAAGGCGCGGACCTCGAGGCGCAGCGAGTGCTCGGCGAGGGCGGGATGGGCCGCGTGCTCCTCGCGCGACAACGGTCGCTCGCGCGCGACGTCGCGGTGAAGGTCGTCAAGCGCGAGGCTCAGTCGGTCGAGGTCGTTCACGCGCTCGTGAGCGAGGCGCTGCTCACGGGGGCGCTCGAGCACCCGAACATCATTCCTGTGCACGCGCTCGGACGCGACGCCGAGGGACGACCGCTGCTCGTCATGAAGCGGATCGAGGGAACGTCCTGGCGCAACGTCCTGCGCGATCCGGCGCACCCGATGTGGGACGCGCTCGTCGAGCGCACGGGCGACAAGCTCGTCGCGTCGATCGAAGTGCTCATGTCCGTGTGCAACGCCGTTCATTTCGCGCACGCGCGCGGCGTGATCCACCGGGATATCAAGCCCGAAAACGTGATGCTCGGGACCTTCGGCGAGGTCTACCTCGTCGACTGGGGCATCGCTGTTCGCCACAACGAGGGCTCGTCGAAGGCGCTCGTCGGAACGCCCTCGTACATGGCCCCCGAGATGCTCGACGGCGACGTCTCGCGCGTGGATGCGCGCACGGACGTGTACCTGCTCGGCGCGACGCTCCACGAGGTCCTCACGGGCGCCCCGAGGCACGTCGGAAACACGATCTACGAGGTGATTCTCCGCGCGTACGAGAGCGAGCCGTTCGCGTACGGACCGGAGGTCCCGAGCGAGCTCGCCGCGCTCGCGAACGACAGCTGCTCGAAAGAGCCCGCGGATCGACCCGCGAGCGCCGAGGTCTTTCGTCAGCGACTCGCGGACTGGCTGCGGCACCGCGGATCGATCGAGCTCGCGAAGGCCACCGCGCTCCGCGCGCGCGAGCTCACGCGCGAGAGCGCGACGGAGCACCGAGCGACCTTCGACCGGCTCGCGACCGAGTGTCGCTTCGGCTTTACCGAGGCGCTTCGTCAGTGGCCGGACAACACCGTCGCGAAGGAGGGGCTCGTCGCGACGCTGCGCGCGATGGTCGACGCAGAGCTCGCCGTCGAGAACGCCGTCGGCGCGCGCTCGCTCCTCGACGAGCTGGCCGCGCGCGGCGCGAAGGACCCCGAGCGCGAGGCGCGCCTCGCGGCGGCCGAGCGAAAGTCCCGCGAAAAGTCCGACGAAGCCGCGCGAGCCCGCGTCATGATGCACGAGCTCGACGACCGGGTTGGCTTGCGCGAGCGCTCGATGCTCCTCGTGATGATCAGCGCGGTCGCGATCTGCATCATGGTGTTCATCACGATGCGCGGCGGGATCTCGCAGCTCACCGTCGCGAGCGCGGCGCGCTTCAGCGTGATTGTGATGGTGCTCGTGTCCGCGGGCTTGATCGCGTTTCGGCGCTCGATGTTGGCCAACGAGTTCAACCGTCGCGTGACCGCCGTCGTGCTCTTCTCGGTCGGAGGAATGAGCGTCCATCGCTGGGTCGCCTGGGCGCGAGGGGACACGAGTCTTCCGCATGTCCTCAGCGACGACCTCGCGATGGTCGCGGCGATCACGGGCCTCGGCGCCGTCGCGGTGCGCGGCTGGTTCGCCCCCGTCAGCGTGCTCTTCGCGCTCTCGGCGGCGTCGATCTATGTGCTCCCTCAGTTCTCGCACATCATCTTCGCGATCGGACCGATCACCGCGACGATCTACGCGTTTGCCGCGCAACGACGGGACGCCCTTCGCGACCGCGACGCGTCGAGCGCGCACCCGCCATCGCCAGAGGAGCCACGATGACGCTCGATCGATTTCGTCAGAAGCTCGCGAGCGCAGACCCGCTCGCGTCGCGCGGTCGCGTCACAGGGCTCGTCGGGCTCACGGTGCGCGCCGTGGCCCCGTCGGTGCGCGCGGGGGAGCTCGTCGTGATCGAGCGGCCATCGCCGTTCGGGCCACTCGAAGCGGAGGTCGTCGGCTTCGATGATCACACTGCCATCTTGATGCCGCTCGGTGACGCGTCGGGCGTCGGGCTCGACGACGCTGTGCGTCCCACCGGCGCGGCGATGAAGATCAGCGTCGGGGACGGCGTCCTCGGTCGCGTGCTCGACGGGCTCGGTCGGCCGATGGACGGTCGCGGGCCCATCGAAGGCGCGACGGCCTCGTGGGATGTCGAGCGAAGTCCCCCCGACCCCATGAAGCGTCGTCGCGTCGAGACGCCGCTGTCCGTCGGAGTCCGCGTGATCGACGGATTGCTCACGGCGGGCGAGGGCCAGCGCGTCGGGCTCTTCGCCGGCTCGGGCGTCGGAAAGAGCACGCTCATGGGGCAAATCGCTCGTCAGTGCAGCGCCGACGTCGTCGTGATCGCGCTCGTCGGCGAGCGCGGCCGCGAGGTGCGCGAGTTTCTCGAGGACTCGCTCGGAGACGAGGGGCAGAAGCGCGCGTGTGTCGTGGTGGCGACGAGCGACGTTCCTGCGTTGGTTCGACTGCGGAGCGCCTTCGTCGCGACCGCGGTGGCCGAGTACTTTCGCGATCAGGGCGCGAAGGTCCTCTTGATGATGGACTCGGCGACGCGCGTGGCCCGCGCGCAACGCGAGGTGGGGCTCGCGGCGGGGGAGCCTCCTGCGCGCCGCGGCTATCCGCCAAGCGTATTTGCGCTGCTCCCGCGGTTGCTCGAGCGCACGGGCTCGGGCGAGCGCGGCTCGATCACCGCGCTCTATACGGTCCTCGTCGAAGGCGGCGACATGGAAGAGCCCGTGGCCGACGAGGTCCGCGGAATCCTCGACGGACACATCGTCCTCGATCGCGCGATCGGCGCCCGCGGCCGCTGGCCCGCGGTCGACGTCCTCGTGTCGCTCTCGCGCGTGATGGACCTCATCGTCGACGAGCGGCACCGCGCCAGCGCGCAGCGCCTTCGCCAATTGTTGTCCGCGTACGAGAGCAAGCGCGACCTCGTCGCCCTCGGCGCCTACCAGCGCGGGAGCGACCGCGCGACGGACGAAGCGCTCGCGAAGATCGACAAGATCGAGTCGTTTCTCAAGCAGCGCCGCGACGAGAAGAGCAGCTTCGACGACACCCGCCGCGCGCTCGAAGAGGCGATTCGCTGAGCGCGAGGGGGTGTACGCTCGTCGCGTGCGTCTCGCGCATCGCTCGCTCGCTGTCTCGTGCTTCGGAGCGCTCTGGGCGTCCTGCGTTCATTCTCCGTTCGCGCCGTCCGCGCGGAGCTCAGCCGATGAGCGCACAGTGGACGTTGCCTCGATGGACGCCGTTGCACCCGCCAGCGCGAGCGACGCGCGCGTCGCGGCCGTCGATGATGCCGAGGCGGACGGTGACGGGCTCGACCGTTCGCTCGTCACGTGGGCTTCGATCGTGGCGGGGGTCGCGCGCCAGCGCGATGCTGTCGCCGCGAGGCGATGGGTCGCCGAGCAGCACGCGGAGCGCACGATTCGGGGTGACCTCTCGACGCTGAGCGTTCGATCGCAGATCGAGGGTGTCTGGTTCGAGCGCGACGCGAGCGGCTGCGTCGAACTTCGCGTGCTCTCGGACAGTCGAGGGTCTCTGACCGTGCTCCGCCAAGGAACGCTCGACGGAGCCCCAGCGCGCGTCACCTATGGACTGTGGTTCTCGATCGGACAGCCGACGGTGACGTTTACCTTCGGCGACGCGGGCACCGTCGAGCTCTCGCCGGACTATCGAGACCTTCGGGGCACTGAATTGCCCGGCGAAACACGGGTGCGCGTCAGCGTCTCGCGGTCGATGACGCTCTCCGGTCCGCGCTTCGAGCGCGTCGCTCCGCCTCCGCAAGACGGCGGTCGCTACACGTCGTCGCGCCACGTGAGCGCGTCCACCACGCTCGAGGTCGTCTCCTTCGACGGTCGCGAGATTCACTTCTTGCGTGCTCCCGAGCGGGTCATTTCGTTTCGCGGTCCCGTCACGAACAAGTGGTTTCGAAGTCGCGACGCGTGCGCGACCGAGCCCGCGCCGTTGCCAGAGCGAGGCTCGGACGGCGGTTGAGCGCGCGTGTCGAAGGGGACGCTCCCTTTCCCGCATTCGACGTGATTCGCTGAGAAAAACAGGGGTGGTCAATTTGACCGACGGTCGGTCAAATTGACCGGGTGCCAATTTCGCAGGGAAAAGCCCCTTGCACGAGAGTGCGTACCGCGCGCCGTTCCGCGGTACCGTTCGACGCGTATGGCCAACGGCAAGGACGACCGCACTCCATCGAGGACCACCCGCGCTAACGCCACTGCTCAACTCGAGATCGACGACACCGGCGTTCTCATGGCGCTCGCAGGGCCTCGCAACGACAACCTCCGCGCCCTCGAGCAAGAGGCGTCGGTCACCATTGGCCTGAGGGGAAATCAAATCCACCTGCAAGGGCCCGCGGACGAAGTGGCCTTCGCCGAGCGCGTGCTCGCCGAGCTCGTCGGCTCGCTCCGCGACGGAAACGCCCTCAATCAAAACGACGTCGCGCGCGCCGCGAGGCTCTTGCGCGAGCACCCGGGCCTCAAGCTCCGCGACGTCTTCGACGACGTCGTGCTCGTCTCTGCGCGCCACCGCGTGATCGCGCCGAAGGGCTTGGCGCAAAAGAAGTACATCGAAGCCATCCGCGGCCACGACGTCGTGTTCGGAATCGGTCCAGCCGGAACGGGCAAGTGCGTCGCCGCCGACACGCTCGTGCTGACCGATCGGGGAATGCTCCCGATCGAGGCGATCGTCGGTGATTGCGCTGCGGACGACTACGTTCCGATCGAGTGCAACATCGCGGGGCTCTATGGCGTCGAGCCCGCGAGCCACGGGTACTTCGGCGGAGAGTCGTCCGTACGGCGCATCCGCACGCGCTTCGGCTTCGAGATTCGCGCCACGCCCGAGCACCCGCTGTTGCGCATGATGCCGTCCGGCGAGATGCAATGGTGCCGCGCGGACGAGCTCGAGCCAGGCGACCACGTCGCGATCCAGCGCGGTCAGCAGCTCTTCGGCCGAACGACCGAAGTGGACTTCAACGACGGCGATCGATCGAAGCACAGCCACCCGAAGCCCGTCGTCCTCGAGCAGCTCGACGAGGACTTCGCGTACATGCTCGGCGCGCTTACGGGCGACGGGTGCCTCACGTTTCCGAATCGCGTGATCTTCTCGTCCGCCGACGCGCCGATGATGGCGAAGTTCGAGGCGTTCGCGAATCGGTTCGGCCTCGAGACGTTCGCGAACGGCACCAAGCGCCCGTACGACCGAATCATCGCGAGCGCCGCGCTGTACCGCCTGCTCGCGCACCTCGGGATGTCGACCGGGCGCGCAGAGACCAAGCGCGTTCCGCGAGCGATTTTGCAGGCTCCGCGAGAGATCGTGGTCGCGTTCGTGCGGGGGTTGTTCGACACGGACGGCACCGTCGACAAGCGCAGCGGCTACCCGAGCCTGTGCTCTGCGTCGAAGCACCTGATCCGCGAAGTGCAGCTCATCCTCCTCAACTTGGGGATGCTCTCGTCGCAGCGAACGAGGAGCGTGAAGACCCCGCAGGGCGAGCGAAAGTCCTACTTCGAGCTCGAAGTACGCGGCGCCGACGCGCGGGAGTTCTTTCGATCGGTGGGCTTCGCGCTCGAGCGAAAGCAGGAGCTTCGGCCCGACGACAGCCGGACGAGCAACACGAACGTCGACGTCGTTCCGTACCTCGCGAGGTCGATTCAGGGCGCGGTCGCCGCGGCGGCGCCTCTCGATCGCGACACGCACAAGTTGCTCGGCGACTACCGCTCGGGTCGACGCCAACCAAGCTACGACAAGCTCGACGAGATCCTCGGCCTCTTGCGGCTCGCCTCGCACACCGCGGACTACCAGCGCATGGCGCTCGTCGCGCAGCGCCACTTGTTTTGGGCCGAGATCACCGAGATCACCCACGAGAAGGCCAAGGTCTACGACCTCACGGTCCCCGCGACGCACTCGTTTTGCGCCAACGGCTTCGTGAATCACAACACCTATTTGGCAATGGCGATGGCCGTCGCCGCGCTCATGCAGCGGCAGGTCAAGCGCATCATCCTCACGCGCCCCGCGGTCGAAGCGGGCGAGAAGCTCGGGTTTTTGCCTGGCGATCTCGCAGAGAAGGTCAACCCGTACCTGCGGCCGCTCTACGACGCGCTCCACGACATGATGGACATCGACAAGGCGCAGGCGCTGATCCAGCGCGGCCAGATCGAGGTCGCGCCGCTCGCGTTCATGCGCGGCCGAACGCTCAACGACTCGTTCGTGATCATGGACGAGGCGCAGAACACGTCGCCCGAGCAGATGAAGATGTTCCTCACGCGACTCGGCTTCGAGTCGAAGGCCGTGATCACGGGAGACGTGACGCAGGTCGACCTCCCGCGCGGACAGAAGTCGGGCCTCTCGGACGCCGTGCGGCTGCTCGCGGACGTCGAAGGCATCAAGATCATCAACTTCACCGCCGTCGACGTCGTGCGCCACCCGCTCGTCGGAAAGATCATCCGCGCGTACGAGGCCCGCGACTCGGCCATCGAGCGCGCCCACGCCCTGCGCGAAGAGCGCGAAGAGCGGTCGATCCCGCACAGCGCCGGGGGCGACGGCGCTCCCAAGAGCGAGCCGAAGAGCGAACCGAAGAGCGAGCCGAAGAAAGAGTGACGCCCACGTATTCATCTCGAAGGACGGCGCCGTGATGGACAGAGATCAACGAACGCTCGACGCCCGCGTGAAGACGGCGCTCGAGCTGCTCGGTCGGAGCTCGAGCCTCCGCGAGGACCGCGGCGACGTGCTCGCGGTGACCGTCGGCAGCCACAGCGTGGTGGTCGCCGAGATCGAGGTCGTCCTGCGAGGCGACGCGTTCGCCGAGAAGCTCGTGACGAGCGCCGTGCGCGACGAGACCGCGCTCATCGTCGTTGGCGAGCCGGACAAGCGCCTCGAGACGCTCATCGCGCGCGGGATCTTCGACGTGATCGAGCGCGACGCGACCGACACGCGGTTGATGCTCGCGCTTCGAAACGCGTTCGAGCTGCTCGAGCTCAAGGAGCGCGCCGAGAACCGCGCGCGCTGGCTCCGTCGCTATCGGTACGAAGCCGGGACGCTCATCGACTGCGCGAGGGACCTCGCGCGCGAGCGGGACATCGACAAGCTCCTCGCGACGGTGCTCGAGCGATGCCGGTATCTCGCGGGCGCCGACGCAGGGTCGATCTACATCGTCGAGGGGACGGACGCGGACGTCACGCGGCGGCAGCTCCGGTTCAAGCTCTCGCAAAACGAGTCGCTCGCGCTGCCGTCGGGCGAGTTCGTCATGCCCATCTCGATGCGGTCGATCGCGGGCTCCGTGGCGATCACGCGAAAGCTCGTCTCGATCGAGGACGTGTACAACCTGCCTGCGGACTCGCCGTTTCAGTTCGATCCGAGCTTCGACAAGCGCGTGGGCTATCGCACGCGGAGCATCCTCGCGGTGCCCTTGGTGAGCGCGCAAGACGAGGTGATCGGCGTCGTGCAGCTCATCAACAAGAAGCGCGACCCGCGCGAGCGGCTTCGAACGCCGGACGACGCGATCGAGCACGTCGTCCCGTTCGACGAGCGATCGATCGAGCTCGTCGCGTCGCTCGCGGCGCAGGCGGGCGTCGCGCTCGAAAACGCGACGCTGTACGAAGAGATCCGACGGATCCTCGACGGGTTTGTCCGCGCGAGCGTTCAAGCGATCGAGCAGCGCGACCCGACGACCTCGGGTCACTCGCAGCGCGTGGCGACGCTCTCGCTCAGGCTCGCGGACGCCGTGTCCCTCGCGACCGACGGGCCCTACAAAGCGTGGCGCTTCGCTCCGTCGGACCTGCGTCAGCTCGAGTACGCGTCGCTCCTTCACGACTTCGGAAAGATCGGCGTTCGCGAGCAGGTCCTCGTCAAAGCGAAGAAGCTCTACCCCTGGCAGATGGAGCTGCTCCGCGCGCGCTTCGACTTGCTTCACCGCACGGCGCAGGTGCAGCTGCTCGAGCGCAAGCTGGAGCTCTACGCGCGGGCCGCGCCGGTGACCGAGCTCGCGCTGATCGAAGAAGAAGCGGCGGTGCGCGCCGGGCAGATCGAGGCGATGTGGTCCCTCGTGCGAGACGCCAACGAGCCGACGGTGCTGCCGCAAGAAGCGAGCTCTCGGCTCGACGACCTCGGCCGGCTGACCTACACGGATCTACGCGGAAATTCCCGGGCCTACCTCGACGCAGACGAGCTCGCGTCGCTCAAGGTTCCGCGCGGGTCGCTCACGAGCGAGGAGTACCGAGAGATCCAGTCGCACGTGAGCCACACGTTCGAGTTTCTCGCGAGAATTCCGTGGGGAAAGTCCTTTGCTCAAGTGCCGCAGATCGCCGGGTGCCACCACGAGAAGCTCAACGGCCGCGGATATCCTCGCGGATTGAAGGGCGAGGACATCCCGGTAGGTTCCAGAATCATGGCGATCGCGGACATCTTCGACGCCCTCACGGCGAGCGACCGCCCGTACAAGAAGGCGGTGCCCGTCGATCGCGCGCTCGATATTTTGCACGCGGAAGTGAAGGACGGCGCCCTCGACGGCGAGCTCGTGCGCCTCTTCGTGGAGTCGGGCGCGTACCGCGCCGTGCTGACCTGAGCTACAACGATCGGCGTCATGCCTATCGAGCTGGTTGCGCTCCTCGTGATCGCCGCGTTTGCGCTGATGATCCTCGGCGGAATCGCGTACCAAAAGAACATCGACCGCGACGCCGTCAAAGAGGTCGAAGACAAGTCTCGCTTGCTCGAGTCCCACTGGGTCGACGTCGCGCGAAGGACGGGGCTGCGGCTCGTCCGCAAGAGCCCCTACGGCCTCGCCCTGCACGGCGTGCTCGACGGGACGCCCGTGTGGTTCGGGCAGTTCGCCATCGTCGACGGACGCGATCGCTGGTGGGGCATCCGCGCAGAGCTCCCGCAGCACGCTGTGAAGATGACCGTGGCGCCCGCGGACAAGGCCGTCGGCGGCGCGTGGGAGCACACGATCCCCACGGGCGACGACGAGTTCGACCTCGTCTACAAAGTGCACGCAAACGACGCGGTCGAAGCGTTTCACGCGATCTCGCGGCCCGCGCGGCAAGCGCTGCTCGCGCTCGGCCCCGCGCACCTCACGGTGGGTCCCGGCGTGATGGAGCTCACCGTTCCGTTCGAGCCGACGGAGCTCGATGACGCGCGCATCGTGTCTGCGCTCGAGCTCGTGCGAGCCCTCGCGTTGCCCCCGCCCCCGCGCGCGCAGCTCGTGAACTGAGCGCTTCGTGCGCTTCTCGTGATCGCACGATCGCGTGATCGCACGTCGGGGCGTGCGACACGTTGCCGCACCGAGTGACAAGAACGACCACGACGCGGCGCGAACCCGAGGGTGCGCCCGGAGACCTCCGCGCGATGCGCGTGAGTTTCTTCAGCGATTCGCCTCGTGAATCGCGCGCCGCGCGCCGCTGGAACACTTCGAGCATTCCTGCCCGCCCCGGTGTCCGTGACGATCCCATTGTCGCGCCGATCCAGCGCGAGCCGCGCGCTCGCGTTCGTGTCGGCGATCGTGTGCGCGGTGCTCGTGTGCCCCGCGGCCGCGAGCGCGCAGCGTGTGTGGAGCCCCGACGCCGCAGCGGACTTCGCCGCGCGACGATCTCCCGACGTCGTCGGCGCGCAGGTCGCGATCGCGGCCGCTGAGGCCAACCGCGCGTTCGCGACGGTCCCGCGCATCGGAAATCCAGTGCTCGGATTGCGGCTCATGGTGGGGCTCCCGGACGTTCCCGCGGCCACGATCGGCGTGCTCGCGGGCGTGCCGATCGACATCTCCGATCGGCCGGGCGCCGTGCACCGCGAGACGCGCTGGGCGATCCGCGAGGCGCAGCACGGGCTCGACGTCGCCGTGCTCGAGGCCCGCTACCGCGCGATCGACGCGTGGGCGCAGCTCAGCCTCGCGCAAGAGCGGGTCGTCGTCGCCGAAGAGCTCTTCAACAACGCGCGCGTGTTTCGAGACCGCGTCGCCGCGCGCTTGCGCGAGCAGGCCTCGACGGCGCTCGACGTCGCGCTCGCCGAACGGGACCTCGCCGAGAGCGAAGCGGACCTGTCGGACGCGCGACGGCAGCGCGCTGAAGCCGAGGCGCGGTTTCGACTGGCGTTGGGGCTGCGTCCGACCGAGGCCGTGCGCGCGTCGCCCGCGGCTTCTCCGCTGCTTCCTGCGCTCGATCGAGAGCAGCTCGCGCAGCGCGCGATGGAGCGTCGCGCCGAGCCCCGCCAGCTCGAAGCCGCGTCGCGCCGCGCGCGCGCGGTGGGTGAGCGCGCCGCCGCGCAAGCGGTCGACCCGATCTTCGTCGCGGGAGAGTTCGAAGTGCAGGGCTACGCGCAGTCGTCCTTCGGCGTGTCGATCAACACGTCGCTCCCGCTCGTGCGCCGAGCGCAGGGCGAGCGCGCCGTGGCCGCGGCAGAGTCCGCCGCGTACGCGACGCGCTCGAGCGTGGCCCGCAGCGTCGTCGCCCGTGAAGCGGTCGGCGCCTACGACGTGTTGCGCGAGCGACTCGCGACGCTGACCGCGCTCAGCGAACGCGCGATCCCCTCGGCGCAGCGCGTGCTCGTCGCGACCGAGACGCTCTTCGAGTCCGGCGCCGCCGACACATTTCGCGTGCTCACCGCGCGTCGCGAGCTCGCCGCGCTCAGGCTGCGTTGGGTCGAAGCTCGACTCGAAGCGTGGCGCGCGCAGATCGCGCTCGAACGCGCCCTCGGAGGACCATGACCGACGCGACACCACACGACGCGCCCGACGGCGGTGAACCGCCGAGCGCGAAGCCGAAACGCACGCCCTCTGCCACGATCGTCGTGGCGGCGCTCTGCACCGTGGCGGCGTTTGTCGCGGGCAGAGCCCTGAGCCCCCCGACGCCGATCCCCGTCGTCGAGCGAGCGAGGGACACGGCCGCAGGCGACCGTCGCGTCACGATGTCCGCCGCGCTCGCGCGTCGCGCGGGCGTTCGCGCGGAGCCGTGCGCAGAGCACGCGCTCGTCCCGACGGTCGAGCTCGTCGGGACCGTCGAGTTCGACCGCGATCGACTCGCGGAGGTGGGCGGACGCATCGGCGGACGCATCACTCGAATTCATGTGCGGCCGGGCGCGCGCGTCTCCGCCGGCGACCCGATCGCCGAAATCGAGAGCGCCGAGCTCGGCGACGCGACCGCGCAGTACCTCTCGGCCACCGCGCGATCGATCGCCGCCCGCGCCGAGGCCGCGCGCGCAGAGCGCCTCGCGAGCGCGAGCCTCGCGACCGCGCGGGACCGCGAACAAGCGCGGGCGGATCGCGACGCGATCAGCGCCGAAATCCGCGGGGCGCGCGCGAGGCTCATCGCGATGGGCGTGCTGCCCAACGAGCTGAGCCGCGGGAGCGCCGTGACCCTTCGCGCGCCGATCGACGGATGGATCGTGGATCGACCCGCGCTGCTCGGCGAGAGCGTCGAGCGAACGCAGACGGTCGCGCGCGTCGCGGACCTGCGCTCGTTGTGGGTCGAGCTCGAGGTGTTCGAGAAGGACATCGGCCGCGTGCGTCGCGGCAATCACGCCGAGCTCACGACGGACTCGCAGCCGGGCCGCACGTTTTCGGGCCTCGTCGACCACGTCGCAGAGACCGTGGACCGCGACTCGCGCACGGCCGCGGTCCGCATCGTCGTGAACAACCCAGAGCTGTTGCTGCGGCCGGGGATGTTCGTCACCGCGCGGCTGCGGCTCGACGGCGCCAGCTCGCTCGCCGACGGCGGAGCGTTGCCGCGCTCGATCACCATCGCGCGAACCGCGGTTGTGCAGCTCGACGGACGCCCGGCGGTGTTCGTCGCGCTCGGCGGCGACGACTACGAGCCTCGCGCGATCGAGCTCGGCGTCGTCGACGGCGAGCGAATCGAGGTCACGCGAGGACTGACCGCGGGCGAGCGCGTCGTGGTCGAGGGCGCCTTCGCGTTGAAGAGCGAGCTTTTGCGCTGACGCGCGCGGCCGACACCCGTTCTCTGACGCCCGTGGTCACGAAGACACGCGACGAGAAATCTCCTGAGAAATGACTCGAGATTCGTCGTCGCGCGTCGCCCACACAGGGCGGAGCCGCTGAAGGAGTGACACGATGCTCGATGCGATCGTTCGATGGAGTGTGCGGCGGCGCGCCGCGGTGCTCGTCTTCACCGCGCTGATCTTGATCGCCGGCGCGTTCGCCGCGAAGCGTCTGCCGATCGACGCGGTCCCCGACGTGACCAACACGCAGGTGCAGGTGCTCACCGACGCGCCGGGCCTGAGCGCCGAAGAGATGGAGCGCTACGTCACGGTGCCGGTCGAGACGGGGCTCAACGGCATCCCTCGCTTGCAACAAGTGCGAAGCGTCACGCGCGGAGGGCTGTCCGCGGTCACCGCGGTGTTCGAAGACGGAATGGACCTCTGGTTCGCGCGTCAGCTCGTGATGGAGCGGCTGCGCGAGATCGAGGCAGACGTCCCCTCGCACATCGCGCGGCCGTCGATGGCGCCCGTGAGCACGGGCCTCGGCGAGATCTACTACTTCGTGCTCCGGTCCGATCGGCACTCGAGCATGGAGCTGCGCACGATGCTCGACTGGGACATCGCGCCGAAGCTGCGGCGCGTCTCGGGCGTGATCGAGGTCAACTCGTTCGGCGGCGCCAAGAAGCAGTACGAAGTCGTCGTTCGTCCGTCGCGGCTCGCGGCGCACGGGCTCACGCTCGGACGCGTGCTCGACGCGCTCGAGCGAAACAACTCGGCGACCGGCGGCGGCTACGTCGAGCGCGGACCGGAGCAGTACGTGATCCGCGGCGACGCGCAGCTGCGAACGGTCGAGGACATCGGCTCCGTGGTCGTCGCGACCGATCCGCACGACGGGACGCCGGTGCTCGTGCGACACCTCGCAGAAGTGCGCATCGGCGCTGCGCTTCCCCAAGGCGTCGTCACGCGCGACGGCGAGGGCGAGGCGGTCACGGGCGTCGTCATGATGCTCTACGGGCAAAACTCTCGTGACGTGATTCTTCGCGTCCACGCTGCGATGGATCAGGTGCGGGCCTCGCTCCCCGCGGGCGTCCGCGTGGACGTCGTCTACGATCGAAAGGACTTCATCGATCGAACGCTCGGCACCGTCGCGAAGAACCTCGTCGAGGGCGCGCTGCTCGTCGCGCTGGTGATCCTGGTGTTTCTCGGGAGCATCCGCGGGAGCCTGCTCGTCACGTTGGGCATCCCGTTCTCGATGGCGATCACGCTCTTCGGGATGCACGCGCTCGGCGTGTCGGGAAACCTCATGTCGCTCGGCGCGATCGACTTCGGCTTCCTCGTGGACGGGCCGATCGTGATGCTCGAGGCCGCGATCGCAGCGCTCACCGTGCAAGCCGCGCGAGGTCCTACGGACGCGAAAGAAGCGGTCGCCGAAGCCGTCCGCCGCGTCGCGCGCCCCGTCGTGTTCTCGGTGCTGATCATCTTGCTCGTGTACTTGCCCTTGCTCTCGCTCGAGGGCGTCGAGGGAAAGATGTTCAGACCCATGGCGCTCACGATGGGGCTCGCGCTCGGCGGGAGCGTTCTGTTCGCGCTGGTCGTGTTTCCCGCAGGCGCCGTGGCGTTCTTGAAGCCGCCCGCGGAGGGCTCGAAGCCGCATCGCGGGTTGCTCCAGCGCCTCGAGGGACCGTATCGAAAAGTGGTGTCTCGCGCGGTCGCGAGGCCCTGGACCGTGGTGCTCTTGTTCCTCGCGAGCGCCGCGCTCGTCGTCCCTGCGGCGAAGGCGCTCGGGGCGGATTTTGTGCCGCGGATCGACGAAGGCGACCTCGTGGTGGGCGTCCGTCGCGTCCCGTCCATCGGGATCAGCGAAGTGCGCCGGCTCGACCTCGAGACCGAGCGCGTGCTCCGGCGCTTTCCCGAGGTGCGTACCGCGCTCGCGTTGAGCGGTCGCGCCGAGGTCGCGACGGACCCCGTGGGCATCGACAGCACCGAGATCCTGTGTCGACTGCGCCCGAAGAGCGAGTGGACCACGGCGCGGGACCTCGACGGGCTCTCCGAGGCCATCACACGCGCGATTCACGCGGAAATTCCCAGCACGTTCGCGTCGGTCTCGCAGCCGATCGAGGACCGCTCCAACGAGCTCTTGTCCGGCTCGCGCGCGGACGTCGCGATCAACCTGTACGGCGACGACCTCCGGCAGATGACCGAGACCGCGGGGCAGATCGCGCGCGTCGCGCGGAGCGTCTCGGGCGCGGGCGACGTTCGCGTCGAGCGCGTGCTCGGATTGCCGCTGCGCCAGGTGCGCGTCGATCGATCTCGCCTCGCGCGGTACGCGATCGACAGCGCCGACGTGCTCGCCGCGGTCGAGTCGCTCCGACAGGGACGCGCGGTCGGTCACATCTTCGAGGGACATCGTCGCTTCGATCTCCGCGTGCTGCTCTCGTCATCGGGCGGCACCGAGGCCGTGGGAAACATCCCGATCGGCGCGGCCAACGGTCGGCTCATCCCGCTCGCGCAGCTCGCACGCGTCGAGGACGAAGACGGTCCGTCGCAGATTTCGCGGGAGGGAATGCGCCGTCGACTCCGCGTCGAGGTCAACCTCCGCGGCCGCGACCTCGTCTCGTGGGTCGACGAAGCGCGCTCGCGCGTCGGCCGCGAAGTGCAGCTCCCGCCGGGCTACACCGTCGAGTGGGCAGGGCAGTTCGAGAACTTCGCGCGCGCACAAGCGCGCCTCGCCGTCGTCGTGCCCGCCGCGCTCGGGATCATCGTGATGATGCTCTTCGCGATGTTCGGCAACGCGCGGTTCGCGATGGCCGTGTTCTCGTGCGTCCCGTTCGCCCTCGGAGGAGGCGTCCTCGCGCTCAAGGCGCGGGGCTTGTCGTTCAGCCTCCCCGCGGCGGTCGGCTTCATCGCGCTCATGGGAATCGCGGTGCTCAACGGCGTCGTGATGACGAGCGAGATCCGGCGCCGCGCGGACGAGGGCGCCGCGCACGACGAAGCGATCGTCGAGGGCGCTGCGTCGGTGCTGCAGCCGTTGCTCCTCACGGCCCTCGTCGCTGCGCTCGGCTTCGCGCCGATGGCGATGTCGACGAGCGCGGGCTCCGAGGTCCAGCGGCCCCTCGCGACCGTGGTCATCGGCGGGCTGACGTCGAGCACGCTGCTGGGTCTCGTCCTCTTGCCGGCGCTCTTGCGCGTGATGGCCCTGCGCGCAAATCGCCCCGAGGGCGAGGGCGCCCACGCGTACCGGGCGTCGTGATAACGCTCGTCCCCCGACGAGATCGACAGCCCCCACCGCCCCGGTGCGTCGATCACATCCGCGGCGCGACGGCGTTCACGCTGAGCGTGTAGTTGGGGAACATCCCCGTCATGTAGTTGCGAACGCACACCGTGTAGTTGCCCGCAGCGAGCATCCGCGTAAACGCGTTGTCTCGCGTGTCGAGGTACGAGCAGAGGTTGAACGCGTCGTCGTTTGTCGAGATCGTCCGGCCCATCGAGTCGAGCAAGAAGAGCTCCGAGTCGGCCATCGCTGGGCATCCGCCGGCGCCGTCGCTCATCTGCGCGACGATCCCGCTGCCCGCCGGGAGCGTCACGTTGAAGCAGTCGACGTCGCCAGCCTCGAGCGATCCGCGGATCACGAGCGGCAGCGGGCGAGCCGCTTCGGCCATCATCGGCGTGTTGTTCATCCCGGCGCCCTCGGCGACGAACGCGCGGCATACGCCAGCGCCGTCACCGTTGCTCGAGCAGGCCTCCATCCCGGCACACGAAATCGAGCCGAACCGCGGATCGCACATCCCGCCGGCCATCGCGGTGCTGCGGCAGGTGCCCGCGCCGGTCATCGCTGAGCACGCGAGGCCCATGCCCGAGCAGCGGGGCATCATGTCGGTGCACGCCGAGCCCGCGGCCGAGCCGTTGACCTGGCACGTGTAGCCCATCGCCGCGCGCGCGCACGTCGTGCCCATCGCGCAGCGCGTGGTGAACCCCGTGGGGTCGCACGGCATGCCCATCGCGATCATGTCGCGGACGCACGTCCCGACGCGCATGTCGTCGCCGGTGCACACGAGGCCCATCGCGCACGAGACCATGGTGTTGCCGCCGCAGATCCCGCCCTCGGAGCCGTTGGCGCGGCAGCGTCCACCCAGCGAATTGCCAGGCATCATGCCGTCGGGAATGCACGCGCTGTCGTCTGGACAGAGCGTGACCCCGTCGCACAACCCGCCCGCCGTCGCGCGGCGCAGGCAGCGGAAGGCGTCGGTCCCGACCTCGATGCACTCGAGCATCGGGTCACACATATTCATGTCGCGGCACGCGGCGCCGAGCGATCCGTTGGCGACGCAGCGGCCGACCTGCCCGCTGCCGACGCACGAGAGGCCCGTGTTGCAGAGGTTGGTGCCCGAGGGGTTGCACTCGGCGCCCATCGCGAGCGGCGGGACCTCTTCGATCGAGAGCTCGTACGGCGCGGCCACGCCCGCGCTCATGCCCTGAAACGTCGCCACGACGATGGTCAACATTTGCCCCGGCATCACGAGGCGATTGGACACGAGGGTCGACGCGGTGACGCCTTGGCCCGTGTCGTCGTTGCATCCGAGGGACATGGTCCCGCGCGTGTCGCAGCGGTCTTGAACCCACACGACGGTGTCGTGACCGTCCATGCCCGGCGGCGTGCCCATGTTCGCCGTCGAGACCCGCAAGAAGCCCATGTTCTGCACGCGGTAGGTGTGCGCGACTTGTCGTACCGCCATCCCCCCCTGGAGACAGCCCGTGGGCACCGCGATCATTTGGTTCGTCGCGGCGTTGGCCGTCGTGCCCGTGTACCGGGTCGTCGTGCCCATGCGCATGCCGGCCATGGCGAGGTCGACCACGTTGGCCGGATCGCATACGCGCGGCTGCGGAGCGGCCGTGTCCGCGCCGGTGTCCGCGCCGCCGTCGCCCGAGGCGTCGGGGTTGGTGACGTCGTTCGTCATCATCTGCGGTCCGCAGCCCTGCAGAGCGCCCAGCATCGTCGCGGCGACGGACGCGGCGACCATCGCGACCATGAATCTGTGTGTCATCGAAGTGTCCTCCATGAATGCAACGCGCGACACTTCGCACGCGGTCGCACGCGACGTCAACGCGGGATGGGCGCGGCAAACTCGCGCTCGACGCGCGTCATTGGCCGTCGAACGCGGTCGCGTCAACGTGCGACGCGTCAGGGCGAGACCCAAGGGGCGACTCGCTTACGTCGGGAAGCGACGCGGCGTCGCGGCGCGAGAGCGAGCCCGCGTCGGCGCTCACAGTGACGGTGTAACGACAGGCGCTCGTACCCCCGCGACCGTCGCGAACGATCAGCCAATGTTGGATCGGTCCGAGCCGCAACGGCGCCTCCCAGATCGTGTTTCGCGTGGGGATTCGCGTGCGATCGTCGCGATACGCGCCGCCTGTCGAGTAGAACGAATAGAACGCCGTCTCGACCTGCTCCGCGGGCTGACCGAACGTGTCCAGGATGAAGTACCGCTCGAGCCACGGTGTTTCGTACGGCGCGGGCGCGAGCTCGTGAACGCTCCCGGGTCGAACGACCAGCGGCCCCGAGCCGTCGTCGGGCTCGCAGCGCTCGTCGTCACCGTCGCGCACGTAGCGCATCGGAACGCCTCCCGCGTCCCCGTCCCTCGGCGCACCGAAGCGAAACGACGGACCCGGCGGGTTGCGATTGAGCTCTGGCCGATCGAGCACGACGATGCGCTTGAGCGCGCGCACGACGGTGTTCGCAGGCGCGCCTCCGTCGGTCCCCGGGTCGTTGTGGCGCATCTCGACAGCGATCGTCAGCGGGAGCCCCGCGGTCCGCGCGATCTCGAGCAGCCGCGTCGACGAGATGTTCGCGCCGTACACCGCGCGCAGCGCCTCGAGCCTCCGCAGCAAATCACCGGGGACCGCGAAGAGCGCGTTCGGTCCGGTAAAAGGCAGCCGAACGTTGCTCGCGCCCGCGTCGCCGAAGCACGCGTCGTTGGGCTCTGCCTGCCCGAACGTGCTCTGCGCCACGAACGTCGTCGTGGCCTCCGCCCGCGCGCACACGTACCAAGTGAACTCGGGCTCGACCGTCAGTCCGCCAGCGATCACCCGGATTTCGGTGCTCTGACCGGGTCTCACGTCCGGCGAGTCCGCGATGATCGCGAGGATGCGCGGCGAGGTCACCTTGTGCCGCGGCTCGAGCGGCGGCGGATCGCAGCCCACGGACGCACACGAAATCAAAGACACTGCGCCGAGCGCGCGGCAGCGGTTCGGTGAGCGGCTCACAGCTCCCCCCGAATGCCGATCGTCGGAAGGATCGGGAGCCCCGGCCGCGGCCTGCGATCCCCGTAGTCGTACTGATAGACCCAGCCCTCGGCGGTGCGCGCGTAGTACGCGTTGAGCACGTCGATGTACGCGGACATCTGCAGCGGGCCCAGCATGAACTTGTAGTCCGCGCGCACGTCGAGCTGGTGGTACGTCGGGAGCCGATCGGCTTCGGCGACGTACTGCGGTCGATAGCCGTCGACGTCCGCGTCGTACACGCCGCACGTCGCGCTCGTGGGCATGTCGGTCCACCGCGGGCAGTTGACGAGCGAGGTCGGGGCGCCGGTCGCGAGTTGAAAACGTGCGCCGAGCCGCAGGCGGTTGCCGATGTCCCACGAGAGCGCGACGTTCAAGATGTGGGTCTGGTCGTAGGTGAACGGGACGACTTTTCCCTCGCCGATGAAGCGTTCGCTGCGCGAGAGCGTGTAGCTGAGCCACCCGTAGATCCCGCGCTCGATCTTGCGGCGGAGCTGCACTTCGAGCCCGTACGCGCGACCTTCGCCGTCGCTGAGGGCGCGGGCGCGCATCGCGCCTTGGCCGCCTTGCCCTTCGACGAACTCGTACGAAGCGCGCGGCAGCTGCCACAGTCGATTGAAGAAGCCCGTCACGCGCAGGTCGAGGTTGAACGGCAAGTCGACCTCGGCCCCGACGCTCGACTGCCACGCGCGCTGCGGCAACAGGTTCGGCGACCCGAGCAGCGGGATGAGCCCGAACACTGGCGGCGCCTGATGAAAGAGCCCCGTCGAGCCGATGATCGTCACGCGATCGTGCGGCCGAACGCGGATGACCGTGCGCGGATCGGCGACGACGTGACGATTGCCCTGGTAGGCCATGAGCTCGACGCGCGTCCCTGCGGTGAGCTCGACGCGCGGGAGGCGCAAGACCTCTTCGAACCACGCGCTCACGCCGAGCTGCGCGACGCCCGTCTGAATGCGCACGACGCGGTTGTTCGTCTGCGGCGCGGGGACCGCTGCAAATCCAGGCGGAGACGAGTAGTCGAGGTCGAGCGTGTAGTCGTAGCCGAGCGCGTCGACGCCCACGGTGCTCGTCGCGACGTTGCCGGTCTTCCATCGGAGAAACGCGCGTGTTCCGACGGCGGCGCCGAAGGCGGTGATCGCGCGATCGGGGCGGCCAGGGTCCACTTGGAGGACGCTCGTTCGGTCGAAGCCGAGCATCCCGCTCCAGTGCGCGCTGAGCTCGGGCGTCGTGTAGTCGAGCCGCGCGATCGCGCGACCGAAGTCGTACTTGAGCGCGTCGCGCGCGGACGCCGCGGTCGCCCCGACGCCCGTCGCCTCGGTGCGGTCGAACGTGTCCGACGAGACGAAGCCGAACACGCTCGCGCGCAATCGATCGGTGATTCGATAGTCCGCGCGGAGCTGCGCGTCGCCGAAGTTCACGTTCACCCCGGGCTGCACGAGCGGCAGCATGAGGTCGTAGTACGAGCGACGCGCGGCGAGCGCGACCGAGCCCCGCCCGCGCGCGACCGGGAGCACGACGATGGCGCTCGCGCGAAAGATGTCGATCTCGAGCTCGGCGCGCGGTCGATCCGCAGGCGGCGCGGCGGTCTCGAGCGAGATCACCCCCGCTGAGAAGCGCCCGTACTGCAGCGGATAGCCGCCCGGATAGAAATCGAGCTGCCCGACGAGCCTCGACGAGATCACCGCGGGGCCCGCCGCGAGGTGATAGAGGATCAACACCGGGTAGCCGTCGATGAAGAACCCGGTGTTCTCGAAGGATGCCCCGCGCACGACGAAGAACCCGAGGCCGAACGGCGTGCGCGCGACGCCCGGCAACGTGGCGACGACGCGCGTGGGCTCGCCGAAGGTCCCTGGAACGGTGGTGAGCTCTTCGGCGCGAAACGTCATGCGCGTGGCCGCGCCGGGCTCGGGCCGCGCGCCGCGAACGGTGACGCTCTGCTCGCCGAGGCGGGAGCGTGTTTGATTTCGTGGGCGTGAAATTCGCGCGCGGGGCGGCTGCGCAGCGACGGGCGCAGGACCGAAGGGGTTGTCCGGAATCGGCGCCCGCGGGTCGAACGTCGGACCCTGCGGGGGCGTTGCGGGCCGCTGCGTCGCGCTCGACGCGGACGCAGGCCGGAGGCGAAATCGAAACCGCACGCGAACGCGAATCGGCCGCCCGTTTTGCTCGGCAGGCGCAAACGTCATCGCGCGCGCCGCGTCCGTCGCCAACGCGTTCACGTCGTCTCGAACGCCCTCGACCACGCGCGCCGAAGGAACGCGCCCCGCCTCGTCGATCTCGACTTCGAGCAACACCGACGCGCCGTCCGTGAGATCCGCGGGCGCTTCGACCGAAGGCGAGCGAAGGAGCCTCGGCGGCGTGTCCGCGAGGGCGCTCGGCGTCGCGAGCGCGAGCGCCACGAGCGTCGTCAGGGCCGTCACCCCCGGTGACCATCGCGCGCTCTTCGATCCACGTGCGGGCCGCATTGACGAGTGCGCGGATCGTAGCGCGTCGCGGTCGTCTGCGGACAATCGAACGTCCCTGCCGCGTTCGCGGCGCTGCGATCAGCGCGCCGCTTCGGCGGGGATCGCGGGAGAGTCGGCGCGGGGCTCCATGCGGCGCTGGTGTTCGCCAGCGTTCCACAGGGCGAAGATGGTGCCCCAGCCCATGCCGATGAGCAGGACGAAGAACAAGTACGAGATGTTTTGCAGGCGCTTGCGCGCGGTCTCGGTCGCGGCGAAGCCCCACGTGAGCCCGCCCGTCGCGAGGCCGTTGGCGAGGTGGTACGCGACCGCGAGCACGCCGAGGATGTAGACGAAGAACGTCGGCGGGTTGTGGTGCATCTCGTACGAGATGTCCGCGAACGTCTCGTGTCGTCCCGTCGTGATGAGCGGCTTGAACCGCGCCATCACGATGTGCGCGCCCAAGAACAGCACGAGCCCGATCGCGCTCAATCGCTGCAGCAAGAACTTCAGGTTGTCGAAGTTCGAGTACGAGCCGTTGTTGTACTTCGCGATGCGCAGGCGCCGAAACCCCCACACCGTGTGGATCACGAGCGGCAGGAGGACGACCGTGCTCGTGATCACTTCGACGAGCGGCGCGCGGGGCGACGAGACGGCCTGCTCCCACTGCTGCGGGCCCTGAAAGGCCGCGAGGTTCGAATAGAGGTGCCAGGTCGTCCAAACGGCGAGCGGCGCGAACGCCAGAAAGGACCCCACGCGCTGGGAGAGCATCGACTGTGCGGGCTCTGCCGCTGCGGACTCGGTAGTGGACTCGGTGGTGCTCATGAGACTCTCGTATGGGCGCTTCTGCCGCGGGCAGACTCGCTTCGAGCCACGTTCATAGGTGCTCGAAGGGTGCACTTCCAACGGCTTCGTCGCGCGTTCGAACCGTGCGCGAAGCGTCTACCCCGAAACCCCGCCAAGAACCAAGCCCCTCCCGCATTCGGCGCCCGTTCAGCGCGCTGCGACGCGCGCCGGATCGGACACCGTCCGCTGCGCCACGCGACCGTCTCGGCTCACCGTGGCGGCTCGCACCGCGCCGCCAGCCTCGCGCCAGCGGACTTCGTACCCTTGGCCCACCGCGCGAACGCCCTCGATCGACGCGACGTCGCCCTCTTCCGCGAGGAGAACGCCGTCGCCCTGACGGGCTCCCTCGGCGTTGACGCGCGCGAAGTACACGCCGTGATCGAGTTGAACGGCCACGCCGTGCTCGTTGGTCCCCACCGCGAGCCTCGTCGAGCGCGGCGACTCGAGCCCGTCGTGAACGATGCTCGCGCGACCCACGGGCCGACGGCTGCTGTCCAAGCGCGCAAAGCGAACGCGCCCGTTGCTCGGGTCCGTCCACACGACCGCGTAGCCGTTGCTCGTGGCGGCCACGTCCGGCGGGTACACTTCTTCTTCTTCGCTCACGGCCTGACGAACGAGCGCCGGCGCCGCGCGAACGGCCCCCGTCGCGTCGGTCAACAACATGAACGCGCGCTGGTGCGCCATGTCGCCCCACGAGACCGCCCACCCGTTGTTCGTGCGCGTCGCGTGCGCATCGACGTGGTCTTCATCCGCGCGCACCGCCAACGTGCCCGATTGCATCGCGAGCGTCGGAGCCTGCTCGGACGCTTGGCGATGTCGATTGGCCTCGCGCTCTTCAGCGGTCGTCGCGTTTGCGTTGTGCGTCGTGAGCGCGCTGCCGAGCGCGGCGGGCGTGGGCCGCGGCGCAGATCGCTCGGATCGCGAGCAACCCGCGGCGCAGACGAGCGCGAGCGAGGCAGCGAGGACCGAGCGCGACGTAGCAAATCGAGAGTGCGTCATCAGCAGGGGGGCCTTTCGGGGCTTCGGGGCCAGAGCCGGGAGTCTAGTCCAGGTTGGCGCCTGTCAAAAGGCCCCCTCCCGGCTACAGAATCTGGCAAACGTCCGTGCAGTGACGGAAGAAAAGTTTCGAGCTCTTCGACGTCGGAGCGGATGTTGTCTGCGCGTCGTCAGTTCGCTCGGCGCATCGTTCCGTCCCGCTCGATGTCGAGCAGAATGGTCTGCGCTTGTGTCTCGCCTTGCCTCGGCGCGAGCGAGACGGTCACGCGAAAGACCGACGAACCTGCGGCGCGCGTCGCGTTGGCGCTGTCGGGCCGCCGCCCTGCTTGCAGCGAGATCACTTCGGCCGCGATTCCCGCGGCGATCTCGGCGTTGCTCACCGTGAGGTGCAGCTCGCGCGCCCGCTCGTTGGCCCACGCGATCGGATCGGCGACGACCTCGGCGCGCGCGTCTCGACAACGAACGACCACCGCCGCCGCGAAGGGCGCGGCGCCGCGCACGCCGAGGCGCTCGACCGGGAGCAGGGCGTAGCCGAGCAAAAACGTAAACGGCCGCAGGTTTTCTCGCTCGTATTGCAGCACGAGCGGCGCCGTGAGCAGCGGTCGCGCCCAGGCCGGCGCCCGCGGACGGAGCGCGTTGGACACGCTCGCCGCGACGCGACGGCTCATCGAGCACGACTGTGCGCGGGCGTCGTTGGCTGCGAGCGTGACGAAAGCGCAGAGCGCGCTGGCGAGCGCGACGCGAGCAGAGGAAGTGTGCGACGTCATAGCCCCACGGATCGTACCGCAGCCGCGGCCGAAGCATGAGCCTCGTCGATCAACCCGTGAGCGAGAGCGTCGGTGCGCTCAACAGAGCCTGCGCGCCCTCGCGGGTCTCGACGCTCTCGACGCGGATCGACCGAGCGCAGGCGGCCAGCGCGTGGACCGACGATCGGAGCTGCGTCGAGGTGCTCACGACGATGACCCTCTCGAGTCCAGCGCCGTTGCGCGGGATCCACCGCGCGATCTCGACGACCGCGCCGCGCCCGAAGCGCGAGACGTCGAGCGCGTCGATCACCAGGGTCGTGAGCGACGCCGTCGTGCGCCGCGCGTCTTCGAGCGCGCGAAGCGCGTCGCGCACCGAGGGCAGCGAGACAGCGCCTTCGGCGTGCAACAAGAGGTGCGGAAAGGGAGCCTGTTCGATCGCGAGCCGAACGCCGTGGACGTCCGTCGTGTCGGCGCCGCCCGTGCCGTCAGAAGGTCGATTGTTCATCACGCCGTTGAAGGTGACGCGCGATCGCGCCGATGCAAGTCCCCTCGTGCACGGCGGAATCAGTGTGCGCCTCGCGGGTCGCGGTGCTACAACGGCGCGGTTGATTTCGTGTGCGATCAGCTCTCGTCCGAGAGCATGTCCGTGCGATCGACCGTCCCGTCACCGTTGGTGTCGACCGCGACAGACACGGGCATTCCGTTGCCGCCCCAGCCGCCGAAGTCGACGGTGAGGACCGACGAGCTCGTCGCCGACACGCCCGCGTGGCTGAAGTTGACGATGCCGCTCTCGGACACGCGGTCCATGTAGAGCGTGAAGCCCGGCGCCGAGGTGCTCCCGTCGAAGCTGATGCGCGCGCGCTGCGTGGCGAAGTCGACGGACAAGCGCAGCACCTGACCCGCGGTCATCGCGGTAGAACGCAGCTCGATGTTGTAGTCCGCGCCCGCGAGCTCGAAGGCGAGCACGAGCGTCGGGGTCTCGGTCCCCGAGGCGCGGTACGTGATGTCCGGCGCGCCGGGCTGGATGGTGATGGTGTCGCGCTGCATCGGGTCGAGGTTGATCTCTTCGACGCCGAGCGCGTAGCCGGGGCCCGTGACGAGCAGATCGCTCGGGGACATGCCCGTGAGCCGCGAGCCATCGAGCGTGATCGTGAGCGGCGTCGCGCGGGGAACGGTGTAGAGCGGCTCGGGGCTGTCTCGGTAGAGCGTTCCGCTGCGCTGGAGCGTGACGCCAGCGCCGGGGATCGAGTTGACGACGCCGCTCGCGCCGCTGCCGGTCGTGTTGCCCATCCCGTCGCGGATCGAGAGGTCGCCTTCGCCGCGCATCGAGATTTGCACGGCGCGCATCCCGCCGCCGTCCATCGGCGCGGTCCCGCAGAACGTGCACGGGTGCGGAAACATCGCGCGCGGCGCGACGTCCGCGAGCGTCAGGTTGAACGTGGTCGCGTCTCCGTCGTACACGGCGCCCGGCTCCATCGGGTTGGTCGACGTCATGTACCGCCAAGTGTTGGCCATCGTGTCCACCGTCACGACGCGCTCGACGTTGGGGAAGTTGTTGTCGTACGTGACGATCTCCGCGGTGTTGGCGTCGGGCCTGCGCACGAGATACGGCGTGATCGCGTGGCCGCCGCCGCCTGCGCGGAGGTAGATCCCCACGACGGTTCCGCCGAAATCGCGGCCGCGCGCGAGGTCTCGCTCGAGCTCGGCGACGACCTGCACCGGCGTGAGATTGCGTCGCTCGAGCGTCGGGAGCGTGCTCTGCGTCACGAACCACGTGGCGATCTCGCGGGTGAGCGCGGCGTTGCCCATGAGCGCGAGCGCGCCCGCGTTGGCTCCGCCGCCGAGCATCATCGGGTCCGATGCGCCCGTGAAGATGCGCGCCGCGAGCACGGCCATACCCTCGCAGTGGCCGCCGTTCATGCCGGCGTTTTGCCGCTCCATCCACTGTCGCGCTTGGGGCGTGAGCGTGCACGCTCCCATCGCCGCGGCGCCTTCACAGACCGTCGGCCCGAAGATCCGACGCATCTCGAGCTCGGTGAGATTCACCGGCATGTCCGTGTTCGTGTAGTTCTCGAACGCGAAGCCGTTGGGCATCGGGCGAAAGCCCCAATCGGGTGCTCCCGACGCGTCCGGTGGCATCACACCACTGTCCGCCGCAGCATCGTCCCCCGTGCCCGTATCCGCGGGCTCGCCGTCGGGCGTCGACCCATCCATTTCAGTCACCCCCGAGTCCGTCGGCATCGACGAGTCCATCACGACGTCGGGGTTGTTGGCAGGTGGCGTCGTGCACGCGGCGAGCGCAGCGGCCGAGAGCAACGACAAGAGGGCTGAACGACGAAGAGCGATAGTCATAGAGTGTTTCGAAGCTCCCGATGAAAAGGCGCCGGCCGCTCGTCTCGCGCCACGCGACGACGACGCAACCCGACGAATACGAAATGCATGCTAACGACCCCGCTAGCCGGCGCACATAACGAATCGTTGCACGCGCGCCGCGGGTCGCGCGGTCAGCGTCCCTCTTCGAGAAACGCGATCAGCGGCTCGAAGACCTGCTTGGACGCGTCTCGGCCGACGAACATGTCCGCGTGCGAGTAAGGGACTGCGCGGTCGCCGGCGGTCACGAGCACCTTGCGGTGGCTCTTGGCGTGGAAGTGCGCGAACGTCGCGGTCTCTTTGGGCACGATCCCGTCGCCGTTCGCGTAGATCGTACAGAGCGGCTCGTCGAAGCGCGCGACGTCGTCGGTGAGGTTGCGGCCGTTGACGATCAAGTCGCCGCGCTTGATCCACTGCGCGATCTCGCGGTTGACGTAGCGCGAGGGGTCTTCGACGGTGTTGACCATCTCGCTGTAGTGCTGGATGTCCGTGGCGTCGGTGTTCATGTAGATCTTGAGCGCCCACGGGGCGACCTTCGCGGCGACGGGCAGCGCGAGTCCCGCGAGCGCGCGGGTCTTCTTGATCTCGAGCGCGCCTGCGAGCGCGGGGGAGCCGAAGAGCACCTTCAACAGCGGGTGGACGTTGGTCCAGCGGATGGGCGAGCCCAAGAGCGCGACGCGGCCGGGGGCGGGGTCGGTGGCCTGCGAGCGGTAGAGCATCGTGATCGTTCCGCCCAGCGAAGCGCCGAGCAGGTCGATTTCGTGTGCGCGCGATACGGTGTGCTCTCGCGCCGCGTCGACGGCGGCGGCGAAGTCGACGAGCGCGAGCTCGCTCAAGCCGTAGCGGCCTTGCTTTCCGGGCGTGACCTTCTTCGAGCGCCCTTGCTCGCGGAGGTCCACGGTGAACACCTCGTGCCCGCGGTCCGCGAGCGTCGCCGCGAGCGATCGACCCGACGGGTGATAGTGAAAGATGAACGAGTTCATCCCGTACCCGGGGACGATGAACACCGGGCGTTTCGTGCGGTCGATCTTCGTCGGGTGGTGCGTCCGGTAGAGCGCGAGGTCCCAGCCGTCTCGGTTGTCGACGTGGTACCACTCTCGCGCGAGGCCCTCACTTCCGCGCATCGCCGAGCTCCCGAGCGCGCTTGGTCGCGGCCTCGACCGCGTCGATGAGGGTCGTGCGAAGCCCGCCCGCTTCGAGCGTGTGCAGGCCCGCGATCGCCGTTCCTCCGGGGGACGTGACTTGATCTTTGAGTCTGCCCGGGTGCTCTCCGGTCTCGAGCAGCATGTGCGCGCTTCCGAGCAGCGTCTGTGCGGCCAATTGCAGGGCGATCTCGCGCGAGAGCCCCACCTTCACGCCGCCGTCCGCGAGGGCCTCGATGATCAAGAAGATGTACGCAGGGCCCGAGCCCGACAGGCCCGTGACCGCGTCGAGCTGGTACTCGTCGACCACTACGACGCGGCCGACCGCTTCGAAGACGGCGCGGGCGACCTCGAGGTCCTCGTCGGTCGCGTGCGTTCCGCTCGAGATGGCGGTGGCCGAGAGGCCCACCATCGCGGCGGTGTTGGGCATCGAGCGGACGACGCGCGACTCGGGCTCGAGCATCGACTCGATCGCGGCCGTGGTGATCCCCGCGGCGACCGAGAGCACGAGCGCGCCCTTCGGCACGTGCGGCCTCAGCGCGGGAACGACCGAGCCCATCACCTGCGGCTTGACCGACAACACGACGATGTCCGCGTCGCGCACGCACGCGCCGTTGTCCGTCGACGTCGTGATCCCGTACTTCTGCGCGAGGAACTTCGTTCGATCTGGCCTGCGATCCGCCGCCGAAATCGCCGAAGCGCCGACGCCCTCGGCGCGACAGAGGCCTTTGATGAGCGCCTCGGCCATGTTGCCGGCGCCGACGAACGCGATGCGTCTACCCTGGAGCTTCATAGTGTACGAAGCCGAGGAGTGTACCTTCGCCGCCGCGCCCGCACGATCCACAACCACCGCGCGGCGCCATTGACGGCCCGGACACGGGCGCTATTAGTAAGCTCGCGCTCAATAACGAGCGGAGTACCCTCCCTGGCCCATGGCGCGACCCCAATCGATTTCGGATGAGCTCTTGCTCGACGCGACGCGGGCGGTGATCCGCGAGCGCGGCGCTTCGACGACGACGGCGGAGATCGCCGAGCGCGCCGGGGTGAGCGAGGGGACGCTCTTTCATCGGTTCGGTACGAAGCAGAAGCTCTATCGCGCCGCGCTCGAGTCGCTGCCCGTCCCGTGGGCGGCCACGCTCGAGAGCCGGGTCGGGCGCGGCGCGGTCTTCGACGAGCTCGAGTCGCTCGCGCTCGACGTGCTGCGGTTCATGGACGAGCTCATGCCGCTCTTGTCCCTCTCGGCGTCGATGACCGAAGAGCAACGGGCGCGCTCGAAAGGCATCGAAGGAAAGCGATTCGGAGAGCGCGCCATCGCGGCGTACATCGAGGCCGAGATCCGCCTCGGTCGACTGCTCCCGCACGACCCCGAGGTGGTCGCGCTGTCGTTTCTCGGCGCGCTCCACTCGTACGCGTTCAACCGGTACATGCAGCCAGATCCGAGGGTCCTGGCCCTCCCCGAGAAGACCTTCGTCCGTGGATTGATCCAGTTGCTTCGAGGCGGGCTCGACCCCGCTTCGGCTTCGCCCCGCAAACGCCCGCCGACCAGCGGTTGAAGCCCACCCGGTCCCGCCGCTGACCCTCCCGCAGTTCGAGCGCCGCGCTCTCGTGAGCGACGGCGCTTTTCAAGGAGAATAATTGAGTGAGTACATCATTAAAAATGATTGGAGCGCTCCTCGCGTTGTCCGCGCTGCCGAGGACGGCGACGGCGCAGCCGCTGTCCCAGTTTCTGCGCAACGCGTCGACCTCGCTCGACGCGCGCGAGAGCGTGCTCCTCGCGCAGCAACGCGCGGACGAACAGTGGCAGGTCACCGGGAGGCTCTTGCCTTCGCTCACGGCGCGGGCGGGCTACACGTTCAACCAGTTCGAGGTCGGCGTGACGATTCCCACGGGCGCGTCGACGAACACGCAAGCGACGATCACGCCGAGGCACCAGGCGGACTTGACCGTGACGCTGGACGTTCCGCTGGTGGACCCTGCGGGATGGGCGCGCGTCGACGCAGCGCGCGCCTCGCGTGAAGCCTCGCAGGTGAGGGTGCGCGCGACCTCCGAGGACGTCCTTCGCGCCGTCGCGCGGAGCTATTTTCAGTGGGCCGCCGCGGGCGCCCTCGTTCGATCGAGCGAACGAGCGCTCCTCGTCGCGCAGCGCTCGCTCGATCGCGTTCGCGCGAGGCTCCAAGCCGGAGGCGCGGTCGAGCTCGACGTCGCGCGCGCTTCGAGCGAAGTCGCCCGCGCACAGCAGACCGTGGCCGACGCCATGCTCGCTCGGCAGACCGCCGCGCGCTCGCTCGAGTCGCTGACGCAAATCGCGCCGCGAGAGCCCGTGATGCCTCCCGCTTCGCTCGAGCAAGAGTCCCCGCTCCCGTCGTGGGAGGCGCTCGCGTCGCAGACGACGAGCGTTCGACAGGCGACGCTCGAAGCCCGCGCGCAGCACGCTCAATCGCGCGCGGCGTGGTTGGGGCTGAGCCCCACGGTCAACGCGAGCGCCACCGAGCGCGTGACCAACGCGACGGGGTTCGGGCCGCCCGCGACCTTCGCCGCGGGGGTCAGCGTTTCGTGGCGCATCGACGTGACGACCGTCGCAACGGCGCGCGCCGCGTCCGCCGCGAGCGCCATCGCGGACGTGCGCCTCGAGCGCGCGCTGCAAAACGCGCGAGATCAGATTCACAGCGCGTGGTGGCAGGTGAACGTCGGCGTGGCGCGCGTTCGCGCGAGCCGCGCGCGGCTCGAGTCTGCGCAGCGGGCGACGAGCTCGGCGCGGGCGAGGCTCGCGCAAGGCGCGGGCAACGAGCACGACGTGCTGCTCGCCGAGCGAGACGAGTTCGACGCTGAAGTCACAGGAATTCAAGCGGACGCGGACCTCGCCTTCGCGCGCGTGGCGCTGCGCATCGCCGCGGGGCAGCCCCTCGAAGGAGGCGCGCAGTGATCGCCGGACCCATCACGACACGCGCCGGGTTCTTCACCCGCATCCGCGTCATGACCGCCGTGGCCGTGCGCATGATGCTCCACGATCGCCTGAAGAGCATCGGAACGCTCGTGGGCGTCGTGTTCGCCACGCTGCTCGCGAACCAACAAGCGGGCACTTTTCTCGGGCTGCTCGACAAGAACACGATGCTCGTGGCCAACACGCAGGCGGATCTCTGGATCGTTCCGAAGACGCTCCCGACGTTGCAGCAAGCGGCGCCCATGTCGATCTCGACGCTGCACCGCGCGCAAGTGACGCCGGGCGTCGCGTGGGCCGAGCCGCTCGCGTACGGCGGCGCGAACCTCAAGGTTCCCGGCGGCGGAACGGAGCAAGTCAACGTCGTCGGCGCTCGGCTCCCGCGCGCCGCAGGCGGCCCGTGGAACATCGTGCGCGGCTCCGTCGCAGACCTCCGCGAGCCCGGCGCGTTCTTCTTCGAGGACTCCGAGCGCGCGAAGTACGGCGGGATGAACCTGCGCTCGCAGCGCGAGCTCAACGGCCGCACCGTTCACGCGGTGGGCTTCACGTGGGGGCTCATTCCCTTCGGGCCTGCGTATGCGTTTTCGGACTACGACACCGCGCGGGACGTCCTCGGTCTCGCGCAGGACCAAGTGCACTTCGTGCTCGTCGGCGTCGCGCCGGGGCAGTCGCCCGAGCGCGTTCGCGACGCGCTGCGCGAGCGGATCCCGGACGCGCAAGTGCTCACGAGCCGCGAGTTCGAATCGAAGATCCGCCGCTATATTCTCACGCAGACCGCGATCGGCGTGAGCTTCGGGACGAGCACGTTCTTCGGCCTGCTCGTCGGCTTCGTGATCGTCGCGCTGACGATGTTCTCGTCGGTGATCGACAACCTGCGCGAGTTCGGGACGCTGAAGGCCATCGGCGCGACGGGCTGGGATCTCGCGCTGCTCTTGCTCGTGCAGTCGGTGCTCTTCGCGCTGCTCGGGTCGCTGGTCGGCCTCGCGCTCGTATCGCGAATCTCCGAGGGAATTCGCTCGGCAAACCTCGCGCTCGTGCTCCCCGCGCCGCTCTTCGTGGGCACCTTCGTCGTGATGACGCTGATGTGCCTCGCGGCCTCGTCTCTCGCGCTCGCTCGCGTTCGAAGCGTCGAGCCAGGAATGGTGTTTCGATGAACTCCGACCTCGCCATCGACGCGCGCTCGATCACCAAGACCTACGGCGACGGCGCGCTCGCGTACACAGCCCTCAAGGGCGTCGACTTCACCGTGTCGCGCGGCGAGTTCGTCATGCTCGTCGGCCCGTCCGGCTCGGGAAAGACAACGCTCCTCTCGATCCTCGGGTGCGTCTTGTCCCCTTCGTCGGGCTCGCTCTCGCTCTTCGGAACGGACGTCGTCGCCGCGGGCGAGCGCCGCTTGCCCGAGCTTCGGCTCGCGAACATCGGCTTCATTTTTCAAGGCCACAACCTCATCGCGGGCCTGACCGCCGCGGAGAACGTCGGGCTCTTGCTCGAGCTCCGCGGGCGCACACGAAAACAATCGCGCGCCGAGGCGATGGAGCTCTTGCGCGCCGTCGGCCTCGCGGACAAAGCCGATCGCAAGCCCGTCGAGCTCTCGGGCGGTCAACGGCAGCGCGTCGCGATCGCTCGGGCCCTCGCCGCGAGCCCGCCGCTCATCCTCGCGGACGAACCCACCGCGAGCCTCGACGCGACCTCGGGCCTCGCGGTCACCGAGCTGCTCCGCGGACTCGCGACCGAGCGCGGTCACACCGTCGTCGTCGTCACCCACGACAACCGCATCTACCACCTGGCCGATCGCATCGTCCGCATCGAGGACGGGCTGATTCGCGAGGCGACCGACGTCGCTGGCCCGCGAACGTCCGCTCCTCCCGCCCTCCACTCGAGCCACAGCTGAGGCAAAGCCATGAGCACAATGATTCAAACGGTCCGTAGTTTTCCATGGAAGTCGGTCGTCGCGGCGGTGGCCGTCTCGGGGCTCGCGATCTCGGTCGCGCGCGTCGCGACGCAGCCTGCGTCCAATCGTCCGCGCGTGGCCGACGTTCGCGCGGCCGAGCGAGAGCTCGCTCCGCGACCGGGGCAGTCCGACCCGCGAGCGCCCGCGGTCTCGCGCGAGTGGATCGTCGGAAACGGCGTGATCGAGCCGGCGGATCGCGAGGTGCGAGTGGCCGTGGCCGTCGCGGGGCGCGTGCAGCGGATCGCCGTTCGCGAAGGGCAGTTCGTGCGGCGCGGCGACGTGTTGCTCGAGCAAGAGAGCGCGATCGAGCGCGCGTCGCTCGCCGCCGCGGAGGCGGACCTCCTCGTCGCCCGCGCAGAGCTGAGCCGCGCCCTTCGTGGAAATCGCCGTGAAGATCGAGACGCGGCCGACGCCGACCTCGCCGCGGCCCGCGCGCGCTCGGAGCTGTCGACGGTGGCCCTCGCGCGAACCGAGAGCCTCGCCTCGAGCTCCAACGCGACGCGCGACGAGCTCGATCGCGCCCGAGGCCAAGCCGAGATCGACCGCGCCACGCTCCGTCAGGTCGAGGCTCGACGCAACGCGACCGTGCGCGGCTCGCGCGCAGAGGACATCGCCGTCGCGAGCGCCAGGGCCCGCGCGTCGCAGGCGCGTCGCGACCAGGCCCGCGAGCAGCTCGAGCGCTCGACCGTGCGTGCGCCGTGCGACGGCGAGGTGCTACAAATCAAGCTGCGCGAGGGCGAGTACGCGAGCCCCTCGGGAGACCCAGCGATTTTGCTGGGAGACACGCGGTTGCTCCGCGCGAGGATCGACGTCGACGAGCGCGAGTTCTCTGGCGTGCGCGTCGGCGCAGAGGCCGCGGTCACCGCGGATGCGTACGGAGCGCGCCGCTTTCGCGGGTCCGTCGTAGAGATCGCGCGGCGGTTCGGTCGTCGCAACATCCGCACGGACGACCCGGTCGAGCGCGTCGACACGAAGATCATCGAGGTGGTGCTGCGCTTGGACGAGCGTGACGGGCTCGTTCCGGGGCAGCGGATCGTCGGGCTGGTGCGCGCGGGGCGCTGACCCAAACGCGCGCTTGGGGGGACGTAGAGAGCTGAGAGTCCGTCGAGAAATGTCTGGCGAAGCGCGCTTCGGGCGGCGCTTGCGCACGCGTGTGTCATCCGAGCCCACGCCAGCGCGAACTGACAACGGGACACATCTGGATTTCGCGCATTGTGGATGCGAAGAGAAGCCCCCACCCGCGCTGCCGCGCGCCCCGCCCCCCACGTAGTGAGGGCGGGGCTTTGCATCGAGGAAATGCAGTGTTTGGGCTCGAAAGTTGATTGTGTGTGACTCAATTGCGTGGTCACGATCGCCGTCGAACATCCACCGCAATCGAGCGACAAGCGGCCCTTGCATGGCATTGGCCCATACAATCAACTTGCCAATCCAATCGCAGCGCGTTGCACAATGCAAAGCCCCGCCCTCACGACGTGGGGGCGGGGCGCGCGGCAGCGCGGGTGGGGGCTGCCCTTCGCATCCACAACGCGAGAAATGGAGGCGTGTCCGTTTGTCAGCGCTATGCGGGGGCGGGGCGCGCGGCAGCGCGGGTTGGGGCTCTGAAGTCTTCGTTTTCCGCAGTAGTCATGCGTCCGATCGAGATGTGTTCCGTTGTCAGCGGCGCGAGAGGGAGTGTACGTTCGCGGCCGCGCATGGACGACCGTCAACAGCCCTCGCAAGAGTTGTCAAAGTGGATGCGCGGCGTTCGCCGCGTCGTCGTGAAGATTGGAACCGGCGTGCTCACGACCGCCGGCCGCATCGATCGCAAGGTGCTCGACGGGATCGCCGCGGATTGTGCGGCGCTCGCCGCGAGCGGACGCGAGGTGGTGGTGGTCTCGTCCGGGGCGATCGCGCTCGGCGTCGGGGCGCTCGGGTATCCGGCGAGGCCGAAGACGATGGACGCGCTCCAAGCGTGCGCGGCCGCGGGGCAGGGCGAGCTCATTCGGTTGTGGCAAGAGGCGTTTGCGCCGCACGGACGGGTCGTCGCGCAGGTGTTGCTGACGCACTCGGACCTGGCGGATCGCAAGCGATTTCTCAACGCGAGGCGAGCGCTCGCCGAGCTCGCGCGCCGCGGCGCGATCGCGGTCATCAACGAGAACGACACGGTGTCCGTCGAC
Source organism: Myxococcales bacterium (assembly GCA_016793325.1). Lineage (GTDB taxonomy): Bacteria > Myxococcota_A > Polyangia > Polyangiales. The sequence goes on along the minus strand of JAEUKI010000077.1, from coordinate 137,897 downwards.
GAGATCGCGTTCGGGGACAACGACGCGCTCAGCGCGCAAGTGGCGAACCTGGTGGGCGCGGATCTGCTGGTGATGCTCTCGGTCGCGCCAGCGCTCTTGAATGGTGAACACCGAGTGCCGGTGGTGCGCCCGGACGACGCGAGCGCCGAGGGCTTCGTGCGCACCGGGACGAGCTCGGGCGGAAAGGGCGGGATGGTCACGAAGGTCCGCGCGGGGCGCGCTGCGGCGAGCGTTGGCGCGGGCGCGGTGATCGCGCCGGGGAGGGAGAGCGGCGTGCTCGCGAGGGTGATGGCCGGCGACGACGTGGGGACGTTTTTTGTTCCCGCGGGGGAGCGGCTCGCGAGTCGAAAGCACTGGATCGCGCACACGCTGCGGAGCAAGGGGACCATCATCGTGGACGACGGCGCCGCGCGCGCCGTGCTCGCGGGAAAGAGCCTCTTGCCGAAGGGCGTGATCGATCAATCGGGCGACTTCGAGCAGGGCGAAGCGGTGGACATCGCGCACGCCGACGGCTCGCCGGTCGCGCGCGGCCTCAGCGCGTACAGCGCCGAAGAGCTCACGCGGATCCGCGGCAAAAAGAGCGCCGAAATCGAGTCGATCCTCGGGTACCACCTCGGCGACGAGGTCGTTCACGCGGACGACATCGCGCTGCTCGGGGCGTGAGGACGGTCAGCGGCCTTCGACGCGGTAGAGCGCAGCATTCGTCTGGTACCAACGCTGCTGCGGGCCCAAGAACCCACCCGTGCGTTGGTGCGGTGCTGCTCGAACCTGCGACAAGATCGGGTCGTTGTCGGCGGCGCGGCTCGTCCATGCTCCGTCGCTCTGTAGTTCGGCCACTCTCGTCGACGAGCTCGTGGTGGCGATTGCGATCACGCTGGTGTCTGTCACGAGAAGGTCGGTTGCGTCGATCGCGCGCTCGATCGGCTCGAACGACGTGCCAGCCCACTGACGCAGACCAGCCCAGACCGCGCCAGAGCCCGAACCGAACACGAATTCATCGCCTTCGAGCGAGGCCACCCGACGAAACTCGCTCGTCGCGCTGCCGCGAAACACGGTGCGACCGCTTGCTTCGAGCCACACGTCGTCGCGGCTCGCCGCCCAAACGCGAACGAACGTGAGGGCGGGCGCGGCGATCGCGCGCCAGTCGAGCCCATCGAAGTGCCACACGCCCCGCGGCTCCGTGAGCGCCCAGACGTCTCGAGGGCTCGTCGCGTGCATCGTGATGCGCGTCGTCGTGCCGACGCTCGAGCGCAGCGACGAGACTTCGGTCCAAGCGCCTCCGACCAGTGAAAACGCTCGTGGAGTCGGCTCTGCTGTGACGATCCACAGGAGCTCTGGCGACGCTGCGTACACCCGATCGATGGGCGCTTCGGCCAACGCAGGGAGCTCGCTGCGCGCGCCTCCGCGCAACCGCACGATGGGAGACCGTCCGCGCTCGGCCCACACGAGAACATCATCGTCGCCGATGGCCGTGACGAAGTGCTTCTCGTTGTCGCGAACGTCGAGCACGAGCCGCTGCTGCGCCGAGCGACCGTCGTGTCGGAGCACGATGTCCTGCGCTGCGCCTGTCCCTCGGTTGGTTCGGCCGCGCACGATGAAGTGAATGTCTCGGTCGGACGTGGCGGTGAACGCGCCGAGGGTCCCCGAGAAGTCCTCTGGAAGGCCGAAGTTCGAGCTGCTGTCGACGAGCGTGAACTGTGCGCGACCGCGCCAGCGCACGAGCTCGGTGACCGGCGCGTCGTCGAGCGTCTTCACGATCGCGACCATTTGTCCGTCGTTGATCGCGACTGGCGGCGACGATGCGATCGGGGCGCGCATCGAGAGGCTCCTCCATCGACCCTCTTCGTGTGTCCAGACGGTTCCATTCACGATCGCGAAGTGTCTGCCCGACGCGTTGCAGAGCACCCTCGTCGCGCGATGACTCCATGCGAAGACGGGCGTGAGCCAAGCGCCTTCTCGACGCGCGAGGCCCGCTTCCGAGGCGACCCACCCCTCGTCGGCGCTCGCGTCGCACGCATCGCTCATGGCCTGGTCGTGCTGTGTGTTCGCGCCCCATCGGAGCTGCGCCCATTGCGCTCCGTCGAAGCGAAGCGCTCCGTGGCCAAGCAGTAGCTTCGCCGCTCCGAATCCTGCGCGAAGCGGGCTGGCGAGGGATCCCGCGCGAAGCTGCGCGCTCGTCGTCCAATCGTGGGCCGAGCGTCGCTCGTGCGCCGAGACGAACGTCGACGACTCGGTCAGGTGTCGCGCCACGACCCACAGCGTGTCTTCTTGGTTGGGGCCGCGCGGCGGGCCCACGTCGACCTGTTCGAGCGGCGGCGCGTTGGCCGCGATGACGCGGCATGTGTCGGCGCTCACGACCTCGAGCCCGCGATCGGTCCGCGCCCATGCGGCGTTCGATCCGTGCGACGCGATGACCGAGTGAACGCGACCAGCACAAGAAATCATGTCGATGGATCCCGACGGGCGAATTCGCTGGAGCGCGCCGTTGCGCACGACCCAAAGCGCGTCGCCGACGACGGACACCCGTTCGGTCGGTTCGAAGCTCGTCTCGGCGATCACGCGCCAGCCGGTTCCGTCGACGACGATCCACTGCGTCGCCTCGCGTGAGGTACGCGCGCCCACGCGCGCCAGGACGGTGCCGTCCGTGAGTTGGTGGATGGCGTCTGGGGACCGAAGCGATCCGCTCGGCCAAGGAGGCGCAGGTAGGCTCCACGGGAGCCACCGAGCTCCATCGAAGCGCCGCGCGAAGAAGGGGCCGACGGCCGGGCTCGGAAATCGGTTCCGGCCATACACGATCACGCGAATGTCGTTTGCACTTCGCACGAGCACCGAGCCCAAGAGCTCTTCGGACTCTTCGAGCGTGACAGCGTCATCGAGCAAAGGGAGCAGCGTCGCTCCGCGCTCCGAGATCCGAATGATGTCGACGAAGCGCTGGCGGGCTTCTGGGCGGGCGACTGTGACGACCAGCGTTCCGTCGGCGAGCGCGGTCTCGCTCGTGACGCGCCCGTTCGCGATCGGCAGCGGCACGGGAGCGCTCCATTCTGCGCCGTTGAACCGCGTGTACGAGCGGCCGATGCGGCCCCACACGCTGTTCGATGCGCTCGCGCCGACGACCTGCTCGACCCGTTGAGCGCCAACGTTGCTGTGGTTGCCGATCCACGCGCCGTTGAAAAGATGTGCGACGCCTGCGGGCCGCTGCTCGTCGCGCTCGAAGCTGAACCACACGTCCTCGGCGTCCGCAGAGACCGGCTTCGCGAGCTGCGCGCGGAACGGCAGCGACCACTCGAAGCAGAATCCCGCGACGCACGCGGGATCGCGAGGGGCTGTCGGCGCAGCAAGCGCGCGCTGCTCGGTCCGCGGGGAGCCCGCGCAGCTCGCGGCGCCCGCCGCGAACACAGCGACGATGATCGAAGCGAACGCTCGTGACTTGTCTCGATTCATTGGTGTCGTCCCCAAGTGTGTCCCGTTCGACTTTCATGCTCGGCGTTCAGCGGCTCCGCCGTCCGTCGGCGATACGCCGGGCGCGTCGCTGAGGGTGTTGCGCGAAGTCCGTGTGCCGCTGCGTCGCGAGAGATAGACCGTGGTGTTCGCCGTCGTATTCCGTGTTCGCGGTGTCGGGTTGTAGTTGGATGTCGAGGGGCGTCTTCGCCGTCGAGCGGCTCTGCTCATCTTCGGTGCCGCTCTCGGGCGCGTACCGCCGACGCGAGCGTCGCATCGAAGCAAGTAGCTGCGGTCGTTGGGTAAGTCCACCGGCGTGCCGTATAACTCGCGGACTGCTCGCTATGACCGACCTGATCGACGACATGCTCCGACGCGCCCGCGAGGCGCGCCGCGCGCTCGCGAAGTCCTCTGCTGCGCAACGGGACGACGCGCTCGGCAAGATCGCCGCCGTGATCGACCGATGGGACGGGACCATCCTGCCCGCGAACGCCGAGGACATGGAGATCGCAAAAGAGCAGGGAATCTCCAGCTCGATGCTCGATCGGCTGCGATTGAACGCGAGCCGGCTCCGCGCGATTTCGGAGAGCGCCCGAGCCGTGGCTGCGCTGCCCGATCCGCTCGGCGAAGAGCGCGAGCTCGGGACGAGGCCCAACGGTCTGAAGGTCTCCAAACGGCGCGTCCCGCTCGGGGTGATCGCGGTCGTGTACGAAGCGAGGCCGAACGTCACCGTCGAGTGCGCGGCGCTCTGCATCAAGAGCGGCAACGCGATCGTCCTTCGCGGTGGAAAAGAAGCGATGGGCTCCAATCGTGTCCTCGCGCGCGCGGTGCGCCAAGGGCTCGCGGACGCGGGGCTCCCTGTGGACTGCGTGCAGCTCGTTCACGACGCGGGGCGCGAGCACGTCGCGGCGCTCTTGGGGGCGACCGGGCGCGTGGACCTCTGCATTCCGCGAGGCGGGGCGAAGCTCATGGAGATGGTCGACGCGCACGCGAAGGTCCCCGTGATCCGGCACGGGCAAGGGATCTGCCACGTGTACGTGGACGAGGGCGCGGACGCGAAGATGGCCGCTGAAGTCGCGGTCAACGCGAAGGTGAGCCGCCCCGGTGTCTGCAACTCGATGGAGACGTTGCTCGTGCACAAGAGCGTGATCGACGGCGGGTTGTGGCTCGAGATCGCAAAACGAATGCGCGAAAACGGCGTGATGCTCCGCGTGGACGAGCGCTGCGCGAAGGCGCTCTCTGATGCAAAGATCGAGCACCTCGTCGCCAAGGACAGCGACTGGGACACGGAGTTTCTGTCGCTCGAGCTCGCGGTGCGCGCGGTCGATTCGCTGGACGAAGCGATGGAGCACATCGCGAAGCACGGCACCGAGCACACCGCGTCGATCGTGAGCGGCGACCGCGCGCGCGCCGAGCGATTCTTGCGCGAAGTCGAGGCCTCGTGCGTCTTGTGGAACGCCAGCACCCGCTTCAACGACGGCGGCGAGCTCGGCCTCGGCGCAGAGATCGGCATCTCGACCTCGCGCATGCACGCGTGGGGACCGATGGGCCTCCGCGAGCTGACGGCGGAGAAGTACGTCGTGGTGGGTGAGGGACAGGTGCGAGGCTGATGGTCCGCGCGGGGGAACACATGAAATCAAATCGCGTTCAGCGACGTCCCTGCACGCTCGCGGCGATCGCGCTGTGCGCGGCGGGGCTCCCTGGGTGCCTCGAGGCGTTTCTGCTGCAGATCGAGGCGCGTCGAGCGGAGGAGCATCGGCGCAACGCCGCGAATTGGACGCAGTTGAGCCAGCGCAACGACGAGCCGCACGTCGTGGTTCGCATGCTCCGTCTCACGCCCGCGGGGATGTGCACCAACTCCGACGCGCAGACGCGCGACGAGACCACGGACGAGCGAGAGGTGCTCGACCCCGAGCCGCTTCGAGGAAATCGCGCGACGCGAAGCTCCTCTCGCGTGCGCAGGCTGTCGGGCACCGACTGCACGACGCGCTTCGAAGACCGCAGCGTTCGGGCGTACACGTTTACGGTCAACGAGGCGACAGACACGATCGACGGCCGCGTGACAACGGTGTTTCCGCGCGAGACGACGCTTCGGGTGACCGTCGGCGAGACGTTTGCCGACACCGAAGTGCGGGTGGGCGACGCGAGAGCGACGGCGCTCGAGTTCGAGTTTCTCAGTCACTTCTTGATGCTCAAGCGCGACTACGGGCCCTCGATCATGCGCGATGGGTCGTATCGCATCGGACACTTGTTCCGCGGATCGATGAACGTTCCGATGGACTTCCCTTGGAGCGGAGAGGGTGGTCCCGTCGCGGTCGACGTCCACGGTGGTGTGCGGCAGCTCCTCGGCACCCCCGCGCGAAACTACGAGATCTACTTCGCCGGTCGCCGCGACGTGACGGGCGTCGAGCACGGTGGGTATTCGTACAGCGCCGCCCGGGCGATGAGGGTCGTTCAACCGATCGCGCTCGACGCCAACGAGGTCTCCAATCAGGACTCGACCGAGTGGACTGCTCGAGGTGTGCGCGCGGAGGAGGGGCTTCGCTATCGCTATTTCTGGCGGCGCTCACACTCGTACGCCGCGAGTTTCACCCCGTGGTTCGCGGGGCCCTCCGCCGCTGCGTCGACCGTGACGCTGTACTGACGCGCGCGCGTTGCGCCCCGCGAACCCGTATCATCTCCGCCCATGGGAGCCGTTCGTGACTTCGCCGCGCAGCTTCTCTCGGGCGCCGTTCGCCCCGAGGAGCAAAACCCGTTTACGACGTTCTTGGGACTCGAGGAGTACGCGCCGGGCATCGCGTTCGTGTCGGGCTTCGCGAACGCGGTCGCCATCGACACGGGCGAGGGGCTCATCGTCGTGGACACGGGCTCGCAGCTCACCGGCGCGATGATTCACGGTGCGATTCGCGGGTGGACCCGCGCGCCGGCGGACACGATCGTGTACACGCACGGGCACGCGGACCACGTGATGGGCGCGTTCTTGTGGGACGACGACAGCGCGGGCGCTGGAGGCGCGCGGCCGACGGTGATCGCGCACGAGCTCGTTCCGAAGCGCTTCGAGCGCTACGTGAAGACCGCCGGGTACAACGCGGCGATCAACGCGCGGCAATTTCGTGTGCCGGGCTTGCAGTGGCCCACGCAGTACCGCCAGCCGGACGTGCTCGTGTCGAAAGCGCACACGATTTCAAAGGGCGGCGTGACGATCGAGCTCCGTCACGACCGAGGAGAGACCGACGACCACCTGTGGGCCTACGTCGAGCCATCGCGCGCGATCTGCACGGGCGACCTCGTCATCTGGGCCTCGCCCAACTGCGGAAACCCTCAAAAAGTCCAGCGATACCCGCTCGAGTGGGCCAACGCCCTCGACGCGATGCGCGCCAAGAACGCGCGGATTCTCTTTCCCGGTCACGGGCCGGCGATCGAGGGCGAAGACGTGGTGCGCGAGGTCCTCGAGACGAGCGCCGCGCTCCTTCGTTCGCTGCACGATCAGTGCGTCGCGCTCATGAACGAGGGGCTCGCGCTCGCCGACGTGATCGCGCGCGTGCGCGTCGACGAGTCCCTGCTCGCCAAGCCGTGGCTCCGGCCCGTGTACGACGAGCCCGAGTTCATCCTGCGAAATCTCTGGCGATTGTACGGCGGCTGGTACGACGGAAACCCCGCGCACCTCAAGCCCTCGCACCCCGACGCGCTCGCCAACGAGGTGGCGTCGCTCGCGGGTGGGGCCACGGCGCTCATCGATCGCGCCGAGAAGCTCTGCGCCGCGGGCGAGCTTCGCCTCGCGTGCGAGCTCGCCGAGTGGGCTGGGCGCGCATCCCCCGAGGACGCTGGGATCCGCGCGAGGCGCGCGGCGATCTACCGAGCGCGCGCCGAGCGCGAGACGAGCTTGATGGCGCGGGGCGTGTACGAAGACGCCGCGAACAAGTGAGCGATCACAGCCCTTCGTGGCCGATGACGGTGCGGAGCTTGTCGCGGAGGTTGTCGTTGTCCACGTCGGCGACGAGCGCGTCGAAGTCGCGACGAACAGCCTTGTACGCGAGGTCGAGGTAGAGCGCTTCGTCGCGAAAATCCGGGCGAAACGCTGGGATCGACGAGGCCGCGAGCGACGCGAGGTTCGCGTACGTCCCGTTGCGCAGCATGAGTTCGGCGCTCCCTGCAAACTTGAGGAGCCCGCCCGGAATCGCGCCGATCGCCGTCGTGTTCATCGGGGGGTAGCAGAGGCGCGTCGTGCGCACCCCGAGCTCGCGGCCGATGCGCGCGAGGCTCTCGCGCTGAAGGATCTTCGCGCCCGCCAGCGGACCCATTCCGTAGACGGGGTCCTTCGCTTCGAACTCGTAGTCGGCGAAGGCCACCAAGCTCTCGCCGCGGATCAAGAGGCCTGCGGCCGCGAGGGCGTCGGCCCAGGGATCGGTCGAGCGGCCCATGAACTTGTTCGTGCGCTCGATGTCCTGATCGCTCGCGGTCTCGACTTGGACGAGCCCGACTTTGCGAATCTTGTCCCACGCTGAGAAGTCCGGTGTTTGTCGGACGGGATCGAAGGCGACGTCGAGGTCGGGGACCTGCGCCGTTCCGTGTTCGGCGTAGCGCTTGGTCGCGCCGGCGGCGATCCCGTTGACGAGGTGCACGCAGCGAAACTTGCCCTTCAACTGCTCGACCACCGACGCGATCGTCGCGGGGTTCGTCGCGTCGTCGTTGACGAAGCTCGCGAAGACGCCCGCTTCGTTTGCCGCCTCAGTGATGGCGCGCGCGTGGTGCGTCCCGATCTGCAGCTTCTCGCTGTCGTAGTGAACGGCGAACACCGCGACGCGCTCTCCGAAGAGCAGCTGGATCGCGAGCGCGCGGAGGATCCCGTTGGAGCCGCCGAGCAACAGCACGCACGAATCACTGGGGATCGCTGCGTGTTGCGCGGTGATCGACGCGCGCGCCTTCGCGAGGTCGTCTCGCGCGACCGTCGGCCCTTGCGAGGCGAGGAGCGGGACGAGCGAGCGACGGTCGACGCCGCCGAGGGGGAGCTTGGTGAACAGTTCGAGTGCCATGAGCGCGAGGGCTCGGTAGCACTTTTCGCGCGGCGGATCGACCGTTCAGAGCGCCATCGGGTTCGCGCCCGGAAACACGGTCACCGTGTACGCGCCCATCTTCAGCCCCGAGCCCGCGGTCGAGACGCGAAGCGTGTGCATCCCCGTCGTCGTGGGCGTGTAGACGATTCGGCTGTTGAGGTTGCCCGCGCCGATGTCGTCGTTGGTGGCGAGGGTCGTTCCGTTGATGCCGAGCATCGCGTACGCGTCGACCATTTGTCCCGGCGCGTCGGTGCGAGGGCCGCCGCGCACGACGATGGTCACGGGCATTCCTGCGGTCAGCATGATCCCGTAGTCGTCGCCGAGCGATTGATCCTCGAGCGTGTTGTCACCCTGCTCGAGCGCTCCCGCGATGGTCGCACCCATCGCGATCGAGCCGCTGAGCCGCGCGACGCCCATGCGTCCTCCACCGCCCGCAGTCGGCTGCGTGGGCTGCATTCCGGGCTGCATTCCTGGCTGCATTCCCGGTTGCATCCCTGGTTGCATCCCCGGTTGCATCCCCGGTTGCATCATTCCTGGCTGCATTCCTGGCTGCATTCCTGGCTGCATTCCCGGTTGCATCATTCCGGGCTGCATCATTCCTGGCTGCATCCCCGGCTGCATTCCTGGCTGCATTCCTGGCTGCATCATCCCCGGTTGCTGCATGGTTTGCTGCTGATCGTCTTCGTCGTCCGCACGGCGACGCCGGCGGCGACATCCCTCTTCGGCGAGCGCGAGGATCAAGAGCGACGCAGCGACAACGTGACGATTCATCGACGAACTACCTTTCTCGGCCAGGCGCGTGGTGCACGGGCGATGACCTTGGGCGTTGATTCGATAGCAGGCTACGCCAGCCGCGCTGCGCGTGGTACAGCGACCACCGAAAAGTCATGGCCGACGCAATCACCCCTCGCTCCAAGGATTTTGCTCAGTGGTATCAGGACGTCATCCGCCAGGGTGACCTCGCCGAAAACGCCGAGGTCGTTCGCGGATGTATGGTCATCAAGCCGCACGGCTACGCCATCTGGGAGAAGATCCAGAGCGAGCTCGACAGGCGCTTCAAAGCAACGGGACACAAGAACGCGTATTTTCCGCTGCTGATCCCGAAGAGCTTCCTCGCGAAAGAAGCGCAGCACGTCGATGGCTTCGCGATGGAGTGCGCGGTCGTCACGCACTCGGGCCTGCGCGCCGTCAAGGACGAGACCGGCAAGGCCACCATCGAAGTGCGAAACAAGCTCGAGGAGGAGTACGTCATCCGCCCCACGAGCGAGACCATCATCGGTCACTTCTTCGCCAAGTGGATCCAGAGCTATCGCGACCTCCCGCTGCTCATCAACCAATGGGCCAACGTGATGCGGTGGGAGATGCGCACGCGGTTGTTCCTGCGGACGACGGAGTTTCTCTGGCAAGAAGGCCACACGGCGCACGCCGATCACGCTGACGCGATGGCCGAAGTGCGCAGGATGCTCGACGTGTACGCGGACTTCGCCGAACACGTGATGGCGGTGCCCGTGATCAAGGGCGAGAAGAGCGCGTCCGAGCGCTTCGCCGGCGCGGTCTCGACGTTCTGCATCGAGGCGATGATGCAAGACGGAAAGGCCCTCCAGTCCGGAACGTCCCACGACCTCGGCCAGAATTTCGGCAAGGCGTTCGGCGTGAAGTTTCAGACGAAGGACGGCAAAGAAGACTTCGTCTGGCAGACCTCGTGGGGCGTCTCTACGCGCCTCGTGGGCGGGCTCATCATGACCCACTCGGACGACAACGGGCTCGTGCTGCCGCCGGCGCTCGCGCCCATTCACGTGGCCGTGGTGCCTATTTTCAAGAGCGACGCGGAGAAGACCAAGGTCTTCGAGGCGTGCGACAAGGTTCGTCGCGCGGCGATCGACGCGGGGCTCGAGTGCGTGTTCGACGCGCGCGAAGAGCTGCGGCCGGGCGCCAAGCACTTCGAGTGGGAGCAGAAGGGCGTTCCTGTGCGCGTCGAGATCGGTCCGCGCGACGTCGACGGCGGGACGTGCGTGATCAAGCGCCGCGACAAGGACGCGAAGGACAAGACGTTCTCGCCGATCGAGGGGATCGGCGCGACGCTCGCCAACCTGATGCCCGAGATTCAAAAGTCGCTCTACGACCGCGCCCGCGCGTTTCGCGACGCGCACACGGTCAAGGCCGACTCGTACGACGAGCTCAAGCAGGCGCTCGACGGCGACGGAAAGATCGGCAACTTCGTCCTCGCCCACTGGGACGGAACCGCAGAGACCGAAGCGAAGATCAAGGACGAGACCAAGGCCACGATCCGCTGCATTCCCCTCGAGAGCGACGGCGAGACCGGCAAGTGCGTGCTCACGGGAGCGCCGAGCAAGCAGCGCGTGATCTTCGCGCGCGCGTACTGAGCGAGACCGGGCCGCCCGCTACCGCTGCTCGGTGATCGACCGCGCGAGCGATCGCACGGACGCGCGCAGCGCAGGGTCGCTCACCATGTCCGCGCGGTGATCGAAGCGACGCTTCGCCGCGCGCCGCGCGCGCTCGGCGAGGACCCCCTCGTTGATCCTCGCGCACGCGAGAAACACGATCGAGAGGGCGCTCTCGTCGCCTTCGTCTTCGCCCCCTTCGTCGACGCGCGAGAGCGCCTCTTCGAGCGCGCTTCGCGCCGCGGCCACGTCTCTCGCGCGCGCCGAGAGCCACGCGTTGACCGCGAGCGCCGTCGCCGCCCACCCGCGAGGAATCGCCGAAAACCCGAGCGCCCTCTCGCAAAACGCGCGCGCCTCGTCCGCGCGCCCCTCGTGCGCCGCGATCGTCGCCCGCGCGGCGAGGGCGCTCGCTTCGAGCGCGGGGTTTCCCAGGTTTGCTGCGATCTCCGCGGCGCGGCGCTGGGCGTCTTCTGCCTCTTGCGCGCGCCACAATCGCGCGAGCGCGCGGCCTCGTTGGTGCTGCGCGTAACCTTCGGAGCTCGGGAGCCCCGCGTTGCGCGCCTGTTCGACGGCCGTGTCGAGCTCTCGCAGCGCCGCTTCGGTGAGCCCGAGCGCGAGCAGCACTTGACCGAGTCCGACCCGCGCGCCGATCGCGCGCCATCGATAGCCCTCGGCCTCGGCCCCGTCGATCACCGCGCGGTGCTCACGAAGCGCGCTCTCGAGCTTCTCTTCGCCGTGGAGCGCTTGCGCGAGCGCGTGCCGCGCCGCGAGCAGAAGTCCCTTGTCCGCGGTCGCCGGGATCTTCTCGAGCACCGCCGCTGCGCGCTCTTCGGCGCGCGCGAACTCCATGCGCTGCACGTCTGCCCACGCGCCCTCGAGCTCGACGTAGATCCGCGCGGCGTACGTCGCCGGCGGTTGCTCGGGCGCGCGGTCTTCGGCCTCGGTTCGCCGCGAGAGCGCCGCGTGCATGAGCTCGACCGCGTCTCGAACGCGCCCCGTGCGACGGAGCGTGAGCGCGCGCTGTCCCGTGAGCTGCAGCTCGATCGCGCGCGAGGCGTCCAGGGCGAGCCCGCGCGCGCTGTGCTCGAGCGACGTGTCGTAGCGGCCCAAGCGGTGCGCGGCCGCCGCCGCGAGCGAGTGCAGCTGCGCGAGGGTCTCTTTGTCGATCGATGCGCCCGAGACGCCGCGTTCGGTGTGCGCGAGCGCCGCGACGTTGGCGCCCTCGCGGAGCGCGCGGCGCGCGGCGTCGAGAAAGCGCTCGGCCGCGCGTTGCCCGTCGCCCGCGCGAAAGAAGTGCTCGCCCAAGATCGCGTCGTCGCGCTCGCCCGCGGCCGCGAGCCAGCGCGCCGCAGCGGCGTGGCATCGCGCAGCGTCCTCGGGAGAGAGCATCGCGTACGCGGTCTCGCGGAGGAGCGCGTGGCGAAAGAGAAACTCTTCGCGGCGCCCGAGCCTGGCGCGCTGGCGCTTGGACAAGAGCTCTTGGTGCACGAGCGCGGCGAGCGCGGCGTCCGTCGAGAGCGTCGGGTCCATCGCGCTGACGGCGTCGGGCCACACGGTGGTTCCAAGGACGCTCGCGACGAGCGCGGCGCGCTTCGCCTCGGGCGGAAGCGCGTCGAGTCGCCCCTGAAACGCCGCTTGAATCGCGAGCGGGAGCTCACCGTCGTCCGCGAGCGCGCTGCGCACGAGCTCCTCGGCGAACAGCGGGTTGCCTGTCGAACGCTCGACGATGGCGCGCACGCGCGAGGGCTGCGCCTCGGGTCCGAGGGCGGCCCACACGAGCTGCTCGGTCGCGCGTTCGGTCAGCGGCGCGAGCTCGATGCGCGCGGCCATCGTCGCGTCCCACAGCCGCGGCCATCGACGAAAGACCTCGGGGCGACCGAGGGCGAGAAGAAAGAGCCAGTGTTCGCCTGTTCCTTCGAGGGACCAGCCGAGCGCGTCGACCGAGGCGTCGTCGAGCCACTGGATGTCTTCGACGATCACGACGAGGGTCTTCTCGACGCTCTTCGCGAGCGCGCCGAGGAGCTGCGAGACGCCTTCGCGGAGTCGATCGCGGCGCGCGTCCGCGTCGTCGCCGAGGGCGTCGGGTACGTCGTCGACCGCAGCGAGGACGCGCAGGACGTCGAAGTCGAGCTTCGCGCCGAGCGAGCGAACCCAACGCGAGAGCGCCGCGGCGCGCACCTGCGGATGGTCATCGGGCTCGATCATCGCGCGGTGTCTCACCGCGCGACCGAGCGCTCCGAAGGGAACGTCCTGCAGCATCGGATCGCATCGAATCGCGAGCTGCGCGAACGGGTGCTCTGCCTCGAGGTGCCGCAGAAACTCCACGCGCAACCGCGATTTGCCCATGCCCGGCGCGCCCGTCACGAGCGCAGCGGCGTTGGACTTCGCGCGCTGCGCGTTGCGCGCGGCGTCGAGCAGCGAGTCGAGCTCGCGCTCTCGTCCCATCATGGGAACTTCTCGACCGAGCAGCTTCGACGAGACGGCGGTGTAGCTCGCGCGCTCGCCCCGCAGCACCCAGCTTCGCTCTGCGCCTTCGACGACGAAGTGCGCTCGCAGGGCGCGCGCGGTGTCTTCGTCGACCGCGATGGCGCCGCCTGCTCGCTCGAGGTCTTTGGCGCAACGCTCGACCGCTTCCATCGGCGGAGCGCCCGCGCCCGCGAGCGCCCGCGCGGTCCCGAGCGCGACCCGCGCGGGTGGCAGCTCGTGCTGCAACGCGAGCGCCGCGCGCGCTGCGCGAACCGGCTCGTCTCCCGCGGTGCGCTGCGCGCCGAAGAGCGCGAGCACCCTGCGCCCGAGCAGTCGGTGCGCGTTGCCTCCGTGCTGCGCGATCACGCGCTCGACCGTTCGACACGCGGCCTCGCCGTCGCGCACGGCGCCCACGTCCGCGAGCAGCACTGTCACGACGCGGCGCTCGATCGTCTTCTCGGTCTGCGCCACGCGCAGCTGCGCGGTGGGAACCTCGTTGTCCGCTCCGAACAGCGACGGCCGGTCTGGCAACACGCCAGGGCTCGCGAGCGCTTCGGCCATCGCGAGGGCGCTCTCGAAGCGATGGCTCGGGTCGCGCTCCATCGCGCGACGCACGATCTCGAGAAGCTCCTCGGGCAGCTCGGGCGCGAACGTCGCGAGCGGCTGCGGGTCTTCGAGGACGATGCGCGCGAGGATCGAGAAGGGGTCTGTCCCGACGAAGGGCTTGCGACCCGCCAGGAGCTCGTAGAGCACCGCGCCGAGCGAATAGAGGTCGCTGCGGGGCGAGAGCCGATCGTCGCCGCGGGCTTGCTCGGGGGACATGTACGCGGGCGTTCCGACGCGGACGTTGTCGAGCGTGATGTCGCGCTCGACCGGGGCGCGGGCGACGCCGAGGTCGATGAGCGTGACGTGAAGGTCAGTGAGCGATCGAAACCGCACGAAGAAATTCGCCGGCTTCACGTCGCGGTGAACGATCCCGGCCCGGTGCAGCGCGTCGAGCCCGAGCGCGGCTTGCCTCGCGATCGCCACGGCCTGCGCGGGAACGATTCGCCCCTTGGACATCACGCGCGACAGGTCGTCGCCTTCGAGCCACGCGAGCGCCATCCACGGCAGCGCGTTCGGCTCGTTCGCCGCGCTGTCCGTGTCGTCCCCGTGCGCGATCAACGGAACGACGTGCGGCGACTCCACCCGCGAAAGGAGCCTCGCTTCGCGCAAGAACCGCTCGCGCGCGATCACGTCGGTCGCCAGCGTCGGGTGCATGCGCTTGAGCGCGACGAGCTCACCCGTGCGCAAATCACGGGCGCGAAAGACCTCGGCGAACGCGCCGCGGCCGACGCTCGCTTCGAGCTCGAACCGACCGCCGATCCTAGAGGTGTCCACGCGGCTCGCAGCGTACCGCGCTTGCGCGCCGCACACACGCTTTGCGCAACGAACGCCCCAGCGTCCAGCGCATGGGCCGCCGCTCGGCGGGTGAGCGATTTGTCAGCGAGGTGACGGCGCGGCCTCGCGAGCGACGGCGGGTCTTTTGGTAGCGTGTGCTTCATGGCTACGAGCAAGCGAGCGGCGAAACCAACGAAGACCAGCGCGTCATCGACGGAGGTCGAGGCGAAGAAGGAGCCCACCGAGGCCAACATCGTCGACGCGAAGCTCGTCGCGGACTGGCGCGCGACCGAGAAGAAGCTCCGCGCGCTCGTCGAGCAAGACGCGACGAAGTTCGACGCGCGCTACGAGCTCGTCGCGGACGTGATCGACGCCGAGACGCCGAAGTACCTCGGCGGCGGCTACAGAAACTTCGGGGACTTTTGCAAGCGGTTCATGAAAGAGTCTCCCCGCACGGTGCGCCGCAACGTGCTCGTGGCGCGCTGCGCCGACGCCGAGGAGATCAAGCGCTTCGGCCCTTCGCTGCTCGAGATGGTCATTCAGCTGCTGGTCGCGCAGAAGAAGATCACGGTCGACAAGGGACGAACGCCCGTCGTGTTCGCGACGGTGAAGGTCTCCGTCGTGCGCGACGGAGAAGCGAAGCTCGTGCTGCTTCCCGATGCGTCGTGGGACGAGGTCGCCGAGGCGCTGAGGCTCGCGCAGAGCACCAACGGGTCGGGCGAGGCCGACGCGATCGCGCCCGTCGTGCGCGAAGTGTCGAGCGCGTTGGAGGGAACGCCGCTCGAATCGGTGGACGTACGCGTGAAGAAAGAGGCGCTCACGTTCGGCAATGTTCCCATCGCGTGGCTGGGGAAGTTCGCGGAGTTGGTGGGCGACGCCGCTCGCGCGCACGAGCGAAAGCGTGCGGCGCGGGAGAAGCGCGAGGACGAGCGCGCGAAGGGCGACGAGCGCGGCGGGCGAGCGAAGGCGAAACCCAAAAAAGTGCCAAAACCCAGGCGCTGAGCGAGGGGGCAGATCTGCCCTTTTTTGGGCAGACCTGCCCTTTGGGGGCGTCAGCGTCGGAAGACCAGCAGCGCGAGCGACGCCGCGTGAATGCACGTCGCGAGCACGAACCACGCGAACAACCCCGCCGCCCACCCCGCGCGACGCCCGGTGGTCGACGCGCGCGACGACCCGATCATCCTCGACGTGACGCGCGCGCCATGGAGCCGCTTGGCCACGAGCAACGCGGGGAGGGCGAGCGCCAACGCGACCCACGGGCCGACGACGATCGCGAGAAACCCCGGGAGATTCTCGTTGGGATCCGCCCGAAGAAACACCGGCGCGATCATCGCGACGAGGTAGATCATGCCCGACACGCCCGCGCCCCACGCGAACAGGCTGGTCGTGTTCTCGAACGGGACGGGCTCGTGGCGCTCGCCGGATGCGACGACGACCGGCAGCGCGTCGAGGAGCTGCGCGAACGCTTCGACCGCGTCGCGGCCGCGATTCTGCGCGGGCTTCGAGATCCAGAACTCCGTGACAACGGCGCGCACCGAGCCGTGGTCGTCGAGGTGCACGAGCCGAAAGCCGAGGGCGAATAGCTTGGTGACCGCGGCTCGCACCGCCGCGTTGACGACCGACTCGAATACATGGGCGTTGTGCGTGGGCGCGCTCACGTACACTGCGTCGTCGAACATCCGATCGCCCGTCTGCCACTCGACGTTGATCCCTCGCTCTTTCGCGCTGCGGTCTTCGTCGTCTTCGTGCCGGAGCACGATGTCGAGCGGGCGCGTGGCTCGGAGCGGACCGGGTGCGCTCGCGGCGCGAACGCGCGTCGCGTCGTCGTACGGAGACTCGATCGTGAGCGTCGAGGGGCCGCTGCTCGCTTGTTGGTACGTGATCGTGATCGTGTGCTGCCCCGCCCGCAGGACGAAGCGCTCGGTGCCCGGAGCGACCCCCGCGAGCGTTCGGAGCTCTGCCGCGAGCGCGCTCTCCATCTCGTCCGGCGTCATGCGCGAGACTGTACACCGCGGCGCCTCCGCGCTGCGTGGCGGACCGCACGTGCGCGACGCCGGCGCTCGCGCTGCTCGGCGCGCAGTTGCGTCGAATCGACGGCGTTGTGATCATCGAGCGATGATGGGTCGAACGGGGAGGGTGCGCGCAGCGAGCAACGCGGTGGTGCGCTCCGTGGTGGTGGTGTCGTCACTGGCGTCGGCCGCGTGTTCGTTCGTCGTGCGGCCAAGCAGCGATGACGCCAGAGACGTGACGACGGACGCGACGCGAGACGCTCTTGTCGATGGCGCGGCGTTCGACGAAGCCGACGCGGACGCGATCGTCGATGCATCCGAGCAGGACGCCGATTTCGACGCCTCTGATCGCGTCTGCGAGTGGGGGCCTCCGTTCGGTTGGCGATCGGAGACGCGCGTGACGTCGCGAACCGCGGACCTGCGGTGCCCCGCGTCCGTCGAGGTCCGCGGGAGCCCTGGCTCGCTGGACTGTGGTGGCTTCGAGGCATGTTGCGACTACCCCGCGAGCTGTCGATTTCGAGCGACGGTCATCTTCGAGGACAGCCGCCCCCATCCGTGCACTGGCCGTCCTCCCTGTTACCCGCCGCACGTGCGCGAAGGCTACGACTGCCGCTGCGAGCGTGGGACGATTCGCTGCGAGCCGTCGGGCGTTCTCCCGTTTGCAATTTGCAGCGACTGCTACGTGCTGAGAAGCATGTGCAGCGACAGCGGTCCCGCAGGCTAAACAACACACCCATGAACGTCACAGGGACGACCCTCCTCGTCGCGCTCGCATCACTCGCAGCATGTCGCGGCAACCCAAGCGTTCACCATGCGCATGCCGCGCTCGATGCGGGCGCGGCTCGCTCTGTGGACAGCGCGCTGGCGGACACGGCCGACGCGGGAGGGCGGCCGCTCTGCGAGTCGTTGCTGCTTCAGCTCGTCGATCACACGCGCGCAGCGCACGCGGGGCGATGTCAGCGCGACGACGAGTGCGACTGCTACCAGCAGGCCGAATGCATGTTTCCGGTCTACGTCAATCGCGAGGTGTTCGACCGCGAGAACCCCGCGGTCCGCGCGTTGCGCGAGCAGCGGATCGCGCTCGGGTGCGCGTTGACGCCGCTCGACATTCCCCCGCCCGAGATGGTTTGCGACGGCGCGAGCGTGCCTCCGTGCGAGCCTGCGTGCGTCGAAGGCCGGTGCGTGCGGCGCGCGGCGTGCGTCCCGCTCCACGACCGTGCGCGGTCGTTGTTCGCCCAGCGAAGCTGCCATCGACGCGAAGACTGTCGCGTTGTTCGAAACGCTGGAGCATCGCCGACGGCCGTCTCCACCACCGCTGCGGTCGCGCTCGAGGCGCTCGTCCAGCAGCTCCGGGCGCTGGGTTGTCGTCCGCGCTTCGGTTCCGAGCAAGACGACGAGTTCAGCGGCTACACAGTGCAGTGTCGGGCTCGACGTTGCACGAGCACGCAGCGCGAGTGACGGTGTCGCGTCGCAGCGGAGGTCGTAGCCGTTGCCGCTCGCTCGTGTCGGCACGGTGTCGGTCGCTGTGCCGATGAACGCGCGGCTCGCGAGCGCTGTTCGATAGGGAATTGCGAGAGATTTCGTCGGTGACGCTCGGCGCTCGGGTGGGCACGCGCGCTGCAGCGCTTCGAACGCATCGCGCATCCAGCGCGGCTTCGAAGGAGTTCTTTTCTATGTTCAACCGATCGAGGAGCTATCGCGCTGCGTGCGCGCTCTTGGCCGTCGGCGCCGTGTCGTGCGCGCCTGCTGCTGTGGCCGTGCAGGTGACGGTCAACGAGGACGCTGGCGAGCTGACGGCGACCGTGGGGCCCGCGGGAGGCGTGATCGAAGCGCCGAGCAGCGCGGCGTTCGAGGGGTTCGCGCTGTCGGTTCCTGCGGGGGCGCTCGCGTCGAGCGCGACGGTGCGCGTCCGTCGCGTCGAGGATCACTCACCGTTGCCGCCGGACGCGATCCGCGTGGGCGTTCAATTTCAGCTCGAGTCGAGCGCGACGCCCTCGCAAGCGCTGCAAGTGCGCCTCCCGGTCGACGTCGCCGCGCGCCACGCGTTCGGAGGCAACGCCGAGGACGTCAAGGTGTGGGCTCGCACCGCGGACGGATGGACGTTGATCGAACCTACGTCGACGTCGACCAACCGCGTCGTGATCGCAACGACGAGCTTCACGACTGTGGCTGCGGGCGTTCGCGTGCGCCAGACGCTGACGATGGCGCAGTTGTGTGGCGGCGCGGCGACGTGCACCAACGTGCAGCTCTTCGACCCGCCGATCGGCCGTGCGCCCGCGCCGTGTTCGGTGATGGGAGGCTTCTGCCTCGAGCCGCTCATCGGAACGACGGGCAACCCCGCGCCTCGACCGAACGCGTCGGGCATGCTCGTCGGCAACGGGTTCGTCACGTACGCAGAGCGCCTCCCTGCGGGCACGAATTCACCGCCGCGGGCCATGCAGCTTCGGACGTCGGACCTCGCGCTCTTGCACAGCGCTCGCGTGCCGGACCTCGGAGCTCGTTCGCGCGCGGCGCAGATCGACACGGGTGGAATCTTCTCGGGGCAGGCGTTTCACCGCTTCGTCGGCGCGACGAACGACCCGCTGCCGACGACGAGCTTGTTCACGAGCGGCGACGCGATCGGCGCGGACTGGTCGCCGCTGTCGATGAACTCGGCGCGCGCCTATCGGCGCGACGGCGCGCTCGTGTCGCATCGCGACGTGACGACCGGCAACGAGCGAACGGCCGCCGCGACCGCACCGGCGCCGAACATCGTGACGTTCCTCGGCTCCGAGCGCGGCACCGCGGGTGGAATGTGGTTCGTCGAGGCGGCGCAGCCGTTCGACATGTCGCTGTCCGGCGTTCGCGCGGGAATCCTTCGACGCGTCGGCACCAACGGATCGATCACGGCTTCGATCAACGACCTCTCGCCGCCGGTGCTGCTGTTCTTCGACGTCGGCTCGGGCGGAGCCGGGGGCTTTGGCCAGTCCGGGGCCGCGTCGGCGACGAGCACTCCGAACGTCTTCTACGCCAACGCGCGTCGGCTAGTCGTCAGCGGGTTCACGGGCGCGAACGCGCCGCAGCCGCTCTACATGGCGGACCTCACGTCCGCGACGCCGACGCTCGCGCAGCTCAACATTCCAAACCCGATGCCCGGGATGAGTGGAGCGGCCTTTCGATCCGTCGTCGTCGATCCGAGCGACAAGGTGTGGTTCGTCTACGGTGCGACGTTCGGGATGGGCCTCTTCGTGTTCGACCCGGCGAACAACAGCTTGCAAGCGGTGCCGCTCCCCGAGCACGGCGCGGTGCAAGTCGGCTTCGACGGAACGCACATCATCGTGTTCGCGCAGCCCACGCAAGGCGGCCCCGATCGCAACATCTTCCGCGTGCGTCCGTTCAGCGCGTAGCGACGCGAGCGCTCGTCTCCCGGCCGTGCGCCGATCGCGTGCTTCCACGCTCGCGCGCTCAGCCGTGCGCCCATCGCGTGCTTCCATCACCGTGCTGCCGTGGTCGTCCGCTGCCGCTTCGACCGCTTCCCACAGGGCGTTGCGCATCACGTGAGCGGCAGCGCGGGTGGGGGCCGCCCATCGCATCCACCATGCGCGAAATCGACATCTGTCCCGTTGCCATCCGGAGTTGCGGGCGGCGAACGCAAGGCTGTGCGCCGCATGCAGCGCACAGAGCAGCGAGGGACAACAATGCTGGGTCGCGTCGCGTTCTCGCGGCGCCGACACGACGATCGCCCCTCCTCAGCCGCGGATCACGGACTGCGCCGCACCCGGCGCACAGGCAACGGCTCGCTGCGCCCAACTTCAGCTGGTTGGCAGCCAAGGTGCCGAGTGAGCAAGCGTTCTTCCAACGGCGCGTCGCCAGTGATCTCACGATCGCTGGCGCACCGTCAGCGTGTACGGGCCGATCGTGATCCGATCGCCGTCGCGCAGCTCGTGTTTGTTCACCGCGGTTCCGTTGACGAGCGTGCCCTTCGACGAGCCGAGGTCGACGAGGGTCGCGACGTCGTTGTCGACTTCGATGATGGCGTGCATGCGAGCGACGTCGTCGGATGCGAGCGTGATCGTCGCCGAACTCGCGCGGCCAATTTTCGTGACGATCTCGGTCAGCGCGACCTCGTAGCTGGCGCTCCCTTGCTCGTCGATGATCAACACGAACCGCGCGTCGTCGGCGCGCGACGTCGGCGCCGCGCCCATCGCGCACGCGTAGAGGGCGTCGTCGACCTTCGCGAGCATCGCGAGCGCTGCGGTGCGCTCCGCCCTGTCCCTGCGGGCTGTCGCGCCGAAGATCACGAGGAGGACCCCGGCGACGACGAGCGGCTCGATCGCGCGACGGGGCAGGCCCTCGACGATGACGAACACAAGCCCGAGCGCTCCGACGAGCGCCACCACACGCAGGACCCACCGGTGCCTGCGTGCTTCGTCGAGCGCGTGGACAAACGCCGCGGCGAGCCGGCGCTTCACGGTCTCGGGGTCGACGGTCGCGCCTGCGGTTCGATAGTCGTCTGTTGCGTCGCGGCGCAGGATCGAGCCGTCGAGCAGCAGCGCGAGCGCGGCCCGCGTGGCGACCAAGACGGGAGCGCTCTCGACGGTCGCGAGCTTGTGCGCGCGGGCGAGCTCGCGGGCCTCGAGCATCCTGCGAAGCACCGCTCCGAACGCGTCTTCGTTGACGCGGCGATAGAACACCGCGAGCGCGTACGGCGCGATCAACGTCGCGGCGACGATCACCGCGAACCAGCGAACGACGACGTCGATGCCCGAATCCACGGGCAGAGTGTCGCACGGACGACGCCAGGGCATCGAAAGCGGGCGCGGGCGGTGTAGTATCGTTGGGTTCTTTGGGAGCGCGGAGCGTTCGAGATCGAACTCGAACGCGACGAGCGACCGCGCAACGGATCAACCGAGCGAGCACTGCGATGACGAAACGTTCGACCGACAAAGACAGCAAAGCGCGTCGTGGCCGATCTGCATCGGACCCTCGTTCGGACGCGTCCGTGACGCTCACGGCGCCGCCTCGCGAGCCTCCGCTCGTCAAGCGCGCGGCCCTCGTCGCCGCGGCGAGCGCGTTGCTCGTCGGCTGCGGTTCGATGGGCCCCGTGATGACGCCCGGCATCGACACGTACTCGCCGCCGCGGCCCGACGCGACGGACGAAGATCACACGTCGCCTCCGCCGCCCATGCCGCCGCCCATGCCGCCGCCGCCGATGATCGACGTGACCGAGACGCCCGATAGCCCCACGGACGTCACTCCGCGGCCGATGGTCGACGCGTTCGTCGAGGATCGACCGGTGATCGCGCCGATGCCTCCGCCGCGCGACGAGTAGTGTCCCGGTCGCCATGAGCACTCGCCGCGCAACTCGTCGCTCGCCCGAGCGCCGCGCACCACGGACGTCGCCTGACGAAGTGACGCTCTCGCCCGCGTGGGGTCGATGGGTCGTCGACAATCTCTTGGCGGGAGCTCACGTCGACGCGATCGTCGCGCACCTCGAACGCGAGGGCGTCGCTTCGAAGATCGCGCGGCGCGAGGTGCTCTCGGTGGCGAGCTCGCCCGCGCTCGCGGTCGCGCGCGAGGCCCGCGTCGAGGCCAAGCGGCTCGCGATGTTGGCGCGGATGCAGCGTGATTTGCAGCGAACAGCGCCGCGTCCGCACAAGGTCGCGCGGGCCTCGGGGCTCGCGGCCGAGGCGTTCTTCGACGTGTACTACGCGAACAACGTTCCGGTGGTGATCGAGGGCTTCGCGCGCGAGTGGCCGGCGGTCGCGCGATGGACGCCCGAGTACTTTCGCGACGAGCTCGGGCGCTACGAGATCGAGGCGTGCATCGGACGCGAGCGCGACCCGGAGTACGACCAGAACTTCAAGGCGCACACCGAGCGCATGTCGATGAGGTCCTTCGCCGAGCGCGTGCTCGCGGCGGGCGTCTCGAACGACCTCTATCTCATCGCGAACAACCGCAACATGGAGCGCGCGCCGATGCGCGCTCTCTACGACGACGTGCGATGGGATCACGGGCTGCTAGAGCCCGGCCGACTCGACGGATGCACGGCCCTCTGGTTCGGGCCGCGCGGGACGTACACGCCGCTCCATCACGACACGACGAACATCCTGTTCTGTCAGATCTACGGGCGAAAACGCGTGTGGCTCGCGCACCCGTCGGAGGTCGCGCTCCAGCGCGGGGCGCGCGGCGTGTACGCGGCGATGGACCCCGAACGCCCGAGGCCCGACGACCCGCAGCCGCTGTGGAAGCACGTCGAGCTCGAGCCCGGGGACGCGCTGTTCATTCCCGTGGGGTGGTGGCACGCGGTTCGAGCGCTGTCGGTCTCGATCAACATCGCGTTCACGAACTTCACCCGAGACAACTTCTTCTCGTGGTTTACGCCCGCCGCGGCGCGCTGACGCGCGAGGGTGAAATCGAGCAAATTTCCTGGAGCAGCGCGGGAGTTAGCTCAGGCGATCACAAGAACTCTGCGCGCAAGGGAGCGTGATCGCTCGCGAGCGAGCCCACGCCGCCCGGCCCCTGCGCGGCGAGGTCCTCGAGCAGCGTCTCGTTGAAAAAGTGTGCCTTCGAGAAGCGGCCCCACAGCGCGCGCGACACGAGCAGGTGATCGATCTGCGCGACCGTTCCGCGAAAGGCGACGGAGTACCGCTGCTCTGCGGGCACCGCCCTCGCGCACGGAACGAGCCCTCGCCCCGCGAACGCGTCTCCCGGTCGAATCGCGCCTCCCTGCGCGGCGGACAACACGAGGTCGCCCGTCACCGCGCGCACCGCGACCGATTGCTCGGTGTCGTTGAAGTCTCCCGCGACGACGAGCGAGACGTTGGGGTCGGTGTCGAGCCACACGTCGACGAGCTTTCGAACGAAGAGCGCCTCGGACACCCGCGTGACGAGCGAGCGAACGAGCCCCTCTGCGTGCGCGTGGTGACCGTCGAAGGGCACCGGCTGCGCGTGCTCGTCTTCGAGCGGGATCGGCAGGTTGCTCTTCAAGTGGAGGTTGAGCACGACGAGCTTCGATCCATCGGGAAGCGCGAGCTGCGCTTCGAGCACGCCGCGGTGGGCGTACACGCGCTCGGAGGGAAACGGCCTCGCGTCCCCCGCGCGAAACGACGGAAACTCGAGGTCCTTCGGGCGGTGATCGCAGGTCGCGATCACGGGAAACCGCGAGAGGATCCCGCACGCGATCCCGCGCCGATCGGGAGAGCCCGCTGCGGACGCGAGGTAGCCGCCGTGCGGCCGCTCGTTGCGCGAAGGGAGCAGCGCCTTCAGGTCGTCGAGCACGCGCTTGTTGGCGATCTCTTGAAACGCGACGACGTCGGCGTCGACGCGTCGGAGCATCGGAGCGATCGCCTCGAGCTTCGCGCGATAGAGCTTCCGTGATGCTTGAGGGTCCTCGTCGAGCGGGGGCGTGCTCTCGTCGAGGAGGTCTTTGACGTTGAAGGTGGCGACCGAGAAGCCCATGTGCGCTCCGTGTTCGGGACAAGCGCCGCGTGTGCTTCGATGATCGCCGTTCGCTTCGAGCGATCGACGACGAGCGAAGCGCTACGACGCATCACTGGTTTGCACCGTACCACCGCGCAACGACGGTCGATCCCGCGCGCGGACGTTGTATGTCCACGCGATCGAGCGCTGAAATCACAGCGCGTTCGTCGATCGATCCGCGGGCAGCGCGTCGATCGCGGCCCGGAGAAACCTCGGTCGCTGCGCTGGTCGAGGCGCGTCGACGACCGCTCGCACGACGGGCGCACACTGCACGGCGAGCGCGAAGGACCACTGATCCTGCGCCGCTCCTCGCAGCCACTGACCGAGGGGAACGGTCGTCGCCGCGGTGAGCGCCCACGCATCCGAGAGCTGAACGCGGACAGCGGGCGTCAGCCCGAGGACGATTCCGCCGGTGTTGACGACGGGCGCGCCGTCCAGTCTGTCTTGGAGCGCAGCGCGTGGGTCGAGGCTCGCGCTCGCGCTCACGCGTTGGTCGAAGCGGTAGCGCGCTGCAAAGGACGCGCTGATCGACGCGCCGGGCTGCCAGTTGTATCGGCCCATCGAAGGATAGCGGGCGCGCGCGCTCGCCGAGAGCGAGACGGGGCCGATCGATGACGAGAGCTCGGCGCCGACGACGGGGTCGGACGAGCCGGTTCCGAGCTGAAATTGCACGGGGCGCGCGATGGCGAACTCGTCGAGCACCTCCGGCGCGAGCCCGAGGCGAACGCCGGCGTACAGCGCCAACGAGAGCGCGTCGGGCTGCGACGATCGACGCCACGCGAGGCGCACGAGCGCGTCTGCGTCGCCGGTCGCGAGCAGGCCGTAGCTCATCACTCCAGCGGCGACCGAGCGCGCGATCGCGTTGTGGGTCGCTTCGATCGCGAGCCATGGACGGAGCCACCCGCGCACCGTGGTGGACAGTCGCGCTTCGGTGATGCGCTCGCGGCCGCCGTGATGACTCGCGGCTTCGGAGCTCGCGGCGCGCGTCTCCCATTGGAGTTGAATCGGTGTGTTCGTTGCCGTGGTGGTCGCGATGGGCGCGACGATCGACGGGGCTTCTCCGACGCTCGCGCACGCCCCGCAGGCGAGGGCGCGCTGTCCCCAACTGAGCGCGCTTACACACGCGATCGCTGTCACAACGGGTCGAAGATCCATCGGAATCGCCGCGGTTGTTGCCGCCGCCCGATCCCCGCGCCAAGCGGCTGCGGCAACGTGTCGCACGCGCCGACTCGCCTGCGGGCGGCGCTCAGCGCTAAAACCCGGTCCAGCTCCGATGCGAACGCGCCGCGCGCACCTCGCCGCGGTACTTTGTCGCATCGAAGCACGACCTCGCGCGGACGTGTGTACGCCGAGGTGTTCGATGAATTGGTGACAGGAGTAGTTCGACGTGAAGCGATGGATTCTTCGTTCGGTGATTTCGATGGCGGCGGTCTCGTTGGCGCTCGGCGCGTGTGCGCCTGCGCCCGCGACGGACAGCGGCGTGGACTCGGGCGTCGACGCGACCGGTGGCGGCGGTGACGGCGGCGGAGACAGCGCGAGCGGCGCCAAGCCCACGTGCGTGCTCATCGGCGAGCGCTGCCACGAGTTCGACGGAATGAACGCGACCGCGACGATGTGCCACCGCGTCGGCGAGGCTCCGAGCTCGACCGAGGCCGCGTGCGTCGCGATCCGCGACCAGTGCCTCGCGGCGTGTCCCGAAGGCGACGGCGGTCACTCGCACAATGAAGACGCCGCTGCCGACGGCGCTGCGGGCCACGATCACTGACAGGCCCCACGGGCGAGCTTCGCCCGACGAACGCAGCGCCTCGCGCTCCGTGCGCCGATGACCAACGATCACGTCCCGAGCTCGGAGCAGCCCACGATGCTCATCGTCGACGACGACCGCCCGTTTCGCGAGGCGCTCGCCGCGGCGTTTACGCGTCGAGGCTACGAGGTGCGCGCCGTCGCCAACGCGGACGACGCGCTGGCGCTGTGCGCCGAATGGGTTCCCGAGCGCGCGGTGCTCGACGTTCGAATGCCGGGGCTGTCGGGGCTCGAGCTGCTTCGCGCGCTCAAGCGCATCGATCCCAACACCGAGATCGTGTTGCTGACGGGGTACGGGTCGATTCCGAGCGCCGTCGAAGCGGTGCGCGCGGGCGCGACCAACTACCTCACGAAGCCCGCGGAGCCCGACGAGATCGAAGCGGCGTTTCGTTCGGACCTTCGCGAAGCGCGCGAGGTGCGCGACGCGCGAGAGACCCGAACGGACGCCGTGAGCGGCGAGACCCCCTCGCTCGATCGCGCAAACTGGGAGCACATCCAGCGCGTCCTCGCGGACTGCGGCGGAAACATCTCGGAGGCCGCCCGGCGACTCGGCCTCCACCGCAGGACATTGCAGCGAAAGTTGCAGAAGATGCCCGCCAAGCGCTGACGTGATGGCCCCACAACCGATCGAAGTTCACTGGCTCCCGCGCTTGCGGTGGGCCGCGGTGCTCGCGTTGCTCGCGTCGATCGCGGCGACGAAGTTCTTGTTGCACGCGCCGTTTCCCCTCGAGCCGATGGTGGCGGTGGTCGCTGTGCTCGTGGCGATCAACGTCGCGCTGCTCGTGGTGCTCAAGCGACGACGAACGCTCTCTGCGCGCGCGGTCACGCTGAACCTCCTCGCGGACACCGCCGCGCTGACGGCGCTGCTCGTGTGGACGGGCGGCGCGATGAACCCGTTTACGACGCTGTATTTGCTGCACGTCGCGCTGGCCGGCGTGCTCGTCGGGCGCGTCCAGAGCCTCGTCGTCGCGTCGTTCTCGGTGGTGTGCTTCGGCGCGCTGCTCGTCGCGCGGCCCGAGGCGATTCACGTGTGGCACTCGGCGTCGATGTTCGATCTTCACGTGAAGGGCATGTGGCTCGCGTTCGCGCTGACGGCGTGGGCTGTGTGGTTCTTCGTGAGTCGCGTGGCCGAGGCGCTCAAGCAACGCGAGCGCGACCTCGCGCGGGCGCAGCTCGACATGGCCCGGGCCGAGCGCCTCGCCACCGTCGGAACGCTCGCCGCAGGCGCCGCCCACGAGCTCAACACGCCCCTCGGAACCGTGATGATCCTCGTGGCCGAGCTGCGCGACACGCTCGCAAAGGACTCCTCTGCGCTCGCGACGCTCGCGACCGTGCGCGCCGAGCTCGAGCGCTGCAAGAAGATCCTCTCGCGCATGCGCCCGCCCGACGAGTCCGACATCGCGCCCGAGCGCATCGAGCTCGCGCCGTTCGTGCGCGAGTGCTGTCGGCGATGGTCGACCACGCACGGCGAGGGATCGCTGCGCGTGCACGTCGAGCGCGCGGCGGAGCGCGCGGCGGTCGTGGCTCCTCGGGCTGCGCTCGAGCTGGCGCTCTCGGGGTTGCTCGACAACGCGCGTCGCGCGCACCGAGATCGCGCGCTGACCGAGCCCGTGTCGGTGACGCTCGATGTGGTCGCGGACGAGTGTCGAATGACCGTCGGCGATCGCGGCGCCGGCATGAACGACGAGGTGCGCTCACGGGCGGGCGAGCCGTTCTTCACGACGCGCGAACCCGGGGACGGAATGGGCCTCGGGCTCTATCTGTCGCGCGCCACGGTCGAGCGCGCGGGGGGGCGACTCGAGATCGAGAGCGCCCCGGGCGACACGCGCGTGTCGCTGGTGCTGCCGGTCGATTTGGGGACGGTGCTCTGATCCTCACATTTGCAATCCGCGAGGCCGCCACTGGGCCCAATCGTATCGGACACAAATGTACTTATTGCCAGCGCGACGATTTCTCGTTCGCGCGGGTTGCGCGCGAGCCCGTCGCGTGCTGGCAATAAGTACCATTTGGTCCCTTTTGATCTGCCGCATTCGTGTGCTGGTGGCTTGCAAATGCGAGGATCAGAGCACCGTCCCCGGGTTACGCGAGCCACCGATCGGGAATGCTGTCGGCCAGCAGCTCCCCCACGCTGAGCGCGATGAAGCGCTGGTCCTTCGCGAGCTCGCGGGCGAACGCGCTCGACCCGAAGCCGCGCGCGACGACGAGCGCGTCGGGGTAGCCCTTCGACAAGATCACCGCGGTGCGGAGGTTCGCGCCGTCGTCGTTGCTCCCGAGGACGAAGACTGGCTCGTGCGTCGCGCACTTGTCGCTGGCGCGAGCCCAGACGCGGGGGTCCGAGAGGTTTCCGTCAATGAGCTCGGGCGCGATGGTCTCGCGGTGGTGCGCGTTTTCGCAGTACTCGGCGTAGGCGCGCGTCGCGTGCTCGTCGATCACGACCACGGTGCGCATGCAGTGTGATTTTCGTGTGTGCAGCTCGCCGAGCACCGTCTGACCGAAGCGACCGAAGCCCCCGAGCACGATCGCGTCGCACCCCGGCGTCTTCGCGAAGTGCGGAACGAGCACGCTCTCGACGAGGTGCGAGGCTGCGATCTGGTGCGAGTTGAAGAGCACGCACTCCTTGGCGACGCGGGTGTTTTCGAGGGACCGCGCGAAGCGCAGGTCGCCCACGTGAACGATCGTCTTGCGCGCGATCGCTGGCGCGGTCGCGAGGATCTTCGTGGCCGCGTCGAGGTTCGCGAAATCGTCGCCCGTGAGCAGCATCACGCGCGCCGCGCGATCGAGCGAGAGGCTCGCGAGGATCGCGTCGTCCGTGATGTCGCCGAGGATGACGTGCGCTCCGCGCGCGCTCGCGAGGGGAATGTTCGGGTTGTCCCCGCGCTTCTCGACGATGAACACAGGGACGTTGGGGCGCTTCTCTTTGAGCCGCTGCAGATAGAGCATCGAGAGGCGACCGCAGCCCGCGAGGATCACGTGCGAGCGCGTCTTTCGCAGCGCCCAGAGGTCCGCGCGAAAGATGTGGAGCACGCCCTCGGTGACGGCGCCTGCGGTCACGGCGGGCGCCGCGAAGAACGCGAACCAGAGGAGCGAGCGCGCGAGGGCGGGGCCTTGCGAGGGCATTCCGAGGTCGATGCCCGCGAGCACGAAGAGCCCGAGCGTGTAGTAGAGCTTGGCCGTGAGCGGGTCGTCCGCGAGCGTGGGCCGCTGCGCGGTGACGCCGCCGAGCGCGAACCCAGCGAACCCAGTGACAAACACGAACGCGAGCAGCGCTCCGCGCCAGCTCACCACCCGTCGCAGCACGTCGAGAACGAGCGTCTTCAAGAGAGCGCCCGAGTGTACACGCGGCGACGCAGCAACGGGCGCCCGCGCAGCGCGCTGTCCCGTCGAGGCGGACTATCGCTCGTTGCCGAACGGGTCTTGAAAGCGTGGGTCCGTCGTGAACCCTCGATCGGTGAGCGATCGCAAGAACGCGAGGAGGTCTTCTCTCTCTTGTTGTGTGAGCGTGAACCCGCGGACGAGGTCGCTCTTCAGCGGGCTCGTCGAGCCGTCGCCCGCGTTGGGACCCATCGTGATGCGCCTTCCGCCAGCGGCGTAGTGATCGAGCACGCCGTCGAGCGTGGCGATCGATCCGTCGTGCATGTACGGCGCGGTGAGCTCGACGTTGCGCAGCGACGGCGCGCGAAAGCGCCCCATGTCTTCAGCGCGGCTCGTCACGTCGATCACGCCGCGGTTGGGCGCTGGGTACGCGCCGCGTCCGTCGACGTTGTAGAGACCAGTGTTGTGGAAGACCGCTTCGCGCGGCGGCGCTCCGACGTGCACTGTCGAGTCCGAGAAATTGAACCCCGCGTGGCAGTGGTAGCACTCGACGCGCTCGGAGTTGAACAGCTCGAGTCCGCGCTGCGCGCTCTCGCTGAGCGCGGTGCGATCGCCGCGCGTGAAGCGATCGTAGGGTGAGTTGTAGCTGAGCAGCGTGCGCTCGAACGACGCGATCGCGCGCGTGACGTTGGTGACCGTGATGGGCTCTGCGTCCGAGGGAAACGCCGCGCGAAACAGGCGCACGTACAGCGCGTCCGCTTGCAGTCGTCGAACGAGCTCGACCTCTTGGCCCGAGAGACCGAGCTCGACGGGGTCCGCGCCGAACATGGGGACGAGCGCTTGGCGTTCGAGCGTTGTTTGCAGCGGGTTTCCCCAAGTGAGCGCGCTCGCATAGCCGACGTTGGAGAGCCCCATCGCGTTGCGCGGCGTGTTCTGCCCCGTCGAGCCTGTGGAGACCTCGCGGCCGTCGCTGAAGGCGCGGGACGGCAAGTGACAGCTCCCGCACGACTGCGTCTGGTTGAGGCTCAACCGACGATCGAAGAAGAGCCTCCGCCCCAAGCGCACTTTGTCCGCGCTCATGGGGTTGTCGCTCGGCGCGTACGGCTCGGGAACGCCCGCGGGCAAGTTGTACGGGTAGCCGACGGGCGCGTCGTTTGGATCCGCGGGGCCACACGCCGCGGTCGCCGCCGCGCTCACGAACGCTGCGACCAGCGCCAACACCGCTCTCGCGCGCGACCCGCGTTGCTTCATCGCCCTGCTTCTACCCTGAAGAACCGCTGCGTGCCTGCCGGATTGCTGCCGAACGGGAGCGCGAGCGCAGAGAAGATCGGGCCGCACTCGGGGTCCGTTCCGCCGGACATGCAGCCGGGAGCGCCGCCCGCGTTCGTCTCGAGGTTGGACATCGACACGAGCGCGGCGAGGTCGGCCACGATGCGGTTGGTCGCGGGATCGAAATTGTCGAGCGAGATCTCGCTCACGTTGGGCGCCGTGCACGGATTGACCGCGCCCGTGTTGTTGCCCGTGCACCCGGTGCTGCCGACGTGGATGTTGAAGCCCATCGGGAGCCCCGCGGTGTTGCCGTCGATCTTCAAGAATTTGTACCCCGCGTTCCACGTCCACCACAGGGCCGAGAGGTTGAGCGGCGCGGGCGAGCTCGAGGGCTCGCGGTGGTTGAGCATGAACGGCACGCCCAACTTGAATTTGATCCCACGAATTGCGGCGGTGACCGTCGTCGCGGCGCGCGCGCGGACCTCGCTGTTGGTCTCGGGCGAGCCTTCGGCGCACGCCCCGCTGCGGTCTTCGAAGTCGAGGAGCGCGACGTTTTCGCCCTGAAATGCGCCGACGGTGTCGATCGTGAGCGGCACTTCACCGTCCGCGGTCACCAGGCGAACGTCGTGGATGTAGAAGCGAAAGTCCTTCGGCGTCCACGTCGAGCTCGAGCCCATGCCCATCATCGGGTACGTCTGGCCGCAGGAGAACGCCTGCGTTCCGACCATGCCTGCGAAGCGGATGGTGTAGGCGGTTCCGCTGGGGGATTGAGCGTCGCTCGCGTCCGTGGTTGCTCCTGTGTCCGCTCCGCCGTCGTTGGGCGAGGGCGAGGGGGCACAGGCGCCGAGCGCGACGAGCGCGGTTGTGGCGAGCGTGACGATCGACGAAGCGAGGTGCGTGCGTGGTGACTTCATGGGCGTGGGTTGTGCCGTGAGAGGCGACGACGCGGAAGCGTAGATTCGCAGTAGACCGCTGCGACACGTTGCCGCAGGGAGCATCGCTGTGGGGTCAGTCCGAGAGCTTTCGTTGCTCGCCGCGCGCTCGCTCGAGGCGGTCGAGAAACTCCGAGCGAGAGATCACGGCGCATCCGAGGGACACGAGGTGCTCTGTTCGCACCTGCGCGTCGAGCAGCGTGAAGCCTCGCTCGCGCAGCCGCTCGACGAGGTGAACGAACGCTACTTTCGACGCGTCCGTGCGCCGGTGAAACATACTTTCGCCTGCGAAAACACCGTCGAACGCGAGACCGTACAGCCCGCCTGCGAGCTCTCCGTCGTCGCTCCAGCACTCGACCGAGTGCGCCCACCCGAGTCGGTGCAGCTCGATGTACGTCTGCGAAACGACGGGCGTGATCCACGTCCCGCCGTCGCGCGCGGTGGCGCAGCCTTGGATCACGCGGTCGAACGCGCGGTCGAACGTCACGGTGAACGTCCCCTTGCGGACGGTCTTTCGCAGCGATCGCGACCACGCCGGCTCGCGGTCGAGCGCGAAGACCGCGCGCTCTTTCGGGCACACCCAAGGGATGATCCTCGGGTTGACAGGCCACGGAAAGATCCCGCGTCGATACGCCGCGAGCACCATCGACGGGTTCATCGTGCGAGAGACCGCCGCGAGCTCGTCGCCCCCGAGCTTGCGAACGTCGGGGAAGTACACCGTCAACGCCTGAGGCTCGACCGGCGGAAACGGAACTTCGCGTTGGTTCGGGCTCGCCGCGGTCACGACGACGAGATGCCTAGCACGTTCACGGCCAAGGGTCTCTGCTCGTCGCTCCGCTGAGTGAACCCTGTGGTGTGTTCGTGCCACGCTGTGCCTCGGCGAGTGCATCGACGCACGCTGGTGCCGCGATCTTGCTGCCGGCGACCGCCTGCTTCGAAAAGCGAGGCTCGATTCAATGTGCGTGAGAGACCTTCGGTTTGTCAGCCAATAGCCGAGTTGGATCCACGTGAGTACTCGACGCCGCTCGCCCCTCGCGCTCCCCGCGCATCCGTGCCCCTGTAGCGGGAACGACCCTTGCGTTCACGCTTCGCGCATGACGCACGATCGCACGCGCACGACGCCCGGCTCCCCACGATCGATCACGGTGTGGGCTGCTGTCTGTGCGGCGACCGCCGTGACGATCGCGGGCACATCCGCGCTTGCGCAGAGCGCTCCCCCGCAGAACGCGAGCGCACCCGCGACTCGCGACGCCGCGAACAGCAGCGCGAACACGGGCACCATCGTGGATCGGCGACAGACCCTCGCGCCGCGTCGTCGCGCGGTCGTTCGGCGCAATCGTTGGTCGATGACCCTCGCGTGGGGCGGATCGGTCGGCGTCGCGGGGCCGCTCGGGCTCGTGGGGACCTTCGTCGAGTTTCGTCCCTGGCGGTACATCGGGATCGGCGCCGGGCTCGGCGCGGGAGGGAGCTTCGGCCCCGCAGCAGGTGGCTGGCTCTCGATCGATCCGATCTCGCTGCGAGCCGTCACGATTGGTGTGAATGCAAACGCCTCGACGAACCTCGCGCTCGTGCGCGGGTCGATCATCCCCGGGAGGCCTGAGTTTCCCGTGGTGAGCGGTTGGCTGGGCGTCGGCGGACAGGTGCAGATCCGACCGTCTCGCTCGCTGTTCATCCGACTGGGCGGCGGCTACCAGTGGTTGCTCGACGTGCAGCGCTATCGCATGGGGACGGACAACGAGCTCGCGGCTGCGGGACTTCCACAGTTTTTCTTCGCGACGCCGCTCGACGCTGTCCGCGCCGCCGCGCGCAACGAGAGCTTTGGTCTCCCGTATGCGCACATCGATTTCGGGACGTACTGGAAGCTCTGACCCGCACCCCCACGCGGTCGTCGAAATCAGCTTGCGATCACCGAGCGAAATCCTGCTAGTGTAATGCACCGTTATGGGCGTGGTCGCCTCGGATCACGGACTGGTCGCACTACCTTCGCGGTCCCTCATCGGCCGCTCGTCGTCGTGCCACGTTCGTCTCGAAGATCGTACTGTCTCTGCTGAGCATGCGGTCCTTGCATATGTTCGC
Organism: Myxococcales bacterium; assembly: GCA_016793325.1. Taxonomy (GTDB): domain Bacteria; phylum Myxococcota_A; class Polyangia; order Polyangiales. The sequence continues at coordinate 104,295 of JAEUKI010000077.1, read as the reverse complement.
GGTCGTTGGTCCGTTCGCGACCTCGGCAGCCGCAATGGGACGCGCGTCGATGGCGCGCTGCTCAAGGCTGGCGAGCGCATCGAAGTGAGCCGCGGCGCGTCGATCGAGTGCGGCTCGAGCGCGATGAAGCTCCTCGAAGACGGCGCTCCGGGGCCCGCGATCGTTCGACCCGATGGAACGGTGGTCGAGAGCGGCGGGAGCGTCTTGGCGATTCCATCGCCCGAAAAGCCCATCGCCACGGTGGTGCAGGGCGGCGGCGGATGGGTCGTCGAGCACGCCGAAGGCGTCAAGCCGCTCGTCGACGGAGACACGTTCGAGATCGACGGCGCCGTGTGGCGTGTGCTCGCGCCGACCGATGACAGCGCGGACGTTCGCTCGACCGTGCAGCCGCTCGAGACGCCGTTGGTGCTCGGTCGGTTGACGCTCGAGTTCTTCGCGTCGCGCGACGAAGAGTACGTCGAGGTGCTCCTTCGCGAGGCGAACCAGCGCATCTCTGCGCGCGCGGCCAACTATCTGCTCATGGTGCTCGCCCGCGAGCGCTCGGGCGACAGTCACTTGCCCGAGGCCGACCGCGGCTGGGTGTACTCGTCGGACCTCGCGAAGAAGCTCTCGTTCGACCTCGAGCGGCTCAACGTCGAAGTGTTTCGCGCGCGCTCGGCGCTCTCTGCGCTCGGCGTCGTCGACGCAGGTCGCATCATCGAGCGCCGCGCCGTGACGCGGCAGCTGCGCATCGGGACCGAGCGCTTCGTGCTCCCCGAGTCGCGCACGAGCAGCCAGCCGTCCAACGAGTAGCCGCTCGCGACGCGCGTTCGCTGTTCGCGCTACACTCCCCGCGCCATGAAGCGCGAACGCGACTCGTCCGCTGCCACGCGCGCCACCGTCGGCGCCGCGCGCGGAAGCAAGCCCACGAAATCAACATCCGCGAAGGCTCCCGGGAAGAAGAAGCCCGCCAAGGCCGTCGCGAAGCCTTCGGCGAAGGCGAAGGCGCCCAAGGCGAAGCCCGCGGCGAGCCACGACACGGCCAACCCGCCGGCGTTGCTCGAGTTCATGACGCGCGACTGGAAGGCGAAGAACGGCGGCCTGCCCTCGCCGATCGCGCACGCGGACGCGTTTCGCGCGCGCCGCAAGAAGCTCTCGAAGCGCTTCGCGGGCGAGTACATCGTGCTCGCGACCGGGCACGAAAAAGTGCGCGCCAACGACACGCACTACCGCTTTCGACCGAACAGCGAGTTCTTCTACTTCACGGGCAACCACGAGCCCGACTGCGTGCTCGTGCTCGAGCCCACCAAAGATGGCCACCGAGACGTGCTCTACGTCGAGCCCAACCCGGGCAAGACCGACGCGACGTTCTTCACCGATCGAAACAAGGGCGAGCTGTGGGTCGGGCCGCGGCTCGGCGTCGAAGAGTCTCGCGCGCGCTTCGCCGTCGATGAAGCTCGCTCGCTCGGCGCGCTCGCGGCGGACCTCGCGAAGCTCCCCGCGACGAAGACCCGCGTTTTGCGCGGCGTGTCCAAGCGCGTCGACTCGGTGATCGCGGCGCGGAGCGACGAGGACACAGAGCTCGCGACGTTTTGCAGCGAGCTGCGGCTTCGCAAAGAGAGCATCGAGGTGCGAGAGCTGCGCGACAGCATCGCGAGCACCAAGCGCGGGTTCGAAGACGTGATCACGCGCCTGAAGGTCGCGCAGAGCGAGCGCGAGGTCGAAGGCGTGTTCAATCTGCGCGCGCGCGTCGAGGGCAACGACGTCGGCTACGGCACGATCGCCGCCGCGGGCTGTCACGCGTGCACGCTGCACTGGACCCGAAACGACGGCGGCCTGAAGAAGGGCGAGCTCTTGCTGCTCGACGCGGGCGTCGAGGGCAACTCGCTCTACACGGCGGACATCACGCGGACGCTCCCGATTTCGGGGCGCTTCACCGCGGCGCAGCGAGAGATCTACACGCTCGTCGACCGCGCGCGGCTCGAGGCGATGAAGGAGGTCTCGCCCGGGAGGGACTTCCTCGCGCCCAATCGCGCGGCGATGCGCGTGCTCACCGAGGGCCTGATCGCGATGGGCATCTTGAAGTGCTCGCTCGACGAGGCGCTCGACGACAGCAAGATGTTCTACAAGCGCTACACGCTGCACAACGTGAGTCACATGCTCGGGCTCGACGTGCACGACTGCGCCCGCGCGCGAATGGAGAACTACAAGTACGGCAAGCTCGAGGCGGGCATGGTGCTCACGGTCGAGCCGGGGCTGTACTTTCAGATCGACGACCTCACGGTGCCTGCGAAATACCGGGGCATCGGCGTTCGCATCGAGGACGACGTGCTCGTGACGGACCACGGGTACGACAACTTGTCGCGAGACATTCCGACGGATTGCGACGCGGTCGAGGCGTGGATGGCCTCGGTGTGGGCCCGCGGTTGAGCGCGCCGCGAACACGAGTGAGCCAGTGACCGACGAGCGCACCGCGAGGGAGCAAGAGCGAGACGCCGCGCGCGGGTCGCTTGTTCCTGCGGCGCCGACGGTGGCGGCGCGGGGCGAGGCGGCGAAGATGCTCGTGCGCCGGGGATTCTCACCGAGGAGCGCGGCGCTGGACCTCCCGTTCGCCGCGCGTGACGAGGCGCGCGTCGGGGACAAGCTGTACGAGCTGCTCGGGCACTACGGGTTTCGACTGTTCTTGCGGGGCGCGATCCGCCATCGCGAAGGGTTCGACCCGACCGAGTGCACGAAGTACCTCGACGCACGGCGCGCGGTGACCTTCGCCGAAGCGCTCGTCGCGCTCTCGCTCGCAGAGCGCGTGGACGACGCGAAGTACCGCCTCCTTCACCCCCCGGACTCCTTCGGTGGAACGCTCGAGTGGTACGTCGCCCGCACCCTCCGCTCGGAGTACGGCTTCGACGTCGCCGAAGACGTGAAGTTCGGCGCCGCCGGCGTGGGAGGCGATCTTGATTTGGTGGCCGCGGGCGAGGGCAAGCTCGTGATGCTCGAGCTGAAGAGCTCTCCGCCGAAGCACCTTCACGCGAGCGAAGTCGGCGCGTTTCTCGATCGCGTGGGCGCGCTTCGACCGCACTTGTCGCTCTTCGTGATGGATACGGCGCTCAGGCTCGCGGACAAAGTCCTCCCGATGTTCGTCGAGTGCGCGCGCGACCGCGGGGTGAAGCTCGAGCCCGAGCGCGTCGAGCACGAGGTGTTCGCGCTCTCGAAGACCGTGTACGTGCTCAACGCCAGGCCCGACCTCTTGCTCAACCTCGGGATCACGCTGGCACACGGATTCAAGTCGCTCAGCCCCGATCCGTGGTGATCGGTCCGCTCAATCCAACCCCACGCGGCCGGGGGCCCAGTAGGCCTTGGTCTTCGCGTCGATCGAGCGCTTGCGCAAATGCGATCGAACGCCTTGGACGAGCGCCGATCCGCCCGTGAGCACGACGGCGCTCGACGGATCGATCGCCTCGGCGATCGCCGCGTGCGTGTGCGACGGCTCTCCCACGAACGATCGCAGCCCCTCGAACGGCGCGCTCCCTTCGATCAACGCCGTCACCGCGCCCGGTCGTGCTGCGGCGAACGCGAGCGCGGTCGCGATGGACGTCGCATCCCCGACGATCGTCACGCGGCCTTCGGGCAAGCGCACGCAGCGATCGGGGCCCTTGAAGCGCACGCGATCTCCGACGCGCACGGAGCGCGCCCAACGCGGTCCGGGCGTGTCCGCGTGGAGGTGCGCGACGAGCCTCGTGAAGCTCCCGGCGATGGGCGTGTACGTGCGCACGTCGTTCGACGGGAGCAGCACTTGAATCTTGTCACCGGGCTCGACGCCCACGATCGGGTCGAGCTCGATCGTCGCGAACGGCTCGCGGATCTCGACGGCGCGCACCGTGGACTCGTTGAGAACGAAGTCGCCGAGCCATCGAAGCAGTTGTCCCTTGGCAGAGCTCATCGACCGCGAGCATCGAGCGGCGCGCTGCGCCTCGGTGTGAAGAAGTGCAGCCCCCGTGCGAAGCTCAGCGATCGTCCTCGAGCGCGCGATCGATCGCGTCCCGCAGCGACGCGAGCTCTGTCAGTGGAATCCCCGAGATCACGAGCCGCCCGTCCTTCGCGCGCACCGTCGCTCCTTCGATCGAACGGGTGACCTCGGTGTGCAATCGGCCGACGACGGGCGAGACGCGCTCGTCGCGGTTGGAGAGGCGATCGAGCTCGCGCTGCAGCTCGGTGACCGTGAGCGACTCGAGCGCGCGGCGCTTTCGATCGATGGTGATGCGCGAGAGGTCCACGGTGGCGTCGGGCGCGAGCGGGCCCTTGCGCGCTTCGAGGAGGGCGAGCGCTGCGTGCGCGACGCTCTCGGAGCAGCGATCGAAGAGGTCCTGCTCGATGTAGCGCGCGAGCTTGATCTTGGCGTACGCGCGCGACCGCGACGTGCGGACCACGGCCGTGAGCCACGCCTGGGCCGTCTCGTGATCGGAGCGATAGAGCTTCTCGTCGAGCACGACGCCCACCGCGCGCCATAGTGAGACGAACGCCTTCGGCCCGAGCGCGAGGTCTCGCTCGATCCCGCGGAGCATCGCGCGATAGCGCTTCTCTCTCGCTCGCTGCGCGCGGTTGGCCGAGCGAACGAAGGCCGCGAGTTCGTCGTTGCTCGCGGGGGTGCGTTGTTTCTTCACGAACGCCAGTGTCTCACGCCGAGGGCAGATATGCCCACTGTGTCCCAAGTTTGGGACACGATGGGCAGATCTGCCCTTTTGCTCCCCCTGAGCATTCCCCCGCGTGCGCCCTTCGGCTCACTGCGCGTCGCGGATCATCTCGTGCATTCCCTGGCCGCGGAGGTCGGAGATCACGAGGCGCGTGAGCAGGCCGTTGAAGCGCTCGACCGCGACGCGATCGGTGTCCGCTTCCATGTGGGGGTTGCCGACGCCGGATTCGTCGGTGAGGTAGACGTACGGCGCGCCCGAGCTCGCGCCCATCGCGCGAAAGAGGTACTCGACCGAGCGATCGGCGCCCGAGGCGGCGACGGGCAAGAGGCGGATTCCGCGCGAGGCCGCGTCGAACATCGCCTCGCGGTAGGTGAACTGCGTGTCGTTGTAGTGCTGCGGAGGCGCGTCGGCGACGACGACGAGGACGCGGACGGCGTTGCCCTCGCTCCACTGCAAGCGGCGCATCGCGGCTTCGAGCCCCGCGTTCATGTCTTCGGGGTAGTCGCCGCCGCCGCTGGCGCTCACGGTGCCCATCATCGAGACGAAGCCGGGGATGTTTGTCGTGAAGGGGATCTGCTGAACCACCACGGGGTCCGTGCGATCGCGGTAGAAGGTCGCGCCGACGCGAACGGTCGTTCCGGGAACCGACGCTTGGATGCGCTGGACGATGTTCGAGAGCTCGGCGTGAATGTAGTGGAGCTCGTCGCCCATCGAGCCCGTGACGTCGATCGCGAAGCCGAGGTCGAGAACGCGCGGCGCGCCAGCGCTCGATCCGTTGAGCCGCACCATCACGTCTTGGCCGTCACCGCCGAAGGGAACGTTCACCGACGCCTGCGCCTCACCCGCAGACGAGCGGACGTGGACGGACATCGTTCCGCCGACTTGGGCGCCGTAGAGGTTGGGATAGAAGTCCCAGATCCCGTCGGCGTGCGAGCGACCTGCGACCTGCGCGCCCGAGCCCACAACGGAGATGCTCGCGTCGTTGACGGGCTGGCCCTGGCCGTCGAGCACACGAAATCGAACGCGGCGCGACATGTCCAAGCGCAGCATCGAGCGCTCGCCCGAGTGTCGGCCCAAGTATTCGAGATACGGGTTGCGGCGGTCGTGATCGCCCACCGTGGCCGCCGTGAGCAAGCCCGCCGTCGTCTGCTGCTGCTCGACGATCACCGGCGCGACGTTGGTCGTGACGGACGTGGTCGTGGTGACCGTCACCGACGTGGGAGCCACCATGCCCGCGGAGCCTCCGGCGGTCGCTCCGACCGCGACAGGGCTCGCTTCGGCGCGACGAACGGCCATCGTTCCGGGGGCGACGGGCGCGGATGCGCGGACGGGCGAGGGCATGTCCATCGCGGGGCGCGACGTGGGCGTCGAAGCGACCGAGTCCGCCATCGCGCCACCCGAGGATTCGCCGCCGTACGATCCGCTCATCGGCGCGGAGGCCGCTGAGCCGCCAGCGCCGCCGCTCGAGCCGTAGGAAGCGCTGGACGCGAACGCGCGGTCCGAAGAGCCACCCGCGCAGCCAGCGATCGCGGTGACGAGAGACAGATAGAGAGGAGCAGAGCGGTGCAGCATGGGTGGGACCTCCGTGGGTTCGCCCCCAAGTACGCGGATGCCTCGACGGGGCTTACAGCGACCGCTACGATTTTTGAAAGAGTGCGGAATTTCTGCGGTAGCCGCGGGCTGCTGCGGTGTACGGTCGGCTCGTAGGGATCGCACTCGAATCGATGGAGCACCCGAGTCTTCGCGCGTCGGCTCAGTCCATCGCGCGCCACATCCGCGCTGGTGAGTGGTCGTCCAGGGCCGTGGTCGACGCGCACATCGCCGTGATCCAGCGGGTCAATCCGACGATCAACGCGGTGGTGGCCGAACGGTTCGAGCGCGCGAGGAGCGAGGCGGACGAGGCGGATCGACGAGTCGCGCGCGACGGAGGCGAGGGGCTGCTGGGGCTCCACGGCGTTCCGTGCTCGATCAAAGAGTCGTTTGCGCTCGAGGGAATGCCGAACAGCGCCGGCCTCGTCGCGCGAAAGAACGTCGTCGCGGACCGAGACAGCGTCACCGTCGCGCGCCTCCGCGCGCACGGAGCGATCCCCCTCGGCGTCACCAACACGAGCGAGCTCTGCATGTGGCTCGAGAGCGACAACCGCGTGTACGGCCGCACGGGATCGGCGTTCGCGCCCGATCGAACCAGCGGCGGATCGTCCGGCGGCGAAGGCGCGATCGTCGGCGCGGGCGGCGCGCCGTTCGGGCTCGGGAGCGACATCGGCGGGAGCATTCGCATGCCCGCGTTCTTCAACGGGGTGTTCGGGCACAAGCCCTCCGGCGGTCGTGTGCCGGGCTCGGGGCAGTACCCGCCCGCGCACGGCGAAGCGCGGCGCATGCTCGCGACCGGACCCATCACGCGCAGGGCCGAGGACCTCGCGCCGCTCCTCGCGATGCTCGAAGGCCCCGACGGCGAGGACGACGCGTGCGTGCCGATGCCCACGCGAGACCCGTCGCAGGTCGAGCTGTCCTCGCTGCGCGTGTTCGTCGTCGACGAGCCCGCGCCGCTCCGCGCGTCGAAGGACCTGCGAGACACCGTCGAACGCGCTGGCGAATTGCTCGCGAAACGAGGCGCACGGGTCGAGCGCAAATCGATCCCAGCCTTCAACGACGCGATCGAGCTTTGGGCCGCGACGCTCGGCTCCGCGGGAGGGCCCTCGTTCTCCGAGCTGCTCGGCGGCGGGCGACCCGTTCGCGGCGGGATCGAGTTCATCAAGGGGCTCTTCGGGCGCTCGGAGTTCACGCTGCCCGCGTCGGGCCTCGCGTTTCTCGAGAAGCTCCCCGCGCTGTTCGGAGACAAGACCGTCGAGGGCGTCCGCGCCGCACGCGCGCTGCGCGCCTCGCTCGACGAGCTGCTCGGGGACGATGGCGTGCTGCTCTTTCCGCCGCACGCGCGCAGGGCGCCCAAGCACGGGACTCCCATTTGGATGCCCATTCAGTGGGGCCACACGGCGGTGTTCAACGCGACGCAGCTGCCCGTGACCGCGGTGCCGATGGGGCTCGATCGCGACGGCGTTCCCCTCGGGGTGCAGGTCGTCGCAGCGCACGGCCGCGATCACGTGAGCATCGCCGTCGCGCTCGCGCTCGAAGAGGCGACGGGGGGCTGGTCCCCGCCGCAGTGGACCCAGCGCGGCGCGGCGGCCACTTGAAACACAACACATACAATTCAGGAGCGATGTGTCCGTGAGAAACGATCCAGTGCAGAGGCTCCTTTTGGGGCACGAGTCCTTCAAGCGCGACTACTTCAGCTCGGAGGCAGAGCTCTTCGCGACGCTCGCCGGCGGCGTTCACGAGCCGAAGGCGCTCGTGATCTCCTGCTGCGACGCGCGGGTCGTGCCCGACGTGATTCTGCAAGCAGAGCCCGGCGACCTCTTCGTCATGCGCAACATCGCGGCGCTCGTCCCCCCGTACGGAAAGGGCCACCACCGCGCTGTGGGCGCCGCGGTCGAGTACGCGATCATGGGCCTCAAGGTTCGGCACGTGATCGTGTGCGGGCACACGATGTGCGGCGGGCTGCGGGCGCTCGCCGACGGTCCGGTGAAGCTCGCGGCGCACATGCCTTCGCTCGCCGAATGGCTGGCCGACGCGGATCATCTCTACAATCGCGTGCGCACGTCGATGAAGGACGCGTCGGACGACGAGCTCGTCTCGCACCTCGCGTACGAGAGCGTGCCCGTGCAGCTCGAGAATCTCCTCACGTACCCAGCGGTGACGTGGGCGCTCGAGCGCGATCGCATCGAGCTCCACGGGTGGGTGTACGACCTGAAGAACGGCGCGCTCAAGGCGTACGAGCCCGAGAGCAACGCGTTCATCGAGCTCGACGCCACGGGGCGGCCGACGGTCGAGTTCTCCGTGAGCCCCGTGCGGTGAGCGCCGCGCGGCCCGCCGCGGAGGGAGCGCGCGAGAAGACCTCCCGATTTGCGCTGTTTTCTGCGGTCGTCGGCGCGATCAGCGGCGCTGCGTTCGCGCTCGCGCCCGTGCTCCCGTTCGCGCAGATCGACCTCATCGAGAAGCTCCTCGTGCTCGGTCCGCTCGTCGGGATTCCCCTCGGCCTCTCGCTCGCCTCCCACGGAACTCTGGGCTCGGGCGATCAGCGCGCGCTCGCGGCGCTCGTGCGCCTCCAGCCCGTCCTCGCGCTCACCGTCGTCGCGTCCGTGCTCGCGCCGCGGGGCGCGACGGCGCTCTCGGTCACCGCGCCGTGGCTCTTGTTTTGTGGGGCCGTGTCTCTCCTCGGCGGCTACCGCGCGATCCAGCGGTTTCGCGCTGCAAAATCGCTGCGCGACCCGCGCTTCGCCATCGACGCTGCTCTCATGTACCTCGCCGTTGGCGGCGCGTGGCACGCCCTCGCGCGCGGAGGAATGCGCCCCCTCGGCTTCGACGACGCGATCGTTCGGCTCACGGCGGTGCACTTTCACTTCGCGGGGTGGGTGGCCCCGCTCTTCGCCGCGCGCGTCGCGATCGCCCTCGAGTCACCGAACGCGAGCGATCGCGCGCGTCGCGTCGCCTCGATCGTGCTCGGGATCGTCGTGCTCGGCCCGGGCCTGGTCGGCGGAGGGATCACCGTCTCGCAAGTGACGAGCACGCGCGTGGTCGAGCTCGTCACGGCGGTGATCCTCGCGGCGGCGCTGCTCGTCCTCGGCGGACTCACGGTGTCGGCGGCGCGACGGGAGGTACGCTCGAGCGCAGCGCGCGGGCTGCTCAACGCGTCGAGCACGACGTTGGCGCTCACGATGGCGCTCGCGGTGGCGTACGCGTGGTCGCGGGTCACGCACGGATCGTGGCCGACGATCCCGTTCATGGCGCGCTATCACGGCGTGTTCAACGCGGTCGGGTACGCGCTCTTCGGGCTCGCGGGCTGGGCCGTCGAGGACGCGACGAGCACACGCAATCAAGAAGCGTAGCGCGACGCGCTTCGAGACGTCACTCGCCGATGCCGAGGTCTTCGCGCACGAGGGCGATCGGTCGGTGCATCTCGGGCGCCCAGTCCCACGCTTCGCTGAGGTCTCGCTTCACGCGCTGGCCGCGAGCGTAGGCGCGCTGGACCATCGCGGGTTGAAAGTGGCCGGTGTGGCCGCCGGGCGAGTACGGCGAGACGCGCAATCCCAAGTGAAATTGCAGGGCGATCGAGAAGAGCCAGAAGAACGGGTCCTCGCGACGGTAGCCCGCGATGAACGAGACGACCTGGACTTCGCCGTCGGGATCCGTTCCGTAGCCGCCGAGGACGTGTGTGAGGTCGTGCCACACGCCGCGCTCGGGAACGCCGCCCGGCTCACCCGGAAAGGGGAACCGATGCGACCGGACCCAATTGAAGTACTCGCGTCCGAGCGTGCCCTCTTCGAGCTCGCCGTACGAGATGAACTTTCGCGCCAAGCCCCAGTCGGTCGCCGCGCCCATCATCGGTCCGACGATCTTCCACACGCCGCGCGGCCCCTCGTCGCGGAGCGCTTTGATGAACTCCTCGTGGCCGTAGGACTTCCACGCGAGGCCGAGCCACAAGCGCGTGAGGCGCCCCTCGGCGAGCTGACGAAGGCTCTCGACGCGCTCGTCGTGAACGCCGAGCGTCGCGGCGAAGCGACGAATGAGCTCGGACTCCTCGCGGTCGGCGCTCCCGTCCATGAGCGACATGAGCAGCATGCACTGGATGATTCGCAGGCGATCGCGAGGCTCGGCGACGAGCTCGGCGAGCTCGTCCGGCGTGATCGCGAGGATCGTGAGCGGATCTTCGTCGAGCCCGAGCGTGCGCGCGGTGACGGCGAGCATCGAGCGCTCGTCTGGGTGTAGTCCTGGCGAAGCGTCAGCGACCGCGCGCATCGCGCCGATCGCCGCGCGCGCTTGCGCGGGTGTGAGGTTGTCGAGCAGCACGGCGATACACTGTACGCCCGAAACCGAGGATCACAGGTCGAACTCGGTTCCCAAGCCGATCACGCCGATGAAGCCGCCGCCGCGGTTGCGGTCTTCGATGTGGTAGCCGGCGAATCCGATCGCCCGCGGTCGCGCGAAGGGCCCGAGCCGCCGGTGAAAGACCCACTCGCCGAAGAGCGAGACCCTGTGCCGTTGAACGCCCGCGAAGAGCGTGCGCGCAAATGAATACATGGGCCCGATGAAGAGCCCCGTCTTGTCCGGCCGTCGGTACGGCTCGACCAAGAGCTGCGCGTCTTCGAGGACGATCACTTCGCGCCGCGCCGCGAGGATGTCGTGCTCGATCAAGATGAAATTCGGCTCGTCTCCGTGCAGCGCGTAGAAGCCCACGTCGGTCTGGCTCCGCACGGCGATGGGGCCGAGCTGCGCTTGGAGCACCACGCGGCCGAGCGCCCGCTGCACGAATCCAGGCCGGCACCCCTGACAGAGCTCGCGCGCGTTGTCGGACCAGTCTTCGCGCGTGGACGCTGTCTCGTAGCGCTTGATGGCGCCGTAGATCCCCCAGTGTCCGTACACGTCGGTCTGCGCGCGCAGCACGAGGATCTGCAGCGGGGTCCACTCGACGTACGCGCCCGCCGAGAGAAATCCCGGGTTGAGGTTGAACTCGACCCCGAGCTCGAGCCGTCGGTTGTCGAGCAATAGATTGTCGACGCGCGGCGCATCCCAGCGGTGACGAAAGCCTCCGAGCAGCGCGAGCGTGAGCTGATTGAAGCCGCCGCAGAGATAGAGGTCCGCCATCCAGTATCGACGCACGCCGTCCGCGCCGACGTCCGTGCGCGGCCCCTGCACGGGCGCAGGGCGCGCGGGTGCGACGCGCGCTGTGTTCGCGATGGCCGTCGTCGGCGCGGGCGAGGGGTTCGATGGTTGCGCGTACGCAACGCCCGAAAGCGAGAGCGAGAGCGCGGTCGCCGTTGCCGCGACGAACGCGATCGCCGCGCGTCCTGCTTGTCGAACCCTTGCGAACATCGCGTGCGACGACTTCACGGAGCGTGCCAATACAAACACAGGTATTCTCGCGAGAGTGCTCGAAACTCCGTGCCGTTCGCGCCACGCTTCGATCGAGCGGGTGTGCCTGTGTGGCACGGTCGCGGCGGCGTGCGCCGCGAGACGCCCGGTTGATCTTCACGTCCGCGGGGCATTTGGTGGGCCGAGCGAGCGCGGCACGAACGTTGGAGGGACGATCCCGACATGAACGCAGAGCAATTGGCAGAGAAGCTCGCCACGGTGGCGCGCTCGCTGGCGGACTCGGCCTCGACGGCGAAGATCGCGCGCGCGCTCATCGCTGGAAGAACAGGCGAAATCCAGGTGACTCCGGCGCGTTCGCGACGCGAGATCGAGCTGTTCTGTCGCTGGCCTGCGACGCTCTACCGGGGCGATCCCAACTACGTGCAGCCGATCACGGCGCAGCTCGCGGATCGATTGACGCCCGGCCGCGATCCGTTTTGGAACAACGCTTCACGCGAGCTCTTTCTCGCCCGTCGCGACGGTGAGCTCGTCGGCACGATCGCGGCGATCGTCGACCCGCATCGCTTCGCCGTGAAAAAAGACCGCGTCGGACACTTCGGGTGGTTCGAGTGCATCGAAGATCCCCGCGTCGCGAGCGCCCTGTTCGACGCCGCGCGCGCGTGGCTCCGAGCGAAGGGCTGCGAGGGCATCGAGGGCCCGTACAACCCGAGCGTCGCGGAAGAGCACGGGATTCAAGTCGACGGCTTCGACACGCGGCCCGCGATGATGGAGAGCCACCACAAGCGCTACTACGCGGACTACGCGCAGCGCGCGGGGCTCGAGCCGGGACTCGAGGCGTACGCGTGGCTCGTGAAGGCGCCGGAGGGCGGCTCGAAGGAGCTCGCGAAGATCTTTCCCGAGAAGCTGACGCGCGCTGCGGCGCGGGCGCGATCGAACAAGAGCGTTCGAGTGCGGACGATGGACCTCGCGCGATGGGACGAAGAGATTCGCCTCGCGCACGACCTGTTCAACCGATCGCTGGCCACGGTCGAAGGGTTCGTGCCGATGCCGTGGGACACGTTTCGAACGATCTGCGAGAGCTTCAAGCCGATCGTCGACCCGTCGTTGATCAAGCTCGTCGAAGTCGATGGAAAGGCTGCTGGATTCGCGCTCGTTCTCCCCGACGCCAACGAGGCGCTGCAGTTGGCGAACGGCCGGCTCGACCCCGTCGGCCTCTACCGCGTCTGGCGCAAGATGAAGCGCCTCGAGCGCGCGTGCTTCAAGATCCTCGTGATCGACCCCGCGTTTCGCTCGCGCGGGCTCGAGTCGTTGCTGATCGAAGACTGCACGATCGCCATGCTCGACAAAGGCTACAGAGAAGCGGACTTGAGCCTGACGGGTGAAGAAAACGTGAAGATCAACTTCATCCTCGCGGGGCTCGGGTTCACGGTCTACCGACGCTATCGCGTGTACCGCGGGGCGCTGTAAACGCGGCGAAAATCCGCGCTCGCCCGAGAGGCGCTCGTCGCTGTACGCTCCGCGGCGGTGCGATGATGGCGATGCAAGGGACGTCCGCCGAGATGCCGATGATTCGCGCGAGCCAGTGGAGCAATCGACTTCGTTGGATCGAAAAGTCGGGCCACATGAACGCGGTCCGCGCGCACTTGGGACCGCAGGAGTACGCGCTTCTCGACTCGCCGCCGCTCGTGTCCTCTTGGATCTCGTTCGAGCGTACCCAGGCGCTCGATTGTGCGATCGAGCGCGTCGGCGGGCTCTCGCTCGTCCGCACGGCTGGCGTCGAGACTGTGCGGATCGGGTTGCCCGTGTTCGCGCCGCTGATCGACGGGTTCGTGCGGTTGTTCGGGCTGAGTCCCGAGACGTTCTTCACGCGAATGCAGTCGTTTGCGACGGTCGCGACGAAGGGGATCTTCTATGCGTACGAGAAGACCGGCCCGCGCTCGGGCGTGATGAAGATGTCTCTGCCTGCGGCTCGCCGCGTCGAATACGCGTTCTTCGTGTCGGGCGCGGGCTCGATGTCGACGACGTTCGAGACCTGCGCGACGCCGAACGGGACGATCTCGGACCCCGAGTGGATCGATCCAGCGGTACCCAACGCGGTGCTGTTTCGCATACGCTGGTAGCGCGATGGCAGACCTGGTCGTCAACGACGCGATAGTGATCCCCGACGAGCTGATCACGTGGACCGCGGTCCGCTCGGGCGGACCCGGCGGGCAAAACGTGAACAAGGTCGCGTCGAAGATCGACCTGCGTTTCGAGCTGACGAAGTGCGAGCAGCTCACGGACGCCGTGAAGGCTCGGCTGCGCGCGAACAACGCCTCGAAGCTCGACGCCGAAGGCCGCGTGTGCGTGACGAGCTCGGCGACGCGCGACCAGCTGAAGAACCTCGAGGACGCCCGCGACAAGCTCGCGGCCATCATCCGCGCGGCGCTCTTCGAGCCGAAGAAGCGCAAGGCCACCAAGCCGAGCTACGGGAGCAAGCTGCGAAGGCTCGACGAGAAGAAGCGCAACAGCGAGAAGAAGCGCGATCGGCGCGGCGACGGCTGAGCGCGCTGAACGATCAGAGCTCGACTTGCATCCCGAGCTCGACGACGCGGCTCGGGGGAATGCGAAAGAACATCGTCGCCGGACGAGCGTTGCGCGAGAGCAACGCGAACAGCGCCGCGCGCCAGCGCGAGAGCGCGCCGCGCTTGCTCGGCAAGAGCGTCTCGCGCCCGAGGTAGAAGCTCACGCTGTACGCGGACAGCTCGAGCTCGGGCGTCGACGCGAGCCGAAAGATCTCGCGCATGTCGGGGCTCTGCATGAACCCGTACGACGCGACGATCTGCGTGAACCCCGCGCTGAGCTCCTTGCGCTCGACGCACTGACTCTCGGGCACCGTGGGCACGTGCACACTCTTGACCGAGAGCAGGATCACTCGCTGGTGCAGTGATTTGTTGTGCTTGAGGTGGTGCAGCAGCACCGGGGGGGCGCCCTCGGGGTTCGAGGTCATGAAGACGGCCGTTCCTGGGACGCGCGGCGGGGGATTTTGCTCGATGTCATCGAGCAGTTGTTGCAGCGGGAGCGTCGAGGCGAGGATGCGCTCGGCGAGGACGGCGCGACCCGCCTTCCAGGTTGTCATGACGGCGAGCACGGCCAACGCGACGACGATCGGGACCCACCCTCCGTCGGCGATCTTGACGACGTTGGCCGCGAGAAACGCGACGTCCACGACGAGAAAGAGCGACACGAGGCCGAGGCTCTTCCACAGCGGCCACTTCCACTGTCGCGTGAGCTGAAAGAACAAGATCGACGTGATCGCCATCGTCCCTGTGACGGCGATCCCGTACGCCGCGGCGAGCCGCGTCGACTCGCGAAACGCGAGCACGAGCGCGACGCACGCGACCATCAAGATCCTGTTCACTTCGGGGATGTAGATCTGACCCTCGGCGTGCGCCGAGGTGTGAACGATCTCGACGCGCGGGCAATAGCCGAGCTGAACGGCCTGTTGCGTCAGCGAAAACGCCCCTGAAATGAGCGCTTGCGACGCGATGACCGTCGCCGCGGTCGCGAGGATCACCATGGGGATCAGCGCGATCGAGGGCACGGTTCCGAAGAACGGGTTGTCGCGGATCGCGTCGCCGCGGGACAAGAGCGCGGCGCCTTGACCGAAGTAGCTCGCGAGCAGCGCGGGAAACACAACCCCGTACCACGCGAGGCGAATCGGGCGCTTTCCGAAGTGGCCCATGTCTGCGTACAGCGCTTCGCCGCCGGTCACGCACAGCACGACCGAGCCGAGGAGCTTCGCGCCGTGCAGCTTGTGCTCTGCGAAGAATCGCACGGCGTTTCGCGGGTCGAGCGCGTAGAGGACCTCGGGTCTACGAAGGACCCACACGAGCCCGATCGCCGCGATCGACGCGAACCAGAGCAGCGTGATCGGGCCGAACACGCGACCGATCCCCGCGGTCCCGCGCGATTGAACGGCGAAGAGCGCCACCAAGATCACGACGGTGATCGGAACAACGTACGGCTTGAGCGTGCTCGTCGCGACCTCGAGCCCCTCGACCGCCGAGAGGACCGAGATGGCGGGCGTGATCATTCCATCGCCGTACAAGAGCGCGGCGCCGAACAGCCCGAGCAGCACGAGCACCGACGTCTTTCGCGCCGCGCCTCCATGGGGAACGACCAGCGCGAGCAGCGCGAGGATCCCGCCCTCTCCGCGGTTGTCCGCGCGCAGGATGAACGAGATGTACTTCACCACCACGACGAGGATGAGCGACCACGCGACGAGCGAGAGCACGCCGAGGACGTTGCCCGGCGTTGGATCGACGCCGTGCCCGCGCGCGAAGCACTCCTTGATCGCGTAGAGGGGCGACGTTCCGATGTCGCCGTACACGACGCCGAGCGCCGCGAGCGCGAGCGCCGCGGTCGCGCCAGCGTTGTTGGGCGCGCCGTGTGATGCGTGCGCGCCGCCTTCCCCCAGAGAGTGAGCTGACATAGGCCAGCGGCGTTGTAGCGAGCGGCGTATCAACGCGCGCTCAAAGCGTGCGGCCCGCGCATCAAGATTTTATCAAAGGCGATTCGGGCTCGATTTTCAGGCGGTATCCGACGCCTTGCTCCGTGTGCAAGAGCTTGGGGTGCGACGGGTCGCGCTCGATCTTGCGCCGCAGGGTCGCCATGTACACGCGCAGGTAGTGGGGCTGGTGGCTGTGTCCGGCGCCCCACACCTCGCGCAACATGAATTGATGGGTCAGCACCCGGTCTGCGTTTTGCGCGAGCAACGCGAGGAGGCGGTACTCGATCGGCGTGAGGTGCACCTCGGCGCCGTCGAGCGTGACGACCCTTCGCGCGAGGTCGATCCGCAGCGGTCCTGCGTCGAGCACGGGGCTCTCTGTCGCGGCGCCGCGGCGCGCGTGGCGGAGGGCGACGCGCATCCGCGCGAGCAGCTCGCTCACGCCGAAGGGCTTGGTCACGTAGTCGTCCGCGCCGGCGTCGAGGGCGTCGACTTTGTCCGACTCGCGACCGCGCGCCGAGAGCACGATGATGGGCGTCTGGCTCCACTCGCGGATGCGTCGCGTGAGCTCGATTCCGTCGCCGTCGGGCAGGCCGAGGTCCATCAGGATGAGCTCTGGCGCTTGGGCGGTGCAGATCGCGAGTGCTTCTTTGGCGGTGCGCGCCTCGACGAAGCGGTAGCCGTGCGACTCGAGCGCGGCCCGCAAGAACCGGGTCATCTGCGCTTCGTCTTCGACGACGAGCACGAGCGGCGCGGTGGCGGTCATGGCGCGCGACGCTCGCTGAGGGTCGAGAGCTCGGGGGGAAGCGACGGGCGCTTGTCGGACACGGGGAGCTCGACGACGAACTCTGCGCCGCCGTGGGGGCGCGCGCGCGCGAAGAGCGATCCGCCGTGGGCCTCGATGATTCCGCGGCTGATCGCGAGCCCGAGGCCGACGCCGCCCGGTCGCGCAGAGGCGCCGCGGTAGAACTTCTCGAACACGAGCGAGAGCTCTTCCGGTGCGATGCCCGGTCCGCGGTCGGCGACGACGAGCTCGACGCCCGTGTCCGTGCGGCGCGCGGACAGGTCGATGGGGCTCTGCGCGGGCGTGTATTTCGCGGCGTTTTCGAGCAAATTGATGAGCACTTGCTCGACGAGCACGGGGTCGACCTCGACCATGGGCAGGTCTTCGGGGATGTGGGTCGTGATGGCGCGACCCGCGAGCGCGCGATCGAGCCGCACGAGCGCCGAGCCGATCATCTCTTCGACGGGGATCCACTCGCGCGCGACCGCGAGCGCCCCAGACTGCAGCCGCGTCATGTCGAGCAGGTTTCGAACGACGCGCTCCATGCGTTCGGCCTCTTCGCAGACGGTCTCGACGAGCTCGCGTCGCTGCGCGGTCGAGAGCGACTCGTTGTCGCGAAGCGTCGTCGCGGCGCCGGTGATCGCGGCGAGCGGCGTCCGCATGTCGTGCGACACGGCGCTGAGCAGGGTGCTCTTCATCTCTTCGGTGCTGGCCTTCAGCCGCGCGTCGGCCGCGGCGCGCTCGCTCTTTCGCGCGCGTTCGTTGAGCGTGCTCAGCACGACGGCGAGCGCGAAGAGCATCGCGAACGTCAGGAGATTTCGCAGCTCATCGACGGCGAACGTGTGAAACGGCGGGACGAAGAAGAAGTCGTACGCGGCCACCGAGAGCGCCGCGGCGAAGAGCGCGAGCGCGCGGCTGTGTCGCACCGCGACCACCATGATCGCGAGGACGAAGAGCATCACGACGTCGGGCTGCGCGAGCTTGGGGCGACCGAGGATCCCGATCGCGATCGAGGCGCTCACGAGCGCGCACGCTTCGAGCGCGCCGAGCATCGCGCGAGCGCGAGGCGTGCTCGTCGGTCCTTCAACCATCGACCGCGATGATAGACGAGTTGGCCTACAGCGGCGCTCAGCGCGCGGTGGGGACCTTCCACGTGTCGTGGTACTCGGGCGTCTCGAGCGCGAGGGCGTTGGCCGTCAGGTCGAGGGGCAAGAACGTGTCGAGCATCACCGCGAGCTCGTCGGTGCGGTTGGTCCCGATCGATCGCTCGTACGCGCCGGGGTGCGGCCCGTGCGGAACGCCCATCGGGTGGAGCGACATGCAGCCCGGCCCGACGCCCTTGCGGCTCGTGAAATTGCCGCGCACGTACAAGATCACTTCGTCGCAGTCGACCGAGGTGTGCGGGTACGGGCAGGGCACGGCCTTCTCGTGAAAGTCGGTCACGCGCGGGACGAAGCTGCACACGATGAAGCCCTCGCCCGCGAAGGTCATGTGCGCGGTGGGCGGGAGGTGAACCTGTCCGATCCGCGGCTGAAATCGCAGGATGGGAAACACGATGGGGTACATCGTTCCGTCCCAGCCGACGATGTCGAGCGGGTGGTGCGGCATGGTGCGTTCGCTGAATCGATCGCGAACTTTGTAGACGACGGTCTGTGGCCCCGACGGTCCCATCGAGGGCTCCCACGCGGCGCCTTCGGGGCGGATGAAGTCTCGGTGGCAGTAGGGCGCGTCCATCTTGAGCTGCCCGGTCGCGTTGCGAAACTGCGTGGGAATTCGCAGCTCCTTTCGCGCCTCCATCACCATGAATTGATGGCCGCTGCCCTCGAGGTGCCAGCGATGGATCACGCCCTTGGGGATCCACACGTAGTCGCCGTCGCTGAACGGGAGCCACCCGAAGGACGTCTCGAGCTTGCCCTTGCCCGAGTAGACGTACACGAGCTCGTCGCCGTCGCCGTTGGAGAAGTACACGTCGTCCGACGCGGTGGGCTTGGCCAACAACAGCACGAGGTCCGCGTTGAAGAGCACGGGGACACGGCAGTCGACGAGCTGCCCGCCGGTCGGGATCTTGTTCGAGTCGAAGAGCCTCCGGCGCAGCGTTCCGTCTTCGGCGACGGCGGCGACGGGCGCCGCCCAACCGCGCGTGCTCTTGCGCACCGCGCCGTCGTCCGTCGTCGGAAACGCGTGGTAGAGGATCGCGTACGCGCCGTCGAACCCGCGGCGCGTGATGCACTCTTCGTAGAACACACCGCGCCCGTCGGGGCGATCGAAGACGATGTGGTGCTTGTCGGGCACGTGGCCCCTGCGCTGATAGTCGAGCATGGCGCGCGGAGGATAGCGCGCCTCGGGGCCGCGCTGTCCTCTGCGAACGATCAGGAAATCAACGCGCAGAACGCGCGTGCGTCACGCACGCTGTGCGTCACGAGCCCCTCCGGTACGAACGGCGCGTGTCAGCGGCGGAAGGCCGTGAGGTCGACGCGGATCGTGATGGTGTTGGAGACCTTGAGGCGCAGCGGGGCGATCACGCTGATGCCGTAGTCCGAGAGGTTGAGCGCGAAATCGCTGCGGACGCGGATCATGTCGGCGTTGACGCCGAACTGCTGCATCCCCGCGTGGTCGCTCGAGAGCGGGACGTATCGAACGCGCACCGGCGCGGTGATCTCGCGCGTGACGCCGTGCATCGTGAAGCGACCCGTCACCGTTCCGCTCGCCTCGGCGCCCGGCTGGAGCGGCTGCGCGAGGTTGGTGCGGACCATCTCGAACGTGATGTTCGCGAAGCGCGCGCCGTCGAGCCACATCCCGCCGCGGAGGTGCTCGTCGCGCATGTCCGCGCCCGTGCGGAGCGAGTTGACGCTGACCTGAACGCGGCCCGTGAAGCCCTGCGCGGGGCTGTTCGGGTTGACCGTGAAGCTGCCCTGCGTGTCGGTGCTCACGCCGTCGATCGTCTCGAGGGGCGCGTCGGACTGAAACGCGACGCGAGACATTCCGCCGGGGCGGATCTCGAACTGCGTCGGTCCCGTGGGGCGCGGCTGCGGGGTGACCGCGGCTTGCGCCGGCTGAGGAGCGGCCGCTGCGTCCGCCGCAGGCGCGCCCGCGTCACGACGCTGCTGTCCCGGCGCGGCGGGGCGGCCTTGTCCGCGCGACTGCGCGAAGGCCGAGCCCGCGGCGGCGAGGGCGAGGGTGAGTCCAGTGATCGTCCAGAGGTGCTTGTGCTTGCTCATGTTCGTTGGTTGCGCGCGAGCATAGGGGAGCGAAACGAGAGCAGAAGTGCTGCCCCGTCGAACAACTCCATCGAATCATTCGATAGAATACCTTTCGACGCCGCGATCCCCATGCAGGACCTCTCGCTCGAACAGCTCCGCGTTCTCGTCACCGTCGCCGACGCTGGCTCGCTCTCTGCGGCCGCGCGAAAGCTCCGTCGAGCGCAGAGCTCGATCAGCTACTCGATCGGCGCGCTCGAAGAGCGGCTCGGCGTGTTGTTGTTCGATCGCTCGGGCTACAGGCCGATGCTCACGCCGCAGGGCGTCGTGGTGCTGGCCGAGGCGAGGGCGGTGCTCGCGGACGTCGATCGACTCGCGGCGGTCGCGAGCACGATGGACACACGAAGGGTCGAAGGGCGGCTCCGCGTCGCGGTCGACAACCTCCTTTTGTCCGACGAGCTCGGGGCGCTCTTGGCGCCGTTTGCGCAGCGGTTTCCGCCGACGCAGCTCGTGATTCGCGCCGAGTCCGCGCGGAGCGCCATGTCCCTCGTGCGCGACGGCGACTGCGACATCGCGCTGCACGTCGCGATCGACGAGCCCGGGACGGGGGTCGTTCACGAGCGAATCGGGAGCATGACGCTCGTGCACGTCGTCGCGCCGTCGCATCCGCTCGCGTCGCACGAGGGCGTGGTCCCGCTCGCGGTCTCGCGCAACTACGTCCAGCTCGTGATGAGCGATCGAAACCCGGACGCGTTCAAGAGCAAGGACCTCGGCGTCTCGGGCGGCCCCACGTGGCGATTCATGGACATGTCCGTGCGGCTCTCGGCGCTGCGGGCGGGCGTGGGCTACGGCTCGCTTCCGTGCTGGCTCGCGGGGCCCGAGCTGCGCGCGCGGAGGCTCGTCAGGATCTCGCTCGAGCTGGCGCTTCCCCCGCCACTTGAAATCGTGGCCAGCCACAAGGCCCCGCGCGCGCTCGGCCCCGCGGCGCGGTGGGTGGTCGAGACGCTCGGCGCTGCGCTGCCGAAGGTCGAGCTCGAGCCGGCCCCCGCGCGCGCTCGACCGCGGCGCGCGGAGTGACTCGCTACACGGCGTCGGGGCGCTTGCGCTTGTGTTCGAACTTCGGCGGCGCGGGCGCGCGTCCCACCTTGCTTCGGAGCACTCCGACGCGGCTCGCCTCGAGCTCGACGACGTCGCCGTCGTTCAAGAACTTGTCGAGCTCGAGACCGCAGCCGAAGCCCACGGTGCCCGAGCCGATCACGTCGCCGGCCCACAGCTCGATGCCCTGACACGCGAACGCGATGATCTCGCCGAACGAGAACTCTGCGCTGCCGAAGAGCGCGCGAGACCACTCGGCGCCGTTGACGCGCGCGACGAGCTCGACCGCGTCGATGTCGCCGATCTCGTCGGGCGTGACGAGCACGGGGCCGAGCTGATTGGCGAAGTCCTTGCCCTTCGCGGGCCCGAGGCCCATCGCCATCACCTTGCGCTGCGCCGCGCGCGCGGTGCAGTCGTTGAAAATCGTGTAGCCGATGACGGCGCTCGCAGCCTGCTCGACCGTGGCGTCCTTCACGTTGCGACCGAGCACCGCGGCGAACTCGAGCTCGTAGTCGCACATGTTTTCATCAGGCGGAAACGGGATCGTCGCCTCGTGCCCGAAGAGCGCCCGCGGGTTGCTTCGGTAGTACGTCGGGACCTCGTACCACTCGGGCGGAACGCCGAGACCGCGCTTGGACCGCGCGTTTTTCACGTGGGTCTCGAAGGCGTAGCCGTCGAGGATCTGGCAGCTCCGGGGCACCGGGGCGTCCCACTGAAACGAGCCGGGCTGGAGCTTCGCGGTCGCGGGGCGGTTTCCCGAGGAGAGCGAGCGGTCGAGCTGCGAGAGCTGCTCGACGGTCCCGAAGGCGTCTCCCGCGAAGAGGGCGTCGAAATCCCTGGGCGCTTGCGGCGCTCCGAGGGTGGTCGCCAGTTCGCTAGCAAGAAAGACCTCCCCGTCGCGCTCGATCGCGAGCCGACGAGTCTGCGAGATACGAATGCACGCGAGACGCATGCGTTCTTCGATACCTGTGCGCGCCCGCAGTGGTCAACGTCCGCCCGCTCGGGTGACAATGTTCTGCATGAAGGACCTCGGACCCTCTGTTGCCCGACGCACGCTCTGCGCGCTCGCGCTGTTTTCGCTGGCCCGCTGCGGAATGCCCGTCGATCCCGGCGCCGACGCAGGGACGGACGCGCGTCGCGACACGGGCTCGGTCACGGACTCGGGCGTCGTCGAGGACACGGGCGTGCTCGAAGACACAGGAGCTCCGGCTGATGTTCCGACGGCGGACTCGGGCGTGGTGGCCGATGTTCCGAGCGACGTCCCGTCGTGTATGCCGCGCTGCGAAGGCCGCGTGTGCGGAGACGACGGCTGCGGCGGCGTCTGTGGAATGTGCGGCGGAGGAGCGACCTGTACAGCGATGGGCACGTGCACGCTCGCGGGCATGATGGGCGGCGGCCAGTGGTCCATCACCGCGGTCGAAGGCGACGTGAGCGCGCGCAACGGGACGGGCGGCGAGTGGGACGTCGGGATCAACATGACGTTTCGTCTGCCCGATCCCAAGGTCTGCATCACCGTCGGCACGGGCCGCGAAGAGTGCTCGGGCTTCATCAACAACACGATCGCCCCCTCGTGGAACTACCGCTTCCCCTCGGGCGTCGACACCGCGCAGCTCACGGGCGGAATGCTCCGCGTGCGCCTCGCGGACGACGACACGGCGTTCGACGACACGATCTGCGCGATCGCGCCGGCGATGGTCACGATGGCGCAGGTGACCGCGGGCCGCTTCGAGTTTCGCTGCATGCTCGGCGGCGTGACGTTTCGCCTGACCGCGCGCTGATCACATCCCGCGCAGCGTGGTCTCGCTCTCGATGCGTCGCGGGGCGCGCATCATGGCGTTCATCACGGCGGTGCGCGCGGCGGGCGGGATCGGAATCACGAGCTCGACATTGCGGTCCTGCGCGGCGCCTCGGTGATCGCCGGCCCACCCGCTCATGAAGTCCATGAGCGTGAGGCGGCGGAAGCGACGCTCCATGCAGTCCATCGTGTCGTAGTCGATCATCGTCCCGAAAATCGAGAGCGTCCCGTTGTCGTTGGCGACGAGCTCGACGATGCGACCCTGCGAGGGCCAATCAGCGATCGAGCCCGACTGCACTTCCCAGAAGCCCGGGCGCGCGGCGTCCGGCCCGCGGATCGCGCGGATGCGCACCACGTGTTGGTGGCCCACCATCCACATGAACATGTTGGGAAAGCCCACGATGAGGTTGCGCAGGTCGTCTTCGGACACCGCGTCGCTCACGGGCAGACCGATCTCGCCGTTCTGCCTGTCGATCGAGTCGAGCGGGTGGTGCGAGACCATGAACATCAGCACGCCGTCGCGCGTCCCTCGCTCGAGCTCGGGGCGCAAGAAGCCGTCGACGACCGAGCGACGAATGAGTCCCTTCGAGCCGCCGGTGGGGTCGCTCGTGTCGAACGCGATCATGCGCAGGACACCAGGAATCAAGTCGCGTGTGTAATGAGCGCCAAAACGAAGGTCCGGCGTCATGGGATAGCCGTGCCCCACCGGGCCTTCGCCCGAGGTCGAGTGCGTGAAGAGCTCGCGCACGATCTCTGCGCGCTCGAGGGGACGACGGTTCGCGTCGGGCACGACGCGGCCGCGCACGACGGGGGCGTAGTACTGCGCGTAGTCGCGCGTTCCGCCCACGGAGTTGTCGCCCGCGGCCGTCGCGCGGTTGCTCGAGTCGGGGACGCTCAAGCCGGTGATCATCACGTCGTGATTTCCCGGCACGTAGAGCCACGGCGCGGGAAACGGCGCTGCGTCGAAAGGGTCCTTCGGATCGTTGTTGGGGCCGGGCACCGGATCGTCGTCGGCGCCCGAGTCGAAGTGCACGCCGCGGTGTCCGTCCATCACCTCGATGAACCAACGCAGCTCGTTGAGCTGTGCGGAGTCCGCGCAATCACCGGCGAAGACGCCGAAGTCGAACGTCCGCATGCTGCGTCGCTCGAGGGACGCGAGCGTGCGGTTGACCGCGGACATCACGCGCGGGATGTACGCTTCTTGCGGGCGATTTCCCGCGCCGATGAGGGGGTTGTCCGTCGCCGCGAGGCGCGTCGGGGACTCGTCGTCGGTGAGCTGAAAGTCCGAGATCTGAACGAAGTACGAGAGCGATCCGCGGACCGAAGGCGTCGCGGTCGAGCCGCCGAAGTCCCTGCGAACCACGCGGTTTTCGCCAGGCCCGCGACGAAATCGATCGAGCCCGCGCATGCGGTAGTCGAGCTCGCCGCTCTCGCTCGAAGGGTTGACCAACGGATTGGCGACGCTCACGCGCGTCGCGACGGGGATCACTGTTCCGAGCAGCGTCGACGCGACGGGGTCGAGGTTGTTCGGGCCTGCGGGCTCGGTGTCTTCGCAGCGAGGGAGCAGCAATCGTCCACCGTCGCGAAACATCACGTCCGGCACGAACACACCCGAGTCCGTCTCGACGCCGCTGTCTGCGATGCCCGTATCCGCCGGGGGGACGTCCTCGATCACGCCGAGATCGTCGACGACGTCCTCGGGCGCCGACGCGTCTGCGTCACCGGTCGCACCGCGGTCTGCGCGCGCGTCAGCGGGGGCTTCCATCCCTGGGGAGCACGCTGCGAGCGCAGAACACACGAACAAGACACCCGAAAGCCATCTCTTCGCCATGACCGTCGAGGGTACCGCGAACAGAACGCGCTTACATCGTCGTGGCGACGGTCGCGAGCGTCTGCGCGGTCTCCGTCGCGATCACGTCGCCGTGCCCCGGGATCGCCGCGTAGAGTCCGCGGCGGTTCGCGAGCTCGACCAGCGCTTTGGCCACGAGCGAGCCGTCGAACACCATGGTGAGGCGGGCGACGCGCGTGACGCGAGGTCCGCCCGTGGAGCCGAGGAGGCGCATCACCGCGCCCTGCGCGCCTCCAACGTGCTTGTGGTTGAACAGCAGGTCGTTGAACACGAGCGCGCACCCGCGTTCGTCGCGCGCCGCGAGGACGACTTCGCCGTTCGAAACACCGTCGATCGTGACGACCTCGAGCGCTGTGTCTCGCGCGAGGTCCTCGAGCGACCCGTGTACGCGCACCAGCTCGCCGACGCGACGCTTGGCCTCGCGCGGGCAGTACACGCGGAGCTTGGGGTAGCGCTGCGTGTATGCGTGCGCGTCGAGCCGGTGCCATCCGTTCGGAACGACGAGCTCCGAAGGCTCACCCCACGCTTCGATCTCGCGCATCGAAGCCTCGTCGAGCGCGATCGCGCTGTGCACCACGAGCCGTCCGTCGGGGCGCTTGATCAGCGTCATCCGTCGTTCGAGCGGCATCGTGGGCAGCGCGCCAGCGACGGTCCAGACGCGGTCCGAGAGTTTTTCGAGCGTGCCGTGCGTGAGGACGGTCCAGGGACGGGGTGTTTCTGCCATCGATCGTGTTCGCGACGATCATGGCAGCTTTGCTGCGCGAGGCGTGACCACATTGTGCGCGAGCGTGGTCAGCCGCCGCGGCGTTTGCGCGCTTCGTCCAGCGAAATCGCTGGTCCGCGCAGCTGTGCGCCCGAGCGAGCGATCTCGTCCGGGAGCGCTCCGGCCTGCGAGCTGTGGTGAATCCAGAGGTCCGACGCGCGGCCGTCGAGCCGCAATCCAAGCGGGAGCTCGACGGAGAGCCCCTCGCGACGAACGCGCCCGAGCAGCGCGTCGAGCACCGAGTCGGCTTCGGCGCGATCGAGCCCGAGCTGCGCGGCGCACTCGTCCCACGCGCGAGCGAGCGGCTCTTGCGGGGGCGCGACGCGCTCGATGCGCAAGGCTCCTTCGGACTCGGCCGCCGCGCGCGACCACAAATCGATCCACGCGCGCGCGAGCGTCGAGGCGATCTCTCGCGCGTGCTCGGCGATCGCGGCGCGCTCGTCGTCGTCGAGGACGGCGAGGATGGCGCGCGTTCGGTTCGCGCGAGCCGTGGAAAAATCCAGCTTGTCTCGCGCTCCGACGACGACCGCCGCGATGGCGGCGTGCGCTTCAGCGTCGAGCGCGTCGCCGATTTCGCGGACGAACACGTCCGTGGCGAGCACGTCCGCGCGCGGCGTCAGGCCCTCGACGAGCGCCGAGAGCAGCGCGTGATCGCGGGCGTCTTGGGCGCTGTCTGCGCCGAGCAACGTGGGGTCGAGGGGAGTTCGCGACATGGCATTGGCCCACTGAGGGTGACGGGCTTCGCGTGTGGCCGAGGCCCATGGAATGTACCGCACGAGCCGAGAGCTCGACCGCGCGAGCGGGTGCGGGGGTGAGCGGGTGTACGACTGCCGTGATCGCCGCGCGGGGCGAATGGTGACAGGGGGGCGAAGGTCACCGCGGGTCGATGACCTCTTTGAGTTGCTCGGCGGTGAAGGGTTTTTCGAGGCAGGGCACCTCGTTGTCTCGCAGAAACTTGAACACGCGCGGGCTGAACGAGCCGCCCGTCATGAACACGAACCGCTCGTGCGACCCGTTTGCAAACGCGCGGGCCTGCTCGAACACGTCCATGCCCGAGATGTCCGGGAGCATCATGTCGCAGAGCACCAGGTCGTAGCGCGTCTCGCTGCGGAGCTTCTCGAGCGCGGAGTGCCCGCTGCCGACGACCTCGATGTCGTGCTCGTCTTGCAGCTGCAGCTCGATCGAGCGCGCGAGGAGCGTCTCGTCGTCGACCACGAGCACGCGTCGGCGGCGCGGTCGAGAGAGGCGCTTCTTGCGCTCGGTGCTCGACTCGCGGGGCGCGGGCTCGGTCGAGCGCGGAAGGATGACTCGAAACGTCGTTCCGCGGCCGCGTTGGCTCTCGACGGTGATCTCTCCGCCGAAGCCCGTCACGAGCCCGTGACAGACGGACAAGCCGAGCCCTGTCCCGACGCCGGACGCGCGAGTGGTGAAGAACGGCTCGAACACGCGCGAGAGGTGCTCGGCGTCGATGCCCTCTCCCGTGTCGGACACCTCGCCGCACACGCGCCCGTCGCTCGCTTCGAAAACACGCACACGAATTTCGTTGGCCGACGGCGCCCCGTCCCCGATGGCCTGCGCCGCGTTGATGATCAAGTTGAGAAACACCTGCGCGAGCCGCCCCTCGTCGGCCCACACCGCGCGCGTCGGCTGGTAGTCCCGCAGGATCCTCGCGCGCCCTCGGATGAGCGGGTGCGCCATCGTGAGCGCCGCTTCGATCGCGCGCTCGAGGTACACGTTGTCGCGGGACTCGTCGCCGCCGCGCGAGAACGTCTTGAGGTCTCGGACGATCGTCTGCACGCGCTCGGCGCCGTCTCTCGCGTGCTCGAGCGACTCGCTGATCCGGCTGCGCGCCTCGAGGTCCGAGAGCTCTTGCGCGCACTCGGCGAAGCGCTTTCGCGCGAACTCGAGGTTGCTCAGCACGTAGGCGAGGGGATTGTTGATTTCGTGTGCGACGCCCGCGGCGAGCGTCCCGACCGACGCGAGGCGATCGGACTGGGCGAGCCGCGCTTGCAGTCTCCGTCGCTCGGTGACGTCCTCGACGATCCCGACGCCGCCCTGGACGGAGCTGTCTTCGCCGCGGACCGGGGCAAAATCCACGCGAACAATCGTCCTTCGCCCGCCGATGACCGAGACGTACTCGCCGTCGTATCGGGATCGCTCTCCCGCGAGCGAACGCCGGAGCGCCGAGACGAGCTCGGTGTTGGGCAGCGTGGTCATGTCGAGCCCGATCGTCGCGCGTCGCGCCGCGCCGAGGATCGAGAGCAGCGCGTCGTTGCAGGTCGTGAGCACGCCGCGCGCGTCGTAGTGAAAGATCCCGAGCGGCGCGTTTTCGAAGGCCAATCGGTGCGCGTCCGACTCGCGGAGCGCCGCGACGCGCCGCTCTTCGAGGTCGTGCAGGACGCCGTGCGCCGAGCGAAACGCGAGCATCACGCCGTCGCGGAGCGCGCCGACGGTCATCGCGAACTCGACCTCGACGCGGGGCTCGCCGTTTCGCACGAGCGTGACGCGGAGCGGAGCGGGCGCCACGCGCTCGCTGAGTGCGCGGATGCTCGCGACGACGTCGGGGCCGAGGCGCTTTCGAACGCGCTCGGGCAAGAGCGCGCTCAGCGACAGGCTCGACACGGCGCTGATCGGGTAGCCGCTCATCTGCGAAAAGAGCGCGTTGCATCGACGGATCTCGCCCGTCGCGCCCACCTCGAGCAGCGCGTCGGGAAACACATCGAGCCCCTCCGTCCGTGGTCCCGAGTCGCTCGATCCAGTGGCTTTCGCGCCGTTGTTGCTCAAGGCTCCTCCCCTCGGTTCAACGTCACCAATCGCTCATCAGTCCTCGATGATACCAGCCGAAACCCGCCCATCGCCAGCGGCCGCGAGAACCACAATCGCTCGATGAGCGCCGCGCGTCGCTGCGATTGCGACGCGTAGACCCGCAACAGAACGACGCTCTGCGTCGCGCTCGCGTCGCGCGGGATCGCCCCGACGGTCGGACCGACGCTGTCCGTCGACCCCTCGGTGCTGAGCACCCATCGGGCGCCGTCTCCACATCGTCGCGCGGTCGCGTCGTGGTCGAAGCCCGCGGACAACACGAGCACCGGCGCGCGATCGGCGGGCGAAAACTCGTCCCGAAGCGCGCTCGTCCGGGCGTGTCCCAGCGCGTCGTCGCAGCGCTCGGTGTCCTGCGAGTAGAGCTGAACTTCGAAGCCTCCGTGCGGCGCGCGCTGCACGAGCGGCGGCGCTGGGTGGGTCGCGCCGAAGCGCGCGTCGAGCGCCAACGTCGACGCACCGCGGACGTCTTGTCGACCTGCGATGGCGAGCCGCGCGGTGCTCGTGCCCTGCGCGACGGCTCGAGCCATCGTCCGCGCGAGCGCGAAGGACTCGTCGTCTCCGTGCGCCGAGCGCGCGCCCGTCTCGATGAGCCACGTTGGCAACTTGCGACCGACGGCGTCGCGAAGCGTGACGGCCTCGAGCCACTGACGAAGCGCGAGGACCGCGGTGGGGTCGTGTCTCGCGGGCTCGCTCGGGTAGTCTTTGCTCACAAACGCCGCTCGCCTCGCGCGCGCGAGCGCTGACTCGCTCGCGGTTTGCCAAGCGCCGACGTGGGCGATTTGAAGAAACGGGCGGGCGTCGCGCACGCGTCACTCCTCGTCGAGCAGCTCGCGGAGCGGACTGTCGCCGAGCCGCTCGCGGAGACGCTCCAAGAGCCTCGATCGCGCGCGGCTCAGTCGCTGTCGGTCTTTGTCGGGCATGCGTCCTTCGACGCGTTCGCCGTCGCGTTCGGCCGCGAGCAAGAGCGCTTCGCGGTCGTTTGGCGAGAGGAGCTGCATCACTTCGCCGGTGACGCGGAGCAGCTCGGCGGTGTGCAGCGCGCGGTCCGAGGCGAGCTCGCGCGAGACGATTTGCTCGGGCTCGGACTCGACGGGTTCGTCGGCTTTTCCTCGGACGCGGGCGCGAAAGAGATCCGCGGTGCGTCGTCGAAGGATCGTCCGCGCGAGCCGCACGAGGTGCGCGCGCTCGTCTTCGCTCTCGGGCGTCGCGGGCGCGAGCCACGAGGACGGAACGCCTTCGCCGCCCTCCGCGATCCGGTCGGCGAGGTCCGCGAGCGCCTCTTGTACGAGGTCTTCGTGCCGGGTTCGTAGCGCGGGAATCCGTCGCCGCACGTCGACGAGCAACGTCGCACGAAGCTCGACCATCGCTCGGCGCCAGTACGGCGCGTCGTCGTCTTTCGGTGCCATGCTGCGGACGTGCGGAGCGATGCTCTCAGATCGCCCGCGGCGATGCTACAGGCTATCGACCGCGGTTTCTTTCGGTCGCGCAGCGATTACCGGCAGCACCAGGTGGCGTAGAGCGCGTCGATGTCCACCCGGAGCCCCACGTCGACGCAACGAGCGTCGCGCGCGCGCTGCGAGAGCGACGCGCGGAGCGTGGGCAGAGACCGCTGGATTTCTTGCTCGACCATGGCGCGGTCACGGTCGAGGTGCTCCTGCTGCTCTTCGACGCTTCGGACCGCGGCGCTCTGCTGGGTCGGGTCGGTGATGCGCGCGATCATCGATCGCTCGAGGCGAAGGCGCCGAGCGCGCTCTTCGAGCCGAAGCGACGCGCGCCGGTCGAGATACCAATCGGGAACGAGCTGCCACGGGTGCGTCGTCGCACGCTGGGTGCACAGCGATTGCGCGGTGGGAAAGCGCCGCACGACGAACCCCGCCACGAGCGGGGCGGAGCCGAGCGCGCCGGGCGCTGCGGTCTGCGTGCTCGCGTCGGCGCTCGACGTGGGCCTCGGCGGACGCGCGGGCGTCGACTCGACGCGCGTGTCCGTCGGAGCATCGCGCGTCACATCTCGCGTCACGGCGGCGTCGTCCGTGCGCGCTTCGCGCGTCGCGTCTCGGGTCGTCGTGCTCGCGTCAGCAAATCCGCTGTCGAACATGCGCTGCGAGGCGTCCGTAGGCGTCGTCGCGTCCGCGCCCACGAGCGCGAGGTTCATCCGCAGCGGAGGGAGCGTAGCGCCGCCGGTCGACGACAAATACGGCCGAGCGACCCACGCGATCGACGCTGCGGCCACCGCGGTCGCGGCGAACCACGCGGCGATCGCAGACTTCGATCGCGGGAGATCCCGAGGCATCCGCGGGTCGGTCATCACGCGCTCGAACGCGTCGAACGCCTCTTCTGCGTCGCGGTATCGCTCGTCGATCTTGCGCGAGACGCACCGCGCGAACCACGGGTCGAACCCCGGCGGAAGCGCGTCGTTGCACGCGAGCTCGACCGCGCGCTGACTCGCGGGCACGAGCGGCTCGACCATCTTCTCGAAGAGCACCGCGTCCGCGGGAAACGTCTTTCGCCAGTACGCCTTTCCCGTGAGCGCCCAGAACATCAACAGCCCGAGCGCCCACACGTCCGTCGCGGGTTTGATGCGCTCGCGGCGCACTTGTTCGGGCGCCATCCACAAGGGCGAGCCGATGACCGACGTGACCGTCGCGCTCGTCTCGAACTCTTCGAGCGCCGTCGCGATCCCGAAGTCGAGGAGCT
Source organism: Myxococcales bacterium (assembly GCA_016793325.1). Lineage (GTDB taxonomy): Bacteria > Myxococcota_A > Polyangia > Polyangiales. Next base: position 73,215 of record JAEUKI010000077.1, on the reverse strand, counting down.
TGACGACCTCTTGTCCGCCCACGCGCGACGAGCGCGCGATGAAGATGTTCTCGGGCTTCAAGTCGCGATGCACCACGCCCGCTTCGTGCGCGGCCGCGAGCGCGTGGCAGAGCTGCCTCGCGAGCTCGAGCGCCTCGAGCCTGCCGAACGGCCCTTCGCGATCGACGCGCTTCTTCAGGGTCTCGCCTTCGAGCAGCTCCATCGCGATCCACGGAGCGCCCTCGTCCGGGTCGATCCCCGCCGCGATCACGCGGGTGATGTGCTCGCTCGCGAACTTCGATACGACCAACGCTTCGCGCTCGAAGCGCTCTCTCGCGCGTCCGTCCTCCCACAGCCCGGCGCGCAGGACTTTGAGCGCGCGCAGCTGCCCCGTCGAGCACTGCTCGACGCGGTAGACGGTGCCCATCCCGCCCTCGGCGAGCCGCGCGAGCACGCGCCATTCACCCGCGAAAATCGAGCCGACCACCAAGGACGCCATCGCGACCGGAGCGAAGAGAGTTCTAGCACGAACGCCGAAGGATTCTCGGCAGACTGACGCTCAGACGGCGCGACGACGAACCGATTGCGCCACGGTGATCGCGGCCATCGACACGATCGTGTCGACGTCGCTGTTGCGCTGCAGCACGGTGACGGGCTTGTTCATGCCGAGCAGGATGGGCCCGACCGCCTCGGCGCCGCCGAAGGACGCGAGCAGCTTGTACGCGATGTTTCCCGCGCCGAGCGAGGGAAAGATCAGGACGTTCGCCGCGTCGACGAGGGTCGAGAAGTTCCATTCGGCGCGGAGCAGCGGGTTGAGCGCGAGGTCCGCTTGCATCTCGCCGTCGATCATGAGGTCCGGCCTTCGGACTTTGACGAGCTCGACCGCGCGCGCGACTTTGCGCGGCTCGGTCCCGTCCGCGCTGCCGAAATTCGAGTACGAGAGCATCGCGATCCGCGGCTCGATCCCGAGGTCGCGCACCGCGTCGGCGCTCTGGATCGCGATCTCTGCGAGCGTCTCGGCGTCCGGATCGACGTTGACCGTCGTGTCCGCGCAGAACAGCACGTTGGCCCCCTTCAGCAGCATGTACATGCCCGCGGCGCGCTTGAATCCTGGGGCCATCCCGATGATCTGCAGCGCGGGCCGGACGACCTCGGCGTACGCCGCGGTGAGCCCCGACACGCAGCCGTCGGCGTCGCCTTGCTGCACCATCATCATCCCGAACACCTTGCGCTCCCGCGAGACCTTCTTCTCGGCGCTGTAGCGCGTCTCGCCTTTGCGTCGTCGCATGCTCCAGTACGCATCGACGTACGAAGCGAGCTTCGGCGACTCGGGCGGGTGAACGGTCTCGATCCCGTCGAGGTCGAGGTCGAGCTCCTTCGCGCGATCGAGAATCACGCTCGGGCGACCGACGAGCACCGGGCGCGCGATCCCCTCGTCGCGGACGATCACGGCGGCGCGGAGGATCGCGTCGGATTCTCCCTCGGGAAACACCACGGTCTTTCGCTGCGACCGCGCGACGGCCCAGATCTTTCGCAGCGTGTGTCGCGTGGGAGAGACCCTTCGCGCGAGCTGCTCGCGGTACGCGTCGACGTCGATCGTGTCGCGCGCGACGCCGGTCTCCATCGCGGCCTTCGCGATCGCGGGCGCGACCCACAGCAGCACTCGATCGTCGAACGGCTTGGGAATGATGTACTCGGGCCCGAATTTGAGCTGCTCGAGCCCGTACGCAGCCATCACGCGGTCGGGCACTTCGACCTTCGCGAGCTCGGCGATCGCGCGCACGGCGGCGAGCTTCATCGACTCGTTGACGGTCCTCGCGCGGACGTCGAGCGCCCCGCGAAACACGTACGGATACCCGAGCACGTTGTTCACTTGGTTGGGAAAATCGCTGCGTCCCGTCGCGACGATCGCGTCGGGCCTCGTGGCGCGCGCGGTCTCGTAGTCGATCTCGGGGTCGGGGTTGGCGAGCGCGAACACGATCGGCGCGCGGGTCATCGCGCGGAGCATGTCGGGCGTCACGACGCCGCCCACCGACAGGCCCACGAACACGTCGCGACCGACGATGGCCTCGGCGATCGTGCGCTCGGTCGTGTCCTGCGCGAAGGCGCCCTTGTATCGATCCATCTCTTCGACGCGGCCGCGGTAGACGACGCCGAACTTGTCGACCATCGTGATGTTCTCGCGCTTGACGCCGAGGGCGACCCACAGCTCCATGCAGCGAACCGCCGCAGCGCCAGCGCCGCAGCAGCACACGCGGACCTCGTCGATCTTCTTCTCGACGAGCTCGAGCGCGTTGAGCAGCGCCGCGCCCGTGATGATCGCGGTCCCGTGTTGATCGTCGTGAAAGACGGGGATGGTCATCCGCTCGCGCAGCGTCTCTTCGATGTAGAAGCAGTCGGGCGCGCGGATGTCTTCGAGGTTGATCCCGCCGAACGTCGGCTCGAGGCGCGAGACCACATCGATGAACTTGTCCGGATCGAGCTCGTCGACCTCGAGGTCGAACACGTCGATGTCGGCGAACTTCTTGAAGAGCATCCCCTTGCCCTCCATCACGGGTTTGGCTGCGTAGGGGCCGATGTTTCCGAGGCCGAGCACGGCGGTGCCGTTGGAGATCACGCCGACGAGGTTTTGCCGCGCGGTGTAGCGATCGACGAGGTCTCGTTCGCGCGCGATCTCGCGGCACGGCTCGGCGACGCCGGGCGAGTACGCGAGCGCGAGGTCTCGCTGCGTCACGCTCGGCTTGGTGGCGATGACCTCGATTTTTCCGCGGCGTCCTTGCGAGTGATAGTCGAGGGCGTCTTGCTTGCGGATCGGCGGGCGACTCTGGGACTTCACGGCGATGCGTGGCGTATCACGCGGCGCCATCGCGGTGAAAGTCGCGTCGCTCGATCGCCGTGTCGAGCGACGCTCGTTCGCCCCAGGGGCAGCCAAAAGGCTGCTTTCCGACGAGCACCCACAGCGCGGGAACAGAAGGCGCGTGCTCGGGCCACGGCCCCTCGCCATCGGTGAAGTACACGACCGCGTCGATCGCCTCGCGCGCGAGCAGCGTTCGCTCGAAGGGAGGGCGAAGATCCGTCCCTCCGCGACCCTCGACCGCGTCGATGCGATTTGCAAACGGATAGACGCGCGTCACTTCGGTGTCGCACTCGCACACGACGACGCGCGCGTACGGAGCGATCCGATCGAACTCCGCCGCGATCCGCGCGAGATCGTCGCGCGTGATGCTCGCGCTCGTGTCGATCACCGCGAGCACCGACGGCCGCGCAGACCCGCCCGTGCGATACGAGCGCCCGGGAATCGCGCCGATCCGATCCATGAAGCGTCGATTGGGGCGCGCCCACGTTCGAGCGGGAGCGCGCAATCGTTGCACCAAGCCCTCGAGCGCCGCGCGCCAATCGATGGACGAGGCCTCGACGGGAGCGCTCGTTCCTCCGAGGGCCTCGAGCAATCGGCCAGGAAGAACACCGGCGATTCGAACGTCGGGCGCGAGGCCCTCGCGCTTGGCTTCGTCGAGCGAGCGCTCGACGACCTCGCGGGTCTTTGCGAGGGCGCCCGCGCTGGTCCCTTCGCCTTGGCGCCAGGGGCCGTGGTCGTCGACGTTGTCTGCGCCTCCGTCGCGGAGCGCTTTGGCGAGGGCGCCGCTGCGGTGAATCGGCACGAGCAGCGCGTAGCGCTCGAGCGTCGACTGCGTCGCGCGCACGCCGAACCGGGCGAACTGCTCCCACACGATCGGGTTCGGCAAGGGCTCGGCGATCCCGTCGTTGGCCGAGAGCTCCATGCACGTCTCCATGACCTCGGCGTGCTCGATTCCGTCGCGAAATTTGCTGTGAGTGAGGTGTCCTAGCGCCACGTGGTGCACCTCGTGGAGCAAGATCCCCGCGACGAACTGCGGCGCGCGAGACAGCGCCTCGAGGTTCGCGTGCAGAAAGAAGCGCCCGCGCTCGAAGGACACCGCCATCCACGGGACGGACGTGTCGTGGACGACCTCCATCCGCGCGATCATCGCCGCGTGAAACGGGTACTTCGCGAGCCACTCGCGGCTCGCGAGTCGCAGGAGCGCGTCCCGCGTGGTCATCCACGCCCCGGACGAATCGGCGTGATCCCGAGCTCGAGCATCACGCTGACGAGGGGCATCGCGTAGCGCTCGCCGAGCGCCGCGAGCACGCGACCGAGGTTCGAGCGAACGGCGTTGCTCTGGCGCAGCTCGCTCACCTTTCCGTGTTGCCGAAGGTGCGCGCAGAGGGCGTTGGCCACGATCGCCGCGCGGTAGCGCTGCAAGGGCGACTGCGCCCAGATCGCGAGCTTCTTGTCGGCGTTGAGGGCTTGGCCATTCGCGATCACTTCGCCCGCGCGCAGCTCGACGAGCGACACTGCGACGGGGTTGGACGCGATGGCTTCTTGCAAAGACTCTCGCGCGTCGCCGGGCAGGTCGCCGAGGAGCCCCTCGAAGCTCTCGAGCCGAAACGTCCCTTGCTCGGCCATCGTCGCGACCTCGGGGCTCCGCACGATCGAGCGCACGCGGTGCACGAGCTCGTCGAGCGCGTCGGTGCGCCCTTGCGTCTTGAATTCACGCACCTGTTTTTGCGGCTCGCCTGCGTACTCGGACAAGAGCCTTCGCAGGTCGAGCGACAGCTGTCCGGCGGTTCCTTCGCTCGCGGCGGCGAGGACCTCGGCCCACGCGGGCGGGAGAAACCCGCACAGCGCGTCGCGCACGAAATCCGGGTCCGCGCGCTCTTTGCTCGTCATGGCAGCGAGGATCTGCCCCGCGTACGTCCAGCTCCGAGGCGAGGCTTCGTCGAGCGCTCGCGAGTGCTCTCGCACCACGGTGAGCACCGCGAGGTGAACGCCGTTGGCCTCCGCCCAGGTGAGCCACGGTCCGCGCTCGGCGCGGGCGCGGATCTTCATGAACCGCGCTTCGAGCGCGCGATCGAGCGGCGTGACGTGGTACTCGCCCGTGGGCGGGTTGGTCGCCGCGAAGCACACCCACCCTGCGGGGAGCTGGTATTCGTGGAGCCTCCCCGCGGTGAGCAGCTGAAGGGCAGGCTGCTGCACGTAGCGCTCGGCGCGGTTGAGCTCTTCGAGGAGCAAGATCCCCGCCCCCTCGGTGGGGAGCGTCGCGGGGGTCGCGTACGACGTTCGACCGTCGCGCACCACGGGCAAGCCCACGAGGTCCGGCGGCTCGAGCAGCGAGAGGTCGAGCGTCACCAGCGAAACGCCCAGTGATTTTGCGACTGATTGAACGAGCTCGGATTTGCCGATGCCCGTCGCGCCCTCGACCAACGCGGGCCGTCGCGCGCGATAGGCGAGGGCGAGCAGCGCGGCGAGCTTGGGGCCCACGCTCACTTCGTGCACGGTGGATGCGTTCACGGCAGGCGGGATAGCACGTCGCGCGCGATGCGCGTCGCGAGCGCGAGCGTCGTCGCCTCATCGAGCCCCACGCGACAGGAGACCTCGAACGTTCGATTCGCTCGTCGCACCGCGAGCACGCCCCGCGTCGCGTCGAACGCCGCTTGATCGCCGAGCGAGGCGACCACTTGTTGGCCCGTGTGCGCGAGCTCGAACCCGCGCGCCCACAGCGCGGGTGGCCCCGAGCGCGGCGGAAGAATGCTCAGTCGTAGCTCTGCCTCCGCGGACTCGAGCGCGCCTTGCGAGCCCGTGCGTCGCGCGACGGCGGCGAGCAAATTCGGCTCTCGTTCGACCCGCTCGCGGTTGCGCGCCGAGATCGCAGCGGCGTCGCGCTTTCGCCAGCGGTACTGGCACATGTCCATCCCCGCGAGGCCCGTGCGCTCTTGGGTGACGCGCGTCTGCTCGTCGATGTCCGCGAACACGCGCACGGCGACCTCGGGCAGGATCGAACACGCGTCGCGCGCGCGCGCCGCAGGATCGACGGGCTCGGTCGGCTCGGCGCGCGACGGGCTCACGGGCGGCGCGCGCGGAGGCACGGTGAGCCGCGGCGGCTCGCTCGGCAGCGACGGGGGTTCGGACGGGCGGCGCTCGCACGCGACGCTCGCCAATCCGAGCGAAAGCGCGAGCCACGTGGGACTACGCATGGGATGCGCGCAGTTCTATACCCCACACGCGCTCGACGCGCGCTACACCTTTCACGCGAGAAGCACAGATGGCAATCCTCGATGACAGCACGATCCTCCAGGCGAAGGCGCTCCGCGAGCGCGCAGGGTTCATGGTGCTCGACAAGCACGCGATCATCGCGGTGCGCGGGCCCGACCGCCTCGAGTGGCTCTCGGGGATGATCACCCAAGAGTGCAAGAGCATGCGACCGGGCGACAGCCGCTACGCCGCCGCCGTCCACGAGAAGGGAAAGCTCTTCGGAGACCTCTTCGTCCACGCAAACGCAGACGAGCTCCTCGTCGTCGCGCCGTCGGCCACCGCGGCAGACCTCGTCGATCACTTCGAGAAGCACATCATTATGGAGGACTGCGAGGTCGCGCTCGCGAGCGCCCTCCGCGCGCTCACCGTGCAAGGGCCGGAGGCCTCGCGGCACAAGGGCGCGACGGCGTTCAGCGCGGATCGACTCGGCCGCGGCGGAATTGATTTCGTGTGCGACGTGTCCGAGCTCGACGCCAAGCGCGCGGAGCTCGAGTCCGCGGGCGTCATGGAGGTCTCCGAGCGCGCGTGGGAGATCGCGCGCGTCGAGGCGGGCATCGCGCGATTCGGCGTGGACTTCAGCACGGACAACTACGTGCAAGAAGCGAACATCACCGACCGCGCGGTGTCCTTCAACAAGGGCTGCTACGTCGGGCAAGAGGTCGTCTGCCGGCTCCAGATGCGCGGCCACGTTCGGCGCCAGCTCGTCGCGCTCGTGCTCGACGGAGAGCCCGTCGAGGTCGGTGCCACGCTCGACGGAGACGCGGGTGTCGTGACCTCGTCGCTCTGGTCGCCAGCGCTCGAGAAGAGCGTCGCGCTCGCCATGGTGAAGTGGTCCGTCGCGCAAGAGTCCAAGAAGGTCACCGTCGCTGGGCGCGAAGCGGCCGTCGTGTCGAGGCCCGTTCAGTGAGCGCATCGCCCGGGGAGCCTCCGACAGGTGACCCGCGGTCATCGCTGAGCAATCCGGTGATTTCGCGATCGCTGCTCGCCGTGACGGTGGCGCTGGCGTCCTGTGGGCCCATCGAAGACTCGAGCGCCGATCGCGCCGCGAGAGAGACCGCGCGCGACCCTCGGACGAGCGGAGGCGAGTCGAGCGCTGATGTCGTTCCGCGCGCCGCCGTCGCCCCCGTGCGCAACGCCATCATTCGCATCAACGAGGACTCCGAGCGCGACGCGTCCGCCGTTCGCGCGCAGGCGAGCAACCCCTTCGAGTGGTCCAACGACGGCGGACCCATGGTGACGGCCGACGCAGGGCCGCGCGCGGCCGAGCTCGCGTGGCTCGTCACGCGCATCGACGAAAACGCAGACACCGCCGGCCCCGCGGGGCCGCCCAACGTCCGGGCGCTCGCGTCCTACGGGGCGGACGGCGTTCGCGTGTTGGTGTCCGTGTTTCGCTCGGGAGACGCGCGTCGCGCGCCGCACGCGCGGCGGGTGATCGAGCTCGTGGCGCAGCGCTCGTGCCGCGTGACCGCGGACCGCATGGCGCCCCGGCGGCTCATCGCGTGGATCGAGTCGGGGTCGACCTCGCTCTCGCAGTGGGACGGCGGAGCGTGGCCCTGGTCGCGGAGCCTCGAGTCGAGCTGGCCCGGCGACGCCGCCGAGCGGCTCCGCGCGTGGGCCGATCGTGGAGCGCCCTGCGACATGACCGCGCCCCAACGCGCGCGAGACGCGGGGCAGGCGAGCGTCGGGATGGACGCGGGCGTCGCTCTGCTCGATGCTCGCGCGCCGTGAACGCTGCGTTCGGCGAACAGTCGCTCTTGTCCGTGCTCGCGTGCCCAGGATGCCACGGGGCGCTTGCGCGCGAGACCTCGCGTTTGCGCTGCGAATCCTGCGGCGAATCGTTTGTCCGCGAGGGCGGCTACTGGTCGCTCGTTACGGCGAAGACCCGCGCCGCGATGCTCGGCGAGTCCGACGAGTCCCGACGCGGCCCGTGGTCGCAGTGGCACGCGGCGATGGACGGCCTCGAAGCGTGGCGCCGTCGCCAGCGCGCTCGATCTTTGCACACGAAATCAAGTGATCCCGCGAGTGAGCGCTCCGACGGGTCGAGCGACGACCGCACGCGCGCGCTGCTCGAGCGCTGCGTTGGCGATCGCGACGGGCTGCTCGTGGACGTCGGCGCGAAGGACGGGCGGATGCGCGCGCTCGCGCCGTCGCGGTGCTTCTACGTCGGGCTCGACCCCGCGCCGAAGGGCGACGGCGCGGTGCTGCGCGCGGTGGCCGAAGAGCTCCCGATCGCGAGCGCTTCGGCGATCACGGTGTTCAGCCACGCGGCGTTCGACTATTTCGTCGAGCCCGAGCGCGCGCTCGACGAGGCGAGCCGCGCCCTCGTGGCGGGAGGCTCGCTCGCGCTCGTGGTGAGCGTGCTTCCGCCCGCAGTCGCGCGCGCGCGTTCTGCGCCGTCCCGCGCCGCGCGGGCGCTCGAGGCGGCGCGCGCTGTGGCCTCCGTGGGCGTCCGAGCGAGCGCCGCGCTCGTAGGCGAGGCGATGTTCTCGCAGCCCGCGCACGTCCACTACTACACGCGCGAGGCGGTCATGGGGCTCGTGGGCGCGCGCTTCGACCTCGTCGAAGTGACCGAGGCTCCGCGCGCGTCGAGCACGATCCTCTACATCCACGGGCGAAAGCGCGCTCGTTCGCGGCTCAACGTGCTTCGAAGCTGAGCGATCCGGCCGTCGACGATTCGCTATCGGCCGAGCGCGCGAAGGAGCGCGTCGCACACGCGATCGACCTGCCCGCGCTCGAGCGTGGGGTGCAGCGGAAGCGTGAGGAGCCGCGGCGTGATCGCGTCGGTGACAGGCAGATTCGCCTCGAAATGCTCGTACGCTTTGAATGTGTGTGTTGGCGGATAGTGGATCGAGGTCTGCACGCTGTCCGCGCGCATCGCGCTCATGACCGCCGCGCGATCGGCCGCCGCGGGCAACAGAACGACGAACAAGTGATGCACGCTCGCGCCGCGCGAGACCGACGAAAACGGCAGCCCGAGGCCCTCGACGGCCGCGAGCCGCTCGCGATACCAGCGGACGCGCTCTGCGCGCAGGGCGTTGTTGGCGCGGAGCTTGGCGAGCTGGATCGCGCCGATGGCCGCGCGGATCTCGTCCATCCGCGCGTTGGTCCCGACGCGGGCGACGTCGTAGGTGTACGCGTGGCCTCGGTGGCGATCGAGGGTGCTCGTCGTCATTCCGTGCGCGCGCATGAGGCGCAGCGACGAGGCGAGGGCGTCGTCGTGGGTCGTGAGCATCCCGCCTTCGCCGGTGGTCATGTTCTTGTTCGAGAAGAACGAGAACGCCCCCACGTCGCCGAGCGCGCCGCAGCCGCGCGCTCCCAGCGTGGCGCCGGGCGCGTGCGCGCAGTCTTCGACGATGGCCGCGTTGGGCGCCGCGCGCGCGAGGGCGTCGACGTCCGCAGCCCAGCCCGCGTAGTGCACGGGGCACACCGCGCGGGTCTTCGCGGTCACCTTCTTCGCGACGTCGTCGGGCGAGAGCGTCAAATCATCCTCGCTCGTCACGTCGGCGAACACGGGAACCGCGCCGAGCCTCCGCACCGCGTTCGCCGTCGCCACAAACGTCAACGCGGGAACGATCACCTCGTCCCCCGCGCGCACCCCCACGGCCTCGAGCGCGAGCTCGAGCGCCACTGTGCAGTTCGCCACGGCGATCGCGTGACGCGTCCCCACCATTTCTGCGAACGCGCGCTCGAACGCCGCGACGCGCTCGCCCTGCGTGAGCCATCCGCTTCGCACCACCGCCGCAGCGGCCGCGGCTTCTTCTTCTCCGAGCGTGGTCTCGGACAACGTGATCATCGCGTTGGGTGTTTGGGTCATCGTCGACGGCGTGCGGTATACACCGCGGCGCGGCGTCTCCGTGCAACTGCTCTCGTGGCCTCGGCCGTACGAAGAAAATCCCTACCTCACGCGCCTGACCGAATCGCTCGAACGGCGCGGCGTCTCGTCGCGGTCGCGTCGGTACCTCGCCGAGCTCGTGCTCGATCGGTCGTCCGCGCGTTGGTTGCACCTGCACTGGCCCGAGTGGATGCTGCGCGATGCGTCCCGCGCGAAGGCTCGCGCGCGCGCGGTGTGGTTCTTTTCGCTGCTCGACGCGTTCGCCCTTCGCGGCGTGAAGGTCGCTTGGACGGCGCACAACCTCGTGGGGCACGACGAGCCGCACCCGGACCTGGCGATCGCGTTTCGTCAGGCGTTTCTCAGGCGATGTGCGCTCGTGCACGGGCACTTCGCGTCCGCTGAAGCCTCGGTGCGGGCCCTCGGATTTCGTGGGGACTTCGTTCTCGCGGGGCACCCGCACGCGCTCGACGACTACGTCGCCACCGCGGATCGCGCGACGATCCGCGCGCGCATGGGCTTCGCTCCCGACGAGCGCGTGCTCGTGTGCTTCGGCGCGATCGAGTCGTACAAGGGCTTCGATCGCGTCGCAGCTGCGTTTGCCCGCGGTTGCCGCGGAGCCGATCGCCTCGTCGTCGCCGGACGCGCCTCGGATCCACGCGCGCTCGCGGCGCTCGTGGCGGCGAGGGGCGGCGTCGAAGCAATCGAGATCCGCGAGGGATTTCTCTCACGAAGCGAGACCGCGGACCTCGTGCTCGCCGCGGACGGGATGGTCCTCGGCTATCGACAGTTCTTCACGTCGGGCACCGCGATGCTCGCGCTCTCGCACGGAACGCCGCTGCTCGGACCGCCCGTTCACCACCTCGCCGAGTTCGAGGGTCGCTCGTTTTTCTTCGCGCTCGACGACCCCGAGCGCCTCGCGGACGCAGCCGCTTCGTGGCGCAGGGCGATCGACGCGCGGGGCGAGGCCATCCGCGAGGAGGCGCGGGCGCACGCGCGCGGGTTCACGTACGATTCGATCGCTGCCGAGCTGGTAGCGGCGTTTGGACGGAGCGGATGAAGTCATGAACGGCGTGGTGATTTGCAGTAATTTCGGCGAACGCGAGGTGCTCGGCATCCCCGTGGGCTTGCGCGCCGCGCTGTCGCTCCAGTCCGCGGGCGTCGAGCACATCCTCGTGATTTCGGACACGCAACCGTCGTGGCTCGACGACAAACGACTGAAGGTCTCCGTCGAGCGCGCGCGCGCGTGGGCCGCCGGGGGAGCGCTCATCGTGGGTGACGGCGTCGTGTGCGACCCCAAGGCGCTGCGCACCCTGCTGAGCGCCGATGGCGAAGCCCGCGTTCACGAAGGGCTCGATGTCGTCGCCGCGCGGACCGATCGCCCCGGCTCGACGCTCGAGTCCATCGGCCGTGGCTCCGAGCGCGCGCCGCACGGCGTCGTCTTGTACGCGCGAACGAGCGCCGAGGCCGCCCGCGCCGAAAACGCGCTCATCACCTCGCTTCGCAAGCCGCAGGACGGTTGGGTCTCGCGCGCGATCAACCGAAGGATCTCGCTCGCGCTCACGCGCAGGCTCGTTCGCACGGGGCTCGAGCCGAACCAGGTGTCCGCCGCGATCCTCGTGCTCGGCGTCTCGAGCGGGCTCGTCGCCGCGCTCTTCGGCCCCGCGGGACTCGCCGTGGGAGCGGTGCTCTTTCAAGCGCAGAGCGTCCTCGATGGATGCGACGGCGAGCTCTCGCGGCTCACGTTTCGCGGCTCGCGCGCGGGCGAGTGGCTCGACACCGTCGGCGACGACCTGACGAACTACTCGTTCTTCACGGGCGCTGCGCTCGGGCTTCGCGCGCTCGGCGCGCCCACGATCGTGTGGGCGGCAGGGCTCGTCGGCGTGCTCATCGGCGTGATCGCGAGCGCGATCGAGTACCGCTACCTCGTCTCGATCGGCTCGGGCGACCTGCTCAAGTACCCGCTCGGATTCGGGGAGCACGACGCGAGCGGCGCGCGCGAGGACTCGCTCGCGTCCCGGGTGCTCGGCGCGTTTCGCCCGATGTTCAAGCGGGATTTCTTTGCGTTCGCCACGATGATCGCGGCGCTCGTCGGGCCCTCGGCGCTCGCGTTTGCGCTCGTGAGCTTCGCCATCGGCGCCGCCGCGACGCTGAGCGCTGTCATCGCGAGCGAGCTTCGCCGCCGTCGCTGACGCTCACCACCCAGCGCTCTGCGGAACGCAGTACGGCGCGTCCGCCGGCGCAGTGCAGTGATACCCGAGCGGACACAAGTACCCCCCGCACGGATCGCGCGTCGGCCCCGAGTTCGCGAGGGGGCGCGTCGCCACGCAGTGCGGCAGTCGATGCTCCGCGTTGCCGATGTTCTGCGCGCTCGACTCGCAGCGCGTGCCTTCGGGGCACACTGCGCTCGCGCACGGATCGACGTTGGCCGGCGCGCGCTGCGACAGGACGTGCACCGGGCCGTTGGGCGTCTCGACGCACTCGAAGCCCTCGCGCGGCGCGAGCTGTGCGCAGGTTCGTCGCGTTCCATCCTGTGAAAACGCTGATGGAATCGCTCCTGGCGCGATCGCCGGCTGCTGCGCCGGCTGCTCGTTCGCGCGCGGGGCTTCGTCGGGCCTCGGCGCTTGTTGTGCTCGAGTCGGCTCTTGCGCGGGCTGCGTCGCGGGACGCGCGGGGCTCGTCGTTGCAGGCTCGGGGCGCGCGGCAGGACTCTGCGCGGGTTTTTCGCAGTGTGTCGTGGTGAGCGCGAGGACGAGCGTGAGCGCGCTCGAGGCAGAACGAAGAAGCGATGCGTTCATCGTGTGAATGACCCAAACGATAGCGCGTTCCTTGGCGGAGGAGCCACCGGCGCGCTTCGCGTCACGGGGCGTCGGGCGTAGACTCCGGTGCGTGAATCGAGGGATTCTCCAGGTTGCGCTCTCGCTGCCGGGGCTCGCGTTGTGCTGCGCTCCGACGATCGCGCGCGATCGGACGCCGCTCGCGTCTACGTACTCGCGTCCCTCGCGCGCCGATGTCGTCGTCCCTGACGCAGCGGCAGGCACGCCGTCCGCGGCTCCGTCCGTCTCGTTGCTGCCGATCGGCTACCGCACGTGCGTCGTTGGCCCAGATGGCGCGCGGCACTTCATCGTGGGCGGACACCGCGTGGACCTGACGCCGACCGGCGCGCGAATCGGCGCCGAAGTGACGAGCGAGGGCATCGTGCTCGCCGCACACACGGACGGCGGATGGATCTTCGTGAGCGCCGACGGCTCCGCGCTCCGCAGCGGTGAATTCGTGGGCGCGACTACCCGCTTGCCCGACCTCCCGTCGCGCGTCCGCGCTCCCTTTGCGACCCTCTTCTCGGGTCGCGTCGCGGTAGTCCTCGAGCGACCGCTCGGGGATCTGTACACGACGGATGGGCGCGGGCCGTTCGAGCGGGTCCGATCCTTGGCCGGCGTCGGCGTGGAGCACATCAGCTTCGTCGACGCTCAGCACGGCGCCGTCCTCAGCTCGGACGAAAGTTTGCTTGTCACCAGCGACGGAGGCGCGCGATGGACCGCCGCCCGAGGGGCTACTCGATTGTTCTCCGAGCTCACGCTCAGCGCCGACGGACGCCGATGGGTCTTGTTCGAGCGCGAGACGCTTCGTGTGCGAACGCTCGAGATCGACGGGCGCGTTCACGACGGGCCGTCCGTCGAGCCGCCTGTCGTCCGCTGTGAGCCAACCGCGCAAGAGCAAGAAGCGCTCGCGCGCGTGTTCGAAGAGCGCTATCCGCAGCTCGAGCGCGTCGTGCTGCAAGGAGACGCGCTGCTGTCGGCTCGCGTTCGACTCGAGCACCCCGTCACGCGCGCGCGCATCGAGCTCGATGGCGCCCGTTGCTCGGGGCGTCGCGCGATCGGTCCCTCGTGGGCGCGCTGCCCGATCCCCGGCGCAGGGACGCCCGAAATCAGCGCGCTCGCGGTGGTCGAGACGGCGACCCCTCCGATGCAGCTGCGAACGATCGCGGCGCTGCCGGTGAATCAAGAGATCAAGTTTTCGGATGATGGCGAGTACGCGCTCTGGATTTCTGATGATCCTTCGGGCTCTGCGGTCTCGTTGAACGTCGCTCATCGCTCGTCCGCGGTCCGGCGTTGGCCGCTTGCTGGCGCAGGCTTCACCGTCCTCGCCGCGATGAACCAACGCGCAGTGCTCGCCGTTCAGCGAGGAGCGTCGCCGATGGTCGCGCTGATCGACCTTCGATCTGGAGCCTCGGTCGAGCATCGACTCACGCCCGTCGCGGTCGTCGCCGACATTCGAGCCACGATCGCCGCGGACGGAACCGTGCTCTTCGTCGTGAACCCCTCGGCGAACGATCGCGAGTCGTTCGTCGTGGCGCCGAACTCGACGCCGCGATCCATCACGGTGCCGAGCGGCGCGAGCGTCGCGGCCATGTTCGACCGTACCCGCGGCGCTGCGGCGGGCGACGGTCGCGCGCTCTGGACGACGGACGACGGCGGCGTCACTTGGGAGCCTCGATCGCCGCACGTCGACGGCGTGCTCGACCGCGGCGATCGAGCCATCCGGCTCCTTTCGCTCGCGTGCAACACGGTGAGCTGCGACGCGCAATACGACGGCGCGAGCCGACTTCGCGTCGCATGGAGCGGCTCTGTCGACGCGCCCCGCGCGCCGCTCACGATCTCGCGCTCGAGGGTGGTCGAGCCTGTGCTACGACGCGCGATCCTTCCTCGGCTGGCGTGCCAGTCCGTGCGCGAGTTGCCCATAGAGCTTCCGCCGCTCGGCCTCGCGCCGCCGACTGCATTGCGAGAGGTCGCGTACGGTGGCGGCGGACTCGCCGTGCTCAGCCAATGGTCCGTCGGCGGACGACGGATGGCCGAGCTCGTCTGGCGCGGAATCGACCGCGCGGGACCGTTCGAAGCGTCGTCGCTCGCGGGGGCGTTCGATCTCGGACGGCACTCGAGGCCGTGGGCTTCGCCGCACCTCGCGGCGGTCGATCGCTCGGCGGCGTTGATCGTGATGTGTCGCGAGGGCGAGCGAGCCGCAGACGAGTCGGAGACGCCTCCGTCGCGCTGTCAGTACTGGATCGCGCGCGCTGGCGCGGCGATGCGTCCTGCGGATCGCGGCCGGACCTACAGTATGGCGGATTCGAACTTCGCGTGGATCGCGCCCGACGGGCGCATCTTCTCTTGGGGAACGACGGGTTTTGGTGATTTTCGCGCGTTCGACCCGCGGGGCGCGCGCCTCGGCGTCGCGTCGCTCTCGCAGGACCTCGAGCCGGAGTGGCGCGGGATCTTCCGCGACGGCGACGACGTGCGCGCGGTCGTCACGTCGCCGTGGAGCTATCCATACTTGAATACTGGTGTGATCTCGGCTCGACCGATCACCGCGCTCGGCGCGCGGATCGAGCCTCGCGAAGTCTCCGTGTGTCGGTCGGCGATCGCCGCGGGCGCGCAGCGGTTGATCGTGCGCGAGTCGGGAGGTCGCGAGTCGACGGAGTTTCGGGACGCAGTCATCGAGCTCGCCGCGACGAGCGACGGGTTCTGCGTCGAGCGCGTGGACAGCGCAGCGTATCCGACGCTGACGTCGAACGAGTCGACGTCGCTCTTCGCGCGATCGGACGGCTCGCTCGTCGGAATTCGGACGACCTCGTCGGGCCGCGACGAGCTCCGCTGCACGCTTCGAAGGCCAGCCGCGCCGTAGTGCGCCAGGGCGTCAGCGTCGCGACGCGCCGAGCGTGCGCGCGATGCCCTCTTCGATCGACGTCGTCGCCCGCCACCCGAGGCGCTCGATCGCGCGCTGCGTGTCGAAGCGCATCTCTCGAACGTCACCCGCTCGGCTCGACGCGGGCCCGATCGAGAGCCGCCCGCGACCGGCATGCGCGATGATTTTCTCGGCAATCGAACGCACTGACCGCGGGTCACCAGACGCGATGTTGATGCACGCCCCGGCGAGCGACGGACCCGTCTCGACGGCGCGCACGAACGCCTCGGCGACGTCGTCGACGAACACGTGATCGCGCACTTGCGAGCCGCCGTTGAGCACGACCTCGCCGTCGTCCGCCGCCGCGCGCACGCAGCTCGCGACGAACATCATCGACGGCTGTCCCGGCCCGTACACCGTGCTCGGGCGCAGCACCGCGGCGCGCGCGGAGGCGAGGGCGGCCGTCGTCGCTGTGAGCTTCGCTCGGCCGTACTCCGAGCGAGGCGCGCACGGGCCGTCTTCGCGGTACGGAAGCGGGGCGTCGGGGCCATATTCTTCGGCGGTTCCTGCGGTGATCACGAACGCGCCGCGCTCGCGAGCGGCGTCGAGGACGTGCCGCGTTCCTTCGACGATCACGCGCGTCGCGCGCTCGACCGACGCCGGCTCTCCGTAGGCACGGACCGCCGCGAGGTGCACGACGACGTCGTGCTCAGCGACGGCCCGCTCGACCGCAGCTCGATCGAGCACGTCGAGCGCGGTCACTCCGTCGCGCGCCCTCGACGCGGTTGCCGACACACGAAATCGAGCTGCCTCCAGCGCTCTCGCGACGCGCGCGCCCAAGAACGTCGAGCACCCCGTCACGAGCACGCGCGCGGTCATGCGCCCTCGCGCGCTCGGTACCACTCGATCGTGCGTCGCAGGCCTTCTTCGAGCGAAAACGCGGGCGACCACCGGAGCACTTCGCGGGCTTTTTTGGCCGAGAGGTACTGCTTGGCGATCTCGTTGGTGGCCTCGTTGCGAACGTCCGCGGCGAGGTCTTCGCGGCCCATCGCGCGCTGGATGATCGCCACGAGCTCGAGCACCGAGATTTGCCGCTCGAGCGAGAAGTTGAACGCCTCGCCCGTGTGCGCGCGACCCTCCATCGCTTCGGCGAGCCTCGCGTACGCAGACACGGCGTCCTGCACGTAGAAGTAGTCGCGAACGGGGCTGCCGTCCGAGCGAACGACGGGCCGCTCACCGCGGAGCAGACTGCGGATCGTCCCTGGAATAATCCTGTTGAAATTGAGGTCGCCCTCGCCGAAGAGGTTTCCGCAGCGGGTGATCGAGACGGGCACGCCGTAGCTCTTGGCGTAGCTCTGCGCGATGAGGTCCGCGGCGGATTTGCTCACGTCGTACGGGTGCTCGCCGTGCAGCGGGGCGCGCTCGTCGTAGGGGAGCACGTCGTGCGATCCGTACGCTTTGTCGCTCGAGGCGAAGACGACGCGCGTGACGGTGCGGGCGGCGCGGGCGGCCTCGAGGACGTTCCACGTTCCGCGGACGTTGGCTTCGAACGTGCTGCGCGGGCTGCGGTTGGCGGTGCCCACGATCGTCTGCGCGCCGCAGTGAAATACGGTGTCGATCGCGTACTCGTTGATCGTTCGCTCGATCGTCGCGTCGTCTTCGAGCGCGCCGCGAACGATCGTGACCTCGCGCTCGAGGCTGAGCTCCGCGAACCGCGTCTTGGGAACGCCGTCTCGCACGAGCGCCACGACCTCGGCCTTGGCGTCGACGAGGGCCGCACACAAATTCGAGCCGAGCAGCCCCGTCGCGCCGGTGACGAACACGGGACGGTCGCGCCAGAACTTCGCGTCGAGCGCGACGGCGCTGCGACGATTCATGAATTCACCAACTCTTCCACGGAGCGGCTCCCTTTTGCCATAGCGCTTCGAGCAGCTGCAGGTCGCGCATCGTGTCCATGCACTGCCAGAAGCCGTCGTGCCGGTGCACGCTGAGCTCGCGGTCGCGCGCCGCGCGTTCGAGCGGCTCGCGCTCGAGCGTGCACGCGTCGTCGTCTCGGAGGTACTCGACGAAGCGCGGCTCGCACAGAAAAAATCCGCCGTTGATCAGCGACTCGTGCGTCTGCGGCTTCTCGCTGAACTCTCGGACGAGGTCTCCGTCGCACAAGAGCTCTCCGAAGCGCGCCGGCGGCCGGACGCCCGTCACCGTGATGGCTGTCTTCGTGCGCTCGTGCAGCGCCGTGAGCGCCGCGAGGTCGACGTCGCTCACGCCGTCGCCGTACGTGAGAAAAAAACGCTCTCCCGGGAGGTACTTGCGCACCGCGCGCGAGACCCGCGCCCCCGTGAGCGCGTTCTCGCCCGTGTCGACGAGGGTCACTTGCCAGCCGTCCGCGTCGTGCGACTCCTGGTGAACGGTCACCGATCGCCGCGCGCCGAGCGTGACGGTCACGTCGCGCGACCGCTCGTCGTAGCGAAGAAACCAGTCCTTGATTTGCTCGCCCTTGTAGCCGAGGCACAGCACGAACCGCCGCGCGCCGTGCTGCGCGAAGTGCTTCATGATGTGCCAGAGGATCGGGCGGCCGCCGATCTCGATCATGGGCTTGGGGCGAAACTCGGTCTCTTCGCGCAGGCGCGTCCCCTTGCCGCCGCAGAGGATGACGACCGCGGGGATCTCGGCGCTCACGCCATCGCCTCGGTGAAGCTCGATCCCGCGGAGTCCCACGGCTCTTCTTCGCCGCGCACGGCGTCGATCCAGTTCTTGCGCGGGTTCGGGCGCTTGCCCGCGATGTGCTTGGCGAGCGAGACGGGCGCGTACGCCGCGGCCTTCGCGAGCTCGCTCCACTTGTTGACCTTGCGACCCGCGGCGAGCTCGTAGCCAGCGATCGCAGAAAACAGCACAAAAGACGGGACGAACAGCGGAAACAAGCCGTACACGCGCTCGGGGTTCTCTCGGCCGACGACCCACACGAAATACCGCGAGAGCTCGTCGACGCGCGAGCGCACTTCTGCGCTGAAGCGATAGTCGAGCCCGCCAGGGACGTCCTTGCGGATCTGCATCTTCGCCTCGGGGTCGTAGACGAGGTACTCGCCTTCTTTCATGCGCTTGGCGAGCCGCAAAAAGAGCGAGTGCTCGTTGTGGTACGAGAGCCCTTCGTCCCATCCGCCCGCGCGGATCGCGGCGCTCTTTCGAATGCTCGCGTTGCCGCCCATGAGGTAGTCGATCCCCACTTTGCGCGTGGGCATGTACGCGTAGCAGCGAGGCTGCTTGAAGAGCCCGTGCGACAGCATGCGCCAGTGACGAATCCGTGGAAACCAAGGCTCCGGCGCGCGGTGCTCGGGGTCGTACACCATGAAGCCGTTGACCCCGAGGCAGTTGGGGTCTCGGTAGTTCTTCACGTGCTCGTAGAGCCAGCGATCCCCGAGCGGAACGTCGTCGTCGTCGATGAACGCGACGATCTCGCCGCGCGCGCGCCGCACGCCTTCGTTGGCCGCCGCGGGGCATCCGCGGGCGGGCGTGTGCACCACACGAACGCGCGGATCGCTCGTGGCGAGCGCCGCGTGGACGTCTCGCGCGCTCATCCCTTTGGACGAGTCGATGACGAGCACTTCGAACGACACGCCCTTTTGCGCGAGCACTGTGTGAACGAGCGCGCGCAGCTCGTTGATGCGATTGAACGAGCGGAGCACCACCGTCACGAACGGCTCGAGCTCTTCGCCCTGATCGGCCTGCGACATGGCGCCAACAACTAGCACGAATGCTACCGTCCGCGCGCTGTGCAGGACGGCGAAGGAAGCGACCGCGATCCACCGCTCGAACGACTGGTACTCGAGCCGATCGGCGTCTTGCGCTCGCCCTTCGTCGACCGCGCCGAAGCGCCG
Source organism: Myxococcales bacterium (assembly GCA_016793325.1). Classification (GTDB taxonomy): domain Bacteria; phylum Myxococcota_A; class Polyangia; order Polyangiales. The sequence continues at coordinate 53,747 of JAEUKI010000077.1, read as the reverse complement.
AGGCAGCCTCGCGCGGGCGAGGGCGTCGAGGCGCGGATCGAGTGCTTCGAGACGTTCGCGGGGCGCGACGGCGCTGCGCCGCAGAGCCTCGAGCGCGCGCTCTACGACCTCGACGGGTGGGAGTTTCTCTGGGTGCTCTTCTGGTTTCACAAGAACGCCGGATGGCGCCCGCAGGTCCTCCCTCCGCGCAGCGATCGTCGACGGGGCGTGTTCTCGACGCGCTCGCCGCACAGGCCCAACCCGCTCGGGCTCTCGGTCGTTCGATTGCTCTCCGTCGAGAAGCGAACGCTTCGCATCGCGGGCTGCGACATGCTCGACGGGACGCCGGTGCTCGACATCAAGCCGTACGTTCCGTGGAGCGACGCGATCCCGACGGCGAAGACGGGGTGGCTCGCGCCGCCCGAATACGTCGCGGACCTCGCGGAGGACGGACGTCCCAACGATCCGAAATCCGCGACGCCCGTGCGCTTCGGCCCCGTCGCGCGCGCGCAGCTCGACTGGCTCGCCGAGCGCGGCGAGACCGAGCTCGAGTCGCGCATCATCCGCGCGCTCTCGCTCGGCACGAAGGCCCACCCGTATCGACGCATTCAGCGCGACGGCGACGCCCACAAGCTCGCGGTCAAAGCCTGGAGGGCGCGCTTCGAAGACCTCGGCGCCGACGGATGCGTGGTGCTCTCGATCAAGTCGGGCTACCGCGAAGACGCGCTCGGCGACGACCCGTCGCTCGAGGTTCACCGCGCGTTCGTAGCGCAGTTTGGCTTGGAATTTTCAGCATGACCGACGGTCATCAAAGTCCTCCACCCTCGGCGAGCAAGCGCGCGCGCAAGCGCGAGCTCGGGGGACGACCGCTTCCGCTCGGCGACGGCGTGGTCGCGCGCGTGCTCGAGATCGACGAGCCCGAGCAGCTTCGATTGGCCTCGCTGCTCGCGGGCTACGACGGGCTCGGATCGCTTCACGGCGATGGAAATCGCGTCGTCGTCGTGACGACCGAGTCGCAGGCCGACGCGCTCGACGAGGCGCTCGCGTCCATCGCGCGCTCGGGCGTGCGGTTTCGCGTGGTCACTGCCCGACCGTGAGCGCTCGCGTGTGTCATCATCGGACCGGCGAGGTCGGTCTCCCGTTGGAGGTTCGAGGCACAGCGCTGCGGTCGGTCTTGATTGCGTGTGACGCGCTCTACGGCGACGGCGCGAGCCGACGCGTGCTCGACGCGCTCGACCCTGCGATTCGCGACGCCCTGTCCGGAGCGGTCCTCGGCGCGTCGTGGTATCCCGTGCGCTATCAAGCAGCGCTGCAGGACGCCGTTCGAACGGTGCTCGGGGCGGGGTCTCTCGAAGCGAACAAGCGCGTGGGTCGCCAAGCTGCGCTCGACGATTTTCGAGGCGTCTACCGCATTTTCTTGCCGCTGCTCACGTGGGACTTGTTGTGGGCGTCGCTGAGCCGCGCGTGGCTTCGCTACAACTCGTGCGGCGACGTGATCGTCGAGGACCGTCAGGCGCGCTCGGCGATCTGCAAAGTGCGCGGCGTCGACGGCTACACCGAGCCGATGTGGTCCGCGATCGCGGGCCGACTGCAGGGCATCATCGAGCTCGCGGGCGGTCGCGACGTGCGCGTTCGCATCACGGGCTTCAGCAGCACGAGCGCGCAGGTCGTGCTCACGTGGAATCGCTGAGCCAACAGAAGGGGCGACAGCGAGCTACAGAATCGACTCGAGCACGCGCAAGAGGTCCGTCTCGGTGATCACGCCGACGAGCTTGCCCTCGGACACGACGGGGAGCCCGCCGAACCTGTTTTCGAGCAGGATCTTCGCGGCCTCTTTGAGCGTCGTCTCGGGCGCCACGGCCATCGGGTCCTTCGTCATCGCGTTGATCACGAACGTCCGCTCGTAGAACGAGTCTTCCTTCGTGACCTCGGCGTCCGAACGGTTGAGCCGCGTCGTCATCATCGCGAGCATGTCTCGCTGGCTCACGATTCCGACGAGCTTCTCGCCGTCCATCACGGGCACGTGGCGGATGTGAAACTTGTCCATCGCCTCGAGCACCTTCTGGAGGTTGTCCTCGACGCTGAGGACGATCACCTTGCGCGTCATCACGTCGCCGACGGTCTTCGGCGTGGTCTTCGGGGTGTCGCTCATCGTTGTTCTCGATCGAACTGGAGACTACCGCGCCGCGTCGCCTTCGCGCTCGACGATCGCGACGAAATTCTCGAGCAGCCGAGGACCCGCGGGGGTGGCCTCGATGCGCGCGAGGATCGCGTCCGGGTCGAGCCCCGCGCGCACGAGCAGCGCGCGCCGCGCATGCACGTACCCGCGCGTGATCTCGTCGCTGAACTCGGGGTGAAACTGCACGCCCCACGCGCGATTTCCCGCGCGAAACGCGTGAAACGAATCGTGGTCGGTCTCGGCGAGGTGCGCGATCGCGCCGCGCGTCGGCCGCACAGCCACGTGGTCTTCGTGCGAGACGTTGACGCGAAGCTCTCGATCGAGGCCCGCGAAGAGCGCGTCGTCCTCCGCGCGAACGCGCACGAGATGCGTTCCCAACCGGCGGCCTGCGGGGTTGCGTCGCACCTCGCCGCCGAGCGCGCTCGCGAGAAGCTGGTGGCCGAAGCACACACCCAACAGCGGCTTTTCGCGGTCGACGAGCGCGCGCAGCGCCTCTTCTGCGCGCAGCATCCACGGAGCGCGCTCGGTCACCGACGACGGCGACCCCGTGACGATCACCGCGGCGTACCCCGGGTCGAGGGCGCGCGCGGGATCGTCGGTTCGCGCGTCGATCGCCTCGTATCCGCCGGTCCAGCGATCGCCGATCGCCCGCTCGAAAAACTGCTGAAACTCCCCGAACCGCTCGCGCACGAGCTCGACCGTCTCGCCCGTGACCAGCACGCACAATCGTCGCTGCGACATCGCGCGCGAGTGTGCCACAGCTCGCTTCACGCGCGACGCAGCAGCGCGTCGAAGCGCTCGGCCATCGTTCGCGCGTCGAACGCCGCGGCTCGCGAGGGCTCTGCTCCCAAGAGCGTCGGATCTCCGTCGATCGCGCGTCGAATCGTCGCGGTGATCGTGGCGTGATCGTCGCGCGACGCGCACACGCCCGCGCGCGTCTCTTCGACGATCCGCGCGAGCTCTGGGTTGTGTCCGACCGCGAGCAAGGGCGCGCCGACGAGCAGGTAGTCGTAGAGCTTCGCCGGCAAAAACAGCGGCCCGAACGCGCTCTCCCACGCGGGCAAGAGCAAGAGCGCCGCGCCGCGAAGGCTCTGCATCCCTTGGTCGTACGGCATCGGCGCGCGGATCGAGAGGAGGTCTTCGACGCCGAGCGCGCGCGCAAGCTCGAGGTCTTCTCGCGAGAAGCGACCGTAGTTCTCGAGGACCACGCGCGACGCGTCGAGGTCGCGCTCACTGCGCACCGCTGCGAGCCCGCGCAGGATCGGCGCGAGCGTCCGCGCGCCGCCGTACACGTGCCCGAAGTGAACGAGCCTCGCGGGCCCAGGGCTCCGCTCGAGCGGCCCGAGCTCGACGGGATCGAACGCGTTTCGCACGGCATGAATGCGGTCGGCGCGCTGCGGATAGCGCGCTCGGTACGCGTCGCGAAGCGACTCGGTCGTGACCGTCACGAAGCTCGCGCGTCGAAAGGCGCCTCGCTCGAGGGCGCGCTCGATCGCGCGGGTCGGGGCGCTCTTCTTCTCGTGCGAAAAATGCAGCGTCCACGGGTCGCGCAGGTCGGCGACCCACGAAATCGAGAGCGCCTGGGCCACCGCCGCGCCGACGAGGTGCGCGCTGAACGGATAGCTCGTCGTCACGATGGCGTCCGCGCGCGTCTCTCGCGCGAGCGCGATGGCGCGCCCCGTCGCGTGCGCGGCCCACACGAGCGCCGGTTCGGTCGGGAGCCATCGCTCGACGAGGCTCGGCTGAGCTGCGCCGTCGACGAGCTGGGAGTCCTGTGTTTTTTGCGATGACCGGCGGTCATCGATCGCGGCCACCGCGCGCGCGAGCCACGGCGGGTCGTACGCGCGCACGACGCGAACGTTGTCGGGAAGGGCCTGGGGCGTCGGGTCGACGAAGCGCGGAGGGACCGACGCTTGCGTGAGCACCGTGACGTCCCACCCGAGCGCTGGGAGGTGCTTGGCGAGCCGCCAGGGGCGCCGCGACCCGACGTTCGCGTGCGGAGGAAAGAGCCACGCGACGAGCACGAGGCGCGGCACGACGCGATCTCCTGCGGCGCTCAGCCGCGCTGACGCGGGCGCGCGTGCGTGGGGCGAACGCGGGCGAGGACCTTGCGCAGCGCCTCGACGCAGCGTCGGTTGTCTTCGCTCGATCCCACGGAGACGCGGACGAACCCGCGCTTCAGGTGATGGCTCGCGAGCGAGCGAATGAGCACGCCTTCGCCGAGCATCGCGCGGACGATCCCGTCGGCGGTCGAGCCGCTCTCGCTGACCTCGAGGAGCACGAAGTTGCCGTCGCCCTCGAACACGCGGAGGCCGGGCATCTCACGAAACAGCGCGGCCATGCGCGTGCGCTCGGCGCGGACGTTGGACCTGCGACGGGCGATTTCGTCCTGGTCGTCGAGCGCTGCGTGCGCGGCGGCGAGGGCGACGACCGAGACGTTCCACGGGAGCTTGACGCGGTTGATCGTGCGAGCGACGGGCTCGCTCGCGAGCGCGTAGCCGATGCGAAGCCCCGCGAGGCCGTGGTCCTTCGAGAAGGTCCGCAGCACGATCGCGTTTGGAAACTCTCGCACGACGGCGCTGCGTCCGACTTCGGCTTCGTCTGCGTCCTCCGAGAAGCCGACGTACGCCTCGTCGATCACCGTGGGCAACCCCAGGCGCAGCACGCGACGCAGCGCGCTCTCGTCGGGGCTCGTCCCCGTGGGGTTGTTGGGTGTGCACAAGAACACGACCTTGGTGCGCTCGGTGATCGCCGCGAGCAGCGCGGGCACGTCGAGCTCGAGCTCGTCGTCCATCGGGACGAGCACCGGAACCCCGCCGCACACCCGCGTGCGCGACTCGTACATCGAGAACGTCGGGACCGAGATCACCACTTCTTCGCCAGGCGCGACGAACGCCCGGACGATCAAATCAATGAGCTCGCTCGAGCCCGCGCCGAGCACGCAGCTCTGCGCCGGCAGGCCCGCTTGCATCGCGAGCCTGGCGCGGAGCGCCTCGGCCATCGCCGCGTCGGGATACAAGTGACCGCGGGTCAGCGCATTAGTGACCGCGTCGATCACGCGCTGCGAGGGCCGAAACGGGCTCTCGTTGGACATCATCCGCGCGACGCTCGCGTTGCCTTCGCTCTTCGAAGGAACGCCCCGGCCCGCGGCGCTCACGCCGTCGGCGAGCGCGAAGTGCTCCTCGCGATACGCGGGCGCGCCGCGCACCCACGAAGGCGCGAACAGCTCCATGGACTCGGCGTCGATCACCGAGCGGCCCGAGGGCTCGTCTCCGAGCGCGTCGCCGAACACACGCACCATGGCCTCGGCGCGCGCGTGCGCTTCGGGGGTGTCCACGTCGATCCAGCGCGCCTCTCCGCCGTCGACCGCGAAGAACATCGATCGGCTCGCGAGCGCGCGGACGCCATCCGAGAGCGACGCGTCGCCGCGCCGCTCGACCTCGCGACGGAGCTCTTCGATCAGCGCGGGGCCCACGCGAAACACGCCGGTGTCGATCGCGTTGTAGCGCTCGAGGTCCTTCGCGATCGCCGCGATCTTGCCGCGCTCGACCTGGACCTTCGTCGCGTCGTCGAGGTCGAAGCAGCGCGGGATGTCGTAGTCCACGGCGAGCGCGCACGCGCCCGAAGGAAGCTCTGCTTGCTGCAGGCGTCGCAGCAGCTCGGGCGCGAAGAGATGGTCGGCCATCGAGAGAAAACAATCGCCGTCGATCCAGTCCTGCGCGGACAAGAGCGAGACGCCGTTGGACTTCTCCCACTGCGCGTTTTCGACGAACGAGACCTGCAACGGGAGGCTCGTCTCGGCCTCGATGGCTCGGCGAATCTGCGCGCCCTCGTAGCCGATCACGACGACCGCTTCGCGAACGCCCTCGGATGCGAGCGTCTGCAAGATGCGAACGAGCAGCGCGACCCCGGCGACGGGCTCGAGAGGCTTGGGGTGGCCCTTGTCTGCGACCAGCCGCGAACCGCGACCGGCAGCGAGGACCACGGCCCTCTGAATATTCCGCTGCGTCATCGTCAAAAGAGTCCTCGAATCAACGGGGTTTTCCCGATGCGCGCGCTGTCTATCACGCGCCGTGTCGTCGCGGCAACGGCGTGACAACCGCGTTGGGTGCTTGATTCCTCGGATGGTACGTGCGTGCGTCGCGCGACCTTCTCTGCGCGACACCCGTGTGCTGGCTCACACCGCGCCGCGAAATCTCGGATCACGCTCGATCAACGCCGTCGCTCTCGCGAGGTCATCGTGGTCGTCGACCTCGATCCACGAGCTCGAATCCACGGCGAGCGGCTCGAACAACACTTCGCCGAGCACGTCGTTGTACACGTCTTCGTAGTACACGTCCGTTCGACCGCGCTCGACGGCGCGATGGATCGCCGCTGCGACGCGATCGCCGCCGATGTCCGAAAATGCCTCCACGCCGATCGATTCACCGGCGCAACGCTTCGGCGAGAGGCCCTTGCCGAAGCACGTCACGCGGCCTCGGTCGACCAAGACCTTCATCTCTTCGGCGCCGACGCGAACGCTGGTGTCGACGGCGACCCTCGCGGGTGCGCCCACCATCGCGGCGATGATGGCGGGGTCCACGATCAGGTCGCCGTCGAGCTTCATCCACGATTCGCGTGGATTTCGAGCGCGCAAACCGACGTCCAGCGACACGACGTTCTGCGTGGTCTCGTAGCGATCGGCGTGCGCAAACGTCACGGGAAGCGGGGACGACTGCGCGGCTTCGCGGACGAGCTCCGCGCGGTAGCCCGTCACGATCACCACGCGGTTGACCACGCGGCTCGCGGCCAGCGCGGCGAGCGAGAGCGCGAGCATGGTCGTGCCCGCGACGGGGACGAGGCACTTTGGCCGATCGTCCGTGAGGGGCCGGAGGCGCGAGCCCACGCCGGCGCAGAGGAGAATCGCGCACGAGCTCGCGGGGGTCGCGTCGCTCACGCCGCGGACTCCGGGCGAAAGAACTGCTGCGATGCGCGTCGCTGCGCGGGGACGAGCGCCACGAGGGCGACGTTGAACAGCACGAGCCGCAAGACGATGTAGGCCTCCAATCGATTCACAGCGAGGGCGAGGGCCATGGTGAAGATGTGCGTTCCGACGCCGAAGAAGGACCACGCGCGCATGAGCGCCGCGTTGAGCGAGCGATAGCGTCGCGCGCCGTCGTCGCTGTACGCGGGCATCGAGCGAAATCGCTCGGGGACGTACGGGTCCACCACGCGCATCGTGGCCGCGACCAACGCGAGGTGCGTTCGATAGAAGTTGAACCGAAAGAGGTCGAGCCACGAGAGCGGGCCCTTCGCGCGGGCCTCGGCGATGTCGCGCTCGAGGTCGTCGACGTCGTCGCAATCGACCGTCGATGGCGTGGCGTTTCGCACCCAGAGGTTCTTGTACTGATCGTAGAGGGTCGTGTGCCGCATGCCGCCGAGCACCGCGAGCACCCCGGCGACGGCCCACGCCCACGCGTGCCACTGCGACGCGCCCCCGAGCCGCGCGAACATGTGAACGATCCCCGCAGGAACGACCGCGATCTGCACGACCGCGTCGACGGCCCCGTCCAGCATTCGCCCGAGGCGCGAGCTCGATCGACGCATCCTGGCGAGCTGACCGTCGCTGCAATCCACGATGGCAGACAGGACGAACAGCAGCGCCGCGTGCGGGAGAAACCCGTACCCGTCGCGACCCACGCTCGCGTAGATGAGCGCCCCGGCGGCGATGCCCAACAGCATCGAGACGACCGTCAGTTGGTCAGGCGAAATCCTGGTCGGATAGCAGAGCCGCGCCAAGACATACCCGAGCGGGCGGTGCACGAGCAGGTCGATCGGCTCTTCGACGGCGACGTGCTTCAGGCTCGATCGATACGACAGGTCCGGGGCGCTCATGAACTCGCGGCGCGCGACCGTTACCACAGAGCGCGATACCCTGCGCAGTGACCATGCGCGCAGGCATCGTTCGCAGTCGTTCTCGGGCACGCGTCCTCTTGCTGGGCGCGCTCGTTCTTCAAGCGTGTCCAGGCCGGCCGGACCCCGATGCGAACGTCCCGGACGGCGCGGTCGACGCGACGCCCGGCGACAGCGCTGGGCTCGATGGCGCTGTGTTCGACGCGAGCGACGTCGCGTCCGACTCGCCGAGCGACGCCACGGTTGCGCGCGAGACCGTGCGCGCGATGGACGATCGCGGCTCGCTCACCGTGGGAAACGACGGGGCCTCGCTGCGGCTCGTCGGCGCGGACGGAAGGACCGTGCTGGCCACGGCAGACGGCGTCCCGTGGCTCGAAGTGGGGACGCGGCGCGGCGGAGCGTCTCGCACGAATTTTCACGACGTTCGAACGGCGCGCCCGCCCGGCGTCGCGTGGGTCGCGCCGGACATCGTCTCGCAGCGCGTCGACGGCGAGACCCTCGCGCTCGCGTCCGCGACGAGCAGCCTCGCCGGAGTTCGCGTGCGCGTCGCGAGAATCGAAAGCGGGACATATTCTGTCCGAATCGAAGGCGACGCGGACAGCGTCGCGATGCTGCGGCTCAACCTCGGCGCGGACGACGGCGCGTACGTGGGCTTCGGCGAGCGCTTCGGCGGAACCAACGCGCGGGGCGCGATCGTTCCGATGCAATTGCACCTCGGGACGACCGCGTCGGGGACGAACGAGGTTCACGTGCCCGTTCCGTTCTTCGTCAACAGCCGCGGCTACGGCGTGTTCGTCCGCTCGCGCTACGCGGGCGCGTTCGACATCGCGTCCACGCGGCCCTCGGTCGCGAGCGCCACGTTCGAAGCGTCGTCGCTCGAAGTGGTCTTCTTCGTCGACCCCGACCCCATCAACGTGATCGCGAAGTACACGCGCCTCAGCGGCCTCCCTCGTCTGCCTCCGTACTGGGCGCACGGGCACATGCAGTGGCGCAACGCGTGGCGCTCGCGCGACGAGCTCTTCGAAGACGCACGACGCCTGCGCGCCGAGGGAATCCCCACGACCACGATCTGGATCGATAACCCCTGGCAGCGCTCGTACAACGACGCGGTCGTGGACGAAGCGCGCTTCCCCGATCCGCCGACGATGTTCAGCGGACTCCGGGCGCTCGGCTACAAAGTGCTGGTCTGGCACACGCCGTACCTCGACGCGATCGACGACGACGGCGTGCCGACGAACCCGAGCGAGGCGCTCTTCGGCGAGCTTCGCACACGAAATCAACTCGTCCGCCAAGGCGACCCGCCCGCCGCGTTCGTATCTCCCGCCAACACGGGAAACCCAGGCGGAATGCAGGCGAACGGCGGCATCCCGGACTTCACGCAGCCCGCCGCGAGCGACCTGTGGACCGATCGACTGCGCCCGGTGATCGACCTCGGCGTGCGCGCGTTCAAGCTCGACTACGGGGAGGACATCATCCAAGAGGTCGTGCTGCAGCGGCCGGGATGGAGCTTCGGCGACGCGACCGATCCCCGCGTCGCTCCGTCGCTGTTTCCCCACTGGTATCACCGCGCGTACCGCAACGCGCTCGATCGCTTCGCGGGCGGCGACGGCTTCTTGCTCGTGCGCGCGAGCTCGTGGGGCGGCCAGTCGGTGTGCGACGTCGTGTGGCCGGGCGACCTCGACAACGACTTTCGCACCGCCACGGGCGGAAACGTCGGTGGTCTGCCCGCCGCGGTCAGCGCGCTCGTCAACCTCTCTGCGTCCGGCTTTCCTTCGTTCGCGTCGGACACCGGCGGCTACCGCGGAGGACGCCCGACGCGCGAGGCGCTCCTCCGTTGGGCCGAACACTCGGCGCTCGCGCCGTACATGCAGCTCGGCGGCGGCGGCGAGAGCCACAATCCTTGGTCGTACGACGCAGAGGCCTCGGCGCTCTACCGCGACATCGCGAAGCTGCACGACGCGCTCGTTCCGTACTGGCGCGCGCTCGCGATCGCCGCGTCGCGCGACGGCACGCCGCCGGTGCGCGCGCTCGCGCTCGCGTTTCCATCGGACTCGGGCGCGCGAAGCGACCCCTATGCGTACCTGCTCGGCGAGGACCTCTACGCGGTCCCTGTCGTCGAAGCGGGCGTCACGCAAAGACGCGTTCACATCCCGCCTGGGCGCTGGGTGCACTGGTTCTCGCGCGAGGCGTTTACCGGCCCGATGGACGTGATGATCGACGCGCCGCTCGGCCGTCCGATCGCGTTCGTGAGGCAGGGGGCTGTCATTCCGATGCTCGCCGAGGACGTCGTGACGCTCTCGGAGACCGACGCGATGGACGTCGTCGACGCCCGCGATCGACGCGCGATCTTGCGCGCGCGAATCGTCCCCGGCGCAGAGCGAACAGCGCGCACCGCGGACGGAGCGACCGTGACCGCCCGCGCCGAGGGATCGTCGGTGCGCGTCGCGTTCAACCCTGGGACCGACGCGACCGAGCTCCGCGCGGAGATCGACTGGGCCAATCGCATGGGAGCCGCGAGCGACCCGCCGATGTCCGTGTCGATCGAGATGGGCGCAGCGCTCGTCTCCGCGCCGATCGCTGACGTGCGCGCGGGCGTGTGCTCGGGCTGCTGGGCGTACGACAGCACGTCGCGCTCGCTGTTCGTCACCGTTCGCGGCAGCGGCGCGTGGAGCGCGAGATGACCGCGTCGCGCGACGAGATCGTCGTCGGCGTCGACCTCGGCGGAACCAAGATCGAAGCGGTCGTCGTGCGCGTGCGACCCGACGGCGACTTCGACGTGCTCGCCCGCGACCGCACCGACACCCGCGCGAGCGAGGGCTACGACGCGGTGCTCGAGAGCGCCGCCACGGTGATCGCTCGCGTCGAAGCGTCCGCGGGCGTTCGCGCGCGCCCGATCGGAGTCGGGATGCCCGGCGGCGTCCGGCGCTCCGACGGCGCCGTGAAGAACAGCAACGCCACGTGCCTCAACGGAAGGCCCTTTCGCGAAGACCTCCGCGCGAAGCTCCGCCGGGCGATCGCGTTCGAAAACGACGCAAACTGCTTCGCGCTCGCAGAGGCGACGCTCGGCGCAGCGCGCGCGTACCGAGACGGCGTCGTGTTCGGCGTGATCATGGGCACCGGCGTCGGCGGCGGCGTGGTCTTGCAGGGGCGACCTTGGCCGGGCCTCCACGGGATCGCGGGAGAGTGGGGGCACCATCCCGTGCGCTTCGGCGACGACGCCGAGCCCTGCTACTGCGGTCAGCGCGGCTGCCTCGAGCGCTACGCGAGCGGGCCTGCGCTCGAAGCGCGCTACGCGAAGCTCTCGGGTCAGAGACATTCTGCCACTGAAATCGCAGGGATGTACGAGACCGACCCCCACGCGCGCGAGGCGCTCTCGTCGTTGTGCGAGGCGTTCGGGCGCGGGCTCGCCACGCTGGTCGACGTGCTCGACCCGAGCTGCGTCGTCCTCGGCGGAGGCTTGTCCAACGTCGCGCTGCTCTACACCGAGGGCGTGGCTGCGGCACGCGCACAAGTATTCAACGACGAGCTGCTCACGCCGGTGGTGAAGAACGCCCTCGGCGACAGCGCCGGCGTGCTCGGCGCCGCGATGTTGGTCGCCGGCGAAAGAGCACACGCGGGATGAGTCGAACGGCCGGTCAGCTTCCCTGTTGAAGCACCGTCTTGACCGCGTTGGTCGCGCGGTCGACGAACTTCGAGACGAGCTCGACCTCCTGCGTGTAGCGATAGACCTGCGCTTGAATCGCCAGCAAATCTGCTGGCGTATACGCCGCTCCGCTCGAGGCCCCTCGGACCACTTGCTCGACGAACCGCTCGCCGCGCGAAATCCGCGAGAGCAGCCTGCGCCCCGCCTCGGTCAGCGGCTCGGTGCCCGCGGGGGCGACGCCGTACGCGTGTTGCGCCGCGGCGCTCGGCGCGTGCGCGGGCGCCGTTGCGTGCGTCGGCGCGCCTGTCGTCTGCTGCGGCGCCTGACCGCGCGCCGCGAGCACTTCGCTGAACCGCGCCCCCCCTTGTGATTCGACGCCCAGTGCATCTCGCCGCGGATTCGCGAGCGGCGCCGCGCCTGTGGCGCGGATTGCGTTGGTTCCCATCGTGATCGACTCCTCGCGCGAAGGAAGCAGTCGGACCGTCCGAGCTCCTCGCGCGACGGGGGGTATCGACGCTCGATGGCTCAGGTTGCGTATTCGAGCGGAAGTTTTTCGCGCATGAGCTTGAGCGCGCGGGCGTGCAGTCGGCTGGCCCAGCTCTTCGACAGTCCGAGGCTTTGCCCCGCTTGTTCGATCGTGCGCCCTTCGAAGTACACCTGGACGAGCATCGTCCGCTCCTTGGCGGGCAGCTCGTCGACGACCTTTCGAACGAACGCCGACGCTTGCACCTCGGCCACTTCGGCCTCGGGCGTCGTGCGCTGTTGAAAAGTTGGGTCGTAGTACGCTGCCGCTTCGCCCAACATGAACGAGGCCACCGCGCCGTCGAGCAAGCCCTCGAGGGTGGTCATCGCCTCGGTCTGCGCGTCCACCGTGGGCGCGGGCTGGCTCTTGTCTCGCTCGGCGACGTCTTGTGCGAGGGCGTCCACCGCGCGCTGCGACGCTGCGCGGGCGAGGTGGACGGGGTCGTTTTCGCACTGCTCGCGGACCCAGTTGAAGACCGCTCCGCGGATTCGATAGTACGCGAAGGTCGTAAACTGAACGCCGCGCGTCGGGTCGAAGCGCGAGGCAGAATCCACGAGTCCCATGCGCGCGACGGCTTTGACGTCCTCGGCGCGAACGAACTTCGGGAGGCCCCGCAGGATGTCGAGCGCGAGCGCGTCCGCGTACTCGCGGTGCCGTTCGACAAGCTCTTGTTGAGCGCGAATCGCTGCGTCCATCACCGAGGGAGCGCATCGTATACCACTCCGCCCCCGCGGCGTGTACCCTGCTCGAAGAGTGCTCGCTTGTTCACCCGCCGGGCGGGAGCGCGGGCCGAACGAGCGCCTCGATCTCGCGCTGATCGAGCAGGCCGACCACCGTTCGCGAGACGATCCCCGCGCGATTGATCAAGATCGTCGTGGGGACGTGGGGCAGGGGCCCGAGCGGCGAGGTCCCTTCGCGCACCGAGTCCGTGGCCACGACCACCACCGTGCGCTCGAGCTCGAGCACTCGAGAGAACGCCTCGAGCAGCGTGCGCAGCGTGCGAAATGACCCTGGATTTCCACAGAGCGCGATCACCGCGAGCGAGTCTGGATGAGCCCGCGCGACGCGCTCGGCCTCGCGCAGCGTCGCGTGCGACCGGAGGTCATCGTGATTGAACGCGATCACGAGGACGGCCCGACCGCGGAGTGCTGCGAGCTCGATCGGCTCGCCCGCCATCGTCTCGAGCTGAAGCTCGATCGGCCTCGCCGAGGCCTGGCTCTGACCGACTCGAGCGCCCGTCGCAGTCCCCGCGCTGGTCGCGCAGCTCGACGCGAGCGCAGTCAAGAGGGCAGAGCGCAACACAGCTCGGCGCGCGACGGTCACGAAGCGTTGCACGGTCGGCGGTACTGTAGCTCGCCTGTGTCCGTACGCTGAAAGCTTCTCGACGACCGCGCTGCGTCCTTGACGTCGAGCCGAGAGCGACGAAACCTCGCGCGCCCCATCGACGCGCCTCGCGGATCTTTGCCGCGTCCGGCGCGTTGCTACCATTCAACGATCCCATGACCGATGCCTTCGCGTGTCGCGGTGACGCAGCGCGCGAGGCTCCCCTTGCAGCCGAGCGTGTGCGCCATGAGTTCCCGTGAAAAGACCGCAGCGGACCTAGAGTGGTCCCTCCTCCTCGATCGCCTCGCAGAGCGTTGTACGAGCTCGCTCGGGGCGTCGCGCGCACGTTCGACACAGCCCGCCGAGACGCTCGAAGAAGCGCGAGAGCGCAACGCGATGTTGCGCGAAGCGCTCGACCTCGCCTCGCGCGGCGACATGCTCCCGGTGGACGGCGTCACGGACATCGTCGAGTTCATCGAGCGGCTCTCGCGCGGCGCCGACGGAACCGCGAACGAGCTCCACGCGCTCCGCCAGCTCCTTCGCCAAGCGCACACGCTTCGACGCTTCGTGGGCTCTCATCGCGAGACGCACCCCAAGCTCGCCGAGTCGCTCTCGACCGACGCTTCGCTAGACAAATTGCTGGCGACGCTCGACTTCGCGATCGACCCCGACGGCGGCCTCGCCGACCGCGCGTCGACCGAGCTCGCGCAGTCGCGCCGACGCGCCGCGGAGATGCGCCAGCGCGTGATCGCGAGGCTCGAAGAGCTCATTCACAAGTATCGCGAGGTTCTTCAGGACGGGTACTACACCGTTCGTGATGGGCGCTATGTGCTTCCGGTTCGATCGGACTCGCACATTCGAGTCCCCGGCATCGTGCTCGGATCGAGCGCCTCGGGGCACACGCTCTTCATCGAGCCCGGCGCCGTCATGTCCCTCGGCAATCAGCTCAAGGTCGCGCTTGCGGACGTCGAGCGCGAAGAGGCGAGGGTGCTCGCGGAGCTCTCCGAGCGCGCGCGACGCGAGTGCGACGAGATCGAGCGCGCGATCGAAGTGGCCATCTCTGCGGACGTGTTGCTCGCCACCGTGCGGCTCGCGGACGCGATGAAGGGCATCGCGGTCGAGGTCGAAGACGGTCCGGTGCTCGACCTTCGCGCCGCGCGCCATCCGTTGCTGCAGCTCTCGATGCCCACCGTGGTGGCCAACGATCTCCGCGCCGAGTGCGGAAAGGTGCTCGTGATCTCCGGCCCGAACGCGGGCGGCAAGACCGTGGCGCTCAAGTGCCTCGGCCTCGCGGTGTGGATGGCGCGCGCCGGGCTCCCGCTCCCGGTCGACGAGGGATCTCGCGTCGGGTGGTTCGAGCCAGTGCTCTCGGACGTCGGTGACGATCAGAGCCTCGCGCGATCGCTCAGCACGTTCTCGGCGCACGTGACGAATCTCTCGCGAATCATCGAGCAGGCGGGCCCGCGCGCCCTCGTCCTGCTCGACGAGCTCGCCGGTGGAACGGACCCCGAAGAGGGCTCCGTCCTCGCCGCCGCAGTGCTCGAGCGCCTCGCGTCCGTGGGCGCGGCGTGCGCGGTCACGACGCACTACGAGCTGCTCAAGACGCTCGCGGTCCGCGACACTCGGTTCGTCAACGCGTCGGTGGGCTTCGACCTCGCGACGATGATGCCGACGTTTACGGTGACGATGGGCGTTCCCGGAGCGTCGAGCGCGCTCGCGGTCGCGCGTCGGTACGGGATTCCTGACACGGTGGTCGATCGCGCGAGGGCTCTTTTGCCCGAGCATTCGGTGGGGCGCGAGGACGCGCTGCGCAGAATTCAAGACGAGCAGATCGCCGCGCAGCTCGCGAGGCAAGCCGCCGAAGACGAGCGCAAGCAGGTCGAGAAGATCCGGCTCGAGCTCGAGACGCAGCGCAACGTCCTCCGCGCCCGCGAGCAAGAGAAGATCTCTCGCGAGGCGCGCGAGCTCATGGACCAGCTGCGTCGCGCGCGCGAAGCGCTCCGCGAGGCCGAGGCGCGGGTGAAGAAGAAGCGCGCGGGCGACGTGGACGTTCGCGAGTCGGCGCGATCGATCGAGCGCGTCGCGCAGCAGGTCGCGATCGGCGGACCGCTGGCGCACGTCGTCGCACGAAAACCAACGGAGGACGGACCGTCGCGAAGGCCGCCGCGCGCGGACGAGCTTCGGGTCGGCGCCAAGGTCTTCGTCGCCCGACTCGGAACGACGCTCGAGGTCCTGGACATCCCCGCGAAGGGCCAGCTCCGCGTCGGGCGCGGCCCGATGAAGCTCTACGTCGACGCGTCCGAAGTGCTCGTCGAAGACGGCGCGTCCGAGGCTTCGTCCTCGAGCGAGCGGAGAGAGCCATCGCTTCGCCGCGTCGGCGGCGAGGGGCCCACGCCACCGCCAACAGTGACCAACGCCCCGCTCGACCGCGCGCTCCGAACCGACAGCAATACAGTGGACGTTCGAGGCATGCGGGCGGACGACGCGCTCTCGCTCGTCGAAGCGTTCATCGACCGCGTGTACGGCGCGGGAGACTCCGTGGGCTTCGTGCTGCACGGCCACGGAACCGGTGCGCTCAAGGCCGCCGTTCGCGCACACTTGGAGCGCTCGCCGCACGTCGCGAAGGCGCGCGCGGCGGACGGCGAGGACGGCGGCGATGCGTTCACGGTGTTCTGGGTGAAGTGATCGCGCGCGGGAGGGGGCGCGATTCGCGGCTGCGTTGTGATAGGGTTTTCTGTGCTTCTTCGGAGGAACCTCTACTCATGACGCAATCGTTGTCGCCGACGACGCGCCCTGGTCGCGCAGCGTTGATCTCTCGCATGATTTCGTGTGCTTTCGTCTCGTCCTTTGTCGCTGCGTGCGGCGACCCGACCCCTGCGCCTGCGGACGTCGTCAGCGATCGGCGCTCGGATTCGGGCGCGGACATGGACAGCGGCGTCGCTCCCGCTGACACGGGCGTCGCCACGATGGACACGGGCGTGGCGCCCATGGACACCGGCGTCGCCGCGATGGACACGGGCGTGGACGCCCCGCCGTCCAACGCCTGTTGTCGCGCGTATTCGCCTGCGAATCAGTCGCGCTGCGACGGGGTCGAGTCGCAGGGCGCGGCGATGTGCAACAACTTCGACGACGGGAGCATCTGCACCTGGAGCCTCGACGCGCGCTGCAACGACTCGGGCGTCGACACTGGCGTGATGCTTCCCAACTGTTGTCTCGCGATCAACCCGACGAACGCCGATCTCTGTCGCGTGAACTCACCGTTCGGCAACGACGTGTGCAACCGCGTCAACGGCGGCGGGACGTGCGTGTGGAGCGGCGCCATGATCTGCAATCCGCCCACGGACAGCGGCGTTCCGATGGACGCTCGTGCGGACACGGGCGTGGACACGGGTACGGACGCGCGCACGGACACGGGCGTCGACGTCCGTTCGGACAGCGGGATTCCGAGCTGCTGCCTCGCGCGCACCGGCGCTCGCGGCGCGATCTGCCGCACGTACACGACCTCGGCCACGTGCGCCGCGCAGGCGGCCACCAACACGTGCGTGTGGTCGACGACGTCGTTGTGTACGAGCACGCTCGGGAGCGCTGGCGCGTGCTGCATCCCGCGCGCGAGCACCACCTTCAACGCCACCTGCGCTGCGTTGAGCGCGGTGACGACGTGCAGCGCGAACGCGAACTGCCAGTGGCGCTGCCCGTAGGCTGAGCGCGCTCACTCCCAGAAGACGCGCTTCTTCTGGCGATAGAACTCTTCGACCCGCTCGGCGTAGCGCGCTTCGATCGGTCCGCGACGGATCTTCATGGTCGGCGTGAGCAGCCCGTTCTCGATGCTCCAAGGCTCGGCGACGAGCACGATGAACTCGAGCTGCTCGTGCGGATCGAGCTGCGAATTGACCCACTGAAGGTGCGTCGCGAGCGTGGCCTCGAGCTCGCCTCGACGCGACGGGTCCTTGCGCGCCGCTTCGTTGAGGACGACCAGCGCATACGGCTGTCCCTGGCCCTCGCCGGTCACGCACACGGACTCGATCGTGTCCTGCTGCAGCAGTCGATTCTCAATGGGAACGGGCGCGACGTACTTGCCCTTGCTCGTCTTGAAGAGCTCTTTCACGCGACCCGTGATGCGAAGCCGACCGAGCTCGTCGATCTCTCCTCGGTCACCAGTTTTCAACCAGCCGTCGTCGGTAAACGACTGCCGCGTGAGCTCGGGCTCGTTGTAGTAGCCGAGCATCGTCGCGGGGCTCTTCACTTGTACCTCGCCGTCGGCTGCGATGCGGTGCTCGACGCCGCGGTACGGCTCGCCGACGTAGTCGGGCCTGCCGCGGCCGGGGCGCGTTCCGTGCGAGTAGCCGAAGTTCTCGGTCATGCCGTAGCCCTCGGCGAGCTCGAGCCCGAGCGATCGGTACCAAGCGATCAGCGTCGACGGGATCGGCGCGGACGCGGACGCGGCGATCTTGCAGTAGCCCAAGCCGAGGCCGTTGAGCACACGTTTTCGAACGACGTCGCGCACGACCGGAACGCGCAGCAGCCGCGCGAGCTTCTCGCTCGGGAGCTTGGCCGCGACGCCGCCGTGAAACTTCTGCCAGAGCCTCGGGACCGACGCGAACAACGTCGGCCGCGCGCGCCGCAGGTCCTCGAGGAACGTCTCGAGACTCTCGGCGAAGAAGAGCTCTGCGCCCGTGTGGAGCACGCCCATCTCGACGAGCACGCGCTCGTACACGTGCGCGAGCGGCAGGTACGACAGCACGCGGTCGTCTTGCCCCACGGGGTAGAGCTCGAACACGCCCTCGGCGGCGGCGGCCATCGCGCGAAACGAGTGCATCGCGCCCTTGGGATTTCCTGTGCTGCCCGAGGTGTAGATGATCGTGGCGCACTCATCGAGGTCCCACGAGGCGACCGCTTCGAGCCTGGGGAAGCGCTCGAGCAGATCGCTCCAGAGCACGTCTCCGTGCTGCGCGACGGCGAGGGGCATTCGAATGCGTGGGAGCGAGTCGTCGACGCCTGCGCGGATCTCCGCGGGGTCGTCGAGCTTGCCCATGAACACCGCGCGCGCGCCGCTGTGCTCGAGGATCTTTCGCACCGAGCTTCGCGCCAGCGTCGGGTACACCGGGACGCTGATGTGCCCCGCCATCCAGATCGCGAGGTCCGCGGCGATCCACCAGATGGTGTTCTTCGACGCGAGCGCCACGCGCGATCGGGGCTCGAGCTCGAGCGACGCGAGGTAGCTCGCGATGCGTCGCGCCTGGTCGAGCACGCGACCCCAGGTGAACACTTCGACCGCTCCGCCGCCGATCGGCTGCGTCGCGATTCGGTGGTCTCGCGCTCGCTGCTCCCACGCAAGCGCCCACTGCAACGGTGATTGATTCGGCATTCGTCAGCCGACGCTACCGCGAGTGAGGGCAGCGGCGCTCGCACTCTCGTTGGCACTCGCGTGGAGCGCGAGAATGACCTCGGGTCATACAGTGAAAGATCAGTTCGAACGCTAGAATTGCCCCGCGCACACGGCGCCCATCGACCCGGCGCGATCGAGCGAAGGCGCGCAGGACAACGCGACCCGAGGCTGCTCCGTTCGTCGAGGCGCCACGACGAGCATCACCGCGCCCGCGGCCGCGGCGACGCCGCCCGCGACGAACAACCCGATCGCGGCTGCGCCCAGGGTGTTGGCGCGTTCGATCGAAGGCCCGCAGGTCTGCATGCGGGTCGCTGAGCCGACGAGGCATCGAGCGTCGTCGTTCCACTCGCGGACTGCGTCTTCGCGGGCGAGCTGAAGGCCCACGCCGGCGCCGATCGCTGCGGCGCCGACCCCGACCGCGACGGCCCCGCCGACGACGAGACCGCGCGATCCGCTGCGCTCTCGGCGCGTTGTCGCTGGTCGTTCGACCGGTCGCTGCGTTGTTGTCGCCGCGACGACCGGCGCGCCTGCGGGAACATCCGCTCTCGATGCGCTCCGCTCCGCGGGCGTCGCCGCGACGAGCTCGATCTCCTCGCGCGCGAGTCCTCCCCCGCGGACCTCGACGGTCCTGACGAGCTGCAGGTAGCCCTCTCGCTCGATGCGGAGGTGCGCTGTCCCCGCGCGCACACGCAACGGCGCAGACAGCGGGAGCGTCGCGACGTGCCGATCGTTGACGAACACCCGCGCTCCATCGACGCCGCCGCGAAGCTCGATGCGACCTGTGTTCTGCTGCACCGTTTGCATTGCGCGCTCGAGCGCCGCGCGGTTGCGAGCGATCCACGGGTCTTGCGTGCGGAGGCTCTCTTCGAGGTACTCGGACGCCTCGACCCACCGGCCGAGCGCCTGCGCTGCCAACCCCATCTGCGCCCGTGCGCGCGGGCTCCTCGTGTTCTGCCAAGCCTCCGAGAAGAGCGCGAGCGCCTCATCGTCTCGACCCGCTTCTCGCGCCGCGACGCCCCGCGCGATCAGCTCGTCGGCGCCCTGCGACGGAGTCCGCTGCGCCGATGCCGACATCGATGAAATGAACACGAGGCCGAACGCCACCGAAGCGAGCCAACGCGAAGAGAGCAGCATCACGCGCCGAACGCCGCACGTCTGTCACGGTCTGACAGCGGCTCTCTGTCAGACAACCGAACGGGTCGCGAATCTCGAAGCCTTGCGGCCGACGAGCACGCGTCCGGGGCGACCGGTGTCGCTCTGCGCCATCGCGGCCGACCACCCACCCAATGACCACTGCTTCGGTTCGCTTCTCTTGCTGCGTCGCGGTGATCGCGCTCGCCCACTGCTCGCCGACCAAGCCCGGAGACGACCGCCGAGACGGAGCGCCTGCGGATCAGGTGTCCGTCCGCGACGCCGTCGACGTCGTCGTGGACAGCGGCTTCGAGGACGGCTCCGTTCCGGACGCGACGCTCGTCGATGCGTCGATCGTCGAAGACTCGACGCCGGACGCCACAGCGGTGGACGGAGCGGACGGATCAGACGGCTCGGATGTCGTGGATGTCGCGCGAGACGCAGCCGACGTGGCGACCGACACGCGACCGGATTCGGGGCTGCCGCCGGTCGTTTCGCTCGCGGTCGGCTACCCGTACGCGTGCGCGTTGTTGGGTGACAATCGCGTGCGGTGTTGGGGCGGGGACGGATTCGGAGAGCGCGCGGACGGCGTGTTCGACCCGAGCTCGGTCGCGACGACCGCCACGTCGTTGTCGGCCGTTGTTCAATCGTTGCACGGTGGCTTTCAAACGAGCTGCGCGCGCTCGGGCGATCGCGTGGTGTGTTGGGGCAGCAACTTGACGGCGCAGCTCGGGCGGGGAGCCGCGACGTTTCGGGAGGCTCCTGGGTTTGTGCTCGAGGGCATGGGCGTCACGCTCGCTGGCGTCACGTCGCTCTCGTACGGCGCGGCCCACGGCTGCGCGCGCAAGGCCGACGGGACGCTTCGTTGCTGGGGCTCGAACAACTCGGGTCAGCTGGGAATCAACCGACAATCTGCGACTGCGATGGAAGGCTACGCGCAGCCCGTCCTCGACGAGCGCTCGAGCGGCGCGGACGCGGGCGCGCCGGACAGCGGCGGCTTCTCGCTCTTCTCTGACGTGGGCGCGGGGAGCAACGATCTCGCGCTCGGCGAGCTGCACTCGTGCGCGCGCAAGAGCGACGGCCGGGTGTACTGCTGGGGCCTCAACGCAGAGGGACAAGCCGGTGGGCGCGCGGGAGAGACGTTCGTCCTCACGCCGCGCGAGCAGGCAGCGATCCTCGATTCGAGCGCCGTATTCGCTGGTGGATCGAATACGTGTGTCGTGTATCCGCTCGGGCGACAGCTCGCGTGTTGGGGCTCGAACGCGAGCGGCCAGCTCGCCAACGGAGGGACTTCGGCGTCGCTCACTCCGATCGTGATCCCGTCGATGACCAACACGATCGCCGCGGGAATCGGCCGTGGCTTCATCTGCGCGATCCGCGGCGCGGCTCCGTCGGACACGGTTGGGCAGCTCTACTGCTGGGGCCGCAACGACGCGGGTCAGCTCGGCGACCGAACGTTTGTCGATCGCGCCGCACCGGTGGCAGTCCCTGGATTTTCACGGACCAAATCGCTGTCAGTCGGATACCTCAACGTGTGCGCGATCAAAGAAGACGACTCGGTTCACTGCTGGGGATCGGATCAGTCGGGGCAGGTGGGCTCGGGTCGACCGGTGTTGTTTCGCACCCCGACCCGCGTGGACGCGTCGAGGCTCGCTGCATCGACGCAGTTCGAGCGCGGCGCGGCGTCGATGGCGCAGACGTGCGCGACGACGAGCGATCGCGCCGTCGCGTGCTGGGGCGAAAACGCGAGCGGACAGACCGCGAGCGGAGGACGCGAACCCTCGCCGACCCCCGCGTTGGCGATGCTCCCCGCGGGCTTCCTCGCAGACGAGGTCGCCGCGGGATTCGTGCACACCTGCGCGCGCGGGACCGTGGGCTCGCAGCGATCGATCGCGTGCTGGGGGAGCAACCGCAGCGGCGCCCTCGGCGTCGCGGCGACGACGACGATCGCGACGACAGGCACCACGGTGTCGAGCTTTCCGATGGGGAGCGCAACGGCGCTCAGCGGGCTTCGCGCCGGCGGTGACAGCACGTGCGTGATCGTCGACGGAAGCCCCCGATGCTGGGGCGCGAATTTTCTCGGACAGCTCGGCGTCGGAGACACGGTGCAGCGCAACGCGCCGACGCCGCTCGCCGCGCCGTTTGGCGCGCGGACCGACGTGGTCGAGATCGCCCCGGGAAGCGAGCACACGTGCGCGCGCACCGCGGATGGACGGATCTATTGCTTCGGTCGCAACGCCGGAGGGTCGTTGGGCGACGGCTCGATGAGCGGCGATCGCTCGGCGCCAGGGCCCGCCGTCGACAACACGCAGCTCACGTCGGCGTCGGCCATCGCGGTCTCGAGCAACTTCTCGTGCGCGATTCGATCGAGTGATGGCGCGGTGTTCTGCTGGGGATCCAACATCGCGGCGCGCCTCGGCGACGGCACTGCCACGAACCGCGCGACGCCCGTGCGCGCGGGAGCGCTGACCAACGCGCTCCAAATCGGGCTCGGGTCGGCGCACGGCTGCGCGCTGCTGCAAAACGACGAGGTGTGGTGCTGGGGCGACAACTCGGGCGGCCAGCTCGCGCGGCCTGCGTCGACCGCGGGTGTCGCGTCGCCCGTGCTCGCGGGGACCTTTTCACAAGCGCGATCGCTCGTGGTCGGAACGACCCACGCGTGTGTCGTTCACGGTCCCGCGACGGCGCGCGTGGTCTCGTGCTGGGGCTCGAACGCGCTCAACCAGAGCGGGGTCGGTGGACCCTCGAACGTGAGCGACCCGGTCGCCGTGCGCGTCGTGCCCTGATCGGGCCGCGCCGGTCAGTGCAAGATCGGCGCAGCGTTGGCGCCCTCGCGCGCGGGCGGCGCGCTGGAAGCTCCGTTGGCGGACCTCGTTGTGTCGCGGCGGCGCGCGCGTCCTGAATCGACCGGCAGCTCGGCGTCGTCGAGCGAGCTCGCGTCGAGTGACGACGGCTCGATGACCGTCGTGTCGATCGGCGCACGCGCGTCTTCGTTGGTGATCGCGACGACGCTCGCGTCCCGCGCTTCGGCGGCGGGCGCTTGATTCGATGGGCCGTCTCCGCCGCGGTTGTCTCCGGCGCGGGTGGCCGCAAACACGATCGCGCCGACCGCGAGCAGCACGATCGGAACAGCCGCGAGCGTGCGCCCGCTGATCCCGCCGCGCGGCGGTTGATCGACGTTCGGCGTCGGCGCGCTGGCCGTGACTTCGGCGACCGTGGGCGCCTCGCTCTTCGACGGTGTTGCTCGCGCGGGCTGCGCGCTCGAGTCGTTCGCTCGCGCTGCGAATTCATCGGCCCAGCGTCCCCGTGCCTCTTCACTCGCGAACGGGATGAGCTCGCTGGCGAGCGCGTCGAGCGACTCGAATCGATCGCCCACCTTCGTGGCCATCGCGCGCGTTACGGCGCGTTCGATCTCTCGTGGGACGTCCGCGCGACGCTCTCGAAGGGGAGGGTAGTTGCCTCGCGCGATCGCGGTGATGATCTCGAGCAACGAGTCGCCCGCGTACGCCGGAGCGCCGCAGAGACACTCGTAGAGCACCGCGCCGATGGCGTACTGGTCGCTCGCGAACGAGGCGTTCTTCGCGCCGTCGAGCAGCTCGGGCGCGAGGTACTGCACGGTGCCGATGACCGCAGCGGTCTGCGTCTTCGCCCTCGCTTGTCCTTCCTGGACGATCCGCGCGATGCCGAAGTCGACGACCTTCGGGGCCATGCGGCCGCGTCGATCGCGCGTCACGAGCACGTTGTCGGGCTTGATGTCCCGATGAACGACGCCCTTCTCGTGCGCCGCGCGCACGCCGGCGATCACGGCGAGACATACGTCGATCGCGTCTTCGATCGAGAGCTTGTGGTCGCGATCGATGCGCGCAGCAAGGCTCTCGCCCTCGAGAAACTCCATGACGATGTACGGCGCGCCGCGCTCGACGCCCATGTCGATCACGGACACGACGTTCGGGTGCTCGATCTTCGCGATGACCTCGGCCTCTTGAACGAACCGCGCAGTGACCTCGGGAAGCGACGCCATCGCGGGGAGCAGCGTCTTGATCGCCACGCGTTTTCCCAGCGTTCGGTGCGCGCCTTCGTACACCTGACCCATCCCGCCGGCCCCGAGCGGACGAACGATGCGATACGCGCCGAACGTCGTCCCCTCGGGAAGCCACTCGGACGGTGGAGACCCCTGTTCGCCCGCGCTCTCTGCTCCGCTGCTCATCCCAGACTCGCTCAGCGTATCCCGTTGGCTCGCGAGTGGGCGGACTCACAACCTCGTCCAAACGCACTTTTTTTGCGTGTACGAGTCGAACGCCGCCGGCGACAGGTCTCTTCCCCAACCGCTCTGCTTGTACCCGCCGAACGGCGCGGCCGTGTCGAACTGGTCGTACGTGTTGAGCCACACGACGCCCGCTCGAATGCGCCGCGCGATCGCGTGAGCGCGCGCGGTGTCCTTGGTCCACACGCCCGCCGCGAGCCCGTAGCGCACGCCGTTCGCGATCCGAACTGCCTCGTCGACGGAGTCGAACGGAACGCACGCGAGCACCGGCCCGAAGACCTCTTCTTGCTCGAGCTCGCTCCCGACGCGCACGTCGGCGAACACCGTCGGTCGCAGAAAATACCCAGCCCCGTTCGCGCCGCTCTCGTCGCGCTCTCCGCCCACGACGAGCCGCGCGCCGCCGTCGATCGCGCGCGCGATGAAGCCCATCGCGTTGTCGAGCTGTCGCGACGAGACCATCGGGCCCATCTCCGACGCGGGATCTCTCGGATCGCCGAGCTTGATGCGCGCAGCGCGCTCGGCCACGCGATCGACGAACCAGTGATAGATCGAGCGCTCGACGAGCACGCGCGAGCCCGCCGAGCACACCTCGCCCTTGTTCGAGAAGATCCCCCAGACGCACGCCTCGACGGCTTCGTCCAGCGAAGCGTCGGACAAGATGATTTGTGGTGACTTGCCGCCGAGCTCGAGCGAGAGCGTCTTCAAGTTGCTCTCTGCGCTCGCGCGGAGGAGCGCCTTCGCCGTGCGGGTCGAGCCTGTAAACGCCACGTGATCGACGTCGGGGTGCGTCGCGAGCGCGTCGCCCGCGACCGCGCCGAGGCCGGGCACCACGTTGAGAACCCCCGCAGGAATCCCCGCGTCGCGCGCGCACTCGGCGAGCATGATCGCGGTCGCGGGCGTCAGCTCGCTCGGCTTGAGCACCACCGTGTTGCCCGCGGCGAGCGCGGGGCCGAGCTTCCACGCCGCGAGCGAGAGCGGAAAGTTCCACGGGACGATCGCCGCGACGACGCCGAGCGGCTCGCGGAGCGTGTACGTGAGAAAGTCGCCGCGCACAGGGAGCGTCTCGCCCGTGAGCTTGTCCGCGAGCGACGCGAAGTACTGGAGCGCTCCGGCCGCGGCGCTCACGTCCTCGGCGAGCGCGTCGCGGTACAGCTTGCCGTTCTCGTACGTCTCGACGAGGGCGATCGCCTCGCGTCGCTCGAGGAGCTTCTCTCCGAACCGCCGCACGATCTTCGCGCGCGACGCCGCGCTCGTCGTCGCCCACTTGCCTTCGTCGAACGCCTTGCGCGCCGCGCGCACCGCGCGCTCGACGTCTTCTCGGCTCGCGCTCGGGGCGCGGTAGCACACGGCGCTCGTGGTGGGATCCACGACGTCGAACGTCGCCCCGTCGCTCGGGTCGACAAACTCGCCGTTCACGAACAATTTCGCCGCTGGAAACGCAGGTGGGCTCTTCGTCGCGTCGGTCATGGCTGCGCGGAGTTGTACACTGCCGTACGCTTCGACATCCGGTGAGTTCGCTCTTTCGAAGGCTGTGCGAGGCGCTCGTCGCGCTCTATTTTCCCGCTCGCGTCGTGGCGAACCGAGAGCGCATCCCGACGCAGGGGCGCATCCTGCTCGTAGCCAACCACCCGAACGGGCTGCTCGACCCGATCGTGCTGCGGATCATGACCGGCGTGCCCGCGAGGTTTCTCGCGAAGAGCACCCTGTTCAAGAGCGCGTTTTTTCGCTTCGCGATGGGCTCGTTCGGCGCGATCCCCGTCTTTCGACGACAAGACGCCGCCGAGGGCGAGGCCTCCCGCGACGGAAACGAGCGCACCTTCGCCCTCTGCCGCGAGGCGCTCGCCGCGCGAGAGCCGCTCGCGCTGTTTCCCGAAGGCGTCTCGCACGCCGACGCGCAGCTGCACCCGTTGAAAACAGGTGCCGCGCGCATCGCGCTCTCGTCCGACGCCGAGCTCGCGCCGTACGCGGACATGACGATCGTCCCGGTCGGACTCGAGTACGAGTCGCGATCGACGTTTCGCTCTCGGGTGCTCGCGGTGGTCGGCGAGCCGATCCGCGTCGAAGACTTTCGCGCGTCGTACGCCGCGGACCCGCGCGCCGCCGTCGAGACGCTCACAGAGACGATCGCGCAACGGCTCCGCGCGATCGTCGTGCAAGCGAGCACCCGCGCGGTGCTCGACGGCGTCGCGCGCGTCGCGGTGTGGACCGGAGATCCTGCGCTCCGCGACGACCTCGACGCGCGACACCGCCGCGCAGCGCAGCTCTCGGACGCCCTCGCGCGACTCGAAGCCGACGCGCCCGAGCGCGCCGAGGCGCTCGTACGCGAAGTGCGCGAGTACGACCGTGTCCTCCGCGCGCTCGGCGTCGAAGACCCTTGGGGACTCGAGGTCGGCCGCGTTCGGTTCACCGTCGCTGTGCGCGTCGTCGCGAAGCTCGTCGCGATGGCTCCGTTCGCCGCGATCGGCGCGCTGCTCGGGTGGGCTCCCTATCGGCTCGTCGGCGTGATCGCGAGCCGCTACACCAAACACGAAGACGTGCTGGGGACCGTCAAGCTCCTCGGAGGAATGCTCTTCGTCGGCGTCGCGTGGCTCCTCGAGACCATCGCCGCGTTCGCCCGCTTCGGAGCGCTCGCGGCGCTCGCGGTGCTCGTGCTCGCGCCGCTCGGCGGATACCTCGCGCTCCGCTTCGACGAAGAGCTCACGCTCTCGCTCGCGGCGCTTCGCCACGCGTGGATTCGCAACCGTCGACCGGACGTCGTCGATCGGCTGGCGGCGCGCCGCGAAGCGCTCGCAGACCACGTTTCGACCGAGCTCGATCGGGTGTTGCGCGAGAGCAACTGATCGTTGCGCGCCCACGGGCCTCGCTGCCCCTGGTGTCTTCTCGGCAGTGCGCCACAATCGCTCACACCATGAGCGACGATTCTTCGCACGACGGACAGGGACTCTCGCGCCGAGGCGCGCTCGCAGCCGCAGCGATCGCCGGCGTCGCAGCCGCGGGCGCCGCGGCCGCGTCGAGCAACCAACCCGCGGCAGCGCCAGGCTCCGCGGCGACGGCGACGCACGGAAGCTCCGCAGGCGCGACCCACACGAGCGCGCGCATGCCCGTGATCAATGTCCCGCACGGCGGAGGCCCGTGGCCGTTCGCGGACCTCGGGTTCGGCACACGCGACGAACACGAGGAATTTCTCAGGTATTTGCGCGCGATCCCGTCGATCGCGGCGACGCGGCCGACCGCGCTCCTCGTGCTCTCGGCGCACTGGGAAGAGAGCGTTCCGACCATCATGACCGCCGCGCAGCCGCCGCTCTACTTCGACTACTACGGCTTTCCGCCGGAGACGTATCGACTGACGTGGCCCGCGCCGAACAGCCCTTCGGTCGCGTCGCGCGCCGAGGCGCTCTTGCGCGCCGGAGGCTTTCGTACCGCGACGAACAACACCCGAGGCTACGACCACGGGACGTTCGTCCCGCTCAAGGTCGCGTTTCCGTCGGCGGATGTTCCCGTCGTGCAGGTCTCGCTCAAGGCAGGGCTCGACCCCGAAGAGCACCTCGCGATGGGCCGCGCGCTCGCGCCGCTGCGCGACGAGGGCGTGCTCATCGTGGGCAGCGGCATGAGCTACCACAACATGCGCGGCTTCGGCGGCCGTGGTGCGGCCGTCGCAGAGACGTTCGACCGCTGGCTCCGCGAGGCCGTCCAGGCCGAACCCGCGACGCGCGATCAGATGCTCCGCGAGTGGACCCGCGCGCCGAGCGCGCGCGACGCACACCCGCGCGAAGAGCACTTGATCCCGCTCATGGTGATCGCCGGCGCCGCGGGAGCCGACCGCGGTCGCGTGCCCTACAACGGGACGTTCGCGGGCGTGCGCCTGAGCGCGCATCACTTCGGATGACGACTCTCGCGAGCGAAAAATCAGTCTGACCGTCGGTCAGAAAACGCTGGCCGCGTTGGTGTCGATCACGAGCACGACGAACGCGAGCAAGAGCGCCGTCACGCCGCCGATGGCGAGCGCCGCCTTCGATTGGTCCTGCGCGGCGAGGACGCTCGCGACGCCTCCGCCGATCGCGCCGATCAAGAGCGCGAGCATGGTGGGGCCGCGCTGAAGCGTGAACACTTCTGCGGCCTGACCGACGCTCTTTCGCGCCACGATGAGCCCGATCGCGCCGCCGATCACGACGCCGAGCATGAAACGACCGAGCACTCGAATTCCCATAGAAGCGTCTTCGAGGGAGCTTACACCGCGAGCGCGCCCCACCACAGATGCGGCTCTTGCCAGCTCACTTCGACGAGCCGCGTGCTGTCCGCGAAGCCGCCCACCGCGCTGAACAGCGTGAGCTGCGCCTCCGCGGCGCGATCGAGCGCGTCGAGCTGCGCGGCGATCGACGGCTCCGCGCGGGCGATCGAGAGCGCGAACCGCGCGCACTCGAGGTCGTCTCGCTGGCGAATCCACCGTCGCGCGATGCTCGCGAGCGCAGGGTGCGCTTCATCGGCCGCGCGCGAGAGCGCGTCGAGCGCTTCGCGTGCACGCTCGACCTCGAGGCGCGCCGATCGCGCGACCTCGTCGACGCTCGCGCCCTTGCGCCACCACGCGTCGATCTTCGCGCGCGGCGACGCGAGCTGCGCGCGCCCGTCGATCAACGCAGCCACGAGCGCCGAGGGGGCCTCCGAGCGCTCGGTGTGCAATCGCCCGATGAGCCCCAACGCCGCGGCAAACGAGTGCGCTCCGCCGCGCTCGGCGAGCTCTCCGGCGTCGGCGACGAGCCACTCGGCCACGTCGATCCCGTCGAAGACGGCGAGGAGCTCGGCTTCGAGCGGGCTCTTCCAGCGCTCGACGACGACGAGGTTCGCGAGCGCCCGCGCAGAGAACGGCGAGAGCTCCTGAGCTTCGACTTCGTCCGACGCCAGCGCATCGAGCGCGAGCTTCGAGTCTTCGACGGACAGAAGACGCGCCCCGACCCGCAGCGCGCTGCCCTCGGTCGCGACGAACACCAGGGCGTCCGCGCCGACCCTCCGCGCCGTGCCGACGACCGCAGCCGAGCACACTTGTGGTCCCTCGACGCGCACGAGGCTCGGCTTGCTGCGGGAGCGCGCGAAGCTGAGTCCGGGCGAGAGGTCTTCGGGCCAACCGATGGGCTCGAAGCCGCTCGGGTCCGCTTCGCCGCGGGCGAGGATCGCGTCCAGCGGTTCGTCAGCGTCGCGTTCAGCGCGGCCGGACCAGGGGATCGACGCGAGCTCTCCGAGCGTGGCGTCCCCTGAGATTCCGAGGCGGTCGAGGATGTTTCGAGAGGCCATGGTGGGGGAGGGGGCCTTCGGCCGAAGCGAGAGCAACGCTCGAAGGATGTGGAGGTGGAGGTCGTGGCACGTCAGTGTGAACGATCGTCGCGGCGAACAGACCCGGCGCAGCGCGGCGGGCGTTTCGGTTCACGGCGGCACGTCTTGTCCTTCGATGCGCGAGGCGGGGCTGTTCTGACAGCGAAACAAAAGAATCAGCGCCTGATCGAGGGCCTTGGCGTCGGGCTCGGTGAGCGATCCGTCTGCGAGCATCGCGTCCGACGCCTCGCGAAGCGCGATGCGGAGTCGCTCGTGATTCTTGAACACCCGGTTTCGCGCGCGAACGAACTCGGCGCGGTCTTTGTCCGCGTCCACGCCTTCGTCTCGCAGCAAGATCGTCGCGAACGGAACCTGCTCGAACACGAGCTGGTTGATCTGCTGCCACGCGCGCTGAACGGCCTCGCGAAAGCGCTCTTGCCGCGCCGCGAGCACGCGATCGAATGCGCGATCGAGCAGCGTCCGCGCTCGCTCGATGTAGTCATCGGCCGCATCCGCGCCGGTCGATTCGTCCGCGGCGCTGCTCGTCGCGCGGAGGCCGGGCAGCTTGTCGTCCCCCGGAAGCACCAAGCGCGCGCGCTTTCGGTACTCGGCGATGTGCGCGCGAACGAGCATGGTCGACAGATAGCGCCTGCACTCTCCGTCGGACTTTCCTGCGACGGGCAGGGGCGAGCACTGGAGCACCTTGAGCGCGACGCGCGAGACGACCTCTTCGCGCTCGGTCTCGCGGCGAATCTCGAAGCTCTGGCGGCTCGAGGGCTCGACGAGCCGGCCCCGCGCGAGCTGCGCGAGCAACGCGACGAGCGCGCGCGCTGCCTCTTCGCGGCGCGAGTCATCAGGTTGGAGGTGCGACAGAAGCTCGCTCGGCGTCATTGCTCGACGCGAGTGTCTCTCTTCGCGGCTCCCGATGCACCCACGTTGTACGCGCGGGTCACCGGGGGGCCGACGGCTCCTTCGGGCTGACGTCGGACTCGGGCTCGGTCGCAAACGCCTTGAGCAACGCCTTGATCTCGAACGGCCGAAGCCCTGGAAATGCTCCCAACCACAGCGCGCACAGGCCGCTCACCGCGGGCGTCGCGAAGGACGTCCCCGTCTTGGTCGTGTGGCCACCGCCCGCGGCGGCGACGGGGACCTCTTCACCGTGCGCGGCGTACTCGATCGGGTGCGTGCGTCGGTAGTGAATGCGAAACAACGAGTCCATCCGGCGTTGATCGACGGACACGACGCTCGAGAGCTCCGCGGGAAAGCCGTGATCCGCGAGCGGCATGTTGCGCGTCGCGGCGACCACCACCTGACCTTGTCGATACGCGAGCTCGCAAAGCGCGTGCAGTCTTCCAGCGAATTCAGCGCCTGCGGCGAGCGACATGTTCACGATCGCCGCGCGCGTCTCGACCGCGAACCGAAGCCCGACGATCAGCGCCGCGCCGGTGCCGAGCCGTCCCTCGCCGAGCACCTTCACGTCGACGATCTTCGCGTTGGGGCTGACCGCGCACGCGATGGACGCGACCGCGGTCCCGTGGCCGTAGCTGTCGTTGTTGCGATCGGTGCGTCCCTCGACGATCGCGGGTTTGCCGTCGACGAGCTCGACGCTCACCGCGCGCGCGACGCGGCCCGCGAGGTCTGGGTGCGTGCAGTCGATTCCCGAGTCGAGGACCGCGATCGTCACGGGCTCGAGCGTGCGTTCGACGAGCTCTTCGGGAGCGATCATCAACGCCCGCGCGAGCTTGGGGATCGTCGGAAGCGTCACAGCTGATCGTCCTCGCCGCGCGCCGCGCGTTCGATGGCCTCGATCGACTCGAGCATCGACGCGACGTGGACCATCGCCGCAGGCGCGCTGCGCGAGAGGTTGAGCAAGCTGCGCGCGATCCTTCGCTCGGACGTGTCGATCTCCTCGCGCTCGAGCGCCTCGCGTTCGGCGCGCTCGAGCGCGCGCCGCTGCTGGACGAGCACGCCCGCCACCGCCGCGAGCTTCGCGTACAGCGACGCTTCGCGCGCGCCGAAGCGTTTTTCCTCGCGAAACGACACCGCTGTGATCACGCCGATGCACGCGTCGCGCACGAGCATGGGCGCGGCGATCACCGCGCGAGGCCCCGCGCCGCCCTTCGTCTCTTGCCCGACCACGTACGTGGGAGCGCCGATCTGCACCTCGCGCGTGACGGCCGCCAAGCCCGTGAGCCCCTTTCCGACGGGGAGGCGCTTTCCGATCAAGGCGGACTCTTCGACGCCGACCACCATGCTGAACACAAGTTCATTCGTCGCCGGGTCGAGCACCAGGAGCGAGCCCTCGTCGGCGTCCGCGACCTGGACCCCGAGCTCGACCAGAACGCGCAACACCGACGCCTCTGGGCTCTGCGTCCCGATCGAGAGCGCGGTCTCGAGCGACGAATCGATGCGGCTCATACCGACCGTTTCTACACCGCTCTCCCGGCGAAAGCGCCACCGCGCTTCGCGCGCCCGTCCTCGCGGCACCACAAATCGTCGCGCCGTGGGAACATCGGTCGACCGCGCTGGTCCGTACGCAGTTCCGCCCGATGCTCAGGCGCGTCCCTCTCCCACTCCCCGACCTGCCCCGATCGACCGTCGCCGTGCGCGTTCGCGCCGCGAGCTTCGGTGTCGCGTTGGCAGCCCTCGTGGGCGCCGGATGTCGCGCCGCCTCCGCCGCGCCGACGGTGGCCGCGGTGCAGCCCGAGCTCGACACCGCGTGCCTGCCCATCCCCGAGTGCCCGGAGCTCCGCGCTCCGCCGCCCGTGACGCTCGCGCCCGAGTGGCCACGAATTCAAGCGATCCTCCGCGGCCCCGAGTCCGAGATCGACCTCGCAGAGCTCAACCTCCTCGTCGCGCGCGCCCGCGATCGATCGGTGGACGTTCACCGGCAGCTCTTTCGGTTGTTCTATATGGCCCGCGAGCTCGAGGCGAAGCTGCCGCCGCGCTGCGGCGATCGCTGCAAGATCGACGCGCTCAATCGGTACTTGTTCGTCGAGCAGGGCTTCGCCGCGGAGTTCGACCCGTCGGGCCTCTACAACAAGATCGACCGCGCGCTCATCCACCGCGTGCTCGACACGAGGACCGGGTACTGCGAGGGGCTGACGTACTTGTACCTCTCGCTCGCGCAGCGAATCGGCGTCCCGGTCGTCGGCGTCGCCGCGAGGCAGCACGTGTACGTTCGCTACGTAGGCCGCGAAGGACCGTCGTTCGACATCGACACGACGCTCGGCGGTCGCCCTCCGGTGCTCACGTCACGATGCGAGGCGCACCCTGGTGTCTACGGCGAGAGCCTCCGCCCGCGCGTGATGGCCGCCCGCGTGCTCGGAATGCTCGGCGTCGCGACGGACGTCCGCTCGCTCTCGTGGCTCGCCGAGGCCGCGCGCCTCGCGCCGTCGAGCCCCGAGATTCGCCACAATCACGGGCTCGCCCTCGCGCGCGCCGGGCGCACCGCGGAGGCGCTCGACGAGTTTCGCGCGGCGCGCATGCTCGATCCGTGCGTTCCGTTGTTCGCGGTCAACGAGTCGCGCCAACACTGGGCGCTCGGGCAGCGCGACGACGCGCAGCGCATGCTCGATTGGGCGTCGCGGCGCATCGAGCGCGGCCTCGTCGCGGACGGCGCGTTCTTCGTGTCCCTCGCGCGGGCGAGCTACGCGTTCGAGTCGCACGACGACGCGCGCGCCGAGGGCTACCTACACGACGCCATCCGCGAGTCGGACACGGCGCCGGTTGTGCTCGAGGCCATTGCCGCGATCCGCACGATCCAAGGCCGCACCGAGGACGCGCTCGCCGCGATGCGCGCCGCGGTTCGTCGCGATCCAACCGCGCGGACGCGGGCGGGGCTCGTGCTCGCGTTCCTCGCCGCCAATCGCGGGCAAGACGCCGCGCGACAGCTCGAGCGACTCGAAGAAGACTCGCAGACCCCTCTCGGAACAACCGATCTCCTCCGCGCCCTCGTCGCGTCCGCGCGCGGCTCGACCGAAGACGCCACGCGCTTCGCCATCCGTTGTCTGCGAGAACAAAAGCGCGACTGCGCCAAGGCCCTCGTCGTCCTCGGCGACATCGCGCGAACGCGCGGAGATCTCCGCTGCGCGCGCCGCTACTACGAAGCCTTTCTCCACTGCCCCTGGCCCTCGCGCTCGCGCGCCCTCGAGCACGTCGAGCACGACGTCCGCGCGCGCATCGCGTCGCTCTCGGTCGGCGCGACCCCCGCTCGCGCGCGTTGACTACTCTGCGTCGGCGCGCGCGGCGCTCGCAGGAGCCTCGGGCTCTGCCGCATCGCCGTCTTCTGCGTCCTTCGCGAGCAATCGCGCGACGACCTCGAGCGCGCTCTTGGTCTTCTCGCGTCGCTCGGCCTCGCGACGGGCCCGCGTCTCCGATCGCTCGAGCTTCGTCGTGAGCTCGTTGCGCTCGCTCGTGAGCGTCGCGAGCTTGCCCTCGAGCTCCGCCACCTTCGTGGTGATCGTCGCGAGCTTCTGAACTCCGTCGGCGATCTGCGCCTGGGCCGTCGCGAGGTCCTTGTCTCGCGCTTCGACGGTCGCCTGGGTCTCGGCGAGCTTGCCCTGCACCTCGGCGAGCTTCGATTCGAGCGCCGCGAGCTTCGAAGAGGCCTCGTCAGCCGCTTGTTTCGCAGCAGATTCGCTCGCTTCGAGCTTCGACTTCGCCTCGGCTTCGACCTTCGCGATCGACTCCTTCGCGGACGTCTCGGCGGCTGCGATGGCCTCTTGCGCCTTGGCTTTCTCTTGCTCGAGCGCCTTTCCGAGGTCGGTGTTCGCTTGCTCGAGCTCGGCCGTGAGCCGAAGGACCTCCGCCGAGTGCTTGGACTCGAGCTGCTCGACCGCGTCGCGATGCGAGGCTTCGAGCGCGGTCTTGGCTTGCTCTTGCTTCGCGAGCGCCTCGTCCGACGCGACCTTCGCCGCGGTGATCGCCGCGAGGTGCGCCGCCTCGAGCGCGCGTGTCTTCTCTTCGTGCGCCTCGCGCTCCTTCGCGAGCGCCGCGGTCTTGGCTTGCTCGAGCTCTGCCGCGAGTGTCTCGCGAGCGCTCTTCGCTTGGGCCTCTGCTTGCTCGAGCGCGGCTTTGTGCGCGGCGTCTTTCGCTGCGATGGCCGCGGCGGACTCGGCGTCCTTTTTCGCGAGCGCCTCTTGCGAAGCGCGCTGCGCGGCTGCGAGGGCTTCGTCGGCGGCGACGCGCTCTTTCTCGCGCGACTCTTTGAGGGCTGCGAGCTCGCGCTGCAGCGGTCCGAGCTGATCTTCGAGGTCCGCGATCGACCGCTCGCGCGCGAGGAGCTTCTCGTCGAGGTCGGCCTTCTCGTGCTCGAGGCTCGAGGCTCGGTCTCGCGCGTCGAGGACGGCGCGCTCGCGGCTGTTGACCTCGTCCTTCAGCCGGAGGATCTCCTTGTCCTTCTTGTTGAGCGACTCTCGGAGCTCCAGGAATTCTCGCGTCGAAGTGCCCCCGCCCTTGGCCACCTTCGCGCGCATCTCTTCGAGCTCGCGCTCGAGGATCCCGACGCGGTCCGCCTCGGCGCGAAGGCTCGCGCGGTCGCTCGTCGCGCGGTCGCGATCGGTCTCGACCTCGCGCAGCTTCGAGCGTGCTTGTTCGAGCTCTTGCTCGAGCGCGCGTTTGCTCTCGTCGGCGGCGCTCTGAGTGCTCGCCTCGTTCGACGCGCGGGCAGCGGCTTCGTCCCGCGCGCGTTCGGCGCTCTGGGCGCGGGCGATCGCTTCGTCTCGCGCGCTCGCGGCCTGCGCGAGCTCGGCGCGTAGGGCCTCGAGCGCGGAGGTCTCTCGGGCCAACTCGGATCGAGCCTCGGCGAGCGCGGACTTCGACGCTTCGAGCTCGCGTACGAGCGTCTCGTCGGGCTCTGCTGCGGCGACCGCTGCCACCGCCGCGACCGCCGCGACTACTGGAGGCGGAGGAACGATCGACGTTTGTTTCGCGGGCGCAGGCGGCGGTGCTGGCGTCGGCGTCGGAGCCGGCGGAGGCGCGGCCGCCGCAGGCTCTGCGGGCGCTTCTGCGACAGCGGGCGTCGCTGCGATCGCGAGGTCGAAGTTGTCGAGGCTGTCCGCGTTTGGCGCGGCGTCGACGCTCGCGGCCGCCGAGTCGATCGGCGTGCTGACCTCTTCGCGCGGCGCGGGCGGCTCGGGCGCAGGCGGCGCGGGTTGCGCTGCGGCGGGCTGCGGCGCAGGAACAGACCGCGGGGCCACGGCTGCGGGCAGCTTCGTCGCGTCGACGTGCGGCTTGTCGCCGTCGTCCAAAATGATGTTGTCGAACGCTGCATCCGCGAGCGAGTCGAGGTCGTCGAACACGGCGTCGCGCGCGGCTGCTGGCTGCGCGGGGGCGGCGGCTGCGGGCTTGGGAGCGGGCGGCGCAGGAGCGCGCGGCGCTGCCGCAGGCGCAGGGGGCGGCGCGGCTTTGGGAGGCGCGGGCGCGGCGCGCGTGGGATCGGGCGCGAGGCCCGCGACGATCTCGGGCGTGATCTTCGTGATGATCGTCTGCTCGTCTTCGTCGAACGAGACGTCGTCCTCGAGCACGATTCCGTCTGCTTCGCCGTCGAGCGGCTCGGGGAGCGGGACGTGCTTTCGGCATCGCGCGATGAGCTCGTCCGCGGCGATGGGCTTGTGAACGTACTCTTGCGCGTGCAATCGCAGCTTCGAGTGCTGATCGAACGTCTCTTGCGGCGACGACGACGACACGATCACGAGCGGAACGTGCTGGAGCTCCGGGTGCTTCTTGAGCTTGTTGCAGACGGCGAAGCCGTTCATCCCGCGGAGCTCGATCGCGAGCACGATGAGGTCGGGCCGGCGCACCTGCGCCTCGTCGAGACCGAGCTGGCCATCTTCGACCGACGCGACAGTGCACCCGAGCTCACCGAACGCCGCCTGCAATTCTTCGGCGAACGGTTGGTCGTTGTCGATCACAAGTACATGAGGAGCGGACATCGCACGGCAGAGCGTAGAAGCGTTGAAATCCCACCGTCAACGACGCGCTCATGACACGCAACGAATCCGCGTCCGCGCCGCGAGATGCGCGCGCCGCGAGCCGTGTGGGTCCGCGCGCACATCGATCCCGATGACTCGTCAGTGCCGCGTGGGGTCGGGCTCGGGCGTCGGCGGAAGGCGGCGCAGCACTTCGAGCGCACGCGCTCGGACCGCATCGGCGATGCGCTCGTTCGACGCGAGCTCGCGAAGGTCTTGTCGATCGAGCATGGCCACGAGGGCGAGCGCGAGCGGCGCTGGCGTCGCTGGGTTGAGCGCGATCGCGCGACGAACGCGAATGCGCGACGCCCACCGCGGCGAGGCCAACACGCGCGCGAGCACCTCGGGCCGCGCGTGCGGCGCGGCGCACAGCCGCGCGACGTCCGCCTCGGTCAACCGCGGATTGACCAGCACTTCGGCCACGACATCGGGGTGCACGTCGCGGAGGGCCTTTTCGAGCAGGCGTCGGTCCGGCTTTCGCGCGAGGGTCTTTCGCTCGCCGAGGGTCAACGGTCGTCCCGTTCCCCAGTCCGCTTCGGGCGAGAGCACTTCGCCGCGTCGTCGCCGCGCTCGAGGCTCGGCCGTCGCCTCGGTGAGCGCGAGGAGCACGGTCTGCGCGCGCTCGTCACGAAGCCCCGCGCGAATCACGAGCTCCTGTTCGAATTCGGCCCAGTCTGCTTCGGCCATCGCCGTCCGCTGCTCGACGAGCACGCGCACGCGCGCACCCCAGTCGCTGATCGACGAAACTCTGTGAATCAACGCATCGATCGTGGGCCGGTCCATGGGAGCCGAGAGCACCAGAGTGTGCCACTGCTCGGGCCTCGGGGCACTCACCGGGCGCGCCCCGCGGCGCCGGGGGCGTTCGGGATGCTG
This sequence comes from Myxococcales bacterium, assembly GCA_016793325.1. Classification (GTDB taxonomy): domain Bacteria; phylum Myxococcota_A; class Polyangia; order Polyangiales. The sequence continues at coordinate 16,279 of JAEUKI010000077.1, read as the reverse complement.
CGTTGCCTTGACGCGGGGCGACACGGAGTGCAAAACCGTTTCGTTCTCGGCCTTCGCTGCGACGACGACCGTCGCAGAAACGAGCCGCGAGCATCGTACGGGAGCGAGCTGAATGACGACTAACCAGACGCCTGTCACGCCCTCGAAGCCACCCGAAGGAAGCGCACAGCCGCGGATCGTCAAGCGTTACTCGAACCGCAAGCTCTACGACACCGTCGAGAGCCGATACGTCACGCTTCCGCAGATCGCGGTGCTCGTCCGCAACGGCGAGGACGTTCGGATCATCGACAACAACACGAAAGAGGACCTCACGAGCGTGACGCTCGCGCAGATCCTCTACGAAGAAGAGCGAAAGCAGTCGCGCGCCCTTCCGCTCGCCGCGTTGAAGGACCTCATTCACACGTCCGGCGAGAAGCTCACGGAGTTCTTTCGCGACGGACCCGTCGGAAAGATGCTGCGCAAGGACGGCCCCGAGCCCGCAGAGGACCCCGCGGTCGAGGGCGCGAAGGACGCCGAGCACGAGGCGAAGGTCTCTCCGAAGGATCAGCCGAAGCCCGCGGCGGAAGCCAAGGACGCCGCCAACGGCAAGGACGCAGCCCACGAAAAAGCGGGCAAAGACGAGGCCTCCGCGAAGAGCGAGCCGGGCAAATTCGACAAGCTCGTCGAGCAGTCCAAAGCGAGCTTCGCCGAATGGAGCGCCGCCGTGGACGAGCGCGCCCGAAAGGTCTTCGAGGGCCTGTCTCCAACGGCGCAGGTCGAGAAGCTCGCCGCCGAGGTCAAGCGCTTGTCTCAGCGCGTCGAAGAGCTCGAATCGCGCCTCGCCGAAAAGAGCAAGACCACCAAGGAATAGCCTCAGGTGCTCGGGGGTTGATCGAGTTGTCCGCGTGCGTATGACGTTGGACGGAGCCCACTTCCCCGATGGCCAGCCCGACCGACGACCGCAACCGACGCAAGCGCTTCGAAGCCGAGCTGCTTCCCCACCTCGACGCGCTGCACCGCACCGCGCTTCGCCTCACGCGAAGCCCGAGCGACGCCGACGACCTCGTGCAAGACGCGGTGCTCAAGGCGTACCGCTTCTTCGATCACTACGAAGACGGGACCAACTTTCGAGCGTGGTTGCTCAAGGTCCTGACCAACGTCTTCTTCTCGAAGTACCGCCGTCAGACGCTCGACTCGCAGATGCGCGCGCTCGGCGAAGGCGACCCGGTCGCCGACGGTTGGATGGGCGTCGCGACGATGGCGCCCAACCGAGAGCCCGAGCGACTCGCTGAAAAAGCGCTGCTCGAGGGCTCTGTGTTGAAGGCGCTCGACGAGCTGCCCGAAGAGTTTCGCGCGGTGCTCGTGCTCGCGGACGTCGAGGGGCTCACCTACCGCGAGATCGCGGACGCCGTGGGCTGTCCGATCGGCACCGTGATGTCACGGCTGCATCGCGCGCGGCGCGCTGTGGCGACGAGGCTCGGCCTCACGTCGCACGAGCCCGCGCACAAAGAGAAGGACAACAGCGACGGCGGCGTGCTGTCGCTCGATGCGTTTCGCAATCGCAAGAAGGAGGCGATCGGCTGATGGAAGGCTGCGACGAGACCCGTCGCTACGTCGACGCGTGGGTCGACGGCGAGCTCGATCCAGGAGCGGCTCTCTTCGTCGAGACGCACGTGGCGCGCTGCGCTTCGTGCCGCGAAGAAGCTGACGCGATTCGAGCGATCAAGGGCGCCCTCGCGGCGTCGCGTGAAGGGCATGCTTCGCCTGGTTCGTTGCGCTCGCGGTTGCTCGCGGCGCTCGACGCCGAGGATCAAGAGAAGGTGGCGGCGGAGCAATCCGCGCGTCGTCGCAAGCACGGCTCGGGCTTCGTCCTCGCGGGCGCTGCGCTCACGGGGCTCGCGCTCGCCACGGGTTGGCGCGGCTCGATCAACGGGACGGGTCCGGTCGCGGGCGCCGCGATGATGCCGCCGTTGCTCGACGACATCGCGCAGCGACACGCTCGGAATTTGCCGGTCGAAGTGACGAGCTCCGAGCCGACGCAGGTGGCGAATTTCTTCACGGGTCGCTTGGACATTCCCGTGCGTCCGGTGCGCTTTCGCGGCGTGTCCGCGAGGCTCGTCGGCGCGCGCATCTCCAACGTGTCCGACAGCATGGCCGCGGCCCTCTACTACGAAGTGGGCGGGCGGCGCGTGACGGTGTTCATGTTCGATCCGTCGGTGCTTCCGCGGGCGTTCGACACGGACGCGCTGCAGCCGGTGCGGGTCAACAATCAACCCGCGTACGTCGGCTACGCGCGCGGGTACACCGTGGTGCTCTCGGAGCAAGCGGGCGTCGCGTACGCGGTCGCGAGCGACATGCCTCCGGCGTACACGCTCGAGATCATGTCTCGCGCGGAGATTCAGTAGCGAACGCTCGATCGGAGGGGGCTGTGCACGGATCGGCGAGACAGGTGTTGCCGCCGGTGCTCGACGAACTCGATGTGCGCGAGGACTTCGACCCCGACGAAGTCCGCCGCGCGCTCTTGAAGATCGTCGAGCACGTCGCGCTCTGTGGTCGGCTTGCGGGTTGGAACGGTCACTCGCAGCAAGCTGGCGACCTCTTCGACCACATTCACAACCTGCCGCGGCTCGCCGAAGCTCCGACCACACACGACTTGGTCTGGTTCTGGAACAACTACGCGTGGCACTTCGACGAGACGCCCTCCGCCTACGAAGGCGGCGGCTATCGAATGCTGTTCGACGCAATCGCGACGCCGCGCGCGAAGAGCCTGGTGCGCGCAAAGTCGCCGGACGACGAGAAGCGACGGCGCTGGCGTCTCGGCCGCTCTCGTTTCGCCGCTTCGCTCTCGCGCTTTCGCCGCGCGCTGATCGCGTACGGCATCGCGGTCGGCCTGCTGCTGGGGTGGCCGATCCGCTCGGCGTTTGTCGCTGTGTACCGAGCCGCTCCGCCGAACGCGCTGTTTCTCGTCGCGCTGTACGTCTCGGGCACGCTGGGGCTGTTTTCGCTGGCGCTGGCGCTCGGCCGCGTCGTCGCGAAAGTCGAACCGCCGCACCCGCCGTAGCGGTGGTTCCAATCTCGCGCGGCTGTGGTTACAACCGCCGCCCGCATGACTTCGACACCGATGGAGGCGCTCGACGCGATCGAGCGCGAGGTGGACAGCGCGTTCGCGCCGGTCCGAGACGAGCAGGAGCTCCGCGCGACGCACGCAAAGTTTCTCGGCAAAGAGGGCTCGCTCACGGAAATCATGCGCCGGATGCCCGAGCTCGCGCCGGCCGAGAAGAAGACCTTCGGCCAGGCCGTCAACCGCGTGAAGACCGCGGTCGAGGCCGCGAGCGAGGCCGCAGAAGTCCGCTTGAGACAAGCGGCGCTCGCGCGCGAGCTCGACCGCGAGCCGACCGACGTCACGATGCCGGGACGACGCCCGCGCGTGGGACGGCAACATCCGCTGCACCGCGTGCTCTACGACGTGACGGACATCTTCGTGTCGATGGGCTTCGACGTAGCCGAAGGGCCCGAGAGCGACTGGGAGACGAACAACTTCGAGCGCCTGGGATTTCCCCCGGATCACCCAGCGCTCGACATGCAGGACACGTTCTTCTTGCACAACGAAGGGCGCCCGGGTCCGCGCACGCTATTGCGAACGCACACGAGCACCGTGCAGATCCGCGAGCTCCTCTCGCACCCGCCGCCCGTCATGATCGTCGCTCCTGGAACGGTCTTTCGCTGCGACGACGACGCGACGCACAGCCCCATGTTCGCGCAGATCGAGGGCCTCGTCGTCGACGAGGGGATCTCGCTCGCGCACTTGCGCGGGACGCTCGCGACGTTCGCGCAGAGGCTCTTTGGCAAGGACGTCACCACGCGGATGCGCGGGAGCTACTTTCCCTTCACCGAGCCTTCGGTCGAGCTCGACGCGAGCTGCTCGGTCTGCGGCGGCCGTGATCCGCACTGCAGGCTCTGCAAGGGAAGCGGCTGGCTCGAGGTCGCCGGCGCGGGCATGGTCGACCCGATCGTCCTCTCCAACTGCGGAATCGACCCGGAAAAATACACGGGATTCGCGTTTGGTCTCGGGATCGATCGCCTCGCGATGATCCGGTATCAAGTGCCCTCGATCGAGCTGCTCTACAGCAACGACGAGCGCTTTCTCAGGTCCCTTTGAGCTCCACCCTCACGCGAGCGCAACGATGAACATCTCTTATCAGTGGTTGAGCGCGCTCCTCGGCGCGGATCCTGGCGTCGACAAGGTCGCGCGGCTGCTCACGGACGCGGGCCTCGAGATCGAGAAGGTGCGCGAAGTCGGCGCGAACCTCGCGTCGGTCCTCGTCGCCGTCGTCGAGTCGACGCGGCCGCACCCCACCAGCAAGAACCCCCTCACGCTCGTCACGGTCGGCCTGGGAAGTCAGGGATCACTTGAAATCGTGTGCGGGGCGAAGAACGTCCCGGCCCCCGGCGGCCGCGTGCTCTTCGCGCCCGTCGGGACCACGGTGTTCACGGGCGACCCCAAGAGCCCCTCGTTCGTCCTCGTCGAGAAGCCCGTGGCGGGCATCGTCTCGAAGGGCATGCTCTGCTCGGAGATCGAGCTCGACCTCGGCAGCGACGACTCGGGCATCATCGTGCTCGACGAAGAGATCCCCGCGGGAACGAAGCTCGTCGACGTTCTCCCTGGCGCGCACGACTGGATCCTCGAGGTCAACGTCACGCCCAACCGCCCCGACGCGCTCGGGCACCTCGGCGTTGCGCGCGATGTCGCGGCGCTGCTGGCGATCCCCTTCAACGGCGTTCGTGCGAAGTGCGTCCCTTCGCGCCCGGCCCGAGAAGACGAGCGCGTTCGGGTCGAGAGCAAGACCGCGGCGTGCGATCGCTTCGACGCGGCGGTGCTCGTCGACGCGACGGTGCGCCGCTCGCCGCTGTGGCTTCGGTCGCGGCTTCATCGCTTGGGTCTTCGCGCGATCAACAACGTCGTCGACGCGAGCAACTACGTGATGCTCGAGCTCGGCCAGCCCAATCACACCTACGACCTCGACGTGATCGCCGAGCGCACGGTGATCGCGCGCAACGCGGTCGACGGCGAGGTGCTCCAGACGCTCGACGAGAAGACGCGCACGCTCAGCGCCGCGGACATCGTGATCGCCGACGCGAAGAAGCCCGTGGGGCTCGCCGGCGTGATGGGCGGCGAGGGCAGCGGAATCACCGACAACACCAAGCGCTTGCTCCTCGAGGCGGCGCACTTCGATCCGAGCACCGTTCGTCGCATGGCGAAGCGCCACGAGATTCACTCGGACGCGTCGCACAGGTTCGAGCGCGGCGTCGATCCGACGTGCCCCCCGCTCGCGATCGCGCGCTTGAAAGAGCTGCTCGTCGAGCTCACGGGCGCGACCGTGGTCGACGCCGACGTGACCGCGCGAGGACCCAGCGAGCTTGCGCCGTCACCGGAGGTCGCCGTGCGCGACGCGCGCGTGAAGGCCGTGCTCGGCATCGCGGTTTCGCGGGACGAAGAGCGGCGAATTCTCGCGGCGCTAGGGTTCTCATTGGTCGACGAGGCGCCCGAGCGGGTGGTGGTGCGCGTTCCGACGTGGCGCCCGGACGTCACGCGCGAGATCGACGTGATCGAAGAGATCGGTCGCGTGTTCGGGCTCGATCGCGTTCCGTTGGCCGTTGTCCCGTCGTCTGGGGCGAGGGCGGGCGCGGTGCGAGACTTCTCGCAGCGCCGTCGTGTGCGCGACGCGCTCGTGGCGCTCGGGCTCGACGAAGCAGTGAACTACGCGTTCGACGCCGACGCGCTCTTCGAGTCCGTGGGCGTGCGCGCGACCGCCCGTATCGCCAACCCCTTGAGCAGCGACCGCGCCGCGATGCGCCCGACGCTCGTCGCGGGCCTGCTCAAGAACGCGAGCCTCGCGGTTCGTCACGGCGAACACAAAGTTCGCCTCTTCGAGGTCGGAACGGTCTTCTCCGCGCGCGCGAGCGACGACCCCCACGCGAACGAGCGCGACGCCACTGCGGCAAACGAAGGTCCTCTCCACGAAGAGACGCGCGTCGCGTTCGTGCTCGTCGGCCCGCGAGACAGCTACCTCGGCGACGCTGGTTCTGTGGATGTCCTCGACGGAAAGGGCGTGGTCGAAGCGCTCGTCGAGTCGCTCTCGCGCAGCGAGGTTCGCGCCGATCGCGAAGGCGAAGCGCCGCCCTGGGCGCACCGCGCTGCGTTCGCGAGGCTCTCGGTCGGCGATCGCGTCCTCGGGTACGTGAGCGAGCTTCATCCCTCGATGCGCGGGGCGTTTCGGCTCCCGGCCTCGACGGTGATCGCAGAGCTCTCGCTCGAGGCGTTGACCGCGATCCGTCCCGCGCTTCGCGCGATTCGCCCGTCGAAGCTCCCTTCGATGCGACGCGACGTCGCGCTGCTCGTCGCACGTTCGCATCCCGTCGCGACCGTCGCTGCGCTGCTCCGCGAAGGCGCGGGTGAGCGCTGCACGTCCGTCGCGCTCTTCGATCGCTACGTGGGCAAAGAGCTCCCCGAAGGCGCACATTCGGTCGCGTTTTCAATGGAGTTTTCTCCATTGGGCGACAAGACGCTGACGGACGCCGAGGTCGACGGCTGGGTCAAAGCTGCCGTCGCGCGCGTGGTGCAAGACCTGCAGGCTGTGCAGCGCTGAGCGATCGTTCGCGCGATCGCGCGTGCGGCGTGTTGTCGACGACGCGCGACTGTGGTTCACTGAATCGTCACAGACACGAGGGGTCTCATGACGAAGCAGGAGATCATCGAGAGCGTTTATGCGAAGGTCGGAGGCTTCTCGAAGAAAGAGGCCCAGGACATCGTCGAGGCCATTTTCGAGACGATGAAAGAGACCCTCGCCAACGGTCGCAAGCTCAAGTTGTCCGGCTTCGGCAACTTCGTGGTGCGCGACAAAGGCAAGCGGCCGGGGCTCAACCCGCGCACGAAAGAGAAGATCGTTCTCGACGCGCGACGCGTGGTGCGGTTTCGCCCCTCGCCGGTCCTGAAGGCCATGATCAACGGAGAGAAGGCCCCCGACAGCGACGAGTAGTCGTTGGCGGTGCCTGCGTGAGTGATGGCGGTCGTCGAGCTCCCACAAAAACTCTATTTCCGGATCGGTGAAGTCGCGCGGCTCCTCGAAGTGAAGCCGCACGTCATTCGCTTCTGGGAGAAAGAGTTCAAGTCGCTTCGCCCGAAGAAGAGCGCGACAGGCCAACGCATCTTCAATCGCCGCGACGTCGAGCGACTCTCGACGATCAAGCACTTGCTCTACGTCGAGCGCTTCACGATCGAGGGCGCGCGCAAGTACCTCCGCGAGCACGGGTTCGAGGTCGCCGACGCGGACAGCTCACCCGAAGCGCGAGCGTCCGAGCGGATGCGCGACGGATTGCTCTCGGTGCGCGCGCGATTGTCGACGCTGCTCGCGACGCTCGAGCAACGGCGAAGCTCGTCCGGCGGCTGATCGCGGCGACGCTTTTTCGATCGCGGGGGTTGCATTTGCCGACGAGCGTTGGCATGGTCCGCCTCCCCTCGGGGATGGCGGTCGCGATAGCGAACGACGAACTCGAGGGGAGTGACAGTCGGACGGAATTTTCCGGGGCGTAGCGCAGCCTGGTTAGCGCACCAGACTGGGGGTCTGGGGGTCGCTGGTTCGAATCCAGTCGCCCCGACTAGCACGAGACACGAAGCGAGAGCGACGACGAGTCGCCCGCGCTTCGTGCGAGGGGGATTCGTACAGCGCGACGACGTGCCGCTCAGAAGAGTGAGCCTTGTCGCTGCGGCCTTCGAAACGTCTTCACGGTGTCGGCTTTGGCGTTCTCGTTGGCCTCGCTCGTGTCGTACCCGAGGCGCTTGCAGGTGCCGTCGTACAGCGCGCGAAACGCGTCCCACCGCGGACCGAGCCCCACCATCCTGTGACCGAAGCGGCTCTCGTCGCGGCGACCTCCGCGCAGCTCGACGAGCGAGCGCTCGATGCGCGCGGCTCGGCCCGGCAACACCTCCGCGACGCGCGCGAAGAACACCTCGTCGAGGGGGCTCGGAACGCGCAGCAGCGTCGCGAACGCCTTGGTCGCGCCGAGCTCGCGCGCTCGCGCGAGCACCGAGATCACCTGCGAGTCGTTGAGCCCGAAGATCACGGGAGACGTGGAGACCCCCACGCGAACGCCCGCGTCTGCGAGGGCGCGAACGACCTCGAGTCGTCGCGAGATCTTCGGCGCCCACGGGTCGAGCGCGAGGCCGTCCTCGTCGTTGTCGAACGCGATCGAGACGTACACGCTCGCGCTCGCCTCCTTCGAGAGCTTCGCGAGGAGATCGACGTCGCGAAGCACGAGCGTTGATTTCGTGATCACTCCGATGGGGTTTCGGAACTCCGCGCACACCTCGAGGCACCGGCGCGTGAGCTCGTAGCGCTTCTCGATGGGCTGGTAGCAGTCGGTGTTGCCCGAGAAGACCAGCATGTCGCCGTTCCACGAGCGGTGCTCGAAGCGCGCGCGGAGCAGCTCGGGGGCGTTGAGCTTCACCACGATCTTGCGGTCGAAGTCCGTTCCCGCGCCGAAGCCGAGGTACTGATGCGAAGGCCGCGCGTAGCAGTACGCGCACCCGTGCGTGCAGCCGCGATACGGGTTGATCGAGTAGCGAAAACCCACGTCGGGCGAGTCGTTTTCGCTCACGATCGACCGGGCGCGCTCTTCGAAGAGCTCGAGCCTCGCGCCCGGCGGGAGGTCCTGCGCGTCCTCGTCGAACTCGATCGTCTCGCGGTGAAACACGTTCGGCGGGTTGTTGACCGGTCGCACGCCGACCACTCTATCGCGGACATCCAGCCACGCAGCGCGATCGCGCCGGGTGACAGAACCGCGCGCGCACGCTCCGTGCCTCGATGCGATCACTCGTCGCCTTCGTGGCGATCGCTGCGTGCGCCGCGCGTCGCGCGGGTGAGCTTCTCTTCTGCGATTCGAAGCACGCGGTCCGCGGGCCAGAGCAGCTGCGCGAAGAGCGACGGGCCGATCTTCTCGCCGTCGTAGAGCCCCACGTCCTTCGGCGGCCTTCGGTCGGCGGGCGCGAAGTACGTCCCGAACACGAGGTCCCACACAATCAAGACGCCGCCGTAGTTCGACTCGGACTCGGCGACGACGCGCGAGTGGTGCCATCGATGGAGCGTGGGCGTGCTGACGACGTACTCGAGCCACCCGAAGCGCAGGTCGGCGTTGACGTGCTGCATGGGGACGTGGGCGTTTCCGATCGCCGCGACGAGGGCGAGGACGTCCGCCGGCGCGCCGAGCAAAACCAGCGGAAACATGATCGTCACGACGGACACGATCGTGTCGCCCGGATGCAGCCGGAGCCCGTTGAAGAAGTACACCCGCGGCGCGTCGTGATGGATCGCGTGCACGGGCCAGAGCCACCACCAGCGATGCTGCGCGCGGTGCGCCAAGTACCCGCCGAGCTCCGAGACGAGCAGCGCGAAGAGCACCTGCGCGAAGAGCGGGAGGCTCGTGGGCCAGAGACCTTGGGGCCTTCCGAACACGCCGCCGAGCGCGCGCGCGGCGAACACGAGCGCCGAGAAGAACAGCGCGCGCATGACGATGGGCGTCACGACGGCGCCGAGCCCCGCGAAGAACACGTCGGATCGCAGGTCGTCGCGGTGAGTCTGCCATTCGCGCTCGAACGGGATCACCCGCTCGAGCGCGAAGCACACGGCGCACGAGCCGAGCCCGCCGAGCGCGGCGACGAGCTCGGGATCCACGCGCCGCGTCGCGATGGCCGCGTACGTCGCGCTGATCGTCGCGACCATGACGATCGGCCACGCGAAGCGCGAAAGAAGCCACACGAGCAGGGCGCGAAACGAAGACACGCGGCGAGAAGGGTAGCCGATGCGCGGATCGATCGCGCATGATCCAATCACGCTCGATGCCCGACTACACGTTCGAGTCCGTTCGCGTCTCTGTCTCCGACCACGTCGCCGAGGTGCTCATGCGCGCGACGGGCAAGGCCCCGCGCATGGGCCCTGCGTTTTGGAACGAATTTTCCCAGGTGTTTCGAGAGATCGATCGAGACGACTCCGTCCGCGTCGTCCTGCTTCGCGGCGAGGGTCAGCACTTCTCGACAGGCCTCGACCTCATGGCGATGGGCGCCGAGGTCGCGCCGCTCGTGGGACAGCCGTCGTTCGTCACCGAGCGCACGAGGCTCATCGAGCTCATCGAGCGCATGCAGGGCGCCATCACCGCCGTCGCGCAGTGCAAGAAGCCCGTCATCGCCGCGATCCACGGCCACTGTATCGGCGGCGGCGTCGACCTGATCACCGCGTGCGACGTCCGGCTCTGCTCCGCCGACGCGGTCTTCTCGGTCCGCGAAGTGCGCCTCGCGATGGTCGCCGACGTCGGAACGCTCGCGCGACTTCCCGCGATCGTCGGCCAGGGCGTGGCCCGCGAGTGGGCGCTGACCGGTGACGACTTCGACGCGTCACGGGCGCTCCGATCGGGCCTCGTCAACGATCGCTTCGACACGCCCGACGCGCTCTTCGAGCACGCCCGCGCCATGGCCGCGCGCATCGCGAAGAATCCTCCGCTGACCGTGCAGGGCGTCAAACAAGTCCTCAACGACCGCAGCGAGCGCGAAGCGCGAGAGAGCCTCCGCTACGTCGCCCTCTACAACGCAGCGTTTTTGCCGAGCGAAGACCTGCGCGAGGCGCTCGCGTCCTTTCTCGAGAAGCGCTCCCCGAAATTCGAAGGGCGCTGACGATCGCAGGGGAGGCGCAGAGACGACGCACGACGTATCGTTCGCGCGATGCGAACCACGATTCATCGACGCTCGCTCGCGCTCTCGGCGTGGCTCGTCGGATGTGCGTCGTCGAGCCCCGCGCCGGTGCAGACCAGCACGACGGTCACCGTGGCCGTGAGCGTGCGCTGTCCGCCTGGGCAATCCTGCGGCGAATCACAACGCCCCGTCGGCGCCGCGCGGCCCGCGGTCGTGCGTCGTCCCGTGCAACAAGAGCCGCCGCGCGTGATGCACGTCGAGCCGCCGCGCTCCCCGACGCCTCCGCGCGCTGTGACCGCGATCGCCGCGGGCGATCAACACGCGTGCGCGATCCTCGATGACGCGAGCGTCTACTGTTGGGGTCGCAACGATCGGTCTCAGTGTGGACAGGTCGATCGGCCGGCCGTGCGCTGTTCGAGCCGCGATGCCGCGTGTGTTCCGTACGAGGGAGACAATCACAGGACGTGGAGGCCGTCGCGCATCGAAGCGCTCGGATCCGCGCGGAGCCTCGCGCTCGGCGAGAGCGTCTCGTGCGCGGTCGTCGCGGACGGAGCGCTGCACTGTTGGGGCTACCAGCATCGATCGGGCTCGATGCGCATGGCGAGCGAAGAGATGCGCGCGGTGCGACCGGTGCTCGGCCTTGCGAATTTGCGCAGCGTTCACCTCGGCGACCGCGGCGGCTGCGCCGTGTCGGACACGGGCGACGTACGCTGCTTCAACGCGGGGTCGCTCGAGCCCGAGACGCTCCGGAGCTTTCGCAACATTCGCGAAGTGTTCGAAGGGACCTATCAGGTGTGCGGCTGGGACGGAGGAGATTCGCTGCGCTGCAACGACATCAACCTCGAGCTCACGCGCGGCGGCGTCGAGCACGCGCGCTTCATCGCGACGAGCCCCGCGGGTTGGGCCATTCGGCGCAGCGGACGCGAGGTGTGCGCGTGGACGACGCGCGGTCGCGTCGAGTGCGGCGGCCACCCGGGAGGGTACGCCACGGGTCGACAGCGGCTGCGCGTGGTCGACGGCCTACGCGACGTCGTTCAGCTCGTCGGCGGAACGACGCACTACTGTGCGCGCACGCGACAGGGCGAGGTGTTCTGCTGGGGATCCAACTCCAACGGGCAGCTCGGCGACGGGACGACCGTGGATCGAAATGTTCCTGTGAAGGTCGAGCGACTGCCGGAGGCTGTGCAGATCGTCGCGGGGTCGTTCTTCAACTGCGCGCTCGTGCGCGACGGGCGCGTGCTCTGCTGGGGATCGAACGAGTGGGGACAGCTCGGCGACGGCGATCGACGCGAACGAACGCAGAGCGACCCAACGCCGGTGCTGTGGTGAGCGGAGGACTGATCTTGAAAACATGGGCTACACTCACGGTCTCGCTCGCGCTGGTGCACTGCGCAGGCTCGCGCCCCGCGTCTCAAGAGCCGCAGCAAGCGACGGTGATCTCCGTGCGGGCGAACATCGAGCTCCGCGAGCAACAGTCCGCGACGGGCGCTCGCGCTGCGTCGAGCGGCTCCCGCGCAAACGCGCGTCCGACGACGCGGGTCGCAGCGGACGCGGGCGTGGCCGAAGCGCGCCCGCCGAGGACGCGCTGCTACGCGGACGACGAGCGACACCCACAAGACGTCGTCGACCTCTCGAGCGGCCGTTGGCACAGCTGCGTGGTCCTCCGCGACCGCTCGGTGCGCTGCTGGGGGTGGAACAACGACGGCCAGCTCGGCGACGGGACGCGCTCGGGGCACAACGCGCCCATCGTTGTCACCGAGGTGCGCGACGCTGTCGAAGTGCGCGCGGGCTGGGATTTCTCCTGCGCGCGAACGAGCAGCGGAGCCGTACAGTGTTGGGGCGAGAACGACTACGGCCAGCTCGGCAACGGCGATCGACACGCGAGCGCTTCGCCCGTCGCGGTCCTCGGCATCCGAGACGCGCGTCAGATCACCGTCGGCGAGACGCACGCGTGCGCTCTCCGCGCGGGCGGCGCTGTGTCTTGCTGGGGCGAAAACGAGTTCGGCGAGCTCGGCGACGGCACCACCACGCTCCGCACGCGACCCGTCGCCGCGCGCTTCGGCCGCGGCGTGTCCGAGCTCTCGGCGGGCGACGGCGGAACGTGCGCGCTCCACGAAACAGGCGCCGTCACGTGCGCTGGCTGGCTCGCGCGCGGTGCGACGCCGGTGGTCGTTCGAGACTTGCCGACGGGCGTGATCGACGTCGCGCTCGCGAAGAACTTTGCCTGCGCGAACACGGTCGACGACGAGCCGCGCTGCTGGGGCGAGGGCTTCGTCGGGCAATTGGGCGGCGAAAACGTCGCCTCGGGTGAAGTGTTCGTCCCGAGGCCCATCAACGGGCTTCGCGCGGTGAGCCAGGTGGCGCTCGGTCGGCGTGGCGGATGCGCAGTGCGCCGCGACGGACAGCTCTGGTGCTGGGGCAGGGTGGGCGCCGCCGCGCGCGAGACGCGAGACAGCAACGAGGTGATCGGTCGACCGCCGCACCACGTCCGCTCGCTCGAGGGCGTCGTGCAGGTCTCGGTCGGCGATGATTTTGTGTGCGCGCGAATGAACGCCGGCGGCGTGTGCTGCTTCGGCGAGGGCTCGAACGGCCAGCTCGGGCACAATCGCAACACGGACGCGAGCGAAGAAGACCCCGTTCCTGTGCGCTGGTGAGCGACGACGCTTGCGTCGCGAGCGCGGTCGCGGTTCTACTCACGCCCCTCGCAGATGACATCCGTCGACCGGCCGGTGATCTTGGTCAGCAACGACGACGGCGTGTATGCCTCGGGCATTCGCGCGCTCGGCGAAGCGCTCTCGAAGCTCGGCGACGTGTACACCGTCGCGCCCGACCGAGAGCAGAGCGCGACGAGCCACTCGATCACGCTCAATCGCCCGCTGCGGTGTTGGAGCGTCGGTGAGCGGCGCTACGCCGTGGACGGCTCGCCCGTCGACTCGGTGTACGTCGCGCTGCATCACAAAGAGCTCTTGCCGAAGCGCCCCTCGATCGTCGTGAGCGGGATCAATCACGGGCTCAACATGGGCAGCGATCTGTTCTATTCGGGCACGATCGCCGCCGCGCGCGAGGCCGCGCTGCGAGGGATCGACGCGCTCGCCGTGAGCATGCCGGGCGACAACGACCTCGCGCTCGTCTGCAAATACGCTGTCGAAGTGGCAGCAGCGCTGCTCGAGCACAGCGCGACCCGCGACCCGTCGACGCCCGCCGCGCTGTGGAACCTCAACGTCCCCAAGGCGCCCGTTCACGGCATTCGGGTGACGCGGCAGGGCGAGCGAATCTACGACGACATGGTCGAGGTGCGCGCGGACCCGCGGGGCCGTCCGTACCTCTGGATCGGCGGACCGATGGTGAAGCATCCGACGCTCGAGGGAGCAGACACGACCGCGTTCGACGCGGGGTGGGCGAGCCTGACGCCGCTCGCCCTCGATCAAACGAGAAACGACGCGATGGCCGCGCTGTGGGCGCGCTTCGCACCGACGGGAGATGGACGATGAGCAACGCTGGCGACGAACTGTTGAAGAAGCTGATCCGTGACGTTCCGGACTTTCCCAAGCCTGGGATCATGTTCAAGGACATCACGCCGTTGCTCGCGGATCCGACGGCCTTCGCGATGGTGCTCGATCGCATCGCCGCGCACTTCTCGGGCCCGCGCGCGTTCGACGTCGTCGTGGGCATCGAGTCCCGCGGCTTCATCTTCGGCGCCGCGCTCGCCGCGCGCACCTCGTCGAGCTTCGTCCCTGTCCGAAAGCCAGGGAAGCTCCCCGCCGCGAAGGACCGCGTCGAGTACTCGCTCGAGTACGGGACGGACGCGCTCGAGATGCACAAGAACTCGCTGCACAAAGGGCATCGCGTGCTCGTCGTCGACGACGTGATCGCCACGGGCGGGACCGTGCGCGCGGCGATCGACCTCGTGCAGCTGCAGGGCGGCACCGTGATCGGGACCGCGTTCGCGATCGAGCTCGGGTTTCTCGGCGGTCGAAAGCGCATCCCCGACGGCGTCGAAGTCTTCAGCGTCCTTTCGTACTGAGCCCCCTCCGAGGGTCCGAGCGCACCGCGATGTTCGAGCTGCCTGTCGTCGATTTTCGGCTCTTTTCACAGGGTACAACCGCGGATCGCGCGGCGTTCTGCGACCGCTTCGGAGCCTCGCTCCGAGAGCACGGCTTCGGCGTGATCGCCGAGCATCCCGTCGCGCGCGAGCGCATCGAGCGTGCGTTCTCACTGTGCGAAGCGTTCTTCGCGAGGCCCGAGCCCGAGAAGCGCGCGCTCGTGGTGCCCGAGTCGCGAGGCAATCGCGGGTACGTTCCCTTCGGCGGAGAGCGCGCGGTCGGGGCGACGGTCGCGGACCTCAAAGAGTTCTTTCACGTGGGGCAAGAGCGACCCGCGTCGGGCGTCGCGCTGCTGCCCAACGTGTGGCCTACGCACGACGACGCGTTTCGCGCGGAGCTCACGGCGCTGTACAGCGATTTCGAGCGCACTGCGAAGGCGCTGCTCGAGGCGATCGCGACGCACCTCGGCCTCGCGCCGAGTCACTTCGCGTCGATGGTCGACGGCGGCGACTCGATCCTGCGATTGATCCACTACCCGCCGGTGCCCGACGACGCACCGCCCGGCGCGGTTCGCGCGGCGGCGCACGAAGACATCAACCTCGTCACGCTGCTCGCCGAGGGAACCTCGGGCGGACTCGAGCTCCTCGGCCGCGACGGCGCGTGGCACGCCGTTCACTCACTGCGCGGCCACCTCGTGATCAACGCTGGCGACATGCTCCAACGCGCGACGCACGGCCGCCTGCGCTCGACGACACACCGCGTGGTCAACCCCGTTGGGCACAACGCGAGCCGCATCTCGATCCCGTTCTTCACGCATCCGCGGCCAGAAGTCTTGCTCGAGCCAATGGCGCCCGAGGCTGGCTATCGAGGCCCCGAGCACACTGCGATCACCGCGGGAGCGTACTTGCGAGAGCGACTCTCGGCCATCACAGCGAAGTCGTGAACCCCGTGGTGTCGGCCCGAACCGACAGCGCTCCGTAACAATTCGCGGCACCCCCAGTGCCAAATTTCGTCACGCGGCGGCGATCACTCGAGCTCGTTCTCCATGTAGATGCCGGGCGAGCCGAACATCTCGAGCTGCGTGTTGAGCCCGCCAGCGCGCTCGAAGGTCGAGTTGGTTCCGTCGCCGTCGAGGTTGCCGAGCGCGCGCGCAGTGAAGCGAGCAGCGGTTCCGGTGCCGGTCGACTCGTACTGAAACGAGTAGTAGTGCGGATCGGCGATCGAGAAGCTGAGCGCTTGCCACGAGGCCGAGTCCCACGTTCCGACAGCGTCGGTCACGCGGATGCCTGCAGCGATCGTCGCCGGAGTGGGACCGGTGCTCACAGGAAACTGAGGAGCGAGGGCGGTGGCGCCCGTTCCGCGGGTGACGCGCTCACCAGTCGCGTAGGTGCTGGAGGAGCGATACAAGAACGCGAGCTTGTCGACGGCCTCCGTCGTCTTGGCGCGGCGCAGGTACTTGATCATCGCGGGGATCGCGACCGCGGCCAAGATGCCGAGGATCGCGACGACGATCATGAGC
>JAEUKI010000068.1 GCA_016793325.1 Myxococcales bacterium | reverse complement strand
CTTTCTCGCTCGCGCTCTAACTTAGGAGCGTGTGTTGTCGCGCCAGCGAGCTGCCACTCGCATGCAATTGTGCATGTCGAGTTCGAACTTCTCTTCTCTCGATGTTCGAGCGCGAGCGAGAACGCCTGCCGAGATAGATCGCGTACGCGCGCCCCGTGATGTCTTCGAGGCACGATGCGCGGCTGCTCGCCGCCGCGCCCCGCTCGCTCGCTCGCCGCGCCCCCAGCCCCCTCGCTACGCTCTCTTCACCCCTTGAATCCCGCGATCGCGAACTGCTCGCTGAACTGCGCGAACGAGCGAAACTTGCGAACGACGGGCTCGGAGACCGGCGCGGACTTTCCTGCGCTCTCGGCGGCTTCGCGCGCGAGCGTGACCTTGAGCGACGCGAGCGCGACCTCGAGCTGATCGTCGTCGGGCTCGATCGTCGTGATGCCCTGCACGAGGTAGCCCGGGCCCAGCAGGAGCTTGGTCAGCGGGTTGTTCGAGAAGCGCGCGCCGAGCCGCTGGAGCTCGTACGAGAAGCCCGCGATCACCGGGAGCATCATCACTTTGATCGCGATCGCGTACACCTGCGCCGTGCCGCCGCTGATGCCCTTGAGCAAGGGCGGCAACACCGCGGCGTACACGAACACGCTGACGATCACGACGACCATCAAGAACGTCGTGCCGCAGCGCGCGTGGCGCGTCGAATACTGGCGCGCATATTCGAGTTCGAGGGGATTTCCCGCTTCGAACGTGGCGATCGCCTTGTGCTCGGCGCCGTGATACTGAAACACGCGGCGCACCTCGGGGATGCGGCGGATCATCAGCATGTAGCCGATGACGAGCGCGAGCTTGAACCCGCCCGTGAGCGCGTGAAAGAGAAAGTCCTGCATCCCGAGGCCGGGGCCGAAGAGCTTTCCGACCGCCCACGCGAGCAGCTGCGGGAGCGCGATGAAGAACGCGATCGCGAAGAGCATCGCGAGCTTGTTCGCGACGCCCGAGCTCATCCCGCCTTCGCTCTTCTCGCTCGACGCCTTCGCGCTCGGCGGGGCCGCGGCGGTCACGCCAGAAGCCGCAGCGTTCGCCGCCGCTTCCTTCGCAGCCTTCGCCTCTTCTTCTGCGACGAGGTCCTCTTCGAGCTGCTCGGCCGAGAAGTTCAGCGCGTTGTAGCCGTTGGACATCGACTCGACGAGCGTCGCGACGCCGCGCAGAAACGGGATCTTCGCGAGCCGCAGCGCCCACTCACCCTTCCACGGCTGCTCGCGCACGACGAGCGCTCCGTCTTTGCGTCTCACGACGACCGCGAAGCACTTGGGCGAGCGCATCATCACGCCCTCGAGCACCGCCTGGCCACCGACCTTGGTCTTCAGCTCACCACTCATTCGTCAGTGCGCGTGAAGCTACCCCGCGCGCGCTCGTCGCGCACGCGATCGCACCCCTCTTCGATGGGTCCCCACCCCGAAGCGACGCTCACTTCTTCTTGGCGGGCGCGACGGCGCCGACCTTCTCGAAGCGCTTCTTGAATCGATCGACGCGTCCCGCCGTGTCCATCATCTTCTGCTTGCCGGTGTAGAACGGGTGGCAGGCAGCGCACACGTCCACCGAGAAATCACCGCGCGTCGAGCGGGTGACGACGGAGTTGCCGCAGGCGCAAGAGATCGTGCAGTAAGGAAACTCGGGGTGGATTTCGGCCTTCATCGTAGTCCTCTGGTTTGCTGGGGCGGCTCGGCCTTCGGTCCTTCGCGCTGCGTGGCCCGATGTCTGTACGCCCGTCAGAAGGGGCGAGAGGCCTAACACAGTCCCCTGCCAACGACCAGCCCCCGTCGTTCAGCGCCGAAAACGCAGCGAAACGCGGCTCAAAACGAGAACGCGAGCGAGCTCGCCGCGCCGGTGTCCGTCGGACCGAGCGCGAAGTCCGTGAAGCGAAGCCCCGGTCGTCGCAGTCGCGCGTCGAGGATCTCGGGGCGATTGGCGTCGACCGGCGGCGCGCGATTGGAGTTCGCCGTGAACACGCTGCCGATGATCATCATCGAGAGACCCACGATGGGCCACGCGGTGAAGTTCGCGATCATGCACGCCGAGCCCGACCGCGGGCACGCGAAGCCGAGCGCCCACATGCTGGCGCCCACGCCGATTCCGGTCGGAATGAGCGTGACGCCCACGGGAAACTGCCACGCCGGCGCCCCGTGACTGAGCCTCACTTGCGCGGGCAAGTGAGGGATCACGAGCTGCACGTTCAGCTCGCCCGTCCCTGCGGCGCGGACCCGCGTCGGGCCCGAGAGCATCGTGATCGTGCAGGGCGTTCGGCAGCGTTGTCCGCCCGCCTCGACGAAATAGTCGTCCTCGCCGCGGTACGCGAGGAAGTGAACCTCGACGTTGGCGCGCGTTCGCACGGGCATCGGCGCGAGCTGGGTCGGCGGCTCGTTCGGGGTCGCGGGCGCTGTTTGCGCGTGCGCTCGCCCACCGATGGCCGAGGCTACGAGCAGCGCGACGAGCGTGAGTCCTTGGCGGTTCATTGCCCGAGGTAGAGCTTGAGCGTCTCGGCCGCGGCGCGCTTGTCGAAGGTCACGCCTTGGAGCTCCGAGCGCTGCGAGATCCGCTCGAAGGTCTCCATGAGGTACTGCTGAAAGCGTTCGCACTCGTTGACCGCGGCGATGACGCGCACGGGCTCGAGGAAGTCCGCTTCTTGGAGGCCCTCGACGGCGGCGAGAAACCGGTCGAAATCCGGGTAATCGCTCGCGCGCAAGAGCTGGTAGCCCATCGAGCGAAAGTACCCGAGAAACTCTCGAACGAACTGGAAGCTCGAGTAGCTCGACCACTGGTCGGGCGCGTCGGGCGTGGCTCGCGCGCGCGCGACGAACGCGCGGAGCACCTGCGCGAACATCCACAGGTCCCTGCGCAGGCGCTCGCTCACCGTGCGTCGCGCGTTGGCGTCGTCGAAGAACTGCCCGACGTCCACCTCGCTTCGAACGGTCTGCGCGATGCGCGCGATCGCCGTCTGCAGCACGTCCCTGAGCCCGTCCATCGCGTGATGAACGCTGCGCGCGAGCTCTGCGGGCGAAGGAACCGTCTGCGACGAAGGGATCTTCACCTCGAAGACGCCGCGGATCTCGACGCGAAGCGACGCAGAGACCGCCTCGAGCGAGCCGCGCAGCGCCGCGAGCCAGTGCGCTTCTTGCGCGAGCTGATCGAAGCGCGGGCCGATGTCGCGCGCGGGGACCTTCAAGAGCTCGCGCTCGAACCCGTCCGCGAGCACCGCGCCCGCGCGGCCGCGGAGGTACGAGATGATCGCGCGCGCGTCCGAGCGGAGCAGCGAGAGGAGCACGTACACGCGCGAGACCTGCTGCGGGTCCGTCGTGGCCGCGCGGACGAGCTGCGTGTATCGCAAGAGCCTGAAGCACGAGAGAAACGCGAGCGCGACGACCCTGTGCGCCGCGTCGTTGTCGACGACCTGGATCACGTCGAGCACTTCGATCGCGCGGATGCGGTCGAACTCGGGGCGAAACTCGAGCGCGATGAGCGGGTTGAAGAACTGATTGCGCGCGATCTCTCGCTGCACGAGCGCGAGCGACGCGTGAAACAGCCGGTACGGGACGCGCTCGAGGCGCAGGATCCCGTCCATCATCTCGCCGATCAGCGTGAGCGAGTGGCGCAAGTGCAAGAGCGCGTCTTCGGGCGACTCTTGCGTCGACGAGTCTTTTTGCAGCCGAGCGCGCGCTGGGTCCTCGGGCAAGAGCGTCTCGAGGTACCGCTGAAACACGTACGCGCGGTCGCGCGTCGAGAGCAGGTTGCGGCAGAGCGTGACGATCCGGTGCAGCGTGAGCCGCGCGATCGCGAGCTCTTCGCGAAAGTCCAGGGCGACGACCGGCGTCTTGCGCGGCGCGCCAGGATGATTTCGTGGGTTGGCGAAGCACACGAGCCCCTTGAGGAGCATCTCGAGCTCGAAGAGCGTCTCTTCTTTGCGCTCCCACGACAGGCCCGCGAACCACGCGTCGCGCGCCGCCGCTTGTTCGCGCCGCAGTCCGCGCGTGTCCCGCAACAGATCCGCGTACGGATCGCGCACCCTCGATCGACCCGAGGGCGTCACGCTGCGAGGCGCGGACGACGCGGTCCGCGGAGGTTCAGTAGCCATAACTCGGCGCGAGCATACACCGCTCGCCCTCGCTCGCGACCGCTGTTTGCGCGCTCATGTGTGACGCGACAGGTACTCGATGAGATCGATCTTGGTAATCAACCCAACGAGCCGCCGTCCCTCGGTGACGAGGGCGATCTTCGCCTCGGCGAGGACGCCCTGCAGAAGATCCACGCGCGTCTCGGGGGTCACCGAGGCGTAGTCGCTCTCGACGAGGTGCTCGATCGTTCCATCGAGGTGGCCTTCGCCGGTGACGAGGTGCCGCAAGACGTCGACCTCGGCGATGATCCCGAAGAGACGATCGTTGTCGCCCACCACGGGCAGCTGCGAGATCCCGTGCTGCTTCATGGTCTGAACGACGTGCCGCACGGTGTCGTCCGGCCGCGCGGTGATCATGGCGCGGCCGCCCTTCGACTCGAGCAGGTCGCGCACGGTTCCGTCGCCGCCGAGCAGCCCGTTGTCGCGCATCCACTCGTCGTTGAAGACCGTCGAGAGGTACTTCGCCGCGCCGTCGGGGAGCACCACCACGATGTTCTCTTTGCGATCGCGCGCGCGAGCGTACTTGATCGCGCCTGCGACCGCCGCGCCCGACGAGCCTCCGCAGAAGAGCCCCTCGAGCCGCACAAGGTCGCGCGCCATCGAGAAGCACTCGCGATCGTCTACGCGGACCATCTCGTCGATGAGCTTCGGGTCCATCGACGGCGGGTGAAACTCCTCGCCGATGCCCTCGACTTTGTACGCAAACGCGCGGGTGTCTCGGCCCGATCGAAACTTGTCGTAGTAGACGCTCCCGACGGGATCGACCGCGACGAGCTGACACGCGGGCTTGTGCTCCTTGAGGTAGCGGCCGGCGCCGGTGAGCGTTCCGCCGGTGCCGATCCCGGCGACGAGCGCGTCGATCTCGCCGCCCGTCTGCGCGAACAGCTCGGGGCCGAGGGACTTGTAGTACGCCCTCGCGTTGGCCTGCGAGAAGTACTGGTTCGCGAGCACCGCGCCCGGCGTTTCGTCGGCGATCCTGCGCGCGAGCGAGAAGTGACTGCGCGGGTCCTCGGGCTCGACCGAGCTCGGGCACAGGACCACTTTGGCGCCCCACGCGCGGAGCGCCGCGATCTTCTCGTGCGAGACCTTGTCGGGCATCGCGAAGACGCTCTTGTAGCCCCGCACCGCGGCGACCATCGCGAGGCCCGCGCCAGTGTTTCCGCTGGTCGCCTCGACGATCGTCCCGCCGCGCTCGAGCTTGCCGCGCTCGACCGCCTCGTCGACGAGGTGGATCGCGAGGCGGTCCTTCATCGACCCGCCCGGCTGCAAGAACTCGAGCTTCACGAAGACGTCCGCGGCGAGCCCTGCGCTCACGCGTTGCAGCTTTACGAGCGGAGTTTCTCCGACAGCCTCGAGGATCGTCTCGCGCGCGCCCTTCACGGTGCGGCGGACGGTACTACAAACGATCTCCGTTCAGCGCTGCCGAAACCGGCCTCGAACGCGGACGATCGTTCCCTCGCCTTCGGCCATCGCGCGCGAGATCCATCCGGGGCGAAGCTGTCCCGCGGTGAAGCGAAAGAGCCAACGCGCGTCGCGCGGGCTGAGGTTCACGCATCCGTGCGAGCGGGGCGTCCCGAACTGATCGTGCCAATACACGCCGTGCAGCCCGCGGTCGTCGTCGAAGAACTGCACATACGGAACGTCCCCGAGCCGAAAGTGATTCGGCAAGTGCGCGCTCTCGGTGTTGTCCATCGTGTGCGCGACGTAGCGGCCCCAGATGCGAAATACGCCGGGCTGCGTCGGCGAGCGCTCGCCGCCGGTCGACACCATCGTCGCGTACACGGGCTCGGCGCCCTCGTACGCGATCAACGTTTGCGTGGACACATCCACGTCGATCCAGCGCTCGCGACGCGCGAGATCGACGCGCGAGGGCGGCGGCTCGGGCGCGATCCAGCGCAGGTGATCCGCGCGCGCCCAGCGATCGGGGCCGATGCGCGCCATCGCGCGACGAGAGCTCCCGCGCACCTCGTACACGCGCACGGGCGAGAGCCTCGCGAGCGCTTCGCTCGGGCCGCTCTCGGACGCAACGCCGTACACGCGCGTCGCGCCGAGCGCGACCCAGCCGAAGGGAATCCCGCGCTCGCCGCCTTCGAGCTGGCGAAACGCTGCGCCTTCGAACGTGGTCGGGCTCGCGCGATACACGTCGCGTCGACGGAGGAAGTATCCGCTCCGAGAGCGCAGAACGCGGCCGTCACCTGCGCCCGTCAGCGACTCGACAGCGAATCCCCAGTTGGCTTCCCACAGGTCGAAGTCGCTCGCGTTGTCCGAGAGCGCGATCGCCGCGGCTTCGGTCTTGTACGCGCGAACTCCGTCGCGGCCCGTAAACGCATAGGGCCACGGCAACGACGAGTCCCCGTCGGGAATCGCGAGCGGCGCCGCGGGCGGGCTCACGCTGAGCTCGCCGCGGTCACCGCAGACCCACGCGCGCTCTTCGATCTCGAGCCACTGCGTGCGGCAGCCGGGCCCGCGCTGCGCGCGACGCACAGCGAATCCAGCGCGATATTGAACGTGCCCCGCGATCGCTCCCGTCGCCAGAGGCTCGACCATCGCGACCGCGTTGTTGGTGTCCGTCACGACGAACGATCGCGCCGCCGAGGGCAGCGGACCTTCCCGCGGAACGTCCCAGCGAACCGGATCTGCCGCAG
The DNA here is from genome assembly GCA_016793325.1 of Myxococcales bacterium. Classification (GTDB taxonomy): domain Bacteria; phylum Myxococcota_A; class Polyangia; order Polyangiales. The sequence continues at coordinate 38,249 of JAEUKI010000068.1, read as the reverse complement.
CCACAGGCGTGACAGTCGGCGCGATCGACAGCGCGACGACCGCCGCGGAGCCCGCTGCGAGCGCCGCGATCGATCGGCGTGGATGGACTGTACGAATGCTCATGTGTGCCACGAGAGTACAGTGGCACCACGAGCTCCTCCCAATTTCGTGCAGAGGTCTTCAGCCTGCTTCGACGTGCGCGTTGTACGCGCCGACATCGAGCAGTCCGTCGGGCGCGGACGCGACTTCGATCACGAGCATCCAGCCCTTTTCGTAGGGGCTCTCGTTGATGAACTCGGGGTTGGCGTCGAGGCTCTTGTTGATCTCGACCACGGTGCCCGAGACGGGCGCGTAGAGATCACTCACGGCTTTGACGGACTCGACGGTGCCGAACGCCTTGCCCACTTCGAGCTTGGCGCCGACCTTCGTGTCGAGGTTGACGAGGGTGATGTCACCGAGCTGATCGACGGCGTGCTGCGTGATTCCGACCTTCACGCGGTTGCCGTCGATGCGGGCCCACTCGTGATCTTTGGTGTACTTGAGCTCTGCGGGAAAAGACGCCATGGCGCCGACGGTCGTACTCCCCCGATGCACCGACGGTCAACGGTCGCAGTGCGTCTGCGCGCTCAGTGCGCGGCTTCGGCCGCCGCAGCGTTTGCAGGGGTCCCGGCGTCGCCGTCGGTGGCCGCGCGCGGGGTGCTCGGCGAGATCATCAAGAACACGACGACGGCGAGCGTTGCGATGAACCCGAGGCCCAAGAAGGGCAGCCACAACGGCGTGCGGATCGTGCTCTCGTCGGGATCGGGAGCGTCGTGCTCGTGATCATCGTGTGCGTCGTGTGCGCTGTGATCGTCGTGTGCGCTGTCGTGCGCGTCGTGGTGGGCGTCCGCCATAGCGGCTGGGGAGATAGCGCTGTTTTCTTGTCGAGCGCAAGGCATCCCCACGCGGAGCGGGGATTAGTCCGCGCGCGCAGGGCCGGGACGGGCTGGAAATGTCCCGACGTCCTCGGCGCCCTCGACGCGGACCTTGCGCTCGAAGACCTCTTCGAAGAGGTCCGCTTTGCGCGAGGCGGTCCACCGCTCGAGCGAGAGATCCCCGGCGCCGTGCGCGCGAAACACGACCGAGTCGCCGGTGATGGTCGCGTCTGCGCTCTCGACCTTGCGGAGGTGCTCGCGGTCGAAGCTGTCCGCGATGCGCAAGATCGCCGAGAGCTTGCGCACCACGGTGCGGCCGCGACGATCGAGCTTGCGAAATCCTGGGTGCGTCAGGTCTGGAAACGCTTTGCGGTGATAGCGCGCGACGTTCGCGATGATCTCTTTGGCCTCGGGCGTCAGGCCCATGAGCTCGCTGTTGCTGACGAGGTAGTACGTGTGCTTGTGGTGCGCTTCGTAGCCGACGAAATCGCCGATGTCGTGGACGATCGCTGACAACCGGAGCCAGCTCCGCTCTTCGGCGCCGAGGCCGTGCAGCGGCTGGAGCTGATCGAACAGCGACGCGCTCAGCTCGGCGACGTGCCGCGCGTGCTCTTCATCGAAGCGGTACCGTTGGCCGAGCGCGAACGCTTCGGCCTCGATCGCCGCGCTCTCGCCGCGCTCGTCCCACACGCGAAACGCGCGGTCGACGAGGTCCGCGAGGATCCCGTCCTTCAGCCCGACGCCGGGCGTGATCATCTCTTTCGCGCCGACGGCGTCTGCGATCGCCGTGAGCACGTACGCCGCGGGGACGATCACGTCCACGCGATCGCCGCGCAGGTTGTAGCGCTCTCTCCGGTCCTTCACGGGCATCGCCGCGAGCACGGTCTTCAGCGCGCGCATCACTTCGACGTCGAGCGCGGGGCCGAACTCGCTCTTCGCAGGGGCGAGCTGCGCGATGGCCTCGGCGTTTCCTCCGGTGGCGACCGTGACGTCGATGTGCGCGCCGCGAAGCAGCCGCGCTTCCGTGAGCAGTCGCTCGATGTACTCGGACAGAAGCGCCGATCGCTCTTTGCTGATGGCGACGTCACGCTCGAGAAACGCCTCGGCGAGCCGCACGGTCCCGAGCGGGAGCGAGACGCTCTGCCGGGCGCTCTCGCCGGTGACGAGCGTGAGCTCGACGCTCCCGCCGCCGACGTCGACGAGCAGGCCGCGTCGGGCCCCGAAGTCCATCACGCGCATCACAGCCGAGCGGACGAGCCGCGCTTCTTCGACGCCTTCGATCACGTCGAGCTTTACGCCGGCTTCGCGCTCGGCGCGCTCGACGAGCACCTCGCCGTTGTTCGCGTCGCGCACGGCGCTCGTGGCCACGGCCCGATACGACTCGACCCCGTGCGTTCGCATCGTCTCGCGAAAGCTCTTGAGCGCGTCCACTGCGTCGGCGATGGCCGACGGCGCGAGCCTCCCGGTCAAGAACACGTCGCGCCCGAGACGCACCGCCGCGCGATCGGCGTGAATGTCTCGGATGTCGGTCGCGGTCGTGGCTTCGACGATGCGCAAACGCATGGCGTTCGAGCCGACGTCGATCGCTGCAAACCTGGGCATGCCGCGAGCAATACCCGAACGATCCCCCTGTGCGCGAGTTCCGAGTGGCTCGCCGTTACGTGCTCGTCACAACCCCCGGGGTCGCTTCAGTGGAGTTCGACGACGAGCCGGGTCACTTCGTTGGCGCGGACGTGGACGGTGCGCACCGCGCGGCGACCCGTGGGGGGATGCACCAACGTGATCCGGTGGGGGCCCGAAGCGATCCGGCGGTAGACCGGGGTGAGGCCTTCGCGGGTTCCATCGATCTCGAGCTCGGCCCACGGGGAGGCTTGGATCGCGAGCGTCCCGGTGCCTCGGGCGGCGGTGGCGGGGCGGACCGCGACGGGCTCGCGCGTGATGGCAGGGCGCGCCGCGCGGCGTGGAGCGCGGCGAACGGTGACGACGGGCGCGCGCACTGGCGCTTGTGTAGCGACGGGAGCGATGCGCGCCACGGGCACGACGGGCGACGGCGTCGGGACTGCGGCCGCCGGTGCTTCGCGCGCTGCGCTCGTCGCGGGCGCGACCACTGGCGCCGACGGACGAACGGACTCCGCGCGCGGCGGCGCAGAGACGGTCACGGTCGAGCCTCGCGAAGGGCCGCGAAGGAGCGCGATGGCCAGGGTCGCGATCACGACGACCGCGACGATCAGCGCGACGATCGCGAGCGACGGGCGCCGCGGAGCCGACGGGCGATCAGAGCCCACAGAATCAAGTGCGCTGGAAGATCTCAGCGCGTCGTTCGATGTGCGCGCGGGCGGCGGGGCGGCTTCGACCGCGGCGGGGGCGTCGATCACGGGCTTCATCGACGTGCGCGTGACGGCGTCTTGCGGGCGAATCGGCGCCTCCGCGACGTTGACGGTCGCGGACGCGTGGTCGCCGAGCGCGGACGCAGGAGGAAGGATCTCCGTCGATTCGCGGACGATCGGCGCGCTCGCTTCGGCGGACACCGCGAGCACCGCGCTGACGGCGGTGCGCTCTTCGGGGGCCGGCGCGGGAGTGACCGACGAGAGTTCGGCGTCGGCTCCGTGCTCGATCGCGGGCGCGCTGTGCTCTTGTGCAGCGGGCGTCTCGACCGCGGCTGGGGCGCGGACTTGCGTCTCGACCGCGGGAGCGGGCGCTTGCTCGGGCGACGGGCGAGAGAGCCTCGGAGGCGGCGCGGCGACGTGCGGTTGCGCGGTGTCCGCTGCGCGCATCGGAAACGCAGGCAGCGCGCCAGGGAGCGCCCCGATCGGGGCGCGGACCGCGGAGATGGACGTCGCCGCGGGAAAGAAATAGTGCGCGATGATCGCGGCGAGCGTGCGTCCCGCGGACGGGGTCACGAGCGGATCGAGCGCGGCGAGCGCCGTCGCAGCGGAGTCGAAGCGACGATCGCGGTCGACCTCGAGAAGCCCGTCGATCACCGCTGCGAGCTGCGGGGGAACGTCCGGGCGCAGCGTCGTGATGCGCTCGCGGCGGCCCTTGAGAAGGTTCGTGACGACTTCGGGCTCGTTCTTTCCTGTGAAGGGGCGCTGGTTTGCGAGGAGCTCGAACGCGCTCACGCCCACGGCGAACAGGTCTGCGCGGCCGTCGAGCGTGTGGGCGCGGGCCTGCTCGGGGGCCATGTACGCGAGCTTTCCCTTCACGACGTGGGCGGAGGTCTGATGAATTCGTGTGCGCGCTCGGGCGATGCCGAAGTCCGTGAGCTTGATCTCTCCCGCCGTGGACACGAGCACGTTGTGCGGAGAGACGTCGCGGTGAACGACGTTGAGGGGTCCGCCGTCGGGGGCCTTCTTGCGGTGCGCGTAGTCGAGGGCCGAGAGCACCTCGCGCACGATGAAGGCCGCGACCTCCCACGGAAGCGAGCGGCGATCCGCGGTCAACGCGTGCAGCAGCCGCGCGGCGTCGACGCCCTGAATGAACTCCATCGCGAGGAAGTACCGGCCGTCGACCTCGCCGAAATCGTCGATCGCGACGATGTTGCTGTGCCTCAGCTGCGCGCCGGTGTTCGCCTCGTCGATGAACATCTCGACGAACGCGCGGTCCTGGCAGAAGTTCGGAAGGATCCGCTTGATGACCACGGTGCGCGAGAACCCCGCGGCGCCGACGCGGCGCGCGCGAAAGACCTCCGCCATTCCCCCGACGGCGAGGCGCTCTTCGAGCACGTAGTTGCCGAAGCGCTGCGAGGCGTCCTGGGCCATGGATGCGGGCGGGGACGGTAGCCGAACAAGCTTCACGACGGGAGCGGGCGCCTGCGCTTCGCGGTGGTTCGCTGCGGTGGCGTGGGTCGCGTCCGCAGGGGGCGTCGTGACATCCGTGGTGTCCGTCGAGTCCTTGGAGGATGGCAGCGTCGACATGGGAGCTCTCCGCGCGCTGGCCGAACCGGAGGAAGGGGGGGGAGGGAAACCGGGGCCGAAACAAGAGGGGACCAGCGGGCGGCGCCCTTCATCAGGAGGGCTCCCGGCGAGTTGCGTCGCGCGCGAGATTTTGTTCGCGGGCTATCTCCGCGGGCTCGATCGCGTCGCGCCGTCGTTGGGCGAAGGCTCGATCGGCGCGGGCGGCGTCGCGGTTTGCCGGGATGGTGGCATCGGGACCAACGTCTGCGTCACGTTGGTGGGCCAGGGAACTTCGAGGGACGCGAGCGCGTCGGGCCCGTACATCGCGCGGTCCATTTGCATCGCGTGGCGCATCATGACGGCGAGCAGCACCGCGCCGCCGCCGAGGACCGCGAGGGATTGGGCTTCCCAGTGCGTTCCTCGGTGGAAGATGGCCCAGTCGTAGAGGCCGTGGACGGCGACCGCGGACGCGAGCCCCGCGGCGAGCACGGCGAGCTGGCTCTCTCGACGGACAAACTGCGATCGGCCCACGAAATAGCCCATCGCGCCGCTCGACACCGCGTGCACGGGCACGGACGTGACCGAGCGGAGGACAGCCGTGTGCGGGTCGCTCCACGCGAAGACCGCGTTTTCGATGAGCCCGAACCCGAGCGACGCGGCGACGCAGTACACGACGCCGTCCATCACATCGAGCACGCCCGCGCGACGGCGCGCGTAGCCGAGGACGACCGCGAGCTTGAGCGACTCTTCGACGAGCGCCGCGACGACGAACGCGTCGAGAAATCGCCCGCCGATCATGCGCGCGTCGCCGAGCGCCTCGCGCGCCGCGAGCTCGATGAACACCGCGGGGACACACACGAGCGCCCCGAGCCCCAACGTCGTGTACGTGACCCTCCGCGGCGTCGGTCGCGACGCGTCCAGCCGGCGCACCGCCGTCAGAATCGCGAACACCGCCGCGACGCTCGCAGCAAGTCCGAGCACGACGTTCATCGAAGGATCTCGAGGACGAGCGTACCGTGCGCGCCCGGGCTGCGCGAGTTGTCAGCGCTGCGGGAGCGTGATGCTCGGCGGCTCGGGGAGGTTGTTCGGGTCGAGCTGCTGGCGCTGCGCGTTTTGCTGCATCTGCCGGAGCTGCTGCATCTGTTGCTGCTGTTGCTGCTGCGCGCGCTGCATCGCTTCGAGCTGCTGCTGCATCGCCGCCGCCCGTTGCTGCTCGACGAACGCGTACAGCCGACGGAGCCCCGTCGCGACCACGGTCGGTCCGTCTGCGCGCAGCGTGATGGTCGCGCCTTCGCCTTGGCGCGCGACCGAGAGCGAGAAGTCCACGCCTTCGGCGCCCCCTTCGGGCAGTCCGCCGATGGCTTGACCGTAGAAGAACGGGCCGAACGAAGCCATGTTGATGCGCCCCGACATGACCGAGTTGGCCGGGATCGTCGCGCTCAATCGCTGCGAGGCCTGCGCGGTCCACGCGCGATAGCGCGCGACGGGGTCTCGTCCCTGCACCACGGTGAGCCTGTCTCCCTGGCCCACGAGCAAGAGCGAGCGGTTGAGCTCTTCGCGTTGCTCGGGCGTGATCTGCGTCCCTGGTGGAATGCGAATGTTCTGCCCGATGCGCAGGACGTGGCCGGTGATCCCGGTGACGGGCATCACGACGGCTTGATCGCGGAGGTTCACTCCAGGGCCGATTTGACGGGACGGAATGGACTGCACCGCGACGCGAAAATCGTCGACGAACCGCTCGGCGTCCGCGCGCTGGATCACGCGGATCATCGTGTGTCCTTCGTCGGGCGTGTACGCGTCCACGCGGTGGCCCGGCGGCATCACGCTGGTCACCTGCTCGATGAGCATCTTCACGCGCGCGAACTCGGGGCCCACCTGCGCGCGGATCATGATGTCTTCGCTCGGCGCTCCGAGGGCGGTCGCGATCTTCGCCGGGTCGAAGCCCGAGACCATCCACGCTTGCGTGCTCGAGGGCAGCGAGGTCAACAGATCCGCGGGGGCTTGTCGTCCTGCCGCTGCGTCGATGAGGAAGCGCACTTGATCGCTGCTCGCGCGCGAGACCGTCGCGGTGAGCGACAAGTGCATCGAGCTCTCGTCTTGGGTGAGCGCGCCGCGGACCGCGTCGATGTCCGTGGCGATCGCGGACGTGAGCGCGATCTGTCGTCGCGCCTGCTCGAACGCTTGCCGACGGAGCTGCTCTTCGGGCGCGCGTCCGCCCGTCGGAGGCGCGCGGCGGTCGATCTCGGCGAGCTGGCGGCGGAAGATTCGACCGAGGATTCCCGCGCGAATGTCGGCGTCGACGATGGCTTGATTGTCCGGCGCGGACGTCCCGACGTGCACGAGGTAGCCCGCGACGCGCGGCAACAAGTCTTTGGGGCCGCACAAGAGCGACCAGCCGACGGGCTGCCGTCGCGCGACCCAGCACTGGTGATCGTCGTTTGCGCCCGCGTCCGGAGAGGTCGGTCGATAGACGCCCTGGCCAGCGCTGGTCCAGCCGCGGCCTTCGCGCGCGTCGACGGTGACGCTCGCGCCGGGCTTGAGCGGCCACGCAGCGAGGAACGTCGGCGTCGCGCCTTCTCCGTCGCCTTCGCTCTCGCCGAGGACGGCGACGACGGCGAAGGGCGAGTCGAGATCGATGCGCGAGGCGTTGGCTCCGACGCCGCGGGTGAGCTGCGGAACGCCCTGCGTGATCACCTGCTCGATCTCGGGGCCCGGAAAGATCATGGGCACCGCGCGTCGGAGCATCGCTCCGCGGATGGTGGCCAGGAGATTGTCCGGCGGTGCGGTGCTCAGCGCGTTGCTGGCGTTGGCGCGAATGGCGCTCGCGTCTCCCTGCGTGGTCGCGTCGGGGGGAGGTGTCTGCGGCTTGCGAGGACAACCTGCGAGCGCGAGGGCAGACAGAATCAGCGTCGACGAACGGGGACCGGCCACGGGGTGCTCTCGGAGAAAAGATGGAGGAGCCAACGGAAGCTCACGCTTCCTGCGCTGCGTCTCGCGAGACGAGCGCGCGAACGGGTACCCCGAGTCGGGCTGCCGCGGCAAGGACCGCGGGGAGCGCCGCCCGGAGCGACGGGGAGTCTTCGACGCGGAGGATCGCTCCGTGCTCGAGGTCGTGCTCGATTCGCTCGGCGAGCGGAAACCGAGACTTGCCGCGGAGATCGTGCGACGGAGCGACCAGCGTTCGGTCGAACGCGTCTGCGAGCCGCTGCAGCGCCGGGGTGTAGAGCCCGCTCGGGAGCCACAAATCCGGGTAAAAATCCTGAGAAAATTGCGCATGAAGCAGCGCGTGTTCTCGCTCGAGCCTGTCGATTCGTGCGTCGACCGCGGCGCCTCGGGTGCGCGCGTGCTCGCGTGCCTCGCGGTCGGTGATGGCGAGGGCGTGTCCGCGTTCGATCGCGGCGACGAGCGCGTCGCGCGACGCAGCGGCGTCTTCGGCGGAGAGCGCGAGGGTGGCGCGGCCGTCGTGGGCCTCGAAGAGGGCGCAGAGCGACTCGATCGCGCGCGCGTCCGCGGGGACCTCGACGATCATCGCGGCGCCGTCGGGCGCGCGGGCGATGGCGTCGGTAAACATCCGAAGCGAGGGTTTTTTCAGCCCGAGCGCCACGAGCGCCACGTACGCGACGATGGCCGCCGCGGGCCAGACGCGCGATGGAACGCGCCCCATCGCGAGGGCCACGGACACGAGCGCCGCCCCTGCGGTCGCAGCGTAGAAGGTCCAGCGCGAGAGCGGGGGCAACGAGGGCAAAGGACGGCTCGAGAGGGTACAACTCCGCTCGTGGTTCAACTATTCGACCGGGCGTCGGCGGAGCGTCGGTGCAGGATCGTAGCGATGGTGGCGCTCTGCGCGGCGGCGTGCTCTCCGACGGTTCCGACGGTGCGCGACGATCGGTCGCGTTTGGCGCGGGGCGCTGGGAGCGATCCTCGCGGCGCGACGACCGAGAGTGACGCAGGGCTGATCGCGGCGATCGACGCGACGGTGGACGCTGGGCCGCGGGATCCGTTGCTCGCGCTCGCGGACGAGATCACCGAGCGGATGGTGGCGGTTCGTCAGCTCCCGCGCAGGACGGCGATCTCGTCGGGCCTGCTCTCTCGCGAGCAAATCATCGCGCGATTGCGCGCGCGCGTCGCAGAGGAGTACCGAGGCGACGAGCTGCAACGCGAAGGGCTCTTGTATCGCACGGTCGGATTGTGGAACGACCCTCGCGACTACGCCGAGACGTCCTTCGCGCTGCTCGAAGAGCAAGTCGCCGGCTTCTATGATCCGACGCGAAAGCAGCTGTACGTCGCGGGGTGGCTCTCGCCGTTTTCGCAAGGGCCGACGCTGGCGCACGAGATCACGCACGCGCTTCAAGACCAGAGCTTCGACATCGCGCGGTTCACGCGGCACGAGCAGGGGGCGGGGGATCGGCAGCTCGCCGCGATGACGGTGGTCGAGGGCGACGCGACGCTCGCGACGGTGGCGTTTTCGAGCGGCCAACGCGCGCTCCTCGCGGACACGCGGCGCGTGCAAGCGTCGCTCGACTCGGGCGTGGGCGGCGGCGAGCAGATCGCGAGCGCGCCGCTCGTGTTGCGAGAGACGCTTGTGTTTCCGTATCGCGAGGGGCTGCGGCTGTGCGCGAGCGCGTATCAGTCGGGCGGGTGGCGCGCGGTGGACGCGCTCTTGCGAGAGCCACCGCAGTCGACCGAGCAGCTCTTGCACTCGGAGAAGCTCGCTGCGCGAGAGGCTCCCGAGGTGGTCTCTGTCGCGCTGCCTCCCTCGTTGGCGACGACGCACGAGGCTGCGTATCACGAGACGTTCGGTGAGCTCGGCGTGCGCTTGTGGCTGCAGACGTATCTGCCGCCCGAGACGAGCGCAGACGCCGCGGCGGGGTGGGGCGGTGACAGCGCGCTGCTGCTCGTTCCTCGGGGAACGACGACGGTCACGGGGCGTACGCCGGCCGCGTCGTTGTGGGTGATCACGATGGACGCGAGCCCGTTTCAGGGCGAGGCGCTCGCGCTCGAGCGCGCGGTCGTTGGGCTGTTGCGGCTGCGGTATCCGCGGGCCACGCGGGCCAGGCTCGACGGCGTCACGCACGCGTTGCGAACGAGCAGGACCACGGTCTCGCTCGTCGCGCATCGAGGCCGAACGGTGCTCGTCGCGGAGGGAATCGCCGCGGATCGCGCGGCACAAGTGGTACGCGAGGCGCTGGCGAACGTTCCCTGAGCGACGGTGTTGTTTACGAAATCGAAATGACGCGCAGAAAAGTGGTGCGCGGGTGGCACGGAGGGGGTGGTCCGTGGTTTCGTTTGGTCTAATTCGTGATGGTGTCGCTTCAACGCTTCTCGTTGCTCGCGTTTTGCGTGAGCGCTGCTGCTTGTGCCGAGACAACGACGCAGGCCACGCAACAAGACAACAACGCCGCGCAGTCGACGATGCGCACGCGGCCGCGCCGATCGGCGGCGCGACGGGCGCTGCGCGAGGCTGCTGAGCGCGCGCGCGAGTGTCTCCCCATCACCGTCGAGCGCGCGGAGGTGAGCGGCTCGTTCGCGGGATCGACCGGGCGCTACTCGGTCGAGAGCGTGCTCGGTGAGAACATCGGACGCGAGCAGCGCTCGTGCGTGCGAACGGCGTTCGAGGCCGCGAGGGTTCCGCCGTTTCGCGCGGATCGCTACGAGCTCGCGCAGACGGTGTCGCGCGCGAGCGCCGCGGCGACGGCGACGACGGGCGACGGGGAGACGGGCGACGGCGATGGTCCGTCGAGCGGCGGACAGGCTGCGGCGACGAGCACCGCGGGCGCGGGCGCGACAAACACAACGGCGACATCGGGCGCAGCGACGACGGGCACGACGAGCGCGACAGCGACTGCGAGCACCGCGGGAACCGCGGCGACGACGGGGACCGCTGCGACAACTGGGACGGCTGCGACCACGGCGGGCACCGCGACGACGGGCGCGGCGAGCAGCGCTGGGACGACAGCGACGAGCGGTACGGCGACGAGCGGGACCGTGGCGACGAGCGGGACGGGCGGGGCCGATGTGATTTCGGTCGCGCAATTGCCAGGCGCTTCGACGAGCGCAGGGGCTGCGAGCGCGGGCGCGCAGGGCTCGATCGAGCAGAGCGCGGTGGTCAACGTGATCCGCTCGCGCACGAACGTCTTTCGCACATGTTATCAAAATCAGTTGGCACGCGAGCCGCAGCTGCGCGCGCGGGTGCGCGTGCGCTTCGTCGTGGACGCCGCGGGGCTCGTGTCGGCGGCGTCGAGCACGGCGGTCGCGGAGTCCGGTGACCCCGAGCGCGTGGGAGACCTCGCGCGGTGTCTCGAGGGTGTCGTTCGAGGGACGACGTTTCCCGCGAGGCCCGGCGGAGCACCAGCGGAGGTCTCGATGCCGTTCGTGTTCTCGCAGGGAGCGCCCAGCGCGACCGTGACGACCGCGGGCAACGCTGCGGCGAGCGCCACGACGAGCGCTACGGGAACGACCGCTGCGACGATCGCGACGCCCGGTCAGATCGATCGCGGTCGCGTCGAGGGCACCATCCGCGCGCGCATGGGGACGCTCTCTTCGTGTTACACGCGCGCGGCGCTGCAAGAAGCGGCGCTCGCGGGGCGGGTGACGGTTCGCTTCGTCGTCAACACCGACGGCCGCGTTGTCGAGTCGCGCGCGCAAGCGGTGGCCACGGGCGGCGCTCCCTCGCGCATGTCCGAGGTCGCGCAGTGCGTGCAGAACGCGTTCTACACGTTCGTGTTCGTCGCGCCGACGGGCGGTCCTGCGGCGGTGACGCTCCCGCTCGACTTCGGACCGTCGTCGTGAACGAAAGAGTGCAATTTTTCAAGTGGATCGCGATCGGAGCGCTGTCTGCGCTCGTGGGGATCTCGTGCACCGACGGCGCCAATGGTCAGCGCGCGTCGGAGGGGACGAACGCCGTCGCGCGTCGCGAGAGGCCCTCGAGCCGCGCGATGGAGCGCGCGTTCGCGCGGGTGCAAGACGACGTCACGCGCTGCCTCAACGCCGCGAACCCGACGGTCCGCGTGCGCGGCGCGTTCGACGGGGACGACGGCGGATTCGCGGTCGAGCGGATCACCAACGCGTCGGGAGGAGAGGTTCCGTTCGCGGTGAGCACGTGCGTGCGTGCGATCGTCGAGCGCGCGCGAGTTCGCCCGTTTCGCGCGGAGTCCGTGCCGATGGAGCGGGATTTCGTCGCGAGCTCCGCGGGCTCGGTGAGCGCGAGCACGCAGAGCAACACGACCGCGAGCGCGACCTCTTCGGGTGCTCAGAGCAGCAGCACGACGAGCAGCGGGACGAGCGCTGGGTCGAACACGCTGATCACCAGCGGAGCGCTGCGCTTCGGAACGAGCCCCGCGGACCTCGTTCGCCGCGAGCACGACGCGCTCCAGCGCTGCTTCGAACAAGCGAGCGAACAGGCCCCGAACATCGAAGGCGAGGTCGAGCTTCGGTTCACGCTCGACGCTCGCGGTCGCGTGCTCCAGACGTCGCACCGCGTGGCGCGCGAGCAGCACGGAAACGGGCTCCTCGCGCTCGTGGGGCAGTGCATGGAGGCGCACGTTCGGCTGATCGCGTTCGGCGCGCAGGCCGATGGGGGCGGAGCGCACATCGTTCCGATCGGGTTCGGGGGACGAGAGCACTTTGCTCCGGCCAACAGCAGCGGGCCCACGCAGCTACCGGTCGAGTAGCGCGCGTCCGCTGAGCCCCCTTCGTGATGTCCTGCGCGAGCTCAGCCCGCGGCAGCGGCGCTCTTGCGCGCCTTCTTCTTCTCGGTCGCGGCCGGCTTCGACGCCGCGGCGCGCGTCTCGCGAACCTCGGCGGCGCGCTTGGCGGCGCGGGCCTTCTTCTTCGCCTGCGCCTTGCGCTGAAGCATCTTGTTCGAGTGTCGGCGATCGCCTTTGCCCATCATGAACTCCTGCTGTGAATCTTCACCGAGGCGAATTGGCCTCGAAAAAAGCGTGGGCGGTGCGGGTACCATTCGGGTTGCGACGATGTCAACCCGCTCAGGGCGCCGGCCCCCGCTGCGAATCGCGGCGCTCGTGCTCGCGGGCTACGCAGCCGAGGCTGCTCGAGGGCCGTTCGAGCGCGCGCTTCCTGCGAGCGCGCCGACGGTGCGCGCGTCGCTGATCCGCGAGGCTCGCGCTGTCATCGGCGCGCCGATCTTCGCGGCTTCGGGCGGGCGCGACGGCTCGGGCGTGGTCCTCGCGGTGATCGATACGGGGTTCGACGTGCGTCACGCTGCCCTTCGCGGACGGGTCCGATGGGTGCTCGATCAGAGCGCCGGGCCGCGGGGAACACACCCCGAGACCGAGCGTCGATTTCGTGGCGCGGTGTGGAGCGGCGAAGAGCTCGAGCGAGAGATCTCCGAGCGACCGTCGAGCGAATCGATCACGACGGACCCCTCGGGACACGGGACGTTCGTCGCGTCCATCGCTGCGGGCGGCGGCGGAGAGTCGCGCGAAGGGGTCGCTCCCGGCGCGGAGCTCGTGCTCGTGAAAGTGGGATCCGTCGCAGGAATCGCAGATGAATCGATCATCGAGGCGATGGACTTCGCCCTCGACCGCGCCGGGACACGGCCGCTCGTGGTCGTGCTCGCCGCGGGCAGCGCCGACGGAACACACGACGGCGCCAGCGCCCTCGAACGCGCGATCGACCAACGATTTTCCGAACAGAGTACGCAGGCCACGAGCGCTCGTCGCGCCCTCGTCGTCGCCGCGGGCAACGAAGGAGGCTCGCGCGCGAGGCGTCGATTTCGTGTGTCGCGCGCGGAGGGCCCCGCGGAGATCGGCCTCTTCGTCAGCGCGGGGCGGGGCGAAACGCAGTCGTTTTCGATCGTTCACGAGGGGGCTGTCGAGCTGGCGATCGAAGGTCCGTCGAACGCAGGATCGCGCGCCGCGCGCACGCGATGGGTCGCGCTCGGAGAGCACGTCGGGGCGGGGTTTCGTGGGTTCACCGTGGGGATCGATCGATCGAGCGGCGCGGGGCCTGCGAGCGCGCTCGCAGAGTCGTTGCGCGAAGGCACCAGCGCGAGGAGCGCGCTCGTGACCGTCGCGCGATCGGACCGAGACGAGGCGATCGATCGCGGCAGCGCGTGGAGGTTGCTCGCGCGCGGCGACGCCGTGCTCGACGTGTACGGGGCGAGCGGCGGCGTCGCGATCGAGGGCGGCGTCGTCGAGGGGACGTTGGTCGTTCCTGCGACCGCGGCGAGCGCGATCGTGGTGGGCGCGCAGGTGACGCGCGAGCAGTGGCCTGCGCCGGACGGAGCTGTTCGCGTGCGGACCGTCCCGCGATCGAGCGACGGGGTCGCGGAGTTCTCTTCGCGCGGCCCCGATCGCGTGCACCGGGCGCGGCCCGACCTCGTCGCGCCGGGCGCGTGGGTGCTCGGCGCGCGCTCGGCGCAGTGCGATTCGCGCGCGCCGGGGTCGCTCTGCGCAGACTCCGAAGCCACGAGCGACCCACACACGATCGCCGCGATCGGAACGAGCGTGGCCGCGCCCATCGCCGCCGGCGCGATCGCGCGTCTGTGGTCGACCGATCCGTCGCTCTCGCGCGCGATGGTCCTCTCTCGATTGACGCGCTCGAGCGAGCGATGGACCCGATCGCTCGGCTGGGGACCGGTGGACCTTCGCGCCGCGCTCGCGACCGTCGAGGGCCCTGCGTCGCGCTGCACGCTCGCTCCCGCGACGGACGAGGTCGCCCCTGGCGAGCCGCTCTCGTTCGCGCTTCGCGCGAGCAACGACCGAGGCGCGATCGATCGCGCGCCCGTGATCGAGGCGCGCGCGACGGGCGGCGTGTTGCGCTGGATTCACGCGTTCGAGGGAGGGCGCGCGGAGCTCCGCGTGCGCGTGAGCGAGGCCGCGACCGAGCGGGTGTCTCTGCGCGCGACGCTCGAAAACGGCGTCGCGTGCGAGGCGAGCGCGCTCGTGCGACCCAACGGGCGAGGGCGACCCGCGTCGTGTTGTGTCGAATGTGTGGGTGCGAAATCAACATCGCTGAGCTGGGCCACGCTCGTAGCGATCGCGTTCGCGGCGAGCGCTCGACAGCGATGGCGCTCAGCGCGCGTTCGACAGCGATAGGTTGAGCGCGAACGAGCCGTCGCGGTTGGTCGGGCGATCGAGGTCGAGCAGCTGGTTGCCCTGGTCGACGATCACGACGAGCACGCGGCTGTCTCCAGGGCCGAGCTCCATCGTGGTGGACCACTCGCCGTCGTTGACAGGCGGCGCCGGCGCGCGACCGCGGTCGCGATCGAACGCGTCGAGGCGCAGCGCGGCCACGGTCCATCGACGCCACGACGCGCCGTGAAACCAGAGCGAGAGCGTCCCTTCGCGCAGGCCGTTGGTGTCGACGGCGACGAGCGCAGCGCCTCCTTGGGGCAGGGGCCTCTGCGAGAGCACCCACTCGGGAAGGTCGCGCGCGACGATCGTTCGCATGGGCTCGGCGGCGAGCTTGGCGAGGGCGCGAAAGCCGACGGTGTCGAAGCGATCGCCGGGCGTTCCTGCGACGGCGCGGGCGGCGGTGTACTCGAGGATGAATCCGTCGAGTCCGCCGGGCTCCGAGCGGAGCAACCTGCGCAAGAGGTCGAACGAGTCTGGCTCGTCTTCGAGCCGAGAGGCTCCGCCCTCGGTGCGCGCGATCGGCGCGACGGCGAGGCCGCGCCAGAGCGAGAGCGATCCGTCGTCGTAGCGCGACGCGAGCAGGTCGAAGAACACCGCTTCGCCCCGCGCGGCTTCGTCGGTGCTCTCGCTGAAAAGGCCGTTGGACACCTCGGCGGACGCGCGCACGAGGCCCTCTTCGTCGGCGCCCTCTCCGAGCACGCGCGCGGCGATCGCCGAGGCAAACGCCACGCGATAGGCCCGCGTGGTGCGCGCGTCCGCGGCGAGGAGCGAGGCGTGCGCGACCCCTTCGGTGATCGCCCGTCGACGCTGCGCCGCGCTGAGTCCACGGCGCACTCGAACCACCGCGGCCGAGCAATCCCAGGCCTCTCCGTAGTCGAGCCCGTCGGGGTCGACGCGAACGAAGCTGCTCTCGTCGGTCAGGTAGATGTCGAGCTCGGGGCCTCCGCCGCGCGTGGCGTCGAAGAGGGGCGGGGTGAATCCGAGGCGGTCGACGATGGCCTCGTAGGCCCGTTCGGCCTCGCCGAGCGCCGCGACGAGCTCCGCCGCTCCGGTGGCAGCCTGCCCGTGAACCCGCACCGGAACGCGCACGCCCCGCAGCGATCCGGGCATCGTCTGCGGCCGCGTCGCGTCGAGGGGAATGGGCTGTCCGACCGTGAAATACCCGTGCGAAGGCGTGGCGGCGAGCGCGGTGATCGCTGCGGACAAGACGGCCGCCGAACGGGGAGGGAGGAAGCGCATCGGTTTGAACGGACTACGTTTGGTTACCAGAGGTTCGCCGCAGTGATCGAGCGCTCGGTGCTGTGTGTGACCGAGGAGCGCGACGGCGCTCGGAAAATGGCGCTCTCCGCTGCGGTCGAAAGAGATTGGACGTGAAAAATTCACGCTGAACGCGCGAATCGATCTATCGTCCCGGGCCGATGGCTGTTCGTTCCGTTGACCTACGCGGCTCGCTCGTCGCGGACCTGTCGAAGGGGAGCCTCCGTTCGCGCGAGGACCAAGCGCTGCTCGCGATCCCCGTGGACGCGCTCGGCGCGGCGCTCGGTGAAGGCGGCCCCGCTGCGGTAAACGCCCTGGGAAACGCGCTCGGGAGCGCCCTCGAAGCGCCCGCCCGCGCCGCCCTCGAGACGCTCGACGACGCGTCGGCCTCGGACGTGGCGTTCGCGATCAACGCGGCGCTCGCGCGCTTCGGCCTCGGTCGCGTGGCCTTCGAACAGTGGGGAGACGCGCTCGTCGCCCGTTGGGAGAGCGCTCCCGCGAACACAGGGCCGCTCGCCGAGCTGTGCGCAGCCGCGCTCGCCCGTTGCCTGAGCGCGCTCACTGAAACGAAGGCGGGCGCAGTCGTGATCGAGTCGGGCTCGTCGCTCCGCGTGCTCGTCGCAGATGAATCTGTGTGTCAGCACGTTCGATCGCAGCAAGCGAAGGGCGCCGTGAAGCTCACGGATGTGCTCGCCACGCTCTCTTCGGAGGCCTCGTCGTGAACACCGCTGAAAAGATCGCCGCGCTCGAGGCGCTGCTCGTTCGCGTCCAGCAGCGCGCGGGCGAGCCGAGGCAAAAGCGCGCTCCGGCCGCCGTGTTCGCCGCGCCGTCGCAGCCAGTCGAGAGCGCCGCAGCGCCGGTCGCAGAGCCCCCGAAGGTCGAAGCCCCCAAGGTCGAGCCCCCGAAGGTCGAAGCGCCCGCGCCCGCGGTCGTGGCTGCGCCCGTTCCTCCGGCGACGGCCGCGAAGCAAGGCGCGAGTCCGTCGGGTTCGTACGTCGCGAAGGGGGGCATGTCCGAAGAGCTCCCGGACTTCACGCTCGAAGAAGAGGAAGAAGAGCTCGACGAATCGCAGCAAGACGCCGAGCTCGTGATCGAGCAAGACGCCGCGTCGAGCGACGCGGACGGCGAGGCTGAAGAGCTCGACATTCCCTCGCGGCCGTCGATCACGTCGCTCAAGGCGGTCGACGTGCGCGCGCCGATCGAGCTCGACACGACCACGGACGAAGAGATCGAGATCGATCGCGCTCCGCTCGCGAGCGCGGTGCCGTCGGCCATGGACGAGGCTGCTGCGCGCGAGCTCGAGCGGCTGCCCGGCGCGCAATCGACCAGCGAATCTGGGCTCGAACTCGAGGTGAGCGCCGCCTCCATCGCGCCGCCTCCCGCGATTCCGCTGATCACGCCGAAGCCCGTGGCTGTGCCGACGCCCATCGCTCCCGCGGTGGTCGCTGCGCCTCCTGCGCCCATCGTCGCGCCTCCGCCCGTGGTTCCCGCGCCGCCCGCAGTCGTGCAGCCGCCAGCGCCTCCGGTCGTCGCTGCGCCCATCGTCGCGCCGCCCCCTGTGGCTCCCCCTCCCGTTGTCGCCCCGCCCGTCACCGCTGCGCCCATCGTCGCGCCGCCCGCTGCGGTCGCGTCGAAGCCCGCTGCGACCGCAGCCGCGCCGGTCGTTCACGAGGCCGCGCCGTTGCCCGACGCTCCGGCGTTCGTCGCCGAAGGAGCGATCGCTGCGCCTGCGCCGACGACCTTCGCAGGGATGCTCCGTCGCTCGCTTGCGCTGCGGATCCGCGGATGAGCCGAGATCTCGAGGGCAAGACCTTCATGGTGACCGGCGCGACCTCGGGCGTCGGTCTCGTCACGGTGCAACAGCTCGCCGCGCGCGGCGCGTACGTCGTGCTCGCTGTGCGCAGCGCGAGCAAAGCCGCGCCCGTCGTCGAGGAGCTTCGCTCGAAGGGCGGGGCGTGCGAAGTGCTCGCGGTGGACGTCTCGGACCTCTCGTCCGTGCGCACCGCCGCGGATCAGTACCTCGCGTCGGGCCGCGCGCTCGACGTGCTCGTGAACAACGCGGGCATGGCTGGGCAGCGCGGGCTCAGCAAAGACGGCTTCGAGCTCACGTTCGCGACCAATCACCTCGGGCACTTCTTGCTCACCGAGAAGCTGCTTCCATTGTTGAAGGCGAGCGCGCAGGGCCGCCTCGTGAACGTGTCGTCCGAGGCGCACTACCGGCCCAAGGGCATCGACTGGGATGCTCTTCGAAAGCCCACGTCGAGCACCACAGGCATGGCGGAGTACGGCGTGAGCAAGCTCTGCAACGTGCTTCACGCCGCCGAGCTCGCGCGTCGCGTCGAGGGGACGAAGATCACGACGTACTCGCTGCACCCCGGCGTCGTCGCGACGGACGTGTGGCGGAGCATTCCCTCGCCGTTCGCGTGGCTGATGAAGCGCTTCATGCTCACCGCCGAAGAGGGCGCGCGCACGCAGATCAAATGCGCCACGGACCCCGCGCTCGCGTCGGAGACGGGGCTCTACTACGACAAAGAGCGCACGCGCGAGCCGAGCAAGATCTCCAAGGACCCAGCGCTCGCCAGAGAGCTCTGGACGCGCAGCGAAGCGTGGGTCGCGCCGTTTCTTCGCTGAACGCACAGCTCGCGTGAAAGCGACGACGAACGCGCGGAGGGTGGTTTATCGTTGCACGCGATGAGTCACTCGAGGTCGTTTGCTCTCTTCGCGCTCGCGTCCGCTTCGCTCGTCGGGTGTCCGTCGCCAACGCCGCCCGCGGATGTTCCTGCGGTCGACAGCGCGGGAATGGACGCGGTGTCCCAAGACGCAGACAGCGCGGCGCCGGACGCAGCGATCGACGCGATCGATGACATCGCGACGCCGGACGCGTCCTCGTGCACGTTTACGGGCGCGGCCGAGCCGATGATCCCAGACCCCGCGCGGTACACGCCGCGCTGGGCGTTCGAGCCGTGGATCTCGAAGGACATCTCGGACACAGCGGACACGTACGCGTTCGTGCAGGGGTTTCGCGATCGCGACATCCCCGTCGGCGTCGTCGTGCTCGATAGCCCGTGGGAGACGCACTACAACACGTTTATCCCGAGCGACGAGCAGTACCCGATGTTCACGCGGCTCGTGTCGGACCTGCGCGCGATGAACATCCGCACGGTGCTCTGGGTCACGCAGATGGTGAACACGCGCGGCTTCGACGTCGAAGCGGGCTCGCGGATCACGTACGCGAATATGAGCCCCAATTATCAAGAGGGCCGGCGCTGCGGGTTCTTCATCAACAACGCCGCGCGCTACGCGTGGTGGAAGGGCGAGGGCTCTGGCGTAGACTTCTTCAACGCGCGGGCGAGGGCGTGGTGGCACGCGCAGCAAAACGCGGTGCTCGACATGGGCGTCGCCGGGTGGAAGCTCGATTTCGGCGAGGAGTACATCACCACGCCCAACGTCGAGACGGCGATGGGAACGCTGCCGCGCCAGCGGTACAGCGAGGAGTACTACCGAGACTTTCTCGCGTACGGCGTACAGCGCCGGGGGCGCGAAGAGTTTCTTACGATGGTGCGGCCGTACGACCGATCGTACGGGTATCCCGGGCGGTTCTTCGCGCGCCCCGAGCACACGCCGGTGGGCTGGGTCGGCGACAACCGCCGAGACTGGGTGGGCCTGACCGACGCGATGGATCACATCTTTCGCTCGGCGCGCGCGGGGTACGTCGTGCTCGGCTCGGACATCGGCGGCTATCTCGATCGCGACGACGAGAACATCACGGGGCCGGTGATCCCGTTCGACTCGGTGAACTTCGCGCGGTGGACGGCGGTCGCGGGGCTCATGCCGTTCTTTCAGCTCCATGGGCGCGCGAACCTCGCGCCGTGGACCGTGCCCGATCGCGCGACCGAAGTCGTGGCGGTCTATCGGTACTGGGCGAAGCTGCACCACGAGCTCGTTCCGTTCTTCTTCTCGCTGGCGCAAGAGAGCTACGCGGGCCGCGCGATGAACATCATTCGCCCGGTGGGAGAGCTCGCGTCGTGGGCCGGCGACTATCGCTTCCAAGTGGGCGACGCGTTTCTCGTCGCGCCGATCCTCGACGCGACCGGTCGGCGCAACGTCGTGCTCCCGTCGGGCGCTCAGTGGTTCGACTGGTGGGATCCCTCTGCCGCCGCGGTCGCCGGCGGAACGACGCTCATGAACGTCGACGCCACCAATATTCAACGCATCCCGATCTACCTGCGCGAAGGCGCGATCGTCCCCGCCGTCGTGAGCGACGCGGTGACCGGCCTCGGAACGGCGGCCTCCATGGGCGCGACGACGATCCTCGCGGTGCCTCCTGCCGCTGGAGCGACGAGCACGTTCTCGCTGCACAAAGACGGGATGAACGACCGCGCTACCATCACCACGCGCACGACCGGGACCACGCAGGTCACCCTCGCGGTCGAGCAGCTCACGGGAACGGTCCTCTGGCACGTCCGCGGCGGCGTTCGCCCGACGGGCGTGATGGCTGGCTCCTCTGCGCTCGCCTCCGTCGCGGATCGCGCCGCGTTCGACGCCGCGATGGAAGGCTGGTTCGTCGACGCGCAGGGCGTCCTCTGGCTCAAGGCTCGCTCGACCGGTTCGTTGACGCTGACGATCGCGCGCTGAGCGAAGAACGTCGACGCGCGAAACAATCCCGCGCGACCGTTGTCCGAGCGCCTTCCATGAATCGGCGCTCGGCACGGCGGACAGGGCTCGCGGCATTGTTTGTGTGTGTGACGGTCTCGGGCCTGCGCGACGCGCGGGCCGAATGCACGGTCACTGGCGTCGCGTCGGTCTCGGGGCTCCGCGTCGGACCCATCGGGCCGCTCGATCTCGAGCAGTCCATGGTCGCGACGTTCGTCGGCCGACGGGCCACGATCGAAGGGCTCGCGCCCCTGGTTTTTCGTGGAGAAACAGCGGCCAATGCGGTGAAGGTCTACATCCGTGACGGCGCCGTGCTGCGCGGATTGGTGGGCGTCGCGAGGGGACTTCGGGTCGAGGTCGAGCGCGCCGAACGGGACGCGGTCGTCGCCACGCTGCGCGACGATGGCGGGCTCACGGTGCGGTCGGTGCGCGTTCCGTGCGCGTTGCTCGAAGGCGCGCCGAGCGCGGGAGCACCCTCGTCTCCGCCGCGACCGTCGTTTCCCGAAGATCGTCGTTGGCGCGGCGACGGAACGGCGCGCCAAGAGTTTCGCTGCACCCGAGGTCCCGGCAACTCCACGGGATGCGCGCCGGTGCGAGGCCGCTGCTCGCCCGTCGGGGACGGGTCGGTGTGCGGCTATCATCCTCGCGCTGCGCAGCTCCGCGTGCACGCGCGGCCCGACGCACGCAGCGCCGCGGTGGTCGTCGAAGCGACCGCAGACATCTCGTTCGCGGACGACAGCGGAAACAGCGCGTGGCTCCGCGTGTACTCTCGCGGCGCGCAAGGGCGAGACGCGCTCGTCGTACGGGGATGGGTGCGTCGCGCGGACGTGCGCTGGACGCAGGAGGTTCCTCCGTCGTTCGCGGGCGTAGGGCTCGGCTGCTACGGCACCATTGGGCGCGGCACGATCTTGAACGCGCGCGTCGGGTTCGTGTCGATTGCCGCGCAGACGAGCGTGTTCGACGCGGCGGGCGTCGAGTGGGCGAGCACCGCTGCGCCGCTGTGCGCGCATGCGCAGCAAGCGCCAAACAGCAACGTCAGCGTCGAGCTCGACGTGTCGCCGACGCGGGCGTCGATCGTGTGGGTGGTGCCCTCTGCCGTGCGCTGGGTCGAGCGTTGCCCCTGAGAAACAAGGTACCTTTCGAGCGTGCGCACAGCGAGGACACTGGTGTTGCTCGGGGCCGTGAGCCTCGTTCCGTGGACGGTCGCGACGAGGCCCGCGCAGGCGTGCGCGCCCGCGCCGCGCGAGGGTCAAGAGGTTCGGATCGTCGACGAATCCGCGGTGATCTACTGGGATCCCGCGACGCGAATCGAGCACTTTGTTCGGCGCGCGAGGTTCGACACGACCGCGTCGGACTTCGGGTTTCTCGTTCCCACTCCGACGCAGCCGACGCTCGCTGCTGCGTCGGACTCGCTCTTCACGACGCTCGATGACGTGATCAAACCGGAGGTGCGCGAGGAGTCTCGCACGCGACTCGTGCCCGGCGTCTCGTGCCTGCTCTTTCTGGCCAAGAGCAGCCGCTCCTCGGCGGCTCCCGAGACGCACGCCGCTGTCGCCCAAGCCGCGCCGGACCCCGTTCGAGTGCTCTCTGCGCAGACCGTGGCTGGGTACGACGCAGTCGTGCTCGAAGCGGACAACGCCGAGGCGCTCGCGCAGTGGCTCTCGACGCGCGGGTACGCAAACTCCCCCTCGCTCCAGCGATGGCTCGCGCCGTACGTCGCGCAGCGGTGGAAGCTCACCGCGTTTCGCATCGCGAAGGCCAACCCGACCGAGCTCGGCGCGCCCGTCACGTCGCCGGTGCGCATGACGTTCACGACGGATCGGCCGTTCTATCCGTACCGAGAGCCCGAGGAGCAACGCGCGCGATCGGGCGGCGGTCGCACGCTTCGGGTGCACGTCCTCTCTCCGTCGCGCATGGACGGAACGCTCGGCGCCGCGGGTCGTTGGCCTGGTGCCGTTCAGTACGCCAACGCGCTCGGCCCCGCGCACACGCGGCTCGGAGTGATGCTCGGAGGCGTGGTTCCTGCGAGCACATGGCTCACGAGCTTCGACGATCGCTCGTCGCCACGCCCCGGGACCGACGAGGTCTTCTTCGCCCCAGCGAGCGATCCATCCCCCGTGACGCCCCCGCCCATCGTGCACGTGAACACGAACGACGTCCCGATTCCCCTCGATTGGGTCGCGCTCATCGCGCTCACCGTCTGGGTCGTCTGGCGGAGCGTGCGCAAAGCGAAGACGGCATCGAGTACAACAGCGCGATGACGACCTCCTCCGGTGAACGAGCGCACACGATGAAAACCATCTCGGTCGACGCGGTGCTCGAAGGGCTCTCGAGGGCGCCTTCGAACGCCGTGGTCGCCTTCGATTGCGACGGGACGCTCTGGTCTGGCGACGTCGGCGAAGACTGGTTCGTCGCGCTCATCGAGCGCGAAGGGCTCGCGAAGAGCGCCTCCGACGCCATGCGAGCCGAGGCTATGGCTCACGGAATCCCTGTTGATTCGCTGACCGATCGCGCCGTGGCCGAGGCGATGCTCGCGGCCGCCAACGAGCACCGCTACGACGAGAAGCGACTCTACGAGATGATGGCGTGGGCCGGCGCTGGTCGCAGCGAGGCCGAGGTCGCGAAGATCATCGACGCGATGCTCGGGCGCGTCGGTCTGCCATCGCGCCTCTACGAAGAGACGCTCGCGATTCTTCGCGCTGCGCGGGCGGACGGACGCGCCGTGGTCGCGGTCAGCGCCTCGCCTCGCGCCGTGATCGAAGCGTGCCTCGCGCACCTCGGCGTCGAGGCGAGCGCGGTGTGCGCGGCGACGCAAGCGATCGACCGCGGAGTGCTCCTTCCTTCGCTCTCTGCGCCGATGCCGTACGCGCACGGAAAGGTGCTCGGGCTGCGCGCGATCATCGGCGATGCTCCCGTGGCCGTGGCGCTCGGCGACAGCGCGTTCGACCTCGAGATGCTCGCGCTCGCGACGCAGCCGCTCGCCGTACGACCCAAGCCCGCGCTCCGCGAGCGAGGCGCGTCGCTCGCGACGCTTCGCGAGCTCGAGCGACTTACACGGTAAACTCCGCGGCCAACGCCAATGGTCTTTCGTGTCGCCGCGGACGTCGCTGTCGAAGAGCCTCGAGGTCCTGACGGTCCGCTCGCGGTCGTGGACTCGAGCGGCGCTCGCGGCGCCGACGGCGTCTCTGGGCATCGCGGCGCCGATGGCGGCTACGGCGGCGGCGACGGAAGCCGCGGAGGCGACGCGGGCCCTGCGTATTCGGGCGCCGATGCAGGGCCCATTCACGTCGTGCTCGCGAGCGAGGCGGGGCTCACCGCGAAGCTCTCGGGCGAGTACGTCGATGGTCGCGGGGCGCGCGTCGCGATCGACACGCGATTGAACTTCGAGCGCTCGGGGCAGCTCGAGCTCCGCGCCAACGGCGGCAGCGGCGGAAACGGCGGTCGCGGCGGGGACGGCGGCGACGGCGGAACGGGCCGCTCGGGCAGCGACGCGACGAGGTACAGCTCGGGCGGTGACGGTGGCCGCGGAGGCGACGGTGGTCACGGCGGAAACGGATCGCACGGAGCCCCCGGAGGCGCCGGCGGCGCGATCGTCGTGCGCACGAGCGAGCGAGACACGCACCTGCTCGTGCTCGTGCAAAAAGAGTTCTTCGGCGGCGCTGGCGGTCGACCGGGCTTCAACGGTCGCGGGGGCAGCGGCGGTCGCGGCGGCAGCGGCGGCAGCTCGTACTCGTGGACCGAGACCGATCACTACACAGACTCGCAGGGGCAGAGTCAGACGCGCACGACGCACCACTCGAACAGCGGTGGAAGCGACGGGCCGCCGGGCTCCCCAGGCTACTCGGGGAGCGCGGTCCTTCGCGCGGGCGCGCCGGGGCGCCAAGGGAGCTACGCGATCGAGGTCGTCGACGAGCAAGGGCGCGCGCAGCGCTACGCCGATCGCTACGAGCTCGCGGTCGTCGGCTTTCAACACGACAACGAGAACAAGGACGGCGTCTACGAGCCCGAAGAGAAGGTCATCGTCTCGCGCGTCGCCGTGAAGAACGTCGGCGCGATGCCCACGCCCAAGTTTCACGACATCGTGATCGGCGTCGTCGAAGCCGGCTGGGTCGACGCGGACGAATCGAAGCTGCTCACCCTCCCGCGGTCGCTCGCGCCGGGGCAGACACACGTATTCGAGCGCGAGGCGCTCGAGTTCGCGCTGCACGGGCACGAGCCGAAGGCGCCGGGCGACCCGCTCGCCGAGCGCGAGACGATTCACTTGTTCGCTGCGATTCCGGCGGCGAATCGTCGCTTCGGGCAGTTCGAGTCGACGCTCGACCCGGCGACGGGCGCGATCGTGGTCCGGTTTCCCGTGGAGGTCTCGCCGATCGAGTCGCTGTACTCGCTCGCGCCGGGGCAGGCGACGCGCGTGCGCTTTCGACTCTCGAACATCGCCCTCGCGGCGCTCGGCCGAGCGTCCGCGGGCGGGCGCGAGCTCGCGGTGCGCTTTCGACTCGCGGGAGGAGAGCTCTTCGACGGTGAAGTCCGCGTGTTCGACGCGAAGGGCGAGCGCGCGCGGCTCGACGTCGGGTTTCACGAGGTGATCGCGGTCCTCGATCCGCAGGCGCAAAGGACCTTCGAGCTCGTCGTCGCGATCGCGCCCGACGCGAGGCCCTACACGAGCGCGCGCTTCGAGCTCGCGGCCGAGCTCGCGTGGCTGGGCGACCCGAAGACCGCGCGTCCTGTGCACCTTCGAGACCTCACGGTGCGCGTGGGACAGCCCTTTTCGCGCGCGCCTGCGGACGTCTTGCTCGTGGTCAACAACCGCACCGATCGGCACGAGCTGGCCGCGTGGAAGCAGGTCTTCTCCGAGCTCGGGTTGACCCACACGCTGTGGGACGCGTCGCTCGAGGGCTCGGTGGACGTCCTTGCGAAGGACGCGCCGTTCTCGCTGGCGGTCGTGCTCGACTACGAGATGGACACCGCTTCGGGCGCGACGAGCGCGAGCGAGCTCGTCGCGAGCGCGCGCGTGCACGAGCTCACGAAGAAGACGGGTGTACTCTACGTGGGAGATCACCGTTCGATCGCGCGGCAAGCGACGGCCGCTGGTGAAGGACAGCGCGAATCGGTGACGCAGTGGTTCTTGTGGCCCTGGTCGAAGCCCTCGCGCGCAGACCTCGCGAAGGCTGGCGACGCGCGGTCGAGCGAGCTCGCGGCGTCGCGCCCCGACGAGCGACACCTCGTGATCGAGCGCTTCGCGCCGTCGGTCGAGAAGAAGACGCTCTGGTTTCGCAAGGTGAAGCTCGGCGAGCTCGAAGTGCGCGAGACGTTCGCGTCCGGCGCTCCGTCGGTGGCTGCGATCGAAGCGAGCGCGCTGTCTTCGCACAGCCCCGATTGGGTCGTGGCGTCGCCCTCGCTCGCGGCGGTGCTCGGAGCGCTCTCGTTCGACAAGAAGCTCGCCCTCTTGCGGTCTTGTCCGTTGCCCTATGGGGATCGCGTGATCGCTGTCGAGGGCGGCGTCGCGGACGCGGTCGTCGCGTCGATCGTCGATGACCTCTGGTACGAGCTCGAGAGCGTCGCGCACGCTCGTTGGAAGCGCGGGACCTCCAGCGAAGCGCTGCTCGAGCACATGCCCCTCCTTCGCGCGCTCGAGGCCTCGCAGCGCGAGGGCGTGATCGCGCTCGACACGGACGAGGGGCGGCGTCTCGTCGAGCTGTGCGCGTGGCTCGAGCTCTTGGCGAGCGAGTGCTCGCGATGGTGGGAGTGGCTCCCGGGATTCTGGGGCTTTCGACGAGGGCCTGCGCTGCGAGGGCACCTTCGTCGCGCGCGACGCGAGATCGCGAAGCGAAGGACCGACAGCGACGCGAGCCAGCGGGCGCTCGACGACGCGATCGCCGCGCGTCGCAAAGAGATCCAAGGCGCGTGGGACAAGCTCGAAAAAGAGCGATCGATCGACGAGAAACTCTCGCGCGTGCGTGTGTTGCTCGACCGACGGTTCGGCGATCGAACGCCGCGGGACGCACGACAGATCCTCGCCCCGACCGAGCGCACGATCGACGGAGTGATCTACGACCGCGCCGCGAACGAAGAGCGCTCACGCGCTGAGCTCGCACGAGAAGCGCTCGACGCGGGCCGCGCCGCGAAGGGAGAGCTCTTGGTAGACGCTGGCTTCGATGCGCTCACCGAAAAGGCCGAAGCGCTGCGCGCGGAAGAAGTGAGCGCGCTCACCGAAGACGTCACCGAGGCGAAGCCCACGCGCGTCCTTCTGGGAACCGAGTGACGCAGGTCGTTACGGCAGCGGCAGGTCGCAGCCGCGCGAGGTCGCCATCCACGACGCGTTGCAGTCCACGGTCGTGTCGTTGGGGGTGAAGCGGCCTTCGGGAAAGGTGATGGTCCCGACGTTCCACACCCACTGTCGGGGAAACATCGTGCGACGCAGGCGCGCCACCGAGCGCTCGCGCACGATGATGTCGACGTCTGCCGTCGACGGCTCACCCGAGCGGCTCCAGTGCTCGACCATCACGTAGTAGGTCCCGGCGGGCGCTCGATCGAGGTAGATGTTTTCGGGCCCGAACGAGCCCGTATTGTCGATGTCCTTGCGCGGGTTGTCGGTGTCTCCTGCGGCGCCCCACTCGAGTCCCGCGGGGGACATGCACGTGAACCACGTGCAGTCGTCGGTCATCGAGTTGAGGGCTCGCGGCGCGCGGAGCAAGTGCAGCTCGAGGTCGCGGCCCGCCATGTCCCACGCGAGCGTCACGCGAAGGTCGCGGCCCGAGCAGCGCGGACCCTCGATGCGTCGAACGAGCACGCGCGCGCCGCGTTCGTTGCGGCACACGATGCGCACGACGTTGGTCCCGCAGAACACAGGGAGCGTCGTCGAGAAGAGCCCGCCGCCTTCGGGATCGGTGAGGATTCGCCCGCCGGTGTGACCGCAGGACGAGTTGGACACGAACCACTCGCACTGGGTCGCTCCGCGCGCGCTGCCCGCGACGCGAAGCGAGGTCGCTCCGTCCGGGAGCGTCGCGATCGAGAGCTCGTCGACGTCCGCGTAGGGCGAGGGGCATCCTGCGCACGTCGGCGGATCGGTGAACTCTTCGTTCATCGTTCGGTCGCTGTACGGCGGCATCGCGACGGTGCTCGTGCAGCCCGCTTCGCTGCTGTCCTCGACGCTGGCGTCGCTCGAGCTTCCACTGTCTGCCGCTGCGTCGGCCGCGGCCGAATCGTCGGCCACCATCGAATCGAACGAAGGAACGTCCATCGAGGACGAGCTGTCCATCGACGAAGCGTCGCCGCTGCCGCGCGCGTCCGAGGGCGCGAGCGACGGCCCGTCGGAGCACGCGAAGAGCGCTGCGCATCCGAGGGCGAGGAGCGCGAAAAGAGTAGATCGCATGGCGAGAGCCTATCGCGGCGCGCGCCCAGCGTGGCCCAGAGACGCTCGCAATGGGGTCGCGCTCGCTGGCGACACCGCGCGCTCGCTCCCGTATCGTGCCGTTCGTCGATGGAAGTCCTGGATGTGGCGGTCGCCAAAGCGTCGCGTCGCCGAGCGACGCTCGTCGCGTGGATCGGGGAGCAACCGGACGCGCGCAGCGCAGGCGCGACGCTCGTGCGCGAGCTCGAAGCGCTGCTCGACGACGACGAGCTCGCGCAGCTCCTCGACGCGGACGACCTGTGGACGCCGCTCGCGAACCTCGCCGAAGCGTCGGACGGGCGCACGGCCTCGACGCTCTGGGCGTGGGCGTCGGTCGCGGCCAACGTTCGAGGAGCGCTCGCCGATCACGCCTCGGACTTCGCGTTGCGCGCGGTGCGAGAGGACCCGAGTCACAAAGTCGCGTGGCGCGCGTTCGAAGCGTGCGTCACCGGGGACCGGGTCGAGCCCACGATCTGGGAAGCGCTCGACGAGTGGTGCGGAGCGGCGTCCGGTCGCGCGACGTTCGCGGCGCGCGCGATTCGCGCGCTCGACCGCGGAGCGCAGGGGTGGATCGACCCACGTGACAACGATCGATTGCGCGAGGCCAAGCGCCGCGCGGCCGCGTAGCGAGCAGTCCGCGCCTGCCGTTGGGCCGATGACGCTGTCACTGCGCCGACCATTGATAGGTGTTTTGCAGCTCGTCGGTCACCACCGTGGCCATCCCGCTCGTGGTGCTGATGCGCAGGTCCTCGGTGAGCACGCGCGTGCGAAAGCTCCATCCCATCGGCAGCGCGAGGCGCGCGCCGAGGGACGCGAGCGAGTCTTCGGTCTGCGCGACGCGCTGCGTGCTGTACGACTGCATGTCGAAGACGCGCCCCATCGGATCGACCAGCTCGTACACGGCGCTCCCTCGCGCGAACACGAACGTCGTGTTTCGCAAGATGGTCCTCGGCGTGTACGGCGTGTTCAGCATCCCGCCGCCCGCGAGCGGAAGCTGAATTCGCCCCGCAGTCCGCATCGGAATGCACCCGAAGTAGCGCGTCGTGGGGTCCGCCAGCACTGAGTTCTCCATGCCGCTGATCGTCCAGTAGCGCGGGCCGTTGAGGATCGCCATCGAGCTCATCGTCTCGTTGCGAATCGTCGTCGGGTCGAGCGCCATCCACGCCGCTTCGGGGCAGTCGCTCACGCCCAGCGTGTTGTACACGTCGATGTTGACGGTTCCACTCGCGAGCGTCGCGAGGAGCACTTCGCAATACCGAACGCCCCGAAGCCCCGACAGCACGCCCGCATCCACCGTGAACCCAGCGTCGTAGCTCGCGCTCCCGCACTCCGGCCCAGCGGTCGTCGCGTCCCGCTGCGCGGTCGCGCCATCGTTCGCGTCGTCGGTGGCGTCCATCACCCCCGTCGCGTCGTGTGGAGGCGCTTGCGCAGGAGCGCACGCAGCCACGATTCCGAGCACAAACACAGACGCATCGAGCTTCATCGACGACCTCTTGGTGCGTCCGACTATGCACGAACGTTGCGCTCGTGGGCTCGTGTTTGCGTGACTGAGCGTGCGCCACTGGGTGGCTTGCACGCAGCCACTGGTGGCGCGCTGCCAGCCACTGGTGGCGCGCTGCCAGCCACTTGATGGCGAGCTGCCAGCCACTGGTGGCGCGCGGTCAGCCACCCAGTGGCGCGCGGTCAGCCGTCGGTCTCGCTCTTGGCGAGCTCGAGGAGCGCGCGACCGAGCGCCTCGAACTGATCGCGACGCACGTGGCTGAAGTCGAACTGGCTTCGTCATTGGCGAGGCGTGTGTCGTGCAGTAGGCTTCAGGTATGACCGGTGAGGCGCGAGATATTCTTGCGGCGGCACTCGAACTCGAGGCGGACGCGCGTGCAGAGATCGCAGCCGAGCTACTGGCGAGCTTGGATGGTCCTGCGGACTCGGATGTCGATGCGGCCTGGGAGGCGGAGGTCGAGCGTCGTTGCGCTGAGGTCGATCTCGGAACTGCCGTTCTCGAACCCTGGGATGCCGTGCGGCAGCGCATCGAGCGTGCGATCGGCAGGCGATGAGGCGTCGTGTCCGCGTGCACGCCGCCGCGGCGGAGGAGATGACAGAAGCGGCGCAGTGGTACGAGGCCCGGCACGCGGGCCTAAACCACGCCACAATTGAACGTCGTAGAAATGAGCCGAGCATCGGCGTGGTTGAAATCAAGTCAAACCGCCACGAATCAATCGATGAAAGTGCGACGATCGAATGAGTGGCGGTTTAGGCGGTGACTTTCTGGATGCTGTTGCCGCGACGCTCGAGCGCATCGATACGACCCCGGAGTTGGGCGTGCCGACGTCACAGGACCGTCGCACGCGGCGACTACTTCTCGCGCGCTTTCCCTTTCATCTCGTGTATCGCGTCGCACCTGCCGAATTGGTTGTGATCGCCGTCGCCCACACGAAGCGACGGCCTGGATATTGGAAGGCTCGGCGCTGAGTGGCGGACTGCCAGCCACCCAGTGGCGAGCTGTCAGCCACTGGTGGCGCGCGGTCAGCCGTCGGTCTCGCTCTTGGCGAGCTCGAGGAGCGCGCGACCGAGCGCCTCGAACTGATCGCGACGCACGTGGCTGAAGTCGAACGCGTTGTCGCGCTCGGACGCGCTGACGTTGCTCAGTCCCTTCTTCTTGGTGAGCTGCGAGAGGACCTCTTTCATGAAGGCGCTCACGCGCGCGTCGTTCGACCCGTTGTTGCGCGCGTCGCCTCGTTGAATGGCGCGAAGCTCTTCGGCGCGGATCTCTTCGAGGTCGACGGTGTGCGTCTCTCCGTCGCGTTCGACCTCGTAGCGGAGCTTCGCGAAGTCGACGGCGATCGGCGCTTCGGGGGCCTTCCACGAGACGCCCTTCTTCTTGGCGGCGGCGGCGAGCTTCGCGAGCTCGATCGTGTACGCGAGGTCGATCTTGGTGACGGTGTACTTCTTCTCTTCGTCGGGCGAGGCGATCTTGGCGACGCGCGCGTTGCGCACGGCGGTTCGATGGGGCTCGCCGAGGTGCTTCTCGACCCACTGCGACGCGACGGGAGCTTCGTCGTCGAAGACGAAGAGCTTCTTCGCGAGGATCTCTCCCGCGGCCTCCCACTTGCGATCCCACCCGCGGTGCTCGTCGATCGACGCGACGTCGATCTCGCGAAGGAGCGCCTCGTAGCGAACGCGCGCCTTGTTGATCGACGCCGCGGCCTTCTTCGGAAGCGCGCTCGGGGGCGCAGGGGTCTTCGGGCGCTTCTTGGGCGCAGCGGGCTTCTTGGTGGGGCGAGGGGTGGCCATGAGAGAAGCGAGCGTGCCGCGCAGAGCGGGCGGTTGTCGAGGGCGACTATGGGTCGACCCAGACGCCGCCGATCATGGTGCAGCTCGAGCGGTAGGTCTCCACTGGCGTCGATCCCCCATCGATGAGGGAGCCGTAGTACCAAATGGTCACGCTGAAGCCCCCGGACTGCTGACGGCAACCACCGAACGCGCCGACGCGCGAGCAGCTCGAGCGCAGCCACGCCGCGCGCGTGCCGCTCGACGAACCTGCGTCGGCGGACGCCGTGCAACTGCGTTCGTAAAGTGCCTCTTGGTCCGTGGTGAGGCCTACGTAGTCGATACAGCCCAACGGAGATCCAGAGCTCGTGATCGAGCACTGTACGGCTCCTCCGGCCGAAGAGCAGCCAACGAGGGTGATTGCAGCGAAGAGGACAGCAAGAGAAGAGTGGTTCATGGGGATGCTCCAGTTGGAAACTGTGCTCGTGAAATCGCACAACGACAAGGAGCTTTTCGGGAGGTGTGATGACGTGAACGAGCGTCGGTTTGCGGGGCAGCAGAGCTATCGGTCGACCCAGACACCTCCAGTGGTCGCGCACGCGGATCGAAGCGAGTCGATGGATGCTGCTGATTCTGCGTCGGAGTCTTGGACGTACCAAAAGGTTGTGTTGGGAGTAGCGGACTGCCGACAACCACCGACGATTCCAGCGCGGGGACACGCCGTTCGACTCCAGCGAATCGAAACCGAGAGGGACGAATCCGGAAGCGATCCCGCATCAGATCCCCCGCACTGTCGAGCGAACATCGCTTCTTGCTCCGCGGTAAAGTTCGTGTACTCGATACAGTATCCGGTCGCAGAAAGCCCTGAAATGCTACAGTGCGCCGTGTTGCCGTTCGAGCAACCAACGAGCAGTGTAGCCGTGATCCAAAGTATGGTGAGTATGCTTTGTGACACGATCGATTCTCGATAAAAAACGGTGCTTTGTGAAGCGTGTTCACAACGGAAGCCGGCTACGGGCCTGGTGGCGAAGCTCCTGGCGAAACGCACGGAACGGGGCTGCAAACGATGAGTTCGGTCGGTGCGTTCGCGTGGAAAGCCCGACCGTCCGGAAAGCAAAACTGAGGCTCCGCATCGGCCATGCAATTGAGGCGGCGCCAACGGCAGCTCTCGGCTCTCCATCGGCATAGCGGCACACACGCATCTCCAGTCATCGTGGCGTCTTCGAGAATGCCTGCGTCTTGGATATGCGCGAGTTCTCTCCAGCCAGAATGCCACGTAGTCTCACCGCGGCTGACGCAGCAGCGGTCGAATCCATCGAGTCCGCCCTCCTTGCAGCAGGCGGTTGCTACGAGTCCCAGTGTAGCGACGAGCGCGATGTAACGAATACTCATGAGGCAACTTGTTCCATTGTAGTGAAGAACGATGAGGCGCGTTCAACGGGTTTGATGCGCGCAACGCTGGCAATCCATCAGTGAAACTGGCAAGGTACGGGTGAAAACCGAAGAAGGTGCGGTTCCACCCAGGATCGAGGAGCCGTCCCGATGCAAAAGTTTGGGTCGGATCTCGTGCGACAGAAGTACGGAACAATCTGACATTCCGTTGCGAACTGCCCACTCACGGAGGTGCAGAGATTCGTGTCGCGAACCAGACCGCCGTCCGCGAGGGCTGTTCGCTGGATCATTCGCAGGCGCTCGTCTGAAATCGCGACTTCGGCGAAGCCGTGCATCGCGCAACACTGCTGGAGCGGGTTGTACACGTCGCAGCAACCGGCAACGCCTAGCGCGTTCGCAGCGAGGAACAAGTGGGAGAACGATCGGCTGCGCATCGGGAATCTCGACTCGTACATGTGAAATACTGGAAGGTTGCTGAGCGGAGGCCCTGTCGAGGCGAGTCCATGCGGGATGGAACAAACAACGGTCATGCAAAGCACGGTAACAGATTGCGCGCCGACAACAACGCCCGCTTCGATGTAGCCGCACGGCACGCCAGCATCCCATCCGGCGACGCAGCGGGCCTAAACCACGACCGAAGACCGAGAAAACTACGAAGATCTCGCGGTATTGGTTTAGTCGGCATTGAGTGTAACGACAGGCGCTCGGAGCGGGATCGAGCGGTCATGGTCAGAAGACACTGGCAAAAGATCCGACAGGTAGGGGCCCCAAACACAGTCTTCAAGTGCACGAATGATCGTCCGGGCTTCGGAGGTGTTCGGAAGTCCAAGAAGAGAGCGATCAAGAATTGGAATTTGATCAAACAAACTAGACTCGACGACTAGAGATGCAAC
Source organism: Myxococcales bacterium (assembly GCA_016793325.1). Taxonomy (GTDB): domain Bacteria; phylum Myxococcota_A; class Polyangia; order Polyangiales. The sequence goes on along the minus strand of JAEUKI010000068.1, from coordinate 4,513 downwards.
GGTATCGCTCGCGGCAATGCGTAGCGTGCGCAAAGCATCATCGTCGAGAAGTTCACTCAGGTACTCCGCAACGTCCCAGGCTAGTACAGCATGATTGATTTCGTCTCTCGCAATCTCGGCAAATGTTGACGCGACCGCCGAATGAGCACTGCTGTGTGACTGCCTCAACGCGATCGTGGCTGCGAACGTCTCTCGCACACAACCCTCGACAAAGTTGTGAATCGCGAAGGCGATGATCTCCTGATCGGTAGTCAAATGGGTCGGCGAAACTTCGAACTTTTTGGCTCCGAAAATCCACGCAAGCTCGAGTATGAGCTGTGTGTGGCGAGCTTCTTCGCAGGCTGCTTGAAGCGCTCGCGCGACGAGCGAGTTCGGTGCATTGAACGCCGCGAGCGTCTGAGATAGCTGTGAAAATGCGGCAATCGAGTGAAACTCACTCTGAGCCTGGTGAAGCAGCAAGGACTGGAGTTCGGGCCGGCATGACGTCGGTTGTCGTGCGCCGTATGCCAAGCGACCGCCTATTCCGCACGCTGTATTCGGGATACATCGTGCCCAGAGCGAACTAGCGTCTTCATTCGGCCAGTATCGACAACCGGAATCGCTCGTTGCTGGACTGCACTCGTAGAGTACCTCGCAATTGCGGCTGAGGCAGGTTCGGTCGCAGATTGTTCGGAGTAGGTCACCGTCTATCGCTTCTCCATCTCGAATCGACACGTCTTGCAGGACGGAGAGTGAGACGTTGTTTAGTGGCGCAGTGGGACAAGTGTCAGTGCACGCCCCAAGTACGGATGGAAGTAAACTGAAGAAGGCAGTGATGACATGTTGCACAGGGAATTGGCGCATCAGAACTCTCTCTTTTTGCTCGACCTGATCTCACGCTCGTTCGTTGCATGTTAGCTGCCAGCTGGCCGCCGTGCAGGCTGGACAGCAGTTGACTCGGAGAATTGGTTGGCGAACTCTGCCAGCGACAAATTCAGAACATTCGACGTAGGACGGAGGCGACGGGGGCGATGCTGCGAATGTTCATGGCGCGACTTGTCCCGATCGAGCGAAGTGCAACACGGGAATACAATCGGCAATTAATGTCCCGGCGCACTCGAAGATTTCATGTGGGAGGAGCGTACTTGCGATCCGAGGTCGGATCGGATACCTCGACTCTGCCGTCGTCATGAAGCCGTCTGCCTAGGGATCGATCCAGACGCCACCGGTCGTCGTGCAACTCGAACGATACGTTTCCTGTGGGATAGCCCCGCCGTCGACGAGGGCGCCGTAGTACCAGACTGTGGCGGTAAAGTTGCCGGACTGTCGTCGGCAAGCGCCAAAGGCGCCAACGCGCGAGCAACTCGAGCGCACCCACATGGTTCGAGTGTCCGTTGGTGAGCCCGCGTCGGACGAAGCGAGACAATTGCGTTCGAGAAGCGTCTCTTGGTCCGCAGTGAGGCCAACATACTCGGCGCAGAGCGAAGTAGAGCCGGAGGCCGTTGCCGTACAGTGAACAGTCCCGCCCGACGTAGAGCATGCGGCAAGCGCGAGTGTGGTGACCAAAATCGCAAGAATCGAGGAGTTCAGCGGGATGTTTGTCATGATGATTGGCCTGCGTATTTGATTCGAAGTTCAGTATTCTGCAACGAAGCGTCTTGGTTGGAAAGGGTCACAATTTGTATGCTGCGAATGGGTGCCTAGGGAACGACCCAGCTTCCTCCAATCGACGTACATCCCGATCGATAGGATCTCTCTGCATCTCCCCCGTCGACGAGGGCGCCATAGTACCATGTTGTCACGTTGAAGTTGCCTGACTGGAGTCGGCATCCCCCAACGACGCCCACGCGAGAACAGCCTGAGCGAACCCACATGGTCTGCGTCGCGCTAGATGAGCCCGCATCGGACCCAGACGTACAGTTGCGTTCGGCGAGCGCTTCCTGATCTGCAGTGAGCCCCACGTACTCAGCGCAGACTGACGCTGAACCTGAGGTAGTTACGGCGCAGTGAACGGCGCCACCAGCGGACGAACAGGCTGACAGCGCCGATAGCAAGAGCGATACGAGTGCCCGGTAGTTCATCGAAGTTGATCTGTTGAACACTCACTGGCTAGCGCATAATACCAGACCCGGGAGGAATGCACGGGATTGGTGAGCAGAGTTTGATCGCAGTTGGGTAGAGGTTCATCCGCGCTCCTCCGTCTGGAAAGCACAGCGTGTCGATCGGCCGCTGCGTGCAGTCGAGACGTTGCCAACGACAAGTCTGTGCGCGCCAACGACACAATGGAACGCACGCGTCGCCGGTAAGTTCGACGTTTTCTGCCGGACCGGCATCGTTGAACCGATTCCACTCGACGCCGTCGACTACTTCCCACGTTTCACCGCTGTGCACGCAGCAGCGACTGAGTCCATCCCCCGAGTACTCCTGGCAACAGGCAGACAGCGCGCTTGTGATGACGACCTTGCTGAAAAGCGCGAAGGGACGAGAAGAAATCATGTGCACCTCGGACTCGCGCTAGTGTACGTCGGAAAGCACGCTGCATTCGAAGGGACCTCGCACGTTCGTCGATGCATCGAAAACGCCGTTGTGTCCCTGCGGAGGGACCTCACGACGACCCGCGTCGAGTATCGTTGCGCCGTGGTCGTCGCCGGCGTGTGGCCCAACCACTCGCTGGCGTTCCGAGCGGCGCTGCGGCTTAGTGAAACGAACACTGCTCGCTCAGGATCTGGCAGTTGACGAACACGCTCGAGACCATCTCCCCGTCCGCACCACCTCCGTCGCATCCGCGAGAAGACCGATCCGCCTGGAGACACCGAGGGAAGTACTCGCATTGAACAGCGCCTCCATCGAACGCCGGACACACAACCCGGCACCTGCCCTGATCCTCGAGTCGTTGGTTCGGCGGTACCCCTGCCTCGAGATACGCGTCGACAACCCTCGGATCGTCGCGACGCGAGATCCAAATGAAGGCGCCCCGACACGCGCAGGAGGCGAGCAGCGCAACGGTGGCGAATTGAAGCCATTTCATCGAAAATCCTGTCGAAGAAGCACCGGTCAGCCGTCTCGCGTTGCTGCAGAAATCACCCTGTATCCGCGCTCGACGAGGATCTCGCAGAGCGAGTCACGAAAGCCTTCGTCGTGATCGACGACCAACAGTCGAGGGGCCTCGATCGTCATGCGCCTTGTTTACACTGGCGGAACGAGAACTCGAAACGCAGCCACTGGATGGCGTGCACGCAGCCACTGGTGGCGCGCTGCCAGCCACTCAGTGGCGAGCTGCCAGCCACTCAGTGGCGCGCTGCCAGCCACTCAGTGGCGCGCTCCGAACGTCATCGCTACGGCTGCGCGAACGCTGCGCCCATGGGGTACTCGATGGTCGTGACCGCGCTCGTTCGTGCGAACGACGCTCCCCGCAGCGCCGTCGCCATGCACGCTGCGATGTCGGGCAGGTGGTTGCCGAGCTCGCCCGTGTCCGCGCTCGTCACGCGGCCGTCTGCTCCCACGGTGAGCCGCGCCGTGAACCCCACATATCCGATCGGCGCGACCGAACGCGGCCGCTGGCGGCACGCCACCAACTGCGGCAGCAGCGCCGTGATCACGTTGGTCACGATCGCGGCTGTGAGCGGACCGTTGGCGCTCGGCGCGCGAAGGTCGACGCGCGTCGTGCGCACTGCGGTCGGCGGCCGAAGCGCGCACTGCCCCGCGACACAACGAGCAGACGGAAGCGGCCGATCGACGCACGTCTCGGGACACGGCCCTGTGACGCTGGCGTTTTGCCAGAGCATCCCGCGCCACGCGTCCCAGTCGCGGTGCGCGGCGATGTACTGACCGCACGCGAGTCGACACGATCCCTCGGGCGCCCGCAAATCGAGCCGCGGAACGCTCACGCACTCGTGATCGTTGCGGCACGCGGTGACCGTCGGCGGGTACGCGAGCACGCAGCGTCCTGCCTCGCACGCGATGGGCGGCGGCGCTCCTTGGGCGCAGCTCATGGGGCACGCTCCGCGCGTTCGCGCGTCGCACGTCGGCTGCTGCGCGTGCCACGCGCGATTGCGCGCGAGGTACCCCGCGCAGACGTTGCAACAGGCTCCGCCCGCGAGCTCACTCGGCGCAGGTTGCGGCACGAGAACACAGTCCGCAACCGTCCGACACGCCGTCGCCGCCGCAGGAACGGGCGCCGTCGTCGCGACGGGCGTCGGTCGTGGCTGCGCGAGCGCTGGCGTGCACGCAGCAAACGCAACAGAGAGCGCGACACACACAACGCGCAGCCACGACAGTGATTGCATCGCGCGAGCGTGCCACGCGGAAGGCGTTCGCGCGATGGCGGGGGGGCGCGGCAGCGAGCGAGCGGGGCGCGGCAGCGAGCGGCCGCGCATTGTGCTTCGCAGACCCAGTGATCGAGTCTTCTCGAGCTAGCTCCGCAGGCGTTCTCGCTCGCGCTCGAACTTAGGAACGTGAGTTGTCGCGCAAGGCTGCTCCGAATCGCCTGCAAATGTGCAGGTAGAGTTCGATTGGCTCTTCTCTCGAAGTTCGA
>JAEUKI010000012.1 GCA_016793325.1 Myxococcales bacterium | reverse complement strand
GCGCGCCCGACGAGCGCGACGGGCTCTACTTCATCGTCCAAGCGATCCGCGCTCGCCTCGCCAAGACGTTGCCGCCGCAGCGCGACGAGGTACGTCCGGGCCACAAGACCCTCGCGACGCAGGCGAAGCGCGTTCTCGCGGAGCTGTGCGACATCTCGGTCGAGCTCGCGGCGGTGCTCGTCGGCGACGAGCGCGGAGACGACGCGCGCCCGCTGCCTGCGTGGTTTCTCGTCGAGATCGCCCGCGATTTGCCGCGCCTCGCGCACCACGTCGCCGCGGCGCGAAACTGAGGACGAGGCGGGGCGTCATGCGTTCGAAGCGAGACAAGAAGCGCGAGCCCGAGCTCACGCGGCAACAGCTTCGCGCGCGCGCCGCGCACAACATCCGCGACGCGATCTCGTCGCTCGGAAACAGCGTGGTCGGTCCGCTCGTGCGCGCGCTGACCATTTGCGAAGAGCCACAGGACGGCGCGCTCGTCGGCGCGGTGGACGTCGAGATCCGGCGCGTCTGGCTCAACGTCGAACGAAACATCCGCTACACCGCGGAGCAGTGGCGCTTCGTGATCGCGCACCTCGCGCTGCACGTCGCGTTCGACCACGAGCGACGCCGCGAAGGGCGCGACCCGCTGCGGTGGAACCTCGCGTGCGAGTCCTCGATCGATAACTTCGCGCGGGCGTTCAAGCTCGGCGCGTGTCCCGTCGAGCTCGAGCGCGAGGACACAGGGCCCGAGCGCGAAGAGGACCTCTACGATCGCCTGTGGCGCGACCCAGTCGCGCGCGCGCGAGCCCCGCGTCATACGCTCGCGGGGCGCGAGCGGTGCGACCTTCGCGAAGCGAGCGACGGCTACACAGCCTCTCGATTGCTGCTCGCGTCCGCGGCGTTGGACAGCGACAAGGTCTCGACGGACGAGCTGTTCGCACAGGGAATCCGCTCGTCGGTGGACAACGCCATCAACGCCGCGGCCGAGCGCTTCGAAGAGGCGGACCTGTCGCGCGCGACGAGCAAGCCTCGCTTCGCGCCGATCGAGCGCGCTCGGCGCTGGGTGCTCGCGGAGCTGCCGCTGCTCGGCGCGCTCGCGTCGCACATGAAGGTCCACGCGGACGCGGCGCTGTGCGGGCGAATCGACGTGTCCGTCGCGGCGGTCGACCCTGCGCTGGGGGAGCTCTACTTCAATCCCGCGCACAAGTTTTCGGACGACGAGTGGCTCTTCGTGTACGCGCACGAGCTCTTGCACGTGGCGCTGTTTCATCACGCGCGGATTCGCGGCCGCGACCCGCTGCTCTGGAATTTTGCTTGCGATTTCGTCGTCAACGAGTGGCTCGTCGAGATGGGCGTCGGCGCTCCTCCTGCGATCGGCGTCTTGTTCGACCCCACCCTCCGCGGGATGGCCGTCGAGGACGTCTACGACCTGCTCGCGAAGCAGCCGCGCAAGTGTCGCGGCGCGCGGACGTTTCGCGGTTCGGAGTGCGACGTTCTCTGGAGCAATCCAGCGCGCGGCTTCGGTTCAGCGTACGTGTTTCGCGGGGACGTTCAGACGCTCGACGACGTGTACCGACGATGCTTGTCGCAGGGACTTCGATGCACGGCGCCTGGCCGCGGGCTCGTCCCGCGCGGGCTGTACGAAGAGATCGAATCGCTGTTTTGCCCGCCCGTCCCGTGGGACGTCGAGCTCGCGCGATGGATGGACGAGCACGTCCCGTACCCTCACGACCCGCGGCGCTCGTACGCGCGCGCGAGCCGGCGACAGAGCTCGACGCCCGACATCCCGCGGCCTGCGCGGTACATCCCCGCCGAAGTTCGAGACGCGTGCACGTTCGGCGTGGTGCTCGACACGTCGGGATCGATGGATCGCGCGATGCTCGGCCGGGCGCTCGGCGCGATCGCGTCCTTCGCCGAGAGCCGCGATGTTCCTGCGGTGCGCGTGGTTCAATGCGACGCGCGGCCGTACGACCGAGGCGTGCTCACGCCGAGCGAGCTTCGCGGCGCGGTCTCGGTGCAAGGACGCGGAGGAACGGTGCTGCAACCCGCGGTGGGCTACCTCTGCGCGCGCAGTGATTTTCCTGCAAGCGCGCCGATCATGATCCTGACCGACGGAGCGTGTGAAGCCACGATCGTGTGTCCGCGCGAGCACTGCTTCGTCCTGCCGCGCCGTGATTGGGGCGAGTCACTGAAGACCACGGCGCCCGTGTTTCGGGTGCTCCGAGACGCGGGCGACGACGGGTGAACACCGCGCGCGTCGCTCAATCCGCGGTGTCGTTGCGTGTACACTCGGTCGCATGCAGCTGTCGTCTCGCGCCACGCTGATGGCTTTGTGCTTCGTGCTCGCGCGCTGCACCCCTTCGTCGACGACGAACGTCGCTGCCTCGGGGTCGAGCGGCGCGCAGTCGACGCAGTGCGACCTGCGCGGCACGTGGCGCATGCGAGCCGCGCCGGTGTGCGCGTCGTCGCAGTGGACGTTCGAAGCGCCGAGCACCGACGGGAGCGTTCGCGTTCGAGAAGAGGGCTGCGGCGGCGTGAGCGGAACGGGCCGATGGCAAGGCGGCCAATTCGTCATCGAGGGCGTGACGACCGACAGCGCCACGGCGATGTTCGAGTACCGATGGACGCTCGCGGCTGACTGCAACTCGGCAGGCGGAACGATCACGCCGAGCGGCGGCGACGCGGTGCGAGGCTCGCTCACGCGTGGCGGGTCGTAGACAGGTCGATCGCCCGAATCGATTCGTGCGCTACGAAGTCTGCGCGCCTCGCGCGCCGGCGAGCGCGAGCAGCCGCGCGTTCTTCCGGACCCGCTCGAGGTACGACGCGCGAGACGCCGGGTCCTCGATCCACGACGCGCGCTCGAGCAGCCGGTTGGCGCTCTGCGACAAGAGCTCCTGCGCTTCATGGGTGCGCCCGACGGCGGTCAACACGTCGTAGCGCGCGAGCTGCATCGCCGACTCGTTCATGCCCATCGAGCCGTACCGCGCGAATCCGGCGCCGAGCTCCTCGGCCGCCTCGAGCGCTCGTTGCACGTTGCCCGAGCGAAGCTCGAGTTGTGCGTACGTGGCGAGCGCAGGCGCGGTCATCGGCGAGCGTCTCGGCAACAGCTCGAACACGCGCGTGAGCTCCGAGCGCGCTGCGTCCAAGTCCGACGACGACAAGTAGAAGCTCGCGAGCGCCGTGCAGAGCTGCGCTTCTTGCAGGTAGTTTCCGCCCCGCGCGAAGCCCTCTCGCGCCGCCGTGAAGTTCGCCACCGCGTCGAGCACTCGGCCCTCGGCGGCCTGCGCGAACGCGAGATTTCCTCGGCAGTTGAACTCTGCATACGCGTTGCCTCGGCGAATGGACTCTGCGCTCGCCTCCTCGAGCAGCGCGACGGACTCCGAGTACCGACCGAGGCCGAGGAGCGCGAGCCCCTCGAAGCCTCGGCACAGCAGCCTCGCGTGGTGCTCTCCGATGCGCTCGAAGTAGCTCGCTGCCGCGCGAGAATGCTGAAAAACGCCCCACGGATCGGCGCGCGCGATCATCGACTCGAGGCACCGAACCCAACTTCCCCAGCCGAGCGCGAGGTAGTCCTTGGGGCCGTCTTCGCGCTCGTACTTCGTGAAGAGCGCGAGCACCCTCTGTGCCTCTGCGTACTCGCCCTCGAAGAGCAACGTTCGGCCCGCCATCGCCCAGCCCATCGCGTCGACCGACGAGACAACTCCGCCCAACGGCCGCTGCAGCAAGTGCGCGCGGATTTCGCGCGACTCGTCGAAGCGCCCGAGGTCCGACGTGAACATCACCGTGGCGCCGTACATGAACAGTCGTTGCGGCGTGTCGGGAGGCAAGAGCTCGACGCCGCGCCGGCAGTCTTCGACGGCGTGGTGCCAATCGCCTTGCCATCCTCGCGCGACGCCTCGCGCTGCATGGAGGCTCCCGAGCGTGACAGGGTCCTGCGCGTGTTGGAGTCCTCGCGTCGCGTACGCCTCCGCGAGCTTCGCGGCGTCTTGCTCGACCGCGCGCTCGGCGGCGCGCAAGAACCACGGAGCCGCGCGCGGGCCGTCGTTTCCGCGCTCGAAGTGCTCTGCGAGGACGACCGCGTCCGATTCGCCCACGGACGCGAGCCACGTCGCGGCTTGCCGATGCGCCTCGAAGCGGTCGGCCTCGACGAGCATCGCGTAGGCCGCTTCGCGAGCGAGCGCGTGGCGAAAGCGATACTCGCGCTCCCCTGCGAACCGCGCTTGTTCGACGGAGCTCACGTACTCGTCGGCCGCGAGGGCGTCGAGCCGCGCGAGCAACGAAGCGCGATCGACGTCCGCGAGCAACGCGAGGACGCCGCCGAGCCAAAACGACTCTCCGAACACGCTCGCGGCGCGCAAGATTCGACGGCTGTCCGAGTCGAGCCCCTCGAGCCGTAGCTGCATCATCGCGACGAGCGTGTCGGGCAAGCTCGCGTCACCGTACTCGGCCACGTGTCGTAGGAGCTCTTCGAGAAACAGCGCGTTTCCGCCGGACTGCTCGATGATCGAGCGGATGCGCGCGGGGTCGATCGACGCGCCGAGCACCTCGACGGCGAGCGACTCGGCGGCGCGCTTGGTGAGCCCCGAGAGCGCGACCTCGTGCACCTCGGCGCCCTTCCACAGCTGCGGAAAGAGCGCGTGAATCTCGGGCCTCGCGACGGCGAGCACGAAGAGCGAACCGTCGTTGACCGTGCGCAGGGCCTCGTGAAGGAGACGCACCGTCGCCTGTTCGCCCCAGTGGAGGTCTTCGAGCACCAGCACCACGGGCGCGTGTTCGCACTCGCCGCGGAGCCACTCGAGCACCGCGCGCTCGCGCTGCGTTCCCATGACCACGGCGTTGTGTCGCGAGACCGCGAGCTCGGGCACGGTCGCGTCGTCGAAGTACACGCCGACGACTTCACCGAGAAATGCCGCGACGCGTTGCGCGTGCGCGCTCGGGACGAAGCGCTCAGCGAGAACGCGGAGCCGCTCTCTGTTCGCAGCTTCGCTGTCCGCTGGGAACACGCCCGCCGCCTGACGCACGAGGTCCGCGATCATCGCGAGCGGCGCGCTTCCGCGGAGCACGTCGGCGCGCGCGATGTACACCCTCGGCGGCGTCGATCGACTCCGAAGTCGCGCCACGAACTCGCTGACGACCCTCGATTTGCCGACGCCCGCGTCGCCGGTGAGCAGCACCGCCCGCGCGCTCGCTTCGTTGACCGCGTCGTCGAACGTTCCGAGCAGCGCGCCGAGCTCGCGCTCGCGTCCGACGCAGCGAGTCTCGACGCCGAGCAGCGTTCGCGCGGTTGTTGCCGCGTCGACGACGTTGTCCAACACGAACTCCGCGCCCGCAGCTCGAACCGAAAACCGCGCGTCGAGCAGGTGCCTCGTCGTCGCGTCGACCAGAACCCACCTCCGCGCTTCGTCGCGCTCGGCGAGGCGTGCTGCGCGATCGATCACCTCGCCGATCGGGACGCGTCCGGACACCTCGGCGCGCCCTGTCGCGACGACGATCGCCGCGTTCGGGAGAGCCTGTTGGAGCGCCAGCGCGCACCGCGCGGCCATCGCTGCTTGATCGCGCGCGATCGACGCGCCGCCGACGGCGAGGACGTACGATCCATCCGCGAGGTGCAGCGGCTCGATGCGATAGCGTTCGGCCGCAGCGGCGACCGCGCGAAGCTCGTCGGTGGATGACGTCGCGAGCGTGTCGGCCAAGGACACCGGGCCGAGCGGTCCTCGGCTCGCGAGCACGACGCTGAACAGCCGGAGCTCACCCGCGCCCACCGCGGCGCGGGTGGTTTGCGCTTCGGTCAGAAGGTCGCCGCGGGACAGCTTCTCGAACGCATCGAGCACCGCTGCGCCGTCCGCGAGTCGCTGCGAAGCCTCGCGCGCCATCATCATCGCGAGCAATTGTTCGAGCGCGCTCGAAGCGCTCGGGCAAAACGCTCGGAGCATCGGCGGCTCGTCGAGGAGCACCTTCGCGAGCACCGCGAGGACGTTTTCGCCGACGAACGCCGGGCGCCCCGCGAGCGCTTCGAACAGCACGCACCCGAACGCGAACACGTCGACGCGCCCGTCGAGCTTCGCTTCGCCGCGGGCTTGCTCGGGAGCCATGTAGCCTGGGGTTCCGAGCATGGTTCCGGGCCGCGTAAGCGCGACGGTCGCCCTCGGAACGCGCGCGATCCCGAAGTCGACGAGCTTCGCCTCGTCGAGCTTGCCGTGCGGGAGCATCACGTTGCTCGGCTTGATGTCGCGGTGAACGACCCCGCGCGCGTGTGCCGCGCCGAGCGCCGCCGCGATGCGTTGCCCCAGCGTCACGGCCTCTGTCGTCGTGAGCGTGCGTCGCGCGAGCAGCGACTCGAGGTCCTCGCCGTCGATCCACTCCATCGCGAGAAATCGCTGCCCGGTCGCGCTCGTACCGTGCGCGACGTACCGCACGATCGCCGGGTGATCGAGCGACGCCAGGACGCTCGCCTCGCGCGCCATGCGCTCTTCGAAGACCGTGACGCCATCGAGCAGCTTCAGCGCGACGGTCTCTCCCGTGTGCGCGTCGCGCGCTCGGTACACGGTCCCCATGCCGCCAGCGCCGGCGCGGTGTTCGACCACGAATCGATCCGCGATCCGTGAGCCGGGCTCGAGAACCTCGCGTTGCATCGGTGCATACACTCCGCGGATCGGCGCCCTTCGGTCAACCGTTAGAACCGCAGCTCGCCCGCGACGTGCACGACCGCACACGTAATCAACGCCGCGGACAGCCCCCACCAGAGCCTCGCCGACGTCAGCGTTCGTCCGAGGAGCGTCCCGCGTACGCGCGCCTCGCGGCTGCTCATCGACCCAAGCTCGTCAACGTCCGTCTCGTTGATCCTCGCCCGGAACATCGCGAGGGCGTCGAAGTGCTCGACGGGCATCGGGGGCGTGACGCGCTTCTCGACGCCGTCGTCGCCGACGCTGAGCAGGAATACGTCGCCGTTGTCGCTCTGGCGAAACACCTGCGAATTTGGCTCGATTCGCGACCGCATGATCGAGCGCGCGAAGAGCCCCAGCGAGCGCACCTCGAGCGTTCGCTCGTCGAAGTCGAAGACGAGCTCGAAGCGAGGTCGTCGCGCGATCGAGATCGCGAACACTGCTGCCACTGCGCAGCCGAAGGCTCGAAAGACCCCCGGAGCTGCCACGGTGTCGATTCGCGCTCCGAGCTGGCGTGCGAGCGCGAACGGCAGCCCGCAGCTCACGATCCCGAACACGATCGCGAGCAGCGCGTCGTCGCGAACGTCGGGGTCGAGTCGCTTCGACAGCACCCCATCGCTGCGACCAGAGCTTCGATAGGCGCTTCCCGCCAATTGCACAGTGAAATGTGTACCACTGCGGCGCGGTGCTGGTGGGTCGTCCGGGACTTGAACCCGGGGCCAACGGATTAAAAGTCCGCTGCTCTACCGATTGAGCTAACGACCCGATCACGACGGAGGCCGTCGCGAGGGCGCGTACACTGGCGATTTCTCGGGCGAAGGTCAACCCGTCCCGTGCGCGAATGTTGGGTCGGACGCTCGGACGTTCCGCGAGCGCGAAGGTCGCGCTTGCAGTTGGGGACGAGGCCACTACTCTCGCGCGCTTGCTGGGCGCCCTTTGGCCCGACGAACTTCTACCGCCCGCAACGCCTGGGATCATGACCTCTCGCTGGAGATCGTTTCTTCTGTGCCTCTGCGTCGCGCTCGTCGCGTGCTCGCAGCGCGCAACCCCGCAGGACGCCCGCGCGAGCGCGAGCCCAGCAACGGACGCGCAGCGCGCCGACGGAAGCGACGAATCGGACGCCGGTGACGCAACGACCGACGGCGCGACCACGACCGACGCGCGCGCGGATGTCGAAGAGCCATTTACGCCGCCCACGCAGATCATCGCGCGTGGAACGTGGGTTCCCGTCAGGCGCTCGCCGAGGCGCGACGCGCCGCTCGCCGGCTATCTTCGCGCGGGAACGATCGTCCGCGTGACAGGCACGCGCGTCTCGCGCGAGACGTGCCCCGTTCGTCGCGAGCTTCGTCGAGAAGGCGGCTGGTATCAGCTCGAGGCCGGTGGCTTCGTGTGCGTGGGCGGCGCGCTCGCGGCGCCGTGGAGCGAGGGCAGTCACGAGCTCCGCCCGGCGCAGCCGATGCTCGACGCGGGAATGCCGTACCGGTACGCGATCGTGTACGGGCGAACCGCGGCGTTTCGCGAGATTCCCACGCAAGACGAGATGCGGGACAACCGCGGGTGGCGCTTCGAGTTCGAGCGTCGCGACGGCGGTGCGTCGAGCAGCTCGAGCGAGTCGAGCTCGCGGCGACGACGGCGCAGCGAAGACGAAGACGACGATCGCCCGCGACGACCGGGCCTCGGAGACCTCCAAGGCGAGCGCGGCGGAATCGTGATTCGCCGCTTGATGACTGGGATGTACGTCTCGCTCGACCGGCTCATTCGCTCGCGCGAAGCGGACGCGGTGTTCTGGCGGACGCAGTCGGGCGGGCTCGTTCCCGCGGGGCCGCTGTCGATCTGGGGTCGATGGAGCGAGTTTCGCGGAACCGTGATGGACGGGACGACCGCGCACCTTCCGTACGCCTTCATGAACTCGCTGAGCGGGTTTCTCTACCGCATCTCGAGCAACGGACGCTCGGCCTCGCTCGAGCGTCGCGTCCCGCGCCACCGAGGCATTCAACTCGCAGCGAACAGCGAGCCCGTCGTCATCGGCGAGAACCGCTATTGGCGCACCGAAGCCGACCCCAACCTCGCCGTCAAAGAAGCCAACGTCGGCCTCGCGATTCAGCGCCCGCGACCGAGCTGGGTGCGCGCGGACGAGCGCTGGATCGACATCGACCTCGCGCAGCAAGTGCTCACGGCGTTCGACGGCGAGCGCGGCGTGTTCGCGACGCTCGTCTCGACGGGAAAGCGCTCGTACAACGAGATCGAGCGCTACAACACGCCGACCGGCCAGTACCGCGTGTACTCCAAGCACATCACGACGACGATGGACGGAGACACCGCGATGGCGGGGCCGTACTCGATCGAAGACGTCCCGTGGGTGATGTACTTCCACGAGTCGTACGCGATTCACGGCGCGTTTTGGCACGAGCAGTGGGGATGGCGCATGTCCCACGGCTGCGTGAACATGGCGCCCAACGACGCGCGGTGGCTCTTCTTCTGGGCCAACCCGCCCCTGCCCGACGGGTGGCACGGCGTCTTCCAAGGCGACTCGGAGTCGGGCTCACCCGTGATCGTGCACATGGGCGATCGCCCGCCCCGACCCTATCGACCCCGCGTTCGACGCGACGACGACGAGTACTGAGCTCGCGCGTCGCGCGTGCCGCTCAGCCGTTGATGAGCTTCTGCAGCTCGCCCGACGCGTACATGTCGCGCACGATGTCCGCTCCGCCGACGAACTTCTTGTCGATGTACAGCTGCGGAAACGTCGGCCACTCGGAGAACTCCTTCATGCCCTGGCGAATCTCCGGGTCCGAGAGGATGTTGACCGTCGAGAACTCGACGCCGAGCTTGCTCAGGATCTGCACGACCTGCCCCGAGAAGCCGCACATCGGAAACTGCTTGGTGCCCTTCATGAAGAGCACGACTTTGTGAGCCTCGATCGTGTCCTGGATTTGCTTACGAAGCGCGTCGTCCATCGGCTGAATCTCTCCTTCGATTGCGCGTTGCAAACGCGGTCGCTCGTCGAGCGATCCGCGCGGTCCTGCGGTTCGCAAGAGATACCACTCGCGAACGTTCCGCGCATCGTCGCCCCTTCAAGCGGACAAATCGGGCACTATCGTCTCGGCAGGAAGCACACATGCGACTGGTGAGAGTTGGGCTCGCGGCGATCAACGCGACGGTCGGTTCGGTCAAGAGCAACACCGAGCGAGTGCTCGAGAAGGCCGCGGAGATGGCGCGAGACGGCGTGACCGTCGCGTGCTTTCCCGAGCAGGTCCTCGGCGGCTACTCGCAAGAGGACTTGGTGCAATGGCGGGGCTTCGTCGAGGCGCAGTGGCGCTCGCTCGAGCGCGTCGCCAGCGAGACCCGCGAGAGCGCGATGGTGCTCGTGCTCGGCGTCACCGTCGCGCACCGCGGGCACTTGTACAACTGCGCCGCGGTCGTCCATCGCGGTCGCGTCGTCGGCCTCGTGCCCAAAGAGAAGCTCCCCACGTACAACGTCTTCTACGAGCTTCGGACGCTCTCGCCCGGCATGCCGTTTTCGCGAGGCGAAGTGCACGGCGTTCCGTTCGGCGACCTCGTGTTCGACTTCGACTTCGGGACGCTCGCCGTCGAGGTCTGCGAGGACGTCTGGTCGCCGGACGGACCGATGCGCCGTCGATGCTACGCGGGCGCCGAGCTCATCGTGAACGTGAGCGCCTCGCCGTTTCGCACCGGCGTGATGGGCACGCGACGCGAGATGCTCGCCACGCGCTCGGGCGACAATCAGTGCGCCCTCGTGTACGCGAACCTCGTCGGCGCCAACGACGGGCTCATCTTCGACGGCGGCGGCTTCGTGTTCTCCAACGGAAGGCCCCTGCTCGAGCTCGATCGCTTCAGCGAGCGATGGGCCGCGGTCAACGTCGACCTCGATCGAACCGCGCGGCTCCGCACCGAGTCGACGACGTGGCGCATGGACGCCCTCGCCCACCAAGCGGCCGCTGCGGGACGCGAGGTCGCGCACGTCACCGTCACCGAGAGCACGACGCCGCGCGGCTCGCTGACCTACCCGGTTCCCTCGCACGGGAGCTTCTTTTTGCCCGGCGGATCCGCGGCGAAACGCACTGCCCGCGAAGACTTCTGCGACGACCTGCTCGACGCGTTGTCCATGGGCATCGGCGACTACTTCGAGAAGACACGCGCGTTCAGGGGCATCGGGATCGCGCTCTCGGGCGGGCGCGACTCGCTCCTCACGCTCTTGATCGCGCATCGCTACCTCGCGAAGCGGTTCAGCAAAGAGCAGATGAAGGACGTGCTCCACGCGTTCTACATGCCGTCGCGGTTCTCGTCGGACCAGACGCAGGGCGCCGCGGCGAAGATCTGCGAAGAGATCGGCGCGCGGTTTCAGATCGTCCCGATCGAAGAGGCCTTCCGCCGCGAAGAAGAGATCACCCGAACGATGCTCGGCGGCCAAGAGCCCACGCCGATCACGAAGCAAAACATCCAAGCGCGCCTCCGCGGCCAGCGCATGTGGAACTGGTCGAACACCTCGAGCTTCTTGTTCTTGCAGACGGGAAACATGTCCGAAAAGGCCATGGGCTACACGACCATCGGCGGCGACCTCGAAGGCGCCCTCGCCGTGCTCGCGAACGTTCCGAAGACCGTCGTGATCTACCTGCTCGAGTACCTGCTCGACACCAAGGGCTTCGAGGGGATCCGCGCGTGCTTCGAAGCGCCGGCGGGGCCCGAGCTCGCGTCCAACCAAAAGGGCGAAGACGAGCTCATGCCGTTTCGCGCGCTCGACGCGTGCTTTCACTTGTACGCGTCGGAGAAGATGTCGCCCGACGAGATCGTGGCTGTGCTGGACGTGATGTTTCCCTCGGACACGACGGCGGTGCACCAAGCGTGGGTGCAGAAGTTTGTCCGGCTGTTTACGCAGAGCATTTACAAGTGGGTGCAGAGCCCCCTCTCGCTGCACGTCGGAAACCTCGACCTCGAGCGCGAGCGCGCGCTGCAGCTCCCGGTCGTCGAGAGCACGGAGTGGACCAAGTCGTGAGCGAAGACAACGAGCGCCCCAAGGGCTGGAGCACCACCGCGATCCACGGTGACAGCACACGGAATCAAACGCGCGCCGTCGTCGCGCCGATCTGGCAGAGCGCTACGTACCGCCGAGACAGCGCCGAGGCGCTCATCGACGCGGCCAACACCCGCGCGCCCGAAGACTTCTACGGCCGCTGGGCCAACCCGAACAACAAGCAGCTCGAAGACCTCGTCGCCAAGCTCGAAGGCGCGAGCGGAGCCATCGCGTTCGCGAGCGGAATGGCCGCGGCGAGCGCGGCGATCGTCCCGTTTTTGTCCGCGGGCGATCACGTCGTCGCGTCGCGAACGCTCTACGGCGACACACGAAATCTCCTCGAGCGCGTGCTCTCGCGATTCGGCGTCGGCGTCACGTTCGCCGAGGGAACGGACGCTGTTCACTACCGCGACGCGATCCTGCCCGAGACCAAGCTCGTCGTGCTGGAGACACCCGCGAACCCGACGCTCGACTGCGTGGACATCGCCGCGGTGAGCGAGGTCGCTCGCGCGCACAACGTCCGCGTCGTCGTGGACAACACCTTCGCGAGCCCGTTCAACACGCGGCCGATCGAGCTCGGCGCGCACGCGGTGTTTCACAGCGCGACCAAGTACCTCGCGGGACACTCCGACGTCGTCGCGGGCGTCGTCGCGGGCGACGATCCCACTGTGGCGCGCGCGTGGGAGCACCTTCGCACCGAGGGCGGCGTCCTCTCGCCGTTCGACGCGTGGCTCGTCGTGCGCGGCATTCGCACGTTTGCGCTTCGCATGGAGGCGCACAACCGCAACGCGCTCGGCGTCGCAGAGGCGCTCGAGAAGCACCCTGCGGTCGAGCGCGTGTACTACCCGATGCTGCGCTCGCACGCGTCGTACGAGCTCGCCAAGCGCCAGATGCGCGGCGGGAGCGGCGTCGTGTCCGTCGAGCTGCGCGGCGGGTCCGAAGCGGCGAGCGCGTTCGTCCGAAAGCTCGAGTTGTTCGCGCTCGCGCCGTCGCTCGGAGGCGTCGAGTCGCTCGTGATGTACCCCTCGTCGCTCTCGCGGATGACCGACGAGCAGCGAAAGGCCTCGGGGATCTCGGCGTCGCTCGTGCGGCTAGCCGTCGGCGTCGAGGACCTCGACGACCTCGTCGCGGACATCTACCGTGCGCTTCGATAGCCCGTGAACCTCCGCGACGAACTCGCGCGCCTCGACCGCGCATGGAAGATCGAACGACAAGCGGCCCGCGATCGCTTCGTCGAAGAGCGCAAGCGAACCACGCTCGACGAGCGCGTCGACGCAGGGATCGCCCT
Organism: Myxococcales bacterium; assembly: GCA_016793325.1. Lineage (GTDB taxonomy): Bacteria > Myxococcota_A > Polyangia > Polyangiales. The sequence goes on along the minus strand of JAEUKI010000012.1, from coordinate 146,263 downwards.
CGCGGGCTTGTCGCTCGACGAGGACGCTCCTGCGCCCGGCGATCGAACGCTCCTGTGGTTCAAGCCTGGGCGCGGCGCGAACCTGCGCGACCTTCGGCTCGGCCCCGGAGACCCGGTCATTCTCTGGCGAACCGCGCCTGACGAAGAAGACGCGGTCCGCGGAGTCATCGCGCGAAAGACGCAAGAGCGCATCGGCGTCATGATCGAGCAGGACTCGTCGCCCGAGTCGCTGTGGGATCCGGGCGTGCGGCTCGATCGCGAGGCGCCCGAGGTCACGTTCGACCGAGGCTTCTCTGCGATGCGAACGGTGGGCGAGCTGCCGCCGAGGAGCGAAGAGCACGGCCGCTTCGAGCGACTGTTCGCGCTCGCTGCGCCCCTCCCGAAGGTCGGCGCGGACGACGAACCCACGTGGTTCGACACAGCGCTCGAGCAAGACCAACGGCTCGCCGTGCGCCGCGCGCTGCGCAGCGAGCTCTCGCTCGTCCTCGGCCCTCCGGGCACAGGAAAAACTCGCACCCTCGCCGAGCTCGTGCGGCAAGCGGTCGCGCGCGGCGAGCGCGTGCTCGTGACGGCGGCGAGCCACACGGCGGTCGACAACCTCGCCGAGCGACTCGTTCGCGCGGGCGTCGCGCTCGTGCGCATCGGCCACCCTGCGCGCGTGTCCGAAGAGATGGAGCACCACACGCTCGACGCGCAGCTCGAGCGCGCCGAATCCGCCAAGCTCGCGAGCGAGTGGACCCGCGAAGCCGAAGCGCTGCGCCACCGACTCGCGCAGCGCATGAAGCGCGGTGCGGTCTCTCGCGAAGAGCGCGCGCAGGCCAAGAGCGAGATCAACGGCCTGTTCGCGAGCGCGCGTCGCGTGACCAAGGACACGCAGCGCACGATCCTCCACGGCGCGACGGTGATCGCTGCGACCGCGGCGGGCGCGGACGCCTGGCAGCTCGACGGGCTCGCGTTCGATCGCGTGGTGCTCGACGAAGCGACGCAGGCCCCCGATCCGATCGCGCTCGTCGCGCTGCTCCGCGCGACGAAGGTCGTGATGGCCGGCGATCCGTTTCAGCTTCCGCCCACGGTGATCGCGAAGGAGGCCGTCGACGAAGGGCTCTCGTCGACGTTGTTCGAGCGACTCGCGGCGGGCGCGCACGCGTCCGAGCTCGTCACGCTGCTGCGGGTACAGCATCGCATGCACGCGGAGCTCATGGCGTTTCCCAACCAACAGACGTACAGCGGCCAGCTCGTCGCGGCGCCCGAGGTCGCGAGCGCGCGGCTCGAAGAGCTGCCCAACATTCGCGCGGACGAAGCGCGACCGGGGCCGTTCGTCTTGCTCGACAGCGCCGGTCGAGGCTGGGACGAAGAGCGCGACGGAGACGATCCCTCGACGCGCAATCCAAGCAACGCGGCGCGGATCGCGGCGGAGGTTCGTCGCCTCGTGTCGCGCGGCGTGAGCCCGACGGACATCGGCGTGATCACGCCCTACAACGCGCAGGTCCGGTGGATCCGCGACGCGCTCGACGACCTGCTCGGCGCGGGGCTCGAAGTGTCGACGGTCGACGGCTTTCAGGGCCGCGAGAAGCTCGTGATCGTCGTCGATCTCGTGCGATCGAACGACCTCGGCGAGATCGGCTTTCTCGCGGACGTGCGCCGGATGAACGTCGCGATCACCCGCGCAAAACGCTGGCTCCTCGTGCTCGGCGACGGCGCGCTCATGGCGCGCCACCCGTACTACTCGGCGCTCAACAAGCACGCCGAGCGCACAGGCGCGTGGGTCAGCGCGTGGAGCGACGAGGCCGAGCCGCTCGTGCTGTAGTCGGCGCGGCGCACAGACGGCAAATCTGCCCTCGGGGTCCCAAGTTTGGGACGATCGCTCACGCAACGTCGCCGCGCTACACCGTGGGCCGTCTCGGGATGCGGCACACGTAGTAGTGGGACGCCTCGATCGTGGCCTCGTGGCCGTCGATCTCGACCACGATGTGAAACCGAAACACCGTGAACGCGCCCACGCCGCCGTCGAGCGGGTCTCCCGCGTACGCGACGCGGACGGTCTGCCCCGCGCCGGGTGCGAGGCGAACGACGGCGTTCGATCGAAGCGGGTGCGCGCGTCGTTGGCGACCTGCGACCGAGTACACCGAACGGATGGTGATGGTGCGCGGCTCTGCTGTGCGATTTTGCAGCGTGAACTCGGGCTCCCGCGGGACGCGCGACGCGCTCCAGCCCCGCGCCGAGCCGACGACGCGCACGCCAGCGATGGTCACCCGTTGTTGTGCGCGCTGGGCGTTCGCGTCACTGGCGCCGAGGATCACCGCAGCGACGAGCGCGATCTGACCGACCATCGTCGACCACGACGCACAGGTGGCGCCGCCCCTGCGCCGTGCTCGCGTCGTCGAGGTCGCTGCGTTCTCCCGGCTGCTCGTGTTGTCCATGGGCTCGCACGAGACGTACGGCAACGGCGAACGGTCTCAGCGAAGCCGCCGCTTCTTCGATCAGCGCGCGATTCTCGCGCGATTCGTGGCGACTTCACTCGATGTCCGGCACGCCCGCGCTCGGCCTGGTTGTGCAACGTTCAACGACGTCGCGGCGCGGACTACTCGGGCCGCTCGCGGAGCTCGACGCGGATCGTCCCGCGCGGCCCCTGCCCTGGAAGCTCCGCTTCGTTCGGCAAAAAGCCCTCGCGCTCGACGCGGACGCGGTGCGTCCCGGGACCGAGGCCGAGCCAGCGTTGCTCCCAGAGGACGCACTGGCCCATGTTCTGCTCGTCGACGATGAGCGTCGCGTCCCTCGGCGAGCACACGAATTTGTACGCGACGGTGCTGCGCGCGCCGCGGTTTGTGTTGCCCGTGGCGCAGCTGCAGAGCGCGATCGCGATGAGCGCGACGAGCCGCATCACTCCCACTCGATCGTCGCGGGGGGCTTGCTCGAAATGTCGTACACGACGCGGTTGACGCCGCGCACTTCGTTGATGATGCGCGAGGACATCACCGCGAGGACGTCGTACGGAAGTCGCGCCCAATCCGCGGTCATTCCATCGACGGAGGTCACGCCGCGAATGGCGATGCACTCGTCGTACGTGCGCTCGTCGCCCATGACGCCGACCGATCGCACCGGCAAGAGCGCCGCGAAGCACTGCCACACCGAGTCGTAGAGGCCGTTCTTTCGGAGCTCTTCTTCGACGATCGCGTCGGCCGCGCGAAGCACGTCGAGCCGGTGTTTGTTGAGGTCTCCGAGGCAACGAATCGCGAGCCCCGGCCCGGGAAACGGGTGGCGCCAGAGCACGTCGCGCGGCAGTCCCATCGCTTCGCCCACGGCGCGGACCTCGTCTTTGAAGAGCTCTCGCAGCGGCTCGACGAGCGAGAGCTTCATGCGCTCGGGAAGGCCTCCCACGTTGTGGTGGCTCTTGATCACGGCGCTCGGGCCCTTGAACGAGACGCTCTCGATCACGTCGGGGTACAGCGTCCCTTGCACGAGGTGCGTGACGCCCTCGATCGAGTGCGCGACCTCGTCGAACACGTCGATGAACACCTTTCCGATGATCTTGCGCTTCTTCTCGGGGTCGGTGACGCCGTGCAGCTCCGCGAGAAACCGCTCGCTCGCGTCGATCACCCGCAAATCAAGGGAGAATTGCTCGCGAAACACGCGCTCGACCTGCTCGCGCTCGCCCTTGCGAAGCACGCCGTTGTCGACGAACACGCACGTCAAGCGACCGCCGAGCGCGCGGTGACAGAGCACAGCGGCCACCGACGAATCGACGCCGCCCGAGAGCCCGCAGATCGCGCGGCCCGAGCCCACCTGCGCGCGGACCTTCGCGATGGCCTCGTCCACGAAGACGCCCGCGCCCCAGTCCGCGTTCATCTGCGCGACGTCGAACAAGAACGCCGCGAGCACGTCCTTGCCGCGCTTGGTGTGGTGAACCTCTGGGTGAAATTGCACGCCGTAGATCCGCCGTGCCTCGTGACCGACCGCGGCGAACGGCGAGTGCGAGCTCGTCGCCAGCACCTCGAAGCCCTCGGGCAACGCCACCACGCGATCGCCGTGCGACATCCACACGTCGATCGACTCTTCGGCGTCGAACCTCGCCAAGATTCCCTTGCGCTTGTGCACCGTGACCTTCGCGGGGCCGTACTCGCGCTCGGGCGCCTTCTCGACCTTTCCCCCTAGCAAATGCGCGGTCAATTGCTCGCCGTAGCAGATCCCGAGCACGGGGATCCCGAGGTCGAACAGCGCGCGATCGAAGCTCGGGGCCCCGTCGTCGAACACGCTCGACGGCCCGCCCGAGAGGATCACGGCTTTGGGCTTCATCTCCTTCACGCGGTCGAGCCCGACCGTGCAAGGCTGGATCTCGCAGTACACCCCGAGCTCGCGGATGCGCCGCGCGATCAGCATGGTGTACTGCGAACCAAAATCGAGGATGAGCGCGAGGGGCCTGTCCATGGCGCGCTTATACCGCGGGCCCGTCGCCGAGCGTAGGTAATGCCGAACCGCCTCGCAGCCCGATCCCCCGGCGTGCTCTGGACTACGAAGCCCAACGAGAATACAGCGTACGCGCCATGAAGATCTTCATCGACTCGGCCGACACCCAAGAGATCCGCGAGGCCGCGCGGATGGGCGCCATCGACGGCGTCACCACCAACCCGTCGCTCGTCGCGAAGACCGGCCGAAAGTACGCGGATGTCGTCAAAGAGATCTGTGATCTCGTCGACGGCCCGATCTCGGCGGAGGTCCTCGGGACGTCGTACGACGACATCGTTCGCGAAGGCCGCGACTGGGCCAAGACGCACAAGAACATCGTCGTGAAGGTTCCGCTCATCGTCGAGGGACTGAAGGCGGTCCGCACGCTCACCGACGAGGGCATCAAGACCAACGTCACGCTCTGCTTCTCGCCGACGCAGGCGATGCTCGCCGCCAAAGCGGGCGCGACGTACATCTCGCCGTTCGTCGGTCGCCTCGACGACGCGAGCGAAGACGGGATGGCCCTCATCGAGCAGATCGTCACGATCTACCGCAACTATCACTACAAGACCGAGGTGCTCGTCGCGTCCGTGCGCCACCCGATCCACGTCGTGCAGAGCGCGATGCTCGGGGCGGACGTCTGCACGATCCCGTTCAAGGTCATCGAGCAGCTCGCGAAGCACCCGCTCACGGACATCGGGCTCGCGAAGTTTCTCGAAGACGCGAAGAAAATCCCCCGCTAGTTCGTTCAACGCCAAAGTCTCGTGCGTCGACTCTCACCCATCGTCTTCAGCCTCGCGGTCGCGAGCGTCGCCGTCGCCCTCGGCTCCGCGGGTGGACGCGCTGCCATCGCGCAGTCGCGTCCGTACATGGACGCGGGGATTCCCCTAGGAAGAATCCCGTGGCTCATCGACGCCGCGACGCCCGACACCGCGGGAACCTCGGTCGTCGTCCAGCCCTCCGCCGCGCCGACGACCGCGGTCGTCACCGGTCGCGGCGTGACCGTGACCGCGGGTGAAGTCCTCGATCGCGTACGCGACGCGAACGAGGTCGAGCAACGCCGCTACGCGCAGGACCCCGCCGCGCTCGAGGGCCTCGTCGATCGCATCGTCGCTGATCGGTTGCTCGCCGCGGAAGCGCGCCGACGCGGCCTCGAAAACGACCCCGCCGTGCGCGCCGCGATCGAACGCGCGCTCATCGCGAGGCTGCGCGCGACGGTGCTCAACCCGACCGCGGACGCGATGCGCGTGACCGAACAAGAAGCGCGGACGTTCTACGACTCGAACTCGTATCGATTTCACATCCCCGAGCGTCGTCGCGTCGCGGTGATCTTCACGAACGACCTCACGCGGCTGCAACGCGAGACCCGGCGCTGGAGCCGGCTCGATCGCGCGCAGCTCCGTCGCGCGTTTCGCGAGGTCACGCGGCAGCTCACGGTCGACGACGACATCATCCGCGCGGAGTACGAGTTCAGCGATGTGACCGAGACGCGCGAGGACCTCGACGAGTCCCTGCGTCGCGCGACGTTCTCGCTGCGCGAAGAGGGTGAGGTGACCGCGGAGCCCGTCGCCGGTCAGTATCGGGGTCGTCGCGGCTACTGGATGGTGCGCCTCGTCGACAAGCGCGCCGCGATCGATCGCACCTTCGAAGAGAGCGTCGATTGGATTCGCGGGCGAATCGCCTCGGAGCGAAGGCTGCAAGTCGAACGCGACACCGTGACGCGGCTCACCGAACAAGCCGCCGTTCGTCGCACGCCAGCGTCGTCCGTCGTGCGCGTGCAGGTGATCGCCGACTCAGGGAGCATCGACGCGGGTCTGTGAGGGCTCAGCGCTCGATGAGCGAGAGCTCGAGCGAGACGTGCCTTCGCAGCGCGTCGCACACCGCGGCCGCGAGCGCGCGTCCCTTCTCGGGCTGCGGCCTCGCGGTCCCTCGCCCCGGAAAGTGAACCACCGCGCTGTTCACCCAGCTCTCGGCCTCGCGAACCGCCCCCGAGGCGAGCGCCCTCGCCGCGCTCGTGAGGCAGTCCCGCCCGTGCGGATACGCGCGCGCGTCCGCGGACGCGTCGAGCAACGCGCGGCCCGCGCCGTCGATGTGCACCCGCGCCGCGAGGCTCAACATCACGAACGGGTCGTCGCATTGTTGCCAGAGCGTCGGGAGCGGGTCGCCCTGCGTCGCGTGCTCGAGCGCCCACGCGAAGGTCGAGCGCCCCTGTTCGAGGGCGTGGTCGAGCGCGTGCAGCGGATCTGCGTGGAGCATCGCTGGCAACCATAGCGCAACGCGCACGGAGCGGCGGGTCGTTGGGTGTACCGTCGAGCGAGAATGAACGGCGATTCAGAGCGCGTCGCGCCTTGCTGTGCGGCCTCGAGACGCATCGAAGCGCCGGACCCGGCGCCGCTCGACGACCATGGCGACGTGGTGGGCGCGGCGCGCGAGGACGACCGCCGCCGTCGCAAGCTTCTCGAAGCGATCACTGACGCGCACGTGCACCTGTGGCCCGACGGGATCTATCGCGCGCTGTGGCGATGGTTCGACGACAACGCGTGGAAGATTCGCTTTCGCGCGACCGCAGACGAGACCGCGCGCGCGCTCGCGGCGAGCGGCGTCCGTCGCGCGGTGAGCCTCGTGTACGCGCACAAACCGGGCATCGCGCGCACGCTCAACGCGTTTGCCCGAGAGATGGCTCGCGCGCATCCGTGGCTCGTCGCGCTCGGGACCGTCTCGCCGGACGATCACGACGCGATCGAGGTCGTGCGCGAGGCCCTCGGGCCGATGGGCTTGCGCGGGATCAAGCTCCACTGCCACGTGCAGAAGACGCCCATCGACGACCCGCGCGTCGTCGCGATCTTGCGCGAGTGCGCTGCGGCGGGCGCGCCCGCGGTGGTCCATTGTGGACGCGCTCCGGCGAGCGACGCGTACGGCGTGGACACCCACGAGATCTGCGATCACGCGCGGTGCGAGCGCGTGCTGCAGGCGATTCCGTCGTTGACGCTCGTGGTCCCGCACCTCGGGCTCGACGAGATCGGCCCGTACCTCTCGCTCGTCGATCGCTACGAGGGGCTCTATCTCGACACGTCGATGGCGTGCGCCGAGTACTTCGAGCAGCGCATCGATTGGAGCGAGATCGAGCGACGCAGCGATCGCATCGCGTACGGAACGGACTTTCCAATCATCCCGTTCGAGTACGACCGCGAGCTTCGCGTGATCGCGCGGCGCATCACGACGGACGCTGCGTTCGAGCGCATCGTTCGAGGGACGAGCGCGAAGCTCTGGCCCGAGTAGCGCGTCGGTCCCCGATGCCGCCGCGCGGTGCGTCTGCGACTACGGGTTGGTGCCCGCCGAGCGCGTGGTGGCCGTTCCCTGGAGCGAGCGATGCGCCTCGGTCCCGCTGCGGAAGAACACGCCCGCCATGTGCTCGCTGAGCTGGTCGAACGCGCGCTCGGCCATCACCGTGTACACGCGACCGTCGCTCGGGCCTGCGCTCGCCCCGCCGTACGTGTCGTAGCTGAACGAGAAGCGCTCGGGCGGCTGGACGCTGGTCGTAAACGTAAACGTCTGCGTCGAGCCCGGGACGCGCATGAGCACGGCGAAGTCGACGACGATCCCCACGAACGCGCGGTTGCCCGTGCGCAGCGAGTAGAACGACCCGGACGGCCGCACGACGTAGCCCACTTCGATCGTGGGCTCGGTCACGCTCGTGGGTGACTCACCGACGATCCGCACGCCGTCCTGCAGTCGCAGCACGTCGTTGGGAAACACCGCGCCGAATCCGCGCGAGAGGTTCTGCGTGATCTCGCGCTCGCGCGGCCCGCTCGTGGCCTCGGTGAAGTGCGGAGCGATCGCGACGATGTCTCGACCCGCCATGCGCCGACCTTCGAGCGTCAAGCGCGCGTCGATCTGCGAGAGCGCGTCGGACGTCGGCGGACGAAAGCGCACGGACACGGGAGGCGAGTCGTTGGACTCGAGGTAGCCGAGCAGCGCTGTCATGAACGCGCGCATCTGTGGATCGGTCGCCGCTTGCTCGTCGAAGCGTCGGCGCACGCGCACGAACGTCTCGCGAATGAGCCCGCGCGCCTCGGTCACGTAGCGCGAGTTGGGGTTGGTTCGAACGAAGTCGCGCAGCGACGTCACGCTGTTTCGGCGCAGCGCCTCTCGATATACCGTGAGCGGCGCGATCTCGGTCGCGACGAGATCGGTCTCGTCACCGCCGCGGCGAACGTAGTCTTCGAGCTGGTACGTGCTCGAGTACGGGCCGATCGCGTCCGCGAGGCGCGAGCGATCACCGGCCTTGGCCGCGAGCGTCCACGAAGGAACGGCGCTCACCAGCGCGGCGACGAGCGACGCGGCCCAGCCCCACTTGAAGAACTTCGGGATCTCGCGCGCGAGCGGACCCGTCGCCTGCGCGTTGCTCTGCTCGGCGACGAGCGCGTCGAGCCCCGCGAGGCCCGGCTTGTCCATCACGCCCGACGCGAACGCGTCGTGAAACACGTCGAGGTCGCGCAGCCGTCGGACGTCCTTGTTCTTCGCGGCGTCCGAGATCGCGCGGGTCATCGCGGCGAGCTCGTCGAGGGCTTGCTCGGCGACGTGCTTTCCCTTCACGGCGAAGGTCACGGTGCCGTAGCCCTGAAAGTGGAAGTGCAGATCCGTGTGCGTATAGACGCCGTTGTAGTGTTGGTGGACCCCGTTGAAGTTCTTCATCAACCCCATCGGGACGAGCGTGATCTGATCGCTCTCGGCCACGACGAGGTCGGTGGCGAACAGGTACTTGCCCGCCTGAAACGGCAGCGCGCCCTTGGTGTTGAAGCGCTTGACCGCGGCGAACACCCCGAAGAACGCGAGCCACAAGGTGAGCGAAATCGCGACGAGCCCGCCGAGTCCCTCGAGCCACGAGCTCGAGTATCGGCCCTGCGACGCCGACGACATCATCGCGAAGACGACCATCACGCAGAACACCGCTGTGACGAGCCAGCCGACCCCGCCGCCCACCGTCAGCGACGGCTGCGAGAGGATCGGCTTCTGGGGAGAACGACCCGACACGACGTCGACGAACCGCTGCCGCGTTGTCGCGGGCATCGAGTTGAACGCGATCGTTCGGACCGGCGGAGGACCGCCTACCGGAGCGTTGGACATGTTGATCTAACCTCGTTCTTCGTCGGCATGAACGTCGGCGCAGAGTGAGAGTGGCTCCGCCTTCCGTTGGCTACACGCGGCCTGCGTCGCTCGGGATATTTCCCAGGAGATTGCAAACTGCCTGTAGTCCTTCCAACGGGGCGGCGCGCCGGGGGGCGCCAATCGATGCCGCGAGTGCGCGGATGATGGCACGACCAGGCGCGCACGGCACGAAGGCGACGGGACGTTCTCTGTCCTGCGAACCTCGAGCTTTCGCTGCGCCTTGACGGCGCACAGTCGTCGCGCCGATGCTCCGCCGCACCGATGTCTCGCCTTGCCAACTCGGCAGGGCGCCGGGCTTCGACCGCGCTCGACCGAGCGCCGATGGAGGACAGTGATGGGAATGTTCGATGGATTTCAGGGTCAACAGATCACACTGACGCCGAAGGTGGCCTTGGCGGCGACCATGATCTACCTGTCCGCGAGCGACGGGCACCTCGACCCCAACGAGCGCGGCGACATCTTCAAGGTGATCCCCGAGGATCCGGTCCTCGACGCGGCGCTCGCGTACACGCGGCGCACGGCGTTTCCGATGTTCTTGCAGCAGAGCGCGCAGCTGTTGTCGCCGCAGCAGAAGCTCTGCGCGCTGCTCAACGCCGCGGACCTCGCGATGGGCGACGGTCACCTCGCGCCGCAAGAGACCGCGATGCTGAACCAGCTCTCGCAGGCGTGGCAGATCCCGGAGCAGCACCTCGCTCCGTACGTGCAGTGCCTCATCGCGAAGAACAACACGACAGTCTTCGGTTGATCGACGCGAAGGGGGGCGAAGAGCTCACCACGCTTCGACGCGCGCCCGCGTGTTCGCTGCGGTGAGCGTCGATGCGACGACCGATCGCACACGCGAAGGTTCGGCGATCTGCAGTCTTCCGTGGCGCGCGAGCGCGCCCATCGCGATCACGCCCTCGGTGATGGCGAAGAAGTTTCCGATGCACACGTGCGGTCCGCTGCCGAACGGCAGGTAGTGGATCTCTCGACCGCCGCCCAGCGTGAACGGATTTGCCTCGAGAAATCGCTGCGGATCGAACACGTCGGGGTTGGGCCAATACTCTTCGAGTCGGTGCGTGACGTAGGGGCACAGCAAGAGCACTTCTTTGGCGCGCACATCGTAGTCGCGAAGGGCGAAGGGCTCGAGTCGCTGCCTCGCGAAGATCCACGCGGGCGGATGCAGCCGCAGCGCCTCGCGTAGCACGGCGTTGGTCACCGGCAGCTTCGCGACGTCCTCTGCGACGATGGGTCGATCGGGCGCGAGCGCCACGAGCTCGTCCCGCATGCGCCGCGCCCACTCGGGGTGCGACGAGAGCTCGACCCACGCCCACGTGAGCATGTTCGCGGTGGTCTCGTGGCCCGCAAAGAAGATCGTGACGAGCTCGTCTCGAAGGTGCTCGGGCGCCATCGCGTCGCCTGTCTCGGGGTCGCGCGCGTCGAGCAGCGCGTCGAGAAGGTCGCCTTTGCGCTCGCCGTCGCGCCGCCGCTTCACGATCGACGAGACCACGGTGTCGATCGTGGCGACGGCGTTTCGAAAACGTGTGTTCGACGGCAAGGGCCACTCGATTGGGATTTTCACAGGCAAGAACGCTCGGCTCCCGGCGAACGCGCTCACCTCGACGAACGCCTCGTCGAGCCGCTGGCTCTCGTTTGCGACCGAGTCCGAGAACATCGTCTCGACGATCACGTCCCGCGCGAGGTGTGTGAAGAACCGATGAACGTCGATCGTCGCGCCCAGCGGAACGTCCGCGAGCCGCCGCTCGCACACCGCGGCCATCTTGTCCGCGAGCAGCGCGACGTGGCCGCGGTTGAACGCGGGCTGCATCGTGCGTCGCTGCTTGAGCCAGAAGTCTCCGTCCGAGAGGGGAAGGCCGTTTCCGAGCAGCGGACGCACGAGGTCGACGGTGTTTCCGCGGACGAAGTCCTTCGCTTGCTCGTGCAGCACGACGCGCAGATCACGAGGGTGCGCGACGACGAGGAGGCTCCCCGGCCCCATCTTCGCGCGAAACAGCGGGCCGTGCGCGCGCGCTTCTCGCAGCAGAAACCCCGGTCCGTCCCGCAGCATCCACGGAACGCACCCGAGCCCAGGAACTCCGCGGACTTCGGGGACCTTCGAGCGCACATCCACCGCGGTCAACATGGCCGACGAGCATACCGCCCTCGCCCGCGCTACGGTGCCGGTCTACCGCACACGATGGGCTATCTGCTCGGACCTCTGATCGTCGTGTTGATCCTGTCGGCCACGCTCGGGGCGCTCGAGCGCCGCTACGGAGCGCGTCCGCCGCGCCTTCACACACGACGCGTGGACCTCGTGTACTGGGTGGCGCAGGCGTGGGTGCTCAACCCAGCGACGAAGGCGCTGGTGATCTTCGCGCTGCTGCCTTTGTCCATTGCCGTGAGCGTGCTGCGAGGGACGCGGGTCGAGGCGCTGGCGGCGGGGCACGGTCCGGTGCTCGCGCTCTCGGGCTTCTCGCGGGCCCTGCTCGCGCTGCTCATCGTCGACCTCGTCGGCTACTGGATGCACCGCGCGCTGCACCGTCCGTTGCTGTGGCGTACGCACGCGATCCACCACTCGAGCGAGCATTTGGACTGGCTTTCTGCAGCGCGAAATCACCCGCTCGGAGAGATCCTCCCGCGCGTGGTGCAGGGGTGGGTCGTGATCGCGATGGGCTTTCCGTTGGACACGCTCGCGTGGGCGGCGCCGATCATCGCGGTGTACGGGCTCGTGCTGCACGCGGAGCTCCCGTGGACCTTCGGGCCGCTTCGGTACGTGATCGCGTCACCGGTCTTTCACCGGTGGCATCACTCGAACGAGCCCGAGGCGCGCGACAAGAACTTCGCGGGGCTCTTCAGCGTGATCGACCTCGTGTTCGGGACGTTCTACATGCCGAAGGGTCGCGTCGCGACGCGCTTCGGGATCGACGACCCGATGCCGAAGGGGCTCTTCGCGCAGATGAAGTGGCCCTTCGCGAAGTCTCCGCGCTGAACACGAATTCAACCGCGCTTGCGAATGAGCCCTTCTTGCATGCACGAGGCGACGAGCCGACCGTCTTGCGCGAAGAAGCGCCCGCGAACGAGCCCTCGACCGCCGGACGCCGACGCGCTGTCGACGACGTAGAGCAGCCACTCGTCCATGCGAAAAGGCCGGTGGAACCACATCGAGTGATCGAGCGACACGACCTGCATCCCGGGCGTGAGCCAGCTGACGCCGTGCGGGTCCATGGACGTTCCGAGAAACGAGAAGTCCGACGCGTACGCGAGCAGGTAGCGATGCAGCGCGATGTCGTCGGGCAGCCGGTCGATCGCGCGGTACCACTGGTTGCGGGCGGGCGCGGTCTTCTTGGGCTTGAGCGGATTTCGCAGTTCGACGGGGCGAATCTCGATCGGGCGCTCGGCGGTGGCCATCGCGCGGAGCTTGGTGGGAAGCACGTCTGCGAGCATGAGCGCCATCTCGCGCTCGGACTTGAGCGTGTCGGGCGAAGGGACCTCGGGCATCGCGTCCTGGTGTTCGAACCCGGCTTCGTCGCGCTGAAACGACGCTTCGAGGCAGAACACCGCGTCTCCGTCTTGAATCGCGGTCACGCGTCGCGCCGAAAACGACCCGCCGTCGCGCAGCCGGTCGACGTCGTACAAGATGGGCCGGTTCACGTCGCCCGAGCGCAAGAAGTACCCGTGGAGCGAGTGCGCGAGCCGATCGGGCTCGACCGTCTGCGTCGCCGCCGAGAGCGCTTGTCCGAGCACTTGTCCGCCAAAGATCGCGCCCCATCCGAGGTTTTGCGACGTCCCGCGGAAGCGATCGCGGTCGAGCCGCTCGAGCGCGAGCAGCGAAACGAGGTCTGCCAATACCTGGTGCATCGAATTGATCAATCTTCCTTCGCGAGCGGCTCACGAAGGAGCCTCGCGCTTCGCCGTGAGTAGCACACGCGGGAAATAGTATAGAGAGCCCACGGCCCAACCCGATGCTGAGCGGACTTCCAGAGTTCTTCGTGACGCGCTGCCGACGCGTGTTCTTGCGTCGCTACGACGTGCCCGTGCGCATCGGCGTGAACCACAGCGAGAAGCACGGGCCGCAGCGCGTGCGCTTCAGCGTCGACCTGTTCGTCCTGCTCGAGCGCTCGACGCCCAAGTCCGATCAGCTGAGCGAGATCCTCGACTACGACATCATCCGCGCGGCGATCGCCCAGCGCGTGGGCCGCGGGCACATCAACCTGTTGGAGACGCTGTGCGACGACATCGCCGCCGCGCTGCTCGCCAACGAGTCGATCATGGGCGTGATCGTCAAGGCCGAGAAGCCCGACGTGTATCCCGACTGCGACTCCGTGGGCGTCGAAGTGTTTCGCGCGAAGCCCGTCCCGTGATGGACCGAGCGCAGGACCGCTACTCGCGCGAGGCGAGCGCGGCGTCGACGTAGCGCTGGGTGCTCGCGCGCAGTCGCTTGGTGCGCGCGCCGGCGTCTTCTTCGACGATCTTCACGTCGGGCGTGACCTTGAAGAGCGGCTGTCCCTTCTGGACGATCGTCCCGTTGCCCTCGATGAGGACCTCGTCGATCGTCCCCGCGAAGGGCGCGAGCACCTTGTTGAACATCTTCATCACTTCGATGATGTAGAGCGGCTGTCCCGCGTCGAAGTGCGATCCGACCGAGACGAACGGCGGTCGATCGGGCGCTTCTTGCAGGTAGAACATGCCTCCCGACGCAGCGACGACCTCGTTGGCGCGCGTCGCGGGCGGAGGCGAGAGAACGCGCTTCATCTTCGCTTGCAGCGCGACGTCGGTGAGCCGCGCGGGGATCTTCACCTCGAGCTCGTCGTCCACCGAGAGCTCGAAGAAGCCCGCGCGATCGGCCACGAGCGGAAGCAGATCGAGCAGCTCGAGCCCCAGTTGGTAGCCGCGGTGCGCGCTGCGGACGCGCTCCCAGAGGGCTGCGTCGAAGCCCTCGGGCGGCGCACTCTCTTCGAGCCGCTGCGAGAGGGTGCTCCAGTCGAGGCCCGCGAGTCGCTCTTCGAGCCGGCGGTAGAACCCGCGCGCGGTCTCGAGCAGCTCGTGGTCGTGCTCCCAGATCACGTGCGCCGCAGGAACTCCACGGCGAAAGTCCATGTTGAGCAGCCAGTAGGTGTCCGCGAGGACCTCGATCGGGTTGACCAGCCAGCGCACCTTGCCGTCGGTCACTTGAAATCGTGTGCGATTGTAGCTCAGCCACGCCGCGAGCACGTGGGGCTCGTCGAAGAGCGCGTCGAACGGCCGCTGCACGAGCGTCTCTTTGCGGGCGATCGCCGCGCGCGTCGCCGCCGAGAGCTTCTTGGCGACGTCCGCGCCGTACGCGGCGCAGCGCTTCTCGTGGTGCGCGCTGATCATCGCGAGCGCCGCGGCGACGTCGATCTCTTGCGCGGCCTCGGCGAGCAGGCCCACCGCGGTCAGGTACGGAACGACGAACCGCGTCGTCGGCTTCGCCCACACGCCGTGGGACAGAAACCAGTGCACGAGCCCGTAGTGAAACGCGTTGTTCGTCTGCAGATCGACGCCGCGGAGCTTCATGCGCCGAAGGATTTCGCAGAGCCGCTCGTAGCTCGCGCGCCGATCGTCGCCGTACGTCACGAGCAGCGCGATGTTGCTGTCGTACGCGCCGGCGAGGCGATAGCGAACGAACACGCCCGTGTCGGGGTTCTTCAGGCAGATTCCCTGGTCGTCGCGGATCTCGTGCTCGATCGGGTCGGTCCAGCTCTGGATCACGCCGCCCGCGTGCGGCGAGAGCGAGCGGTCCGTGGCGTTGAGCCGCGCCTCGATGGACGCTCCGTGGCGCACGACGCGCGTGGGCCGCGGGAGCCGCGCCCCGTGCCGCGCGAGCAGCACCATCACCTCGACGATCGAGTACGCCGTGAACGAGTCCTTGGGGTCGTTGGGGTTGCTGAAGCGCAGCGCGTAGCAGAGCTCGCTCACGCGGTGCTCGACTTGAATCCGTGTGTTGACCTCCATGAAGAAGTGCCGGTCACGCTCGACGATGCACTCGAAGGTCGACGCCGAGTTGAGGCCCACGCCGACGCCGAAGCGCTCGGCCTCTTGCTCCATCTTCACGAGCGTCGCGAGGTCCTTCTCGAGCGCCGAGACCGCGGCGGGCTTCGCGTGCTCGCGCGCCCAAGCGATCGCCTGCGCGAGTCCCTCTTGCGTGACCGAGACCTCGAGGAGCTTCTGCTCGTGCATCTGCACCGAGCAGTCGCGGCCGCCGAGCGAGATGCACCAAGTTCCGTTGCCGAGCAGCTGGATCTCGTTGTGGCGGGTCTCTTCGACGTTGAGCTCGAGCAAGACGTTCTTGTCGTCGCCGACGCCGCCCGCCTTCACCTCGGCGAGGATCTCGCGGACGGCGCCGGGCGCCGCGCTGGCGGCTTCTCGCGCGGCCGCAGGGTTCGTTTCGCCCCGTGAAATTCCACGGAGAATTCGCTGTCCCTTGCCGCCGCCGCCGCCGATGGCCTTGAGCCTCACGCGGCTGCCGGGGTGCGCTGCGAACATGTCTTCTGCGCAGCGCGACACTTCGTCGCACAGCTCGTCGACGGTGTAGAGATCGAGCCCAGCCGCGTACCCCGCGCGCAACACGGCGTCCGCGAGGTGCTTCAGCGCGACGCCGTCGGCGAACGCTTGGTGATCGACCGCGAGGCCGTGCTCTGCGACGAGCGCGCTCAGCGCTTCGCGCGTCGGGTGCTTGCGGAGCAGCGTGCGCGCGGTGACGTCGTCGATGCCCGGCGTGACCGAGACCCCTTCGGCGACGGCGGTGCGCTTGGCTTCGTCTTTCTTTCCCGCGGCGGACTGCACGGTCGAGCGCGGACCGATGAACTGAACGCCGTGCTGCTCGAGCGTTCGCACGAACTCAGCGTCCTCGGCCATGAAGCCGTAGCCCGCGAAGACGTGGGTGTACCCGTGCCGCTTGCAGATCGAGACGATCTCGAGCATGCGCTCGACGCGCTCGTCTTTGTTGGCGCCCGTGTAGTCGCGCACTCGGTGGACGTGCTCGGGTCGAACGCGGCGCAGCTCGGGGGCGAGCGCGAGCGTGTACACGATCGAGTCCTTCTCCGAGAGGAGCATCCCGTAGTGCTCGATGCCCATCTGCTCGAACACGTCCATCGCTTCGGCGCGAATGGGCCCGCGGCACACGATGAGCGGGCGAACGTCGGTGCAATCGAAGCTCCGCACCCACGCGCTGTCGGCGTTGCGGAGCTTTCGATCCCGCGTGGTCTCGGGGTTGCGCACGTAGTTGTCGGCGTCGAGCTGCTTGCTCGGCTTGTTCGTTCCGTTGCCGGCGATCATCAGTGAAACTCCCGCTGCGGGCCGCACATCGGGCTCGGCGTGTAGTGGCGCAAGAAGAACGAGACGCCCCGCCCGAGCGCCGAACGAAGGTCCTTGGGATCGCAGAGCCGCGAGATCGAGCCGAGCGAGAGGGCCTCGCGCGGGTTCATCAGCTCGCGCTCGTAGCGTTGATTGAGCTCGGCTTCGCGCGCCTTGAGCCACTCGGGGCCTTGCGTCTTGGCCTCTGCGCGGATCTTTCGGAGCTCGTCTTTGTAGACGAACTCTTTTCCTGCTGGGCCCATCACGGCGACGCGCGTCGTCGGCAGCGCGAGCACGAGGTCGGCGCCCGTGGGGTAGTTGTTGAACGACGCGTACGCGCCGCCGAACGCGTTGCGGACGAGCAGCAAGATGCGCGGCGTTCGAAGGTCGACGATCGCGTCGAGCATCGCGCGTCCCGCTTGCACGATCCCGAGCGTCTCTTGCTCCTTGCCGGGCAGAAAGCCGGTGGTGTCTTCGACGAAGATCACCGGGATGTTGTAGAGGTTGCAGAAGCGGATGAAGCGCGCGGCTTTGTACGCCGCGGCGACGTCGATCTGGCCCGACGCGACGGCGGAGTTGTTGGCGACCCAGCCCACGACGTTTCCGCCGAGGCGCGCGAACGCGGTGATCATGTTTCGAGCGCGCGCGGGCTGCACTTCGAAGTAGTCGCCGTGGTCGGACACCTGCTGAATGAGCAGCGAAATGTCGAACGGAGTGTTGAACCCCGTCGGCGAGTCGAACGTCTTGCGCAAGAGCGTGTCGATCTCGGGCGTCGCGCGGTCGATCGGGTCGCTCGTGCTCTGCACGGGCGCGAACGAGCGATTGTTGCTCGGCAAGTACGAGAGCAAGCGAAGCGTGATGCGCAGCGCCGCGACCTCGTCGGCGACGGTGAGGTCCGCGACGCCCGAGGCTCCGTGCACCTTGGGTCCGCCGAGGTCGTCGGGGGTCACGTCTTCGCCGAGCACCGACTTCACGACGCCGGGCCCTGTGAGGCCGAAGAACGTGTCGCCCGGCTGGATCACGAACGAGCCTTGGCGAGGCAAGTAGCTGCCTCCGCCCGCGTTGAAGCCGAACATGCACATGATGCTCGGGACGACGCCGTTGATCTTTCGAAGCGCGGTGAACGCCTCGGCGTAGCCGTCGAGACCGCCGACGCCCGCGGGGACGTACGCGCCCGCGGAGTCGTTCATCCCGATGAGGGGAATGCCCTTCTCGCCCGCGAGCTGAAAGAGTCGCGCGAGCTTCTTTCCGTTGGTGGCGTCCATGGAGCCAGCGCGAACGGTGAAGTCGTGACCGTAGCAAGCGACGTCGCGGTCTCCGATGCGGAGGATCGCGGTGACGAGGGAGGCGCCGTCGAGATTCGGGCCCCAGTTTTCAAACAGGACGTCCGGGCGCTCGGGCGTCAGGACGTTGATGCGCTCCCAGATCGTCATGCGCCGCTTGGCGTGCTGACGAACGATCGGTTCGATCCCTGGGTTTCGCGGCTTCTCTCGGAGGGCCAAGCCCTCTTCGATCGTCCGGTCGTAGACCGAGGGCGTCTCTGCGCGGGGCGCAGACGGCGCGAGCGGATCTTCGAGCGACGGAACGATCGCGTCCGACGGATTCGTTGCACTCATTTTTTCGGGGCGAAGGATGCGCCCGGGTGCGCGTCGGAGGGAAGACGCTTCACTCGAGGCTTGCGGTCGGCGCAAATCGATGTATCTTCCGCGCGCTCCTCGGCCAAGAGTAGTGTTCGTCCCTGTCGTCTAGAGGCCCAGGACCGCGGCTTTTCACGTCGCTAACACGGGTTCGAATCCCGTCAGGGACGCCAACGAATCCAAACGGGGGGATTCACCGCTTCGAGGCGGTTCGCTTTGCGAATCGAGCGAGCGGCCTTTGTGGGGCGATCGTGAGGCGCCGCGCTCACCGCTCGATGGGTTCTCGTCGCGCTTCGAAGACGCGGAGCACCAACAGCGCGTCGCCCTTGCGTCGGTAGTAGATCACCAGTGTTCCGACGGGCCAGCGGTGCACCGTCACGCCTCGCGCAATCGTGACCTCGCGACCTTCGAACTCGCGGGCCTCGAGTGAGGTCACGACGGCCAGCAACCGATCTCGAAGCGACTGCGCTGCGTCGGGGTTTCGTTCGACGAGCCACTCGATCGAAGCAGAAAACTCTCTTCGCGCGAGCGCCGTGAATCGAACGGTCATCCCGCAGCTCGTCGTTGCTTCGCAGCGTCGATGATGGACTGCGTCTCGCGAAACACGAGCTCGCCATCGATGCCTTCGCCGCGGTCCATCGCCGCCATCGCATCGAGGATGCCGCGGCGCTCGTCGTCGGTGAGCCCGTCGGGATTGTCGAGCGCTTCCAACGCGGCTCGCGCTTCATCCTCGGTCATCGCCGCCACACGGGCCGCGAGCTGCTCTTTCGCCGTGGTCGACATGAGCTCCGAGCGTAGCACCGGCGCGATTCAATCGCGCCGCGCGGTCACTTCTCGATGGGCTCGCGTCGCGCGTCGAAGACACGGAGGACTTCGAGCACGTCACCTCTTCGTCGGTCGTAGATCACCAGTGTTCCGACGGGCCAGCGGCGAGCCGCACGACCGTCGGTGAGGCGCGCGATCGATCCTTCGAGCCCGTCGTCTAGCAGCGCGAGCACGCGGTCGATGTGCTCGAGCACGGCGAGCGCCGCGCGGGGGTTTCGCTCGCTCAGCCAGTCCCCCACCGCAACGGCGTCTTCTTCTGCTTCGGGCAACCACCGAACCGTCATTCCCCCGACGCCCGCTTGTGCTCTCCCGTGAACCGCGCTCGCAAGCGAGCCATCACATCGTCGTGTGGCGCGAGCCCGCCGCGGTCCGCCGCATCGAGCCGCGCGCGCAAGATCGCGTCTTCGGACTCGCTGAGAGGCGCTTCGAGCAGCGCGACCATCGCGAGCGCTTCCCGCGCTTCGTCCTCGGTCATCGCTTGTACCTTCGCCGCGAGCTGCTCTTTCGCCGTCGCCATGGGCTTCGAGCGTAGCACCGAGGCGACGCGCTCGTGTGACGCTCGCCCTCGAGGCCTCGTCTCGCGCTTCGCGATCGGCGGCGCGCTGAACCATTCGAGCCCACAAATTCAACACCGATCGCGCTCGGCCGTCGCGCGTTATTTGCGATATCAATCCAATCAAATATTGATCATATCGATTCACAATCCAATGAATCGCGCCCACCCTCACCCTTCATGAACGCTCGCTGGATGTCACTGTTCGCGGTCGCGCTCGTCGCGTGCGCTCCTGCGTCGCCCGCTGTCGATGGGTCGACACAGACGGACGCTGCCGCGGACGCAACGACGACGGCGCCCTCCGACGCGAGCGCGAATGACGCCGCGCCCTTCGACGCTGCGGGCGTCGATCCGCGCGCGGCTCCTGCGTTGCGTGTGCTCGTCGAGTCCTGCGGATCGATGTACTGCCACCACGGCGACGGGCGTACGCCGCAGTCGCGCGACCTCAGCGAGCAGCACATTCGCGGGACGCTCGCGCTTCGATCGTTGCAGGTTCCGCGGTTGCGGCTCATCGAGCCTGGTCGACCCACGGACAGCTACCTCCTCCACAAGCTCGAAGGGACGATGCCGTCGCTCACCGAGTGCCAAACCGACGCGGGGACGTGCGGCGAGCGCATGCCGTCGGTCCCGCTCGCCAACGAGCAGATCGCGGTCATTCGCCAGTGGATCACCGACGGCGCACCCGGGCTCTGACCGGGCGATCGTGCTACGCGTCGCGCATGCGGACCTCGGCGACGCGCGAGCGGACACAGGACCCTCGCGCGTCGCGATCGGCCTTCGCAGCGTTCGTGTCGGTAGCGTGTGTTCTCGGCGCGTGCCGACGCGCATCGGTCTCCGCGGGGGATGCCCAAACCGTCGACGTGCGGCGCGCGCTGGCGTCGTCGCATGCGCCGAGTCCCTCGGAGCCAAACGCGCGCACGGTCGCCTTCGCGCAGGTGGCATCGCCGTCCGCGCTGCTACGCGAAGCGGTCGAACGCGCGATCGAGCGCCTCGCGCAGCGTCGCAATCGATTTCGTGTGCGTGAAATTCGTCCCTCCGGCGGCGACGCGCAGCAGTGGATCGACCTCAGTCGGATCGCGACGGTCGAGCCCCCACCCGCGATCGACGCTCGCTGTCCCGCCGCGCGCGCCGAGCTCGAACCCCGCTTGCCGCCCGCGGTCCAGCGCGCAGCGCTGATCGAGCAATGGAGCAGGTCGCCCGCCGGGCGAAGCGCTTCAGCGGTCGCGCGACGCGAAGTCGAAGCGCGCTTCGAAGCCGGCGCAGACGAGCTCTACGTCGGGTGCGCGACGAGCGCTGGCGCGAGGCTCGTGGTGCTCGACGCAGAGCCATTCGATCGTGTTGTAATGCGGTGGACAGGGAGCGAACTTCGGCCGTTTGCGCCGAACGCCGTCGCGGCGACGACTGCCGTTGGCGGCGAATGGAGCGCGGTCGAGCACCGCGCGTACGCCGACGTCGACGGCGATCGAGTCGACGATCTCGTCGTGATCGCCGCGCGCGCTCGGGACGACGAGCGCTGGATCGAGGTGCTTTCGCCGGCGAGCGAGCGCGTCGCGCACTACGCGTTTCGTCGGCAAATTTGCTCGATCGACTGCGCAGCCACGGGCGAGTCCATCGCGTGTCGAGACCGCGCGCTGCCCCTCGTGCACGCCGTTTTCGACCGCGATCGATGGCTGTTGCGGGTCGGAACGACCACGCTCGGATTGGACACACATCGGCGGCTTCTGCCGACGACCCCGTCGGATCCCGACGTCGCCGGTTGGCTCGAGTTCGTCCGAGCACAAGAGCTTCGCGTCGCGTCGCTCGGGCGGATCCTCTCGCGAGATTCGTCGCTGCTTCGCAATTCGCGCAGCGAGATCGAGGCTGCGCTGATCGCGCTCGGCGAGCGAGACGAAGATGCTCGGCGCGGCGCACGCCAGCTCGGAGCGCCGTAACGAGCGCCCGCTCCGCGCGGGTCGAAGATCGCCGACGCGCTCGCGATGCACCGTCAGACTTGCCGTCGATTCGCGTACGATCCTGAGCCCACGATGACCGACGACACCAACGACCTGCGTCGCCAGCTCGACAAAGCGCGGCAGATGATCGCGCTCAACGAGCGCATCGACGACCTCATCGAAGAGTCGCTGCAAGCGCGACGCTCGCTCGCGGACACCATGGCGCACGTGCTCCCCGCGCTCTGCGCGATGGTGGGCGCGAAGGCCGCGTTTCTGCGGAGCTTCGGCGAGGAGCTCTCGCTCGTGACCGTCACGCACCCGCGAAACACGATCGTTCCGTGCTTCGACGAGGTGCTCGAGGCGACCGAGAAGGACGGTGACGCGGTGACGCTTCGGCGCGGTGACGTCGTGCTCGTGGCGCAGCCGCTCGACGTCGCGGGCGAGTGGTTCGGACAGGCGGCCGTCGTGCTCGACGCGAACTCGAAGTCCGCGCAGGACCCGGAGCACGTCGCGGCTCTGCTCAACGTGATGTGCGAGGAGGTCGACAACTTCCTCTACTCGATCCGCGCGACGCGCGAGCGACACAGAGTGATGATGTCGCTCGGAGACGCGCTCAAGCACAGGGTGCTCGCCGAGGGGCTCAAGTCCGCGGTGGACGTGCTGGCAAAGAGCGTTCCCCTCGATCGACTGTTGCTCGTCGTCGTGGCCGAAGAAGACTCGACGAGCACGGTTCACGTGCAGCTCTTCGAGCGAGGCGTGTTGCGCTTCGACACGATGGGCGCGCTCGCGCCGCACGCGGACGAAGAGGTCGTCCGCCGAGAAGCTCGGGCTCATTTGCGCAGCGGCGACACCGCGCTGCTTCAGCGCTTCGGCTTCGAGCGGGCGCAAGAAGAAGTGCTGATCAACGGCGTCACGACGACGACCGTCGTCGGCAAGCTCCTCGTCACCTCGTCCGTCGGCGGGTTCAACACGTGGGATCGAGAGCTCCTGTCGGGCTTCTCGGGCTTCATCCGCCAGCGCGTGGTCGACTTCAACAAAGAGTGGCGCACGCTCCACCGCTCGTTTCGCGCGGAGGACGTCTCGCGATTGCTCATCGAAGAGGGCTACGACAAGCGATACCTCACGCCCCGCGAGGCCGAGGTGGGGATGGTGTTCATCGACATCTCGGGATTCACGAAGCTGTCCGAGCAGGTGTTGAAGACGCCGAGCGCCGTCGCCGACCTCGTCGAACGTTGGTCGCACGAGGCCGTCGAGATCGTGTGGAAGCACGGCGGCGTGTTCGACAAGATGGTCGGCGACTGCATCATCGCGCTCTTCGGGCCGCCCTTCTTCGACACGGATCGCTCGAACCGGATCCTGCGCGCGGTCGAGTGCGCGAGAGAGATCCGCGCGATGACGAGCGCGTTTCCGTCGCGCGACGGGTTCGAGCACCTCCGCGAGGGCGGGCTCGCGGTCAGCACTGGGGTCAACCTCGCGCCGCTCTTCGTTGGCCGCTTCGGACCCAACGACAATTTCACCGGCTTCTCGAGCGGGATGAACAACACCGCGCGCCTCCAAGGCTGCGCCGAGCGCGACGAAATCCTCGTCATGCGCGAGGCGATCGAAGCGCTGCCCGCGGACCACGGGCTGACCTTTGGCGCCGAGCGACAGGCCAAAGTGAAGAACGTCGCCGACCCGCTGCGATTTGCGCCGTTGGTGGGATGAAGCACGGCGCGGTGGGAGGCTGTGTTTTCGCGACTTCACTGCGGTGCGGACAGGAGCCGTCGCGGTCTCGTATCGTAGCGGTCATGTTCGCTGCACTACGCTCGGGTGTGTTCGTGTTGGCGCTCGGCGCTGGCTCGATTTCGTGTGCGTCTCAACGGGCGACCACGACCAACCAGCTCGCCGCCGCGCAGCCGAACGCCGCGCTGCAGTCGACCTCCACCATCAACTGCGCGACCGACGCAGACTGCGCTGTCTGCTACCGCGGCAACTCGTGCGGCGAGCCGATCGCCGCCAACGACCCCGCCCTCGAGACGCCCGCATGTCACGTGACGCCCGCCGCGTTTTGTATGCCCCGCCGCGGACGCTGCGAAGAGCGCCACTGCGTCGCGCGCTGAGCGCCCGCGCTCAATAGCGCGCGAGGCGTCGGAGCTCGTCCACGATCTTCGCGCGGTCTGGGAGCAGCGTCGCCTCGAGCTTCTTGTTGTACGGCGCCGCGCGATCGGGGTACGCGACGCGGCGCACGGGGCCGTCGAGCTGCTCGAAGCAGTAGTCCGCGACGCGCGCGGCGAGCTCGGCGCCGAAGCCGCCCGTGAGCGTCGCTTCGTGAACGATCAGCACTTTTCCTGTCTTTCGAACGCTCGCGAAGACGGTCTCTTCGTCGAGCGGCACGAGCGTTCGAAGGTCCACGACCTCCACCTGAACGCCCTCTTTCGCGAGCTCTTCGGCGGCCGCGAGCGACTCGCCGACGCACCAGCCCCACGTGAGGATGGTCACGCCTGCTTCGTTGCCCTCGCGAAGCACGCGCGCCTTGCCGAGCTCGACGGTGTAGTCAGCGTTGGGGGGCAGCACGTCTTTCTCGCGTCGATACAAGAACCGGTGCTCGAGGAACATCACGGGGTTGTCGTCGCGAATCGCGCGCTTGAGCAATCCGTACGCGTCCGCTGCGCTCGACGGAGCGACGACGACGAGGCCCGGCGTGTGCGCGAACCATCCCTCGGGCGACTGCGAGTGAAAGGGTCCGGCGCCGACGCCGCCGCCATACGGCAAGCGGATCACGACGGGAACGGCGCCCTTCCAGCGGTAGAACGTCTTGGCGAGGTTGTTCACGATCTGGTTGAAGCCGCAGGACACGAAGTCCGCGAACTGCATCTCGATCACCGCGCGCTTGCCCGAGAGCGCGAGGCCGAGGGCCATGCCGATCGTTCCTGACTCTTGGAGGGGCGTGTTGAAGACGCGGAGGCGCCCGAATTTCTCGAACAGCCCCTTGGTGGCGCGAAACGCCCCGCCGAACTGCGCGACGTCTTGGCCCATCACGACGACGCGCTCGTCTCGCTCCATCTCTTCGCGGGTCGCGCGGAGGATTCCATCGAGGTACGTCGTCTCGACGCCGTCGGAGGCCGAGACGAAATCGGGCCTCCACAGCGCGGTCTTCGCGCTGCGGCCCGCGTCGCGTTGGTGCTGCTTTTCTGCGGCGTTCGCCGCGTCGCCCGGAGCGTACATCGATCGCGTCGCGTTCGAGAGGTCGGGCTCGGGGCACGCGAGCGCGCGCTCGAGCGCCTCTTCGACGATCGCGACCACCGCGGTTTGCACGGCTTCGATCCGCGCAGCGTCGATCACCTTGCGCTCGATCAGCGCAGCTTCGAGCTTCGGCAGCGGGTCTTGCGCCAAGAACGCCTGCCGGACGTCTTCGGGGATGAGCTCGTAGCTTCCGTCTCCCTCGGCGTGCCCGCGCATGCGCGGCAGCACCGCTTCGATCAACGTCGCGCCGCGACCGGCTCGCGCGTGGTCGTACGCGCGCGTGAGCGCGTCGTGCACGGCGAAGAGGTCTGTCCCGTCGATGGTCTCGCCGTGGATGCCGTAGCCTGCGGCGCGGTCTGCGAGAAACCGACACGCGAACTGCTCGTCGACCGGCGTCGAAAACGCGTACTGATTGTTCTCGACCACGAGCACGTACGGCAGCCGCGCGACGCCCGCGGTGTTGAGCGTCTCGTGGAAATCTCCCTGCGAAGTAGCTCCCTCGCCGATGAAGCCCAACGTGACGTTGTCGCGCTTCTCGAGGAGTGACGCCATCGCCATGCCCGCTCCGACCGGGAGCATCGCTCCGAGATGCGAGATCATCCCCACGTGACGGATCCCGCGCTCGGGAAGGATCTGTCCGTAGTGAAACGATCGATCGACGCCCTGCGTGAATCCGTCGCGGCGGCCGAGGAGTTGGCAACACAGTCGATAGACGAGCTCTCTCGGATCGTCACGAAGCTCGTCCCACGCGGTGCGCTCGCTCGCGTCGAAGAGCGACGGCGCCAAGCGCGGGACGTCGAGGTACGTCGCGAGCACCGCCCCGAGGTCGCGGTGGACGGTGGACAGACCGTCGTTGGGCTGCAGCAGCAACGCCGAACCAATCGTGGTCATCTCGTTGCCGACGGCGCTGTACCAGCGACCGATGCGGCCGGTGCGCGCCATCGCCTCGAAGCGCAGGTCCCACGCGCGAGAGAGGCGCGCGAGAAAATGCGCGCGCTTCAGCCACGCTCGGCTGGGCCGCTCTTCGCGCGGCGGCGGTGTCGGTTTCGGGGTCTCGGACTCGGGTGAACTCTTGCTGGACTTGCTTCGGGCCATGAACGCGGCGCGGATGGTACCTTCTGGCCATGAGTGGACGCGAGCAAGGAAAAGCGCTGCTGAAGAACCTCTCGACCCAAGTGAAAGACACGCTCAACGACGACGGTGAGCAGCTCGTTCACAAGCGCGGCGTCGAGGCCATGGTGGACCTCGCCACGGACCTGACGAGCGAAGACGCTCCGCCGGGGCTGATCGTTCAGCGCGACGGTGGGCTTCGAATCAAGCTGTTTCGCAAGGACCGGCCGGGGCTCGTCACGATCGAGTGGCAGCGGTCGATCGGCGCGCTCGTCACGAGCTGGGAGCGCAGCGACAAGACCGGCGGTCCCTTCAAGTTTACTTGGCGCGAGAGCGACGAATCGTTCATCGAGATGTCGCTCGGCACCGAGCTCTACGCGTGGCTCACGAGCACGATGAGCGACGTGCTCTACCCCGAGACGCGCAAAGCCTGAGCGCCTCGCGGCGCGGGATCAGCGCCAGAACACGAGGTACGTGGCGTGGTTGATCGACCCGTAGTTGCGGCCCGCGACGAGCGGGTTGTTTCCGAGTAGCGCGCGGTACGTGACCTCGTTCTCGGCGCCCATGCGGAGCTGGGGGGTCAAGTCGAACACGTGCGGCCGCACTTGTTGGCCGGGGCACCAGCCACCGCGGCCGAAGTACCAAGTTCCGTGTTGGTTCGGAACGACGCCCTCGCCCACGAGGTCCGCGCACCCCTGCGCCGTCTGCGCGTCAGGAAAGCGCACGGAGTTCGGCGTCGACCCGTTGAGCGCGAAGTGATGGGTGTGATTGCAGAACTCTGCGCACTGACCGCTCTCGGCGCCGTGGCCCGTGATCACGCTGTAGAGCTCGACCTTGCGCGTTCCCGCGGGGACCGTGAAGCGCTGCGCTGCGTGGCGGCTGTCGTACGTGCTGTCGAAGCGCTCACCTTCGCTCGACCAGAGCGTGCGAATTTCTGCGGGGCGCATCCCGCGGTTTTGGTTCGAGAGTCGAAACGAGAGCGAAATGAAGTACGGCACTTCGCGCGGGTCGAACTGGTGCTTGCTGTACCAGCGAAACGTGTGGCGACCGCCGCGTGAAATGAGCGGGAGCATCTGCGAGATGTCCGTGACCCAGCGCCCCTCGCGCCAGTACGGCGTGATCCATCGAGCGACCTCGCGATCGCATCCCGCGCGGCGGGGTCGAAACGTCTCGCCCGCGTCCTCGACGCCGCTGTCCGCGCTCGCTGCGTCCATGGACGCATCCGCGCTGGGCGCGCCGTCGCCTGCGTCGGGATCAGCGGACGCATCGGGCGCGCTCGCAGCGTCGGGGCTCGCGTCCGCGCCAGCGTCCGGCGTGCTCGTGGGCTCCTCGCAGATGCGAAGATCCGCGATGTAGTCCCACGCTCCGCACTCTCCGTCGCGGCCGTTGGGGCAGTGCATCGCGAAGTCCACTTCGAGCGTGTCGAAGCGCGCCATCATCGCGCTGTCGGGGAACATCGCGTCGC
Organism: Myxococcales bacterium; assembly: GCA_016793325.1. Taxonomy (GTDB): domain Bacteria; phylum Myxococcota_A; class Polyangia; order Polyangiales. The sequence goes on along the minus strand of JAEUKI010000012.1, from coordinate 118,615 downwards.
CGTACTGCACGGCGTCGCGCCAGTTGCGCGGCCCTTCCCAGTAGTCCACGCGCTGATTCGAGAGCACGGGGACCACCGTCGCGGTTTGCGCGCGGAGCCTCTCTTCGAGCTGCGCTTCGTACTCGTAGTAGCGCGGCTCGTTCGCGAGAAACGTGAGGTCCGCGACGAGCCCCGCGCGGCCGAGCGTGCCGAGCTGGCCGACCTCGCGAACGCGCTGGTTGCGATCGACCGCGAACTGAAACGCGTCGTAGCGCTTGTACGGGAGGTTCGCCGAGATGCGCCGTCGGATGAGGTCTCCGATCCAACCCTGCAGCATGTTCGCTTGTCGCGTGACGAAGTGAACGCGCGATCGCCAGTGATCGCGGACGTCCGCGGGGAGCCCTTCGAGCGTCGCGGCGGCGCCGTCGCGAAACGTGTTGAAGCCCTCTTCGTTGCGGTTCCACAAGAAGAAGAAATGCGTGTTGCGCGGGGCGCGTTCGAGCAGGCCGTCGAGCGGGCCGTCGAAGAGCCCCTGAGACAAGTCCGAGCCGTCCGAGAAGCGGAAGGTGCCCGGCGTGTAGACGAGAAATACGTAGTGATCTCGGCCCGTGAATTCTCGCTCGAAAGACCAGTCGCCAGCGGTCGTCGGCACGGTGAACGGGCCCGCGAGGTCGCGCGGGTTGGTTCCGTACGGGCCCGCGCGAAACGCGGCGGAGTTGCACGAACCATCGACGCACGCGACGTCACCGTCGCTCGTCGCGTCGCCGCTTACGATGTCCGTCACGTCCGAGGGCGGCGTAGGAGACGGGCATCCTGCGAGCGCAAAGAGCGATCCCAACACAAGCGAGCGGGCCTTCATATTTCTCGCACAACATGGCGCAGGTCGCGGCGCATCGTCCAGCGCGCAGCGCGCATTTCACCGCGAAATCTCGCACACTCGGCGACGTCAGCGCCCTCTGCGCCTGCGCGGTTCGTCGCTGCGCGCGGCGGCGCTGGCGGCGGGCGCTCCGCGCGCGCGGCAACGGCGGGAGGCGACCCACTCGTTCCACACATCGGTGTAGCCGTCGTAGTGAATGTGATGAATCCCGCGGCGCTCTTCGAGGACGCGCGCGGGGTACCAGGTCCCGTTCCACTCGACGTCGATCGCGCTTCCGACGGGGAATCGCTGAGGCGAAAACGCGCGGCATCGACTCGGGATGACCCATTCGTCCCACTCGCGCGTGTACCCGATGTAGTGAACGCGCACCGCTCCCTGTCGTTCGCCCTCGATCTGCGCTCGATACCATTGGCCGCGGTAGAGCACCTCGATGTGCTCTCCCTCTCGCGCGCATGAGCGCGCTCTCGCCGGAGAAACACGCCAGCTCGGCGACCATCCGTTGCGCGCGGCCCACGTCGCGAGCTGCTCTTCTGCGAACGCCATTTGCGAGTCCGTGAAGCGCCCGAGGTCTTCGAGCGTCACGAACCCATCGCGACTCGTGTCGCACACGCCCGCCCCGTCGAGTCCCGCCAATAAACACTCGGTAAACGTCCAGTTGCCGGTGCTCACGACGCTCGCCATCGACGAAGTGAGCGTCGCGATGGGGCGACCCGCGGTTCGGCTCTCGACGTCGCGCGTGAGCGCGCCGGAGTAACAACAGTCCGCCGTGAGCAGCGCTCGACCGCGAAATGTCCCAGCGCTCACCGCGTCGACGAGCGACTTCATCGACCACCCCGTGTCCTGCACGCGACCGCTCACCGCGTCGAAGGGAACGAAGAACGTCTTCCCATCGTCCACGCGCGCCCCGTGCCCTGCGTAGTACACGAGCAGCGTCTCGTCCGCCGCGGTCGCCGCGAGGGCCGCGCTCAACGCGCGCTCGATCGCGGACTTCGTCGCAGCGCGATCACGCAAGAACGTGATGTTCGCCTCGGGGACTCCGCGTCGTCGCAGCGTCTCGACGAGCACCGCGTCGCGTCGTCCCTCCTGGGGAAACCCACGAAATCGACTGTCCTGCCACTGGAGGATCCCCACGACGAGCGCGCGCGTCTTGGCCCCGTCGAACTGTGACGCTGTGCTCTGCGCGCTTGCGTCGCGAGGGTCCGCGACCCACGAAGTCGCCGCGGCGGCAGCGCCGAACGACAAGAGCTCGCGGCGCGAGAGAGCGTTGCGTTCGTTCATGAATGTTCGAGGCATGATAGTTCAGCGCTGCGCCCGACGGCGGCTCCGCCTTCCGGTGGCGAGTCACCGGAGAGATCCCTGGATATTTCCCAGGGATCGTCGGAGGAGCCTCGATGCGCGGAGTCCTTCCAACGGGGCGTCGACGGACCTCGCGACGCCACAGACAATCAAGCGAATCCCATGAAGACCGAGCGAATCATCGTCGATCCCGACGCGCCGGACCCGCGAGCGATCGCGCGGTGCGCGGAGGTTCTCCTTCGTGGAGGGCTCGTCGCGTTCGCCACGGAGACGGTGTACGGGCTCGGAGCGCTCGCGGACGACGAGCGCGCTGCGCGGTCGATCTTCGCTGCGAAGGGACGGCCGTCGCACAACCCGCTGATCTCGCACCTCGCGGACACCGCGGCCGCGCGCGCGCTCGCGCCCGTGTGGAGCGCCGAAGCCGACGCGCTCGCAGCGGCGTTTTGGCCAGGGCCCCTCACGATCGTCGTGCCCAAGGCGCCGTCGATCGCGCCGGTCGTGTGCGCGGGGCTCGAGGCCATGTCGCTGCGTGTTCCGGCGCACACGGTGGCGCAGGCGCTTCTTCGCGCCGTGGGTCGTCCGGTCGCGGCCCCGAGCGCGAACCGCTCGAATCAGCTCTCGCCGACCACAGCGGACCACGTGCTCCAGCAGCTCGACGGACGGATCGACGTGGTCCTCGACGCGGGTCCCTGCTCCGTGGGTCTCGAGTCCACGGTGATCGACCTCTGCTCGTCGCCGCCGACGTTGTTGAGGCCAGGCCGAATCACGGCCGATGAGCTCTCGCGCGTCGTGGGACCCGTGGCGGCTCGAAGCGCGGTCGTCGCGCACGGCGTGGCCCGCGCGTCGCCAGGGCTCGACGCGAAGCACTACGCTCCCTACGCGAGGCTCGAAGTGCTTTCGTGGCCGGAGCTCCGAGCTCGATTGAGCGCTGTCACCACGAAGACCGGGGTCGTCACGGTCGGAGATCGCGGCGTTTCTCCGAGCGAATCGCTCGTCGTTCGCGCGTTGAGCAGCGATCCCGCGGAGTACGGCGCGGCGCTCTACGAGGCGCTGCACGCGCTCGACGACCGAGGGTGCCAGTGGATCCTGTGCGAACGCGTCCCAGACGGCGGCGCATGGGACGCTGCGAGGGACCGTCTGTCGCGCGCGAGCGCGAAGTGACGAAACACCGAACCGCGGATTCGTCACAAATTCGCCAGTGATTCGCGCGCGGTGGTAGCCGCGAGACATGAAGTCGATGCGAAGCATTTCGCGTGTCGCGTTCACGGCCGCGGCGCTCTCGTTGGCGTCCGCGCCCGAGGACTCCTCTGCGATCGAGCGTGGGCGCCCGGTTCGTGGTCGGGTGGCGACCCTGCGCGAGGCTCCTTCTCGTCCGGCGGCGCCAGCGCCGCGCGTCGCGCTCCAGCTGTCTGCGTTGCGCGTGAGCGAGGGGGTGTCGATGCGCGCGATGCTCCACGCGATCGCGCGCGACGCGTGGCCGCAGCTCGTCGCGTGCGCCAACAACGAAGGGCGCGGCTCGCGCGGCGTCGCCCGTGTGTTCGTCGCCGCGGAGGGTCGCGCGGTGAGGATCACGGAGCTCTCGGGCGCGCCGATCGCGCGCAACCCGGCGCTCCGTCAGTGCGTTCGCGCGGCGGTCGAGCGCGTCCACCCGCCAGCGCGCGAAGGGACCGAGCTCACTGCGTCGTTCGAGCTCTACTTCGATCTGCCGGCGCTCTGAGCGCAAAGCTCAGTCGAACGTGGCGATCACTGGGGCGTGATCGGACGCGCCCTCGCCCTTGCGCTCGTCGCGGTCGACCGTGGCGCTCGTCAGTCGCTTCGCGAGCGACGGCGTCGCGAGGATGTGGTCGATCCGAAGGCCGTTGTCCTTGAAGAACGCGCCGCCGCGGTAGTCCCACCACGTGAGCGGTCCGCCCTCGGGGTGACGCGATCGGACGACGTCCTCGAGCCCGCGCGCCAGCAACGCGCTGTAGGCCGCGCGAACGTCGTCGTGACACAGCGTCGTCCCCGCCCACTCGGTCGGAACTCGAACGTCCTTGTCGTCCGGCGCGATGTTGTAGTCGCCGCAGAGCGCGAAGGGCTCGTCGGCGCGGACGTTGGCTGAGACCCACGAATTCAACCGCGCGAGCCACGCGAGCTTGTACGCCCACTTGTCGCTGCCCACTGCGTTTCCGTTGGGGATATACGCGCTGGCGACGCGAACGCCCATCGTCTCGACGCAGATGAACCGCGACTGCGGGTCGTCGACGCCGTCCTCGAACGAGCGCTTCACGTTGGAGATGTCCCCGCGCGAGAGCACGGCGACGCCGTTGTACGTCTTCTGACCGAACAGGGCCGCGCCGTACCCGCGAGAGCGCAGCGCGTCCCTCGGAAACTGGTCGTCGACGCACTTGAGCTCTTGCAGACAGAGGACGTCAGGGGCTGCGCGGTCGATGAAGCCGAGCAGGCGATCGTGACGGACGCGGACGGAGTTGACGTTCCAAGTGACGATTTTCATGGGCGACGTGGCGCGGCTCACGGCGTCGCGAGCATCGCGCGAGTGAGAGCGGGGAGGACGTCTGCGCGGTTGATCGACGCGCGCGGATCGGCGTCGAGGTCGAAGAGCGCCACATACCAACGCGCAGACTGCACGTGCAGCGCGTACCGCGCGGTGTACACGGCGTCCAGAGTTCGGCGGTCCCCGAAGCGCACGCGGACCGCGCGGTCGAACCAAGGCCTCGTGTGCAGTGCGAAAGAAGCCAACGCCGATCGTTCGGGCGCGCCGACAGCGAGCGCGTCGACCGCCGGCAAGAGCTCGTCCGCGAGGACCGCGCCCCGCGCGAGGCTCGGGCGGATCGACGGCGCCGAGAGCATCACGACCGCGCGCGCGTCGTTGGGTGAAGGCCACTCGCGCTGCAGGAGCGCAGGCGATCCACAGGAGAGCGCGACGATCGATCGAGCGAGCGGGGCGCGCTCGTTGGCGCGCTGGAGCGTCGCGCGAACGATGCCGTCGATGGCGCGCGTGTCCGCGGTGGTTCCGAAGAGGTCGACCGCGAGCGCGAGGCTGCCTGCGGTCGCTAGCGCGTCGAGCGCGCATCGGGTGACGGACGCGGCGGTGTCGCGCGGCCCTCGCGCGCAACGCGTGAAGCGAACGTCGGGGATCGCGTTCGCGTTCGAAAAACGGTCAGCCCACGGAGAGAGCGGGTCGGTCGCGCTTGCGCGCGCGTCGACGAGGACCGCGGCGTTGCGCGCGATCACGCGAACGGACACGAGCGACGCGCACTCGTCCGCGGACAAGCCGCGGATCGAGAAGACGAGCGCGTTCGTGGCGGGCCACGGTTGTGTCGCGGCCGTCGCGGCGCGACTCGGCGGCGCCAGCGCGGGGCGAGGAGCGATCGCAGCGAGTCGAGACACGCTCGCCAACAGCGCTCCGCGCGACGCGCCGTAGCTGCGAACGGCGTGGCTCGACACGAGCGCGACGAGCGCGAACGCGACAGAGAAAATCGCGGCGGCGTTGCGACCGAATCGCGCTCCACCCAGCGGCGCGATCGCGGCGCGCGCGCACACGAGCGCCGTCACGATGAGCCACGGAGCCGCGAACGACGGAGCCCACAGCGCAGAGACCGCCACGACGACGCCCGCGCCGAGAGCGAGCCCGCGAAACGAGCGAGCCGCGCGCGCGAGCGCGGCGACGATCGAGCTGGGGATCAGCGCGCCGATCACGCCGACGCCCATCGACGCAAAGAGCGCCGTGGCGAACCCGTTCGCCGATCGAAGCGGCTCGCAACGAACGAGCAGCAAGACCGCTTCGAGCACGGCGAACGCGGCCGCGGCGTCGACGGCGTACGCGACCGCGCGACCGAGCTTCGAGTCGCTCACAGCCCGCCCGTGGCCTCGAGCGCAGCGAGGAGCGCAGCGCCGTCTCTCGGGCGTTTTGCTGGGTCTTCTGCGGTGCACTGCGCCGCGAGCGCCGCGAGCGCTGGGTCTCGATCCGCCGCGAGCTCTCTCGCGAACGCGCCGAACGCGAACACGTCTGCGCGCGGGTCGGCGACGCGCGTGGTGCGCGCTTCGGGCGGGGTGTAGCCGGCCGTTCCCTCCGCGGGCTCGACGCGAGAGCCGATCCGCGCCGCGAGGCCGAAGTCCGTGAGCACCGCGCTTCCATCGGCGCGTTGCAGGATGTTGCCCGGCTTCAAGTCGCGGTGGACCCAGCCGTTGTTGTGCGTCACCGCGAGCGCGTGCGCGACGCCGCGAGCCCACGCGCGGCGCTGGCCCACGCCGCCCTCCCCCCGCGCGATCATGCGACGAAGGGTGGGCGCCGCGCAGTGCTCCATCGTGATGGCGCCGAGGTCTTCGATCAGGTCGAATACACGCACCACATATCGACTGCTGTTGGCGCACGCCACTTGCGCCTCGGTCTTCAGCCGCGCGTTGCGGTCGCCTCGCGCGCCGGGGTGATACAGCTTGAGCGCGACGACGCGGCGGGTCTTCGAGTCGCGCGCGATGAAGACCGCGCCGGCGCCGCCGCGGCCGAGCTCGCTCATGAGCTCGAACCGTCCCGCGCCGAGGCGGGTGGCCTCGGGAGCGATCAGCGTCGCGCCTGCTTCGCCGGCCTTGGCCGGGGCTCGAAGCCGCGCGAGCCGCTCGCGAACACCGGGAAATCCCACGTCGATCGCGAGGATCTCGTCGTACAACCGGACCTGCTCCGGCGCGTCACCGCGCTGCGCGGCGAGGTCAGCGAGGCGCACGAGCGCGGGCAGCGCCGCGGTGTTTCCCGAGGTCACGAGCGGAACGAGCACCTTCGTCGCGAGGGCAGGCTCGTCTCTCGACGACAACCAATCAGAGAGGCGAATGCGGAGGTCCGCTGTGAGCCTCGGGTCATCAGCGCTGCGCCGTAGAAACTCGTTGAGCGCGGCGGCTTCGGCGGCGTCCTGCGTCGCGTCGAGCGTGGCGATCGCCTGCGCGATGGCTGCGGCGATCGGCATGTTCACGAGCTGCGCGGTCGCGTCCCTCGAGCGCCGCGAGGCATCCGCGACGGCGCTCGCGGTGGGCGCCTTGACGCTCGTGGTGGACGGGGCCGTCGGGGCCGCCTCGGCGGGTTCGTCGTTCGCTTCCGTCTTTCCCCCGCTGAATACGCGCTTGAACCAGTCTCGAACGCCCATGGATTCTCCACGCGCTCATCGATCGAGCGCCCTCGTGCTCCGCGTCGCAGCGCGACGACGGCACGCTCGCGAATGGTACTCCGACTCGAGCCTGGCTCGTACTGCGCAGTGGACCAGCGCGTTTCGACGTTGCTACCGTGCGACGAGCCGCTGATGAAGCCTTCGTCTCTTCTCGTTCGATCGCTCGCTTCGACCGTCCTCGCCGCGGCGTGTGTGCTCGCGCGCGACGCGCGCGCTGACGTTCCTCGGTGCGAAGGGACAGACACGGCGACGCAAGGGCGCGCGCGCGCCGAAGGGCTGCGTCGATATCGCGCTGCCACCGCGCGCGGCGAGATCAACCGCGTCGAGATGGCTGCGGCGCTCGAGGCGTTCGAAGCGCAGTGCCGAGCTGGTGACCTGACCGCGCTCGAGATGCGCGCGTACGCGCTCGCGGCGCTCGGGCGTCAGGTGGACGCGGCCGAGAGCCTGGATGCGTTTCTCGAAGCGCGTCCCCTGCAGACGCTCGACGCGGACGCGCGTGCGCGCGTCGGGGCGCAACGAGGCGCGATCCTCGCCGAGGTCGCGACGCTCACCGTGGACGGGACGGCGACGGACTCGCAGGTGGTGGTCAACGGGCGGCCGTACGGACCGCTGCCGCGGCCGGTCATTCGACTCGCGCCCGGCGCGGTAAACCTTCAGGTCTATGGCGGAAACGCGATCATTCTTCGACGGTCGTTTCAGATGGGACCTGGCGAGACGAGGCGCGAGGTCGTCGAAGGTTCGACCGGAAACACGACATCGGGGACGAACACGACCACGACGACCAACAGCACGAGCGCGGGCACCACGACCAACACGACGAACTCGGGCTCGAGCGCGGCAGAAAACGGTTCGAGCTCGGGCTCGTCGAGCGCGATCGGGACCGGTTCGAACAACGGTATTGGCGACGCGACCACGCCCGTCGACACGCCCCCGAGGCGACTGAGCCTCGCGATTCCGATCGCGCTCGGCGGTGGCGCGCTCGCGATGGCAGGCGTGGCGGTGGGCGCGACGGTTTGGCACGGCAGCCGCGTGACAGAGTTGATGAAGCCCGAGTGCACCGGCGCTGCGCCGGACCCTGCGTGCGCGACGGTGGCGGGCGAGCGTGACGCAGCTCAGGCGGTGCAGATCACGTCGATCGTGCTCGCGTCGGGGCTCGCCATCGGGGCGGTCGTCACGACGATTTTGTGGGCGCGCGGCGCGCCGCGATCGCAGCCGCAAGCCGCGGTGTTTTGCGCGCCCTCGGTCGGCTCGAGCGGCGTGCTCTGCGCGGGGCGATTCTGAGTCGAGCGCTCGGGAATGTGCCGGGAGATATCTGCAACGGTCGCGGCGGGATTGGTTTAGGATGTCGGGGATCTCGCGGCGTTCGACGCGCCCGAGCGACTCTCCCCTCGCACACCACCGATGAACGCCCAAGACAGACTCGAACCGGGAACAGTGCTCGGAGCCTACGAGATCATCTCGTTCATCGCCGCGGGCGGGATGGGCTCTGTGTACCGCGCGCGAAATCGAATCCTCGGCGATTTGCGGGCGATCAAAGTGATCCTGCCGTCGCTCTCGTCGAACCCCGAGTTCGTCCAGCGGTTCGTCCGCGAGGCGCAGCTCGCCGCGCGCATCCAGCACCCGAACGTCGTCAAGATGCTCGAGCCGGCGATGCACGGCGACACGATGTTCTTGCCGATGGAGCTTCTGGAAGGCGAGTCGCTGCAAGACCTCGCCAAGCGCGAGACGCCGCTGCATCCGACGGTCGCGATCGACCTGATGATCCCCGTGTGCGCGGGCGTCAACGCGCTGCACGAGGTCGGGATCATCCACCGCGACGTGAAGCCCGCGAACGTGTTTCTCGCGAAGGACCAAGCGGGGCACGTCGTTCCGAAGCTCATCGACCTCGGCGCTGCGCGAGACATCGACGCTGGAGAGCAGACTTCGACGGGCGCGGTCATCGGCTCGGCGCACTACATGCCGATCGAGCAAGCCGCCGGGCGCAAGGACATTGATCTCCGCGTCGATGTGTACGCGCTCGGCGTGATGCTCTACCTGCTCCTCACGCGAAAGCGCCCATACGAAAACGACGAGACCGGCGTCGCGATGGCGAAGGTTCTCCAGGGCGCTCCGTTCGCGCGTCCGCGGGAGATCGCGCCGTGGTTGCCTGCCGAGCTCGAGCAGGTCGTGCTCACGACGATGGCGCGCGAGCGCGAACAACGGCCTTCGAGCGCGCTCGCGGTCGCAGAGCTGTTGGCGTCGGTGCGCCCGCTCTGCGAAGGGGTCACGATGCCGCCGCAGGTCCGCGAGCGGCATATGACCGGGAGCGCGTCGATCTCTCGCGTCCCAGGGCTCAGCGAAAAATCGGGGATCAAAGAGCCGCATTCGATCAATCGTCGCGGGCTCCCGTCGGCCGAGCCGTCGCAGCCATCCGCGGTGGGCGTGGCGACGGCGATTCCAGCGACGCCCCAGAAATCAAAGGCCGTCCCGATCGCCGTGGCCGTCTCGCTTGTCGCGTTGCTGTCGATCGGCGGCGCAGCGGTGGCGCTTCGGGGACGAGGCGACAGCGCCACGAGCAACGCACAGACGCCACGGACGAGCGCGGACGCGGCGAGCTCGAACACGCGAGCTGGCGGAACGACGGACGCTCAGGACAGCGGCGTTTCACTCGTCGCCGAAGACGTGCCCGACCCCGCCGCCGAGCCCGATGTCGTCGTCGCGACCGAGCTCGCGGACACGGGCGTCGCGACTCGTACGTCTCGCTCCAACACCCCGCGCAACCCGAACGGGAGCAACACGCAATCCGGCGGTCGTCGCGGGTGCGTTCCTCGTCCGGGTGTTCCCTGCCTGTAGCGATCGGGGCCGGTTGGTCCTCGCGTCAGCGCAACACTTCGAGCGAGCCTGCGACGTCGACGCCGTCGATGCGGTCGCCTCGCGCGAGGACGATCGGCGCCACGACGCGTTGCCCGAGCAGCTTCACGAGCCCCGTTGGCGTAAACACGGCGCGTCCGCCGCGAAACTCGATCGTCCCGAGGGGCGTCGTCCAGCGATCGCGCACGAATACAACGCGCTTTCCGCGGTCCATTCCGCGCGCGACGAGCAGCGAGTGCGCGCCGTGAAACGTGTCCGACTCGAGCGTGAGGTCCGGTCCCAGCCCGAACTGCGCTCCGTCTTCGAGCAGCACCGCGCCCGACATCGCGATGCCCCGAAGCGTCGTGCCGTTGCGCGAGCCGTTGTCGCGGAGCGTGAGCCCCTCGGGCGATGCTTCGACGATGCAGTGCTCTCGCGAGACGCCCGCGCCGCGAACGATCACTCCGGCCTCTCGACCGACGGTGCACGGAAGCACGCCCACCACCGAGAGCACTGTTCCGTCGAGCCTCGCGTCGAACCGGCCGCGATCCACGAGCGTCGAGCGTCTCTCGTCTGCGAGCGCCCGCGCCTCGTGATCTTCGGTGTTCTGCCGGAGCCACGCGTCGAGCGCCGAGAGCGCGCCTTCGCGATCACCCGCGCTCCAGAAGCCCTCGAACGTCTCGATCGCGTTGCGTCGACGCAGCCGCGTGCGCTCTTGGTCTTGCGCTTCCGTGGCTTCTTTCTCGAAGCTGTCGATGTCGCCCGACGCGACGAGGCAACGCTCCATCGCCTCGCGGTCGGCGAGCTGCTTGTACGCCGTCGCGGCCTCGCGAAAGTGTCCAGCGCGCTCGAGGTCCGTCGCCGCTTCGTGAAGGCGAATTCGATCGTCGTCCGACGTAGGAGGCCGCGCTTCGTACTCCGCCACCACCACGCGCGCGAGCGAGGCGCGAGCGACGTCTCGCTGCGCGTCCGTGCGTGCGATCGCGATGGCGCGCGAGAGATAGTCCCGCCGACGTGTGAGACTTTCTGCGCCTTCGGCCGCCTGCACGAGCACACGAAACGCCTCGTCGCGCTGCCCCGCCTCGACGTAGAGCCGCGCCGCGTCGTCGAAGCGCCCTTCGACCTCCGCTCGCTCGGCTTCCACCTCGGCGCGCGAGCGAAAGAGCTTGGACCAGAATCCGCTCATGCGTGGTACAGATACCACGCTCTCGGCTTGCGCGGCGCGCTCGTGCGGCGCGCTCGACGAGCGCTGCGGACGGCGTCGGCCGTCGGCGGACGACCCTGAGATCGAGGCACGCGAATCGATGGCAACAGGCGGCGGTGGAGGAGCAGGAAATCGATTGGGTGAGCTGCTCGTTCGCGAGCGACTCATCTCGATTCAGCAGCTGCGCGCAGCGCAAGACGAGCAGCGAAAAACCGGACAAAACCTCGGGTACACGCTCGCGAAGCTCGGCTACATCTCGGACAACGAGATCACCAACTTCTTGTCGCAGCAGTACCGCGTCCCCGCGGTGGACCTCGGCGCCGTCGAGTTCGACACCGAGGTCGTCAAGATGGTGCCGAAGGAGATCTGCGAGCGCTACCGCGTGCTGCCGATCTCGCGCGCGGGCAACGCGATGATCCTCGCGATGGCGGACCCGACCAACCTCCACGCCATCGACGACATTCGCGCGCTCACCCGCTACAGCGTCGAGCCGGTCGTCGCGAGCGAGGCCGCGATCCTCGAGACGATCGCGCGGCTCTGGAGCGAGAAGCCGTTCGACGTCGACTCGCTCTTCGGCGACCTCGGGACCGAAGACGTCGACGTGGTCGACGCCGAAGAAGATCAGAACAACGTCCTCGAGCTCGAGCGAGCGTCCGAGGACGCTCCCGTCGTGCGGCTCTGCAACGGGATCTTGCTGAAGGCGATCGAGAAGAAGGCCAGCGACATCCACGTCGAATGCTACGAAAAGTCGATGCGGGTTCGATACCGCATCGACGGCGTGATGCACGAAGAGATGCAGATCCCGCTCAAGATGAAGAACGCGGTGATCTCGCGCTTGAAGATCATGTCGCAGCTCGACATCGCCGAGCGACGACTGCCGCAGGACGGTCGCATCAAGCTGAAGTTGCCCGCGGGCAAAGAGATGGACTTTCGCGTGAGCGTGCTCCCCACGCTCTGGGGCGAGAAGACCGTCCTTCGTCTGCTCGACAAGTCGAACCTGCAGCTCGACATGACGAAGCTCGGGTTCGACCGAGACCAGCTCGATCCCTTCATGAAGGCGATTCACCTGCCGTTCGGCATGGTGCTCGTGACGGGCCCCACGGGGTCGGGAAAGACGACGACGCTCTACTCCGCGTTGAGCGAGCTCAACAAGGTCAGCGAGAACATCAGCACCGCCGAAGATCCCGTCGAGTTCAACCTCGGCGGCATCAATCAAGTGCAGATGAAGGACGACATCGGGCTCAACTTCGCCGCGGCGCTGCGGTCGTTTCTCAGGCAGGACCCCGACATCATCATGGTGGGCGAGATCCGCGATTTCGAGACCGCCGAGATCGCCGTGAAGGCCGCGCTCACGGGCCACCTCGTGCTCTCGACGCTGCACACGAACGACGCGCCCGCGACGATCTCGCGCCTGCTCAACATGGGCGTCGAGCCCTTTCTCGTGACCGCTTCGGTCAACCTGATTCTCGCCCAGCGCCTCGCGCGCAAGATTTGTCTCGAGTGCAAAGAAGAGACGAAGGTCCCCCTCGAGGTCCTGCGCGAGCTCGGGTTCAGCACGGAGCAAGCGAAGTCTTCGAAGATCTACAAGGGTCGCGGCTGCAAGACCTGCGGAGACAAGGGATACAAGGGCCGCATCGCGCTCTACGAGGTGATGCCCTTCAACGAGGCGCTCAAGGAGCAAGTGCTCCAGGGCGTGAGCGCCGCAGAGCTCAAGGCCGCGATGATCCGCGAGGGAATTCGCACGCTCCGCATGTCTGGCATCCGCAAGATCATCGAGGGCACGACGACGGTCGAAGAGGTCACGCGCACGACGGCGCCCGACGACCCGCGCGTGCTCGCCGCCGCTGGGATCTCTTGAACGCACGAGGAGAGTGATCGATGTCCGTCACTGGTGGTGAGGCGCAGCAGGTCAACCTGCACATGCTGCTCAAGGCGATGATCGAGAAGGGCGCGTCGGACCTGCACATCACGACGGGCTCGCCGCCGCAGCTGCGGATCGATGACAGCCTCGTTCCCCTCAAGCTGCCGGCGCTGACCTTCGAGGACACTCAGCGGCTCTGCTACTCAGTGCTGACCGAGGAGCAGCGCTCGGAGTTCGAGCGAAAGTGGGAGCTCGACCTGTCGTTCGGCGTGAAGAACCTCGCGCGATTTCGGGCGAACATCTTCATGCAGCGCGGCGCGGTCGCCGGCGCGTTTCGCGCGATCCCGTTCAAGGTCCTCACGTTCGAAGAGCTCGGGCTGCCGCCGGTGATCGCCGAGCTCGCGTCGCGTCCGCGCGGGCTCGTCTTGATTACCGGCCCCACTGGCTCGGGCAAGAGCACCTCGCTCGCGGCCGTGATCGACAAGATCAACAACGAGACCCGCCAGCACATCATCACGGTCGAAGACCCGATCGAGTACCTGCACCCGCACAAGCTATGCCTCGTCAATCAACGCGAGGTCGGCACGGACACACACACTTTCAAAGACGCTCTCAAGTACGTGCTCCGACAGGACCCGGACGTCGTGCTCGTCGGCGAGATGCGCGACCTCGAGACGATGGAGGCCGCGCTGACCATCGCCGAGACAGGGCACTTGGTGTTCGCGACGCTCCACACGAACAGCGCGGTGCAGTCGATCAACCGCGTGGTGGACGTGTTTCCCGCGCACCAGCAGCCGCAGATCCGCGCGCAGCTCTCGTTCGTGCTCGCGGGCGTCGTGACGCAGCTGCTCCTCCCGCGCATGGGCGCTCCGGGCCGCGTGCTCGCGCTCGAGGTGATGGTGCCCAACGCCGCCATTCGAAACCTCATCCGCGAGGACAAAGTCCACCAGATCTACTCGATCATGCAGACTGGCCAGGCGGGCACGGGCATGCAGACGCTCAACCAGTCGCTCGCGCACTTGTTCTTGCGGCGGCTCATTTCGTACGAAGAGGCCATCGGGCGCTCGTCGGACATGGACGAGCTGCGGATGCTCATCGAGCAGGGAACCACGCAAATCCCCGGTCACCAGCGCGGCCGATAGCCACCGGTGGGGGGATGTACGAACGGGGGATGGTCGCGACGATACGCGGGAGATTTTGACCGCGCATAGGGCGAGTCCGTACGATGGCCGGGCGATGCCCGAGTTCGTGTACGAGGCCAAAGCGCGCACTGGCGAACTCCGCCGCGGCGTGCGCGAGGCGGAGAGCGAGGACGCCGTCTCCAATTGGCTCCGCTCGCAACAGCTGAACCCCATCAAGGTCAAGAAGAAGGGCCGCGAGATCAACATCACGATCGGTCAAGGCGTCACGCCGAAGGACCTCGTGATCTTCACGCGCCAGTTCTCGACGATGATCGACGCCGGTCTGCCGCTCGTGCAGTGCCTCGACATCCTCGCGAACCAAAACGACAACCCCTTCTTCGCGAACATCCTCCGCGACGTGAAGAACAACGTCGAGCAAGGGCGCAACTTCAGCGAGTCGCTCGCGCGGCACCCGAAGGTGTTCGACCACCTCTACTGCAACCTCGTAAAGGCCGGCGAAATCGGCGGTATTCTCGACACGATCCTCAACCGGCTCGCGGTGTACATCGAGAAGCGCGTCAAGCTCGCCCGCCAGGTGCGCGGCGCGCTCGTGTACCCGACGGCGATCGTCGGCATCTCGGTGATCGTGATCAGCGTGCTGATGACGTGGGTGATCCCGACGTTCTCGCAGATGTTCGCGGACTTCGGCGCGGCCGACGAGATGCCGGCGCTCACCAAGCTCGTGATCTCGATCTCGCAGGGCTTCGTGAAGTGGCTCCCGCTCATGGTGATCGTCGGAGCGGGAACGGCCGCGGGCGTCACGTGGGCGTACCGCCAGCCCGCGGGCCGCGAGTTCGCGCACCGAATGTTGCTCGAGATGCCGCTCATCGGCCCGGTGATGCGCAAGATCGCCGTCGCGCGGTTCACGCGAACGCTCGGGACGCTGCTGTCGTCCGGCGTTCCCATCCTCGACGCGCTCGACATCGTCGCGGCCAGCGCTGGCAACGTCGTGATCGAAAAGGCGATCCAGACCGCGCGCGCGCGCATCTCCGAAGGTCGCAACCTCTCGGAGCCGCTGCTCGAGACCAAGGCGTTTCCGCCCATGGTGGTGCAGATGATCGGCGTCGGCGAGCAGACCGGCGCGCTCGACACCATGCTCAACAAGATCGCAGACTTCTACGAAGAAGAGGTCGACGTCGCCGTCGCCGCGCTCACGTCGCTGCTCGAGCCGCTCATGATGGTCGGCCTCGGCGGCGTCTGCGGCGTGATCCTGATCGCGATGTACCTGCCGATCTTCGAAATCGCGGGCAAGGTCAAGGCGAGCTGAGCGCGGCTCGATAGGGCCCGCGATGCCTGCACCGACGATCCCTCCCCCTCGCGGGCTCGACCGCAACAACGAGATCTTCTCGACGCGCGCCGAGCCCGCGCAGCCAGCGCCGGACAACCGCCTCCGAGCGCGGCTCGTGCGGCTCACGCTCTCGCGGGTGATCGCGATCACGGGACTGCTCACGATCGTGCTCGTGGGGTCGTCGGGCGACCCGTCGTCGACGCTCACGTGGACGATCGTGGCTGTGTACGTCGTGTCGATCGCCTACGCCGTGTGGCTCGGGTTCGGCCGCAATCTACGGCGGCTCGCGGTGCTCCAGATCGCGCTCGACCTGTTTGCGTACGTCGCCGTGGCGATCGTCACGGGCGGTCCCGCGTCGCCGCTCGGGTTCTTCGTCGCGGTGCCCGCGTTGAGCGCGGCGCTCGTGCTCGGGAGCAACGCTGCGCGCGTGACCGCTGCGGCGAGCGCGGTGTCCTACGGGCTCGTGACGATCGCGTACCTCTATCGCTGGCCGACCGCGTTTTGGATCGGGAAGCACTTCGAGATGTCCCGTGACGAGCTCGCGGTGCAGCTCGTCGCGCAGGCCGTTGCGATCCCGCTCGTCGCCGCGCTGGGCGGCGCGTTGGCCGAGCGCTTGCGCCGCGCGGGAGGAGCCCTCGTCGAGCTCGAGAACCAGCGCGCGGACCTCGTGGCGCTGCACGAAGACGTGCTCCGGTCGATTCCTGTCGGGCTCGTGACGGTCGGCGCGTCGGGCGAAATCGAGAGCGCCAATCCCGTCGCAGAAGTGCTGCTCGGCAAGACCGGCGCCGCGCTCGTCGGAACGAGCGTTCGCGAGGCGCTCGCGTTCGTCGAGCCATCGGCGTTTGCGTCGACCGCCACGGTCGCGGGCACGTCGCGCGCGAGCGAGGAGCCTGACGCGCCGTTCATCGCGTGGACGCTCTCGCCCCTCGTGGATCGCAACGGCGTCGACCGAGGTCGCCTCGTCGTCCTCGAAGATCGCACGAGCAGCGAGCAGCTCCGCGCGCAAGTCGAGCGCGCGGAGAAGCTCGCGGTGCTCGGGCGTCTCGCCGCTGGAATGGCACACGAAATCAGAAACCCCCTCGGCGCGATCTCTGGCTGCGTCGAGCTCGTGCGCGAGTCCGAGTCGCTCGCGGCCGAAGACCGAGAGCTGCTCTCGACGGTGCTCCGCGAATCGGCGCGGCTGAATCGTCTCGTCGGCGACATGCTGGCGTTCGCGCGACCGAGGCCTCCCGAGCTCGAGCGCGCGAAGCTGTTCGACCTCGTGCGCGAGTTTGCGTCGATCGCGTCGAAAGAGTCGGGTATCAGCCCGCCGATCGTCGTCGAGTCGCTCTGCGAGCGAGACGTCGTCGCGATGGTCGACCCGCAGCAGCTCCGCCAAGTGCTGTGGAACCTCGTGAGAAACGGCGGCCAGGCGTCGCCCGACGGCTCGCCCGTCGAGCTCTGGGTCGCGCGCGAGAGCGAGCAGCCCGCGATCTTCGTCGCCGATCGCGGCGTCGGAATCGCCCGAGAATCCAGGGAGAAGATCTTCGAGTCGTTCTACTCCGAGCGCAGCAGCCGAGGCACGGGGCTCGGGCTCGCGGTCGTGCGACAGATCGTCGATGCGCACAAGGGCTCGATCGAACCGCGCGAGCGCGACGGGGGCGGGACGGTGTTCGTCCTGCGTTTGCGCCCTCCTTCGGACGAAGGCGCGTGACGTCGACGTCGCGACTGCCGTCGCTCAGCTCTCTTCGGCGGCGCGCTCGCGCGCTTCGATTCCATCCGCGAAGAACTTGCCGTACTCGACGAAGCTCAACAGCGAGAGCCCCACGCTGATGAGCATCAGCCACTGGCCCACGAGGTTGAAGTCCACGGGTTTGTCGTAGAACGGGATCGCGCGATACGGAAAGTGGATGATCAAGAACAAGATCCCGAGCATCTGGATCGCGGTCTTCCACTTTCCGCCGGACTGCGCGGCCATCACGATCCCTTCGGACGAAGCGATCGCGCGAAGCCCAGTGATCGTGATCTCTCGCGCTACGAGGACCACCACCATCCACGCGGGGATGCGCCCCATGGGGACGAGGTAGACGAGCAGCGCCATCACGAACAGCTTGTCCGCGAGCGGGTCGAGAAACTTTCCGACGACGCTCTCGACGCCCATCTTTCGCGCGAGGTAGCCGTCGAGAAAATCCGTGATCGAGAGCAAGCCCCACAAGTGCGCGGCGATCATCGCGCTGAGGGGCGTCGCGAGGGACACGAAGTAGAGCACCAGCGGGATCGCGACGATCCGCGCCATCGTGAGCGCGTTGGGGATGTTCAACGCGTCCGCCCAGAATGCCTTGCGTCGGCGACGCGGCGTTTGCTCGCTCACAGCGCGCTCCTCCCCTCGATCGACGTCGGAACGCGCACCGCCACCACGCCGTCGCCCGAGAGCAAGACGAGCCCGTCTTGCTCGTCGATCGCGACGCCGGGCGACCACGCGACGAGCAGCTCGGGAGCCACCGTAGCGGTCGCGTTTTGCGCGGCGTTTTGAATTCTGAGCACGCGTACCGTGCCCTCTGCTTCGAACGCCACCGCGCCGCGCCCGACGAAGCTCGCCACGCGAAGCCCCGACGCCACGACCGCGTGCTCGAGGTGGAGGCCCCCATCGAACCCGAGCACGTAGCGCTCGAGCACGCACAGCGCTTCGTCCCGGAGCATCAACAGCGTCCTCTCGCAGCGCGGTCGCGCGGGCAACGCGCACCACCCGGCGCCGATCCAGCAGAGCGGCGGGCTTCCGTCGAACGCGTCGCCGTCGCGGCTTCGCACCGCGGGTCCTCGCGTGAAGTCCACGCCGAAGACCGAGCGATCCAAGCGCAAGGCGCAGCCCTCGTACGCGAGGAGCATCCCGTCGACGATCTCGAGCGTTCGTCCCGTCGCCACGAGCGCGCGTCGCGTGCACCACGCCGCGAGCGTGCTCGGCGCGACGCGATCATCACCGAAGGGCTCTCCCGGTTCGCGCGTGACCCAACGGCCCGGCGCGGACGGCGTATCCGAGGCGATTTGCACGGCCCCCGGCTCGAGCGCGGACGCGTCGATGTCGTCGACGACGTCGCGCTGCGAGTCCGTCGGCAGCGGCGAGTTCGCTGGAATGAACGGCGATCCGCTCGCGCCGTATTGGGCTTCGAGCGCCTCTTCCATCTTGCGCGCCATGCCCTCGTGGCCCGCGCGCGTGAAGGCCTCTCTCGCCTTCGCAAACTCGGACAGCCGCGACCAGCACAGACCGAGGTAGCCCCACGCGCGAATGTGGCCGGGATCGCGCTCGATCACGGGCAACAAGTGCGCGACGGCCTCGCGGAGCTGCGCGGTCTTCAGGTACGCGAGCGCGAGGTTGATCCGCGGGGGAAGGCTGTCCGGGTACTGCCGGACGATCTCTTGATAGAGCTCGATCGCGCGCGGATACACGCCGAGCTTGAAGTAGAGCTTGCCGAGCAGGTCCTGCGCCGACGGGTCCCGCGGCTGCATCTTGAGCGCGGTTTCGAGCGAGTCGCGCGCGAGGTCGAGCCTGCCTTCGGTGAGCGCTTCGCTCCCGCGGTACAGGTGATAGAGGAAGTCCTCTGCGTCGACTTCGGACGGAGTGCGCGTCTTGGTCATCAAGTGCGTCGGGCGGGACTGTACCGCAGCTTGGCCGCGCTCGCGCGACGAGACGCGTTGTCGAAGCGCGGTCGAGGGCGTACCTTCCGCGACCGTGTTCGGACTCGACACAGTCACGCTCGCAGCCCTCGCGCAGGGAGTGCGCATCGATCGCCCCCCTGCCGGAACGCTGCGACGCGGGTGGTTCGGCCTGGATTCTCCGCGGGCGCCGACGGTGCTGCTCTCGGTCGCGATCGCCGTCGTCGTCGTCGTGATCGTCGTCGCCGTGGTTCGAAGGATCCGCGCCCGGTGAAGCCGAACATCGGACGAACGCTGGTCGCCGTCACCGTGTTTGCCCTGCTCGTGTACGCGGTGCTCGCCGTGGCGTCCGACGTTCGATCGCTTCGGGCAGTGCTCGGGCAATACGCTTGGTGGACCTTCGGTGCGTCGCTCGCGCTCGCGTTCGGCAACTATGTCCTGCGCTTCGCGAAGTGGGAGTACTACCTGCGACGGTTGCGCATCGGCGCGACGCCAGAGGCGGCGACGGTCGAGCCCTTCGAGCCGGTGCCGAGGGGCGAATCGTTTGCGATTTTTCTCGCGGGATTCGCGATGAGCATCACGCCCGGAAAGGCCGGCGAGGTCTTTCGGAGCGCGCTGCTCGCCTCGGCGCGCGGGACGCCCGTGGCGCTGTCGGCGCCGATCGTGATCGCCGATCGCGTGACGGACTTGCTCGCGCTCGTGCTGCTCGTGGGCGTCGGGAGCGCGTATTTTGCTGGGTATGCGTGGATCGGACTCGCCGCGCTCGCGCTCGTGTCCGCCGTGTTCTTCTTCGTGTTCGTGCCCGCGGCCGCGGAGCTCGTGTTCGTGATCGCGTCGAAGCTCGGGCCGCTGGCGAAGATCGTTCCCAAACTGCGCGAGGCGTACGGAGCGCTGCGAACCGTGCTCTCGCCGTCCGCGGTGATCGCGACGACGCTCGTCTCGATCGTCGCGTGGGGGCTCGAGTGCGTGGGGCTGTGGGTGATCTTGCGCGGCCTCGGCCAGCCGACGTCGCTCGCGCTCTCGTTCTTCGTCTACGGAACCGCCACCGTCGCCGGCGCGCTCGCGATGCTCCCGGGCGGCCTCGGCGGCACCGAGCTCACGATGCGAACGATGCTCACTTCGCTCGGCGCCATGCCCGCCGCGCCCGCCGCGGCCGCCACGCTCCTCGTCAGGATCGCCACGCTCTGGTTCGCGGTGCTCGTCGGCTTCATCGCGCTGTGGGTCTTTCGCCAGCGCTACGATCGTCGCGTGCTCGAGACGTAGCCAGCGCCGCGAGCGCGCTCGCTCACGCGATCGACACGACGTAGCTCGCAGACGCGGTTCGCACGAGGATCCGCGTCGCCTCGTCGTCGAGCACCACGAGCGCGCGCACCGCGAAGCCGAGCTCGTCGTTGACCGCGAACCCGTGAACGTCCACCACGCGATCGATCGACGAGCCCGCGTCACGAACGATCGTGCAACGGTCGACGGGCGCGTCGTACACCGCAGCGAAGAGCTGCGAAGCGCTCGCCGCGAGCGCGGTCGCCCCTTGCATCCACGGGGCGTCGACGAAGGTGTCGCCTCCGTCGCGGCTGACTTTTCCCCCGCCGTTCGCGAAGCAAAACGCGAGGAGCTCGCGGACGCGGACCGCCGCGACGATGGCCTCGGGCGCGTCGCTTCTTCGGTGCGCCGTTCGCTCGGCAGACCGATCGACGCCGTCATTCGTGCGAAGCGTGTCACTTCGAGCGAGCACCAGCGCGTCCGCGTCCCGCTCGCTGATCGCGACAAACGATCGCGCCGGCGGCGATGGCAACGCGAAGGCGCTCGGCGCGGTGATCATCGTCGGCGCTTCGACCGCGAACGGCCCGTCTTCGTCGTCTTCGCCGCGATCGAGCGGCGGAAGCGCCCCCAAGTCGATCGCGCTCTCGTCGACGCCGCCGACGTCGTCCGTCAACGGCTCGTACGTTCGATCCACCGCGAGCGAGCGCTCGTCATCGAGCGGCGCCTCGGATTCGTCGGCGATCCACGACCCCGCGCGCGCGACGTCGTCGTCGAGCGGCTCGAGCGCGCCGAGCATCGCCTCGTCATCCATCGCGCCGAGCGCCGAGCCCAACGCGCCGACCTCGAGCGAGGCCTCGATGAACTCTTCGGCCTCGCGGTCGTCGAGGTCGACCGGCGTCTCGTCGAACGCGAACGGTGACTCGTCGCCCAGCCCGACCAGCTCTTCGTCGCCGCCCAGAGATCGTTCGGTCGTGCTCATGCGCGACCTGTCGGCGCAGGGCGGCCGAGCTTCTCGAGGACCAGCTTCATGTCCGCCCACGTGTCCTTCTTCGCGTCCGGGTTGCGCAGCAGATACGCAGGGTGCCACGTCACGAGCACGGGGATGCCCATGTATTCATGCCAGCGCCCCCGAAGCCGGGTCATCGACTCGGTCTTCTTCAAGAGAAACGACGTCGGGGTGCGCCCCCACGCGACGATCACCTTCGGTCGAAGCAGCTCGATCTGTCGCTCGAGAAACGGTCCGCACGCGGCCGCTTCGTCGGGCTCGGGCGGGCGATTGTTCGGCGGTCGGCACTTGATCACGTTGGCGATGTAGACGTCGTCTTCGGACATCTTCATCGCGGCGAGGATCCGGTCGAGGAGTTTTCCCGCGGCGCCGACGAAGGGCTTTCCGATGCGATCCTCGTCTGCGCCGGGCGCTTCGCCGACGAAGAAGAGCTCAGCGTTGGTGCTTCCGCGCGCGAAGACCGATTGATTGCGGCCCTCGCAGAGCCGACAGCTCCGGCACTCGCGCGCTTGGTCCTCGACCACCGTGAGCAATCGCGCGCGCTCTTCGGCGTACACCACCGGCGCGAACGTGCGGCGCGGCTCTTCGAAGAGCGGTCTCGTCTCTGCTTGCGCTGGTGGCGTCGGTGCAGGCGAGGGCTTCGCGACCTCGACGATCGGCGGCGCGCGAGGGGGCTGCGGCGCGACGACGTGCGCGACCGGCGCGGGGCTGGGCGCCTCGACCGCGGCTGGAACGCGCGGAGTTTCGACGGGAGCCGCGACCCGCGGCGCTTCGCCCGCGGTGGGGAGCGACGCTCCGCCACGACGACGGAGCGCGATCGCGCCGGACTCGCGGCCCCACTCGAAGTGCGCGGTCCAGCCGCGAACCAGCGCGGCCAACTCGTCTCGATCTGCGTCTGCCATCGAAGCTCGCCTCCGCACTACCACCGCCGCACGCGTCCGAGCAAACACGCGGCGATCGCGCGGCGAAGTCGACCCGAGGCGCCTCGTCGCGCGCGGACAATTTGCGCTCGATCCGCGCGTGTGCTGAACACGCTGGTCGTGCGATTGGACCGCCGCTCGTTTGTGCTCTCGCTCGCGTCGGCGACGGTCGCGGCGTGCCGCAAGGAGCAAGGCGACGGCCTCGCCCGGCCGAGCCGGACGGCGCGGATTCGCGTCGGCGCCATCGAATTGAACACCGTTCAAATCGGCCCATCGGACGGCGCGGTGCGGCTCGTCGTTCACGGAGGACCGGGGCTCGATCACCACTATTTGCGCCCGGCGTTCGACGAGCTCGCGGACCAGCGCACGCGTGTTGTGTACGTCGATTTGCGTGGCCACGGCGCGAGCGAAGCGCCGCCGGACGCCGAGGGATACACGATCGCCGCCGCCGCGGGCGACCTCGCGCAGCTCGCCCGTCGCCTCTCGGAGCGCGCGCCGATCGACGTGATCGGCCACGATTTTGGCGGCGCGATCGCGCTCGAGCTCGCGGCCACGCACCCCGAGTGCGTCCGTCGCCTCGTGCTCGTCTCGCCGGTGCGCGACGGGCGACAGCTGCGCGCGATGCCCGAGCGCGCGCGCGTAGCGCTCGGCGAATCCGGGGTTCGCGAGCTCGCGTCGCTGTCGACGCCGCAAGGTACGCTGCGCGACCCGCGCGACCTCGTGAAGCTGTTTCGAACGCTCGCGCCCATGTGGTGGGCGCAGTCGCCCTCGCCGCAAGCGATCGAGGCGCTCGCGCGGGGCGTGCGCTATCGCGCCGTCGCGGACGAGCACTTTCTCGTGCAGCTTCGCGCGTGGGACGGGCGCACGATCGCCGAGCGCGTGCGCGCCGAGTCGCTCGTGATCAGCGGCGAGCTCGATCGAACGTTTACGCCCACGGAGTCGCGCTCGGTGGCCGACGCGCTCGCGCACGGACGATTCGCGTCCGTCGCGCAGGCGGGCCACCTTCCGTTTGTCGAGCAACCCCGGGCGTTCTTCGGGATCGTCCGAGGATTCTTGCGCTGAATGAACGGTGAACGAGACGCGCTCTCTGCGCGCTCGATCGGGCCCAGCATGCGCTACGCTCGGGCCCTGAGTCTTGGAACCGTCGCTGGACACGTTGATGAGCGTCGCGGTGGGAGAAGCTCGCCGAGCGGGAGCGTCGTGCGTCGAGGTCTCGCACTTGTTCATCGCGGCCTGCAAGCTCGAGCCGCCCGCGCTCGTGCGCGCGATGACGTCGCTCGGGGTCGACCCGATTCGCGCGCGGCGCCGCGCGCGTGCGCTCTGCGTGAGCAACGCCGCAGCGACGCTCTCGAGCGAAGCTGCGCTCGGGACGAGCGTCGCGGCGAGGGCCGCGCTCGAGCACGCGCGCAGCAAGAGTGAGCGCGCGGGGCGTCCCGTCACGATCGAGGCGATCACCGCCGCGCTGCTCGGCGTCGGAGACCGCGTCGTCGAGCTCGTGATGCGCGAGGCGGGCGTGAGCCCCGCGGTGCTGGCCGATCGCATCGACGTGCTCGTCGATCGCGCGAAGAGCCCTCGCGCTGCGCCGGACAGCGGCGCGAGCCGCGCGAACACCGAGGCGGGCGCGCACGTCGACGCCGAGGTCGTGAAGCAGCGCGGCCCGTCGCCGATCCCCTCGCAGCAAGGCCCGCTCGAGAAGTACGGCCGCGATCTATCGGCGTTGGCGCGCAGCGGAAAGCTCGACCCCGTCGTCGGCCGCGACGAAGAGATCAAGCTCGTCGTCAGGGTTCTTCTGCGCAAGAGCAAGTCCAACGCGGTGCTCGTCGGAGACGCTGGCGTAGGCAAGACCGCGATTATCGAAGGGCTCGCGACGAAGTGCGCGCGCGACGATGCGCCCGAAGAAGTGCGAGGCCTCCGCATCATCGAGCTCTCGCTCGCGTCCCTCCTCGCTGGGACGAAATACCGCGGCGACTTCGAAGAGCGCGTCGACTCGCTGATCCGCGCGGCCACCGCGGACCCGTCCGTCGTGCTCTTCATCGACGAGCTGCACACCGTCGTCGGCGCGGGAGCCACGGCCGGCGGCGTCGACGCAGCGAATTTGCTCAAGCCAGCCCTCGCCCGCGGCGACTTTCGCTGCATCGGCGCGACGACGCCCGACGAGTACCGAGAGCGCATCGAGAAGGACCCGGCGCTCGCGCGGCGGTTTCAGCCCGTGCGCGTCGACGAACCGACGCCGGCGCAGGCGCGCGTGATGCTCCTCAGCGCAAAAGAAGGGCTCGAGCGCCACCACGACCTCGTGATCAACGACGAAGCGATCGACGCGGCGATCGAGCTCTCGGTTCGCTATCTGCCCGACCGACGATTGCCCGACAAAGCGCGGGACCTCTTGGATCAAGCGAGCTCGGCGCGACGGTTCATTACGTTTACGCCGCGCGGCGAGGCGGTGACCGAAGCGACCGCGCTGCGCGCGGAGGACATCGCGCGCGTGATCGAAGAGTGGACCGGCGTTCCCGTGGGCGATCGCGCGGAAGAGCTTCGCGATCGCGTCGCGTCGGCCGAAGAGCACCTTCGCCATCGCGTGATCGGGCAAGACCGCGCCCTCGCCATCGTCGCGGACGCCGTGCGCGCCGCGAGCGCCGGGCTCGTTCGCGGCGGTCGCCCTCGCGCGGTTCTCATGTTCGTCGGCCCCACGGGCGTGGGCAAAACTGAGCTCGCCAAGGCGCTCGCAGAGCTCCTCTTTCACGACGAGCGGGCGCTCGTTCGCTTCGACATGAGCGAGTACCACGACCGCCACACCGTCCAACGCTTGCTCGGCGCGCCTCCCGGCTACGTCGGTCACGAAGACGGCGGCCAGCTCGTCAACACGATCCGCCGCAACCCGTACAGCGTCGTGTTGTTCGACGAGTTCGAGAAGGCCGATCCGCAAGTGGCAGACATCTTCTTGTCGCTCTTCGACGACGGGCGACTCACGGATTCGCATGGGCGCGTCGGCGACTTTTCAAACGCCTACGTGATCATCACGAGCAACGCGCTCGTCCCGACGACGTCGTCGCAACGACGGGTCGGGTTCGGCGCCGAGCACGAGACCGCGCACGCCGTTCGCTCGGATCAGCAGCTGCGCGCGGCGCTCCAGAGCGTGTTTCGCCCCGAGCTCATCGGCCGCATCGGCGCGATCGTCGAGTTCGAGCCGCTCACCGGCGCATCGTTGCGCGGCGTGCTCGCGAAGCTCCTCGCTCCCGTGAAGAAGAACCTCGAGAGCAAGGGCCTCTCGCTCGAGTACTCCGACGCGTCGCTCGACGCGCTCCTCGCGGCCGATCGTCGCGCAGAGCTCGGCGCGCGCGAGCTCGACCGCGTCGTCGAGCGGCTCGTCGTGCAGCCGCTCGCAAAGGCGCTCGTCGAGCAGCAAATTCCCTCGAAATCAACGGTGCGCATCGCCGTCGAAGACGGCGCGATCGCGCTCCGCTGGTAGCGCCTCAGGGGGCGTTGGAGTGGGATTTCGGCCTTTTGCTGCAGATCTGCGTCGACCATCGGCGTCAGCAATTCTTGCGGTGATTGCAATCACCCTGCTACTGCTGCGAATCGCTTCCTTGCTGGTCCCGCAGCTCCTTGCAAAAGTCTCGAACTTCCACTCCAACGCGCTCTCAGAGCGACAGGCGTCGCAGCGCTTCGAGCATCTCGCCTGCGTCTCGAAAGCGCAGCGCGGGATCCGGCGAGCACGCTCGGTCGACAACCGCGCAGAGCTCCCGAGGGAGCAGCGGCGCGCGCGTCGCGAGCGGCGTCGGATCGGTCTGCAAGAGGGCCGTTACGCGATCGACGTGGGGCGCAAACTCGACAGCGGTCTTTCGCGTCAGGGCCCAGTACAGCGTCGCGCCCGCAGAGAACACGTCGCTCGTGGGCCGCACG
This sequence comes from Myxococcales bacterium, assembly GCA_016793325.1. Lineage (GTDB taxonomy): Bacteria > Myxococcota_A > Polyangia > Polyangiales. The sequence continues at coordinate 92,228 of JAEUKI010000012.1, read as the reverse complement.
TTGCGGAAGTTCGTCAGCTGCTCGCGAGGCATGAACTCGAACGTCCCCGCGAAGGAGCCTGTCATCGTGAAGCCCGACAACCCCGCGCGGTCGAAGCTCTTGGCGAGGCCGAAATCGCTGATCTTTCCGCGGCCGTCGTCGCCGATCAGCATGTTGCCGGGCTTGACGTCGCGGTGAACCATCCCTCGCTCGTGCGCGAACGCGAGCCCTTCGAGCGCGTCGCTCACGAGCGCGACGGCTTGCTTCGGCTCCATCGGCCGCCCCGAGCGACCGATCATCGCAGCGAGGCTCCCGCCCTTGCACAGCTCCATCGCGAACCAGAACGCGACGCCGCTCGATCCCTTTCGAACGAGCTTCACGATCCGCGGGTGCTCGACGGCGGCGAGCGAGTCCATCTCGCGAAAGAACATCGCGCGCATCGCTGAATCCACGGCCACGCGCGCGAGCAACACCTTCACAGCGAGCCGCGTTCCATCGTGGTCGATCGCTTCGTACACCGCGCCCGTCCCGCCCTCGCCCAGCTTTCGAACGATCTCGAGCCCTTCGATCTCGGGCGGGCGCTTCGCGTCGCGCCGCTCACCGGCGAGCGACGGCGCTGCGAGGTCGCCGCTGTTCGCCTTCGCGTCGCGCTTGGACGCGCCGTCGATCGCGCGCGCGAGGGCAGCCAACGGATCGCGCGCGTCTTCGTCGAGGCACGCGTCGCACCGCGCCGTCGGCGACGTGCTGTGCACCTCGCGGACGACGCTCGCGCCGCAGCGCCCGCAACGAACGAGCTCGGCGCGCTCGGAGGGGTTCCGCTCGACACGCACACGAAATCGAGACACCCCGACGCGGAGCTCGTCGCCATCAACGAGGACGCGCTCTTCGCGGGAGACGAGCCGACCGGTGGCCGCGCTCTCGCCTCGCGCTCTCGCGCCGATCTTCTCGTCGTTGACGAAGGTCCCGTTGCGCGAGCCGAGGTCGCGCACGCGAAGGACCGGCGGTCGCACTTCGACGAGAAAGTGATGGCGCGAGAGCGTCGGATCGGACGCGTCGAGACGCGCGTGGCAGTCGGGCGCGCGGCCGAACACCCAGGTGTCCGCGTCAGAAAAGTGCCACTCGCGCCCGCGCATCGGGCCATCGATCGCAACCAAGGTGACCTTCGCCATCGCGTCCCGTGCCGGGTTCGATGGTACCTTCGGCGACCGCCTTTCACGATGGCAACGAGCGACTCGCCCGACGTTCTTCGCATCAAGGCCCTCGTCGACCGTCGGGCCGTCCTCGAGGCCAAGCTGCGCCAGGGATCCAACGCGGATCCCGACCGACTGCAGCGAGAGATTCGCGCGATCGACGACGCGATCGAACGCGAGCGTCGCGCGAACCCCGCGCTCGTCGCGCTCGCGCTCGGGTCGAGCCCCGCGCCCGTCGAACCGCGCGCGCCGGTCGAAGCTGACCAGATTCCCGCGGATTGGGACCTCTACGAGCCGCGCGACCTGCTGGGCGAAGGCGGGATGGGCCGCGTCTATCGCGTGTTTCACCGAGGGTGGGGCATCGACCTCGCCGTGAAGGTCCCGCGAAAGAGCTCGCTCGACGAGCGCTCGCGAAGAGCGGTCGTGCGCGAGGCCGAGTCGTGGAGCGGGCTCGGGCTCCACCCGTTTGTGACGACTTGCTACTACACGCGCGTTCGCGACGGCGTTCCGTGGCTGTTCGCCGAGTACGTCGAGGGAGGCTCGCTGCAGCAAGCCGTCCGCAAGGGGACGCTCTACGACTGCGAGAATCCTCTCGCGAGGCTGCTCTCGATCGCCGTTCAGAGCGCGCGCGGACTGCACCACGCGCACGAGCGTGGGCTCGTCCATCAAGACGTGAAGCCCGCGAACATCCTGCTCGCGCCAGGCTTCATCGCGAAGGTCACGGACTTCGGTCTCGCGCGCGCCGCGCAGGCGCCGGACGCGCACGGCCCGAAGCCCACGCAAGAAGGCACGATGGTCGTTCGCTTCGGCGGAATGACCCCCGCCTACGCATCCCCCGAGCAAATCGCCGCTTCGCAAGGAACCCAGGTCGCCATCACGCGACGCACCGACGCCTTTTCGTGGGCCGCGACCGTGCTCGAAATGTTCGCGGGCGGTCTCACGTGGATGGCGGGTCCCGCCGCGCCCGACGCGCTCGCGATGCTCTTGCACGACGGGCCGCCGACGCCGTCCATTCCCAAGATGCCCGCGGAGGTCGCGGCGCTGCTCGAGCGCTGCTTCGCGCCGAGGCAGAGCGCGCGCCCCGCAACATTGGCGCAGATCGCCGACGAGCTCGCGTTGGTCTACGCGGCGCATTGCGGCGGCTCGCTGCTCGACACCACGCGCGTGCGAAGATCGCCCGCAGACGCGCTGTACAACCGCGGCGCGTCGAAGCTCGACCTCGACGAGCCCGACGTCGCGCTCGCGCTCTTCGAAGAGGCGCTTCGCGCTGACCCGACGCACCCGCAGGCGACCTACGGCCGCGCGTTGCTTCGCTGGAGACGCGGGGCGTGCACGGACGACGAGGCCGTTCGCGCGCTGGCAGAGGCTCGCGCGATGCGCGATCCGTCCTGGGAATCTGCGGTTCTTTCGGCCTCGCTCCACGCCGAGCGCGGCGACGTCGAGGACGCTCGCGCGGCGCTCGCGGAGGTGAGCTTCCTCGGCTCGGGATCCGCAGAGGCGATCGCCGCCGTCGCGCGCATCAGCCCAGCGCTGCGCGAGTCGCTCGACCGCGTGACGCACATCGACCTCAGGGACCCTCGCCCGCCCGCGCGCGTCGCGCTCTCTCGCGACGGCGAAAAGCTCGCGACGTTGTCCCTGGTCGCCGAGGCCGGCGTGCCAGAGCGCTCGTCGCTCGTCATCGCGAGCGCCGACGCGTCGCAAGCGCATCGAACGATCGACGGCGCGCCCCGCGCGCTCTGGACCAAGCGCGATGGAACGGTCGTCGCTGTCACGAGCCTCGGCGTCCACTCGATCGACCGCGAACAATCGTTACTGCTCCGCAAAGCGCCGATCGAACTCGCTGCGTTTTCAGCGACCGGAGAGCTCGCGGCGACGAGCACCGACCGCGACCGCACGCACGTGCTGCTCTTCGACCCGCGCTCTCGACGCGAGAAGCAGCTCTCGGTTTCGGGACGCGCGTCGCTCGTCGCGCTCTCGCGCGACGCTCGGCTCGTCGCGCTCGGCGAGGCCCGCGGGGTCGCTGTGTACGACGCCGCGTCGCAGCTTCGATTGTGGGGGCTGGCATTGCAGCGAGAGCCTGAATCCCTCGCGTTTTCACCCGATGGACAAGCGCTCGTCGTCGGCGGTTGGGATGAAGGCTTCGCGCGCGGGCTCGTGATCGCCCTTCGCGCGTCCAACGGCGAGCGCCTCGCGACGATCCGCGATCCATCACCGCCCCGGCAGGTCGAGGTCACGAGCGACAGTGAATTCGTGGCCACGCTCTCGGCCGACGGGGCGCTGCGCATGTGGTCCGTCCGCGACGCGCGCTGCACGCGCACCGAGCGGCCGCGAAACGGCGCCGAACGGGTGATCGCCATCGCCACGGCCGGTGACCGCGCGCGCATCGCCGCGGTCCGCGGGGGCTCAGTCGACATCTACGCGACCGATCGAAGGCCGCTGCGCGCGCAGGTTCCTGTGCTTCGGCCGTTGACCAGCGAAGAGGCGTTCGAGCGCAGCCGCTCGGTCGCCGCCGCGATCGATCGCTGCGACGCTGCGATCCGCGAGGCGCGGTGGAGCGACGCGGTCTCCGAGCTCGAGCGCGCGCAGTCGGTCGAGGGATCGAACCGCGCGCCCGCCGTTCGCCGCGCGTGGAGCAGGCTCTCGCGCGTCTGCGGTCGGGGAGACGTCGAGGGCGCGTGGACGGGCGCGAGCTACGAAGCGGTCACGGGCGCGGCGCACACGGTCGAGCTCTCTCCCGACGGCGAGACTTTGTACGTCACCACCGGCGACGCGCGGATCCTCGCGATCGAGAGCCGAAGCGGTCGAATCTCGGGAGAGCTCCGCTTCAGCGAAGCTGTGCGCACTTTTCAAGTCGCGCCGTGCACAGGGACGCTCGTCGTCGCGCGCGGCTCGGTGATCGAGTGGAGAGAGCCCCTCACGGGCGCGCTGATCGCGAGCAGCAACGTGTCGACCGCGAGCCGAAGAATCGCCACGGACCCGACAGGGTCGCGCGTCGTTCTCGTCGGAACGGACCAGTTCGAAGTGCTCACGATCGACGGCGCGGCGCGGGTCGTCGCATCGTCCGCGATCAACCGCGCGGCGTTCGTCGGGGACCACGAGTGGCTCGCGATCGCGAGCAGCGGCTCGCCCATCGTGATCGCGTCGGCAGACGGCGTAGCGCGATCGTCGCTCGCCAACTCCGAGGGCGCGATCGACGTCGTCTGCACCACGGACGGTCGCTATTTGGCCGCGGGACTGCGCGACGGAACCGCGCGCGTATACGCGCTTCCGTCGCTCGAGCCCGTGGCGGTCCTGCCGCACGGCGCGGTGATCACCGGCGTCGCGTTGTCGCAAGACGGCAGGGTGCTCGTCGTCGTGGACGCGGCGGGCCAGGTCCGCGTGTGGGACGTCGCGCGCGAGCGTTCGTACGCGCTCGGCGGACACGAGACGTTTGTTCACGACGTCGCCGTGACCCCGTGTGGATCGGTCGCCGCGACCGGAGGCCGCGACGGCCGCGCGCGGGTGCTCTGGATCGACTGGCGACTGATTGCGCCGAAAGACGGAACGGCCTGGTCCGAACAAGCCGAAAGCGCCCTGTCCAACTTTTTTTCGCGAGGCCTCGAGAAGCGCCACGACCCGTTTCGCGCGGCGCTGCTCGCGTTGCAGCACGCGGGCGCCGGGCCGATCGACGCGGGCGTCCTGCGCGCGCGCATCGAAGCAGCGCGCTCGGGAAGGTAACGAACACAGAGGGTTTGGTTGACTCCGACACGGCGACTCGGCAGCATTCGAGGGTGCGCCGCCGTACGGTGGCCGCGAATGAAACGATCAGCGCGAGGTAAGTGAAAGTGCCGAACGGAGCCGTGCGTCTGGAGTTTGCCGGCGAGACAAACGTCGGAATGAAGCGCACGCACAACGAGGACTCGTTCGCGATTTTTGCGGACGAAAACCTCGTGATCGTCGCCGACGGAATGGGCGGACACGCTTCGGGCGAGGTCGCGTCGAAGATGGCTGTGGACTCGTTGCGGGAGTTCTTCGACGCCACGTCGAAGGACCCGGACGCCACGTGGCCGTACAAGATGGACAAGCACCGGGGCTACGAAGAAAACCGCCTCGTGACGGGCATCAAGCTCGCCAACCTGCGCATCTACGAGTGCTCGCAGCGCGAGCCGCGCTACCGCGGGATGGGCACGACGATCGTCACGGTCATCGGCACGCGCGACGGGATCTACATCGCGCACGTCGGCGACTCGCGCGTGTATCGCGTCCGCGATCACCAGATCGAGCAGATGACCGAGGACCACTCGCTGCTCAACGACTACCTGAAGATGCGCAAGCTCACCGAGGAAGAGATCGCCAACTTTCCTCACAAAAACGTGATCGTTCGCGCGCTCGGAATGAAGGACACGGTCAAGGTCGACACACGACTCGAGTCGCCGCGACAGGGCGACGTGTTCGTCCTCTGCTCCGACGGGCTGTGCGGTCCGGTCACGGACGACGACATCCTGCAGACGGTCGAAGACAGCCACGGCGACTACAAGTCGGCGTGCTCGCGCCTCATCGCGCGCGCCAACGAAAACGGCGGACCCGACAACATCACGGCGCTCATCGTTCACGTCGTCGGCACCGACTGAACGGCGATTCATCGCCGCGCTGTCGGGCAACGCGGGGCGCAATCCGTCGCTGCTACAGACCGCGCGACACCTTGGCGGGGTCGAACTGCTGCATCGCTGCGCGGAGCACCGCGGACCGATTCGCCTTGGTGAATCCGCGCTTCTTCAGGTCCTTCACGACGCGATCGAGCAGCGCGAGGTCCTCGTTGTAGAACGAGATGCAGATGACCTTGTAGTGCTCGGGGCGGTCCTTGGGCAGCGGCGCCTTCTTGCTGCTCTTGCGCGCCCGCCGCGCGGTCGTGAGCGGCCGCCGAGCGCTCGCGTCGTCGACGGAGCCGTCGTCTTCGGTGCGCACCCGCGCGAGCGGCGGCGGTGCAGCGCTGAAGAATCCGTCGCGAAGGATCTCGCGGACGTCTTCGCTCTCGAGCACCTCGCTGACCGGCGCGCTCGACTTTCGGCGGCTCGCGTTGGTCATTGCGTCGGGCCCCCGTCGGCGCTCGGAACCGCGACGCCGCGCGAAGGGGTGCTCGGCGTGGTGCGAGGCAACGTGACGCCCTTCGCGGGCGTGACGGGAACCTTGCGCTTCTTCTCGGGCTTCGTGAGCGCGATGATCTTCTGAACGATCGCGCGATAGTCCTCGGCGCCCGCCGAGTCGTTGGCGTACTCGAAGATCGACTGGCGCGAGGCCGGCGCCTCGCGGAGCTTGATGTTGGCGCGCACCGGTGGAAAGCACAGGTCGCCGAACTTCTGCTGCAGCGTCTCGATGACCTCGCGCCCGATCTTGTGTCGCGCGTCGTACATCGTCGGGATCACGCCGAGGATCTGCACCGGGTGCTTCAAGTGCTCGTACACATCTCGCAGCGTCTTGATGACCTGCTTGACGCCGACGAGCGACAGGTAGTCGCACGAGACTGGCACGATCACGTTGTCTGCGTAGACGAGCGCGTTTTGATTGAGCAGCGAGAGCGACGGCGAGCAGTCGAGGATCACGTAGTCGTACGCGTCCGCGCCGAGCATGCGATCGCGCAAGATGCGGTCTCGATGCGGGCGCCCCGCGAGGTAGAGCTCCGCCGCCGCGAGCGACTCGTTGCTCGTGATCACGTCGAGCTTGTCGCGCACAGGAATCGCGGCTTCGCGCGGGTCGGTCCCCAACACGAGCACGTGGTAGAGCGTCCGTTCGCCGCGGACGCCGAGCGAGACGCCGACGTTGCCCTGCGCGTCGACGTCGACGAGCAGCACGCGCTTGCCCGCCTCGGCGAGGCCCGAGGCGATGCTCACGGCGGTCGTGGTCTTGCCGGTGCCGCCCTTGTGATTGAACACCGCGATCCGTCGCGGGCCTTGCGGCGCTTGCACCGCGGGAGCCTTCGCGCGGCAGTCCTGCGTGCAGAAGTATCGACGGCCGTGATCGGTGACGGACACTTGCCACGCGAACTCGGGACGAAACTCGGTCTCGCACGTCGCGCACCGCGCGGTGCCCTCGCCCTCGCCCGCGAGCATCGAAGCCTGCTGACACTTTTGCGAGCAGAAGTACCGGACTCGGCCTTCGCTCTCTTCGACCTGGAAGCGGAGCTTGGGCTCGAAGCCCTTTCCGCAAATGGTGCAGGTTCGGTTGGTGCTCATCGAGAGGACTGACGCCCATCTACGCCCGAACTGCGAGCGAGCACAAGCACGACGCGCGACGTGTCGCTGGAGCTCCTATTCGGTGCAGCGAGACTGTGATTCGTCGCTCAGCGGAGCTCGGCGATCTTCTGGCCAAAAATCTTCTCGAGCTTCGACATGAACGCCTCGACGGGGTCCACCGAGAGCTCGCGTGGCAACAACACCGTGACCGTCGCGCCGTCGGGCAACGAGAGGAACGCCTTGACGGGATACTTGCCCGCGTGCTCGCCGAGCGCGCGCTTGAGCAACGCGAGCCGCGCCTCGGTCGCCACCGTCGCGTCGAGCCGCAGATGCAGCTCTTTCGCGCGGTTCTTCAGCGCGTCGGCGAGCAGCGTCGCGGACACGAGCGAGACCTTGCGCTCGGGCTCTTGGTCACCCTGGTCCTCGGCGATCTCGCCGTTCTCGTCGCGGCGCATCTCGATCTGGACCTTGCCGTTGACGAGCAGCGCTTCGCCCGGCTTGAACAGCACGGACTCGAGCGTCTGCTTCGCGTCGAGCTTGTGCGAGTCGGTGATCTCTTGCAGCGTCCGCGCGCGCACGATCACCTCGACCCGGCCCGATTTGTCCTCGAGCATGAAGAACGCCATGCGTCCGCCGCTCTTGATGGGCTTCTCGCGATAGCCCTCGACGACGCCGACGAGCGCGACCTCGTCGTTGTGACGCTTGGTCGGCAGCTCGGTCACCGCGCAGTTGGACACGCGCTTGACCTCTTCGGCGAACCGATCGAGCGGGTGGCCCGAGAGGTAGAACCCCAAGTAGCTGCGCTCGCGCTTGAGCTGCTCGGAGCTGTCCCACGCGTCCTCGGGCTTGAGCTCGGGGTAGCCCGCGGTCGGCGCGACGATCTCGGTCACTGCGAACAGGCCCATCTGTCCGGAAGCGCGCTCTTTTGCGACGCCCTTTCCGCGCTCGATCGCTTGGTCGATCGCCACGAAGGCTTGCGCCCGCGTCGCGCCAACGCGCTCCAAGCTCTGGTCGAACGCGCCGCACTGAACGAGCGCTTCGACGACGGACTTGTTCACGCGGCGCATGTCCACGCGCGCGCAAAAATCGAAGAGGTCTTTGAAGGGCCCGCCGCTCTGCCGCGACTCGATGATCGCGTCCACCGCGCCGTCGCCCACGCCGCGAACGCCGCCGAGCCCGATGCGGATACGCGGCTTCCACGGGTCGCGATCCGCCCGTGTTTTCGCTCGCGGATTCACTTTGCGCGGCTGCGGGTCGTAGATGACGGCGAACTCGCGCTGCGACTCGTTGACGTCCGGCGGGAGCACGGGGATCCCGAGCGCGCGCGCCTCGGCGATGGTCCCGACGAGCTTGTCGATCTTTCCGAGGTCGCTGGTGAGCGTCCCGCAGCAGAACTCCGCGGGGTAGTGCGCCTTGAGAAACGCCGTTTGGTACGTGATGAGCGCGTAGGCGGCCGAGTGCGACTTGTTGAACCCGTAGCCCGCGAAGTACTCGAGCAGGTCGAAGATGCGGACCGCGGTGCCCTCGTCGTAGCCGTTCTTCTTGGCGCCCTCGACGAAGATGGACTTCTGCTTCGCCATCTCTTCGGGCTTCTTCTTGCCCATCGCGCGGCGGAGCATGTCCGCGCCGCCGAGCGAATAGCCGCCCATTTTGCGGGCGATCATCATCACCTGCTCTTGGTACGTGATGACGCCGTACGTGTCTTGGAGCACGTCCTCGAGGTCCGGGTGCGGGTACTCGGTCTTCGCGCGGCCGTTGACGCGATTGACGAAGTCCTCGACCATGCCCGTTCCGAGCGGACCCGGGCGGTAGAGCGCCACGGCTGCGACGATGTCTTCGAAGCGCTTCGGCCTCAGGTCCTTGAAGAGCTTCTGCATGCCCGACGATTCGAGCTGAAACACGCCCGTCGTCTCGCCGCTCTGCAACAGCTCGTACGTCTCGAACACCTTGCGCTTGAGATCGGGGTTGCTCTCGGGGACGTCCTTCACGTCCACGGGCAGCGTGTTGTGGTCGAACGGCTGCTTGGACGCGACGATGTCCGGGCGCTTGTTGATGAGCGCCACGGCGATGTCGAGCACCGTGAGCGTCGTGAGCCCGAGGAAGTCGAACTTCACGAGCCCCGCGTACTCGACTTCGTCCTTCGCGTACTGGGTCACGAGCTCGCCCGTGCTGCCCTTGAAAACAGGCACCGTCTCCCAGAGCGGTCCCTCGGAGATCACGATGCCCGCGGCGTGCATGCCCGCGTGGCGGTTCATGTTCTCGACCTTCTTGGCGAGGTCGAGGAGCTCCTTGGTGCCGCCGCCCTCGGCGTACATCGCCTTCAGCCGCGGCTCTTGCTCCATCGCCTCGTCGATCGAGACGTTCTTGCCCTGGACGGGCTCGGGGACGAGCTTGGCGACGGCGTCGACGTCGGCGAACGGCATGCCGAGCGCGCGCCCGACGTCACGCACGACGCTCTTGCTCTTCAAGAGCTGAAACGTCGCGATCTGGCCGACGGACAGGTCGCCGTATTTACTGCGCACGTATTCAATCGAGCGCTGGCGCTTGAGCATGCAGAAGTCCACGTCGAAGTCCGGCATGGACACGCGCTCGGGATTCAAGAAGCGCTCGAAGAGGAGGTTGTACGGCAGGGGGTCGAGGTCGGTGATGCCGAGGGAGTACGCGACGAGCGATCCGGCGCCGGATCCGCGGCCCGGACCGACGGGGATTCCGTTGGCCTTGGACCAGTTGATGAAGTCCTGGACGATCAAGAAGTACCCAGGAAACCCCATCTTGTTGATGACGTTGACCTCGACCTCGAGTCGGTCGCGGTAGACCTTCTCGTCGACCTTCTTGCCGATCTTGCGAAACTGCTCGAAGCGCTTCTCGAGCCCCTGCTGGGAGAGTTGGCGAAAATAGTCGTCGATGTTGTCGACGACGTTCCCGCCTTCGTCCCGATACTTCGGGAGCATCGGCTTGTGCGTGGGGTCGACGTGCTCCATGCGCTCGAGCACGGCCATCGTGTTCTTGACCGCGTCGGGAAAGTCCTTGAAGGCCTCCGCCATCTCGTCGGGGCTCTTCATGTACATCTCGGTCGAGCCGTGATCCGTGCGGTTGTAGTCGTCGAGCGTCATGCCGCCCGCGATGCATCCGAGGAGCTTGGTCGCGATCGAGTCGTCGCGCTTGAGGTAGTGGCAGTCGTTGGTGGCGACGAACGGGAGCCCGAGGTCCTTCGCGGCGTCGAGCAGGATCTTGTTCACGATCGGCTGCTCGTAGAGCCCGTGATTTTGCAGCTCGACGAAGAGCATGTCCTTCTCGACGACGTCGCGAAGGTTCGCGAGCAGGTCCGCGCCAGCCTTCGGCGAGTACTGCAGCACCGCTTGGGGAACGAGCCCGCCCAAGCACCCCGAGAGCACGATGATTCCATCGCGCCTCGCCGCGAGGTCGTCGAGCGTCACGCGCGGCTCGAGGTGTCCGGGCGTGTCGACCCACGCTTTGGAGACGAGCGCGATCAGGTTCTTGTACCCGGTCATGTTGCGCGCGATCAGCACCATGTGGTGCGCCGGCGTTCGCTCGAGTCCCTTGGCGTCGACCTTCTTCTCTTGGCCCGGAAAGATGAAGCCGAGCTCGCACCCGAGCAGCGGCTTCACGCCCGCTTCTTTGGCCTTCTTGTAGAAGTCGATCGCCCCGTGCATGTTGTTGTGGTCCGTGAGGGCCACGGCCTTCATGCCGAGCTCGGCGGTTCGCTTGACGAGGTCTTTGACGCGAATTGCGCCGTCGAGCATCGAGTACTGCGAGTGCACGTGCAGGTGTGCGAAGTCGGCCATGGCTCTCCTTCGCGCTAACACGAGCCCCGCCCGCGCAGCACGAAAGCGACAGAATCTCGGGGCGCGAGTACGCCGGAGCTCCACACTGAATGCGCCGATTGAACCGCGAAAATTCGAGTTTTTCGTGAATCTGCCCGCCGAGCGGCGCGGCCGTCGGGCGCGCGAGAAGTTCCTCCCCGTCGCCCACGGACGCTCTGACATCCGTGTCCTGTCCGACATCGAGCCCGCGCGAAGCGCTTGAGCGCGATTTTTTCCGGTGGTACCTAACCGTTCGCCTCGCGCTTTGCGCACGATCCGCAACCCCTGCGAAGTGCAGCACGAACTGTTCGAATAGGAGCCTCTGTTCATGACGAAGCGACTTCTCACCCTCGCGACTTCTGGCGCGCTCATCGGCCTCGTTGGCTGCAGCACACCGCCGCCCCCGCCGGACGGCAGCACCCCCACCGACTCGGGCATCCCGACGGACGGCAGCAACCCGCCCGACGGCAGCACCGGCACCGAGCGCACGCTCACGTACGTGATCAACAGCTTGACGGTCGACGAGACGCCGGCAGACGAAGCGGCGCCAGTCGCGGGCTTCAACCTCGACGGACTGCACTCTTCCGAAGAGCGCACCGTTCCGATGAGCCACCCCTGTCTCAAGTTCGACAGCCCCTCGCGCACCGATCAGGACCAGAACTGCCCCGTGGCGATGGTCAACGCGATGACCGGCCGCTGCGGCTCGATGACCGCGTCGTGCGCGCCCGGCGCGGGTTGCGCGGGCGGCGTCGACAACCAGCTCCCGGCGATCCTCGACGCGATCGGCGCCGCTGCGTCGATGCAGTTCCCGATGGGCCTCCGCCCCGAGCTGAGCAACCAGGTTCGCCAGAACCGCATCTCGCTCATCGTGCGCGTCACCGGCGTCAACGACCTGACCAACGACGACAGCGTCACGGTCAAGGTCTACACGGCGTTCCCGACGTTCACGACCGGCTGCGACATGGTCGCGGCGGACCGCGAGTACTCGATCGCCGCCGACGCGCTCAACACGCCGACGGACATCGAGAGCGCGAAGATCTCGTTCCCGGGTCGCATCACCGCGGGTCGCTTGACGGTCACCGCGCCCGGCATGTTCCCGCTTCCGCTGCCCGAGATCATGGGCGCGCGCATCTCGCTCACGCTCACCGGCGCCCAGCTCCGCGCGAGCATCACCGAGACCGGTGGAACGGCGGGCAACCTCGGCGGCTCGTTCAACGGCAGCCAGCTCCTCACCGCGATCCAGATGATCGCGCCGGATTTCGCGATGCAAGCCGAGTCCATCATCGGCGGATTCGTCGACATCGAAGTCGGCGGAATCTGCTCGCGCCGCATGCCGCCGCCCGCGATGTTCGGCAACATCGGCGTCGGTCTCGCGTTCACCCTCGCCACCGCGCGCGTCACGCCGATGTCGGCAGCGTCGCGCCCGGCTGGCGCTTGCGGCGGCTCGTCGAGCCCGGCTGACGCTGGCGGAAACGGCTGATATTCGTCTCGTTCTCTGCTCGACGGCGCCCCTTCGGATGACACGCCTCGTGTCGACTGAAGGGGCGTCGCGCATTTCGAGGATCGCGCATCGATGACATCGCCACTGAAGAAGCGACTCGACGACGAAACGACGCCCATCGAGCTGCTCGCGTTCGAGCTCGCGCGGGACGTGTATCCGGCGCTCGATGAAGCGGCGTTCGTCGCAGCGTTCGACGAGATGGCCCAGTCGTTTGCGGCCCGCGCGGCGAAGCTCGTCGAGCCTCGCGCGCAGGCGCTCGCGCTCTCGTCGCACTGCTACGCGTCGCTCGGGTTTCGCGGCGACGAGGACAACTACTACGACCCGCAGAACAGCTTCTTGTCTCGCGTGATCGAGCGTCGTCGAGGCATCCCGATCTCGCTCGCGATCGTTCTGATGGCGATCGGTCGGCGTGTGGGCTTTACCGTCGAGGGCGTTGGCTTTCCAGGGCACTTTCTCGCGCGAGTCGGCGGTGAAGGCGGCGTGCTCGTCGATCCCTTCAACCGCGGCGCGCTCGTCGACGACGCCGCGCTCGAGCGGCTCGTTCGTCGGTCGCTTGGTCCGAAGGCCACTGTGCAACCACAGCACGTCGCGACCGTCGATCGACAGGCGATCATCGTTCGTATGCTGACCAACCTCGACGCGATCTACAGCGCCCGCAAAGAGCACGCGCTCGCGATGCTCGTCTGCGATCGGCTGTTCGAGCTCACCGCGCAACCAACGAGGCTCCGTGATCGCGCGACGCACGCGCTCGCGCTCGGGGCCGTGGCGGCTGCGCGGCAAGACTTCGAGCGGTACCTCGAGCTCGTGCCTGATGCGTCCGACGCACGTGCGGTGCGCGACGCGCTGGCGCGCGCGAGCGCGAAGGGAGCGACCTTTCACTGAGCGCCGTGGACGACCCGGGCGCGATGCTGCGAAACTTCGAGTACCGAGCAGCTGCGTGGGGGTGCCGCGGATAGCGCACCCGTTTTCGCGAAGGGCGCGAGACGAAGGAGAGATCGAGGATGCGCTGGAAGTGGTGGATGAGCGTCGCGGTGATGGCCGCGACGACGGGGTGCCCGAGGCCGAACTCGTGCCCGCCGGGCGAAGTGCTCGTCGCGGGCGTATGCGCCGCTGATTGCCCGCCGGGCGCGACGACAGGGTGTCGAGATACTGGCGTTCGAATCGACGCGACGAGCGAAGCGGGTGACAGCGCATCGTGTCCGAGCGGCCAGACGCGGTGCGGCGCGCAGTGCGTCGATCTCGCGACCAACGCGGAGCACTGCGGGATGTGCGGGATGCGCTGCGCTGCTCCAGAGGCCGGCACCGCGACGTGCGCTGCGGGGATGTGCTCGCTCATGTGTCCGTCGAACACGCACGCGTGCAACGGAACGTGCGTCACCAACGACTCGATCGCGACCTGCGGTACGCGCTGCGATCCTTGCCCGACGCCGGCAGGTTCGCGCGCGACGTGCGTATCGCAAACGTGCGGCATCGAGTGCTTGGCTGGCTTCGAGCGCGTGGGCGACAGCTGCGAGGCGCTCGTTCCGAGGCCGATCTTTCCGCCGGGGACGAGCACGGTGAGCACGCATCGACCGACGTTTCGATGGGAGCTCGGCGCCGGGACCGACGGAGCCGTCGTCGAAGTGTGCCGCGATCGTGCATGCACGATGCGGGTCGCGATGTTCGACGCGACGGGAACGAGCGCGCGACCGAGCGCAGCGCTGCCCGCGTCGAGCGCGCTGTTCTGGCGCTTGCGCGGGCGTGTCGGCGCAACGGCTGGAACGCGCTTCAGCCCCACGTGGCAGTTTCGCACGCGCGCGACGGACTCGAGCGTCGATACGGCGTACGGCACGGAGCTCGACATCAACGGCGATGGATTTACGGACACGACCTTGGCCGTTCGGACAGGGAGCGTGATGCGACGTTTCGAAGCTCGTTTCGGCGGAGCCTCGAGCCTCGGTGCTCCGAGGAGCTTCATGCCGTCGGGTGGCGAGTACTCGGTGACCGACGAAGCCATTGGGATCGGCGACGTGAACGGTGACGGATTCGCCGACGTTGCAACGAGCGCGTCGCTCACCCCTGTCGGAGGACAAACGAACGTCGGGTGCGTGTTCGTGTACTCGAGCGCAGGGCCGCTCGATTTCTCGACTGCTCCCACGCGGCTCTGCGGCAACACCATGAACGAGACGTTCGGGATCGCCGTTGCCGGAGGCGACATCGACCGCGACGGCTACTCGGACTTGGTCATCGGAGCGAGCGGAGCTGGGTCGAACATCGGGCGACTCGTCGTGTATCGCGGGTCTCGATCGGGATTGGCGCCCGCGACCCCTCCGACGCTGGTGGGGCTCCCCTCGCACGGGGGCGTTGGATTTCGTGTGTCGCTGGGCGACTACAACGGCGACACGTACACCGACACCATCGTTGGCGCGCCGAATAGCCCAACGGGAGCGGTCCTCGCGTTTCCGGGAACCGCGTCCGGACCGCAGGCGACGGCAATCGAGCTCGCGGTCGGCGTCGCAGCCGTTGCAAATCTCGGCTGGGATGTCGACGCAACTGGTGACCTCAACGGCGACGGGGTGAGCGACATTGTCGCAGGCGCGTACAACGAGTCTGTCAGCGGTCGCGGGCGCGCGGGCGTGGTTCGCACGCTTCTCGGCCGCGTAGGAGCTGCGCCGATCGCGGGACCGGTTCTCGAAGGCGCGGCAAACGGCGACTGGTTTGGCGCGTCCGTCGCCGTCGTGCGTGACACAAACGGCGACGGCTTCGACGAGGTGCTCGTCGGCGCGCACAACGCGGATCCGAGTTCGAGATCGGCCGCTGGATCCGCGTTCTTGTTTCGTGGGTCGATGACAGGGGTCGAAGCCGCTGCGTCTCTCACCGTGAGCGGCGAGGTCGCCAGCGACGTGCTCGGCTTCGCCGTCGCGTCACACGCCGACCTCAACGGAGATGGCCGCGGGGACTTCAGCATCGGTGCTCCACAGGCGGACCCGATGGGACGAAATGCAGCGGGCGCGGTGTTCGTCTATTTCGGCGCGGCGAGCCCGACGCTGCACACGACGCTGACTGGCGCAGCGGCTGGCGACGAGATCGGTCGGTCGATCTCGTTTCGACGCGTGCTTCCCTCTGCCCTTCGCTCGTCACGCTGGTGCGCGCGTCGGTAGTCACAATCACTGCTTCGGTCGTGCTCGCTGCGGCGAGCGCACGGGCGCAGTCGCGTGACGAGGGCTCGACGACGATTCGCACCGATCCCGTTCGTGACGCGCGGCGCAGCGTCGAAGACTCGGTTCGCTCGGGGACGGTGGTCGATCTCTCGGTTCGCGGGCGCAACGCAAACGCGATCGCGCCGTTGCTCGACGAGGCGCCGGGCCTGCACCCGCGTTCGACCGGCGACGGATTGGCACCGACGTTCCTCTCGATGCGCGGCGCGCCGAGCGCGCAGGTGAGCGTCGCGGTCGACGGCGTGCTCCTCAACGACGCGTTTGCGCCGAGCGTCGACGTCTCGTTGCTCCCGCCAGCAGCGTTTTCTCGGGCCGATGTGTACCGAGGCGCCGCGCCCATCGCGCTCGGAATGCAAGGCGTCGGCGGCACGATCGACCTGCGAACGCGATCGTTCGCCGGTCGCGACGGGCGCAGCGCTGCGTGGATCACCGCGGGCGGCGGCTCGTTCGGACAGCGTCGCGCGGCGGCGCTGGTCGCCGGCGGCGGCTTCGCAAACGGGCTCGCGCTCGTCTCGTACCGCGGGACCCAGGGGGACTTTCTCTTCTTCGACGACAACGCGACGCCGCTCGATGAGCGCGACGATCGACGCGATCGGGTGCGGCGAAATGCACAAGGGGACAGCGCGGACGCGCTCCTTCGCGCCTGCGTCGGCGTGTTCTGTATTCAAGCGCTCGGAGCCGCGCGCATCGCGGGCCTCGCTGGGCCCGGCTCGCTCCAGTACCAACACACGTATCTCGCGCAGGGCCGATGGAACGTTCGCGCCTACGCCCCGATCCGACGCGGAAACTTCTCGGTCGAGCCCTTCGCGTCTGTGCAATGGCGTCGCGACTCGTTCGCGGACCCTTCGCGCGAAGTCGGCTCGGGCGACGCGCAGGCCGGCGGGTGGGCGATCGACACCGGCGCGACCGCACGATGGCGCGAGCGATGGATCGACGTCGAAGCGATCGCCCGTGTCCGTCGCGATCAATTCGCGACCTCCGACGGCGGCGCCGCTTCCGGCGCGGCGAGCGCCACGCGAACGAGCGTCCTCGCCGGGGTCGAGCTCCGCGCGCGGCCGATCGAGGTCATCGAGCTCTTGGGCGGCTTCGGCTTCGATGTGCTCTCGGACGCCGCTGCCGCGCGCGGCGCCGATCGCGCGCGCGCCCTCGCGTCCCCACGATTTGCAGTGCTCGCGTCGCCGTGGCGGTGGCTCTCCCTTCGCGTCGGAGGATCGATCCTCGAGCGAGCGCCGTCGCTCATCGAGCTCTATGGCCTCGGCGAGTACCTCCGCTCGAACACGACGCTCGTCCCCGAATCGAGCGCCACCCTCGACGCCGCGGTCATCGTGCGCGCAACGCGCGGACTGTTCACCGGTCGACTGGAGGTGGGCGGCTTCGCCCGTCGCGCGGACAACTTGATCGTGCTCACGAGGACGAGCGCGCTCGCGCTCAAGGCGTTCAACCTTCGGGGCGCAGAGGTCCTCGGCTTCGAGGCGCAGGGGCGATTGAGCGTCGGACCGTGGCTCTCGCTCACGGCGAGCTACGCGTACACGAGCGCGATCGCGACGGGCTTCGGCGAGGTCGATCGAAAACGTGTGCCGAATATTCCCGAGCACGACGCGTTCGTTCGCGCCGAGGGACGGTGGCGTTGGTTTCGTGTGTCGAGCGAGCTCTCCGCGATCGCGGGGCTGTACTTCGACAGCGCGAATCTCTACGCCGCTCCTCCGCGCGGGTTGTGGTCCGCCTCTGCGGGCGTCGAGGTCCCGTGGGTGCGCGGCCTGTCGATCGACGTTCAAGGGACCAACTTGTTGGACGTTCGAGAGGGGTGCATCACGCGTCCGTCGGGCGTCGTCGAGCGCGCGGTCGTCTCGGATTTCGCCGGATTTCCCCTGCCGTCGCGCGGGGTGTATGTCTCTGTCTCGTGGACCTCGGACGCAACACAGGGCACAGCTTCGCCGCCTTCGCGGCCGCCGCCTCGCTCGCGTTGAGCTGCAGCTGCGGCGCGGCGTCCAACGGTGACGCAGGGGCGAACGCGTGCGTTCCCACCGTCGAAACGCCGGTTGATTTGTGGGCCACGACGTCGGACTACGAGTCCGGCGAGGTCGCTTCGCTCGCCACTTCCGCGCGCTGCGCGCGTCGCGCGGCCGCGAGCGCGACGGGTGATTCGCTCGTCGCTCGCCATGGGACGCGCGTGGTCGTCATGGACTACACCACCACCGTCGACCAGATCGCGGTCTACTCGCCGCGCCCCAACGGAGCCCTCGTGCTCGACGGCGCCGCGTCCGCGCGCGACGGGGATCGCTCGGCGAACGTCCGCGGCTACCTCGCGATCGACGAGCGATTCGCGCTGTTTTCGCGCAACAACCAGTCGTCGCTCGGCGTGTTCGACACCGCGACCTTCTCGGTCAGCGCGAACATCGCGCTCGACGCGTTCGCGCAAGACGCTCCGCGGGCGGCGCCGAGCACGATCGCGCGCGTCGGCGAGCGAGCGTTCGTCACGATTCAGCGCTGGGACGCGATGCGCCTCTCGTCGCCGCGCCGTGGTGCGATCGCCGTCGTCGACCTCGCGACCCGAGCGCTCGTAGACGCAGACACGTCGACCCCCGCGGTCGACGCGATCGAGCTGCCGTTCGCCAATCCGTTCGGACAAATGGCCCTCCGTGGCGGCGACCTCTTCGTGCCCTGCGCAGGCGCGCTGCGAACGCTCGGCGACGGCGCGATCGTCCGCGTCGACACGGCGCGAATGCGCGTCGCAGAGACCCTCGGGGACGAACGCGCGTTCGGCGGAAACCCGCTCCACGTCCTCGCGCTCGACGACGACCGGCTGTTGATCGTCGCCATGACCGAGCCGGGCGCCGATGATCGCATGACCGTCGGAAGCACGCGTCTCGTCGAGTGGTCCGTCGCTGCGCGCGCGGTCGTTCGCACGTGGATCGAGGTTCCCGAGTACGCGCTGACGGCGCCCGTCCTCGGCTCCGATGGCCGCGTGTACATCGGCGATCGTGGAAGCGTCACCCCCGGACTCGAGCGTCGGTCGGGGATCGTCGCGTTCGACGCGCAGTCCGGCGCGCGAGCGTGGGCCGAGCCGCTGTCCTTGGGACTTCCCCCGTACTCGCTCGTCGCGAGATAACCGCCGCGATCAGCGCGAGAAGCGCCCGAGGTTGACGCGCTGGTTGGCGAGCAACGGCAGGCGCATCGCGCGCACTTCGCGGTCGATGCACGCGGCCAACGTCGGCGACGGCGCTCCCTCGATCCGAATCGCGCCCACCCTTCCCTCTGCGTCGAAATCGACGACGGGCGCCAGCGCGCTCGTGTCGCCGCAGCTGTTGTTGCGCTCGCACGCGTCGAAGCAGTGGCGCGCGCGCTGACCGAGCGAGCGTTGAACCGCGCGAAATCCCGCGACGGCGTCCTCGGGGATCGTCGACGCGGTGAGCGCCACGCGCTGCGACGCGCGCGCGGGCCGGCGCGCGTTGGCGGCGACGAGGCCGTGCGACGTCGCTGCGCTCGCGGGCGTGGTCCCACTTGAAATCGTGGGCGCATGAGAGGACCACTGGGGCTCGACCGCGGCCGCTCGGCGCGGGTCGAGCTCGAGCGTCCACTGCGCGTCGCCGTTGCGCGCGACGAGCGAGGCCGCGCGCGAGACGCGAACGACGCTCGTCCCTTGCGGAGCAGACGCGCCGTCGATCGTGAGCTGCGCGGACTCGGCGCCCGACGGCAACGCGACGAGCGCGCCGTCTTCGCCGAGGGCGAGCGCCCGTTCGTCGAGCGCGTGATCGTCCGCTGCGCCTGCGGACTGCACTGCCGTCTGTTGCCCGTGCTTGTCGAGAACGAGCTCGCGACCCGAGGTCAACACGGTGGGAGCGCCGCCGCGGTGCGCGACGTCGACGGTCCCTTCGATGACCCGGAGCCGCACCGAGTCGCCTTCGATCTTCGCGACGAACGAGCCGCTCTTGGCGACGACGCGCCACTCGAACGCGTCGAGCGTGAGCTTCGCCGATCCGCGGCGAACATCGACGCGCGCTTCGCCGCGGACGAGCTGAGCCCCGCTGCCCGAAGCGTCGAGCGACGCGATGCGCACTTCGCTCTCGCCGCGGGCGTCGAGGCGCTGGCCCGTTGAAGCCGCGACGACGGCGCGCGATCGGGTCGTGCTGCCGACGATGCGATCGCCCGTGTGAACACGGGATCGCGCGGTGAGCGGCGAGCGCTCGCCCGCTGCGGAGAGATGCTCGACGTCGCGGGTCGCGAGGATCACGCGAACCTCGCTCCAAGGCGCGGGGGCGACGTCGACGATGCGCGTTCCACCGGAGCTCGTGCGAGGGGACGGCGTATGGGTCGACGCGACGTTGGGACCGGGTGAGTTGGACGCGCGCGTCTGCATGCGCCAGCCGATGACGGCGGCGGCGGCGATGGCGAGCGAGAGGCCGATGGCCGCGGGCGCGTTGCGGCGCAGCGCAGACGGAGGACGGATCTTGCCCGATCGAACGTCCGCGGCGGTCTCGGCTGCGGCGCGCGCGACGAAGTCGTCGACCTTGGCCCAATCGAGGTCGGGCTGAGACGTCTTGCGAACGCGCTGAACGAGCGCCGCGCCCGTGCGGAGACGCACCGAGCGCACGCGACACTCTTCGCACGTGCGCGCGTGATCGAGGGCGGCGCGGTCGCCGTCGAAGAGAGCCTCGTCCGAGGGATGTTCGTTGGACATCTTGGTCACCGTGGTCACCGTGCTCACCGGATCTGTTCGAGGCCGAGCTCTTTTGCGATGGCGTCGAGCGACGGGTCCTTGGCCATGGCGGCGTACACCTCGCGCCGCGCGTAAAAGAGCCGGGTTCGCACCGTGAGGACCGGCGCTCCGACGGTGTCGGCGATCTCCGAAGCGGACACTCCCTCGAGGTCGTGCAACACGAACACGACGCGCTTTTTGTCCGAGAGGTTGTCGAGAATTGCGTAGAGCGCGCGGAGGCGCTCGGCGGTGGCCGCTCCGGAGGCGGGCGACTCGATGTCGCTCGTCGCCGGTTCGGGGACCACGCTGTCTCGCGCGAGCTGCGGCCGCGACTTCTGCGCGCGCAGGTACATGAGCGAGACGTTGACGGTGACGCGGTGGAGCCACGTGCTGAAGCGCGACTCGCCGCGAAACGCAGAGAGCGAGCGAAACACCTGGACGAACACCTCTTGAACGACGTCCTCGAGGTCCGCCCTCGGGCCCACCATGCGCATCGCGAGCCGCGCGACGTCGCGCTTGTGCTTGCTGTAGAGCTCCTTGAAGCCCTGGGCGTCGCCCGCTTGGGCGCGCCGGACGTACGCGGGGACCGCGTCGTCGACGGTGTTGCTTGCGGACGCGTGGCTCGATGGCGCGGAGATTTGCGTGACCGATGCGAGGGCGGGTGCGTTCATCGAGGGGGCTCCGTCGAGCGGCGCGAGGGGCCGAGGACGGAGGGGCTCCGCGCCGGCATTTGCACCGTTTGTCCCAGCCGCTTCGACCGAGACAGGAGTTGGGGTGCGCCGGGCGTCGGGATCATTCATCGGAACGCTGCACAATGGGTTGTACCATCGAACAGCGCATTCACCGCCCGCTCGGAGCGCGACGAACGCTCGCGGACCGCCTACCTTCTGCCGCGCCCTCGCGCGAAGAGCCCGTACACGTCCGCCGCCACGAGTCCGACCACAACCGTTGCCACCACGACCGTCATGCAACGTTTCATGCGCGCCGACGTCGGAAGCGAACAAATTTTCTGCGCGGTTCTGCAATCACTGAAATCGCCGCGCGAGACGCGCCTTGGAATCGCTGAGAAATCCGCGCGTTCTGTTGTAGAAACCGCCGTCCGAGCCGCCGTCACCGCGGCGCCGGAAGGCTCGTGCCGAGGAGAATTCGTTGATCGTCGCTACGGGATTGAGCAAACGGTACGGCAGTCGCACGGCGGTCGACGGGATCTCCTTCGAGGTTCCCCGCGGTCAGATCGTGGGATTTCTCGGGCCCAACGGCGCCGGCAAGAGCACGACGCTCAAGATGGTCGCGGGATTTCTGCCGCCGACCGAGGGCACCGTGACGATCGACGGGCTCGACGCGCAAGAGGACTCGCTCGCGGCGCGGGCGAAGCTCGGCTACATGCCCGAGACTGTCCCTGTGTACCCGGAGCTGCGGGTCGAGGAGTTCTTGTCGTTTCGCGCGGAGATCAAGGGCGTTCGCGCGACCGGTTCGAAGCGAAAAAAAGCCGTCGAGCGCGCGATGGAGCTCACCAAGATCACCGACCGCGCGCGCTGGCTCGTGGGCGAGCTCTCCAAGGGACTCAAACAGCGCGTGGCGCTCGCGGACGCGATCGTCGCAGACCCGCCGGTGCTCGTCCTCGATGAGCCCACGGCGAGCTTGGACCCGAACCAGATCATCGACGTTCGCGAGCTGATTCGCTCGCTCGGCGGCGAGCACACGATCGTGTTGAGCACGCACATCCTGCCCGAGGTCGAGGCCACGTGCTCGCGCGTGATCATCCTGTCGAAGGGTCGCGTCGCTGCGCAGGGGACCATGGACGAGATCCGCGCGCGGCTCTCGTCGGACGCGCGCGGGACGAGCTTTGTATTTCGTGGAGAAATTCAGGCTTTTCGCGACGTCGTCGCGCGCGTCGAAGGCGTCTCGATCAAGGACGTCACGACCGCAGAGGAGCCCGTGCGGCGCGCGTCGCTCGCGGTCGACGACAGCGATGGAGACGCCGCGGAGCGCGTCGAACGTCTCGTGAGCGAATGCGTGGCGGCGAAGCTCGGCGTCCGCGAGGTGACGCTCGCAGCCAAGAGCCTCGAGGACGTCTTCCGAGAGCTGACGACGAAGGACCGCGCCTCGGACGAGAGCGACGAAGAGACCAAGGAGGACGAGCGGTGAGAGTCACCTGGGCCATCTACAAGCGCGAGCTCGCGGCGAGCTTCTACACGCCGCTCGCGTACGTCTTGCTCGTCGTGTTCTTGCTGTGGAACGGCGCGGTCTTCGCGTTCTTGATCCAGCAGTTCGCGGCCAACCCCGAGATCTCTGGGAGCCGCGGGCCGCTGCAGCTCTTGTTCGGCTCGATCTTGTACTTCTTGCCGATCCTTCTGTTTTGCCCCGCCATCACGATGCGCTCGTTCGCCGAGGAGCGCCGCGCCGGGACGCTCGAAGCGCTGATGACCGCGCCCGTTCGCGACATCGAAGTGGTGCTCGGCAAGTACCTCGCGGCGGTCACGGTCTACGCGCTCTTGTGGGCTCCGACCGCGCTCTACGCGCTGGTCATTCGAAAGTTTGGCGCCGTCGACTGGGGCGCGCTCGGCGCGGCGTACTTCGGGACCCTCTTGCTCGGCGCGGCGTTTTTGGCGCTCGGAATCCTCGCGAGCGCGATGGCGCGATCGCAGGTCACGGCGTTCATCCTCGGGTTCGCGATGACGAGCGGGCTCTTTCTCGCGGGCCTCGGCAAGTACGTCTTCGAGTCCGAGACGCAGCAAGCCTTCTTCTCGCACTTGAATCAGTGGGAGCACATGGAGGAGTTCGGCGTCGGCGTCGTCGACTCGCGCCGCGTGATCTTCTACCTGTCCATCGCCGCGCTCGCGATCTTCCAGAGCGTGCGCGTGCTCGAAGCGCGCAAGGGAGTGCAGTGACCATGAGCGAGACCAAGACCGCGCTCGTTCGCTCGCGGCTCGCGTCCATTGCGGGGGCGCCCGCGTCGATGCTGCTCGCCCTCGTGCTGTTCGGGATGGTCAACATCCTCGCGGCGAGGCACTACCGTCGCTTCGACTGGACCCGCGCGCAGCTCTTTACGCTCTCGCCGCGGTCGCAACAGATCGCGCGCGGCGTGCGAAATCGCGTCGAAATCGTGATCCTCCTCGGGCGCGCCGAGCCGCAGTGGCGCGACGCGGTCGAGCTCGCCGAGCGCTATCGCGCGATCAACCCCGCGATCACGGTGCGCACGCTCGACCCCGATCGGCAGCGCGAGGCGTTCGTGGCGTTCTTGCAGCGGCACGGACTTCGCGCGGGCCGATCGTCACAGAGCGACATCGCCGCGGAGGCTGGCGTGGTCGTCGTCAACGGCGATCGGCACCTCGAGATTCGGCGCGACGACCTCGCGGCGCTCGGGGACGCGACGCGCGCGGGCGGAGGCGACGCGACGGCGGGCGAGCGCATCGCGAACGCGCGCGTGACCGTCGAGCGCGCCCTGTCGAGCGCGATCGTTCAGATCGAGCGCGGCGATCGACCGACGCTGTGCGTGAGCTCGGGCCACGACGAAATTCCCCTTCAGGGAAGCGACGAATCGATGCAGCTCTTCGCGCAAGAGCTCGAGCACGACAACATCACCACGCGCGCCGTCGAGCTCCGCGGAACCCCCACCGTGCCCGCAGACTGCGACGCCCTCTTGATCGCCGGACCCAGGCAGGCTTTCACCGACGGCGAGGCGCGCGCGGTATCGCGCTACATGCAAGCGGGAGGAAATCTCCTGCTCCTGCTCGATCCCTTCTTCGTCGACCGCCACCACGCCCCGAGCGGACTCGAGTCGATCACGCGCCTCGCTGGGATCGAGCCGACGAGCACGGTCGTCGTCGAGAGCGATCCCCAGAAGCTGCTCGACGGCCTTCCGCCGATGGTGTTCACCGCCGGCGATTTCGGCGCGCACGAGCTCTCGCGCAATTTTCGCGGGATCGACGCAGAGGTCCTCGTTCGAACGGCCCGCGTCCTTCGCACGAGCGGCGGCGCGACGGTCGTCCCCGAGACGATCCTCCGCACGACGCCCGCGGCGTGGGGCGAGACCGGTGAGCTCGACGCCGTCCGCGACGGGGCGCTCCGCCGCGACGGCAACGACATCGCAGGCCCCGTCGACATCGCGCTCGCTTCGCGCGTGAGCGACGCGAGGCAGCGCCCCGGTCGCGCGGCGAACGGTCGGGTCGTCGTCTTCGGCTTCAGCTACCTCGTGACTAACGAGGCCATGACCCCGGCTGCCCGAGCGCGCTTCGCGGACGCGGCGCTGCTCCAGGCCGCGGTGGGCTGGCTCGTCGAGCGTCAGGACCTCGTCGATGTGCCCCCGAAGCCTGCAAATTCAGCGGCGCTCTTGGTGTCGGCCGAGACCGTGAAGCTGGTGCGTTGGTACTCCGTGGTGTTCATTCCGCTCGCGGCGCTGCTCGTCGGGATCGCGGTGCTCCGCGCGCGAAAGAGCGTCGAATAGTTGTGTGTGAATTCGTGACTCCGAGTGGACGTGCGCATGGCTAACAAGGCACAGCTTCGAACGACGGCCTCTCTCGCGGTGCTCGTGTCGCTCGGCGCGGGCGCGCTGTGGTGGTCGAACAGACAAGTGCCCGACATCGTGCGCGACGAGCGGCGGGCGCGGGTCTTCTCTGCGCTGCGACGAGACCAGGTCCAGCGCGTCGAGATCGACCGAGGGATCGAGCGCTTCGTGTGCCGCAAGGACGGAGCGCGGTGGGTCGTCGAGCTCAACGGGCGCAGCAACGAGGCGGACGACACCGAGGTCGAGCGCATGCTCAACGAGGCGGAGTTCGCGCAGCCGACGCGCGCCCTCGGGACGCTCGACGCGACGAGCCGTCGTCAGTTCGGCCTCGACGCGCCGCGCGCGCGGGTGATTTTGCACGAGTCGGGCTCGTCGAACGCGCTTCGCTTCACGATCGGCGCGGACGTCCGCGACGAGCGCGCGGTGTACGTCGAGTTCGAGCAGAAGGGATACGTCGTCGCGCGGTCGGTGGCCGACGCGTTCTTGGTGCGCGCGCGGGACCTTCGCTCGCGAAACCTCGTCGAAGTCGAGGTCGACCGCGTCTCGCGCATCGAGCTCGCGCGCGCTTCGGGCGCCGTCGCCCTCGAAAAGCGCGACGGCGCTTGGCGCGTCGACAACCGAGAGAGAGCCTCGCGCGCGGCGATCGACGCGCTGCTCGGAGACCTACGCGAGCTTCGCGCCACGCGCTTTCTCGACGACGAGGCCAACCCCGAGGCGCTCGCGCGCCACGGCCTCGCGACGCCCGCTGCGACGATGACCGTCACGCGCGCGAGTCGGCCCACGCTGGTGATTCGCTATGGCGGCGCTTGCCCGGGACACGCGGATGAAGTGGTCGTCCGCCGCGACGACTCGAGCACCCTCGCGTGTGTCTCGCGGACGTCCCTCGAAAACGCAACGCGCCCGGTCGAGCAACTGCGCGACAACACGATCCTCGCGGCGCGCCCGGACGAGGTCGAGCGGATCGTGTTGCACGGACCGTCGGGCGAAGTGCGCGCGCGACGGTCCGGTGAGACATGGCGACTCGAAGGCGCCGAGGGCGCGGGTGACTTCGACAGCGTCAACAACTGGCTCGACGCGCTCGCGGCGCTGCGCGTCGAGTCCCGCGAGGACGCGGCGCAAGCGGCGACGCGCGGGCTCGCGACGGTGACGCGTTGGATCGACGTGTCGCGCACGGGCGTCGAAGGACGCGAGAGGATCGAGATCGGCGCGCGCGACGACGATCACGTGTACGTGCGTCGCGAGGGAGAGCCGGTCGTCCTCGCGCTGCCGAACACCGCGGACACGACGTTGTTCGTGGACGCGGCGCGCTTTCGGGCGTCGTCGGTCATTCGCGACGTACCCGAAGAGCTGCGCGCGCTCGTGACCGAGGGCCTCGGATTTCGCGACGAAGTGAGCAAGGACGCTGGACGCTGGTCGCTCTTGCATCCGATCACGGCGGGCGCGGATCCGCTCGTGATGCGCACGATCGCCGAACGCCTCGCGTCGCTCGACGCGCAGCGGTGGGTGTCGCTCGAAGCGCGCCCTGAGCACGAGCTCGATCGACCCGCGGCGCGCATCGTCGCGCGCTTCGAGGGGACAGGGCCCGCCTCGGAAGACGCGGGAACGGACGGCGGAATCCCTCGCGTTCGCGAGTACACGCTCTCGCTCGGCGCCCCCGTCGCGAGCGGCGGACGGTACGCGAGGCTGTCGGAGCGCGCGGGCGTGTTCGTCCTGGCGCAGAGCGTTGTCGACGAGCTCTGGCAGCCGCACCTCGAGCGAGAGATCCTCTCGTTCGACCGAGCGCTGGCGCAGCGCGTCGAATGCACGCAGTCGGGCGGCGTTCGACTAGCGATCCGGCGCGAGGGAAACGGCTGGCGCGTGGACGGCGGCGCGTCCTTCGACCGTGCCCGAGCGGAGGCGCTCCTCGAGACGCTCTCGTCCGTGCGCGCACCGAGGGTGTTCGGGTACGGCGCTGCGCCGACGAGTGCGGGGCTCGGCGAGGCGTCGGTCGCCATCACCGTGGCGGGCGAAGGCGGGACGAGAATTCATCGGCTCACCCTCGGAAGGGAGTTCGCGGGGAGCCCCTCCGGGGTCTACGCTCGCGTCGACGCAATCGACGGCACCGTGAGTGTGTCCGAGGAGGTCTCGCGTGCAATCCGCGCCTGCACCCCATGAGCTGATCGGAAAGAGAATCGGCGGCAAATACGAGGTCCGATCGCTGCTCGCCGAGGGCGGGATGGGCGTCGTGTACGAAGCGATGCACGTCGACATCAACCGCAAAGTCGCGCTGAAAATGCTGCATCCCGACGTGCTCGACACCGAGGGCTCGCAGCGATTTCTCAACGAGGCGCGCGCGGTCAACGAAGCGAGGCACCGCAACATCGTCGAGGTGAGCGACTACGGGATCGACCACGAGCGCACGTTCTTGGTGATGGAGTACCTCGAAGGAGCGACGCTTCGTGAGTGGCGCGAGGCGCTCCCCGACGCGCCAGCGCCCGTGGTGTTGCGGACGCTCTTGCCCATCGGCCGCGCGCTGTCGTTCGCGCACCAACGCGGCTTCGTTCATCGCGACGTAAAGCCCGAGAACATCCTCGTCGCGCGCGAAGAGGGCAACGTCGAGCCGACGCCGAAGCTCTTGGACTTCGGCGTCGCGAAGATCCGCAACAACCGCGAGCGGCTCACGCGCACGGGCGCGACGCTCGGGACGCCGCTCTACATGGCGCCCGAACAAATCGGCGCCTCGCGCGACGTTGGCCCCGAAGCCGATCAGTACGCGTTCGCGTGCGTGCTGTGGGAGTGCATCGCGCGGACGTCTCCGTTTGCTGCAAAAAACCTCGCGACGCTCGCGATGGCGAAGGCCACGACGGACCCGCCGCACCTCGCGATCGCGCTCCCCGAGCTGCCCGTCGCGCTCGGGGACATCGTGGCGCGGGCGCTCGCGCGAGACCCCGAAGCACGGTGGCCATCGATGGACGCGCTGTGCGACGCGCTCGAGCCTTTCGCGGATGGCGGGCCGATTCCCTGGGTTCCGTCGCCGGATCGACGGAGAGTTCCGACGACGATCGAGCCTACGATCGACGGACCTGCGCCCGCGGGCATCGCGCCGAGCCCCGTGTCGTCGAACGCGCCGATCGCGTTTGCGCCCACGGATCTGCCGCCGCCGAGCACGCCCGACCCCGACGACAGCGCGCGCGTCGCGCAGCTCGAGCTCCCCAGCAGTCGCCCGCCGCAACCGTCGACCAAGAGCAAGCAAGACGACGAGACGAAGAAGGTCCCCGTGGCCCGCGCGGCGCCGAGCGCGATCGAGAGCACCGCGCAGCGCGAGGTCGTTCAGCCCGTCGTCGCGACGGATTCGCGCCCGCGAAGCGCGTTGATCGTCGGCGGCGTCGCGATCACCGTCGTGATCGTCCTCACGACGATCGCGTGGCTCCTTCGCTGAGCGCGGAGCTGCTCTCCCCCGACGAGCAGCGCGAGCGCGGCGCTGAATGGTGATTCAGCGATTGCCGGCGCGGCGCGCGGCGGGGTCATCGGGCGACGGCGTGTCCGTCGTGTGGCTGCGGTAGTTGAGCAGCCCGCGCGAGTCCGCCTGTCCGTTGGGCGCGCGACGAACGAACTCGGCCGTCACGGTGACCTGCGCGCCCTTGAAGAAGTCCGTCGGAATCGAGGGCGGCGCCATCGCTCCGAGCTGCGCGCCTTGCGGAGGCGGCGCGGGTCGGCCGCTGCGGGCCGCGCGCTGCGCGTCGAGGACCTCGTACTGAAACTGCGCGTACCCGGTGACCTGGATCCACTTCTCGGGATCCTGCTCGGTGGCGCTGTCCGCGAGAAACACGTGCGGGCGCTCTTCGTTGCAGTGGTCGCGCTCGAGACAGAGGCGCTGCGGGTTGGCGTTGGGCACGAACTCTTCGTGCACCTTCACGATGAAGCCGCGCACTTGGACGCGCTTGGTCCAGTTTTTCGCCGCGAAGTGGCGTACGCCGTACACCGTGAAGATCTCGTTCGAGCCCGAGGGGTGCGCTGGCGGCGGTGGCGGCAGCGTGGGAACGGCGGGCAGATTCGCCCGGCGAGCGTTGGATCCCTCTTCGACGGTGACGTTGAGCTTGCTCTCGCCGCCGCAGGCGACGGCGAGGACCGTTCCTGCAACGAGTCCCGACAGGGCGAGCCAGGTGATGCGCATCGTGTGTTGGCCTCCGCGACGAAATCGTTCGCGCGGGCGGGACCGTATCACGCGCACATTTCACGGCTCAACCCTCGATTGTCACGGGCGCGCGGTTCCTGCGTTTGACCGGGCCGGGCCGCGCTTTCTACTCTTGGAGACTGCTTGAACCATGCTCTCGCCCCGCGGACGACGGATTCTGTTCGCCCTCGTTTCGGAGTTCATCGCGACCGGAGAGCCCGTCGCGTCGAGCGCGCTCGCGCGCGAAATGGAGCTCTCTAGCGCCTCGATTCGCGCGGTCCTCGCGGAGCTCGAGGGTCAGGGCTACCTCCACAAGCCGCACACGAGCGCGGGGAGAATCCCGACCGAACGCGCGCTTCGCGTCTTCGTCGACGCGCTGCTCGCGACGGTCGAGCTCCCCGGAGATCTCCGCGCGAGCATCGAAGCGCGGTTTCAAAAGATCGAGCCGGGCCCCGAGGCCGCCCTTCGCGCGACGAGCAAGCTCCTCGCGGACGTCTCGGGCGTCGCCTCCATCGTGATGTCCTCGCCGTCGAGCGATCGCACGCTCCGAGAGCTCCGGTTTATTTCGCTGCGGACCACGGAGGTCCTCGCGGTGCTCGTCGGCAACGATGGAACCGTGCAAAACCGCGTCCTCCGCATCGAGCACCCGGTGTCGCCGAGCGACCTCGAGCGCGCGAACAACATCCTGACACCGATCGTCGCGGGCAAGACCTTGAACCAAGTTCGCGCGACGCTCAGCCAGCAGCTCGACACCGAACGCCCGCTCGCAGACGCGCGATTGCGGCTCGCGTTGACCCTCGGCGAGCGCGCCCTCGCCCGCGTCGAGCAGCCCGCCGAGGTCCTCGTCGAAGGGACCGCGCAGCTCATTCAGCGACCGGAGTTCGCGGACATCGACCGCGCCCGAAGCGCGCTCCGAACGCTCGAAGACAAGGCGCTGCTCGTGCAGCTCATCGATCGCGCGATCGCGACGCCGGGCCTGCAAGTGCTCATCGGGGCGGAGGACGAGATCACGGAGGCGGGCGCGTTGACGGTGGTCGCCGCGCCCGTCGCGGGCGGCGCCATCGGCGTGATCGGGCCGACGCGGATCGACTACGGATCGGTTGTTCCCGCGGTGAAAATAACGGCTGGCGTGCTCGAGCGGGTGCTCGACCCGGACGCCGACGAGCGCGACGACTGACGAACGCAGCGCGCGATCGGGGACGAATGAAGGGTGGGAGATGGATGCCCCACGCGGCGCGAAATCGTCTACGTTCCCGGTCGCGAAACGTCCCGACGGAGGCAATGAGACCGATGGCAAGCGAAGTTCAGTTCGAGACCCTGGTGGACATCTACAAGCGCAGCGTCGGTCGCTACGCGAGCCGCGAGCTGTTCGGCGAGAAGAAAAACGGAACCTGGTCCTGGATGACCTACGGCCAGTTTGCGCAGATGACCGACGACCTGCGCGGCGGACTCTCGCAGCTCGGCGTCGGGCCCGCGGACAAGGTCGCGATCATCTCGAACAACCGCGCCGAGTGGGCGATCGGCGCATACGCGACGTACACCCTCGGCGCGGCGTACGTCCCCATGTACGAAGCGCAGCTCGAGAAGGACTGGGAGTACATCCTCAAGGACTGTGGCGCGAAGGTGCTCTTCGTCCCCGACGAGAAGTTCTCGGCGAAGATCGAGAAGATCCGCCCGAACCTCCCGAAGCTCGAGCACGTCGTGCGCATCGCGGGCGACGCGAGCGACAAGGACACCATGGCCGCGCTTCGAAAGCGCGGCGCCGAGACGCCCGCGCCGATCGTCGAGCCGAAGGCCGAAGACCTCGGCGGCCTGATCTACACATCGGGAACGACCGGCAACCCCAAGGGCGTTCAGCTCTCGCACTCGAACATGGCGAAGAACGTCACGTCGATGCACGAGCTCTTCCCGATGGCCGCCGAGGATCGCTCGCTGTCGTTTCTTCCGTGGGCGCACTCGTTCGGCCAGGTCGTCGAGCTGCACGGCCTCTTCTCGATGGGCGCGTCGATGGGCATCGCCGAAGCCGTCGACAAGATCGTCGACAACTTGAGCGAAGTGCAGCCCACGCTGCTCTTCGCGGTCCCGCGCATCTTCAACCGCATCTACGACGGATTGCAGAAGCGCATGGCCGGCGAAGCTGGATGGAAGCGCGCGCTCTTCTTCAAGGGCCTCGCGCTCGCCAAGCAGAAGCGCGAGGGGACGCTCGGCGGCCTCGGCGGCCTCCAGCTCAACCTCATCGACAAGGTCGTCTTCGCCAAGGTCCGCGCGCGCTTCGGCGGGCGATTGAAGTACGCGTTCTCGGGCTCGGCGGCGCTCAACAAAGACGTCGCCGAGTTCATCGATAACCTCGGGATCATGGTGTACGAGGGGTACGGCCTCACGGAGACCTCGCCGATTTTCACTGCGAATTACCCGGGCAATCGCAAGATCGGCTCCGTGGGCAAGGCGGTCCCCGGCACGCGCGTCGAGATCGACCACAGCAACAACCCCACCGATGACCCGAAGCAAGGCGAGATCATCTGCCACGGTCACAACGTGATGATGGGCTACTTCAACCTGCCCGAAGAGAACTCGAAGGTGTTCACCGACACCAAGGGCCTTCGCACGGGCGACCTCGGGTACGTCGACTCCGACGGCTACCTCTTCATCACCGGACGCGTGAAGGAGCAATACAAGCTCGAGAACGGCAAGTACGTCGCGCCGGCGCCGCTCGAAGAGGCGCTCAAGCTCTCGCCGTTCATCGCCAACGTGATGGTTCACGGCGCGAACAAGCCGTTCAACATCGCGGTGATCGTCCCGGACATGGACGCGCTCAAGGCCTGGGCAAAAGAGAAGGGAATCGCGACCGATCCGATCCCGGACCTCTTCAACCACAGCGACACGCAGGCCCTGTTTCGCAAAGAGATCAACGACCAGCTCAAAGAGATCAAGGGCTACGAGCGGCCGCAGAAGTTCGTGCTCGTCCACGAAGACTTCACGACGGCGAACGACATGCTCTCGCAGACCCTGAAGCTCAAGCGCCGCAACGTCGTCGCCAAGTACAACGGCGACATCGAGGCGATCTACACGGACGCCGCGAAGGACAGCAAGAACAAGGACTGAGGGCCACTTCGCGGGGGACTCACACGGGGGCAACGCGCGCGGCATCCGCGCACGCCGTGTCGTGGGGCGTCGTCCCACTTGATTCTGTGGGCTGAGCGCCTCGCTCGAATTTGTGGCCCCCCGCGCTTGGAGCGCGCGCTCAGTCGTCGGAGAACAGTCGATCGAGCTCGGCGCGCGTGAGCACGCCAGAGACCTTCTCGTCTTGCTCTTGGCCGAGGACGTTCTCGACGAGCTCGCGCTTCTTGGCGCTGAGCTCGAGGATCTTCTCTTCGATCGTTCCGCGCGCGACGAATCGATACGCGGTGACGACGCGGGTCTGGCCGATGCGGTGGGCGCGGTCGGTCGCTTGGTCCTCGACCGCGGGGTTCCACCACGGGTCGAAGTGCACGACGGTGTCGGCGCCCGTGAGGTTGAGGCCCGTTCCACCAGCCTTCAGCGAGATCAAGAACACGGGGACCTTGTCGTCCTTGTTGAAGCGATCGACGCGCGCCTGCCGGTCCTTGGTGTCTCCGTCGATGTACTCGTACGCGACGCCGTCCGCGTCGAGCGCTTGCTTGATGAGCTGCAGCATCGTGACGAACTGCGAGAACACGAGCGTACGGTGTCCGCCTTGTTGCGCCTCGCTGATGAGCTCGCGCAGCGCCACGAGCTTGCCCGACGTCTCTTCGTTGAAGGGGCCCGACACGCCGAGCAGCCGCGGATCGCACGCGGCCTGACGCAGCCTCGTGAGGCCCGCGAGGATCTGCAGCTGCGAGCGCGCGAGACCGTTGGCCTCGACCTCGCCCATGATCGTGTCGCGAACGCTCTTCAGCACGGTCTTGTAGACCGCGGCTTGCTCCGCGGGCATCTCGCAGAGGCGCTCGGTGACGATCTTCTCGGGCAAATCCTGGGCGACTTCGGCCTTCGTGCGCCGAAGGACGAACGGGTGAATCGTCGAGCGCAGCCGTCGAGCCGCCTCTTCGTCGCCGCGATCGATCGGCCGCGCGTAGCGCTCTTCGAACTGCGCCAGCGGAGGAAGGAGCCCCGGCGAGACGAAGTCGAAGATCGACCAGATCTCGCTGAGGCGGTTCTCGATGGGCGTTCCCGTGAGCGCGAGGCGGCGCTTGCCCTTGAGGTTCTTCGCGGCGCGCGCGGTCGCGCTCGTCGGGTTCTTGATCGACTGCGCCTCGTCGAGGATCACGTAGCCCCAGTCGATCGAGCTCAAGAACTCTTCGTCGCGACGCAAGAGCGCGTAGCTCGTGACGACGACGTCTGCGCGGTCGATCTCGCTCTTGTATTGCGCGCGATCCGAGCCGGTCCACGCGATGGCGCGCAGCGCAGGCGCGAACTTTTGCACTTCGCGAACCCAGTTCTGCACGACGGACGTCGGCGCGACCACGAGCGCGAGCGGACCTGTCTGATCGAGGGGCTTGGCCGACGGTCCGACGGCGATGGGAGCTCCGTCTTCGCCCTTCTTCGCGCCCTTCTTCGCCGCCTTCTTCGTGGTCTTCTTCGCGCCCTCGTCGTCGTCGTCATCGATCGACGCTTCTTTGGCGGCCTTCTTCGAGCCCTTCTTGGCGCTCTTGCTTCGCGGAGCGTCGTCGCCCTCTTCGACGTAGGGCTCGGACAAGCGCTTGATCCAGAGCAAGAGCGTGATCGCTTGGAGGGTCTTTCCGAGACCCATGTCGTCCGCGAGGATGCCTCCCGTCCCTGTGCGAAACAGGTACGCGAGCCACGAGAAGCCCTCTTGCTGGTAAGGGCGCATCGTCGCGTCGAGGTCCTTCGGCGGATCGATCGACTCGACCTTGTGCTCGCCGAGGGCCGCGAAGAAATCCTTCGTGCTCTTCGCGACGTCCGCGCGCTGCCCGAGCTGCGTGAGCAGGTCTTGCACGCGGCCCGCTTGCGAGAGCGGGAGCTGACCCTTTCCGTTCTGGTGGATCTCTTGGAGGCGCGTGAGCACCTCTTGCACTTGCAGTCCCTCGATGCGCGCGAAGGTCCCGTCTTCGAGGCGCACGAGCTTGTGACCCATCTCGAGCGCGCGGCGGAGGTCTTCTTCGGCCGCTTTGCTTCCCTCGCTCGAGAAGTCGACGTCGACCGAGAGCCAATCGACGCCAGAGGACACACGCGCGCGGGGCGTGATCGGCGCAGAGCGCACCTTCACGTTGGCCATGTGCTCGGGGACGTACTTCTCCCATTCGCGCGGGAGCGACGGGACGCACTCGCTCCAGAACTTCACGGCCTTGTCTTCGACCGCTTGAAACGCCCGAAAATCATCGGTCACTTCGAGCCCGCCCTCGAGCAGCATGTTGACCGCCATGCGCTCGCCGCCCACGTCGCGACGCAAGCACTTGGGCCTCGGACCGTCGGCCTGCAAGATGACGAGCGGCGGAGGGAGCTCGACCGGCGGCACTGCGAACTCGTGCTCGCCGTACTTCACGTCGAGCGTCCCGATCACGCGCGTGAGGTCTCCCGCGGCGCGCATGACGAACTTCGGCGCCACGTCGATCTCGTCGACGATCGCGCGGATGTCCGGCAGCGGCGCGTTGAACGCGAGCGACACTTTGGGGAGGTGCTCGCTGAGCAAGCGCGCGACGTCGCTCGTGGGGTGCGTGATCGCGGGGGTCTTCAGCAGTCGCTCGAGGAGCGTCGAAGTGACGTGCTCGCCGAGCGGTCGCGCGACGCCCTGAATCGGGTCGAGGTGCCAGCCTGGATCGCCCTCGAGCCACAGGCCCTGATTGAGATTGAAGCGGCGCGAGTCGCCGGATTTGCGCTCGAACACCGCGCGCACGCGCACGTTGCCCGGCGGGACCATCTCGAGCTCGATCCTCGGAACGAGCGGCTCATCGAGGTAGCGGAGCTCCATGAGCATCGGCTCGACGAGGACGCGACGGCCGCGGAGCTTGGCGACGAGCTCGGCAGCGTCCTCGCCGCGCGCTTCGACCTGCGCGCCGCGGGCGCCCTTCGGGTGGATCCTCGCGAGCACGCGGAGGATCGGGCGGTGCACGCTCGCGAGCGAGCCCAACAAATCAATGGCGTCGCCCGGCGCGACGGCGGTGCGCGACTCGGCGAGGTACGGGGTGATCGCGAGCGAGTTGGATCGAACGTGAATGCGGTACTCGATCTCCGGCGCCTTGCGCGGCTCGTTCGCAGGAACCCACGCGGCAAACCCACGCGGCTGTTCGTTTTGCGCGCTGGACGAAGCAGACACGGACTGCACGGTCGACAGTCCTCCGGCGCTCACGACGCGCGGCCCTCCGCGGTCCATCACCACGACCTCGCGCCCCGAAGCGATGTCGTCCCGTCGTCGATTCTTCGGATCGCGTCGGTCGTGTCGGTCGCGTCCTCGGTCGTTTTCTTTTGGCTTCGCGGGCCGCGCGTTGTGCGTGTTCGCGGCGCTCGGAGCGCTCGGCGGCGGCCCTGCGGGAGCGCTCGCTTCGCGCTCGGAGCCGTCGGCGTTTTGCGAGCGAGGCGGCCGAACCTTGTCGCGCAGCGCGACGAGCAGCGCAGCGACGTGCTTGCAGTGCCGGTCGGGTCCGCGCCACGCAGGACACGTGCACTGGCTCGTCAGTCCCCCCTCGTCCGAGAGGTTCACCTTGACGTCGTAAGGGTCGCTCGCGCGTCCGTGGACGCGTCCTGTGGCCTCGTTGCCGAGGACCGCGAGCGCGTGCACGCACGACTGCCTCGCGTACACGCGACCGCGTAGATACGCGTTGGCGCCAACGAGGCGCGCGAGCGCACGATCACTGAGTCGAGCCACCGCCTGAACGACGGGGCTCTGCACATCCACCGCAGCTTCCGTTGTCAACACTGCTCTCCATGCGTCGACTGGACAAGTCGCAACGACGTGATGGCGCCCTCGACCCGAATGGAAACCGCGAACAACCAGCGGGAAACTGCGCTGGCGCCGCGAGGACCGAGTGCACCGCGTCGCTCCGTCAGTGGGGGGCTGAGCTTCGGAGGACGCAACGATGCGACGCCCCGATGGCCAACCCCCCCATTTCGTCTCTGACGGCAGCCAGTATCTAGCACACAACCAACCCGCCACGTCTAGCGATCCGCGCGAGGAAAATACGATCGTCGCGCGGTCCCTCGCGCGGCCATCGGCTCGAAGGGACTGCGCGACGCGCGGTCGGAGCACACGGCGCTCTCATTTCGACGCCGCGCGGTGATACCGTCGCGCCCGTGCGACACTGGCTGCTTCGGGCTGCAGCGCTCATGACAATTTCGGTCCTCGCGTCTCCGCTCGGCTGCGCGACGACTCACCTTTTGCAACCGGTCGGAAAGGACAACCTCCGAATCAACGCGAGCCTCGGAGGCCCGATTCTTCGACGACCGCTTCCGATCCCCGCGCCGATCGTGACGGTCAACGCAGCGTACGGGCTCGAGGACAACGTCGACGTTCACGTCGGGTTGCAGCCGAGCGCGCTGGCGTTTACGTCGAGCCCCGAAGCGTCGCCGATCCTCGGGATCTCGGGCGGCGCGGTGTGGCACCCGATCACGCGGATCCCCCACGCGCTCGCGATCGGCGGCGAGCTGCAAGCGTACGGAAACAAGCGCGACGCAGTGGTGTTCGCAGACGCGTGGATCGGCGGCGCGGGGCGTCCGACGCGATGGCTGTTGCTCGGCGGCGGCGTTCACAATTTGTTGCGAGTCGGCGCGACCGACCGCGAGCTCGACGCGCGTCCCTTCTGGACGCCCACGTTGTTCGGGCTCGCGCAGTTCTCTCCGAGCGCGCGGTTCTCGATCGACCTCGAAGTGCGTTGGTACGCGTTTTCGCAGAACGCGGGCCTCGCCACGGTCGACTGGCTGTCGCCGGGCGGCATCGGCGTGATCGGCGCGCTCCTCGGCTTCAACGTCAATTTCGGGCAGGGCGTTCGATGAAGCGCACGTCGAGCACAATCGCAGCCTTTGTTCGGGTCACCGCGCTCGCGTCGATGGTCGCGCTCGCCGCGCCGTCGTGCGTCTCGCTCGACTCGTTCTTCTTCAACCCGACGCGCATCACGAGCGGCGACTACACGCTCAACTCGTATCCCGCGGGATTTCCTGACGCGATGAAGATCCCGGCCGAGCGCATCGAGCGCCTGCAGCTCGTCGCGTCCGACGGGAGCGCGGTCTTCGCGGCGTTCGCGCGGCAGCCGGACGCGCGCGCGGCGCTCACAGTGCTCTATCACCACGGCAACGCGAGCAACATCGACGGCTACTGGCCGCGGGCCGCGCAGCTCTACGCGCTCGGCGTAAACCTCCTCATGTACGACTATCCCGGCTACGGGCGAACGCCGGGAGCGCCCACGGAAGAGGGCATCTATCGCGCAGCGCGCGCCGCGCAGGAGTACCTCCGTTCGAGCGCGAGCGGCGTCGAGGGAAACAGAATCATCCACTACGGCTTCTCGCTCGGCGGCGGTCCCGCGACGCAGCTCGCGTGGGAGTCGCTGAGCGCAGGGCTCATCCTCGAGGCGCCGTTCACGTCGGTGATGGGCCTCGCGGCGGACTCGAGCCTCGTCGTTCCTTCGTCGTTTCTCATGTCCAATCGCTTCGACAACAAGTCGAAGATCCGCGTCGCGGCGCAGCGCGCGGCGCGCGGCGTGCTCATCGTGCACGGGACCGCGGACGATTTCGTGCAGCCGAAGTACGGTCGCGAGCTGTGGGAGACGATCTGCCGAGACCCCATCGTGACGCGCGCGACGCTCGCGCTCATCGAGGGCGCCGATCACGGGCACGTCGCGTGCTCCAACCGCGAGGGCGACTGCTTGCCTGCCGCCAGCGGGTCGCTCTACCTCGAGCAGGTGCGCGCGTTCTTGAATAGTAGTGCGCCCACGAGCGCGCAGCGCGTGTGCACCGAGCTGCCCGCGCCCGCGCGATAGCATCGCTCAGCCGGCGCCCTCGACCTCTTCGTCCACGGTCCACCACCACACGGTGAACGCCGCGAAGCCCACGAAGAGCGTCACGAGCAGCGCGATCGCGACGATCCACCCTCGCCCGCTCTTTTTGCCAGCGACGGGCCGCGCGTGCACCATCGCTGCGTGGTGCGGCGCGGGCGCGAGCGCCACGTTGTGCGGCGCCTGCTGTCCCGTCACGACGTGCGGAATCGGCGGCGCGAACGGCGCGCTGTGCGTCGGAGGTCGCGGCGGTTGCGCGTACGGCGGCGCTGTCGCCGGCACGGGCGCGTGTTGCAGAGGCTGTTGCGGCGCGTACTGCACGGGCGCCTGCGGGCTCGGCGCGCCAGCCATGTGCGTGACGCCCGCCGGCGACATGGGCGACGGAACGTCCGCGCGCGTCACGAGCGGACCCGTCTCGTTGCGGGTCGGCGGAACGCCATCGACGCTCGCGCGCGCCACGTCGACCGTCGCGCTCGGCCTCGCTGCAACCGTCGCTGCAGGGTCCGCGGGCGTGTGGCTCGGACGACCCGCCATGATGAGCGCCGTGCGCATCTCCGCCGCGTTGGCGAAGCGCTCCTCGCGGTCCCGCGCCATCGCCTTCTCGATCACCGCGAGCAACCCCGGCGCGATGTTGGGAACGAGCTGCGCGAGCGGCGTCGGCGGCTCGCTGAGGATCGCCGCGATCACGTCGATGTACCCGAGGTCTGCGTACGGGGGCTTTCCGGCGAGGCACGCATACGCGATCGCGCCGACCGCGTAGAGGTCCGCGCGCAAATCCAGGTCCGCGATGCCCTTCGCTTGCTCGGGCGCCATGAAGCGAGGCGTCCCGATCACGACGCCGGTCGCCGTCGTCGGCGCGCGCTTTCCTTCGCGCACGCGCGAGACGCCGAAGTCGAGGATCTTCACGACCTCTGCGCCCTCTTCGTCCCGCGCAACAAAGAGGTTCGCTGGCTTCAAGTCGCGATGGATGATCGAGCGCGCGTGCACCGACGACAGCGCGTCCAACACCGGCGCGAGCAGCGCGATGGTCGTCGCGCCGCTCAGCGATTTCTCCCGGCGAATGCGCGCCTCGAGCGACTCGCCCTCGAGCAGCTCCATCACGATGTACGGGCCCACCTTCGGATCGACGCCGAAGTCGAGAACATCGACGACGCCCTTGCGCGCGACCGACGCCGCAGCGACCGCCTCTTGCTCGAAGCGACGCGCGGCCTCGGCTTCGAACTTGTCCTCCGGCGGCATGAGCTTGACCGCGAGCAGCTTGCCCAGCGTGACGTGGCGCGCCGCAAAGACCGCGCCCATCGCGCCCTCGCCGATCAATCGCTCGACGCGATATCGATCCCCCACGACGACGCCGATGCGGTCGAGGGCCCACGGGCTCGGTTCACTCACGACACGAGAGTGGGTACACGATCACTGGGCTCGCGCACAATCCCGCCTCTGC
Source organism: Myxococcales bacterium (assembly GCA_016793325.1). Lineage (GTDB taxonomy): Bacteria > Myxococcota_A > Polyangia > Polyangiales. The sequence goes on along the minus strand of JAEUKI010000012.1, from coordinate 52,574 downwards.
ACGGCGCCGAAAACCCGGACGATTCACGGGTCCGACTCGATCTCCTCGTCGTCCGCGCTCGGCGCGTCGAGCACCTTCGCGAGCGCCTTCTTGATCGCGTCGCTCGAGAACCCCTGCCGCGCGAGAAACCCGTACAGCTTTCGACGGCGCTCGGCGCGATCGAGGCTCGCGTACGATCGTACTTTTTTCTGCGCGGCGCGCGTGCAGAGCGCGATCTCGTCCTCGCCCCGCTCATCGAGCGCCTCTTCGACGACCGCCTTCGCCACGGCGCGATCGACGCCCGCGTGCGCGACCTCCATCGCCGCGCGCCGTGACGACCGCCCCTTCGCCACCGCAGAGCGCGCTTTGGCAGCGGCGAACGCGCGGTCGTCGACGAAGCGCTGCTCGACGAGCCGCGCGATCACGCGATCGACGATCGCTGGCGACTCGCCCTTGTCGATGAGCTTCTTTCGAAGCCCGCTCGTCGAGCGCGCGCGCGCCGCGACCATCGCGAGCGCCCGCGAATAGACCCGCTTGTACTCGTCGTCGTCCGCGCTCAAGCGCTGACGGGCCCGAGGTTGGCGAGCACGCGCGTCCCCTCGGAGCCGAAGGTCGCGAGGTTGACGCCCATCATCTTGGCGAGCGCGATGTAGAGGTCCGCGATCGGCTGCGACGTGACGTCGATGTGTCGATCGGTGTTGAACTGTCCGCCGCCGCGCCCGACGAGAAACAGCGGGAGGCCCGTGTGCGCGTGCGAGTTTCCATCAGCGATTTCGCTGGAGAAGAGAACAACCGTGTTGTCGAGCACGTTGCTCCCGCCGCCGTCGTCGATCATGCGCAGCCGGTTGCAGAACTCGCCGAACTTCTGGATCTCCCACGTCCCGATGCGCTCGAGCGCCGTGAGGTTTCCTCCGTCGCTCATGTGGTGCGAGAGGCTGTGGTGGCCCGTCGTCTGTCCGAGAAAATCGAAGACTCGGTTGGACCCCGCGTTGCCGAGCATGAACGTCTGCACGCGCGTGAGGTCGCAGCGAAACGCGAGCGCCATCAGGTCGTGCATCATGTCGACGTGCTCGCGAAACGGCAGCGAGGTCGCAGGACGACCCGGCGCCGCGCACACCGCCGACTGCATCATCATCAAGCGCTGCTCGACCTCGCGGATCGCCGTGAGGTACTCGTCGAGCTTTCGACGATCGGTCGCGCCGAGCCGCGCTTGAAGCGACGTCGTGTCCGCGCGCACCGCGTCGAGGATCGACTGCGAGTACGCGCGCGTCCGCGCTTGTTGCGCTGCGGTCGCAGCGGGATCCATGCCCGCGAACAATCGGTCGAAGAGCGTCTGCGGCGCGGTGATCTTCGGGAGCGGCGTCGTCGCAGATGACCACGAGATGTTTCGCGCGTACGCGCACGAGTAGCCCGAGTCGCAGTTGCCCGCGCTCGATCCAGCGTCGATGCCGGTCTGCAGCGACGGGAAGCGCGACATCGCGCCGAGCCGCGTGGCGATCGCTTGATCGATCGAGACGCCGTTTCGGATGTCAGCGCCGTCCGTCTTGTTGAGCCGCGCCGCGGTGAGAAACGACCCCGTTCCGCGAGCGTGATCGCCGGGGCCGTCGTTGGTTCCACCGAAGCTCGCGGACGCGGGGCGATTGTGGAGGCCCGAGATCACGAGCGTGTACGGCTTGAGCGCGGCGCCGAGCGGGTTGAGCATGCGCGAGTACGCCCACGCAGCGCCCGAGCCCGTCGCCGTGGGGCGAAACCCGCGGTTGTCCGACGAGTTGATCCCGCACGGAACGTAGTAGAACAGCACGCGACGCTTGGGCGCGGGCATCATCTGCGCGTGCGCTTCGCGGCGCGGGGTCAAGCTCTCGAGCACAGGCAGCGCCACCGCCACGCCGGCGCCGCCGAGAATCACCCTTCGACTGATCTTGCTTCGAAGCATGTTCGTTCGACTCCTGTCGTTCAGCGCATCGACGGTTCGGGGCGGCGCTGGGTAAACGCCGGAGAGAGCGCGATTCGCTCGACGAGCTCTCGCAATCGTTGACCGCTCGCGGCCCAGTCGCGCGCGATCGATTCGAGCTGCGGATCGTCCGCCTCGTTGAGGCCTCGACCCATCGCGTACGTCATGAGCTGCGTCGTGACACAACGCGGAAAGCGCGGGTCAGTTTGCACGAGTCGCGCGAGCGCTTGCGCTCCATCGAAGGCCCGCCCGTCTGGCAGCGTGCCCGTCGAATCGATCGGAAACGTCCCGTCCATCGTGCGGTGGACGCCGACCGCATCGAAGTTCTCGAGGCCGAATCCGATGGGGTCCATCTGATCGTGACACGCGCGGCACGCGGGCTGTGATCGGTGCGCCTCCAAGCGCTGACGCAACGAGCCCGACGGCGTCGTCTCCATCGGGAGCCCTTCGACTTCGGGCGGAGGCGGCGGCGGTGGCGTGCAGAGCAATTGCGAGAGCACCCACTGCCCGCGCTTCACGGGCGAGGTGCGATCGGCGTGGCTCGTGACGGTGAGCACCGTGCCCTGCGTGAGAAAGCCGAGTCGCGGCGTGCCTGCGAGCGAGGCGCGTCGAACGCCGGTGCCCATCGGCAACGTCACGCCGTAGAGCGACCCGAGCCGCTCGTCGATGAACGTGAAGTTCGCCGTGAGAAACTCGGTCATCGCTCCGTCGCCTCGGAGGAAGTGATCGAAGTACGCCTCGGTCTCCGCGCGCATCCCTGCGCGAACGTCCGCGGTGAAGCGCGGAAAGAGCATCGCGTTGGTCTCGTGCTCGTCGAGCTGCCTCGAGTAGAGCCACTGCCCCGCGAAGTTCTGCGACAGCGCCTGGCCTTTGGGGTCCGCGAGCATGCGCCGCACTTGCGCGGTGATCGTCGCGGGCTCGCGGAGGCGCCCTGTGTCTGCGAGCATGTCGAGCTCGGCGTCGGGCATCGAGCTCCACAAGAAGTACGACAGCCGCGTGGCGAGCTCGTGATCGGTGAGCGCGTGCGGCGCGGTCGCTGTGAGGTCCGGGTCGATCTCGACGCGAAACACGAAGTTCGGCGAGACGAGCATCGCCCGCATCGAGAGCTTGATCGCGTCTTCCCACGTCCCGCTGTGCATTCGCGTGACGCCGCGCATGCGAGACCAGAGGCCCATGACCTCTGTCGTCGTGACCGGTCGGCGCCACGCGCGACGGCCGAAACGAGAGAGCACTTGTTGCGCGCAAGGGTCTTCGCCCATCGCGGCGGGGTCGCACGTGATCCACTGCGCGCGCGACGGAGGCGCGCTCGTCGCGTCGAGCGGACCTTCGACGCGGATCCAATCGACGAAGAGATTGCGGTCTTCTGTGCGATCCGCGCTGAGAAAATCGTTGAGAAACGCCGCGCCCACGGTCACGGGGCCCGCGCGCATCGCGGTGAACTCGACGCTGAACTCGCCCGGCATCGCCGCGAGGTTCGGGACGCGAACCATGCGAACGGACGCGCCGTCGACCTCCATCGCCATGTTGGCGTCCTCGGTTCCCGCGCGGGTCTGCCACGCGCGCACCGTGAGTCGGTAGCGACCCGCCGCGGGCGCCGTGTACATCGCGGCGACTTCGCCGTTCGAATACAGGTTCCACGCGTTGGTGGTCGCGGCGCCGACCGAGCCCATGAGCCGCTCGGCTTCGAACTGCTGCCGCATCGACATCACGCTCGGCGCGCCGATCGCCTCTTCGACGAGCGCTTCGGCCGCCCGGTCGTACAGCTCGAGGTGCAGCGGCGAGACGCTGAGCACGTCGGCGATGTTGTCGAACCCGTACCCGCGATCGTCCGCGGGAAACGCGTCAGCGGGCCGTCGGCGCGTGCCGAACAAGTCGCGGACCGTGTTGTTGTATTCCGCGCGATTCAAGCGGTGAATCGTGACTCGCTGCGGGTCGATCGGCCTCGCCGCGACGCTCGAGTCCGTCGACGTCGAGCTGTCTGCAGGCGTCGAGGCGTCGCCGCTGATCGGGTTGCGATTCGGGTCCACGCCCGGTTCGCCGATCTGCCCGACGCACCCCGCGTGTCCCGCGAGGATCGCGGTCGCGCAAAGCACACTCGCTCGCTGTCGTAGCTTCGGTAGCTCCATCGCCGTGCTCGCCCTTTCGTCGCTCGAAGCGCTGAACTTCCAATGGCTACCGCAGAAACTCGAGCGGCAGCAACGACCCCGCGATTCGATTCGACAAACTGGGAGGATCAGCTCCCACTGGGCGCGCTGACGGACGTGCCGCGAAGACGGTTCGGTGGTAGCGATAAAACACCAACGATGCCCTGCGGAATGAACCTCGAGCTCGGCTGGGAGGGACTCGGCCGAATCGTCCGAAGCAAGGACCGCTCGAAAGACGTGAGCGCCCAAGACGAAATTCACATCGACGTTCGTCTCCTCCCCGTTTTGCCCGAAGAAGAGATGCGAGAAATCCTTCGTCGCGTGCTCGAAGGCGACGGATGGAAGCGACAGTCCGACGGATCGCTCACGAAGTCGATCGACGGCGTCGTGGCCGAGCTCGACCCCGATGCGAGTCGCGTCGTGCTCCGCGCGGTCGAGAAGAAGACCGTCACCGTCACCGAGCGACGCGGCTTCGACAAGGACACGAGCGACGAAGAGATCGACAAGCAGCTCGACGAAGGCGCGAAGGCGCAGCTCGATCGCGCGGCGAAGGCCGAAGAAGAAGCACTCTCACGCGCCGCGGTGGCTCGCCTCCTCGGCGCGGAGCCGTCGCTTCGCGAGCAGATTCAGACCGCGCTCAACAAAGTGTACCGCGAGGCGCTCGAGAAGCGCGCCAAGCAGCTCGGCGCCGTCGAGTGGGTCAAGGAGCAAGGCGACCCCGGCGGAAACTACGAAGTGACCCTTGTCGTGAAGGCGTAAGGGAACAGAGGCGCGACGATGAAACAAGCAAGGCAAGACGAGCGTCGCGTGACGCTCCGGTACAAGTTCGATCGCGCGACGGGGCGCACGTCGCTGACGGTGGACGTCGAGGTTCCCGAGGACGAGATGCCTCACGAGCACCGACAGGATCTCAAGGAAATGGCCGAAGAAATCCTCGGGGTCCCGCTCGGCGCGCTCGGCGAAAACGTCGAGGTCCAGCTCAAGCGCGCGGGCAAAGCGCACGATCACGACCACGATCACGACCACGATCACGAGCACGAACCAGCGCGCGAAGAAAACGCTCCGACGCGCCAGGGAGTGAAGACGTGACAGGGCTCTTACCGTTGGCCGCGACGATCTTGTGCGCGGTGTTCGTGACGCTCCACGTCGCGAGCGAGCACCAGGGACAACGCGTGCTCGGAGCGCTCTCGAAGGTCCTCGCGAGCGCGAGCTTCCTCGGCCTCGCGTGGACGCTCGGCGCGGTCGGCTCGGGGTACGGCCGTTTCGTCTTCGGGGCGCTCGTGTTCTGCGCGATCGGCGACGTGCTGTTGCTCTCGCGCGCGAAGCCCGCGTTCTTGGGCGGACTCGTGAGCTTCCTCGTCGGCCACGTCCTGCTCGCCGTCGCGTTTGCGTCGCTCGGGCTGCAGCGCGGGTGGTTGCCCGGCGCGTTGCTCGTGCTCGGCGCCATTGGCGCGCGCGTCCTCTATTGGCTCATGCCGCACGTCGAGAAGCCCATGAAGCTCCCGGTGCTCGCGTACTGCAGCGCGATCTCGGTGATGGTGGGGCTCGCAGTGGCGGCCTTCGGCAAGGGCGCGCACTGGGTTGTTCCCGTCGGTGCGGCGCTGTTCTACGCGTCGGACCTCTCTGTCGCGCGCGATCGCTTCGTGAAGACGGCGTTCGTAAACCGCTTGTGGGGCCTGCCTGCGTACTACGCGAGCACGCTGTTCATCGCCTGGTCGATCCGCGGTCACTGAGCGGCTGCGAAGGGGGGGCGAGACGCAAACGATCGATCGCTGGGCCGGCGCTAGCGCGCCGACCGCGATGAATTTCGTGGGCGCCGTGTAAGCGATGGGGCCGCGGGGCGTTGGAAAAGCGAGTCGCTCACCGAGGAGCAAACCTTCTTCGAGGTTGGCGCGTCTCAGCGAGCACCCCCCTCCCCGACCCATCGAGAGCCCACCCATGAAGCGTTGGACCGTTCGAAGAATGCTCGTTGGCGCCGTCGCGATCGCGGTCTCCGTCGGCGCACGCGCCGCGGAGGCTCAGTCGGCGTACCAAGGCGCGCCCGTGCAAGTGCAAGAGCTCGCGATGACCGCGCCCATGCGACCGCCGACCGAGTGGCGGATGGTCCCCAACCACGCTGCACTCTGGAGAAACTACCTCCAGAGCCAGCGCAGCGTGCAGATCGCGCGGCTGCGGATGTACGCGCAGGCCGGTGTTTTTCCTGAGAATCGCGTTCGTCCGGGCGCGCTCAACGTGTTCGTCGACAGCAACGGACGGCTGTGCGCGGTGGCGAATCTGATGGCGCAGAGCGGGCACCGATCGCTCGTCGATCGCGTCGCCGGGAGCAACAACTTCGTGCGGTTCGCCGACGTCGGCAGCGGTCCGCTCGCGGACTGGGCGCTCTCGTCGGGCCTCACCCGCGAAGAGATCATCCGGATCCAAGAGCCGTACGAGTACATCCCCGCGGGGCTTCCCGCGAACGTCGAGTGGCAAGCGCAGCAGGCCGAGCGCGCGCGGCTGCAGAATCACTTCGCGGTCGTTCTTCGTGAGCTCGAAGTGAACACGCCTTCGTCGCTGGCGCTCGCGGTCAATCGCCTCGGGTCGCACCTCACGGAGGCGCCGCACGACCTCGCGTGGGATGGGCCCGTGGTTCCTCAGCCGGTGGTGCAGCCCGTCGTGTACCCGCAGCCGATCGTTCAGCCAGTGGTGTATCCGCGGCCGTATGTGCAGCCGCTGGTCGTGTATCCCGAGCCGGTCCGTCGGCCGGTTCGCGTCAATCCGTACGCGCAGCCCGTGGTGTATCCGACGCCGCAACCGGTGGTCGTGATGCCGGTTCAGCAGATGGTTCCTGTCGAGCCTGTGGTGGTCGAACCGATGCCTGTCCAGGTCGTTCCTGTGCAGGGGCCGATGCAGGTTCAGGTGCACGTCAACGTGCGCGCAAACCCGCAAGTGCTGACGTACTGACCTCCGAAGCTCGCGCGAACGGGTACCCTTCGCGATCGCGACACGACGCGCGCATCGCCGTCGTTCGACCGCAGGAGGAAATCGCGCAATGAGCTTCGTGATCAGCCGCGCCGATGGCAGCGCGCGCAAGGTGTCGGGCTACCGCTACGCAGCGCCACGCCCCGGGACAAAGACCTGGTCGGCCCGCGCCGAGACGCGCTCGAACTTGCCGAAGAAGGTCGACCTCCGACCCTTCATGACCGAGGTCGAAAACCAAGAGGACACGAATTCGTGTGCCGCCAACGCCGTCGCGGGCGCGTACGAATACCTCGTCAAACGCCACCTCGGCGAAGAGTCGTACGACGTCAGCCGCTTGTTCATCTACTACAACGGCCGCGCGGTCGACGGGATCGAACACGAAGACGAAGGCTCGATCATCGGCTCGCTCATCGAGAGCTTGAAGCAGCACGGCGCGTGCTCGGAAGAGACGTGGCCCTTCGACGGGTCGATCGTCAACGAACAGCCGAGCGACGAGGCGTATCAAGAAGCCGCGCACTTCGTCGTCGAAGACAACGCGATCGTCCCGACGAGCCTCGAGGCGTGGAAGGCCGCGCTCGCCGAGGGCTACCCGATCATCTTCGGGATCTCGCTGTTCGAGTCGTTCGATCGGCACCGCAAGCCCGGGCTCGTGCCCATGCCGTCTCCCCGCGAATCGTCCCGCGAATCGCACGGAGGACACGCGATGCTCGCCGTCGGGTACTCAGACAAAGACCGCGTCTTCATCGTGCGCAACAGCTGGGGCAACGAGTGGGGCGACGACGGCTACTGCTACATTCCGTACGACTATTTGCTCAACGCGAAGTTCAACAACGGGGACAGCTGGATCATTCGTCAGGTCGAGCCCGTCGAGGCCGACGAGGGGTGGGCCGAAGACGACGACTCGATCTTGCCCGAGGTCGACAACGAGTTCGCGTCGATGAGCGAAGAAGAGTTTCAAGCGTTTCACGACGCGTGCGGAGAGGTTCCGTTCGAAGCGCGGCTCGCGCAGCTCTTTCTCGTCGCGGCCAACGCGGATGGAGAAGTGAGCGAGGACGAGCTCGCGACGCTCGCGGCGCACCTCGACGACACGTTCACGCGCATCGGCTCGGACCTCGATCCAGCGAAGGTCCTTCGCTTCGCCGCGAAGCACGTCGAAGACGAGGCGCTGCTCAACGAGACGGTCGAGCTCTTCGGGCAGCACCTGTCGTCGGGGCTGCTCGCGAACATCATCACCAAGGCGCAAGAAATCGCGGGCGCCGACGACTTGTCCGAGGACGAAGAGAACCTCCTCGCGCAGCTCGTCGAGGCGTGGCAGATCGAAGAGTGAGCGTCAGCGCCGTCGGGTCATCGGCTTCGCGCGGGACTTGATCACGACGCGCGGCGCGGCGATCACGATCGTGTGTGTCGTGATCGCGTCGAGCGCGTAGCCCGAAGCCCACAGCGACAGCAGCGGATCGAACGGGCTCTCGACTTCGGCGAACGTCTTCGACTCGAGCTCTTTGGGGATCTTCGGGTATCCGCCCTGCTCGAGGCGCTCGGCCACCTCGGAGCCCGTCGCCGCGATCTTCTTCTTGGTGCGCGCGAGGTAGCGCCATTGCGCGGCGCACTCCCAGGTGAACGCGGCGCGCCAGCGGGGCGTTCCGAAGTCGTAGTTCTTCGCGCGCAGGATCGCGCGCTCGACGCTGGGCGTGGCGACGAACGAGCAACCCACAGCGACCGCGGCGGGCATGTGTCGATAGTCGCCGGGCTGCGTCTCCCAGTCGTCTGGGTCCACGATGCGCCAGCAAATGCGCGTCGGTTGCGGAGCGCCCCACGGTTCGAGCAGTCGAACGGCTTCGCGCGCGACGCGCTCTGCTGTGGACATGCCCTCGACGTCGCTGCCGAGCGTGCACGCGGCGAGGACCGTCGGCGGTCCATCGCACAACCGAGGGCCGAGCTCGAGGTACGAGCGCACCGCGGCGTGCGTCGGATGCCCGCTGAAGCCTCGCTCGGCGAGCGCTGGCGGCCGCTCGTCTTCAGCGAACACGCGATCGCCATCGCCCATCCACTCCGCGGGAACGAGCCCGCGCGCGGCGAGCATCTCCCACGCTTCGGCGGCATCTTCGACGCCGTCCACCGCGGCCATCGCCTCCGCGAGCCGCGGCCGCGAGGGAACAAACACGCGCGCGGTCAGGTCCTTGTCCGACAGCGCCAGCTCGTCGGTGAGCGACACCGCAGGCTTCTTCGAGGTCATCTTCGGCTCGATTCGACGCGCGAGCGCCTACTCCCACGTGGATTCGTAGTACGCCGCGTTGGCTTCGTCGCGGATGTAATCGGGCATCACGTTGGTGGGGATCGGATGCCCACCCGCGGCCAACATGAGCAATCCGAGGACGTGTTTGCACGGACGCTTTCGGCTCGGGCACGAGCAGCCCGTGTCCGTCCCAGGCGTCTTTGCGGACGCGAAGAGCACGTATCGATCGCTGCCGTTGTACTCGCCCCAGAGCACGCCGTCGTTGTCGATTCCGAGGCTCGACCATTTGCGCGGATCTGCGACGGACTTCGCGTTGCTCACGCTCTTGCTGTCGGGAGCGAGCCGCTTGATTGCATCCATCGTGAGCTTGGACATTTGCGCCTTCCTCTCGAATCGTCGCTTGTGGTGAGAGCGCTCGCAAGCGCCTCGCGAGAGGGTATCCTCCCCTCCCCCGCGAATGAGTGACAATCCGCTGCTCGACATCACCGTCGATCCACCCTTCGATCGAACGCGCCCCGAACACGTCCGACCTGCCATCGACGCGCTGATCGCCCGCGCTCGCGCTCGCATCGACGCCCTCTGCGCGCTCGAGGGCCCGCGCACCTTCGAGAACACGTTGCGCGCGCTCGACGAGAGCACGCGCGAGCTCGAGTGGGCCATGTCCGTCATCGGACACCTCGAGGCCGTGATGAACGAGCCCGCGCTCCGCGACGCCTACAACGAGATCCAGCCGAAGGTGAGCGAGTTCTACTCGAAGATTCCTTTGGACGATCGGCTGTGGACCGCCGTGTCGGACTACGCGAAGTCCGACGAGGCCAAGGCGCTGACGGGCGCTGAGAAGCGCTTTCTCGAGAAGACCCTCGACGGCTTTCGTCGCCAGGGCGCCGAGCTGCCGCCCGAGGGAAAGAAGCGCCTCGCCGAGATCGCCGCGCGCTTGAGCGAGCTCACGACGCGCTTCTCGCAGAACGTCCTCGACTCGCACGCGGGCTTCGACCTCGTGATCGCCGACGAAGCGCGGCTCGCGGGCCTTCCGCCGAGCGCCCTCGCGATGGCCAAAGAGAGCGCGCGGGCGAAGGGACTCTCGGGGTTTCGCTTCACGCTCCAAGCGCCGAGCTACCTCGCGGTGCTCACGTACGCGGACGACGCGGCCCTTCGCGAGACCTTGTGGCGCGCGTACAACACCAGCGCGACGCGCGAGCCGTTCGACAATCAACCGCTGCTCGGCGAGATCCTCTCGCTTCGAAAAGAGCAGGCGCGGCTCCTCGGCTTTGCGGACTTCTCGGACTACGTGCTCGCCGACCGCATGGCGAAGAGCGGCGCCACGGCAGCGCGATTCGTCGCGGACCTCCACCAGCGAACGATCCCGTACTTCGAGCGCGAGCGACGAGCGCTCCAAGACTTTCGTCACGAGATCGAGGGCCCCGAAGCGCCGTCGCTCTCGCCGTGGGACATCGCGTACTACGCAGAGAAAATGCGGCTCGCGCGCTACGCGTTCGACGAAGAGATGCTGCGGCCGTACTTCGAAGCCAACGCCGTCGTGCGCGGGATGTTCGAGGTCATCGAGCGCGTCTACGGCGTGTCCGTTCGAAATCGCGAAGGCGTCTCGCTCTATCACCGCGACGTCGAGGCGTACTCGATCTTCGACAGCGCCTCGGGTGAGCGCGAGCTCTGTCGCTTCACGATCGACCTCTACCCTCGCGAGAACAAGCGCGACGGCGCGTGGATGAGCGGCGTCCTCTCGTCGCTCCCGTCCGAAGGTCCCCAGGTGGGGCTCTTCTGCGCCAACGTCACGCCCGCGAGCGCCGAGCGGCCGTCGCTGCTCACGTTTCGCGAGGTCGAGACGCTCTTTCACGAGTTCGGACACTTGTTGCACCACGCGCTCAGCACCGTCGCGATCCGCGGGATGGTGGGGACGCGCGTCGCGTGGGACTTCGTCGAGCTGCCGTCGCAGATTCATGAAAACTGGTGCTGGCAGCGCGACGCGCTCGACCTGTTCGCGCGGCACTTCGCGACGGGCGAGCGGATGCCCGACGACCTGTTCGCCAAGATGAAGCGCGCGCGGACGTTTCGCGAAGCGACCGCGCAGATGCGACAGCTGTCGTTCGCGACGGTGGACCTCGAGCTGCACCGCGTCTACGACCCGGACAAACACGGGTCGGTCGTCGCGTTCGCGCGCGAGGTGATGGGCCGCTTCTCGGCGACGCCGCTGCCCGAGGACTACGCGATGATCGCGAGCTTCAACCACTTGTTCGCGGACCCGGTCGGCTACGCGGCGGGCTACTACTCGTACAAGTGGGCAGAGGTCCTCGACGCCGACGCGTTCACGCGCTTCGAGCGCGAGGGGATCTTCAATCGCGCGACCGGCGAGGCGTTTCGCTCGTGGGTGCTCGCGAAGGGCGACAGCGAGGATCCCGCAGACTTGTTTCGTGGGTTCATGGGCCGCGACGCCACCGTGGACGCGCTCCTCGCGCGGATCGGGCTCGTGGACGCGCCGAGCAACTGAGTCGCTTCAGCGACGGTTGGTCGTCGAGAGTCGTTGCGGCGCCGTGGCGGTGGCCGCGCGTTGCGCGCGTGCGGTGGGCTGCGCGCCGGGGGCGACGGCGAGCACTTCGGTGCGTCCGTCGGCATACGCCGCGACGGCCCAGCGCTCGGGCTCGTAGTCGCCGCCGGGGACGTTCGCGTTCCAATCGAGGTTGAGCCAGACGGGGCACTCGGTCGACGATCGGTACGCGATGTGCTGTCGGTTGCGCGCGTATTGGGCCCAATTTCGCCCGTAGAACCGCGCGATCTTCGTCGCCACGGTCGTCGCGTCCTCGCGCACGCACGCCTCGGCGTACGCGTGCCCGCCGCGCGTCCCTTCCATGAACACGACCCTCGCGTCGCCGCCGATCGCGCGGACCATCGCCGCGAGCGTCACCGCGAAATCGTCGCAGTCGCCTGCGTACTGGTTTTGGATCGACTCGCGCGGCATCGCGACGTACTCGCGTCCGCGAGGGTCGTTGACGTAGCGCCAACGCTCGCGCACGTGCTGCCAGATCGCCGCCACTTGCTCGACGCGGAAGGTCCCTTCGTTGCGCGCCGCGAGCTGCACCGCCGTGTTGCGTACGACCGGCTCGGTCGGGTCGAGCGCGCGGCGCAGCTGCGGGACCATCGTCGTGCGAACGAACGCTTCTTCGTCCGTGCTCGCCGTGGCCGCCGCGTGTTGCAGGCGGAGGTAGTTGAGAAAATTGCGGCCGGGCTCGGTGATCCAGAGACCGCCGAAGAGCGCGAGCGCGATGCCGACGAAGATCCCGACGATCTTGACCGTCGAGCGCGCCATGTTTCCCGCGAGCGACGGAGGCGCGACCATCGTGCCCTTCGACGCGAGCTTGAGAAACGGCTTGAGCCCCGGATCGGCCCACGAGAGAACGGCCTGCCCGAGCTGCACTTCGTCGCCCGCGCGAATGAGAACTCGGTCGATCTTTTCGCCGTTGGCGAAGGTCCCGTTCGAGCTCGACATGTCCTCGAGCAAGATCTTCTCGCCGTGCCACGACATGCGCGCGTGGCGGCCGCTGACGGACGGATGATCGATGACGACGTCGCAGTCGCTCGCGCGGCCGAGCACCACGACCTTTGGCTTGGTTGCCACTTCGCCGAGCACGGTAGCACGGGACCGTCTCGAGAAGACCGCCGCGCGGCGCGGGGACGCGCGACATTCCAGTCGAACACCGCGCCGATGCGGTACGATGCGTCACGGCAACTCCCTTGCTCCGCACGTATCCACCGACGAGCTTCGTAGCGCTCGCGCTGATCATTCTCGCGGGCTGTCGCGCGTTCGACCGTGAGCAGTACCGAACGTTGCAAGCCAACGCAGACACTGGGACGGACGACGCGGACGCGAGCGCGCCGGGGTCGTGTCTGGCGCTTCGGGTCGATGGCGGCGCGGCGTGCACGCGGGCGGTGGTTCCATCGCCACCCGCAGCGCTGGCTGACCAACCGGGCAACGGCAGGACGTATGTGCTCGCGGCGCGCCGTATCGAGATCGGACCGAGCAGCTTCGGAAATTGGCGGCAGATCGGCTTCGATCTCGACGGGATTTGCTCGGACTCGAGCGGTGGGAGCCCCCGCTCTTGCACCGCGACGCAGACGGTGGTCGACGGCGACGACGGGCGCGACAACGCGTTCGGCTCCGCGGTCGCGACGGGTCTTCACGTGATGGACACGTTTCGAGACATGACGCTCAGCGAGACGATGGCCGCGGGGCGACTCACGGTCGGCGTTCGCATCACCGAGTGGGGTGGCGGCGACGATCGACGCGTCTCGTTCGAGTGGCTGCACCTCGTCGAGGGGCGGGGCGCGTCGGGCTCGACGCTCAATTGGGACGGGATGGATCGCTGGAAGATCGAGCCGAGCTACTCGCTCGCGACCGATCGCATGACGACGGCGATTCGGTCGAGCGACGCATTCGTGGCGTGCGGCTACTCGGTGGCGAGGCTCCCGTCGCGCGTGCCCGTCGTGCTCTTGTCGGGAACGCAGCAGCGGCTCGTGACGTTGCGCAGCACCGTCCTGGCCGGCGCGTTCGACCCCGTCAACGGCGGGATCGCGGACGCTGCGGGCGTTTGGGTACGCGAGGACATCGTGCAGTCGCTCCCGTGGTTCGGTGTATGCCCGCCGCCCAACGGGCCGATGGACGTGTTCAACGACCGAGTCAGCGGAATCGAGCGCAACTTCGACATTCGCGAGGACTTCGTTCCCGCCCCGATGATGCCCTGCACCGCCGCCACGATCGCGCTTCGATTCGAGCTGCGTCCCGTTCAGCTCGACGGCGTCGCCACGACGGCGCTCCCGACGATTCCGCCGTGCACGGCTGACGCGGGAATGTAGCCCCGCGCTACACTGAGGCCGCGCTTACCCCCCCGAATATGCTTCAACGCCGAGGATCGCAGTGACAAAGGCCCTCCCACCGCTCGCGTGCGTCGCGCTCGTGCTCAGCGCTTGTCAGTCCTTCGATCGAGCGGAGTTCGCGCGCCTCAGCGGACGCGGGGACGCGATGGTCGACGGTCGAACGCCAGACGTCCGTGGAACGGATGCGGCGGTCGACGCGCGGCCCGCGGATGGCGGCCCCGTGCAGTGCGCCGAACGCATGCGCGACGTCGGCGGCGGCTGCTCGCTCGCCGTGATCCCGACGGCGCCGATGGGCCTGCAGAACACCGTCGATCGCGCGCGACCGGTTCGCGTGTTCGCCGCGCGACAGATCGCGTTCGGCGCGGGTGGTCTGTGGCAGTCGATCGGCTTCGATCGAGACGGAATGTGCACGACGCTCGCGAACCCGACGGCCGTCGCGTGTCGTTCGAGCCTTCCGCAAGCGGACGGGATGAACGGGCGCGACAACACGTTCGGATCGGTCATCGCGTCGATCAGCGCGCTCGGGAGCTCCTTCGACGAGACGCGCTTGAACCGCGCCGTCATGCGAGGCAACGCGACGCTCGGGTTGCGCCTGCGTGACTTCGGCGGGCGCGACGACGGATCGATCATCGCGGACCTCGTCCCGCTCGTCGACGGTCACCCGCCCGGCCGCCCCTCGGATCCGCCCGCGTGGGACGGGCGCGACGAGTGGTCGATCGATCGATCGCTCGCATACGGCGCGGACGGAACCACCGCGCGCATCACCACGAACGAGGGCTTCTCGTCGTGCGGCGTCGTGGTGGCGCCGTTTCCAAACACCGCGCCGCTGTACTTCAAGGGCGACGTCACGCGCTCGCAGCTGACGCTCACGGACACGCGCATCGTCGGGGTGCTCGACGCCTCGGGAAATCTCCCGTCGATCGAGTTCACCTCGCTCTGGGTTCGCAGCAACATCTTCGAGGACCTCAGGACCTTTGGCGCGTGCGCCGAGCTGCTTCCGCCTGCGGATTGGCTCTTGATCAACATGGGAATCGACGCCGCGCTCGACCTCCCCGCGAGCGGAACGATCAACCCCGCGACGCCGTGCTCCGCCATGAGCGTCGGCTTTCGCGTCGATCTCGCGCCCGTCACCGTCACCGGCGACGTGAACGCGCCCCCGCCCATCGTGCGCGACCCGTGCGCCGCGGCGGCCGACGCCGGGACGCGCGGCTGAAAGAGCCGTCACAATAAATCAAGTTGCCGCTTGTTTCGCTAGTCGAATACGCGAAACAACGGCGGTCGCGACGAGCGCGACGAGCCACCCCGCGAGGCTCGTCGCGGGCCTGCCGTCGAACACCGAGAGGAGCGGCAGCGCGACGAGCGCCGCCGACGCGACGGTCGTCCCGCGCTTCGAGAGGAGCGAGAGCGCCGCGCCGATCGACGCGAGCGCGCACGCGAGCGCGAGACCCTGCGGCCACGAAATCAACCGCGAGCCCACCATCGTCAGCGCGAGCCCCACGGCGGGGATGAGCGCGGCGACGAGCGCGACCGCGCGCGCGCGACGATCGTTCGCGGTGCTCGAGCGCGCTCCGACGACGTAGCCGCACGCGACCAGCGCGCAGAGCGCGAGCGCGACCCGGTGCCCGAGCGTCGTCGACGAGGGAGGCACACGAAAATGCAGCGGGCTCGGCGCGGTGTCGATCGAGACGCACGCGACCGTGGCGACCGAGTCGTCCGCGCACGTCCAGCCGCCGCTGACGCCCTGCATCCAGCCGCGCGGAGAAATCGCCACGCGGCGCGAGGCCTCTCCTCTCGGCGTCGGCCACTGCGCTTGAAAGAGCCGCAGCGAACGCACGGTGCGAATCGAGCGGACCACCACGCGCGCGTTGCGAGGGCCGGGCTCGGGCGGCATGCGCGCGCGCCAGCGACCCGCGACGCGATGGACCGCGAGGGGCGCGATCGTCCCCACGAGCTCGACCGTTGGCGGCGCAGGGTCTTCGTCGAACACCAAGGGCAGCTCGAGCTCGGGGCCGTCGTCGCGGCGATACACGACGCGCGCGGTGAGCGCTTCGGTGAGCGGCGCCGTGTCGAGCATCGTCCACTCTTCGATGACCTCCATGGGCCTCGCGAGGGCGAGCAGCATCAGTAGCGTGTGCACGACGGCGCGAACACTGCCACACTCCGGCCGTCGATGGCCCACCTGCCCGAACCGATCAACGAGCCCCGCCGGCGCATCGTCGCGCCGCGGCCCGCGCGTTCGACGGAGCCCGAGCCGGTCGAGCTCGATGACCTCGCGCCCGAAGACGATCCTGTCGTTCGCCAGCCCAAGCACCTCGCGGAGATGCCCGAGGCCCCGATGTACCCGCGGCGGCTCGTGGCGCGGGTCGGAGCGCTCGCCGGCGGCGTCGGAATGACCCTCGGCGCGATGGGATTGCTCGTCGCGGCGGCGGTGACTCGCCTGCATTTTCCGCGGTTTTCGTTCGGCTCGCGAAGCGCGAGCGCGCAGAGCACGAGCGCTGGTGCAGACGCAGGTGGATCGCGCGCGGTGCTCGCGTTCGACCTCGGCGATGGGGGCGCGCTGTCCGGAGGCGACGCGGCGATATCGTACGTGGCGTCCGCGGTGGCTCCTTCGCCGCTCGCAGCGCAGACGCCCGAAGGCTGGGTCGCGACGCAGCAGCGACTCGGGCGCGGTCGAACGCTGCCTCAAGTGCTGCGCGCGCTGAGCATCTCGAACGCGATGGCCACGAAGGTGATCGCCTCGATGCGCACGCTCGTGAACATGCGAGCGCTACAGCCCTCGGACGTCGTGGTCGCGCAGCGAGACCCGACGCGCAACAACGACCTGCGGCGGGTCGAGTACCGCCGCGGTGAGAGCGAGGTGATCTCGGTCACCGTCGCGCCGGATCAATCGTGCACGGCTGAGCGAATTCGCGTGGTAAAATCCACGGTTCGCGTCGCTGCGGGCTTCACGGTGCGCGGCACGCTCGAAGAGACGCTGCGCAGCGCGCACTTGCACGGCGACATCGTGGGGCTCTTGCAGACGACGTTTCGCGAGCTCGACCTCGGGCGTGGACTCAGCGTCGGCGACACCGTTCGGCTCGTGGTCGACGAAGAGCGCGTGAACGACGCGTTCTGGCGCTACGCGAGGATCACGGCGATCGAGCTTCGGACGGCGAGCGGGACGAGCAAACGCGGGTACTGGTTTCAGACGAGCCAACGCGGAGGCGACTACTTCGACGCGCAAGGGACCGCGAACGTCCCGGGCGTCTTGCAGCCGCCGGTGAATCCGCCGCGGATCACGTCGCCGTTCAACCCGCATCGAATGCACCCGGTCCTCCACCGGGTCATGCCGCACCAGGGCACGGACTTCGGCGCCGCGACAGGGACGCCCGTGCTGGCCGCGGCCGAAGGCGTCGTCGTGTTTCGCGGCTGGGGCGGCGCGACAGGAAACCTCGTGCGGCTCTCGCACGCGCAGCTCAACCTCGAGACGGGCTACGCGCACCTCGTTCGCTTCGAGCCGAGCGTCGGGATGGGTGCGCGGGTTCGGGTCGGGCAGGTGATCGGCTACGTGGGATCCACGGGGCGCTCGACCGGACCGCACTTGCACTGGAGCGTGAAGCGCAACGGTCAGTTCATCGATGGAGCGCCGTTTCTCGCGTGGAGGCGCAGCGTTCAAGCCGCGCAGCGGCCGCAGTTCGACGCCATCGTGGCGCAGTTGAACGCGGAGCTCGACGCGGTTCGCGTGGACGGTGCCGCGACAACGAGCACCCCTGCCGGTGGAACCCCGGCTCAGCCTGGCACGGCCTCCCCCAGCGCTCCTGCGCGCTGATCGGGCCTCCCGGCCCGAGCACCCAATGAACACGCCCGCGGCAGATGTTCAGCCAATCGGGGTAGTCGCCAACGGAACGTTCGTTGTATCAACGCGCGGTCCATGTCCTTCCCTCCTTCGAAGGGTCCGTTGAACGCGCTGCTCGCGCCGGTGGTGGTCGCGCTCCTCGTGATCGTCACAGGGCTCGGCAACTTCGGCATCTGGCAACCCGCTGAGCTCCGCGTCGCCGACGCGGCGCGCGGCGCGTCGCAGACGAACGAACTGGTGGGCAATCGCCCGCCAGCACAGCTCGCGATGGTGCGCGTCGGCTTCGGATCATTTGGCGCAAACGAGTCCGGCGGACGCATGCCGACCGCGTTGCTCGCCGCAGTGTCCGCGATCGCCCTCGCGCTCGCCGTGTGGGCCGCGTCCGACGCGCGCACGGCGTCGTTCGTGGGCATCGCGTACACGACGATGCCGCTCGTGTTCATGAACGCGCGGCAGATGTTCGGCGGCGGCGTGGCGCAGAGCGCGTTTACGCTGTTGTTTGCCGGCGCGATCGTCGCGCTCTATTGCAGACCGCCGCCCGAAGACAAGCCCGCGCTGGTGAGCCTCTACCGCATGCGCGCGCTGCCGGTGTTGTTCGCCG
Source organism: Myxococcales bacterium (assembly GCA_016793325.1). GTDB lineage: Bacteria > Myxococcota_A > Polyangia > Polyangiales. Next base: position 33,986 of record JAEUKI010000012.1, on the reverse strand, counting down.
CGCTCTTCGCGGTGCAAGCGGGCGGCGCGATGCTCGGGGTCGTTCCCGTGCTCGTCGGCGTGGGAATCGTCCCGCTCTTGCGCTGGAAGGACGAGCCTGCGCCCTCGCGCACGACGGGCCTGGTGCTCGCGTCGGTGGGCGCCGTCCTCGCGCTGATGGCGGCCCGCGCGGCGGTGAAGATCCCCCTCGAGAACTACAGCTGGCTCGTCGGCGTGGGCTCGGACGTGCGTCCGCCCAACGTGCTCCCGACGCACGACACGCTCATCGAGCACATCGGTCACGCGGTGTTTCCGTGGACCGGGCTCGTCGCGTTCGGCCTCGCGCGGCTCGCCGCTGCGCCGCCCATGGACGCCTCGGACATCGGTCGCGAGGGCTCTGTCGTCTCCGTCGACGACGCGTGGCGCGAGACCGGATTGCGCCTCGGCGCGATCGGCGCCGCGGTGGTCGCGTTCGGCTTTCAGGGCTTTCACTACCAACAGTTCGGCGCGAGCCCCTTCGTCGCCGCAGCGCCCCTCGCGGTGGCCGCGGGCATCGCGCTCCGCGACAGCGAGCGCTCGGCGATCGGGTGGAAGATCGTCACCGCGGGCGTGACCTTCTTCACGGTGATCATGGTGCGGGACTACCTGCTCTTTCCGAAGAGCTCGTACGCCGCGCTCGGGTTGCCCGACGGCGGTCCGGCGTTTCCCGACGGGTTTCGCTGGTCGCAGGACAACCAGCCGAACAAGACCATCTTCCAGTGGTTCACCGTCAACAAGGGCGCGGCGCTCACACACATTTTCAAGGGGAGCGCCCCCGGTGAGGCGTACTTCGTGCTCTTGGGCGCGCTGTACATGTTGCTCGCGCTCCCGCCGCTCTTTCAGGGCACAGGGACGCTGAAGTACTTCTCCCTCGGACGGCCCTACACGTGGATGCTCGAGGTCGAGGCGGCCAACCAAAAAGAGCGCGAAGAGATCGCGGCCGCGGGCCGTTGGCGCTGGTGGCACAACTTCACGGGGACGGGCTTTCTCGCGGCGTTTCGCGCGTGGGCGGCGGCCATCACGCTGATGTTGTTCGTCGTGTTCGGCGGGACGGCCGCGACGTCGCGCACGCTCGGAACGCAGGCCAAGGGCGTGCTCGCGGGCTTCGCGGCGCTGCCCATCGCGGTCTTCGCGGGCGTGTATCTCTTCATCTTCGCGTGGAACGCGTTCGCGTGGATCGGTCAGCCCTCGCGCGAGTGGTTCACGCGAACCGTCGGCTCGCGCGCAGGGATCGTCGCGCTCGCGGGCGTGGTCGTCGCGTTGGCGTTTACCAAGCTCTATGTGCCTGCGCTCAGCGAGCACTTGTCGCCGCGCGGCGTGCTCGCGGTGATCAAGCAGATGCGCCGCCCTCACGAGCGCGTCGCGCGCTACGGCGGCTCATCGGAGAACCCGGGCGCTGGCTACTACGCGGACTTTCCCGTCACGCAGATCGAGGGAGAGAGCGAGGCGGTCGAGTGGCTCCGCAGCGGAACGGCCTCGGACCGACGCTACATGCTCGTCGATTCGCGCGTGTTTTCTCGGCTCAATCGCGGGTATCGCCTCGCGCAACCGCAGGGCTCGCGCCGCAACATCCCCGTGCTCGACGCCAGCAACTCCAACCTCTACGTCGCTGCTTCGGACGCGGGCGAGCGCGGCTCGCGGAGCCCGCTCGACGAGATCGTGATGAGCACCGATCGGCTGCTCACGCGCAACGATCACTGGCACGCGCACGGCCGCTACGAGGGGACGCGCTTCCAAGAAGAGCCCGCCCGCTTCGACGACAACCTGGAGTTCCTCGGGTACAACCTCGACTCCAAGGGGATGTCGTACGTGCCGGTCGGCGGCTCGTTCAAGATCAAGTACCACTTCCGAGTGCTCCGCGAGATGGCGGGGAGCTGGCAGATCTTCGTGCACATCGACGGTCAGTGCCCCCGCATCAACGGCGATCACGAGCCCGCGGGCGGCCGGTACGCCGTGAGCAACTGGCTGCCCGGCGACATCATCCACGACGAGCAAGAAATCACGATTCCCGGATACTGCCGGTCCGGGACGTACTACGTGTACATCGGCTTCTTTCAGGGCGACGACCGCATGCGCGTGAGCGGCGGCGAACACGACCGTGAAAACAGAGTCGTTGCCGCGCGCATCGTCGTGCGGTAACGACGCACGACTGGAGCGCACGGAGGGCACATGAACGACAGCGGCAAGAAAGACCCAGCAGATCCCCCTCCGACCGACTCGGTCCCGCCCTCGGCGCGAAGGTCGCTTCCGCCCGCGGGCGTGTCCGAGCGACGCTCGCACGATCGCATTCCCGTCGCGTGGCCGGTGGACTTCAAGTCCCAGGACAACTTTCTCTACTCGACGATCACGAACATCTCCGCGATGGGCATCTTCGTGTACTCGAAGGAGCCGCTGCCGCGCGGGACGCGGGTCGTCCTGTCCTTCGCACCGCCGGGCGAAGAGCTCCTCTCGCTCGTCGGCGAGGTCGCGTGGATCAATCCCTGGCGCGACGGCGGCGACAACCCCAATCCCGGCATGGGTATTCGCTTCGTCGACCTCGAGCCCGAGCAGCGCGAGCGGCTCGTTCAGCTCGTCAACACGATCGCGTACATCCCCGAAGAGTGATCGCGCGGCTCACGGGTCGATCGTGTCCCACGCGGACGTGACGCGAAACCCGAGGTGATTGATCACGGTGCGCTCGCGGCCGTCGCTCGGGCGATTCACGATCCCGCCCTCGGACGCGATGTAGAGCGCTGACGAGCCGCCGCCGTCCAAGTTGATCGCGTCGACCACGGCGAACTCTTCGAGCAACGGAACCATCTCGTTCGAGGTCATCCCCGGCGTGTGTCGCCTCCGGCCTTCGATCACCGCGATCACCAGCGTGTGTCGATCCGCGCCCAACCCGATCGCCGTCCGCGGATGAACGCGCCACATGCCCGTGGGCTCGTGCGGGTGAAACGCGATCTCTCCGCGCCGCAGGAGAAACGGCTTGCCCGTGACCACTTGCGACGCCCACCGAAGGGGATTCTCTCGGGCCCAGCCGAACGAGTCGAACACGTCCGCGCGCCACCCGTTTGCGCCGCGGCCGAACGCGATGGACGCACCACAATTCGACTGCGTCGAGTCGCGCCACACGCGCCCGTCGCCCACCGTGAGCCCGCACGAGCTCGCGCCGTCGTCGAAGAAATTCGCGTTCACCGCGATCTGCGCGTGCTGCTCGCGCGCGAAGGTCGAGACCGTCGTGAAGCGCTCGCGCGGCCGCGTCGAGACCACGTCGAACTCCGCGCACGCGAGGTCGATCGTGACGACGTGCGCGTCGAACCCTTCGACCTGCCGATGAATGTGTGTGACGCCGCGATACGGGTACGTGATGCGATCCCGCGCGAGCGCGTCCGCCGAGACCGCTGAGAGCGCGAGCGCCGCCGTGAATCGAAGTGCGCGATTTCGCATCGCGTAGGTGAGTATGCAAATTGCCACGCGCGCGCAAGTCGACGGGCCGCGCAAGCGCCGCCGGAGCGCGTCAGCGACCCGCGTCGCGAGCGCGTCAGCGACCCGCGTCGCGAGCGGGGCGAGGCGCCGTTGGGGCGCTCGCCGCGTTGTCCGGGAGCACCCACAGCACGCGGATTCGCTGGTAGCGATGGAGCGCAAACGGGTACATCGGCCGCGGCGGATCGACGCCCCCCCACTCGACGCCGCCCGAGATCATGGCAGGCGCGACGGGAGCGCCCGGCAGCTGCGGACCGAGGGCGATGGGCGGGTTGCGCGCGACGCGAAGCTCGAACTCCCAGCGAGAGCGAAGCCCGCCCGTGCGCGCGCTGTGCGAGCCCGACGTCGCGCGCGCGACCGCTTCGCGCACAGCGGTCTCGGCCTGCGAGTCGAACCATCGCGTCCCCGAGGTGCGCGCCACGCGCACGGACACGATCGAGCCGTCGGGAGCCTGCGTCACTTCGAGGTCGACCGCGATTCGCTGGGCCGTCGCGCGCCCGGCTTCGTTGAGCGTGGGGCTCGGCCGGAGCATCGGCGAGTTGGGGTGCGCGCTGTCGAGCGCTTCGCCCGCAGCTGCGCCGCGAGGGCTGCCGAAGCCGCCGAGCATGTCGGTCATCGCAGCGCGATAGCCCTCGGTGCCGGCGGTGAGCAAGCGAAGGAGCCCCTCGGCGATGGAGGGATCTTGGGCGCGCGTCGGGTTCCAAACGCGCGCGGTCTCGACGACGTAGCGACGAACGAACTCCGACGAGCCCGAAGGCCTCGGGGGCGGCGCGGCGCGCAGGGTCTCTTCGCGCCAATCGTCTCGGACGCGCGCGACGTTCTGGTCCAGCGATCGAGCGCCCGGATCGCCGGGAGACTCCTGCGGCCGCGTTGAAAACGTGTGCCCACCCCGGTGCGCCCACGCGTCGCGCTCGACCGACTCGAGCAGGCGCATCCCCGAGAGCGACGGCCGCGTGACGACCGCGCGCGCCACGGGCTCTTCGGGAGGCGCTGGGCTCGCTGCGGGCATGGGCTCGAGCGCGACGGCCACGGCGGGCGCGAGGTTCGAGTGCGCCTGCGCGATCGCGCGGCGTCGCGCGGTCGGCTGCGTGAGCTCGATCGCCGGCGTCGTGGGCGCGGGCGAAGGCCGAGCGCGCTGCGGCGGCCGTAGAAACTCGAGCTCGAGCGACGAGATCACGAACGGCTCTGCGAGATACCGTCGCGGCGAAGCACCCCGCAGCGCCGCGTAGAGCGCCCCGTGCGCGACGATCGACGCCACGATGAACCGCGTCGTCTCGTCGCTCCGTCGGCGGGGCGAACGACGCTGCGTCTCGCGTCTGTGCACAGCGAGCGCGGTGCCGGGTTCGAGAGGTGCCATGCGAGCTCGTGCGTGCTGACAAAGCTCGCGGCGCAGACCGCGCGCGGAGCCGGTGTCCCGAGGGTCAACGCTCGGACACCGAGAACATTCCACGCGGATCGGCGCGGGGCAAAGACCGCAGGATTTGTGGGCTACCCAGCGTCGCGGTCGAGCTCGTCGCTGACGCGCGCGTGCTCCATCAAGAGCGCGGTGATCGAGCTCGAGAGCTCGTCGTCGACGGCCGCGTCGCTCGCCGTAAAGACGAACTCGCCCTTCTTCGCGCTGAGCAACGCGAACGCGGACTGCATGGGCGACGCGCTCGCGGCCGCCTTGCGGTCCCACAGTCGACACTTGAGCGCCCTGCCTCGCGCGACCCAGAGCACGCCGCGAACAGGGCCGTTGACGTCGATCGAGCCCGAGCGCTGTTCGAGTTCGAGCAGCGAAAGAACGCTCGGGAGCGAGACCTGCGAGAGATCTCCACGGATGGTCGTTCGGCTGTCGGGCGGCGCGGCGACCGTGGATCGACGATGAACGAGCCGCTCGGCGCGCGTGCGAAGCTCGATCGGACGAAACGGCTTGGCGACGTAGTCGTCGACGCCGAGCTGATAGCCCCGCAGTCGATCGCGCTCGCTCGAGAGCTGCGTCGTGAACACCACGGGAACCGACGCGAGCTTCGGGTTGCCTCGGATCATCCGAAGCAGCTGCCAGCCGTCCATCCTCGGCATGTTCACGTCGGACAAGATCACGTCGGGCTTGTCGCGGAGCGCCGCCGCGAGCGCTTCGAACCCGTCTCGGGCGAAGCGCACGCGATCGCCAGCGCGACGAAACGCGGTCGCGGCTTGCTCTTGAAAAATGCTGTCGTCCTCGACGATGAGCACGTCGAGCTGCCGCTCGGGCGGCGAGATGTCGACCTCGGGCTGCGACGCGTCGAGCCGCTCGGTGATGAACTGCTCGATGAGCGCGAGCGTGTCGTCGCGCAGATCGATGAGCACGACGTCCGCGCCGCGTCCTCGTGGATCGTCTCGGTGCTCGAGCACGAGCCCGAGCGCGCTCAACACGGATTGAGTCTCGGGCAGAACGAGCCTGAGCGCGATCTCTTCGCCTTCGTGCACGCTGTCCGCGCCGGGCACGAACAAGCGACGCTGCAAGAGCTCGGTCGTGAACACCTCGGCGAGCTCCGCGATCGTTCGAAATCGAAGTTCAAATTCGCCCACAGCGACTCTTTCACCTCGCGACTCGGGGTCGGTTCGATGGAGTTGGTGATGATACTAACCCCATCGGATCGTGCTGTCTGCTTCGCGTTGCGTGCAGTGCGGCACACAAGGCTCGCGCGCGTATCGAGGACCAGGGCCCCATCACCATTCTGCGCGCTGCGACGGTCGATCGAACACCTCGATCGAACCGCGGCAGACTCCTAGGTCGTCTCGCACGAAACACCCTCGTGCGCAACGCACACTCAGGGCGCGCACTCGCCCCAGGTAGTCGAGCCCACGACAACGGGCGCCGACGTGAGATCGCAGCGGCCCCGGCCCGCGCCGGTGCATTGTTCGTTGGCAGTGCAGCGACGGACGCAGCGGGACTGCAGTCCGCGCGAGCGGCAATCGAGGTCGCGCGTGCACGAGTCCATCTCGCAGTTTGCGCCCTCGCCTGCGCTTCCTGCGGGCTCCTCGCACCACGCGACGCCGACGGTCCCCGACTCGCCCACGCGCTCGGCGTTTTCGACTTTGCAGAGCGAGTCGGAGGGACACCCGTCGGACGTTCGCGGCGTGCACTCGGAGCTCGCGGCGCACACGCCGATGCGCAGCGTGGGGTCTTGCGTGATGCAGTGCTCGTCCGCGCGACAATCCGCGCGACTCCGACAGCTGCGTCGGCACGAGAAGAACACGCAGCTCGTTCCCGCGGCGCACTCGCGTGGACCGGCGCAGCTCGCGCGCTCGCCGAGCGCTCCGGGGACCACGCACCGCGCGCGGTTTTGATCGAGGTCGGGCGCGGCGCACGATTGGCCCGAAGCGCAGTTGCAGTTGGCGACGGGGTCGCACGCGAGGCCGTTAGCGGGCGACGGACACATCAACCCGCTGTCCGCTGCGTCCTCCGCGCTGGTGGCGTCCGCGACGTCCGCGACCGCTCCATCGCGGTCGAGGAAGCTCAGGTCGTGGGCGCAGCCCTGAAGCGCGACGAGCGCGACGAGCGCGCGGGCGCTGCGGTTGCGATGAATGCGTGCGCGGATCACTCGAGTCGATAGCCTCCACGAGAAGCCGAGCCTCGAGCGCGAGTCGCCGTCCCGCGCTGCGCGCGAATGCCGCTGTCCGTCGATGCCGCCGAGGCGATCCCCGCGTCGACGACGAGCGTCGGAGGCGGCGGGGTGTTCGACGGGCTCGGCGTCGTCGTGGGCTCGCGCGCCGCGATCGGTTCGCGCGCGGCGGGCGTCGGTCGAGGCGCGACGCCGGGCGACGGTGGCTCTCGTGTCTGCGAGGCCTCGCGAGACGCCGAACGGTTGACCACCGCGAACACCGCGACGATCGCAGACAACGCGAGCGCGACGAGCACGACAGACTTCGACGACGATCGCTTCGTGGCGGTTGGCGTCGACTCGCGCGCGACGGGCGCGGCGGGTGCTGGCTCGACGCGCTCTGCGACGGGCGCGGCCGCGACGCTCGGGACCTTGGCGCTCGTCGCGCGACGGCCCGTCTCCTTCGGCGCGACCGAGTCGACGTCGATCGTGGGCTCGATGACCTCGTCTCCGTCGGGCCTCGCTTCCTGCTGTCCCTTGACCGCAGGAACGCCCTTCGCGAACGCATCTTCGACGGCCGCGATGAATTCGTGTGCGTTGGGGTGGCGCGCCTCCGGAAGAAACGCGAGCGCGCGATCGAGCACCGGGTCGAGCGCACCGAGCGCGACGCCGCGCCGCGCCGCGGTCGGGCGCGTCGGCGACATGATTTCTTGCAAGAGCCACTGGCGAGAGTCGCTCTTGTACGCGGTGGTTCCGAGGACGAGCTCGACGAACAAGAGCGCGAGCGCGTGGACGTCGGTCCACGGGCCCGAGCGCGTCCCTGCGACTTGTTCGGGCGCTGCGTACTGGGGCGAGTACGCGCGCATCGTGCTGTCGGTCGCCGTCACGCCCGAGCCCGCTGCGGTCTCGCCGTTCATCACTTTGGCGATCCCGAAATCGAGGAGCATCGGAACGAAGCCCTTCTTGCCCTCGACCATCATCACGTTCGCGGGCTTGAGGTCTCGGTGCGCGACGCCGTGCTCGTGCGCCTCGGCGATCGCACGCGCGACCGGTCCGATCACCGTCCACGCTTCTTGCGGCGTCATCGCGCGCTCGGCTCGTCGATCGAGCCACTGATCGAGCGACACGCCATCGCACCACTCGAGAACCATGTACGCGAGCGGCTCGCCCTCGTGCGTCGTCGTCGCGACGTCGAGCACTTGCACGATGTTCGGGTGCCGAATCCGCGCGATCGTCCGCGCCTCGCGCAAGAAGTGCTCGACGTAGGGAGCGTCGGAGCCGTTCGACTCGTACTCGTCGAGCGAGCGCTTGAGCACTTTGACCGCGACGCGAACGCCGAGCGACAAGTGCTCGCCTTCGTACACCACGCCGAAGCCGCCCTCGGCCACGACGCGGTCCACACGAACGCGCTCTTGCAAAACGCGCCCGACCAAGGCCAATGAATCGATCGCGCGGCTCGAGGCCGCCGCGCCATCGCGTGAGCTCATCGCCAACAATGGTAGCATCTCGCTCGCGCGTCCTCCTCGACATCGAGCGCCGCGCCGTCGAACCGATGCGCACACTGCCCTACGCCCTAGTTTCGCTGGCGATCGCGTCGCTCTTCGCCGAGCGCGCGTCCGCTCAACCCGTCGATGCGGCGGCGCGACGTCGTCTGCTCGGGCAAGCCCAGCAAGCGCGCGAGCGAGGCGAGCACACGCAAGCGCTGTATTTCGCCGAGCAAGCAGGGCGACTGCAGTGGACCTCGTCGGTGCGGCGCTTCGTCGCCGAAGAGCAGCAAGCGCTCGGACGACTGCCCGAAGCCGCGAGCTCCGCTCGATTGTGTGTGCGCGAAGCGGAAGCAGAGCCGCCGTCCGCCAACCACGCCGTCGTCCTGGACGGCTGCCAACGGCTGCAAGCGCAGTTCGACGCCCAGCTCGGCCGCGTCCGCGTCGTGCTCCAAGGGACGATCGTCGAGGGCCTGCAGCTCGAGCTCGCCGAACGCGCGATCTCGCCAAACGCGCTCACCGAGAGCTTCTACGTCGTGCCGGGGAGAATCACCACGCGCGCGGTCGTTCAGGGTCTTTCGCCGAGCGAACAGAGCGTGGTGGTCGCCGCGGGGCAACAGGTGGTGGTGACGATCGCGGTTCCCGCGAGGGCCACGGCGGTCGTCGCTCCAGACCCGCCACAGCCACCCGCGAGGGCGCAGCTCACGATCACCGGCGTCACGCCCGGAGCGTCGCTTCGCGTCGACGAGACCGAGCGCGACCCGGCCGCGATGCCGATCGACCTGTCGCTCGGCTCGCATCGCGTGATCGTCGTTCGCCCTGGATTTCGACAGTTCGTTCGCAACGTCGCGCTCACGTCAGCAGGCCCGGCTGCGCTCGCGATCCCCCCGCTCGAACCGATCGCGCCCGCCGAGCGCGTCGAGCGCGGTTGGTCCGCGGTGGGGCCCGTGATCGCCGGCGTCGGCGCGGCGATGCTCGTCGGAAGCGCGGCGACGTGGGCCGCGAGCGAGGGCGCGTACGGCTCGCTCCGCGCCCGCTGCGCGACGAGCGGATGCCCCGGCGACGAGATGGCCCAGCGCGACGCGAGCACGATTCGGACGCTCGACGCCGCGACGACCGGGCTCTTGATTAGTGGTGCGATCGTGACCGCCGCGGGGACCGCGCTGGTGTTCGTCGTGCGCCCCGAGCGCCGCGTGATCATCGCGCCAACGGTGGCGACCGCGGGGCTCTCGGTGAGCGGGACGATGTAGTCGAGACTGGTGGAAGGGGGGCGCCAGCTCGGTCGGCTTTGGACGACGAAACCGGCTGATCCGCTGTACGCTCCGACCACAATGCAACTGACGCCCACACAACGGGCTGCGGTCGAGCATTCGGGGGGACACCTCCAGCTCATCGCGTGCGCGGGGTCGGGAAAGACCGAGGTCGTCGCGCGACGTATCGCGCGCATGCTCGATCCAAGCGCCGCCGATCCGTGCCCGCCGTCGGGCATCGTTGCGTTTACGTTTACCGATCGCGCTGCGGACGAGCTCGAGTCTCGGATTCATCAGCGCGTACGAGAGGCGTACGGGTCGCTCATCGGGATGGCCGAGCTCTACGTCGGAACGATCCACGCCTTCTGTCGCCGACTGCTGCAGAGCGAGGTGAGCGAGTTTCTTCGCTACTCGGTGCTCGACGGCGTGGGGCAGCGGATGCTCGTCGCGCGCGAGCCAGATCGCTCTGGATTTTCACTGGCGAAGACGCGTGACCGAGAGCCGTTGTCCCTCGAGGACTCCCGATCGATCAGCGCGTACCTCGCGGCGCTCGACGTGCTCCGGCAGGGCGAGGTCGATCGAAGCCGGCTCGGCGACAACGCGATCGGCGAAGCGCTCGAGCGCTATCGAACGCTGCTCCGAGACGAGTCGCTCATCGACTACACAGGCCAGCTCGAGCTCGCGCTCGACCTCGTGCGGCGCGACGTCGAAGTGGGCGTGAAGCTCGCGGCGCGCGTCCGTCACATCATCGTCGACGAGTACCAAGACACAAATCCGCTCCAAGAGTCCTTCGTTCGCGCGCTCACCGAGGTGACCGGCGCGCGGCTCACCGTCGTTGGCGACGACGATCAGACGATCTACGGGTTCAACGGCGCGGACATCGACAACATCCTGGCGTTTTCGCAGCGGTACGCGTCGCTCGCGCCCGTCACGACGATCCGGCTCGAAGAGAACTTTCGCTCGTCGCGGCCCGTCATCGAGTTCGCGCGGACCTTTGCCGAGTCGATCGAGCGCCGGTTGCCCAAGGCGATGATCGCCACCGACGCGCAGCCGTTCGAGCCAGGGGACCTCGCGTGCGCGACGTTTCGCAGTCGCTGGGACGAGGCGCGCGCGATCGCGCAAAAGATCCTGAGCCTCCGCGGCGCGCGCTTCACGCAAGGGACGCGCGAGCGGGGACTCTCGTGGTCGGACTTCGCCGTGCTCTTTCGCTCGGGGCTCCATTACAACTGCAACGAGCTGCTCCGGGTCTTCGACGAAGAGGGCGTTCCGTACGTCGTGACGGGCCGGCGTGGATTGCTCGGCCAGCGCGAGTGTCTGGCGCTTCGCGCGCTGTTCGGGTTCGTCGCCGAGCTCCCGGAGTGCACGCGCGCCATGGTGTTCAGCCGCTTCGTCGAGAGCGAGCTCGTCGACACGTTCGCTCCCATCGAGGCCATGCTCGACCACGCCGAGCGCGCGAGGGCGACGATTGATCGCTCCACGCTTCAAGACGTCCTTCACGACGCGCTCGACATCGCGCGCGTTCGGCCTCGAGGCGACAACGACCTTCGATTCGCGAACGTGGGCCGGTTCTCGTCGCTCGTGTCGCAGTTCGAGCGGCTGTGGGCGCAGAAGCCGATGCGCGAGCGTCTGCTGGGATTCGTCGCGTATTGTGATCGCTCCGAGCGCGAGCACGAAGAGGCGAGCGGCGTGTCCGAGCTGCGAGCGCCAGACGCTGTGCGAGTGTCGACCGTGCACGCCGCCAAGGGGCTCGAGTGGCCTGCGGTGTTCGTGCCGCGGGTGGAGACGGGGCAGTTTCCGTTGAAGGAGCGCGAGGGCGCGGCGTGGTCGATCGTCGGGCGCGACGTCGTTCGAAACGCAGCGCGCTATGCGCCCGGCGACAGCGAAGAACGTAGGCTCTTCTACGTCGCCGTCACGCGCGCGCAGCGATACCTCTTCGTCTCCGCAGCGTCGTCGGGGACGCCCTCGAACCCTCGCCCCGTCGATCCGTCCGCGTTCTACCAGGCGTTCGTCTCGTTCGACCGGACCGCAAAGACCCTCCACCGCGCGCACCCGCGGCGCGAGACGCTCGAGCCCGCTCCGCGCGCGACGACGACGGAGCTTCGACTCACGTTCAGCGCGCTCAAGCCCTTGTTCGAGTGCGCGTATCGCTTCGAGCTCGAGAGTCAGCTCGGCTTCTGCGCGCCCCACGCCGCGGCCGAAGGCTTCGGATCCGCCGTTCACAACGCGCTCGCCGAGGTCCACCGTCGCGCGATCGACGGCGAGATCGTCGGCCCCGAGCTCGTCCGCTCGTTCGCGGAACGGCACCTTCGGTTGCCCTTCGCCGACGAGGCCACGCGCGCGAAGAAACAAGCGTGGTTCGAGCGGATGCTCGCGCGCTATCTCCGCGAACGACGCGAGATTCTCTCGTCGATCGAGCTCGTCGAGAAAGAGATCCGCGTGCACTTCGACGACGGCGTCGCGGTCGAAGGGAGAATCGACCTGGTGCTTCGACGCGGCTCGTCGGAGGTGAGCGTCGTGGATCTCAAGAGCAGCGAGCACGCCCAGAGCGACGCGCTCACCGACGCCCAGCTCTTGCTCTACGCGCTCGGGTACGAGGAGCTCACGGGCGCGAAGGCGCAGCGCATCGAGCGGTGGCAGCTCGACGACCTCGACGAGCGAACGAGCCCTGTCGACGACGCGGGCGTGACCAGCGTTCGCGCCCTCGTCGAGCGCGCTGCGACCACGCTTCGGTCCCGAACGCTCCCCGCCAACCCCGAGCCGTCGCGCTGCGCCGCGTGCGCGATGCGTCGGGTGTGCGCGTCGCGCAGCGAGTGATGGAGACTACTGCGAGATCGCGTCACGCGCGGCCGCTTCGTCGAGGTAGGTGTCCGCGATGAGGGAGCGAACGAGCCGCGCCGGCAGACACGGCTGAAACTTGCTCAACCGCCATTGCGAGAAGCGCGCGCTGGCCGCGAGCGCGTCCTCGCGATTGGGTCGACCGCTCGCGCGCAGGCCCCGCAGCCACTCGTCGAGCGAGTCGACCGACGCGTACGTTCCTCGCGAGAAGCGGACGCGGAGGTTGTCGTACGTCACGCGCACGCCGAATTCGCTCTCGTAGAGCCCCGCGAGCACGCCATTTCCCTCGAAGCCCGCGAAGGTCCACAGTCGAACGCCCTCGTCGTTTTCGATCCAGAGCGGACCCTCGGACGTGAGCACGTCGTACGCGCGTCGCGTCTCGGCGAGTCGCTCGCGCGCGCGGCGCGACCACCACGGATCCTCGACGCGATCCGCGATCAGCCGCCGTTGCTCCGCGCACAGCGCGCGGCCGAGCGCCGTCGTCGACCCGAGCCACATCGCAGAGCCCACGCGCGTGCTGGGAATCACGTTGGCTCTGCCGCGCTCCCACTCGACCGAGCTCAGGCGCCATGTCCGTCCTGCCAACGTGAAGAAGAGCGGGCGCTCTCCGGCGCTCTCGACCCACTTCGAGTCGATCGTCCCGAGCTCTTCGCCCGCGGCGAACACCTTCAGCGAGCGCGACGAGTCGAAGACCGAATAGAGCTCCGAGAAGTATCGAAACCCGTACAGCTCTTCGCCTTTCGGCCCGAGCGCGTACCGTCCGCCGTCGAGCGCGAGGATGCCCTGCTCGACCATGTGCGAGACGAGCTCGTCGCGGTCTTGCTCCGTGAGCGATCGAAACGGCGCTGCGCTGGAGAGCCACGACCACCAGTCGCTCGTGGCGACGCCTCCCTCTTGCAGCGCGAGCGCGAGCAGCTGGTGCGCGAGCAAGTGCGACGCGGCCGACGGAGGACGGAGCGGCTCGACGTAGCCCCGTCGCCAAAGACGCAAGAGCGCAGCGCTCTGCCAGAGTTCGTCTTCGTCCGTCGCGAGGATGGTGCAGTTCGGTCGCGTTCCCGCGCGACGACCGCTGCGGCCCATGCGCTGCAAGAAGCTCGCGACGCTGCTCGGCGAGTCGATCTGGAGCACGTTGTCGAGGTCGCCGACGTCGATCCCGAGCTCGAGCGCGCTCGTCGCGACGATCACGCAGTCGGTTCCCTCGGCGAACGCACGCTCGGCTGCGGCGCGCTCGTCGACGGACAACGACGAGTGCGAAACGAACGTCTCGACGCCGAGGGTGCGCAGCGAGCGCGTGAGCTCCTCGGCCTGTCGTCGCGACTGGCTGAACACGAGTCGTTTGCGCCCGCGATTGAGCGCGGCGACCACGCGCGCGGCGTTCTCGAGGCCGCCCACATAATCGAGCGTGACCTCGGGTTCGACCGCGGGGCCCGCGCTGCTCGCGCGAACGACCCGACCGTTGCGCTTGGAGCTGCCCCCGAGCCACTGGACGATCGTCTCGGGGTTGCCCACGGTGGCCGAGAGCCCGATGCGCTGGAGGTCTCGCCCGCAGAAGCGCGAGAGGCGCTCGAGCAGCGCGGACATGTGCCCGCCTCGGTCGTCGCCCACGAACGCGTGGACTTCGTCGATCACCACCGCGCGAAGGCCCGCGAAGAGCCTCTTCGCGGGAATGCTCGGGCTGATGAGCATCACTTCGACCGACTCGGGCGTGGTGAGCAAGAGGTCCGCGGGATCGCGGACGAAGCCCTTTCGCGCCGCGGGCTTGATGTCCCCGTGCCACGTGAACGCGCGTCGGCCGATCATCCGCGCGTAGCGGCCGATGCGCTCGTCTTGGTTGTTGAGCAGCGCGCGGATGGGGGCCACGTAGAGGACGCTCGTTCCGCTCCAGCCCTCGGTGTCCATCGCGCTCAGCAGCGGAAAGAGCGCGCTCTCGGTCTTTCCACCGGCGGTGGGCGCGAGCACGACGCAGTTGTCGCCGTCCAAGATCGCGTGCGCGCTCGCTTCTTGTACCGGGCGCAGGCCGGTCCACCGCAGCTCGTTGACGATCTGGTACCGAAGCGCCGGTGAAAATCGATCGAACGCGTCCATGCGCGATCAGCCCTTGTCGTCGCTCGACAAGTCGAGCTCGACCTCGTCGACCGAGCGCTCGATGCCCGCGGCGTGACGCTCGTCCGCGGTGAGCTCCTTGGCGTCCAGCGTCAACTTGAAATGCTGTGCTGGGTCGAAATCCGCGTGCTCGTCGACGCGATCGAGCACCGACGCGACGAGCTTCTTCAAGAAGATCCGCGGCGCGATCCCGACCCTCCCGCCGAGGCCCGCGCTCACGTCGCGGGCGAGCGCGGCGACGAGGTCGTCGGACACGCGCGCGCGGACGCGATCGGGCTCGGTCGCGGGATACAGGTCTCGCACCTTGCGGCCCACCTCGCAGAGCCGCGCGTGGTCGAACGGAAGCAGCCGCACTTGCACCGCGCGCGTGTTGTCCCAGCGCGGGTCGTCGTCGAAGTCCACGTGCACGCGCTGCGCGAGGGGCGCGAGGCGCTTGACGCCTTGGGGGCCGTCGAAGAACGCGGGCGTTCCTGTGACGACGAGGTAGAGGCCGGGGTAGCGACCGCCGTCGATGTCGTCGATCCACTGGCGCAGGGCGTTGAGGCTCTTTTCGCGAACGTCCCCGCGCATACGTTGGATGGTCTCGGCCTCGTCGAGCACGAGCAAGAGCCCCTTGCGGCCGCTCTGTTGGAGCATCGCGAGCAGCCCGCGAAAGAACGCGCTCGCCATGAAGTGATCGACCTCGCCCTTGAGTCCCGCGGCGCGCTTGATGTCCGCGCTCACGTGCGGCTGCCCCATGAGCCACGAGAGGAGTCCCTCTTCGAGTCCGTGTTCGGCGCGCGATCGCGCTTGGTGGCACCGGCGAAGCGCCGCGGCGAAGCTCGGCTGCGTGCGCGAGACCTCGCTCAATCGTTGTTCGAGCAGGGCGCTCACGGCGGTCGAGAGGGCGCTCGCGTCGGCGTTGTCCATCCCTGGCCGCGCGAGGACCTCTTCTTCGAGCGCGAAGAACCAGCGTCCCACGAGCGTACGAAACGCGCCGTCGTCCCAGTCGCGCGTGCGGAGGTTCTCCATCGCGCGGCGGTAGATGGTCTCCATGCGGTGCAGGGGCGTCTCGGTCTCGTTGATCTGGACCTCGGCGGTGGCGAAGCCTGCGAGCTGCGCGCGGTGCTGGATCCATCGCGCCCAGAAGGTCTTTCCTGCGCCGTACTCGCCGCGGACCGCTTTGAAGACGGCGCCGCCGGACGCGCAGCGAGCGAGCTCTTCGTCGACGGCGCGCTCGAAGCGATCGAGCCCTGTCGCGAGCGCCTCGAGTCCCTTGCGGGGAACCGTTCCGTTGCGAAGCGCGGCGATCACTTCGCGTCTGCGAGCGAGCGGGAGGGTCACCGAAAAATCTCCTCGAGCAGTGCGAGGTCCAAGTGGACGAGCTTGGTCCCCGCGTCGAAGCGAAGGACCTGGGATCCGTCTGCGTTGAAGAGCTCGCTCATGCGCGCGACCAACCCTTCGACGCGCGACGCGATCACGCCCGTGCGCGACGCGATGCGATCGGGCGCGAGCGCCCCGCCCTCTTCGGCGAGCGCTTCGATGATGGCCACCCAGCGCGGGTCGAGCTTCTCGATGCCCATCGCGCCGAGGGCCTTGGAGCGCTCGAAGAACGTGGTCCATTTCGACGGCGCTCTCTGCGGCGCGGCCGCGGTCGCGACCGGCGCGCTCGGCGGCGTGTTGGCGAGGGACGGGAGCGCGAGCTGCGGCGAAGGCGCTGCGCTCTTGCCGCGGGCGCCGTGATCCGCGTGGGGTTTCGCAGGGCCTTCGAGCAGCGAGCGCGCGCTCTTGTCGACGGACCACCATGGGGGCCGATCGATGACCACGGCTTCGAGGTCTCCGTCGAGCTCGAGGTCGCCGCGCACGCTTCGAACGCGCTCGGGGAGCGTCTCGCTCCCGATGAGCACCGCGGGGGCGATCACTTCGGCCATCGACGCGCCTCCGTGCTCTCCTGCGCCGGGAACGACTCCGTGCGTGTCCGTCTCGCCCACGAGCAGCGCGAGGTGCGTCGCGCCCTTGGGTCTCCACACGTACGGCGATCCCACGACGAGCTCGCTCGCCGACGCGTGCTCCTTCGCCTTGATGGCCCTCCAGCGCGAACCGCCGTCGTCGCTTCGCGCGAGGTTGGTCCGGGTCATCCTCGCGCCCGAGACGTGTCCGTGATCCGCCACGAGGAGGATCGCGCGCTGCGCGAGGGTCGCGCGGTCGAGCAGCGCGCGCAGCGGTCGAATCGCGTCGAGCGTGTACTCGATGCGCATCTGTCGGCCGGCCTTGAGCTGGTCGTCGATGGCGTTGACCACGACGCCGACCACGGGGCGATCGGAGCTCATCGCGTCGAGCGCCTCGGAGGACGCGTCGCCCGAGGCCGTCTGGAGCGTTCGCTTGAGCAACAGGGTCGGCCGCGCTCCGTCGTTGAGCGCGCGGAGGCGCGCGTGGGACTCGAACCGCGCGACGTCCTTCGAGCTGTCGAGCGCCTCCCCCGCGTCGAGCAGTCGTCCCGACAACAGGGCGCTTCGGGAGACCTCGGTGATCGTCGGGAGCGCTGCGATCACCGGCGCGAACGCCCCTCGGTCCGTGCGCTGTCCGTTGAAGCGCAGCGGAAAGTACCCCGCGCCCGTCAGCGACTCGAGCAGCTCGACGCAGTTGGCCCAGGACATTCCGTCGAGGACGATCACCGCGAGCCGGCGCGTCGCGGCACGCTCGTCCGCGCCTCGTCGCGCGAGAAACCCGCACGCGAACCGCTCGAGCGCGGATTCGATCGGCACGAGCCGCTGCGTGGCGCTGCGGCCGAGCTCGACCCACGAAATCAACGCCCTCGAAAACGCGCGGTCGTCTGCGTCCCGCTCGTGATCCACAGCCTCGACGACGCGCTGCACGGCCGCCGCGAGCTCGTCTTCTTCGGCCCCGCGCGCGACGCTCCGAGCCCAGTCGACCCACGCGCCGTTGCGCACGTAGTCTTCGGCGCGCTCTTGGAGGACGATCGCTTCGGAGGCGTCGTCCGCGGGCCTTCGCGATCGGAGCAAGAGCCACCCGAGCAAGCGCAGCGCCATGCGCGCGCGTTCGAACGTGGCTCTGGCGCTGGCGTCGACCTCGCGGGCGTGGTGTTCGCCGAGCCGCTCGAGCGCGACGCGCGCGTCGACGAGGGCGCGCTCGCCGCCGTCCGTGCGAGCGCGGTCGAGCGTCGACGCGAGCTCGCGTTGGCGCGCGCCGAGGGAGGTGCGCAGAAACCGACTCGAGGCAGCGACCTCGGTGACCTTGCTGTGCGACGGGAGCCAGCGCTCGGCCTCGTCGAAGATCGCGCGAAGCGCCGCGTCCCGACCGGCCCAGTGCGTCGCGAGGCGCTCGGCGTAGTCCGCCCACTGTTCAGCCGAGACGCTCTTGGCGTCGATGGAGGCGAGCAGCTCGTCGAGGCGGCTGCGGACGATCCCGTCGACGAAGTCCTCGCGACCGAGCGAGGCGCGAACGGCGTCGAGGGCGAAGGCGACGCTGGCGGCGAGCGTTCCTTCCGAACGGAGCCAGAGGGCGAGCCACGCCGGGGCGAGCGGGCCGATCGCGCGCGCGAGCCATTGGGACAAGTCCCTCGCGAGCGCCGGTCGATCCGCGAGGATCTTCGCGAATCCCTCGGGCGCTCGCTGCGTCGCGACGCGCGAGAGCAGGGACAGGTCGGTCTCGCTCGCGCTCTCGAAGACGCCGCGGCGCTCGAGCCACGCGCGCCACGCGTACGCTTCGGTGACCGTTCCGCCTGGGGGCGCGGGCGCGGTCCACTCGCTCTCGCTGCGGATCGCTTCGCACAGGGCGCGGGCGCGGAGCACTTCTTGCGCGATGTGCGCCCCCGAGAACACCGCGCGCAGCACGCGGTCGCCCGCGATCCGGAGCACTTTTCCCGTCGCCACACGGCCCAACAAATCCGCGGGAACCCTCGGTAGATCGAAGTCCACGAGCACCACCACAGGGTCGCGCCCGTGCGGGTCGCCCGCGCTCGACGTCTCTCCTTCGCGGACGCCGTCGACGAGCGCCGCGCGCAGCTCGAGCTCGCACTCGGCCGTGCGCACGACGAACGGCAGCGGCCCTTCGTTCGTGTCCACCGTGATCGACGGAAGCTCCCGCTCGAGCCGCGCGTAGAGCAGCGTGTCCCGCGTTCGGTGCCAGCGCTTGTGCAGCGCCTTCAGCTCCTCGACGAGCGCGTCCCGCGACACGAGCGGCGCTTGAAAGTTCGTCGCCATGGTCAACCTCGGTCGATCGTCCAGCGCACGATCCACGGGCCGTTCGGGTCGTCGCTCGCTTCGAGGGCGTCGAGCGCCTCTCGGGCCCGCGCGATCGCTTCGCGCAGCGTCGCTCCCCTCGCCTCACCGTGGCTCGCTGTTGATTTCGTGGGCGCCTCGCGCGGGACGGATCGCGCTGCGACGGCGCTCGCGGGCTCCGTTGGCGGATGCGGCGCTTCGGTCGAGCGTCGTCGATCGCCGCTCAGGATCGACTCGACGCGCTCGTGCAGCGCTTTGCTTCGCGTCACGAGCGAGAGGGCGTCTTCGTCGGCGGCGAGAACCTCCCGCGCCTCGGCCACGAGCTCGCGGCAGTCGCCCTCGGCGCGATCGAGCATCGCTTCGATCGAGTGCCAGAGGAGGCTGTTGGCGAGCGTGGCTCGCACGCGCGGGGCGCTCTCGATCGCGCGCGCGAGTCTCGCGTCGGGCTTGGCGCTCGCAAACGCGGCCAGCGCTTTCACCGTGGCCACGGGCCCCTCGCGCTCGGCGCGGACGATCGTGTCGACGAGGCGCAGCGCTTCGTCCGCGGTGTCTCGGCGCGCGTTCGACGCGCCTGCGAGCCGCTCGCGCGCGTGGAGCAGCGAGGGGATCTCGCTGATGTCTGCTTTGAACTTCGTCGCGGCTTCGACGAGGTCTCGCGCGAGGCGGTTGACGTTCTTCGCGCGCAGGGCGCGAGAGCCGATCGCGATCCCGAAGAGCGCTCCGGCGCGGGTCAGCGCGCGCTCCCAGTCGTCCGCCGACGGCAGGTCCGTCGCGACGAGCGTGGCGTCGTCCGAGAGCGAGCCGCACTTGGGTTCGTCGATGGTGCGGGTTCCGCTGCGGAGCTCGCGGGCTGTGTAGGCAGCGTAGGCGATCACGACGAAGTCCTCGACCTCGCGCGTGAGCCCGCGGAGCTTGTGCGGGTCGATCACGCGTCGAACGCCGCCGACGGTGATCTCTTTGTCCGTCGTGTGCTGACCTCGGACGGCGCGGTCGATCTCAGTGAAGGCTTCGTCGCGCACGGCCACGTTGGACTCGGAGAGCTGCACGAGGCCGAGTCCCTGCGCGAGCTCGTACTCGCGGCGGTCGCCCTTGTCGATCACTTCGCGGCGACCCTCGCGCTCGCAGAGCGAGACGAAGCGTCGCGCGCTCGCAGCGAGGAGTGCGCCGGTGACCTTGCTGCGAAAGTCGGGGTGTCTCGGGTAGCACTCGGCGAGCAGCGCGCTCGCGAGCGAGTCGATCGAGCCTTCGAGGCGCGTGACGGACAAGTTGGAGACGCGGCGCTCGGGCAACAGGACGTGAAAGTGCTCTTGCACGCGGCGCGTGGGGTCGAGCTGTTCGCTCCCGCCGCTCGCGACGTTGTACGCGACGGCGATCGCGGACAGGAGCCGGTTCTTCTTCTGGTTTTGCAGCGACTCGAGCTCTTGCTTGGTGCGCTGTTGGTCGTCGAGCCGGAGGTGCTTGAGGTACTCCTTCCACGATTCGCCGCGGAGGATCTCGTCGAGCACGACGAGCTGACCGAGCTCGTTTTGCACGGCCTCGGAGAAGAAGTCCGGGAGCCACACGACGGTGCGCTCTTCGAGGCGCTCGCGGAGCTCGCCGAGGCGCGTCTCGTCTTCTTGTGGTGTGCGTCCGGGCTCGTCGAAGGGGTAGTCGATGACGATTCGAAAATCGTGCTCGGGCTTCACGCGAAAGCGCCCTTCGTCCATCTCTCGGACGTTGCCGAAATAGACGCTGCCCTCGCGGTTGGTCCCGCGCCACTCGACGCTGGTGGGGTACTCGGCCATGTCCGAGCGGGTGAAGCCGAACGCTGTGAAGAGCAGCTCGCGGAGCTTGGATTTGCGCGCGCCGGGCTGGTCGTACTGCCTCGCGCTCTCGAGGATGGGCTTGAGGTCGACGCCCTCCAAGACGACGTGGACGGAGGGGTCTTTTTGGTCGCCGACGCGGAGCTTTCCGACGTGGCCTGCGTACTTGCGGAGGCGCTCGGCCGCGAGGGGCCCTTCGGTGTTGGGGATGGGCGCGCGGAGCGTTCCGTGGTTGAGCGCGACGAGGCGCGTGATGGTGAGGTCTTTGAGCGACGGCGTGTTCGGGACGAGCGCGCCGAGCAACAGCGTCTTCACCAGTCGGTTGTCCGTGCGACAGCGGGACTCGCGGCAGTTGGAGCAGCCGAGCTCGGGCGCGTGGGCGTCTCGCAGGCGCTGGCACTTGTCGGGCGTGGCCGTGCGATTCTCCTGCTGAATCACCGGTAGAAGTTCGTTTTGGTACAGCCTTCGCGCGCTCTGGAAGCGCTCGCGCATCACGCCGTCCATGGGATCTTCGCCGCCCGCCAACGGATCGAAGAGATCCCCCACCGGAACGAGCTTCCCCAGCTCGAAGTCCTCCATGTGCCTGACGAGCACTTCCATGAGCAGCCGAAGCGCGGTGCGTTCGCGTTGGAGCGTGGCGCTCATGGCGACGAGCACTTCGACGAGCGCTGGCGAGAAGGGATAGACCTTCGCGAACGACTCGTCGCCGTCGCCGATTTCACCGAGGAGGGTCTGCCACGCGCTCGTTCCGAGCTTGCGTCGGAGGTCGTCGAAGGCGGCGCGGAGGCGGGTCGCTGCGGCTTCGTCCTTGGGCCTCACGACGCGCTTTCGAACGATCGCCGGGAGGTTTCGATCGGGCAGCGTGATCGTGTTGAAGCGCCCTTCCCACCATTTCATCGAGTCGCGGAGCGCTTGTGCGTCGCCGCCTGCGTACTGATCGCCGACGAGCTCGGAGATGTCTCTCTGTCGCGCGACGAAGCTGACGAGCGCGAGGGGCCGATCCGCGTCGTCCGTGTCGACCATCTTTGCGAGCTTCTGGATCTCGCCGTTGAGCCACTTGCGATCCGCGGCGCCGCCCGCGAGCCAGAGGATCATCTCGTCGAAGAACACGACGACCGCTTCGTAGCCGAGCGAGCGCGCGTGCCGCGTGAGCTCTCCGAGGCCGCGATCGAAGCTGACGTACCCGTGCTTGCTCTCGAGCCACGCTGGAAAGTGCGCGCGAACGAGCGCGGTAAACAGCGCGCGACGCTCTTCGATCGCGTCGCTGGCGACGGCCCGATCGAAGCGCTCGCGCGTCCATGTAGCGGCGCCGCCGCGCGCGCCCCACGCGGCCTTCGATGATGTCGTCCCTGCGTTCATCGGGGCGAAGAACGCTTCGTCGCCGAGCTTGTCGCAGAGGCTCTTTGCGTTGTCGAAGAGGGCGCTGTCGAGAAACAGCCCCGGCAGGCTCGCGTCGGGGTGGAGCTTTCGAACCTGCTCGACGTACCCGGGAAACACCCTGTCTTCGAGGCTCGTCGCGCCGACCATGTTGAAGTGCAGTCGAAGCACGCGCTTGCCTTCGAGCCAACGGTGGCGGCCCTTGAGCTCGGCGAGCTCGGGGTCGCGCCACACGCGGGCTTGGTGTTCGCTGTCGGGCGAGAGCATGAGCGAGAGGACGCTGAGAAAGTGGCTCTTTCCGCTGCCGAACGAGCCATGAACGTAGGCCGCGGTCGAGCGCCGCGAGTCGACGGCGCCGCGCACGAGCGAGAGGGCCTGATCGAACGCGCGGACGAGGTCCGGCGTGATCGCGTAGTTGTCGAGGACGCTCGCCGGGTTTTGCACGCCCGACGCGAGCTGAACGACGAAGGCATTCTTCGAGACGGTCTCGGGCAGGTCCAGCAACGAGTGGAGGTCGCTCATGGGAGGGATCGCGTTCGCGTTCGGCGCACTTGTGTCTCGCGGCCCGAGCGACGGGAGCAACGACGCCCCCGAGCGCCCCGAAAACCGCGCGGTCCGCGATTGGATCACAGCTTTCGGGGACGGTGCTCTGAATCTCACATTTGCAATCCACCGCATCCCCGCGCACGCCGTTGCATACTGGACTCAGGGGGTGTCTGTCATAACGCGAGGCTGGCGTGACGCCTCGGGCGCCGCGGGCCTCACCCCGTGACCGCCCCCGCGCTCCCCTTACGCGAGCGTCACGCCGAGCGTCGCGAGCACGCGCCCGATGGGCGTCGCGACGGCGGTCTTCCGGTTGGATCCTCCGCCGCAGTGGAGCGCGACCGCTTCGAGTGTTCTCGCGAGCATCCAGAGCGCGCCGCTGTCTCCGTCGGCGCAGAGCTCGTTCTGCGACTCGATGAAGAGCTGGTCGCGATAGGCGACCGAGTGATTCGCCCCACCGATACGCACTCGAAGCGTCGCGTGGTGCGGATACTCCGTGACCTTGCCGAGGGTCTTTTCAGTGCTGCGTCCGAACTTCACCACCGATTGTCCGAGCGCCGCCGACGGCTCGACCGGCGTGCCGGGCGGGCCGATCTCGAGCACACGCGCGTCGAACGCGACCGACGGCGCGAGCTTGGCGACCGCAGCGTCCACGGTGAGCGACGAGACCGGCCACTGCGCTGGCTCGGCGCGCGCGGTCGACGCGATCGCGAGGGGCGATGGGTGATCGAAGGGCGACGGCTGAGAGATCTCGCGTTGGTTGGCGACGTGCGTCCTGGCGACGTGGGATGCGGTGAGGATCATCGCTTGGCCGCTCGCGTCGCGTACGAGCGCGCCGAGTGTTCCCGTCGCGGCTGCGGGACCGGCGATGCTGACGCCGGGACGCACCGGGTCGACGCGATCACGCGGGTCGACCGCGTGGGCGAACGACGGAGAAGACTCGATCACGTCGGTCACGATCCCAGCGAGCATCGCCGGAATCCGCGCGCGCCGCGCGAGCGACAGCAGCGGAACCTTTTTGGGCACATGAAATCGAAGCGCGACGCTCGCGTGCTCCCGGTCCATCGAGCGCTTGTAGCCGACCCCGAAGGCGTGAACCTGTCCCGCGGAGAGCACGCGAGCGAGCGAGTCGTTCGCCGCGAGGCTCGCGACGATCGATCGGTACGCGTCGACGAAGGGCTCGATGCTCATCGACACGTCCCCATCCGTTGCAGGACGCGGGTGCGCGAGCGATCGCGAGACGCGGCCCACTGCGTCGAGTCGTCCATCGCGCGGCGAAGCTCCTGGAGGTATCGCGCGGCGCGCGTGTCGAGCGCTTGCAGCTTGCTCGCGCGTCCGAGCGCCCAATCGTCGACGGTGTAGCTGCTGGTCGCAGCCCAGCCGAGGTGCGAGAGCACCGGGTGCGCGGCGGCGGGCCTTCGATACCCCGCGAGAAACGTCTGAACTCCCGCATAGAAGAGCCCCGTAAGCACGATGGGGTTGAACGTGTATCCGCCAGCGACCACGCGATCGTCGAGCGAGTTGGGGACGAACACGGCGAACACGTCGCCGTGCAGCGCGCCTTGCATCGCCTGGGCGCCGTTCGAGTTCGCGTCGGCGTCGCACGGCGTGGGCCCGTCGACGCGCCCTGCGTACGCGCAGAACCGCGCGCGTTGACCGATCGCGAAGAGGTTGGTCTGCGCGATTTCGGCCTCGCGGACCTCTTCGGTCATCGGTCCGCCAGTGGTGGCCACGAGGATGCCGAAGCCAGTGTCGTTGGCGCTCGGCGCGTGGCGCGCGCCAGTGATTCGATGGGTCGAGATCGCGAGCACGCGACCACGACCTTCGGCGACGTGGCTGTCGTAGCGAACGCCGCCGAGCTCGAGCGCCCGCAAGCTCGGCGTCCCCGACCGCAACCCGCCGTCGAACCACATTCCGTCCTGAGACCGAGCGGCCACCAGCCCCGTGATCACAGACGGCACCGGAGGAACGAACATCGGCAGCGACACCGACGCGAGCACGTGCTTCGCCTCGCACTCCTCCCGTCGTTGGCTCGACGCGCACGTTCCTTCTCCGAGCGCCGCGGTGATGTTGAACTGCAGGTCGACCGCCATCGATTCGCGCCACAAATCGTTGGACCGCGAGAAGTTCGTCGAAGCCCTGAAGAAGTCCACCATCGTGTCTTCGAGCGGGTCGAACTTCAGCAACGACGTCATCGCGGCGCCGATGGGCCAGCTCCCGTCTCCCACGATGGGCTGGAGGACGTTTCCATCGCGCAGGCACAGAACGTCGCCCTCCCAGCTTCCCGCGATCAGCGATCGAATCAAGTTCAACGTCGTTCGCTGCCACGGCGAGAGCGCGCTTGGCTGGATGGCGTCGACGCGACGGCGTTCGTCGTCGTGCGCGACAGCGACGAGCTCTTCGGGAGTCGCGCGATCGCCCGAGAGCGAGCGCACGAGCCGCGGTGTCAGCGTCGGGGCCGGCGCAGCCGCGGGCGCGTGCCATCCTTCGAGAAGCCCTGCGAGCAACGATCCGACGCTCGTTCCTGTGACCGAGCCGAAGCGCTCGCTCCGGGGGGCAGGCACATTCGGCTTGGGTTGCGCCTGCTCGCGCTCGCGCGCGACGGCGTTGGCGTAGAGCAACGCGTACAGGTACCCCGCGGTGAACGCGCCGTTTCCAGAGCCGCCGCTCATGGCGAGCGTGGGTCGTTGGAGTCTCGCGCCTACTTGTTCGCCCGCGAGGCTCCTCGCTTGTTGCTCGAGCAAGCGCGCGGCCGCGTCGAGCGTGTATCGCCACAGCGTCGAGGGCTTGGTTTCGTCTGCGTGCAGCTCGGCCCACCCGCCCGCGGGCGGCGTGAAGCAGTCGGCCCTGACGAGCTGAGACGCCGAAGGGGCGCTGTCCTGGCTGTTCTGAAGGAGCAACAACGCGAACGCCTGCGCGGCGTCTTCGAGCGCGAGCGCGAGCCGTGCGCGATCGTGTGGTGTCAGCGCGGCGCTCCGCTCATTTGGTTGCACCAGACCCGCCGCGGCGACGAGGTCGTTGCGCTGGCGATCGAGCCACCCGTTGTCTTGATCGATTGCCTCCGCGGCGGCCGCGAGCACCCGCGTCGCGGTGGTTGGGTCGGTCGCCAAGAACTGTTGGCGAAGAAACGCTGCGACCTTCGCTGGCTCATCGAAGCCGACGACCAACAGCGGAACGGCGCGCGCGGCGAACACCACGCTCGCGAGCGGCCGGCGCGCGGGCGTCGTCGACATCGTACGCGGATAATTGAGTTCAGCGAATCGTGGGCGAATGCCCGGACACCCTGCGGCGCTCGCGGCCAACAACGCCGCGGACACCGCGCGAACGCGCAGTGGATTCATCGTCTCCTCGTCGAGGGCAACGCCCCCTCTCTCGATGCACCATCTTCACCCGAAACCACGACACCGTGGAATCGCCACGTTGACGGCGCCTGACAGCCTACCGCCGTGCCACGCGTCCCTGCGATCCCCGCACCCCGGTTCGACCCCCGCGCGTCGATCGCCCGCGATTCTCCATCCACGGTTCGACCCCCCACTCGCGATCGCTTGCAAGCGCGCTCCCCCGGTTGGACCCCCCCCGTTGCGATCGTCTGCGATCCCTCACCCCCGGTTGAACCGGGGTCGCTCGATCGCTCGAAAACTTTTTTCGCCCGTGCACGCAACCTTCACCGATCGCCCTCGATACCCGGCGCACCTCGGACACGAAGGCGGCCAAAGGGGCCCTCTTCGAAGCCCCGAAGGTTCGAAGGAGATCATCATGAGCAAGAACAAGGACACGAAGGTTTCGACGAGCAACAAGTCCAACAAAGAACCCAAGACCCC
Source organism: Myxococcales bacterium (assembly GCA_016793325.1). Lineage (GTDB taxonomy): Bacteria > Myxococcota_A > Polyangia > Polyangiales. The sequence goes on along the minus strand of JAEUKI010000012.1, from coordinate 7,503 downwards.
GGTCGTGCACGGACCGATCGACGTGCTCGAACAGGCTCGCGTCGAGTCGAAGCCCGCGGCGATGGCGCTCGCCGCAACGAGCGTGCGGCCGTTCAACATGGACGCGCCCTTTGTACACTCGGTGGTGGGCAACGCGTGGGCGGCGATCGAGCCGTATCTGTCGAAGATGGAGGAGCTTCCGGGGTTCGATCGTGAGCGCGTGATGGGCGTTCGCGCGGCGAGCAGCGCGCTGCTTCTCGTGGACGGACGGATTCCCCGCAAGAGCCCGGCGTCGGCGTCGCAGTTGAGCGAGGCGACGAGCGCGCGACGGATGCTGGTGTCCGCGGCGAAGCCCCTCGTCGAGCGCGGCCTGCTCGACGGCGCCATCATCGACCGCGCCGCCGGTGGAACGAGCTTCCTCGACGTCGGAAACGGTCTCTTGATGATCGCGTCGGAGTTCGTCGCGAAGTGGTCGAAGGTCGACGGGCTCACGGTGGTCACGGCGAGCGAGCTCGAGAACGCGCAGAAGCTCGGTCAGGTGCTGCTCCAGTCGGCGACGCCGCGGAGCGATCGCGACGACGAGGTCGAGGCGCTCGAGGACGAACGCGCGCGGCTCGCGACGCTGGTGATCGAGGGCTGGACCGAAGTGCGCGCGGCGCTCGGGTGGTTTCGCCGCAAAGAGGGCGACGTCAACGAGATCGCTCCGTCGCTGTACGCGCGATCGGGCGGCGGGCGAAAGAGCGATGATGGGGACGAGAGCGACGAGAGCGACGAGGGCAAAGCGAGCGAGTAGTCGCTGATCGCGCGACACGGGATCACTGCGGGGGCCATGCGTCCCGTGTCGCGCGAGCGCGCTGCGCTCAAAACCCAGTCACGATGCGTGGAATCAAGTACGTCCCGAGCGTGCCGTTCGAGTTCGATCCCCAGCACAACCATTGGCCGTCCATGCGGCGCGCGCACGACCTCGTGTCGCCGAGTGACAGCTCGACAACGTTGCTCAGACCGCTGACGGTGACTGGCGTGTTGCGGCCAGTCGTGCCTCCGTCGCCGAGCTGCGTGCGGCCTCCGGTGCCCCAGCAAATCACGCTGCCGTCTGTGCGAACCGCGCACGCATGATCCGCCCCCACCGAAAGCTTCGTCGCATTGGTGAGTCCGACGACGGTCGTGGTTGGGCGGTTTCGATCTGTGTTCGTTGCATCGCCGAGCTGTCCGGCGGAGTTGAAGCCCCAACACACGACTTCGCCGGTCGCGCGCCGCGCGCATGTGCTGAGTTCACCGGTGCCGATCTCGACTGCGTCGGTCAGTCCGAGGACAGCCACGGGAGCGCGTCGGTCGACGAGCGTTCCGTCCCCGAGTTGGCCATACTCGTTCGCGCCCCAGCAGACGACGCTGCGATCCATGCGCAGTGCGCACGTGTGGTTGCCGTACGACGCGAGCTGCAGCACGTTGGTGACACCTAGCACCGTTACAGGAACGCGTCGCGTCGACACCGTGCTGCCGTCGCCCACCTGACCGCGACCATTGGCGCCCCAGCACGCGACAGCACCCGACGTTCGACGCGCACACGTGTGCTGTCGCCCGGTGGTGATTTCGGCAGCGTCGGTCATGTCCGAAACGTCGATCGGAGCGGTGCGCAAGGTCCCCATCGTGCCATCGCCGAGCTCACCCGAACCGTTCGATCCCCAGCACACGACCTGTCCGCTCACTCGGCGAATGCAGGTGAAGTTATCCGAGGCATCGAGCTCGACCGCGTCCGTGATTCCTGGAACCGCGGCGAACGTGGTCTGGGGATTGACCGTTCCCGTGCCGAGTGCGCCGCCATTGTTGAACCCCACGCACTCGACGCTTCCAGTGGAGCGACGGACGCACAGATGTGAGCGTCGCGTGCTCAACTCGAGGGTGTCCAACGGCGCCGTTGCGAACGGAACTGGTTCGTTGTCGTCCGTGGTGCCGTCTCCGCGACGCCCGCCCATATTGGTCCCGACGCAGAACAGTCGACCCGCGGTGTTGCGACCGCACGCGACGTTTTCTCCCAAAGCAACAGTCACCGCATCCCTCAGGCTCGGCGCGGGGAAGCGACCGGCGACCGTAAAGAACTCGTGCTGCCCAGCCTGGCTCCGAAAGCAGCCGCTGCTGCCGTTGTGCTCGAGCGAGACGGCGTCGGTGACGCCGGGAATTTGCACCGGCGCCGTCGTGCTCACGCTGCCCGAAAGACGCCCCCAACACGCGATACCGCCAGTCGCGCGCCGAGCGCACACGCTTCGCGCAGCTACCGCGATCTGAACGGCATCAACAAGCCCGCGAACAGCGACAGGCGTAGGCTGATCTGGGTTGTCCGTTCCGTGCCCGAGCGCACCAAACGTCGCCATTCCCCAGCAGTTCACCGCGCCGGTCGCGCGTCGCGCGCACGCAAACCAGCCGCCAACACCGACCTCGACAGCGTCCGTGATTCCTACGACAGGCGTTGGGACGCGGCGGCTGATGCCTGACGTTCCGTCGCCGATCTGGCCGACGTTGTTGCGTCCCCAGCACACCACCTGCCCCGTCGCGCGGACGGCGCAAGTGCTCCCGCTGCCAGCCGCGATGGAGACTGCGTCGGTCAATCCCGCGACTGCGACGGGCACGAGACGAACGTTGCCCAGTGTGTTGTCGCCGACCTGCCCGTACTCGTTGTTGCCCCAGCACACGACCGCTCCGGTTGAGCGGCGCGCACATGCGTGTCCAAAGCTCGAGCCGTCGAGCACGGATGTCGCGACCTCGACCGCGTCGGTGATGCCCGTCACTTGCACCGACGAAATGCGAACGTTGCCCATCGTCCCGTCACCGAGTTGTCCCGACGAGTTTTCGCCCCAGCAGTGCACCGTCCCCAAGCCAGATACAGCACACGCGAAGCGATCCGACGCGCTCACCTGAGCGGGAGACATATCCCTGCACTGCCCGTTGACGCACGGGCCGCCGTTGCAACGGGCGCCGCACGTGCCGCAGTGGTTCGCGTCCGTGAGCAGCGGTGTCTCGCAGCCGTTGGCGTCCATCGCGTCGCAGTTGCCGAGGTTTGCTTCGCAGGCCGTGAGTCGGCAGACACCGCCAACATCGCAGGTGCCCGACCCTGTCGGCGCGGTCTGCGAGTCGAAGCAACGACGCCCGTCGACGACGCCGTCGCAGTCGTCATCCACTCCATTGCACACCTCGCGCAGCGGTGTGTTCGATCCCAAGCACTCGAGCGACGCACCGACGCACGCCCCTGTGCCCTCGGCGCATCGGCCCAATCGGCCGGGAACCATGCAACGGGCGCCGACTCCGGGATCGCCGCTGCCGTTCGCCGTGCTCGGGTTGCAGTCGTTGTCGATGTCGTCACACCGCTCGACCAGCCCCGGCGAACGCAGCGGACTGTTGTCGTTGCAGTCGACGTTGGCAGGGTCAGCCGATGATCGATTCGTTGTGCCTGCCGGACAGCCGCCGCGCGCGGGGCGCGTCGGATCCGGACACACGATCCTCGTACCTGTCGCCGCGGGATACCCGTCCTCGTCGAAGTCGGTGTAACAGGTGATCGTCACGCCGTCGTCGACGAGGCCGTTGCAGTCGTCGTCCACGCGATTGCACGTTTCGGGTGCAGTTCGGGCCGAACAGTTCGCCCACATCAGGCCCATCGCCGTCCTGGTGCACGTCTCACTGCCGCGCGAGCCGCAGCACGTGCGCGTCGCGCCGGGTCGCGGGCACGCACAGCCTTCTTCGGCCATCCCGTTGCAGTTTTCGTCGAGCATCGTGAGGTCGTTGCACGCCTCCGCGACGGATGGGTTGATCGTGCTGCTCCGATCGTTGCAATCCGTGTTGTTGTCGACGAAGCCAGCCGGAGCCCGACACGCGATGACCGTGCCCGAACCAGTCGCGGATCGATCACCGAAGCCGTCGCCGTCGTTGTCCGGCCAGAACTCCCGCTGAAGGCTCATGCCCATCGCGTCGACGTCGATGCGCCCATCGCAATTGTCGTCGACGTTGTTGCAAATCTCGGTCGCGTTCGGTCGAACGTTACGGTTGTTGTCGTTGCAATCCTGACCACCGCAGGCGAAGGACAAGAACCCATCGAGGTCGAGGTCTCGGCACTCGACGACGTCTGGCTCGGCGGTGTCTTCGACGACGCCAGTGTCCTCGGTCGGCGTAACGTCGACGACCGCATCGAAGCCGGTCCCTGTATCCTGAACAGGCGGTGTTGCACTTGTGCATGCCGCCAGTGTGATTGCCCCCACGACGAAGGCTAGGCCGAAGCGAATCGTTCCCATTGCCGTCATCGTCGCCGGTCGACTCGCGAGTCGTCAACCGGGACCTACCAACGAAATCGCGCGGAGATGCAGAGGGCTGCTCGTCGTCTCACGAGGGCGCTCGATGACGAACCGACCCGCGCAGTGCGTGCCCTCATCAATAGAGATCCCTTTGCACACACTCGCTGTTTCCGTGGGTGCGACGAGCGGTGGCGGAGAGAGGACGCACAATGCCACCGGCGGCGCGACGTCGGTGCACGGCGGCGCCCCGAGGTTGCCCCATCGTTCGTTCGTCGTAAGCAGCGCACGCCTCGACGCAGCAGTGCGGAGAGAGCTGCGGCGGCTCCCCGGAATCGCCACGAACAGCGCTACGGCTGAACCGAGAACGACGTCCCGAAGACGTTGAGGGGATTGACGAGGTGCTTCACGGTTTGCAGCTCGGCGTGCGCTTCAGCGCTGTCGAAGTATCGCGCCCGAGTTTCCTGGCGTGTCATGTCGAGCTGCGCGCCATGGGAGTGTGCCGATCGCGTGCTTCCATCGCCGCGCTCTCTTGGAGGTCCGGTGCCGTTTCAACAGCTTCCCACCGGGCGTTGCGCATCACGTGGCCTGCCGTGCGGGTGGGGGCTGCGCCTCGCATTCACAACGCGAGAAACGGAGACCTCTCCCATTGTCAGCACGACGTGGGCGCCCGGCGTGCTTCGCGCATCCACGCGCCCCATTGGCTGTGATTTTCCTCGCGGAACGTGGGTCACGACGCGCGCTTGCCCTCTCTCCGTGTGGCCCCGTCGCACACGCACTCCCGCTCGCCACGGGGTGCTCGGCGCGGGCTACTCGAACGCTGGGCAAACGAGCTCGACGCGCTCGGCGGTGACCGAATGCACCGCGTAGCCGGTCCACCAGAGCGCCGCGAGCGGCTCGAAGTAGTTGTCGAGCGCGCGGAGCGGCGTGGCTGCGAGCGCTGAACGCACGCGCGTCGAACCCACGATCGACTCGGGAACCGCGCGCCCCGTACGCGCGAGCGTCGCGAAGAGCCACGCGTTTCGATGGTCTTCGATGGCCTCTTCGAGCGCGCGACCACCGCGCGAGACCGCGAGCGACGAGAGCTGGTTCCACAGGGGGATGGGACCGGGAGGCGGCGTCGGAAACGAGCGCGAGAAGATCCGTCGGACGCCGTCCCAGAACCCGCCGCGACGCTCGGGCTCGGGCTCGCGCTCGGACTCGACGGACCTGTCCGCGAGCTCTTCGCGCAAGAGCGCGAGCTGCGCGCCGCTCAGCGCATGCTCGAACAGCGCAGAAATCCCCGGAGGAAACGCCGGGCCCTTTGTCGTTCGCGCGCCGAGCCATCGCGGGCGCTCGGCGTCGAGCTTCCAGAAGATGGGGGCCTCGGGCGTTGGAAGCTCGCACCACGCTCGCGCGCGAACGAGAAACTCTCGCGCGAGCGCCTCGCTCGCCAACACGCCCGGCACGTCCGCGGCGAGCGCGACCACCCCCGCGACCGTCTTCGGAACGACCTGCGGCGAGCGCGCGTCTCCTCCAAACGCACGCGCACGCGACTCGACCCACTCCATCGGAACCATGGACCGAGCCGCGAGTCGCTCGAGGGCCTCGCGCGGATCTTCGACGCCCTCGACCGCGGACGACACCGCGTCGAGCTGCTCGCGCTTCGGTTGGCACACGCGGGCGAAGAGCGACTCGACGTCGAGCTCCTGGGGCCACGCGAGCAGGCTCACGACGACCGAGCCCCGCGCAGCGCGTCGTTCATCGCAGAGAGCTCGGACTCCATGAGCGCGAGCGGAGCGCCGTCGCGACGGAGCACGTGAATGGTCTCGGGCGCGTCGGTGTTCCACACGCACAAGACGCGCTCGTCGGCGATCCAGGGAGTGCACTCATCGGGAGCCACGACGAGCACGATCGGCGCGCCGCCCGTGGGATTCTCGATGGAGTACTGCGGTCGGTCGGCGTCGAGGTCTTGCTCGGCGAGGACGCGATACTCGAGCACGCGCGTCCACTGTTCTCGCCGCGCGAGCCCGAGCGGACGAAGCGCTCTCCAGAGCTCGCGCGCAGGAGCCCGCGCGATCGCCAACGCGCCAACACCGATCGAGCCGATGAACAACCCGATGACCGTCGGGCCCAGGCCTCGTCCGCCGGGGCTGTCCAACGCGACCCACAACCCGAGCGAGAGCAGAAACACGCCCCCCGACACCCATGATCCCGCAGGAACCACCGCCCGCGACGCGTTGGACAGTCGCAGCCCGATTCGACGTTGCGGCAACACCGGCTCGCGCGGGGCGCTCGCGCTCGTGACGAGCACGCCGCGCGGACGACTGCGACGCAGCCGAACCACGCAGAACCACGCCCCCAAGAGCGCGAGCATCGCCGCGGGCGAGAGGGCCATCGCCGCGCGCGCCTCGCTGTGCGGGCTGCGCCCCACCGCGAAGATCAACACCGACGAGTCGCCCCAACGAGACCACGGTCGCTCGGGAAAGCGCAGCTCCCCGCGCGAGCCCGGAGCCACGAGATAGCGCCATCCCCAGTGGCTCGCTGGAGCGTCGTGACACGCGATCGACCGACGATCGAACAGCACGAACCACCGCGTGCGCGCCGCATCGGTCGCGAGTCGGTAGTGCGTCCCGCGCGAGGGGCTCTGCTCTCGGATCGCGCAGGGAATCACCACGTCGATCGCACGCACAAACGCTGTCGCGCGCGCTTCGCGCCACGCCACCAAGCGCTGAACATCCACCGCGCTCGGCTCTCTCGGGCTCGCGAGCGAGTCCAGCACTGCGTCGAGGACGAGCGCGCCGAACCCGCAGCCCACGACGAGCAAGACCACCGCGAGCACAACGACGATCCGTGAGCGCGGCGGCGAAGGGTCGTGCAAGCGAGGCGTGCTCATCGACGCCAGCGAGTTCAGCACGAGCGATCGTCGGTGCGCCAACGACGCACGACGGATCGTCGACGAAGGCCGCGGACGCAGCGGGGGCGCTGGGGGCAGCGGGGAGTGCGGCGCACGCGCAGCGTGGGCTTCCCTCGATTGCGTTGACAGTTGGTCAAGCAGCGTTGGCGAGCGCGAAAGCGCGTTCGACCTCGGCTGGGGTCTTGTAGTCGAGCGAAGAGTGAAGTCGTCGGTGGTTGTAGAACACCTCGATGTACTCGAACACTGCGCTTCGGAGCGACGCGCAGTCGTCGAAGAGATGGCGGTGAAGAAGTTCGCTTTTTAGGGAGGAGAAGAAGCTCTCGGCGACGGCGTTATCCCAGCAGTTTCCCTTGC
>JAEUKI010000091.1 GCA_016793325.1 Myxococcales bacterium | reverse complement strand
CCCCCCCCGCCAGCCCCGGGTCGCGGGGAAACTGTGCCCGCAGCGGCGCGGCCCCCTACACCCCGCCCCCCATCCCCCCCCCCACCGCCCCCCCCCACCCCGCCTCTCTGCGCGGGAGCGGGGCGCGCGGCAGCGGGGGTGAGGCCGCACGGACGCGCGCTTCGCCGCGCCCGAGTGGCGCGCGTTCGCCGGAGAGTCCGTGAGCAAGGGCCGCGACGAGTTCATCCAGCAAGTGATCGGCTTCGGAAAGTCCATCCCCGACCTCGCGTGGGACATCGAAGCGGTCTTCGTCGACGGCGATCGCGTGATCGTCCGCAGCGAAGCGAGCGGCACGTCGGCCGCGCCGTCCTTCGCGCGTCGCACGCAGGCCCACGCTCGGACGTTCGAGCGCGATCGAGCTTCGCGACCATCGCTCGTCACTCCGTGCGACAGTCGTGGGATGAAGCCCAAGAAGCACGACGAGCTCATCGTGCGGTACGGCGACGGGGCGTGCTCGTCACTGCAATTTCTCTCGGACACGCGGCTCGCGTTTGGCTATCGGTCGAGCGACGATGGCCCGACGAACGGGTTCGTGCTCGACCTCGAGAGCGGCGAGTTCATCGCGACGTCCATCGCGCCGAGCGAGTCGTGCGGGCGCGTCGGCTACGGAGACGTAGTCGGGACGGTCGCTGCTGTGATCGCCGAGGGGCTGCGCGGGATCGAGCTGCGATCGCTCGAGGCAGCGGACGCAGCGCGAGAGATCGCTGACGACATGCAGCGAGCGAGCGAGCTTCGGTCGCGCTCGCAGCATCGGCTGACCATCGCGCGAACAGGGAGGATCCCGCTGCTTCGCCTGACTGACGGCGGCGATGCGCTCTGGTTCAGCGCGAGCTCGCAGCTCAAGCGCGCGGACGTGGCGAGCGGAAAGGTCCTCAGGACGTACTCGTGCTTCGACCGCGTCAACCTGGTCGCCGAGCGAGGGCCGCTGCTCGTCGCGCACAGCAAAGAGGGGCTGCTGCACTTCTTCGACGCGCGAAGCGCAGCGCCGCTGGTGTACGTGCGCTTCACGCTGCGCGGCTGGATCGCCTTTTGTGGCGACGGCGCGTGGGACGCATCCCACGAGCGCACGCGCGGCGTCGAGCTCTCGTGGAACGACTCGCGCAGCTCGGCGTTCGTCCCCGGCGTGGGCTTCGGCGTGCTCGAGGGCAACCAGCTTCCACTCGCGCACGTCGTGCCCGCGGTTGGCGAGCGGTCGCCTGGATTGCTGGCTCGATCCCTCAGCGTCGCGCTCGCTGGCGATCGGCGCTGAGATCGCGAAGGACCGAGCCTCGCGCGCCGCTTCGGCGAGCGCGACGCACACCAGCGCGTCGTCGCCCTCAGCCCTTTGCTGCCGCGCTCGTGAAGGGCATCGCGCAGCGTTCGAACATCGGTGATCGTAGAGGTGTCGCGTCGAAGCGCGGCCGTCGGGCAGAACGGTTGCCGCGCGCTGGAGTGGTGCTTCGATGCTTGTCGGAATGTGCAAGAGAGGTCAGTGATGGACGAGCGAAGAGAGCGGGTGCTGCTCACCGAGGCGCAGGAGACCCTGTTGATTCCGCTGGTTTCGAAGGCGATCGAGAGCGGGCGGCCCAACGGCATTTTTCGCGACGAAAAGGCGCAGGAGATCGTCGCGCGCGTGGACTACGATTTCGAGCGGCTGGCGACGCCCCGCAAGACCGTGGTGACGCTGTGCATTCGCGCGAACAAGCTCGACGCGTGCGCGCGGGAGTTCTTGGGCGCGCACAGCGACGGTGTGGTGCTGCACCTCGGCTGCGGGCTCGACAGCCGGTGTCTGCGCGTCGAGCGCGCGGGCGCCGATTGGTACGACCTCGACGTCGAGTCGGTGATCGCGCTACGCCGGATGTTCTATCGCGAAGAGGGCGGCTACCACATGATCGCGTCGTCGGTGACGGACCTGCGGTGGGTCGACGCGGTTCGCGCCGAGGGGCGGCCGGTGTTGGTGATCGCAGAGGGGCTGCTGATGTACCTGCGCGAAGAAGAGGTGCGCGCGCTGTTGCTGCGGCTGCAGAGCGCGTTCGCGGGCTGCGAGCTCGTGGCGGACGTGTTCAGCGAGACGACGGCGCGGCGCGTGGGCGCGCATCGGTCGCTCGCGAAGACCGGGGCGACGATTCATTGGGGCATCGATGATGCGCGGGAGATCGAGCGGTGGTCGCCAGGGATTCGTCTGCTCGAAGAGTGGTACTTCGCGCGAGCGCCAGAGATCGCGCGCCTGTCAGCGGGGTATCGGGCCGCGTTCAAAGTGGCGGGGTTGTTCGCGGCGGCAAACAAAGCGCAGCGGATCGTGCGGTACGCGCTGGGCGCGCGGGAGTAGCGGAAAACAAAACACGCGCCGACGGACAGCGACTCGATGATCGGGTGCCACGCGCTCTTGGCGTGCTCGGTGTTGTGGCCCTTCTGCGACTCGCAGCGATCCGAGCAACGTTCGGCGACGGTTCCATCGAAGTGCGCGCGCTCGTGAGTCATGAGCGTTCTTTGGGTGGAGGGCGACGGTCTTGGGAGCAGCGGCAGAACGCTCGAGCGCAGGGACGTGTCGCTCGTCGCGATCATCGGCGCGCGGTCCGTCACGGCGCAAGAGACTGCATCCATGGAGGCTCCGCGGCAGCCCGGGGGCCGAGTCACTTCATCCGCGCCGCGGCCTTGGCGAACACCTCGCTCGTCCGCGGCATGATCCGGGCTTTCTCGAACACCCCGTACTGCGTGGCCTTCGAGAGCGCGTCGAGCTTCGCGGCGCTCCACCCGCGGCGACGCGCGAGAACGACCAGCGCTTCGGCGGGGATGAACATCCAGTCGACGAGCAGGACGACCTCTTTGTCGGTGAGGTTGGGCGCCGCGATCAGGGCGGCTTCTTTCGTTCCGTGAAACGCCCACACGAAGCCCGAGGGAGGCTTCTTCATCGCCGCGCGAAGGCCCGCGGTCACGAGCTCGAGCGTGCGCTCCGCTCCCACCGCGGCCGCCCCGCGCGCGAGGAGCAAGCCCACGTCGCGCTCCCACCGGTCTTCGAGGTAGGGAACGCCGAGGGCAGGCACCGCGCGCCACCACCGCTCGATGGACGCTTCGTCGTCCGCGTCGTCGGCGCTCGTCGCGGGGCGCTCGCTCTTCGCCGGGCGCTCTCGCGTGACCGACGGTGACTTCGCTGGACGAATGCGCGATCGCAGCACCGAAACCGCGTCGTCGGAGAACGGCGCCATGCTCGCGTCGAACTCAGCGCCGAGGTCGATGTTCATCTCGCGCCCAGCCTTCGCATCGAGAAACGCGAAGTACCAACGACGCGCGCCGTATTTTTGAAACAGCGTGACGAAGGCCTCGAACGTGAGTTCCAGGGGCCACGCGTCGCGCGCGTCCTGGACGAAGTAGAGCTTCGGTGTGTCCGAGCCCGAGTACAGGTCCACCGCGATCGCCGCAGACTCACCCGGAATTCGCGTGACGAGCTTCAGGCGCAACAAGAGGTTGGCCCTCGCGAGGTCGCGCTTGTTCGCGATGTCGATCTCGGGCGAGTAGAGCTCGTCGCAGAAGGGCCCCTCGCTCATGGCGTCGATCGCGGCCTCGGCGCTCTTGTGCGCGACGGGCGCGGTGAAGTCGCCCGCGAACATTCCTTCGAGCGACTCGATGCGAGCCTCTTCGGTGGCCCCGTCGATGTCGTGCTCGACGACGAGCCCGTCGCACCTCCCGTAGAACGCGCGAACGCTCTTGGGGAGCCCGTCGGGCACGGCCTCGGCGAGCGCCTTCTTGTGAGAAGTAATCGTGGACTTCGGCCTTCGTACGCGCGGCTTCATGGCGTGTGGGGGCATCGAGTGTACGTCGCCGCGCTGCCCACCGAGAGAGAGAGGTTGAGCGACCGCGGGTGGCGGTCGAGCTCCGTGTGCTCTTCGCAGAGAGCCTCGTCGCCCTGCTCGCGTCCCATGATTTCAAGCAGAGATGACACCCTCGAGGGTGGAGACGAGTGAGCGCTCAGCGACGTCGCGAGAGTTGAAGCCTCGGGCTCGCCCCTGCTACGAGGCGCCCATGGACGAAAGCCCCATCGTCGAGCCGCCGGCGCGAACGCCGCTCGGATTCGTGCCCATTTTTCGTCTCATTTCGGCGATCCTCGGGCGCGTGCCGCTTCCTGCACGGCTCCTGGCCCACGCATCGAAGAGCGCGTTCGCAGCGGGAGTGCTCGAGGCCTTCGCCCCAACCAAACGAGACCTTCACGCGGCGGACGGAGAGCGCCTGCTCGCCATCACGCGGATCGTCGCAGCGCGCGCTGCGGGCTGTCCGTTCTGCATCGACATGAACGTCGCTGTGGCGCCGCGTGTGGGGCTCTCGAGCGCAGAGCTCGAAGCGCTGCTCTCGCTCGACGAACAGGCCTTCGAAGCACAGCTCGGGTCCCGCGGAGCCGCCGTCGCGAGATACGTCCGCGACGCATCACGTCCTGGAGGGCATCTCGCGGGAGACGTCGTGCGCCGCATCAAACAAGAACTCGACGACCACGATTTGGTGGTCATCGCGGCCACGCTCGCGAGCGTGCACTTCTGGTCGCGTTTCTCACAGGCGCTCGGCGTTCGGGACGAGGGCTTCGCGCGCGCTGCGGGAGTGAGCACCACGATCTGACGGCGAACGGCGCTCGGACGTGGCTCTGCAGAGCGGTCTTGCTCAGCACAGCGTCAGAGGCTCGGGCGCTATGCGCCGAGCGCCGGATCAGGGTTGCAGTCGACGAGCCCACCGCCGCGCGTCGTGGTGACGATGGTGAGTTGGAGGCCGCGAGCAGGATCTCCGACGAGGCTCTCGGCGCCTGCGCGCAGAGCAACTGAGTGAAAATTGCATCGACCGGTGGCCGCTCGGTCGAGCGCATCCAATCCGCGAGTAGCACGTCGAGCGACACACCAAACTGCTGGAGAACGACAGACTCGATCGTCCGACGCGACGATGAGTAGTCGAGGGCGTCGTACACACGAAGAAATGCAGGCAGACCAAAGCGCTGCACGACGTACCCGACGAAGTGTCCCGCAGTCGCATAGCGAGCAAAGGCGTTGGGCGCGGCGTCCCACGCGCTCGACTCGAACAATGGCCCCAGGTCGACGGACTGCCGGCCAGGGTATCGGCCGTTGTGATCGCCGACCTCGGATGCCCACACAGCAAGTCCTTCTTCGAAGAGGGCCGGCGATCGACCAAAGCCGCTGAACGCGATGGCGTGAACGAGCTCGTGTTCCTGCACCCATCCGACGCTGTACGTCTCTGTACCGCGCGCGCACTCCGGGTGTGTTCCTTCGACGATACGACCGCACGTCTGGTCTCGAAGCGCTTGGTCGACGAACGAGCGCACGCGCGGAGGCGCGATTTCGAATCGGCGCGACCAGTGCTCGATGAACTGATCGGCGTAGTCGATCGAGGCCCGACAAGGCATTCGCGACGCGCTCGAGTACACCTCGATGAACCGCCCCTCCTGCCGTCGTTCGTCAGGGATGCCGGCTCGACACGAAGTTGCAAGCATCGAGAGAACAGCGATCCAACTGCGCGTCGCGGATGCCATCGCGTTCTCTTGATCGATCTGAGCGGTGGTTTCAAAGGCAAACTCGAGCGACCTGTGATGGTGGCCGCCGGTGGGCTGGCGTCGTTCACGGCGGCCGTGAATTCGAAGCCGCATGCCCGGGAGACGATCGAGTTCCGACTGGGAGTTTTCACGTACAAACTTGGGCAACGATGAAGGCCCGCCCTTTGGCCGTTCCGCAATCGCGTGCTCTGCTCGCGAAATCCCAACACATCGGATGCAGGTGACGAATGATGAGAGCGAGCGGCCGCGCCCCGCTCGCTCACTGCCCACACGCCCCCATCGACCTGGTACGCTCGCTCGCTCGCCGTGGCTCCTTCTGCCGTGCAGCGCGCTTGGTGGTCCGACTCCGTCGACGCGTTCGTCGCGGCGCCGTCGGACGCGATCCTCGGCGCGCTCGCACGCGAGAGCCGCTTCGACGTCACTCACCCGCAAGTCCTCGCGTGGAACACGGAGATCACCCTGCTCCGTCGCGCCCTCGCGAAGCACCGCGGGCGCGTGCTCCTCGAGTTCGTCGTCCCCCGCATGGGAACGCGCGTCGACGCGCTGGTGATCATCGGCCCCGTGCTCTTCGTCATCGAGTTCAAGGTCGGCGCCAAGCACTTCGCCGCACAAGACCTCGAGCAAGTCGTCGACTACGCGCTCGACCTCCACCACTTTCACGAGGGCAGCCACGATGTCGTCATCGCGCCTGTTCTCGTCGCGACCGACGCGCACTCCAACGCGTGCGCGGTCACCACACAACTCACCGACGACAAGCTGCTCGCCCCATCCAAGACCAACGCGACACTGCTCGAAGCCACCATCGACGCGCTGCTGGCGCTCGCAGACTCGCCGCCCATCGACATCCCCCGCTGGGAAACGAGCGCGTACAAGCCCACGCCCACCATCATCGAAGCCACGCTCGCGCTCTACCGCGAACACTCGGTCGCAGAGATCACCCGCAGCGACGCCGGAGCGCAGAACCTCGCCGTCACCGCACACACGCTCGCGCGGATCATCGAGCGCGCGAGAGAACGATCCGAGAAGGTCCTGTGCTTCGTCACCGGCGTTCCCGGCGCGGGAAAGACCCTCGTCGGGCTCGACACTGCGACGCGACACTTGAGCGCCGAGGACGAGCTGTACAGCGTCTTTCTCTCGGGCAACGGGCCCCTCGTCGCAGTGCTCCGTGAAGCGCTCGTGCGCGACCGCGTCTCTCGATCGAAGCAGCAAGGAAAGCGCGTTCGCAAGGGTGACGAAGCCATCAAAGTGAAGGCGTTCATCCAGAACGTTCACCACTTTCGCGACGACTGTCTGAAAGACCCGAAGCCCCCCGCCGAGCACGTCGCCCTCTTCGACGAGGCCCAACGCGCGTGGACCCGCGAACAAACCGCGGACTTCATGAAGCGCAAGAAGGGCCGCCCCGACTTCAATATGTCCGAGCCCGAGTTTCTCATCTCGTGCATGGACCGCCACGAAGACTGGGCCGCCATCGTGTGCCTCGTGGGCGGTGGCCAAGAAATCAACACAGGCGAGGCGGGAATCTCCGAGTGGATCGCGTCGCTCCAGCGGTCATTCGAACACTGGAAGGTCTTTCTCTCGGACAAGCTCGCCGACAGCGAGTACGGCGCCGAGCAGAGCGCTCCGTCCGCCGACCGTCTCGTGCGCGAGCTCCGAAGCGATCCGCGCGTGACGTTCGAACCGGGGCTTCACCTCGCGACGTCGCTGCGCTCGTTTCGCAGCGAGAAGGTCTCTCGGCTGGTGAAGGACATCCTCGACCTCGAGCTCGACAGCGCGCGAGACACGCTCGCGCACGTGCTCCAGCGCTACCCCATCGTGCTCACGCGCGACACCGACGACGCGCGACGTTGGCTGCGCAAGAGAGCGCGAGGCTCGGAGCGCTACGGGATCGTCGTGTCGTCCCAAGCCGAACGGTTGAAGCCGCACGCCATCGACGTGAAGACCCCCGTCGATCCCGTGCACTGGTTTCTCGCGGCGCGCGACGACGTGCGATCGTCGTACTACCTCGAGGACGTCGCCACGGAGTTTCACGTGCAGGGCCTCGAGCTCGATTGGACGTGCGTCGTGTGGGACGCGGACTTTCGAAGGGCCCACGACGGCTGGGAGCACTGGTCCTTTCGCGGCAACCGCTGGGAACGCATCCGCGCCCAACACCGCCAGCGCTATCAGAAGAACGCCTACCGCGTGCTCCTCACCCGCGCCCGACAGGGCATGGTGATCGTCGTTCCGCGCGGCGACCGCGAAGACCCGACGCGCAACCCGGAGTTCTACAACCCCACGTACGAATACCTACGCGCGCTCGGGATCCCCGAGCTGCAACCGTCGCGGGCGTGACGCTCACGGGAGACGCGGCCCCACGAAACACCTTCGCCGCTTCGCGAGTTCTCCCCCGGTGCGCCCGCTGTTCGCGTCATCGTCCCTCGTCGCGCTGGTCGCGCTTGCCCGCTGCGCACGCGCGCCGGTCGCCCCGCGCGCGCTCGAGTACCCCATCTCCACTGCGACACCGTTGCCGCGTTCGCTCCCGGCCGCACGCCCGCTCGTTCGTCCCGCGTGCGCGACGCCCGTCGCGTTCGAGCACTCGTTCAGTCCGCAGACGTCGCTGTATGGTGAACTCTATCCCGACGTCGAGCGCGACGCCGTGTGCACACAGCCCGCGGAGGCTCGGGCGCGCATCGCGAGGCTCGGTCACGCGATCGCGTCGCTCGGTCCCGCAGACTCGCTGGTTCCTGTCCGCAGGCTCGTTCGATCAGCGTTCGCGCATCCGTGCCTCGCGCTCGCAGACCTGTTCGGCTTCTCGATTCGCGCAGACTCGGCCGACGGCCTCCGCACCTGGTGGAACTCCGGCGGTCACGCATGGCTCCGCTCGCTCGTCGACTTCTCGATTCACCCCGCGCGCGCGCGCATCACGCTTCCGCCCACCGAGCGCCGGCACCTCTCGCACCGCGCGTTCGGGCGAGAGCCCATCGCGCGCTTCCTCTGTCCTGACGAAGACCCCCTCTGCGGAGCCGCCGCCGCCGCCCGCCTCCGCCGCGTCGAATCGCTGCCGATCGCGCGCGATCCCTTCGACCTCGCCCCCGCGTCCGCGACGCCCGAGGCCCTCACCGAAGCCGCTCGGTTGAAAGCCGAGAGCTGCCTCTACGCCATCGAAGGCACACCGCGGCGCGATCGCTTCAGCGAGTGGCTCTCGTGCATGCGCGACAACCGACTCTCGCGGCGCTTTCGCTTCGCGGTCGGCGCCTATCGCGAGCCCTCGGGGTGGCTGGTGCTCGACGGACGTTTCACCACGGCCCTCTCGCTCGATACGGGAATCGCCTACCAACAAACGGTCACGCCCCTCGAGCACTCTCCCCTCGTCGCCGAAAACACCGCCGCCTATCGCACGACCCTCGCGCGCATGGCGCTCGACCCCGAACGCGTCCGCGACTTCGCTATCGCCCTCGTCGCCGGCTACTACGGCGAGACCGACACCCACGACGCCGCGCAAGTCACGGTTCCCCCCAACGTCACGAGGCACCGAAGCGACTCGTATCGTTCGCAGTCCATGCTGAGCGAATCGAGCTCGCACGCGCCGTGGTTCCGTTGGCGTTGGCACACCCACGGCTGCGAAATCGCTCGCGGATCCCTCACAGATGAACACGCGCACCACCGGCTCGTGTTCGACTTGCTCCGCGCCGCGCTCCGAGGCCGCGAGCCCGTCGTCTTCGCGCAGCACACGAGCGCCCTCGCCCCCGAAGACTCGGCGAACACGGTCTACGAATGGGCCGCGTCGCACGGGACCCCGAGATGAAGAGCACGCGTTTGCCGCACAGCCACCTCACGCCCGCACCACTGGCAACACGAGCACGATCGTTTGCGTCGTCACGGCTTGAATACCCACACCCAAATGCCACAGCGCGATCGCCGCTTCGAACGGGCTCTCTCGCTTGCAGAGCTCGCCGAGGTCGTTGTCGTTTCGCGCTATCGCTCGGCGCGCGTCGTCCTTTACGGCCTCGCTGAGCGCGTCGATCCACGCGCTCACTGGATCATCGCTGCCCGTTCGCGTTCCGCTCGCGGCTCGCCAGAGGGCCGCTGCGTCCAGGTCTTCGAGGGCGCTCCCTGGCGCGGTCGCGAGCCACGCAGGAGACTGCGTTCGAAGCGCGTGCATCGTCGCGCTCCCGTACGCGATCCGAACGCGGCTGACGGACTCGCGGATCGAACGCGAGAGCGCGCCGAGCTCGTCCGCGGCGAAGTACGACAGCGCGTCGCGTTCGCGCGAGGCGAGCAGCGAGCTCTCTCGGTCGCACGCGACGAAGCGCCACAGCACCCGCGGCGACACAGGATCGACGTCGGGAATCCTCGCGAACAACTCGCGCCCGAGCGCTTCGGCGGTCTCGATCGCCCGAGGATCGAGGGCCATCGCGATGAGCTCGTCGAGCGTCTCGGGCCTGCTGTGCCCTGCGTACCCGTCGAGCGAGGCTCGACACCGAGGGCACGGAACCCTGACAAATCCCCCGCGCGACGTGCGATAGCCCGCGAGCACGTACCCGTCGCTGCAGCGATCGCACAGCGAGCGCCGCGCGAACGCGCGCTTCGTCACGGGCGCATCGAGCCAGTCGTCCGGGACGTGCCCTCGCGCCACCAACGCCTCGAGCGCTGCGTCCACGGAGCCGTTGCTGCGGACCAGGTTGTTGATCGTCGTCAGTCGCCCGCGCGCGCGCGATGCGAAGAGGCTCGACCAGGGTGTTGATGGACTGTGAACCGACGAACCGAGAGAACCTTGATCACTCAATGTTCGCGTCGAAATCGAGCGGGCGCAGTGTGCCGCTCGTGACGCTTTCGAACAGAGGATAGCGCGGATTGCTGCGCGCGTGCACGGGTCGTCGCGCTCACGCCCCGCCGCGGCTGCCCGTAAACGACAGCTGCGAGGTGCCCATTTCGGACACGGGCATTCCCTCGCTCGTGTACGTGAGCTGGTAGGTCGTGTTGATCGTGAGGTTGAGATAGACCGTGGTGCTCGTGCGCGTGGTCGTGACGGTGCGGCAATTGCGGCCGTTGCGGTCACATTGGCGACGCGTTCCCGTGGGGGTGCTCGACGACGAGGTGCTGAGCTGCCCCGAACCACCCGTGATCGTGTAGGTGATGTTGTACATCACGCCGTCGGATTCGTACGGCCACGAGCAGCTCTGTCCGGCCGGAATCGTGACGCTGTTTCCGTTGCGCGTTCCGTTCAGCGAACAGCCTCCGTTGGCGTCGCTGAGTCGAATCGAGAGGCCGTCGTTCGGCGCGTCGGCCACGGTCGCTTGAACCGCGAGCGTCACGGGTTCGTACGGCGTCATGGGCGGCGGAGTCACGTTGCTGCGCGTCTCCGTGAGATCACCCGAATACGTTCCAGGAAATCCCTCGCAGGCCATCGCAGAGAAGGCGACGAGCGTGACGAATAGACCGTGCAATCGACGAGTAGTTGTCATTCGAATCCTCGGGCGTAAACAGAAACCTCGACGGGTGTGATCCGGCGGCGCCGCGCTTCGTGCGGCGTGCGTCGACTCGACTGCGAAGCGCGTACCGTCGCGAACGATCTGTGTTTTCTCTGATGAAATCGCGTTCACACGACGCTCGCGCCGATGCAGCCACGCCTCCGCGAGGCGCGTCCGCCTCGCCCGTTCGCTGTCCGCAAGGCATCCGCGCGACGACCGCCGCGGTGCAGGCGGATCGAGCCGTCGGATGTGATGCGGCCGCGCTCGCAGTAAGATCCGCGCCATGAAGTTCTGCGCTCGCCCGCTGGGGGCCTTGTGTCTCGGCCTCGCAGCCTGCGCGAACCCACCGTCGTCCATGGACGCAGCCGGAGACTCCACCGCAGATATCGCGCCGGATCGCACGACCAGCGACGCGACGACGCGAGACGCAAGCGACGCCACGGTCGACGCGAACACGCCCGACGCTGTCGAGGACAGCGGCGCTGCGCCCGATGCAATCGAGGCGACGGATGCAGCAGACGTACGCGACGCAGTAGACGCGACGGACGCAGGCGACGCCACGGTCGACGCTGGGAGGGACAGCGCTGCGACGGACGCGAGCGACGCGAGCACGCTCGACAGCGTTGCGACGGACGCGGGCGCAGACGCGACGGACGCTTCGACGGTCGATGCGCCTTCTGACACGCCCGCGGAGGCCGCGCCGGATGTGCTCTCGGACACGGGCGTCGCGAATCGCGCGCCGGTCGTCTCGGTCGTGAGCGCTCCTTCGACGGCGACCACAGGCGCGAACGTCGCGCTCTCGATCACCGCGACGGACCCCGACGGAGACCCGCTCACGATCACGTGGTTCCAGCTGGCGCCCGCCGCACCAGGAACGTTCACTTCGACGACCGCCGCCTCGACCCTCTGGATCTCCCCTGCGTCGAGAACGTCGTTCGACGCCGACTTCGAGGTCCGCGTCACCGACGGTCGAAGCGCGCCCGTCGTGCGCACCGCTCGCGTATCGATCGTCGTGGCGCGGTTCGCAACGGACGTTCAACCAGTGTTCTCCGCGCAGTGCGCTGGATGCCACGGAGGCTCGGGCGGACTCAGGCTCTCGGCCGGTTCTGCGTACGCGAATCTGGTCAACACCCTCGTGTCGGCCCCGGCGTGCGGGCTCGTGGTCCGCGTGACGCCGGGATCGACCACCGCGTCGATGTTGTTTCGGCGCATCTCGTCGTCCGCGTGCGGCAGCCGGATGCCTCGGTCCGATCCGACGTACTTCGATCGCAACCCCGGACAGCTCGTCGCCATCGAGTCGTGGATCCTCTCGGGAGCGCCCAACAACTGAGCGCCGCGCGCGAAGTGCGCATCCAACGAGCGCATGCGCCGGAGTGCACCGACCACGTTCGTCCCGGATTTCTCCCCACGAAACCTGGGTAACGATGGGCGGCGGGCTCGCCGCTCGTACAACACGCGCAGGTCACTCCGCCATCGCTCGGCCCGCGAACCCACTGCCGCCGTTGGCGCTCGCTGTGTACGATCGCTTCATGAACACCTTCGCGCGCGCTAGCGTAGCGCTGCTCTTGATTTGTGGTGCTTGCGCTGACGGCCCGACGCTCGCGCCCGCGGACGCGCGCGCGGATCGCGGCAACACCACGGACGCCGCGGACAGCGCTGTCGACTCGGGCGTCACGACGGACGCGGGATCGATGGACGTCGTGTCCGTGATGGACGTCGCGAACGACACGGTGACGGACACAGGCGTGGACGCGCCGCCGTGCCCGACGATCGTGGGGGACGATGGAACGGGCGTGTTTCCGTCGACGTGCACGTGCGTTCCCAACACGACGAGGGCGTGTTCGATCGGGCCGCGGGCGACCGCAGGCGTGGGCGCGTGCCGTCGCGGCGTTCAGCGCTGCATCGGGAGCGGTGAGCTCGGGCGATGGAGCGATACGTGCGAAGGCGCCGTCGCGCCCACGGCCGAGCGCTGCGACAACATGGCCGACGACGACTGCGACGGAACGACCGACGAAGACTGCGGCTGCACAGTGGGCTCGACCATGAGCTGCTACTCGGGCCCCGGAGGAACGATGGGCATGGGCGCCTGTCGCGCGGGAACACGCACGTGCATGGCGGGGATGCCCGCGACGTTCGGCGCGTGCGTGGGCGAGGTCGTTCCGCGCACAGAGGTGTGCGGCAACAGCGCGGACGACGACTGCGACGGGATGACCGACGAGGGCTGCGGGACGTGCTCGCCTGCGACCGTTCGATGGCCGATTCCCGCGGGCACCGTGGGCGGCCCCGAGTGCATCCGCACCGGCGGCGGAACGTGCGAAGCCATGGTCACGTGCACGGGCTCTTCGTGCAGCGCCCCCTCGTGCGGCGAGCCCCACTGCGGAACGCTCCGCTGCAACGACGGGAGCTACGTGCGCGCGCAGTACTGCACCGTGCTCTCGATGTGCACCGCGAGCGGGATCACGACGACCGGGTTCACTTGGTAAACGGAGGGGGGGGCTCTCGCGACGCTGGATGCTGTTGGGAAAGATCCCGAGAACCTCCGTCTGCGTGTCGGCAACAGAAGGCGGGGCTGCCGTAGGCACGGCGTAATGTGCGAAACTTCCGAACAACGGCGTCGGGCGGCGTCGTGAGAAGCTGTTTCGTCGATCAACAACAATTGGGGAGCATCGAATGCTTTGGTGGTTTCAGCGCATCGCACGCAATGGAGAGGGCACGCACCGCGACGTGATCGTCGTAAGCGATGGCCCTTCGGGGCTCCGGTACACGCGCATCGACGCCGAGGGCGCGAGCACGGAGATCACTTCGAGTGACGTCGGCGTGATCGCGCACGAAAAGACCGCGAGATTCCCGCTGTTCACGGCGATGCTCGTGATCGCGGGGCTGCTGAGCGCGCTGATGTTCTCGGCGCTGCCGTGGCTCGCTGCGTTGGCGTTCACCGTCGTGATGGCGATGGCGCTCGTGCCTCTCTACAACTGGCAGCGGATCAACAAGACGCTCGCCATCGTCTACGCAGAAGACTCGCCGATGCTGCAGCAACGCTTCCACGCGATCGAAGCGATGCTGCAGACGCTCTCGACGACGCACTCTTCGTGGCTGCTCGCGCACATGCAAGCGGTCTTCGATCCGCGCCTCGGACAGGGCCCCGGCGCGGTCGTGCGTCGATTGGGGCTGCGACCGTGGCGCGGCTCTCCGTTGCCCATCGAGACCAACCTCGGCTTGTGGAGCCTCGACGCCCCGAACGCGCGACTCGTCTTTTTGCCCGATCAATTGCTGGTGATCGCGTCGTCGCGCGTGGCGTCCTTCGCCTACAGCGAGCTCCGCGCGCAGTTCTCGAACGCGGATTTCGTCGAGACCGAGTTCCCGCTGCCGCCCGACGCGACCGTGACCTCGTGGCGCGCGATCCACAACAAGAAGGACGGGACGCCCGACCGTCGATACAACCAGCAACAGTGGCCCGCGTGCGCGTACAGCCACTTGCAGTTCATGGCGCCCAACGGCGTCGCGATCGAGGTCATCGCCAGTCGCGCGGACATCTCCCAAGTGTGGAACCAACAATGGGGCGCCCTCCAACAAGCGATCAGCGGAGGGATGCGCGGCTACATCGCAGCGCCGCAGCCGACGCCCTCGTTCGCTCCGGCTGCGCCCGTCTCGATGCCCGCGCCCATCCCCGCAACACAGAGCGCGCCGCCCAATCCTGGCGCGTGGGGAGGGCTTCCGCCGCCGCCCGTGATGCCTCCAGCGGCAGCGACCTTCGCCGCGACTGGCAACGCCGGAGCGGGCGTCTTCGGCGCTTCCGCCGCGATGGGCGCGATGGGCGCGAGCGCTCCGACGCCCTCGAACACGGGAGCGCCGGGCTACGCGCTCTACGCACAAACAACGCCCCAAGAGCGCTACAGCGCCGTCGCGCTGCTGCGCTACATCGCCGTGGCCGACCGAAAGTTCTCCGATGACGAGCGCGCGTACATCCTTCGCGCGACGATGGACTTGTTCGGCGTCTCGCCCACAGAGGCAGAGGCGATCCTCGCGTCCGCGCCGACCAACGAGAGCGAGATTCAGTCCTGCGCGTACGCGGTCTCCGCGCGCGGCGCCGTGCTCGCTCGTCCGCTCTTCGAGAAGATCGAACAGCTCCCGCTCATCGACGGAAAGGCGACCCCCAAAGAGCTCGAGCGCGTCGCGCAAGTGCGGAGCTGGCTCGGCGTCTGAGCGCTGAACGGTGATTCAGCGACGGCGACGGTAGTACCCGCGAACGTAGCGGCCCCGTCGGTAGTAGCCGTTCACATAGGTGGATCCGCCGTAGCCGCCGTAGCTCCCGCCGCTGTCATCGTCGCTGCTGTTGTTCATCGCGCGGATGGCTGCGGCGCGGGCTGCTGCGAGCCGCGCTTCTTCTCGCGCGGTCTCCGCGCGGTGCGCTTGCTCGAGCGCCGCAGCGGTCATCGACGCGGACTGCCCCATCTGCTCGAGACACCGCGTCAAGCCAACGACGAGGGTCCACCGCTCGGGGGATCCCTGGTTGGCGCGCACAGACGCGATGACCTCTTCGGCGCGCGCGCGAACCCGCGCGAGGTACTCGGTTCGAAGCGCCGCGAAGGGACCGTCGGAGGGAAGCGTCGCCGCGCACGGCGCCTCACCGGGGGTGCTGCGTGATTGCGCGATGAGCGTCCCCGCGTTGCTCGCGTACGTCGAGCGCGTCGCGTCGAAAGAGCGCGTCGCGCTCGCGATTTGCGAGAGCTTCGTGAAGTCGCGCTGCTCGATCGCCGCGCGCGTATCGCGGTCGATGCGCGCGAGCCACTGCTGCGCCAAGGCCTGACGCCGGTTCGCGTTAGCCCACGGCAACGAGAGCTGCGTCGCGGCCGTCGCGATGTCGTTCGCGGCGGTCATGCGTCGCTCGCGCGCGTCGTCGAGGAGCGTGCGCGCTGCGGAGGCTCGCGACGGATCCTCGTTGATGACGACCTGAGCCGCTTCCTCCGCGGCGCCGAGGTCACCGCGCGCGAGCGCGGCGCGCGCAAACGCGAGTGACGGAGCGTCGTATCGCGCAACGAGCGCGATGGCGACGAGGCCTCCGTACGCGAGCGCGAAGGCGATGGAGCGAGTCACGCGACGCGGCCGGCCTCCGCCCGTCGCGAGCACCCAGGCGATCAACCCTGCAGCGACGCCGAGAGCGATCGCTCCGAGACTTGCCTCGAACGCGTGCTGCGCGTGATTCCTGTGCCAGAGCGATCGCGTCTCGAGCGTCTTGACGCAGTGTACGGCTGCGATTCCGACGGCGACTCCCGAGCCGATCGCGAGATGTGTGCGAGTTTGTTCGTTCACGTTTCTACCCGTCTCGCGTGGGGGGTAGCTGTCCACCGCCCCAACGTCGCTCATGGTGAACGCTGGAGAATCGCTCGCCAACTACGAACGACAACGCTCGGGATTTCTCTCGGTGACTCTGCGGCGATCGCTCGTGTGCGACAGGCGCTCCTGGCGACCTACCCGACAGCCCCGAGGGCGGCTCGTTCGCGCTTCGAATCCGTGTGCCTGTTTTCGATTCGGCCACGCGAATCCAGCGCGATCGCCTCGATCGTCGAGCCCGTCACTGCGGCCGCGTCGCTTGGACGCGCCAGTTGAACGCGACGGACCCCGCGACCATCGGTCCGCGCTGGGCGCGTCCCATGAAGCTCATGCGTCCGCTCGCGGTGAAGCTCGCGCTGGGGCCCGTGACCTCGAACACTCCGCCCGTGACGACTAGGGTGAATCCAAGGTGGTTGAACGGGCACGCTTGATCCGAGTCGAGTCGCAGCGCGCCCGACTGCTGAACGCGCGCGCGAAACGTGCACGGGTTGTCGTCGAGGTCGGGGATCGTGATCGTGCGTTGATCGCCCGCGCCCCGAAGCTCGAGGATGAACGGCGTTTCGATCGTGCGTGCGACGCGGCCGGACGCGGTGAACGTCCCCATCCCGACGTAGCGGACGACGCCGGGCGCATCGACGAGGTACGCGCTGTTGAGCGCGGTCTCGAGAAACTCTGCGTCGCCCGAGGCGAGCGTCGCGCGAGGCGAGATCGCGACCGCGAGCGCTCCGTGGTTGGCGTCGAGACGCACGACGCGCGCCCACCAGCGCACCGAACGACGCTCGAACGTCGCGGTCCCCTGCGACCAACGCCCGGACGCGACGAGCGCAGAGAGCGCGACCGTGCGCGAGATCGCGCGCGGCCTCGTGAGCACCCCTCCGAACAGCGTCTCGGGCGCGTTCGCCGACGCGAGCTGCCCCGGGACGAGCGGAACGACCCACACAGAAACGCCGTTCGAGCTGCGCGCGATCACGCCGCCTTCGAGCGGGCTCGTCGCCCACGAGGGCGGAAGCCAGTAGCGAACGCCGGTTCCGTTGGCGTTCCATTCAGCGAGCGCGGTGCGATGCCGGCTGCCCACCCCGAGCGCCGTCGCCGCGACGAGCGACCAGCGCACAACCAACGATCTCTTCATCACTCGCGAGAGTGCCACGAGCTTGCGCCGCCCGCGACTGCCCTCGCGCGTCTCACAGCGCGGGGCTCGCGCTCGCCAACGAGCGATAGAGCCCCTCGCGGTAGCGCGCAGGGTCCGCGAAGAACGCTTCGGGGAGCACTCCGTAGCGCTCGATGCTCGATTCGACCTCGTCGAGCCCGCGCTCTTCGGCGATGCGATACGACCTCATCGCGCGTCGGATGCGCTCGTCCTTGTTCGAGAAGTCATCGAAGTAGAACGCGCGCCACGCGGGAAAATACGCGAAGCGCACGACAGGTTTGAGGCAGAGCGTCCGGAGGATCGGGCAGTCGAAGCGCTCGAGCTCGCGCGCGATCCCGGGAGCCACCGTGCGCTCTTGTTCGAACCGTAGCGCGAGCGAGAACAGCGCCTCGCGCGCTTCGCGATCGAGGCTCCTCCCGTCGCGCGTTGCGCGGTGCGCGTGGTTGAGCGCCGCGAGGAGCTCTGGCTGAACGATCTCTTCAGCGCCGCGCTCTTCGCCGGCCTCGCGGGTGAAATAGAAATTCGCGTACGTGTCGACGAAGACCTCGCGGTTGACGGCCTTGAAGCCCTCTGCGAAGCGATCGAGCATCGCGTGGCGCTCGCGTCGCTGCGCTTCGTCGTAGAAATAGCGGTACGAAATGATCTCGCCGAGCTTTCCGGTCGTCTCGAAGAAGCCGTAGCCCCACAGCGCTCCGTGCAGCGCCACGAGCGGAAACACGTGGTTCTTCGCGGAGTCCCGGTAGATCTGGTGGTGCACCATCACGCGCTGCGCGATGTCGCCGGGCTGTCCCGCGAGCCGTCGCGCTCGGGCTCGGTGTCGCTCGTAGCGGTCTCGCAGCGATTCGCCGTTCATCCTTCGAGTGATTGTACACGGGAGCGCCGCGACGGCGCGGACGAGCGCGACACAACACTCGCCGCGCTCGGGCATCGGATCGCACGATGAGACGAGTCAGCGATCTTCCCGAGAAGATCTGCGCGAGCTGCGGACGCCCGTTTCGCTGGCGAAAACGCTGGGCCCGCTGCTGGAACGAGGTACTCACCTGCAGCGAGCGCTGCCGTGGTGATCGCCGTCGCGCCGCGCGCTCGGAGCGAGCGAAGACGAAGGCCGCACCGTGAGCGCGTCTGCGTTTGTGCGCGCGCTCGCCGAGCGCAATCGGTCCCCGCGAACGCCGCAGGGAGCGTCGTGGATCTACGTTCCGTACGACCAGCTCACGCTCGAGCGCGGGCCGCTCTCGAGGGCGAACCCCGCGGACACGTGCGTGGTCTTCATCGAGTCCGCGGACAAGCCGTCGCGCCGCAGGTATCACAAGAAGAAGCTCGCGTTTCTCCTGGCAAACGAGCGACATTTCGCGCTCGAGGTCGCCGAGCGAGGCTTCGCGGTGCGCTACCTCACCGGCGAAGCGTCGTTCGCCGAACAGCTCACCGAAGCGATGCGCGAACACCGCCCGCGCGAAGTGTTGCTCCAGCGGCCCGCCGAGCGAGAGCTTCGCGAAGAGCTCGCGTCGGTCGAAGGCCTCGAGGTGGTGCCGAACGAGCTGTGGCTCACGAGCGAAGAAGACTTCACGAGCGCGTGCGGGGCGTCTCCGCCGTGGCGCATGGACGCGTTCTACCGCGGAGTTCGTCGCCGAACGGGCGTGCTCATGGACGAAGACGACAAGCCCCTCGGCGGTCGCTACTCGTTCGACGGAGACAACCGCCAGCGATGGAACGGCGATCCGCCAGCGCCGGTCCCGCCGCGGTTCGAGCCAGACGCGATCACCCGCGAGGTCTTGGCGCTCATCGAGCGACGGTGGCCGAGGCACTTCGGCGCGCTCGAGGGCTTCGCCATGCCGTGCTCGAGCGCGGACGCGACGGCGATGTTCGAATTCGTGTGTCGGTCGTGCCTCGAGCACTTCGGCCCGTACGAAGACGCGATGAGCGACGACGACGCGACGCTGTTTCACACGCAGCTCTCGTCGTTGATCAACATCGGGAGGGTGCTCCCGAGCGCGGTCGTCACGGCCGCGACGAAGGCCCTCGACGAAGAGCGCGCGCCGCTTCAGAGCGTCGAGGGGCTCGTTCGTCAGGTGCTCGGATGGCGAGAGTTCGTGCGACACGTCCACGAGCGTACGGATGGGTTTCGCACGATCGCCAGCGACGCGAGGCCGAGCGAGCTCGACGCGCACGAAGGGCTCCCGCCGGCGTTTTGGGACGCGCGCGAGACGGGCCTCCGCTGCCTCGATCGCACGCTGTCCACCGTATGGAACACCGGCTACTCGCACCACATCACGCGACTCATGGTGCTCTCGAACATCGCGACGCTCCTCGGCGTCGAACCGAAGGAGCTCAGCGACTGGTTTTGGATCGCGTACACCGACGCGTTCGACTGGGTCGTCGAGCCCAACGTCCTCGCGATGGGAACCTTCGGCGCAGGCCCCGTCATGACCACCAAGCCCTACGTCGCAGGCGCGGGCTACGTGCATCGCATGAGCGACCACTGCGCGCGATGCCGCTTCGACCCCACCGGAAAAGACCGCGCGCGACCGTGCCCGCTCACGCCGATGTACTGGTCGTTTCTCGATCGAAACATCGATCGACTCGCGAAGATCGACCGCGTCGGCCCCGCGATCTTGTCCGCGCGCAAGCGAACGCCCGCGCAGCGCGAACGCGACGCCAACGTCCTCGCGCGCGTGAGAGCCCGACTCGCCGCAGGCGAGCCCCTCGAAGCGTCCATCGCCTCCGATCCCACGATCGTCGCGACGAAGACCGTCGCCCGTCGCGCGAAGAAGTGACGAGCGTGTGTTTCGCGTGACACCTTCGCGGTCGTGAAGCTCTCGATCGTGGTGGGCGACGTGCTCGAACAGGCCGGGGACACGTTGGTGGTTCCGATCGACGGAGAAGCGCGCGCGGACGAGTCGATCGATCGCTTGCTCGGAAACATCGGCCGCCAGCTCGCCAAGCGCTTCGCCGAACACGCGGTGATCGATCAGCTCGAATCGCAGTTGGATCTCCCCCTCGCGCTCGGCCACGCGACAAGCATCCCCGTCGACGGGCTCCCCTTCGCGACGTTGATCATGGTCTCGACGCTCCACCACACCGCGGCGCGCGACGATCGAGACAAGCGCGCGCTCGTGGTCCGCTCCTTCGCGAGCGCCCTCGCCTGCGCGCACCGCACGGACGCGCGACGCGTCGTGACCGCGGTCCTGCAGGGCGGCTGGCGCATGTCCGTGTCAGAGGCCTTCTCGGCGATGCTCACCGTGATGGACGCCAGCGTATTTGCAGGCGAAGTCGTGATCGCTACGCTCGATGACGCGACGGCGGAGTCGCTTCGAGGGCACGCGCGTTCGGTGGGCTGGTAGAGCGCGTCCGCAGTCATGCCTCGACGCGGACGAGCTTTCCGAACACTTGATTGGGGCCGATCCAACCGTTGGTTCCGCCGATGTTGTTGCCGATCAAGAGACGGTCGCCGTTGCGGGCTTCGACGAGGTGCAAGTACTGGTTGCCTCGAACGTTGCACAGCACGACGTCGCCCACCTCGATCGCGCTCGCATCGGTGACGGGCTCGACCGTGACGAGGGCCTTGTCGTCCACGCGCCCCTTCATCGAGTGCCCGCGCGGGCGAAATTGTACGGTTTCCCCCGCTTTCAACCGTGCGATGTGCCCTGTGGCCCAGCCCATGACGGGCCCGATGGGTGTGTTCGCCCGAGCGCTCTGGCAAGGCTTCGATAGACCCACGCGGGCTTCTCGTACGTCACAATCAGCCTCCTGAGCGACACGCCCGCCGACCCCACTGACGAAGCGCTCGCTGCGATCGGACTCTCTCCGGCCGAGCGTTCCCGGTCGTCTGCGCGCGACGCGCGAAGGCTGTACGCGCTCGCGCTCGTGCTGCTCGTGCTCGGCGTCGTCGTTCGACTCGTGCGCGCGCGCCGGGCAACCCACGAGCCTCGGTACGACTGGCTCGTGCTCTACGTGATGCCGTACGACAACGACCTCGATCGGTGCGCCGAGCCCATTCGCGAAGGGCTCGAACGCGGCCTGCGCTCGGGCGCTGGGTCCGACCGCGTCGCGATCGCGGTGCTCGAAGATCGCGCCGAGCGCACGGGTCTTCGAGAGTCGCTGATGACCCGCGCGCGAACCGAGCGCTGGACGATCGACAGCGAAGACAGCGCGGATCCCACGCAGCTCGCGGGCTTCATCGAGCGCATGCGACGCAGGGCGCCTGCGAAGCGACAGGTGATCGTCCTGCTCGATCACGGAGGAGCCGTGGATCAAATCGGGCTCGACGAGCGCCCGTCGCGCACACACACGGGCTCGCGCTGGCTCTCGGCCGAGCGCACAGGCGACGCGCTGCGACAGTGGCGAGCGCGGGACGCGACCGAGGTACCGTTGTTGTTCTTGCAGCAGTGCGGGCGCGGCGCGATCGAGACGCTCTACGCCCTGCGCGGAACCGCAGACGCCATCGTCGCAAGCCAGACCTACGTCGGCTCGTGCAACACGTACTACGAGCCCTTCGTGCAGCGACTTCGACGCTCGGCCACGCTCTCGGCCCGCGAGCTCGGCTGGACGATCATGGACCACGACCAGGACTACACGACGTACTCGCTCTACGACGGGCGCGCGCTCGAAGAGTGGCCCGCGAGGGCGACGGCGTTCGCCAGGGCGCTCGGGACATCCACAGCCCACGAAATCAATGTGACAGACAATTCGCAGCGCGTTCGCGCGCTTCGAGCGGTCAACCCGAGCTTCATCTCGGACCACGAGGAGTACCTCGACCTCGTCGACCTCGCGCGCAGACTCGGGGCCGCCCGCGGCGGAGACGCCGCGCGCGAAGCGTCGAACCTCGAGCGCTGGGTGCGAACCCGCTTGGTGATCGATCAACGGCAGCGAGGACGCGCGTTTCGTCCCGATGGGTGGACGAGCTGGGCGGGCGTGTCGACCGCGGTTCCCTTCGAAGCGTCGCTCGCGTCGGTCGCGCGGTTGCCAGGCTGGGCCTCGAGCGAGTGGCTCTCGGTCACGCACCTCGCGCGCCGCGAACGGTGACGCAGTGACGTGCTGACTCAGCGCAGATATGCGCAGCGAAAACCGCGGATCGCCGACGCGTCGCCGCTCGCGCTGGACGGCCGAAAGACCGTTCGCAAGATGAGCTCGGTGCTGTTCGCGTGCGAGCTCCCGCGCGCGTAGTGCGAGCCCGCGAGCGTCGGCTGACACAAGGGATCTCGCGTCGAGCGCGTCCAGCACGCGCTGGCCGCGAGCGTCGGGTACGAAGCGAAATCGTCGGCCACGAAGTCCGCGACGTTGCCCGCGAGGTCGAAGACCGACCCCGTCGCGCCGAGGGACCCGACGCGCCGCGTGCGAAGCCCATCGTCGCCAGCGCACGGCCCGTAGTGCACGAGCGCGCAATCGGGCCCTGTTTCGCCCCACGGATACGCGCGGCCCTCGGTCGTGGTCGCGCCGTTGTGCCGCGCGAGGTACTCGTACTGCGTGCTCGTGACGAGGTGCCCGCCCTCCCACGCGCAGAAGTACATCGCGAGCACCCAGCCGACGCAGTTGATCGGGTGCCGGTCGCGGTCGAGCGAGGGCGTATCGCTGTACGTGCACGCGGTCTGCGTCGGGTTCCACTCGGGCAGGTACGTGCGCGGCGGAAGCGGGACGCGCAGGGTCGTTCCGTTCGCGAAGCGCGCGTCGATCGCCGCAGGGAGCGCGCGGGCGACCCACAGCGCGTCGAACACACGAAATCGAGCGACCGAGACCTCGTACGCGTCTACGTAGAAGGGCGAGAGGGACAAGCCGCAGAGGGGAGGGCTCGCGTTCCACATGGGGTTCGATGCGGTCTCGTCGACGCCGACGCAGAAGGTCCCCGTCGGGTTCACCGCCACGATGCGACAGTCTTCGCGCGTGGGATCCATCGCGCAGCTGCGATTGCCGATCGGCCCCGCGTCCGGAGCGCTCGCCTCGCGCTCGTCTCGCGCGTCGCTCGCCCCGTCCACCGCGCCATCGATCGCGTCGAGCGTCGCGTCGATCGCGTCGATCGCGGCGTCGCGCGGTCCGTCGTCGACGACATCCGCAGAGCTCTCCGACACGACGTCCGCCGCGCGCTCGGTTGCGGCGTCCGTGAAGCGCAAGGGCTTCGGCGCGCACGCCGCGAGCGCCACGCAAAACGCGAGCGAATAGCCTCTCAAAACGACCATCGCACAACGCCGGGCCCCACCCAAAACGCCGTTCGCGCGCGCCTCGGACGCGTCGCTTCGAGCGCAAACCACAGCGCGCCTCCAGCGATCGCCGCGCCGCCCACGGCCATCGCGGCGACGGACCACGCGCTGCTCGTCGTCGCGCGCTGGTGCTCGGCGCGCGCCTCCGCAGGGTCGATCGCACTCGGATCGCACAGCCACTCGGACGCAGTCTCGAGGCACCCACGCGACGAGAGCGCCCGCAGCGATCCCTCGCGCACGAACCACAGCCCGACACCGACGCCCACCACGACTGCGCCGCTCGCTGCGACCGCAACGGGCCCGCCCCATCGCACGCCCTCGCGATCCGTCGGCCCGACGACGACGCTTCGCCGAACCGGCGCCACCACGGGCGTCGTCCCCCGCTGCACTGTCATCACGCTCGAGACCGGCGGGCGCTCGCGGAGCTCGATCGACTCGCGCGCAGTCTGCCCTGCGGTGATCGTCACCGCGCGTTCGACGGGAAAATATCCGGCGCGCGCCGCGCGAACCACCACCGAGCCGACGGCGATCCGAACCGAGGCACCAGAATTCAAACCCCGTCCGTCGGCGCTCAGCGTCGCGTCCGCGGGGGTCACCGTCACGCTGAGCCACCCGAGGTGCGCGCGGACCGTGGCGAGCGCTTCGTCGATGGTCGCTCGGTGACGCTGGACGAAGCGATCGTCGCTCGAGGCCACCTCGGTCAGCGTTCGCTCGGCGTCCACCCAACGGCCGAGCGCCTGCTGCGCGAAGCCGATTTGCGCGCGAAACGACACGAGCGGGTCGAGCGCGTACGCCTGCTCGAAGAGACCCAAGGCCGTCGCGTCGTCTTGCGCTTGCCTCGCGCGAAGACCCGCTTCGGCGAGCGCTCGCGCCCGCTGCGACAGAGAGCCCTCTGCGGGCGCGCTCTGCGCGTTCGCGAGGCCCGCGCACAACGCGACCCCGAGGGCGACGAAGACGCTTGGGCGTGCGGCGCGAGGGAGGCTCATAGTTCGTTGACGATGGGAGCCGAGTTGGCGCCGTGGCTGATCACGTCCGGCGCGCGTACAGGATACACCGGAGCGCGCGCAGCAGCGTCCCGCACGCGAGCCCGCGCGGCGCGATCCTCCGTCGATTCGCCGCTGTCCCGAGGCGCGCGCGCGAGCGACGGCGCGGTCACGTCCGCCACGTTGAAATCGTGTGCGTCATTGTCCGCGGCGTCCGAGCGCGCCTCGCTCGCGGCGACAAAGCGCACATCATCGCGCGCGCCGCCCGCGTCACGCGCGCGCGCGGCGACGGGCAAATCCCGCGCGGTCGAGGGCGTCGGCCGATCGCGAAGCGAGGCCGCGAGCGCGACGCCCACCGAGAGGAGCGCCACCGCAGCGACGAGCCACTGTTTGACAGACGCGCGGGACGTTCGCTGCGCGCGGGGCTCTTCGATGCCCGGGTCGGTCTCGGTCTCGGCGATCGGGTCGCTGACGTAGCTCGCGCTCGAGCCCGCGACGTCGCCCCCCTTCGCGCGCGTCGCGGCGAAGAGCGCTTCGAACCAAGGCTCGCCCGCGAACGACGCGATCGCGGACAAGCGTTGTTCGAGCGCGGCGGCCGAGGGACAGCGCGCTTCGGGGGCGCGTTCGAGCGCGTACATCACCGCGTCCGCGAGCGCTTCGTCGACGGCCACCGCGGCAGACCGAAGGTGCACCGGGTCCTTCGAGACGATCGCCGCGAGCACCTCGCGCTCGTTGTCGCCCTCGTACGGAGCCACGCCCGCGAGGCACTCGTAGAGGACCGCGCCGAAGGACCAGAGGTCGCTGCGCGCGTCGACGTCCAGGCGTCCCCAGGCTTGCTCGGGGGACATGTAGCGGGGGGTTCCGAGGAGGGTGTTGTGGCGCGTGAGGGCTGTGTCCGACGAGAGCTCGCGCACGAGCCCGAAGTCGACGACGCGCGGGACGACCGCGCCGCCCTCGTCGCAGAGCACGATGTTCTCGGGCTTGATGTCCCGGTGAATCACGCCTTGTCCGTGCGCGTACGCGAGCGCGCGCAGCACGGGGACGAGCCACTCGAGCGCCTCGCGCGCCGAGAGCACCAGCGCCTCGTCGAGCGCCGCGCGCAGCGTTCGACCGCGCAAGAGCTCCTCGACGATGAACACGTCCCCTTGGAACACATCGAAGTCGATCAATCGCACGATGTTCGGGTGCGCGAGCTTCGCGAGCGCGCGGGCCTCGCGGAGCATGCGCTTGGCCTCTTCGCTCCCCTCCGGCGCTTCGAGCAGCTTGAGCGCGTAGCGCCCGTCGGTCTTCTGGTGGCGCGCCTCGTACACGGCGCTCGATCCGCCGCGGCCGAGCAGTGAAATGAGCTCGTATTTGCCGGCGATCACCGAGCCGACGCGCGCGTCTTCGTGCTCGTTGCGCACGACGTCAGCGCTCCTCTGCGTGCTCGAACTCGTCGTCGACGATCGCGATGTTCGCCCTCGGCGCGAGTCGATAGCCGCCTTCGCGGCGCTCGATGCGCTCTCGCAGCCCGAGCTTTCGCAGCGTCGCGATCGCGACGTACACGCGGTTCGAGCCCGAGTCCGAGATGAGCTTCTCGCCCGGCCACCCTGCGTCGATCAGCGCTTCGAGCGAGAGCGTCTCGTCCGGCGACTGCTCGCGCGAGCGCACGAGGGCCCGCAGGATTCGCGCGAGCGCGAAGCGCGTCCGGAGGTCCACCGCGGGCTCTTGCCCCGCGCGAAACCACCCGCCGTCCCGCGCGAGCACGAGCGACGCTTCGCCCACGGGCGCGGTTTGCCCAGCGATTTGCGCGGCGATTTGCGCCGCTGGCTGGGCGACGGACGATCGCTCGTCGGTCGCGCGCGGCCCGCCCGTGTACGAGAGGTCCTCGCCGACCCACTCGAGCTTCTCGTGTCGCTCGGGTCTGCGCGCGATCGCCTCGGCCCAACGCTCGATGCCCTCGACGTCCTCGGGCCACTCGGCCGCGAGCAGTCGCGCCGCGAAGCTCGCGTCCATCGCAGGGAGCTTCGCGAGCGCGCGCCCGAGGGCCCCTCGCACGAGCCACGGAATGTCCTCGAGGCGCTCGCTCACGCGCGGCATCGTGGCGCAAACGAGCGCGGAATCTCCTGCATCTCGCGACGCGCGGTCTTCGACATAGATCGCCCTCGCGTCGAGCCCCCACTCCGCGATCGCCCCCGAAGGAACGACGCACACACCCTCCGCGCCCTTCGCGGCGCGCGCGTCGTACGCCCCGACGAGCTCGAGCTCGCGCTCGGCCGCGAGCCCCTGCAACAGCGGCCACCACGCGGCGCGCGGCGCTCCGTCGATCGCGAAGGGACGGTTCGCAGGGCTCGCCGCGAGGAGCGAACGAACGCGCTCGACGAAGGCCACGGTCTTCCACGAGACGGCCGGGGCCTTCTCGGACCGACGCATCGGGTACGTCTCTGGCGCGCGTTGAACGACGAAGAGCACGGGCCCCGTTCGCACGATGGAGCCTTCGCGCAGCGTGGCCGAGCCCACGCGCGCGCCGTCGACCCAGGTTCCGTTGGCGCTCCCGAGGTCGCTCACGACGAGGGCTCCTCGCGGGCCGAGCTCGACCCGCGCGTGCGCGCGCGAGAGCTGCGGATCATCGAGCGCTCCCTCGCCGAACGCGCCGCACGTCCGACCGAGATCGATCGCCGTCGTCGCGGTCACGACGCGACGCAGCCCGAGGACCGTCGGGGATCGATGGTGGGCGACGACGAGCGACCACTGTTCGGCGAGCGTGCTCGCGTCGAACTCGATCGCTCCCTCTTCGCGTACGGTCGTGCTCATCGTGGCGAGTGCGAGATTCGCCTGCCAAGATACCGCACTCTCGGGCAATCGACTGATGTTCACGCGGGCGCTGCACGATCGAGCGATAGCGCCGCTCGGCCCCCCAGCGCGCTTAAAGCCGCTTAAACCCTTCGCCCGTCACTCGAGCACGAACGCGGGGCGCACCATCATCCGCAGCGCGCCCGAGATCTTCTGGCATCGACCCATCGCGTCGCGGTCGAGGTCCGCGAAGATGGTCAGGCCGCTGTTGACCTGCATCTTGAGCGACTCGGGGATGTTCTCGATGTTGCGAAGAATCTCGGCGAATTCGCTGAGAGAAATCGCTCCACCGATGATGCCCAAGCCGTCGGCGCCGTCTTGCTCGAGCCGAATGCGCATGCGCGAATCGTAGAATTTCACCGTAAACTGCTCGTCGAGGATCGCGACGGGCAACGGGAGCGTCGCGGGCTCGGTGAGCAGCGTTCGGTTCGTGATGCTCCCGCGCAGCTCGGTGATGGGCGTCATGCGCTGAAGGTCGAACGTCTGCCCCGGATCGACGGCCATGTCGCTCCCGACCGTGGGCATCCCGTCGACGCGCTGGACCTTGATCGTCACGCTGTCGTCGTTGCACATGTCGTCGATGTCGCTGATCGTGATGACGACCAGCAATTGACCGTTGTTGATCGCGCCCTGAA
Organism: Myxococcales bacterium; assembly: GCA_016793325.1. Classification (GTDB taxonomy): domain Bacteria; phylum Myxococcota_A; class Polyangia; order Polyangiales. Next base: position 107,794 of record JAEUKI010000091.1, on the reverse strand, counting down.
TCGCGCCGTCGACCGCGCCGCCGGTCATCATGTCGACCGTCGGCATCAAGCGCGCGAGCTGGTTGTCGATCCCGGGTTCGCCCGTCGGAGACGTGAGGTCTCCTGCGCGGCACGTGCGCGTGTCGCCGAGCTGGCTCACGCGATTGTCGAGGTTGAACCCGTCCGCGATCTCCGAGCCCATCATGGTCTCGCGCACGAACGCGAGCCGCGCGAACACGTAGCTCACGCGCTGCGACGGCGGAGGACACACCAAACGCGCGTCCGCGCCGCCCTCGGTCACCGAGGCGTCGCCGCCGTCGACGTCGGACACGGGCGTCGGCGCAGGGGCGCACCCCGCGGTGATCCCCACGGCGAGCGCGATCGCGCTGAAGAGAGCGCGGCGCTTCATGTGGTCATCCCCGCGAGAGGCTCGGTCACGCGACCGGCGCCGATGCCGAACTCCGCGACGCGGAGCCCCATCATCTGCATGAGCGTGAGCGAGACTTTGGAGGCGTTTTCGCCGCGCGCGCGGAGGTGCGTGTTGCGGCGAAGCCCGTGCGAGCGGCCGCCGGCGAAGATCATCGGGTACTCGTCGACCGAGTGCGTTCGACCGAACGAGCAGTCCGTCGTGAGCATCACGAGCGTGTGATCGAGCAGCGTCTCGTCGCCCTCTTGCACGCGCGAGAGCGTGGTGATGAACGTCGCGAAGTCCTCCATGATGTACCGCAGGATCATGGCCACTTGCGGCTGCGCTCCGCCCTCGTCGTGCGTGAGCTGGTGGTGCCCCGAGGTCGCCGACGGAAACAGCGTGTTGTTCACCGGCTGGCTGTACATGTGAAAGAACACGCGCGAGGCGTCGCACGCCATCGCCATCGCGAGCAGCTCGCTCATGATGCGCGACTTGGTTCGCATGTCGGGCCGGCCCATCACGTCGGGGATGGACTCGGGCGGCATGTCGGGGCGACGGCACGAGGCGAGGTTCGGCGGGTTGCTCTCGAGCCTGGCGATTTGCTGCTCGATCGCGCGCACGGCCGTGAAGTGGGCGTCGAGCCTCCGTCGGTCCTCGACGCCCACGCGCGCCGCGAGCGTGCGGCTCTGACCGGCCACCGCGTCGAGCACGCTGCGGCGCAAGCTGAGCCTCGGGTCGGGCATGGTCATCTCGCCTGGAGCGCGAAATCCCTCGCCGAAGATGCGGTTGAAGAGCCGTCGCGGGTCGGGCTCGATGGGCAGCCGCATGTTGGGGCCCGCGTGCGCGATGCCGTACTGCGCGGGCTGGACCGCGGTCTCGAGCGAGCGAAAGCGCGTGTCGCCTCCGACGGCCTCGGCGATGCGCTGGTCGAACGTCGCCGCGCGAAACGACGATCCCTGCGTAAATTCGCTGCCGCTCAGCGAGTCGCCCGAGAAGAGCCCCGCGGGGCCCGAGCCGTGCGGGGTCGTGTTGAGCGTGTTCACGCGCGTTCCGGTGACGACGCAGAGGTGCTCTTTGATGGCCGAGAGCGGCATCATGAGCGACGAGGGCTGCCACGCAGAGCCTTCGGCCGCGGGCGTCCACTGCTCGGGGATCACGCCGTTGCCGAAGAACCACACGCCGAATCGCTTGGGAAACGACCCGTCAGCGCGCGCCCTGCGCGTGCTCCCTGTCATCGCCTCGAGCCACGGAAGGCCGATCGCGACCGCGAGTCCGCCGACAGTTCCGCGAAGAATGGTGCGTCGAGAGAGGGGTTTCATCGGTCGGCCTCCGTGCCCGCGTCGGCGCTCGAGTCAGTGTTGTTCGCGTCGGTCGCGCCCGCATCGGTCGCGCTCGCGTCGCGCCCTGCGTCGCTCTGCGCGTCGGGCGCTCCTCCATCGGGTATCGGCAGCGGAGGCAACGGCGGGATCTCGATCGCCCGCGCCCGCCGAAACGCCTCGCCGAGCGCGATCGTCCGCAGCAGACCGCGGAGGTGAAACCCGTCTTGCGCGAACGACCGCGAGAGCCGCTCGATCTCTTCGCGCTGGGCCTCTTCTTCTTTGAAGCCCCACGCGTGGCGATACAGCCGATTGACCACGCACCGCGGAAATCCCGGGTGATTTCTCAGCGCTTGCGCCATCGACGACGGGTCCGCGAAGGGCGTCGTGTCGATGAAGCCGCTCGGGTCGATGACCGCGCCGTTGTCCTCGCGACGGAAGCGGCCGAGGGCGTCGAAGTTCTCGAAGCCGAGGCCGATGTTGTCGAGGAAGCGATGGCAGCCGCGGCAGGTCGTCACCTCTTGGTGCACTTGCAGCCGCTCGCGCAGCGTTCGCGCGTTGGGGTTGGGCTCGGGGATCGCCGTGTTGACGCCCACCGGCGGCGGCGGGACAGCCTCACACAAAATCAACTCGCGCACGTATTTGCCGCGCAGCGTGGGTGACGTCGACGTGGGGTGCGCCTCGAGCGCCAAAAACGCGGCCATCCCGAGGATGCCCTGCCTCGGCTGCGTGGGCGAGTACGTGATCCTCTCGAACTGGTTGGGCCCCGCGCCGCGCGACGGAAACGTCACGCCGTAGATCGACGCGAGCCGTCGGTTGACGAAGCTCTCTCGCGTCGTGAGCACGTCGCGGAAGTCCGCGTTTTGCTCGAGCACGATCCAGCTGATCGTGCGAAGGACCTCTTCGCGCGCAGACGGCCCGAAATCCGCGCCAAACGACGGGAAGAGCGTCGCGTCGCGCGCGATGAAGTCGAGCTCGTCGAGCCGCAGCCAATCGGTGACGAACGCCTCGAGCCCGCGGCGGAGCTTCGGCGATTGGAGCATCCGATCGACTTGCGTCGCGAGCGAGTCGCCCTGCAGTTGATCCATCTCCGCGGCGTCGAGGAGCGCGTCGTCGGGAGGACCGTTCCACAAGAAGAACGAGAGGCGCGAGGCGAGCTCGTAGCGCTCGTAGCGACGCTCGACCCCGCGGACGGTGCCCATCTCCTCGCGGAACAAGAAGTTCGGCGACTGCAGCAGCGCCGAGAGCCCGAACTCGAGCCCTCGGTGAAAGTCCATCAACGCCTCGGCCGCGCGGCCCGAGATCGCGACGAGCGTCGCGAGCTCCGCGTCGGTGACGGGCCTTCGCCAGAGCTTTCGCCCGATCGTGCGCAAGAACGTCCCCGCGCACGCGTCATCGCGAACGCCCGCCGCCGTACAGGTGACGTACCGCGCGCGTCGCGTCGGATTGCGCAGGATCTGCTCGGCGAGGTCGTACGCGGCGTCTTGGTACTGCTCGGTCCCGCGCTGCGAAATCGTCGTCTCGGTGCCGCCGATGCTCGACGATCCCTCGGGCCGCTTGTCCGGCTCGAGCGACCTAGGGACGATCAGCGTCTCGTCGAACACGTCGCGGATCGCGTTGGTGTACTGCGCGCGCGTCAGCCTTCGCAGCCGCGGATCGGTCGGCTGAAACGGCCCCGGCGGCGGAACCTGCACGTCCACCGGCGGGACATCGTCGACCACCGCGCCGTCGTTGCCGTCTGCGACGCCCGCGTCGGTCGGAGAAGTCGGCGCGGGCGTACACGCGACGCTCGCGGCGATGACCGTGCTCAGAAGAAAACAGGTGCGCAAATTCATAGTCGTCTCATCGAGAGCGCAAGGCCACGCGGTCGGACACTGGGGCCGAGCCGTCGAGCAGGGATCGTACGTGCATTGTGGCATCGTCGAGGACGTGGCGCCGCGCGAACGCGAGGGCCCACGCGCCGACGATGCGATCTTGGTCCGCGTCCGGAATGTCCGTGCACGCCCCGATCGCGAAGAACTGATGACACGCGCCGCGGATGTCGAGCCACGTGAGCGGCATCGGCGCGGTGGAGTCGAACTGGCCTTCGGCGCCGACGGGGTCCGCTGTTCCGCTCATCGCGAGCATGGGAAACGCGCGCGGCATGGACATCACGGTCGTGACGGACTCGTGCCCCGTCGGTCCGAAGAGATTGCGGTTGATCGACCCAGCCATCGGGATCCCCGCGACGAACCGCGCGTCGCGGTAGTTCTGTCCGAACGCGGTCATGTCCTCGGGCGTGCACGCGTTGGCCGCGGTGCAGCTCGGGCGAATGCGCTCGACGTCGAACGTGGCGCCGGCGCTGGTCCAGACCGTGTGCGTCCCGAACGAGTGGCCCGAGAGCACCGTGCGCGTCGTGCGGAGCGCGCCCAATTGCTTGAGCGGGTCGGTCATCGGCAGCGCGTCGATCGCGTCGAGGGCGGCGCTCACGTCCTGCGAACGGAGGTGATAGAGCGCGTACGGCCGCGGCGAAGGCGTGTCCGAGAGCGTGTTTCCAACGTGATCGGGCGCGATCGTGACCCAGCCGTGCGACGCGAAATACCGGCACAAGAACGCGGTCGTTCCACCGAAGCCTCGGTCGCCGTGCGAGAACACGTGCACTGGGTAGCCCATCGCGTGCGCGGGCGGCGCGGGCGGCGCGTCACGAAACGACTCGCGATCCACCACGAGGCGCTGGTACGTCACCGTCGGTCCCGTGAGCGCCCACGTGGGGTACCAGATGTGCACCGGAATGGTCCTCGGCGTACGCGATCCGCGCGGCGTGTACGTGTGCATCAGCACGCGATATCCCGTGCGAAATGGCCCGCGAACGCGCGGATCGATCGCGCTCGGGTCGCCCACCATCGGGATCGCGTCCGGAAACGTGTAGCGACTGACGCCCGTGTCCGTCGGCGACGCGCTGTCGTCGATCGCGCCATCCGCGACGTCCATCGACACCGTCGCGTCGGCCACATCCGACGACGCGCTGTCCTGCGCGACCCCCGTGTCCACGCCAGAGTCCGTCGCTGGTGAAGGACTGCACGCCGCGAGCGCCGCGGTGATCGCAACAAGCCAAGAGCCACGAGACGCCGAAAACCTGAGCATGCCCTCGGATTCTACCGGCGAACCGAACGCGCGGTCGAGCGCCACGCGCGCTCCGTCAGCGCTTCGTCGCTGCGAGCTCCGCCTTCAACCGAGCGATTTCGTCGGCCAGCGCTTCTTTCTCAGCGCGCTCTTTCTCCGCGCGCTCGTGCTCGAAGTCAGCCCGCTCGCGCTCGCGCTCCTTCTCCGCGCGCTCGCGCTCCTTCTCCGCCCTCTCTCTCTCGGCGGCCGTGGGCCACACGTGCGTCGCGCGGGCATCGTCTGCGATGCGAAGACGCATCCCGCCCTCTTGCACGACAAGCCACGCGCCGAGCTCTTCGCTGAACGCTGGCCCCTCGCCCGCATACGTTCGGCGAAGGCCACCACCCGCGTCTCGTCGCCAAATTTGCAGACGAAACGCAGGTCCGCCCGTGGGGCCGATCTTCAGCGGGTCGAACACCCACAGCTCTTTGATCCCGCACGCAGCGTAGCGGGCGGGCTTGTGGATGTAGTCTTCGTCGCTCGTGCTGTCGCTCACGACCTCGATCACCAGCCGCGGCGCCGTGTGTCCCTCGATCCACGTGCGCAGGCTCTTTTCGAGCAAACCTCGCGGCAGCGGAGGCTCGACGAGATACACATCCGGGTCGACGCCGACCTTGGGGTGCTCCTCGTCCCACCGAAGCGCGAAGTCCCCTCCGACGCCCCACGGCGCGCCGGTCGTCTCCGCGCGAGTCTTCAGCACATCGATGAGATCCCGGGCGATCTCCCCCTGATACACCGCCTGCGGCACCTTGACGTCGTCCTCGATCTCCCACGCCTCGGGGGCGTAGGTGACCTCCCATGTGAGCGGAATCTTTCGAGCAGCAGCGCTCATGGGCAGCATCGTAGCGCGGCCACACGTCGCGCGCGACGGGCGCTCACTCTGCGGCGCGATCGCTCTCGACAGGCTCTCGCGATCGAAGCGCGCGCGCGTACATCTTGCGAAACGCGATGATCGCCCCGTCGGCCTTCACAAGCACCTCGTCCGTCGCGAGCAGCGGCGACTGTGGCTGCGAGACGACGACGCCCTCGTCCTGCGCGAAGATCTTCACGTTGGAGAGCGCCATCACGCGGTCGACGATCCATCCGAGCACAGGGATCGTCACGAAGCCCTGAAACGTTCGCAGGTACGTGCGCGTGTGCGTCGCGTCGATCGGCGCGAACACCGCGACGATGTCGAGCTGGTCGCTGATGTGATTGACCCAGAGATTGGCCCAACAAAACTCGATGAAGAACCCCGCGTGCTTGTCGGTCCGCGCCTCGCCCGGCCACGCGGTGATGCGCGAGCCCTCTTCGACGTAGTTCACCGTCATCGCGGGCGGCATGTTTCGGCCGATCGTGCTCTTGTGAACGAAGGGCAAGTGAAACGGGTCGAGCTGGTTCTCGATCACGCGGACGAAGCTCGCGCTCCACTCGCGAACGATCGTGTGCGCGCGACGCTTGCTCGTGTACAAGTGCTCGAACCGCGGAATCTCCGGCAATTCGCCGGAGAATTCGCCCCAGTACAGCCAGAGCCAATCGTCTTGCTCGCGCACGGTGTACGCGCGCGTGTTCATCGCCTTCGGGATCTTCGCGCCCGCGCCGAGCACCGGGAGGTGCTTGCACTCGCCCTTCGCGTCGAACTCGAACCCGTGAAACGGGCACGCGACGCAGCCGTCCTTCACGTTGCCGAGCGCGAGGGAGGCTCCGCGGTGCTTGCAGCGATCGTCGAGGCACGCGATCGAGCCGTCTTTGTCGCGAAACAACACGAGATCTACGCCGAAGCGACGGAGCTTCACGGGGCGATCCGCAGGGATTTCTCGTGGCTCTGCGATCGCGTACCAACCGGGGGCGTACTCGGTTTCGTCCTGACACGGCGCCGACGCTGACGTGCTCACAGCACGTCGGATGTCCCGTTGCCCGAGCGGTTGCACCGAATCGCGCATCGCGAAACTTGTTCGCCCTCGACGTTCGTTCGTATGAACGCGGCCGAGATGGAAGACGGATTTCCCACTTGGATTCCCGCGGTGCTCGTGGGGCTGATGATGTTCGGCGGCTACGCGTACTTCTTCGCCCGCGGCGGCGCGAAGGGCCAGTACCAGCGCATGTTCGGAATGCCCCCCGGCGAGTCCGTCGCGCACCTCTGGTTCGGCGGCTGGCACGTCAACGTGAGCGCCGGCGCGCACGTCGCTGCGGCCATGGTCGGGATGACCGTCGGCGGCAAGCAGATCATCGTCGGCCTCAGCGACCAGGGCCGGCTCTACATCAAGAACCACGAGATGGGCGGCGACGTGTACATCTTCGGCCCGACGCCGCGCCCCATGGTCGAGGACATCGGCGACGCGGGGACCACGTTTTCGGGCGAGCGTGGGATGGAGCCAGGGCGACTCGTGCGCATCACGGATCCGCAGCGCGGCGTCGTCGAGATCGCGACGACCCTCTCTGCAGCGCAGACGCTCGCAGCCTGGTCGCGCGGCCTGTGATCGTCGCGCGATTCATCGAAGCGCAGGGTTGACAGGCGCGACGCGGATCGCGAAGGTCGACCATCTCTCCGCGTGTAACTCAGCTAGTGAGAGAGCCGGGCTGCTTACCCGGCCGGCGCAGGTGCAACTCCTGCCACGCGGTCCGCGAGGCCTCTCGTGCCTCTGCCAACTCCGCGACATCCCGTGTGTCGCAAACAGAAGGCGGAGCCGTGGCCGTGGTCCGAAAGCGAGAACCATTCGAATGAGCGACGAGGGAAGGGCTGTCACTCCGAACCCCGGCTACATCGCCGGGCTCATCGCGCGCGCGCTCGAGACCGCGTCGAGCAACGAAGACGCCGCGACGCGCGCCGCTGCAAACGCGAAGATCCAGCGGTTCACCGCGGCGCTCGAGGGCATGCTCTCGGGCGAGCTCGCCGTGGGCTCGCGGACGCCCGTGAAGGGCGCCCCTGCGTGGGCCACGCTCGAAGTCGTGAAGGGCGGCTTCGCCACAGGAAATCTCCTGGCCAACGGCCCCCTCGTCGAGCACGAGACCGCCGCTCTTTCGGCGCTCGCGAGCACGCCCGAGGGCGCGCGCTTCGTGAGCTCGTTTGCGACCGAGCGCGCCGCGCTCAACGCGCACGCGCTGACCGAGGCGGGCCTCGCCGCGCTCATCGCGCGCATGCGCGACGGAACGTTTCGCGTGAACCTCCCCGAGGAGGGCGCGCTGCTCGTCGTCGCGTGGCTGCTCGACCGTGGCGAGCGCGCCGCGGCCGCGAACGTCCTCGAGGCCATCGCGCCCTATTTCGATCGACTGCGGTTCTATCCGATCGAAAACGATCGCCCCGCGCCCGAGGCCTCCGTCGTGAGCCTGCAGTCCGCGCACGACGTCGCAGACAAGCTCCGCGCCAAGCGCACGCCGAGGGACATCACCGCGATGCGCGCCTCGCTCGCGTGGGGCCCTCTGCAAGACCGAGTCATCGCGATGCTCTGCGAGACGCTGAGCGCCCCCGTCACGCTCGCGCGCGACGAAGTGGGCTCGCTCGTCCGCGACGCCAAGGGCAACCACGTCGTCGACGGCGGGACCGTGGGCGCGAAGATCACCCCCGAGTGGTCCGCGCGCGCTCGCGCGCTCGTCAGCGAAATCGCTGACCAAATGTACGCCGCGTCGCCGTCGAAGAGGTTCACGTCCAACAAAGAGAGCTTCGCCACGCTCTATCGCGCGCTCGAGACGCTGGCCACCGGCCGCTCGCTGGGCGGCGGAGAGCGTCACGTGCGTCGGATGTTGGCCACTGCCCTGCACAAGCGCGGCGCGCCTGGATCGCCGAAGCTCGCGAAGCTCCGCGACGAGCAGGCCCGCGTGCGCGCGCTGCCGCTCGACGCTGCGATCGCGCACGTCGTGGCCGCGCGGCTCTCGAAGGTCGAGCGCGAGCTCGGCGTGAGCGCGATCGAGCCCTACATGACCGCGGTCGAACCCAGCGAGGCCAGCGCGGGAGCCCCGGCGGGGACCCACGTTCCCGCAGGATTCGAGCGCACGTTGGCGCGCGCGCTGGAGGCGACGCTCGACGAGCTCGTCTCGCGCGGCGTGGTCGGCTCGGGAGAAGTCCTCGCGATCCTCGCGCCGAAGGTCACCGCGCAAGTGCGCGCCGCGGGCATCACCAACCCGCGCTTGCGTCGCGTGTACGCAGCGACCTACGCAGCGTTTCGTCGCCGTCGCTCGCTGCTCTTGTTGAACCTCGCGAAGCAGGTGCAGCTCGAGGAGCTCCCTTGGATCGCAGCGATCGACGCGCACCGATCGCGCTCGCTCGACACCGTCGAGCAGTCGCGACAGACGTTTGCGCAGCTCGCTGAGCTCGCGATCCGAAGCTTCTCCGAGCGGATCTTGCCGAACAAGCTCTTGCAGGAGTTTCTCGCGCTCTCGAAGGGCGCCGAGTCGAAGGTGCCCATCGTCGAGGAGCTCGCCGCGGACATCTTCATGGGCGCGTTCAGCGAGAAGTTCGTCTCGGCCGCCAAGGTGAGCGCGAAGATGCTCCGCGGGACGCTCTACGAGCGCTACTACGGCTTGCCCTTCGACGAAGTGCTCGCGATGCAGATCACCAAGGGGCGCTACGGCGGCGTCGACGCGTTCGCTGCGCTCTGCACGCGGCTCGCCGGCGAAAACCCTGGGACTTGGTCCGTCGCGTACAACGGCACGATCATCGAGCAGCAGCAGCTCTTGACCACGCACAACCTCGCCCCGCTCTTCGACGAGCTGTCGCTGAAGGAGCGCTTGGGCGAGGCGACGCTCTTCGAGATGGCGCTGCGCAACGCCCAGTGGATCCTCGAGCAGCACGCGCAGAAGCTACCCCTCGGCCGCCCGCAGCTCGTGCGGCTGAAGAACACGGCGTACGCGTGGCGGCAGATGGTGTTCTTTCTCGCGCTGCTCCCCGAGGCGCAGCAGAAGGCGTTTGTCCGCGCGCTCCGAGGCGACCTCGCGAAGGCGAAGGAGCCGTTTCGAACGAACTTCGCGCCGGCGGTCGACGGCCTCGCGCTGTGCATCGACGACGGACGCTTCGACGCGAAGGGCGCCGCGCGCTTCGAGGGACGCGAGGCGCGACGCTTCTTGGGATGGACCCTCGGCCGTCACTGGCTCTTCGGGCCGAAGCCCTGAGTCACGCCCCGCGATCGGCGCTTTCTCAGGAAATTCACTGCCATTGCGAGCGTCACGACGCCGAGCGCGCCCGCGCGTCCGTCGCGGTTCGTCGTGCGACAACCGCAGCCCGCCATCGCGGGCGGACCCATCGTCGAGCCGTCTCGGCTCGCGCTGCCGTCGCGTGAGGCGGCACCGTCGGTCGCAGGAGATCCTCCGTCCGTCGGCGCGACGCCCGAGTCGCTGGGGGGAAGGCTCGCGTCGGGCGCAGGGCCCACCACGCCGCTGTCCATCCCTGGATCTTCGGGGTCCTCGGGCGGAGGCATCATCATCGTCGGCGTCGAGCCTGGGGTGGGAACCCACACGCCCAACAAATCAACGATCACGTGCGCGCGCGCCGAGGAGAACACGCAGAGGCGCCCCGATCCGAGCGGCGCGATGACAGCCGAGCCGCTGACCGTCCCGGTCGCGTAGTTGAGGCTCGAGCTGTTGGGCGTGGTGGTTCCACACGGGAAGGCCGTGATGAACCCGTTCGCGCTGGCCTCGACCGTGGTGATGTTCGCGAGGACCGCGCGGGGATCCGCGGGCAATCCGCCGATCGAAGACACGGGGATCTCGACGATCTGCCCGGCGCCGAGGCGGCCGCTGTAGATCGACGTCGCGTTGCGCGTGTCCATCACGCGCAGCGGATTGAGCAGCTGCAACGAGAGCTCGCCCGCGTCGACGAGGTAGCCCGTCACGTCCACGACGAGGTCCACTTCGGCGAGCGAGTGGAAGCACAGCGACGTTCCGGAGATGGTCGAGATCACCGCGTTGGCGACGACGTTGGTCGGGCCGTGGTTGATGTTGCTCGTGACCGGCATCGGCTGATCGCACGGGAACGCCGTGACGAATCCCGCGTTTCCCCGCGGCAAAACCGCGACGGACGCGACCACGCCCCGCGCTCCAGCCGGCGCGCGAACGTTGACCTCGAGCCTCCCGTTGGCCGCGATCGGCGACGCTCCGCGCGTGTCGACGACGCGAGTGGGAGAGACCGTTCGGAGGCCCATTCCCGTCGGGGCGAACGCGCCCGTGAAGTCCGTGATGACGTCGACCGCGGTGTTCGAGCGAAACGTCACGCCGCCACCCGCTCCGAGCGCGATGGCCGTCGCGTTCGCTCTCGGCAACGGAGGCGCGAAGTTCACCGTGGACGTGTCGGTGTTCGATCCCGCGGGGTACACCGAGATGAATCCCGGTTCAGTCTGCGGAACGGCCGCCACGTTGAGCCACACGCCCGTCGCCCCCGCAGGCAGCCCCGGAAACGCCGCGAACGTGCCCGTGCGCGTCCCTGTCAGCGGCCCGCTCGACGCGCCGTCGGACCGCGCGAGCTGCGCCGACGTCGCCGCCATCCGCGTGTCGAAGATACGCGCTGGCGCGACGCGCTGGTACCGCACGAGCCCGCCGACGCGCGTCGCTGCGGGGATCGCCGCGCCCGCGTTGCGAACGGCCGCTGGCGCTTCGGTCGGCGCGCACCGCGGCGGATCCGGAACACACACCTGTCCCATCGCCGCGCAGTCCGTGAACGAGCAGTCCGCGCGCACCGCGGCGTTGCCGTAACACACGACGGGACACGTCATGGGCGGCGCGCCCATCGTGAAGAACCTCGTGCGTCGGTTGGCCGCGTCGACGCTGACCTCAGCGTGGATGTGATTGACGTGCTGATCCGCGCTCGAGCTGATGTCCGAGAAGTGATTGTTGACGCGGCTGCCGTTCCAATAGCGGCCGTCCCAAATGACGCGCTGGATGCCGACGTACTCCGCGTTTTCGATGAGCCAGTTGGCGACCTGATCGCCGAGCGTGTTGTCCGCGTCGCGCCCCGCGAGCGGGATCATCAAGTCCATCGCGCGGCCGATGCTGTGCACCGAGAGGTAGTCGCAGCTCGCCGGGTTGCTGTTGCGACGGCACGTATAGTTGCCGCCCGCGCCGACGAAGCCCCAGCGGCTCATGATGTACCGCTGGATCTCGACGGTGCCCGTCATGGGGCCCGTGCACGCGCGATCGGTGCACGTGCCCCAGACCATCGTCGGGCACGTGCTCATACAGCTCCCCGTGATGCGCGGCGGATCGACCACAGGAACGAACTGCGGATCCGAGATCGCGCGCGTCCGCGCCGGAGGCGTCCATCGACCCGCGATCGCGACCCCGGACACAGCGATATCGCTCTCGCTCGCGGCGCACCCTGCGGTGCTCGCGACCAACGCAACCAGACACACGCCTCGCGAAGTGAACATGCGCCCCCATGGGACCGCGTTCGTTCGCCGGGTGTCAACGCAGAGCGGGCCACGATCGCGCGCGAATCGCGTTTACCCCTGAATGGGCCGCAGATAGTGAAACTTCTCGAGCTGCAGGTCTTCGACGGTCAGCCCCCACGCGTCGTCCCCTGGGATCACGTAGAACACGTCGCTCTTGACCGCCGAGAACTGCACGCGCCCCATGCGCGACAAAATGTACCCGAACGAGCTGCGATGCCAGAGCGCGCTCTCGGGGATGTTGCACGTCATCGAGAGGTCGATCGTGCTCGGCATGCTCTGCACCATGAGCCACGCGATCGTGACCGTCATGAACCGGCTGTTGGCTCCGCCTCGAAAGGGATCGCCCTCGGGCCGACCGGACGGTCCGCTGCGCGCGCCCTCGCGCGTGAGCATCCCGTTGGTCCACATCTCGAAGTCGCTCTTGGCGCGGGCGTCTTCGTTGAAGAAGTCCCAGCAGCCCTTGTACGCGTGCGGGAGCTCGCTGAGCAAAAGCTGCCGAACGCGCTCGTAGAAGTGCCACTTCTCGTCGGCCGTCGATTGCAGCGGGTACTCGCGCAGCATGCTCACGAGCGTCGAGTGCGTGCCCGACACGCCCGTGAGCGGAAGGCAGAGCTCCATGGCGAAGATCGCGTGTTGAACGGCCATCGATCAGCCTCCCCACGAGCTCGAGCTCGAGGACACACGATTCCAAGATCCGTTGCGGTCGAAGCGCGCGCCGAGGATCGTGTTGGACCCTTGGATCACGACCTCGACGCTCCCGAGCGGCGCCGCGGTGGGCGGCGGAGGCATCACGGCGCGGGCCATCGGCTGCCACAAGATCGCGCGCGTGTCGGGCGTCGCGGGCACCTCGATGAGCGGGTTCGAGAAGTCGTAGTGCGTGTCGAAGAGCGCCTCGCGCTCGGCGTCGCCGTTGTAGAAGAGCTTGGACTGCTGCAGAAACGACTCGATCGGGTCCTGTCCTGCCGCGGGAAACTCGTACGTCGTCGCGAAGAACGCGTGCCCCGTGATCGCGCGCACCGACAACCCTCGCGTTCGATACGCGACGAGGGCGGGATTGACGTCGTCTGGGTCGAGCGTCGAGACGTCGCTCGGCGCGACGTACAAAATGTCCCGCGCCCGCGCGGTCGACTCGAGCACCGTCGCCGCGGGCAGCTTCGGGACGAACCGGTTGTCGAAGCGATCGGACGCGTCGACGTAGGCCAACATCCGCGCGCGATCGGTGATGAACACCGGCGGAGCGTCGCTCGGGCGCGTCGCGTTCGCCGCAGCAAACCTGGGCTGAAAGAAGATCGCGCTCGCGAGCGTCATGTGCGCAGGGACGACCCCGTGCGGGTGCGGCCAGTGATCGAGCAGCCACACGGGCGCGTGCGTGTCCGCGAGCCCCGCCGCGACGGCGACCGCGTCGGGGCCGTTGAGGTCGACGATCACGGCCACGCGGCGAGACAGCCGAGACAGCACGCGCGCGAGCGTCTGCCCCATGCGGTACGCGAAGCCCATCGACCACGTCGTGACGGGCAGCAGGAAGCTGTCGAGCGCTTGAAAAGATGTGCCAGTGTCCTCGCCGGGCGACTCCGCGGGGCGGTGGAAGATCGCGTCGAAGATCGCCGCGGACTGCATCGAGGCGAGGTGCGTCCCGAGGCAATCCGCTCGCAACGAGCGCAGCTTCGCGGGGTCGAACGGCAATACGCGTCGGCCGTCGAAGGTCAGCCGCTCGCCGTTGGCGCCGAAGCTCCAGCCGAACCGTCGCTGCATCTCGAGGCTCGAGCGTCGCTCGTACTTGGTCGAGAGCGCGGCCCCTGCGGCGACCATTCCGCCGACGCCGGCGGTGACCGTCAGTCCGATGGCGAGGTACGCGAGCGCTTGGCGGCGAGAGGCTTGGCGCTCTTCGCTCTTGAGCTCGCTGTTCCACCAGCGGGCGCCGATGATGCCGGGGTCGTTGAGAAACTCGTCGCGCTCGAAGGGCGGCTCAGCGCCTTGTCCTTGCGTGGTCACGGGCCGGCGAGTGTACCCGGATGCGACGAAATTTGCTCACGAACAAGCCGCGCGTGCGACCGCACTCGTTCGCGAAAATCCTCACGAAAGACCCCATCGACCCGAATCGAGTACCGAAAGTACGGAGCGGCCTCGACGCCGTGGTCATCGAAGTCGTTGAACCAGAGCGCGCGCCCCTCGGTGCGCGTCCGAGCGCCGCTCGCCCTGTCGTAGAGAAAGAGCGTCTTGTTCTGCGCGGGGCACAGCGTGATGAACTCATCGGGGCGCGACTGCTCTTCGGGGTGACCGTCGCGGTGAACGGTCCCGTAGTCGTGCGCGCGGAGGCCCATGATGTTGCAGCGGCCGATCTTCGTGAACGGCAGCGATTTCGCCAGCGCGACGGTCTTGGGGAGCAGCGACTCGGCCGCGCGCGTGAAGCGCTTTCCTTGCGGGTCGTGCTTCTCGGTCCACCAGCGGTTCGGGATCATCTCGTAGTAGACCTTCCAGGGAAAATACACGCCGAATCGATACTCGAGCCAGAGCATCTGCCGTCGCGACAGCAGCACGTCGCGCTCTTCACCGAAGGCGAGCCCCTCGCGCCTCGCGCGATCGACCAGCGATGGATCGTCCGCGAGCCCTCGAAATACAGCGAACTGCGCGTCGTCGAGGCCTCGGATCACCTCGGCGTAGTCCGTGAGCGCTGTCTCGCGGAGCTCCTCGGGCATGATCCCCATCGAGCGATGCGAGCCGCCCGTGTAGTCCGTCGGCAACGACGCGAGCGCGACGCACACCTCTTCGTGAACCGCGTCGAGCGCCGAGAGATCCAACAGTGGCTCGAGCGACAACCACGGCAGCCCGTACACGCCGCGCAGCCCCGTCCCAGCGACGCCCATCATCGACTCATCGAGCGTGAAACCGCCACTCATTCGATCAACGCGCTCTTCTCGGTGGATTCGTGGCGGCTCGACGCGAGCACAACCGCGCCGACGCTCGGCCCATTTCTACGACGTTCGATTGTGGCGTGGTCGAGGCGGTCGGTCACGAGCGAAGCGTGCCACAACGAACGCGCGTCGCTCCGTGCATTTGCGCTACCCTGACGAGCGTTGAAGGACTCTCACGATACGCGTCGGCGCGAACGTCGCTGGATCGTCGCGCTCACGTCGTTGCTCCTCGCGCCGATCGCGCTCGGGTCGTGTCCTCCGGTGCGCGCGCACATCCGCGCCGCCGCGGTGCTGTCGCGGTCGTCGGGCGCGCAAAACCCGCTCGCGCGCATGTACGACGAGCCCATTCGCGTCGAAAACGTGTTGCTCCGCACGAGGCACGGGCCCTTTCGCGCGAGGATCTATCGTCCCACCAACGGCAGCGAGCCGCGGCCGGGCGTGGTCGTCGCGCACGGCGTTCACTACTTGGGCGTCGACGAGCCGAGGCTCGTTCCGTTTGCGAGAAACCTCGCGCGCGCAGGGCTCGTCGTGATCACGCCCGAGCTCATGGCGCTCGCGGACTATCGCGTCGATCGATCGAGCGTCGACGAGATCATCGAGGCCTCGAGGTACCTCGCGCAATCGGGCCTCGCGACGCAGGGGCGCGTAGGGCTCTTCGGGCTGTCGTTCGCGGGCGGCCTGTCGCTCGTCGCGACGGCAGACCCCGCGTCGCACGGGATCATCGACCGCGTCGCGGTGATGGGCGGGCACTACGATCTGCGCAAGGTCCTGCGCTTTCTCGCGACGGACACCGTCGAGACGCCATCGGGCCCGCGGACGATGCGCGCGCACGAGTACGGGCTCGTCGTGTTCGTGTACATGTACGCCGATCGCTTCGTCGCGCCCGAAGAAGTCGCGATCTTCCGAGACTGTCTGCGACTGCAGCTGCACGTCACCGGAGAGCAAGCGCGGCACACAGCGAGGCTCTTGTCTCCGAGCGCGAGGGCCATGTTCGACCGCATCATCGGCGGGGACAAAGCAGCGGTGCGCGAGACCGTGCTGCGGGTGCTCTCCGAGCCTCGCGAGCGCGAGCGCGTGCTCTCGCTCTCACCTGTGGGACGCGCGAGAGAGCTTCACGGGATGACCGTCTCGGTGCTGCACGGGGCGGCGGACGACGTGGTTCCGCCGACGGAGGCCGAGGACTGTGAGCGCGAGCTGCGCGAAGAGGCCAACGTGTCGCTCTTGCTCACGCCAGCGATTCGACACGTGGGCGTCGAGCGAACGCCGTCGCTGGGCGATCAGCTCCGCATCGTGCACGCGTTCGCGCGGCTATTTGGCGGGTGAATCGGCTGGCTCAGCGCGGCGCGCTCAGAGCGACAGCGTGTACTTCGCGCCGAGCCCGACGCTCCACCAGAGGTTCACGGGGTCTTCGGAGTTGTACGCCATGTTCTCCGTCACGAGATTTCCGCTCATGATGTAGCTACGCGTGAACGTCGTCCCGCTGCCGATCGTTGGCGCGATCGTGCCCGCGACGCCGACGGACAACATCGGGAGCACGCGGTAGTCGAAGCCGAGACCGAACGGGATGCTCGCGCTCGAGCGTGTGTTCGACGCGTTGACGTTGTTCGCCTCGCGAAACACCTGCCGATAGGACAAGTTCTGAAACTCGACGCCCAGCGAGACCCACGGATCCAAGCGGCGAAGGTCTCCCCACGACGAGAACTCGACGCGGCTGGTGCGCGGGATCGAAGGCAGCAGCGCGAGATAGTAGAGCCTCCCGTACACGCCGACGGAGTACGTCAGCGCCGACGTCGCCCATTGGTCTTCGCGAAGCGTCGGAGGCAGAAACGCCGCGAGCGGGCTGATCGAAAACGACGCCCCGACGCTCAGCGCAGGGATGATTCGATACCCCGCGGACACCCGAAAATTGAAGCCCGCGCCGACGATCTGCGGGAGCGCCGAGACGCCCCCCATGCCCTGCTGAAGAAAGATCCTCTGCGTCCCCGCGGTGAAGCCGCCGACCCCGAAGAGGACCTGCGCTTCGATCCCGCGCTCGCCGTCGTAGTCGGGCCGGATCGCGTGGGCCGTGAGCGGCGTGGAGGTGATCGCGATCGCAGTGACCGCGGCGAACATAAGCGTGCTGAAGCGATGAAGTTGCATGGCTCGTGCGTGGTGGCCGAAGGCAGCGCGTTCGGCGACGCGGGGCGGAGTGTACATCGATCGATCATCGCGACGACGCGAGTTTTCAGAACACACGTCGCCGCGGGATCTTCGCAGGAAAGTGGTTGTCGATGATTTCGTCCCGCTACGGTTCGGTCCGTGAGCGTTGCGACGACAAAACTCGATCGACGTGGAGAATTGCGCCTGCGGGTCGCCTTTGCAGTGCTCGTGGAGGGCCCCTTCGGCCTCCGCCGATGCATCGCGCGAGACATCTCGTCGCGCGGGCTCTTCATCGAGACGTGGGACGAGCTGCCCCTCGGATCGGAGCTGCGGGTGACCTTCTCGCTGCCCGACGGGTCCTGGGAGATGACCGCGCGATGCGTCGTCCGACACATCGTCGACACGCGCATCGGGAGCGAACCCTTGCGGGGCGTCGGCGTCTCGTTCGAAGAAATCGAAGAGGACCTCACCGATCACATTTCGGTGGGCCGAAGACTGCACGCGTGAGCGCTGGCGCGGCGCCGATCGCCGCTGGAGCTCCGTAGAAAATTTCGGGTTCGACCGCGCTCTCCGCTACGTGCGTCGCTGCCGATGGCAGTCGCGATCGATCTGGCAGGTTCAACCGCACCCGCGAGCACCGCGCGCAAGCGCACCGTGACCGCGCGCAAGGCCGCGCACACCGAGCGCGAGACCGAGGCGGTGCCCTCCCTCGGCGGGCCGCTCGAGCCGTGGTGGAAGCTCGTTCCGCGGAGGTACGGGCACGTGCTCCACGCGATGTGCTCGTACATGGGCATGTTTCCGCCGGCGCTCCCGCGGTACTTCATCGAGCAGTACACGCAGCCGGGCGACCTCGTCGTCGACCCCTTCTCGGGCCGCGGAACGACCGCGCTCGAAGCCTGTCTCCTCGGCCGCGAGGGCGTCGGCGTCGACTTGAACCCGCTCGCTGCGTTGTTGACGAGCGCCAAGGTCGACCCGCCCTCGCGCGAAGATGCCCTCGCGCGGCTGCGCGAGCTCGAGAAGAGCTACTCGAAGAAGAAGATCACTGAAGAGCCCCCGCCCGAGATCGCGATGCTCTTCGATCAGCGAAAGACGCTCCCGCAGCTCTCGTACTTGCGCGAGCGCCTCGAGCCCTCGCTGCGACGCGAAGACCGCTTCATCCTCGCGGCCATCACGGGCATCCTGCACGGAAATCACCCGCGAAATCCCTGGGATTCGCGCTGCCTCTCCGTGAGCATGCCGAACACGTTCAGCATGTCGCCGGGCTATCTCCGAAAGTACATCCGCGAGAACAAGCTCAAGAAGTACCCGTTCGACGCGTTCGAGAAGATCGCGCAGCGCATCGAGCACTTGTACCAAGAGGGCGTGGCGCCCGTGCGCGGCCGCGGCGCGCAGGACGACGCGCTCGCGCTCGGCAATCACGTCGCGAAGAACAGCGCGAAGCTCGTCGTGACCTCGCCGCCGTACCTCAACGTCGTCCGCTACGGAAAGTTCAACTGGATCCGCTTGTGGATGCTCCGCGAGAGCGTCCAGCGCGTCGACGCGTCGCTCGCGGATCGAACGCGCACGAACCTCGAGGTCGAGCGCACGGACCGACAGCTCGGACTCTCGGATCGCCTGGGATTTCGCAAGTACACCACGTTTCTCGAGCAAGCGATCTGCCGCGTGGCCGAGGTCCTGCGCGACGACGGCGTGTGCGTGATGACCATCGGCGACGTCGAGAACGGCGAGTACGACAAGCGCCTCGGGCTCGACGCGTGGGCGGCGATCGAGAAGCGCGTTCCGTTGAAGCTGCAGACGGTGATCGCCGATCGGCTCGTGACCGAGAACAAGGTCTCGAGGATCTGGGGTGAAAACAAAGGGCGCGCGACGCGGGTCGACCGCGTGCTCGTGCTCACCAAGGGCGACGCGATGCCCGCGGCCAACTTCGCGGACCCGCGCGAAATCGTGCGCAAGATGGCCGAGCTCACGCCGGGCGCGATGCGATCGATCCCCGACGAGGCATAGCGACGTTGGCCCTCGCGGTGGGGCGCACGAGTGTGCGAGGCTCCCTGTCGAACAGTGATGGAGGCAGGTCGTCGCCGCAGCTTCTGGGCCTGGGGATGGGAAGACGCGCTGTTGTCCGACGACGAGCGCGCGCAGCTCGCGCAGATGGTCGCTGGTCTCTTGCAGATCGAGCCGCCGTCCGTGCCGCCGTTGCCGACGATCGACAAGGCGAGGCTCGACGCGCCGAGGATCACGGTGCCGAGCTGGCTCGAAGACTTCTGCGACGCGAGCGATCGCGCGCGCATCGAGCACACGTACGGAAGAGCGTTTCCCGACCTCGTGCGCGGGTTCGAGGGAGACTTCTCGAACGCCCCGGACTTCGTCGCGCGCGCGCGACACGAAGCCGACGTCGCCACGCTGCTGGGATGGGCCGCAGAGAGCAGCGTCGCCGTCGTCCCCTTCGGCGGTGGAACGAGCGTCGTCGGCGGCGTCGAGTGCAAGCCCGACGCGCGCTACAAGGGCGTCGTCTCGCTGGACCTCCGCGCGATGGACCAGCTCCTCGAGGTGGACACGCGCTCGCTCGCAGCGAAGATCCAAGCGGGCGCGACGGGGCCCATCCTCGAAGCGCAGCTCGCCGAGCACGGGCTCACGCTGCGGCACTTTCCGCAGTCGTTCGAGTTCAGCACGCTCGGCGGATGGATCGCGACGCGCGCGGGCGGCCACTTCGCGACGCTCTATACGCACATCGACGACAAGGTCGAGTCGGTGCGGATGATCACGCCGCAAGGCGCGTTCGAGTCGCGCAGGCTCCCGGGCTCTGGCGCAGGACCGTCGCCCGATCGCTTGGTGATCGGCAGCGAAGGCGCGCTCGGAGTCATCACCGAAGCGTGGGTGCGCGTTCACAAGCGACCGACGTGGCGCGCGAGCGCGAGCGCGCTCTTCGACACGTGGGAGCAGGGCGTCGAGGCCGCGCGACGCGTGTCGCAAGCGGGGCTCTTTCCGTCCAATTGTCGTCTGCTCGACGGGCGCGAGGCGATGCTCAACGGCGTCCCCACGGGCGGGCGCACGGTGCTCTTGCTCGGGTTCGAGAGCGCCGATGGGCCGCGGGACCCGTGGATGGCGCGGGCGATCTCGTGCTGCCGCGAGGCGGGCGCACACGAAATCGAAGGGCCCGTCGTCCGCACGACGGAAGAGAGCGCGCGAGACCGCGACGGAAGCGCGTGGCGCGGGTCGTTCTTGCGCGGGCCGTACCTGCAGAGCGCGCTCGTGAGCATGGGGATGGTCGCGGACACGTTCGAGACCGCGTGCACGTGGGACGCGTTCGCGTCGCTCTACGCCGCGGTGGTTCGCGCGGTCTCCGACGCGATGAAGCGCGTGTGCGGCGCCGGTGTGATCACGTGTCGATTGACGCACGTGTACCCCGACGGGCCCGCGCCGTACTTCACGTTCATCGCGCCCGGTCGCGCGGGCGCGCTGCTCGAGCCGTGGGCCGAGATCAAGCGCGCGGCCTCCGAAGCGGTCATCGCCAACGGCGGAACGATCACGCACCACCACGCCGTCGGCCGCACGCACCGCCCCTGGTACGACAGGCAGCGCCCAGAGCTCTTCGCGCGCGCGTTGGGAGCAGTGAAGCGCGAGCTCGACCCCGCGTGGGTGATGAACCCGGGCGTGCTCGTCGACGAGTGAGCGATCGCTACGGTGTGTTCGCGCGACGCTCGAACACGAGCCTCGGGGCAGGCTCCCACTGACCGCGATCGGGCGCCAACAATCGAGCGATTTCAGCGTCGATGATCGCGTCGCGCTGCGCGATCGTCGCGAGCGCGAGCTGGCTCCTGCGCTGCGAAACGAGCCGCGCCAACACGTCGTCGCACGCGCGCCAGGGCGATCGACTCGGTCGCTGCGGGGGCTGGAGGTCCGACGAAAGCAACCGAAGCTCGTCGATCATCACGTGCGCGGTTCGTCCGTCGATCACGAGCTCGCCGACCAGCGATCGATCTCGGAGCCGCTCGATGAACATGCGCCGCAGCGCTTCGAAGCCCATCAAGCGCGACTGATAGACTCGCTCTGTAAAAAACTCTCTCGGAACGCCCCAGAATCCGCCGCGCAAAACGCGCTCGAACACCCGCACCACCGCGGGGTCGTCTCGGTGGTCGACCGCGAGCTGCAGCACGATTTCGCCCGACTCGCTCGCGGCGCGTTGGCTCAGCGTCGGCAGCCAATCGAGGTACTCGCCGAGCGCCGTCGTGTCTCCCGAGATGTCTCGAAGCTCGTAGAGCGCCGCGGCCGCGCGCGCGACGAGGTGGTCCTCGGTGCTGTGCGCCCGCCACTGCCGCGAGGTCTCGCGAAGCACGGTGATCGACGGGCCGAGCTCGGCGAGCGCGAGCGTGATGATCGCCGCGCGGAGGCGAGACATTTCAGCGCGAAGCGCCCCTGGAAGCGCGAGCAGCGTCGTGATGCGGCGCGCGGCGAGCTGGTGTAGGGCGGCGTCGTTCCATGGGCGCGGAGCGTAGGGGACGGCCTCGCGCGAGCGCCGCGCGTACCCCGCAGCGCCCAGTGAATCGCCTCGCGAAGCGAGCATCTGATCACGACCGAGGACGTGCGCTGCGATGGCCCACTCCTCGCCGCGGGCGTGGTCGTCGCGCAGCGTCGCGAGCGCCCACTCGACGGTGTATCCCGAGGCGCTCTCATCGAGAATCCGCCAGTAGTCCCGCTGCTCGGCGGTCGTCGTCCGCGGCGTCGCCGCTCGTGCGCGCGGCGAAAAGCGCGGCGAGCTGCAGCCCCCGAGCACGCACACGAGCACGATGGTGGTCGCTCGACGCACAGCCGCGAGCATACCCGATGGCGAAGCGCCGTTGCGCTCGGTGACGCTCCGCGAGACCCTGTGACGCACCATGGACACTCGATGGACACCGATGTTTGCCGCGGCGCTCGTCGCGTGCGCGCCGGGCGCGATGATGACGCCCAACGGCGACGGAGGCGCGTCGCAAGACAGCGCTCCGAGCTGTACGTACCCCGAAGGCCCCTACAGCAATCAGGTCGGCCAGCCGATCCGCCCGTACGAGTACAACCGCTGCGACGGGACGCCGTACTCCTTCAGCGGCCCTGATTTCTGTACGCACGAGGCGACGCTCGCGATCGCCGCCGCAGGTTGGTGAACGCGCTGCCAAGCCGAGTCCGGGCGACTCGAACAAGAGATTGTGCAGCGCTTCAACGGTCGCGTTCGCGTGATTCAGATCCTCACGGATAACGCGGCGCGAACAGGCGTGGACGAGGCGTTCTGCTCTTCGTGGCAGAGCCGATACTCGCTCACCAACGTGAAGCTGTTGATGGACCCCACGAAATCATTCTACCGCTTCTTTACCTACGGAATGTCGGGCACGGTCACGATCAACCTGCCCGCCATGGTGCTCTTCGATCGCACGGGCACCGTGCGCTGGTCGAGGCTCGGCGGGACGCTCACGCAGGCGCAAGCAGAGATCAACACCGTGCTCTCGGGCGGTTGATCCGCGATGAAGACTCCTGCGGCGCGACGAGCGACGCTCGAACAAGCGCGGACCCGCGCCGCGGCGGTCCTCGATGATCCGACCGCGGATCAGCAGACGGTTCGCGACGCGATCACATCCCTTCGCGTGCTCATCGACAGCATCTCGAACGAGGACGCGGCGCTGCTCGCCCAGGATCGAGCGCTGCAGTCGTTGGTGATCGACGTTCGATCGTTGGTGCGCTCGCTCCAACACAAGATCGACGTCGTTCGAGCGCCCCCGAGCGCTCCCCCAAAGGGTCGCTCGACGATCGAGGAGCTCTCGTTGCGACGTTGCGCGCAGTGCGACAGCAACGTGCTCTACGTGCTTCGCGACGCGCGGATGGTGATTCGAGGCGAGGCCACGCTGCCGATGACTGCGGTGGTGTGTGGCTACTGCGGGAGCACGCGCTTGTATGCCGCAGACCTCGGCGCGCTGCGCCGCGCAGGGCTCCAAGACGCCGAACGCGTCGAGCTTCCCGTGGGCGAAGGGCCGTTTCGGCGCGAGTGATTCGCGCGAAAGATCCTTGGATCTGTGCTAAGCGTAGCGCCTCGCTCACCCGGTCGCGATCGGCTTGCGACGGCACCACTCGCTGAACGAGCCGACGTACAGCGCTGCGCCATCGAGGCCCGCTTCGGCGAGCGCGAGCAGCGTGTGGCACGCGGTCACGCCCGAGCCGCAGTGGACGATCACAGACTCGATCGCGCGATCGCCGAGGAGCGCGCGATACTTCGCCGCGAGCGCGTCGCGCGCGAGAAACCGCCCGTCTTCTCCCAGGTTTTCTCCCAGCGGAACGTTGATCGCCCCAGGGATCCTCCCCGCGATCGGGTCGATCGGCTCGCGCTCGCCGCGGTAGCGAAAGGCGTCGCGCACGTCGATGACGAGCCGACGGCCTTCCGCGAGCGCGGACTCGACCTCGTCGATCGAGACCGTCGGCGCGCGAGGCGAGCGCTCTTCGAACGCGCGCTCGAAGCCGCTCGCGACCGAGTACACGACGGGCTCGCGCGGCGGCATGGGCCCGGACGCGACAGGAAGTCCGTCGGCGATCGCCGCGGCGAGGCCGCCGTCGAGCAAGCGCACGCGGCGGTGTCCGAGCGCGGTGAGCATCCACCACAAGCGCGCGGCGGCGTTGGCTCCGCCTTTGTCGTCGTAGCAAACAACGTCGGCGTCCGAATTGATTCCGTGTTCAGATAACAGTCGAACGAAGCGCTCGGTGGGCGGCAGCGGATGACGACCGCCCATCGCAGGATCTCCCTTCGAAGACAGCTCCGTCTCGAGGTCGAACCATCGCGCGCCGCGCAAATGTTGGCGCTCGAAGCTCGCGCGGGCGTCGGGGCCCGTACGAACGTCGATCCACTGGACGCCCACGATCGAGTCGCCCTTTCGAAGCAGCGCAGTGCTCATCGGCTAGCGTTGGACTCTACAGCGGCTCCGCGGATACTGCGCGTCGCGAGCGATCGAAGAGCCCATGACCAAGGACGACAAGCAGCCAAGCGTTCCGCCGACCTCGGTTGGCGACGAGCAACCGAAGACCGTCGCGAATCGCCCGCAGAAGGGCGACGGGCACAGCGCGCCGCTCGTCACGACGCGCGTGGCGCAACCCACGAGCGAATTTGCGACGCGCTACACCGTCGGCGAGCTGCTCGGCGAGGGCGGGATGGGCGCGGTCCGAACGCTCTACGACACGGTGATCGGCCGCGAGATCGCGATGAAGGTCATCCGCGGCAACTTTCGAGATCGCGCGGAGATGGTCAGCCGATTTCTCCGCGAGGCGCGCGTTCAAGGACAGCTCGAGCACCCCGCGATCGTCCCCGTGCACGAGGTCGGAACCACGCCCGACGGCGACGTCTACTTCACCATGAAGCGCCTCCGTGGAACGACCCTGTCCGCCGCCATCACCGCGCGGCGCGACGCGGACGACCGCGGCTCGAGCTCGGCGCTGCGTCGCATGCTGAGCGCGTTCAGCAGCGTGTGTCTCGCCGTTGATTTCGCGCACTCGCGCGGGGTGATCCACCGCGACCTCAAGCCGGACAACATCGTGCTCGGCGACTTCGGCGAGGTGTACGTGCTCGATTGGGGCATCGCGAAGATCCAGAGCTCGGCCGAGCGCGACCCCATCGCGCAGCGCGCGGACGCGCTCGACACGACTCTCCCGGGCTCGGTGCTCGGGACCCTCGGATACATGGCGCCCGAGCAGGCGCGCGGCGCGCTCGACGAGATCGACCGCAGGAGCGACGTGTATTCGCTGGGCGTGATCCTCTTCGAGATCCTCGCGCTCGAGCGACTGCACGTCGGAAAGAAGCAAGCCGAGCTCATCTTCTCGACGATGAGCCCGCCCGATCGCAGCCCTGCCCGACGCGCGCCCGCGATGAACATCCCCGTCGAGCTCGACCTCATCGTGACCAAGGCGACCGAGTACGAGCGAGACGCGCGCTTCGGAACAGCGCGCGAGCTCGCCGAGGCCATCGAGCGCTACCTCGACGGCGACCGCGACGTCGAGCGACGACGCGAGGCCGCAGGGCGCCACGCGGACAACGCGAAGCGCTCGATCGCCCGCGCGTTCGACGAGCGCGCGACGCCCGAGCAAGAGCAGCGCGCCAGGGCCGAAGCGATGGGCGAAATCGGCGCGGCCCTCGGCCTCGACGCGACCAACAGCGCAGCGAAAGACGCCCTCGTCGAGCTGCTCGCGCGGCCGATGCGCGCCGTTCCAGCAGAAGCGCAGGCGGCCCTCGACGATACGCTCCGCGCGAGGATGCAGACGACCGCCGCGTGGGGCGCGATGTCCTTCGGCGCGATGCTCGCGTTTCTCCCGTTCGTACTCGCGATGGGCGTGCGTCAGCCCGCGCTCGTCGTCGCGCTCTTCACGATGATGGCCATCGGCTCCTTCGCGTACGCGCGCGTCGCGCGCGGGCCCCGCGAGCGCGCCGCGATGCCGAAGGCCGTCCTCGTGAGCTCGTTCTTCGGTCTTCTTCTCGTGGGCGGGATCTTCGGCCCGCTGTGGACGACGCCCATCCTCGCGACCGCCAACGCCACGGGCCTCGCGCTGACCACCGGCCGAGCGCAGCGCGCCGTGATCCTCGCGCTCTCGGTGCTCTCGGTGACCGCCCCCTTGGGTCTCGAATTCGCGGGGATATTTCCTAGAATGTATGAATTCGTGGGCGGCAATATCGTCGTGAAGCCCTGGTTCGTCTCGTACCCGCCCGTCCCGACGATGTGCTCGTTGATGTTCTTCTCGGTGATGCTCGTCGCGGCGACGGTGATCTTGGTCGGGGCCTTCAGAGACTTGCTCGCGCAGGCCGACGAGCGTCAGGTGTCGCACGCCTGGCAGCTCCAGCAGCTCGTGCGGTGAGCGCGATCGCGAGCGCCGCGGCAGCGCAGGACGTAAGCTTCGACGCGATGACCGACGGCATCGACCCCCAGTGGACCGCGAGCGGCGGAGCGCGGTCGGTCCGCGTTCTCGGCGCGCGGGCGGGTCTCTTTCACCTCGTGATCGCGCACTGGATCGATCGGCGGCGCGGGACGCTCTGGGAGGTCTTCGAGAGCGGACACCTCCAGGCGACTCTCCTCGACGACTTCTCTGTGAGCGAGCTCGCGATCGCCAAGCCGAGCGAGATCGTCGTAGCTGCTGCGTTTCTCCCGGCCGATTCGCCGAGCGTCGCGCTCGTGCTCCAACGCCGGAGCGCCGGGCTCGAGCGCGTCGTGCTCGTGCGGCTCGAGGACGGATCGACCGTCGAGCTCGCCAAGAGCAGGCCCATTGGCTTCGATCTGCGCGCGGCGCTCGACGGCAGTCGATTGCTCGTGTCGCACTCGTTGTCCACGAGCGCGCTGAGCTTCGGCCCCGACGGCTCGGGAGGCCCGTCGCTGGACGCCGCGAGCCCTCCGTTCGAGCGCGCTCATTGGGCGCTCGTCGATCACGACACTTGGCTCTCGATCAACCGTACGCGCGTCGAACGCGGCGAGGTCGGAGGCGCAGGGAAGGTCGTTCGCAAGGGCGATTTCGGCGTGATCGAGACGCTCTTCGGCGCGATCGGCGGATCGGAGCTGGCGTACATCGCGCGCCGCGGCTCGAGCGTCGCGCTGCACGTGATCGACAGCCACGGAGTCGAGCGCTTCGAGCTCCCCATCGATTCGCGCATCGAGTGGCCCTCGGGAATCGACCGAGAGGGTTCGTTCGTCGCGCTCGTGACCGAGGCGTGCGGCAAGGTCGACCACGCAGGGCGCCCGTCGTTTTCGTACACGAACGACGAGCGCTGGCTCGGGTTCTACCGCGGCCAGCTCGTCGCGCGCAGCGCCAGGCTGTTGCTCCTCCGTGACCCCGACGCGCCCCACGCCGAGCCCTCGGCAAAGCCCGACGCTCGCGGGATCACGTCGCTCGCCCTCAGCCGCGACGGCCGACGGGCGATCACGATCGAGGGCGACGATCGCCTCCGCTGCTACGACACCAACGACGGAACGATCCTCCAAGAGCTCGTCATCGACGGGACGCACTGCCTCGCAGGCATGTGCGAAGGAGACCGCGCCGTCGCCGTCGTGCGCCGCGACGAAGCCGACACGAGCGTCTCGCTCTGGCGCCCGTTCGACGAGTGCGCCGCGCTCAGCGAGGTCTTCTCTCTCGACGAGTCCAGCGCGCCGCGCGTGCTCGCGGTGTCGAGCGACGGCAGCCGCGTCGCGGTCGCGTCGATCGGCCGCGAAGAGCTCTACGTCCTCTCGCGGCGCAGCAACGACGAGCCCCGCGTGCAGCTCGCGTGCACCCGGCCGCTCGCGGCGCGCTTCGTCCACGACGATCGCGCGCTCATCGTGCGAGAGCCGCTCGTCCAGAGGCGCTGGTCGCTCGACGGCAACGAGCCCTCGTGCGACGAGCGCACCGAAGAAAAAAACGCCGAAGACGCGCTGTTCGTGTGCGTTTCGGCTGCGCTCACCGCCGTGTCCGAGCACGAGGACACGCCGGCGGTCTCGCTCTCGGTCGAGCGAGGCCGCTCTCAATGGGAGGACGGCGCGATGCTCCGTCGGAGGATCCACGCCCTCGCCGTCGCCGACGGAGCGCCCATCACCGCGGTCTCGCTCGCGCCCTCGATCACCATCGTCGTGCTCGACGCGCACGGCACCGAGCTCGCGCGGGCCGAACGACGGCAGTCCACCGCGGACCGCGTGACGAGCATGGCCTTCTCGGAGGACGGCCGTCGGCTCGTCGTAGGGACAGAGGGCGGCCAGCTCATCGTGATCGACCTCGAGCTCAGGCCGCGGTGAGCACCATTCAAGTAGGCTGGCGATTTGCTGACGATCTAGCTACTTGGGCGCGCCTCAAAACTCGTTCACCTTCGCGATGATCTCGTTCATGATCTCGCGCGTTCCGCCGCCGATGGGGTAGAGGCGCGCGTCGCGAAAGAGCCGCTCGACGACGTACTCGCGCATGTACCCGTAGCCGCCGTGGAGCTGCACGGCCTCGTCGCACACGAAGCTGCACATGTCCGTGGCCGTGTTCTTCGCCATGGCCGCGAGCGACGCGACGGACTCGCCGCGCATGTGGCGCACGGTCACCTCGTAGACGAGGGCGCGCGCGGCGGCGAGGCGGGTGCTCATCTCCGAGAGCTTGTGCCGCGTGACCTGAAAGCCCGAGAGGGTCTTGCCGAACGCGGTGCGCTCTTTCACGTAGCGGCGCGTCTCGCGGAGGGCGAGCTCGGCGATCGCGACGCACTGCGCGGCGATGAGGATGCGCTCGTTCGCGAAGTTCATCATGATGGCGACGAAGCCCGAGCCCTCGTCGCCGAGCAGGTTCGCCACAGGGACGCGGCAGTCCTCGAAGCTGAGCTCGGCGGTGTCCGACGCCCACCAGCCCATCTTTTCGAGTCGGCGCGAGACCGAGAAGCCCGGCGTGTCTCGCTCGATCACGAGCAGCGAGACCCCGCCGTGCCCCGGGCCCCCCGTGCGCACCGCGCACGTCACGAAATCCGCCCGCGCTCCGGACGTGATGAACGTCTTGCTCCCGTTGACGACATAGTGATCGCCGTCGCGCACCGCGCGCGTTCGCAGCGACGCGACGTCGCTCCCTCCGCCCGGCTCGGTGATCGCGAGCGCGCTCACCATCTCGCCGCGCAGCACCGGAGGGACCCACCGCTGCTTCTGCGCCTCGGTCCCCAGCGCCAAAATCGGCGGAACCGCGATGCCGTGGCTCCCGATGCCCACCGTCGTTCCGACGCTCTTTCCGGCGAGGACCATCTCTTCGCACGCGACGATCACGTGCGTGAGGTCGCCCGCGGCCCCGCCGTACGCCTCGGGGTACGAGAGCCCGAGCAGCCCCGCCTTCGCCGCCTTGTTGTAGAGCTCGCGCGGAAACTCCCCAGCCTCCTCCCACTGATGCGCGAACGGCGCGATCTCGCGCTCGGCGAACGCCCGCATCGATCGTCGCAGTTGCTCGTGCTCGTCGGTCTCGAACAGATACGTGCTCGTCATGGAGGGTGCCGAGCGTATCGCATGCGCCTTCGGTGTTGGTCACGCGGACGACGCGCGCGGCGACGACGGACCGAGCGTCATGCGCAAGAGCTCCTCCCACGCATCGAGGCTCGTCCGCGCGCCGCCGTGCGCCACGCGCGCGTACTCGCCGATCAACGCCAGATACACGACGTGCGCGCGAAACGACGCCACGCCCTCGTCCACGCCCGCCGCGATCAACAGCGCTCGCACGTACGCCTCGCGCCGCGCGTCGACGCGATCGAGCTTCTTGCGCGCAGCGCCGTCCACGGCCCCCCACGCGCGAATCGCGTGCTCCGCGTCGGGCGCCTCGCTCACGCTCGTCGTGAAGTGAACGAGCTCTCGCAGTCGCACACGCGGATCCTCGCTGGTGGCGTCGACCCGATCGATCACCGCTGCGGTCGCGCGCCGCTCCCAGTCTTCGAGCAGCGCGTCGAGCAGCGCCGCCCGATCCGCGAAGTGCCAATAGAAGCTGCCCTTGGTCACGCCGAGCTCCGACGCGAGCGGCTCGACGCGGACGCCCTCGACCCCCGAGCGCGCGAGCGCCCGCCACGCAGCCATCAGCCACGCAGCGCGGTCGAGGGACTTGGGAGCCTCGCGCTTTGCCTTGGTGTTTCGCTGGGTACGCGACGTCATTCGCAATCCATACGGTGCCGTATTGCCCTGGCACCATGCGCGCTCTACAACTCCATACGCAACCGTATGGAACACACAATCCTCGCGCGCTGGCTCCCCGCGATCGTCCTCGTCCTCTTGGCCGGCCTGCACTCGCTGCTCGGCGAGCGGCACATCCT
Organism: Myxococcales bacterium; assembly: GCA_016793325.1. Lineage (GTDB taxonomy): Bacteria > Myxococcota_A > Polyangia > Polyangiales. Next base: position 77,777 of record JAEUKI010000091.1, on the reverse strand, counting down.
CGGACCCTTGTTCGCGGCGGGGCTTCCGAGGCTCGCGGTCGGGCGACGCTTCGCCGAGCGCGTCCTTCGCTTCGCGTGGCACCTCACGAGCGTCGCGTGGCTCGCGCTGGCCGCGATCGCGACGCGCGCCGACGGCGGTCAGACCGCGATCATCGGGTGGATGCTCGTCGCGTCCGCCGTGACGGCGTTTGTCTTCGGTCGCGGGGCGCACTTCGCGTGGGCCCTCTTCGCGGTCGGCGGCCTCGGCGCGCTCGCAGGGCCGCACCTCTCGCAGCTCGCGCCGTGGGCCGCGACGTTCGTCGCGATCGTGCTCGGCGCCGTGTCCCTGCTGCACTTCGCGTGGGCCTTCGGCCTTCGCTGGGGAATCGACGCCGCGATCCCCACCGAGGGCGGGGCGCGGAGGTTTACGCCGCCCGCGTGGCTCACGGCGCTCGTCGCGATCGCCATCGGCGCGGCCGCGATGCTGGCGGTGTTCGCGGCGCGCGACGACGCGCGCTGGGCCTCGGCGTTGTGCTTGCTCGGCGCGCTCGTGTTCGCGCTGCGAACCATCGGTGATTTTCGCACCGCGGGGCTCTTCAAGCGCGTGCGCGCGACGACGTTCTCGCGCTGGGACGACCTTCTGTATACGCCGCTCTGCTTGTCGCTCTCGCTCAGCTTCGCGGCGATCGGAGCTCGCTCGCTTCGATGAGCTCGAGGAGCTTCGGGCGCGCGGGCTCTCCGTCCATGTACTCTGTGCGCTCGAAGCGACCGATGAGCTTCAGGCTTCGAACGAGCACCTTTCCGCTGTCCGGGTAGGTGCACACTTCGTCTGGATCGTTGAGGCCGATCGAGAGATAGACGAGGTCTTCGTCGAAGGGGTTGGCGATCTGGTGCGCGACGCCCGAGCGCGCGGGGCACGAGACGCAGTCTCCCGCGCGAATCTCGCGCAAGGTGTCTCCGTATCGCAGGACACCGCGGCCCGAGAGCACGAAGAACACCTCGTCTTCGCGCTGGTGCGCGTGAAACGGAACCGCCACGCGCCCCGGCGGAACGCGCGTCTGATTCACCCCGAGCCGTCCCTTGCCCATCGACGGCGTGAGCACCTTCCACGCGTGTCCCCAGTGCTCGCCGTCGAAGCCCTCTTCTTCGACCGCGTCGGCGACGTTGACGACATGGGCATCGGGCGCCTTCTTCTCGTGGCTCATGGTGTGGGCCACGGAGTGTACTCGCTCGCGGCGACTACCTCTGCCCAGTGATCAACCGCTGCGCGAGCGCGCGCCATCGGGCCGCGGCGTCTCGCTGCGCGTCGGCCGCGACGCGCGCGAGCTGATCGTGCAGCGGAACCGCGTCGATCGGCGCGATCCCCTCGACGAGCCTCCGCGCTTCGTCTCGATGCGCCTGCGCCGTGTCGCGGCAGTCGATGATCACCCGCGCGGTGTCCACGGCCTCGTCGATGTGCCTCGGGAGCAGGGTCACGTGCGAGAGGTACTCCATGGGCAGCCCGAAGGACTCGGCGATGCGCCAGAGCTCCCGAGCCGTGTACATCGGCAGGATGAACCCCGTCGGATTGGCCCCCGTCGCGATGCGGTAATCCAACGCGAGCTCGCGCTTGAGCGGGTCGTCACCGACCGCGGTCACGAGCTCTTCGAGCCCCGAGCGCATCCACTGCTGCTTGGATCCGATGAGCTGGTGCTCGGAGCTCTGAGAGACCTTTCGAAAGGCCCACCGCCACCGGCGCGCGTCGGGCGCACGGCGCTGCAGAACGTTGAGCGCCTTGGGAAAATCCTGGCGTTTCAACAGAATCGCCGCGTCGTCGCTGATCCGCGTGTAGTCGGCGATGGGCGAGCTCGTCGCGAAGGGTGAGTTCTGCACGGCGACTATCGCCATTGCCTGAACCGGCGGTGACCGGTCAAAAATCCGGCGGACTTTGCGGTAGATGCGGGGGATCTCGCGCGCCTGCCGTCTTCGGTCGCGAGAGTCATGACGAGGAAGTGAGCAATCGCGCGGGCTCGGTTACGATGGGCGACGCAATGACCGAGGGACACAGGCCCCTTCCGCGCGAGGTGTTCATCCTGCTCGCCGCCGTCGCGCGCGCGGACGGAAAGCTCGACGACGAAGAGATCGACGCCATCGCTCGCGCCGCGATCGACGAGGGGCTCGAGCTCTCCGAAGTCGAAGCGATCGAGAAGGCGATCCGCGAAGGCGTCGCCATCGACGACGTGGACATTCACAAGCTCTCGGCGCGCGATCGCCTGTACGCGTACGCCGTCGCGTCGTGGGTCTCGCTGGTCGACGGCGAGCGCACCGAGCGCGAGGACGCCGCGCTGTTTTCACTGGCATTTGTCCTGCGATTGACGCCTCGCGGCCGACAAGAAGCCGACGACATCGTCCGCGATCTCTTCGGCCGCCCCGACGGGAGCAAGCTCGCGCGCTTCGACCTCTCGGGCCTGCGCGCCGAGCTCGACCGCCGCCTCGCCAAGCCCTCGATCATGCCGCCGCCCGCCTGAGTGCGCTACCGTCCACCGGACAGGGCGCGCGATGAACAGCGACGAGTCCACAGCACACACAATCAAATCGTGGCTCACGGGACAGGGCGCGGCGATGCGAAGCGCGCTCCGTACGCTCGTCGAGCAGTCGAGCTTCACCGAGGACCGCGACGGGGTTCGCCTCGCGCTCGACGCGCTGGAGGCCGAGCTGCCGTCGCACTGGCGCCGAGCGCGCGTCGCGAGCGAAGCGTACGGAGGACACCTCGTCGTGCACGGAGCGCGGCCCGCGAGCGAGGGGGGCGTCGTGCTCGTGGGGCACATCGACACGGTGTTTCCCAGGGATGTGTTCGCGGGGTATCGCGAGGAGGGCGAGCGGGCGATGGGCCCGGGCGTGCTCGACATGAAGGGCGGGCTCGTCGTGAGCGCGTGGGGACTGCGCGCCGCGGAGGCGACCGGGCGCACGATGGCGCCGTGGTCGTGGGTCGTGGTCGGGGACGAAGAAGTGGGCTCGCCCGACAGCGCAGCGACGATTCGCCGCGTCGCCAAGGGGGCGAAGTGCGCGCTCGTGTTCGAGTCGGGCCGCGCGCACGACGCGATCATCACGCGTCGCAAAGGGACAGGGACGCTCTTCGTCACCGCCCACGGCGTCGCTGCGCACGCAGGCAACGCCCACGACCGAGGGCGCAACGCCCTCTGGAGCCTCGCGCGGTGGATCGACGCAGCGCAGTCGCTCACGGATTACGCGCGCGGAGTCACGGTCAACGTCGGCGTCGTCCACGGAGGGACCTCGAAGAACACCGTCCCCGATCGCGCCGTGGCCGAAGTGGACTTTCGCTTCGTGACGGCCGACGACCGTACGTGGCTCGCGCTCGAGCTCGAGCGCCTCGCGCGCGAGCGCGCCACGGACGGAACGCGCATCGAGCTCGTCTTCGGCCCCGGCCGCGCCCCGCTCGAACGCACGGACGCCAGCGCGAAGCTCCGTGATATCTACGCGCGATTTCAGCGTGATTCGGGCCTCGGCGACGGCGAGTGCCCCCTCGTCGGCGGCGGCAGCGACGCCTCGACCACGAGCAGCGACGGCATCGCCTCGATCGACGCGCTCGGCGTCCGCGGCGAAGGCTTTCACACCGTGCGCGAATACGCAGAGCTCCGGACGCTCGAGGCAAAGGCAGAGTCGCTCGCGCGATTTATGTCGCTCGGCGTCGATGAACTTGTCGCTGCTTTGTAGCGAATGCAGCACGCGACTCGGGCGCGCGCTAGCGTGTGTGCAAAGAGGTCTACGTTCGCAACAATGACTATTCCTCCTAGCTGGTTGCTTCGCTTCACGCTGAGCTTCGCGCTGGTTTCGATGTGGATGACGGGGGCTTGCGGAAATCGAGAGTTGCGCGACTCGGGCGTGCCCCGTCGAGACACAGGCGCCGCGCGGCCCGACGTGCGCTCGATCGACGACGATGATTTCGACGCGGACATGGACGCGCAGTACGAGCCCGATCCGCTCGACTGGGACGTGTATCGATTTCCGACCGTCCCCGAAGCGGGCGTCTCGGAGGGCGACGCCGCGGCGATCGATCCGCCTGTCGAACAGGACGCCGGCGGCGACGGAGCCGTGGATCGCCGCGCGATCGTCGATCGCCCGATCGCCGAGACGTGGCCCGCGGTCAACGCGTGGAGCGACGAGTTCGAGCGCGAGTACGCGGCGTTCGTCGGTCGATTGGGTCGCGGCGTCGCCGAGCGTCGCTGCGGTCGCATCGATCGATGCCTGCGCAACCCCGAGTTCAACTCGCTCTACGACGAGCGAACGGACCACGACCTGCACCTCAACGTGGACTGCGCGGACTTGCCGTACGTGCTGCGCGCGTACTTCTCGTTCAAGCGACGGCTCCCGTTCGGCTACACGTTTTGGGTCGACGGCTCGCCGTCTCGCGCAGGAAAAGACCCGCGCTACATGGTTGGCATCGTGCCCGGCGACGTGCGCAACTGGTGGCGTCACAGGACCTTCAGGAGCCTCCTTCGCGACATGGGCTCGTGGGTTCACTCGGGGATGTACCGCGTGTCGGCGCGACGCGAAGGCGGGGACTTCTACACGGTCGCGCTCAATCGTCAGGCGGTTCGGCCAGGAACAACGTTCTACGACCCCAACGGCCACGTGCTCGTCGTCACGTCGGTCGAGCCCGACGGCTCGGTCTTCATGATGGACGGACACCCGGACGGGTCGCTCACGAGCAAGCGCTTCGGCGCGGCCTTCGTCGCGGGGACGTACGACCTCGGCGGCGGCTTCAAGAACTTTCGCCCCGTGCGTCTCGTAGGCAACCAAGTGACCATCGCGCGCAACGCCGAGTGCCCCCACTGGGACGCGGCGCAGCAGTACACGCGCGCCAACTTCGTCGTGAACGGCGAGCCCGCGTCGTACAGCGAGTACGTCCGCTCGCAGCTCGCGGACCCCAACGCGCAACAAGACCCGGTCCACGAAGTGCGCGCACAAATTCAAGCGCTGTGCAGCGACGTGACCGATCGCGTCGACGCGGTGAACTTCGCGATCACCAACAACCTCCACACGCGAGGTCACCCGAACCAGCTCCCGAGCAACATCTACGGAACGGACGGCGACTGGGAGACCTACTCGACGCCATCGCGCGACGCGCGCTTGAAAGCCGCGTTCCGCGAGCTCGCGCACACGATTCAGCTCACGCTCCGACGCAACCCCGCGCTGCTCGAGCAAGTGCGCACCGCGTGGCGCGAAGAGGTCGCGCGCCCCGCGTGTCAGTACCAGTACAACAACTCTGCGGGCGCTCCGGTGCGACTGTCGTTCGAGAACGTGCTCGATCGATTGTTCACGCTGTCGTTCGACCCGTACCACTGCCCCGAGCTTCGATGGGGCGCGCCCGAGGGCTCCCCCGAGCGCGCGACGTGCCCGGACAACGAGCTCAAGCGCATCTGGTATTCGCGTGAAAATCGCCTGCGCAATCGGATCGACCGCGAGTACGGCGCGCCGACGCCAGTGACGTTCGGCCCCGACCGCCCCGAGAACGTCGACCCGCGCCAGTGGCTCGATCACCCGCCGCCGCCCGATCCCCCGCGCGACGCCGGCGCCCCAACGAGACGCTGACGAAGGAGCGCGAAAGCGAGCGGGGCGCGGCAGCAAGCGGGCGACGGCGCGGCAGCAAGCAGCCAAGCGGGGCGCGGCAGCAAGCAGCCGCGCTACGCTCTTCCCGAGATCGCATCGAGCGCGATCTGGGCGCTCGACGCGAGCACGTACGCCTCGAGCACCTCGCGCCGCGAAGCCGTCGTCCCGCGGCGAACACGCTGCGCTGCCGCTCGAACGCGCGCGTACCGTTCGGGCGCGAGCCCGAGCGCCCACGCTGCGCCCTCGTGTTGCCCTTCGGCGCGACCGAGCACGCGCGCGGTGCGATCGAGGAGCCGCACGAGCAGCGCTTCGAGCAAGAGCAGCGCCCTCGCGTGAAGCCCCTCTTCGATCGCGTCTTCGACGGTGCGCATCGCCTCTTGTTCGTCCACGTCGAACAACGGCGCGAGCGACGCGGCGCGACGCGGCGTGGCCCTGTGCTCGCCAGACTCGTTGGTGCTCGTGGCGCCGCGATCGCTGCCCCCTTGCGGCGCGTTCGCCATGACCTCGCGAGCGAGCGCGCTCTCGATGCTCGGCGCGCTCGGACGAAGCGCGTTCACCGTGCGCGATCCCGTGTCGGTCGCGCCCATCGCGCCCACGGCCGAGCTCAGCGCAAGCTCGATCCCCGCGGTCGGATTGGTGCTCGTCGGAGGAACAACGGTCGGCGTGTTGAGCGCCGGAGCGCCCGTGCCCGCGACGATGTGCGCGGGCTCGACGCTCGCGCTCGGGACATCGGCTTGAACGCTCGAGAGCCGCTGCGCGACCGTTCCATCTTGGGGGACGACGAGCTCGGGCGGCAGGACCTTGCGCTTGACGAGGTCGTCGAGCGCCGTGCGCACGATGGCGTCGAGGGGCTCGAACACGCCCTCGCCTCGCGCCGCGGACGTCGCGAACGACGGGGCGTTTTTCGGGTTGATCGCGCGATCGAGCTCGCTCATCGCGAGCACGTCATCGAGGTCGCGCTTGTTGTACGAGAACACCAACGGGACGTCCTCGAGGCCCTTTCCGAGCTCTCGAAGGTTGTCCCGCAGGTTGTCGAGCGACTCGGTGTTGGCGTCGAGCCGCGCGGTCTGCGAGTCGGCCACGAAGATCACGCCGTCGGCGCCCGTCAGCACGAGCTTGCGCGTCGCGTTGAAGTACACCTGACCTGGAACCGTGAACAATTGCAGGCGAATTTGCAGGTCACCCACGCTGGGCAGCCGCACCGGCAGAAAGTCGAAGTAGAGCGTTCGATCCACCGGCGTCGCGAGCGAGATCATCCGCCCGCGATGCTCGGGCCGAACCGCTGCGTGCAGCGCCTTGAGTGATGTCGTCTTACCCCCGAGGCCAGGACCGTAATAAACGATCTTGAGTACCAGCTCCCGGGTGGCCGCAGAGAACGTAGCCACAGCGGGACCCTACCATCATTTTCGCCGCGCCCGGCGACTCAGGTTGGATTGCTCACCGGAGGAATTCGAGCCACCAAGAGCGCGGCCACCAGCGCGCCGATCGAAGCGACCGCCATCGGCGCAGACGGTCCGAAGTGATCGAACGCGAAGCCCGCGGTGATCGGCCCCAGCACGCGCGCGAACGCCCCAGCGGACTGCTGCACGCCCAGCGTTCGCCCTTGTCGGTCTGCGCGCCCGCGCTTGGACGTCGCGGCCGAGAGCGAAGGGTTGATCAGCGCGTTTCCCACCGACGAGATCGGCAAGATCAGCCACAGCGGAAGCGCGCGCCGAACGAACTCTCCCGCGCTCGACGGCGGCGCCGCGTACGCGAGCGGCCGCGATGGGAGCAGCACGAGCAGCATCATCGCCACGGAGATCAAGACCATCCCCGCCCGCGCGAGCGCGAGGTCCTCGTGCTTGCGCGAGAGCCTCCCGTACACGCCTCCCTGCACGATCACGACGACGAGGCCGATGTACCCGAAGAGAAAGCCCGTCTCGCGCGAGCCAAAATTGAAGCGCGCCTGCGTAAACAACGCGAACGTCGCCTCGAGGTTCGTAAACGCAAACGTCTGCAAGAAGAACACGAGCACGAGCGGCGCGATCGCCTTGTCGGCCATCGCCTCGCGCAGCGGCGCGAGCGTCGCTTGCCGCACGAGCACGCGCCCGATCACCTTCGCGCCGAAGGGCTCCATCACCACGGGCCCCTCGCTCGCGCCTTCGCGATACGTGCTCGGCGCTTTGTCCTTGGCGTCGAGAGACGCTCCGTCCGACGGAAGCTCGGTCTTTCGCAGGTGCAGCGACTCGGGCAAGTTTCGCAGCGCGAGCGCGAAATTGACCGCCGCGAGCGCCGCCGCCGCGAAGCCCGGCGCGCGAAACGACTGCGCCGCGAGCAGCCCGCCGAAGAAGGGCCCCAGGATGAACCCGAGCCCGAACGCCGCGCCGATCATCCCCATCGCGCGCCCGCGGTCCTCGGGCTTGGTCACGTCCGCGATGTACGCCTGCAGGGTGGACAGGTTGGCTGTCATGATTCCCTGCAAAATTCGCGACAAAAGCAGCAGCGGATAGCTGTCGGCGAACGCGAGCAGCAGCATCGAGAGCGACGTCGCCGCGATGCTCGTGAGCAAAACGGGCCTGCGCCCCACGCGATCGCTGAGCTCTCCCCACACGGGCACGAACAAGAAGCCCATCAGCGAGAAGCTCGCGAACAAGAGCGACACTTCGAGCGCGCTCGCCCCGTAGCGCTGCGCGTAGAAGGGCAAGAGCGGGATCGTCAGCCCGAAGCCCAACAAATCAATAAAGGCCGTGAGAAACAGCGTCGGCAGCGGCGAGCGCGCCGGGCGCGCGTTGGTCACGACGTCGGTCACTGCGTACGCTCGTCTCGCCCGCTGTTGCTCGTCGGCGGAGCGCCCTCGTCCTCGACCTCGTCGTCTTCGACCGCAGGAATCCGGTAGCTCTCGTCGAGCCAACGGCCGAGGTCGATCAAGCGGCAACGCTTCGAGCAGAACGGCGCGAACTCGTTTTCGGCGCGGTCTGCGAGCGCATCACGCTCGCAGATGGGACACGGTCTCACCATCGCGCGCAGAGGATACTCGATCGCAGCGCGCGCATCGATCACGGCGTCGCGCTGCGAGGCGCGCCTCAGAACGTCGCGCCGATCCCCGCCATCGCGCCGCCCGCGCCAGGAGCCACCCACGGGGTCCACTGAGGCGCCGCGCGCCGCGCGGTCGAACGCCCTGCGGCCTCGCTCTCGGGGACCATCCGCTCGCGCGGCCCGCCGACGATGAGCATGACCGTTCCACCCACGACGAGCGCGGAGCCCGCGATGAGCCCCACGTTGGCGAGCGTCTGAAAGAGCTGCCCCTCTTGAATCTGTGGGTCCCACTCGGGTCCGCACCCTCCGAGCCCACACTCGGTCTGCAGGCTCACGAAGCGAGCGCTCGCGCGGAGCCCGAAGCCCACGAACGCCGCGAGCCCCGCGACGCCGAGGCCTCCGACGACGATGCCCGCGATGCGCACTCCGCCGCCTTCGGTCACGCGGACCATGCGCGGAGGTGGCGGCGTCGCGCTCTCGCCGTCGCGGCCGTTGGCGCCGTTGCCGTTGTTGCCGTTGTTGCCGTTGTTTCCGCTGCCGACCGCGGGCGCGACGTAGTTGGGATCCGGCCGAAGCTCGATGGACTGCTCGGCGTTCGCGCCAGCGCGCACGGTGATCTCTTGGCGAAACGGCAGTCGTCCCGTCGCCGACGCGGTCACGACGATCGTCCCCGGCGTCGTGGGCACAGGAACGTCGAGCATCGCGTTGGGAACCACCGTGTCTCCCACGCGCACGACGAGCCCCTCGGGCGCTCGCGGCGCGCGGAGCGTGAGGTTTCCGATGCGCGGGCGAATGGCCTCCATGTCCTGCCGAGCCGCGTCGCGCGTCGCCGCGTAGCGAGGCTCGCTCGAAGACCGGTCCGCCGCCTCGGCGGCCGCGCGCTGAAACTCGATAAACGCCTCGCCGAGCCGCCCGAGCTCGCGGAGACACCGCGCGATGTAGAGCCTCGTATTGGGCGATCCGACGAGCTGATTTGCAGCCCGAAACTCGACGAGCGCCCCGTTGAAATCGTTGGCTACGAACAGCTCTCGGCCGCGGCCGAAGCGAACCTGCGCGGCGCTCTCGTTCGCCGTCTGCGCGTGGGCGCTCGTCGCGCTCGTCGCCGCAGCGCCCGCGAGCGCCGCTGCGATGCAGAGCGCGTGCGTCGTTCGAGCTGATGTTTTCCCCACCATCGTTGCGCGTGCCTCGCGTGCAGTGCTTGACGTCACAGTCGGATCTCTCGTCGTCGGGGCTTACATCGCCTCGGGGTTGAACGGCTGCGTGCCCTGCCCCGTGCGGTTCGTGCCGGTGTTGGTCGGAGTGCTTCCGGTCGCAGCGCTGTTGCCTGTGTTCGCAGGGGTCGATGACCCCGTCGGTCGAACGTTCGTGCGACGCCCGCCGCTGTTGCCGTTGCCGTTGCGCGCCGTGCGTCCCGAGGGCTCGTTCGCGCCGGTTTCGCTCGGGTCGAACGTCATCACGTCGTCCGTGCTCGCTTGCTGAACGCCAGCGTCCGACGCGACCGCCGCCATCCCCGCGCCGTTGCCCGACGGAGTCTGCGGCGATCCTCCCGTGGGATCGGGATCGCGTCGCACGCCCTGCGTGACCGTGACCGTCCCGCCTTCGCCGTGCCGCGCGCGCAGAAAGAGCATGACCGCGCCCGCGCCGAGCAGCGCGAAGATCCCGACGAGCCCGAGCAACACGTACAAGAGCGTGTTGCTCTGCTTCTGCACGAGCGCGATGGGCTGTGTGCCCGTCGTCGTGTTGCTCGGCGCCTGAGGAACGAGCGACGGCGACGGCGCTCCCGGCGGGAGCTCCATCGGCTTGGGCGGCTCGTCGCGCACCGCAGTGCGCTCGGGGTCCGTCGGCAGCTTGGTGCGCGTCACGGGCCGAACAGCGCTCGTGCTCCCATCGGCGCCCGCGGCGCGCGCGGCGGCGTGGAGCGCTTCGATGCGTTCGCCTGCGATTTCTCGGACGAATGTGCCCACGGCCCGAGCGCTCGCGATGCCGACGGAGCCGCCAGCTTCTTCGATCGACTCGGCCATCTGCGACGCGGTCGCGTAGCGCTCGTCGGGGTCTCTCGCGAGGGCCTTCATCACCGCGGCGTCGAGCGCCTCGGGGATCTCGGGCACGAGCTCTTTCAACCGCGGGATCGGGTGCACGAGGAGGTTGCGGAGCACCTCACCGTCGTTTTGTCCGAAGAAGAGCCTGCGGCCCGCGAGGCACTCCCAGAGCACCACGCCGAGCGACCACAAATCCGCGCGACGATCGACAGGAACACCCGAGGTCTGCTCGGGCGCCATGTACGCGATCTTGCCTTTGATCTGCCCGTCGCGCGTGACGCTGAGGCGCTCTTCTGCGCGGGCGATCCCGAAGTCCGTGATGCGCGAGATCCCGTCGACGCCGACGAGAATGTTGTGCGGCGAGACGTCTCTGTGCACGAGCCGCAGCGGCTCACCGCTCTGCCCCGTGAGCTCGTGCGCGGCGTGCAGCCCCGCGCACACATCGAGCGCGATGCGCAGCGCGATGGGCACAGGAACGCGCTTTCGATCTTTGAACACGCCGCGGAGCAGCCCCAAGAGCCCCTCTCCGTCGACGAAATCCATCACCAGAAACAGCCCGTCGTCGCCGTTTTCGAGGTCCTGCGTCGGCACGACGTTCGGGTGGCGAATGCGCGCCGCGAGCCGCGCCTCGTCCATGAACATCTGCACGAACTCGTCATCTTTGGCGACGTGCGGGTGCAGGCACTTGATCGCGACGAGCCGCGCGAACCCAGCCGCGCCGAGCGCACGCCCGAGGAACACCGTGGCCATCCCGCCCGAAGCGATCTCCGTGATCACTTCGTACCGTCCGAACCGCGTCCCTGGGGGGATCGACACGTGCATCGACCCGGTCTGTTGCCCGGCCATCGGAGAGAGAGGCTATCACCCTTGCCGCCCCGCGTCGAAAGCGCTGCTGTGACATAACGCTTTCATCGCTGCGACATCGCGGTTGGCAAGGGCACTCAACCGCGCGCGCGCCGAGCGAAGTCTCCGCGAAAAACCCAGCAAGCGCGCGGCGTCGCAGCGCGATCGCTCACGAGGGCGCGAGCGCGGGATCCGCGATGCACAGGTCTCGAAGCGCCGCGAGGATCCCGTCGAGCGTCGCGACTTCGGGGTCGCCGCGACGGCACAGCTGCGCGTGGAGCTCGGCGATCGGCGCGACGTGCTCAATGGAAGCGGCTCGCTCGGCCAGCGTTCGGAGCGGCGAGACCATGCGCCGCGGAAGCTCGAGTCGAACGAGCGCTTCGAGCAGCGATCGGGCGTAGCCCACGCTCGCTTCGTCGCGAGGGTCCTCGATGGCCTCGAGCGCCCGCGCGACGAGCGCGCGGCCGAGCGCTTCGTGCGCAGCGGGCGCCCACAACGGCGGCTCGGGGCGCAGCAACAACGCGACGCCCTCGCGCGAGGCGCTCGGGTCACCCTGCGACGAATCGCGCAGGATCGCCTCGAAGAACGCGCACATCCTCCCGATCAGGTCCCAGCGCCACGCGGTGAGCAGCGCGCCGAGGACGCGCGCCCCGTGCTGCTCCCACGCAGAGCGCGTGCGCAGCTGAGCCGCGAGCCACTCGATGATTTCGTGGGTCGCCTCTTCGCTCGCGCCCCCTCGCGCGAGCTGCTCGAGCGCGAGCGCCACGAGGTCCTTGCGCCCTGCCCCGTGCTCGCTCAGCCACTCGAGCTTCGCGCGGTCGATCGCAGGCGCGCTGTCGTCTGTTGGTTGTACGGGGGCGTCTCCGAAGACCGCGTCGAGCTCGGTCTCGGTGAAGAGCCCCGCGGCGTCGAGCTCGATCACCCGCAGCGCGGGCTGCGCGCTCGCGCGGTCCGCCGCGCCCGCGCGCTGTTCACGAAGCGCTTCGCAGAACGCCTCGGCGCTCGGGCGAAACGCGACGCCGACGCGATCGCTCAGCCCCGCGGCCACGAGGACCGCCCCGGTGACGCGCGCTCGCTCGTCATCGAACGATGATTGAACACCCATCCATTCGAGACACGCGCCGTCGTCGTAGCGTCGCTCGAGCAGCGCCCACGTCACCGGCTCGAGCGCGAGCGGCGCGCGCGCGTACGGAAGGAGCGACGCTTCGGCCGCTACCATCGCATCGAACGACGGGCACCCGCGCGCGCGATAGAGCATCGCGCGACGAGCGCGGAGGCTGAGCCTCGGGGCGAGCTGCTGACACAGGTCTGCCCACGCGTCACGATCGATGCGCTCTGCCCACCGAAGGACGTGCCAGAGAAGAACGTCTCCCTCCGGGCCGAACTGCTCGCACAGCGCGGCCACGAGGACCGACGGCCGCTCGGGCGCGAGCGCGAGCCACCGCGCCAGCAGCGGAACGTCGAGCGATCGAAGGTGCGCCCACAGGTACTCGCTCTCGTCTCGGTCGAGCGCGGGCTTGTGTTGAAAGAGCACGCGGCTCGCGACCGCGTGATGATCTCCGCGGCGGATGCGGACGAGGGCGTCGATGTCTTGCCGTCGCATGTCAGCGCCCCTCCTTCACGCGCTGAAGGACGAGCTTGCTCAGCGTTCGAAGCGTCTCGAACACGCCGACGCCGTCGCGCGCGACCGCCTCGTGTTCCGCCCAACCGTGGCGGTTGAGCGTCTCGCGCAGCGTCGCGACGGGCAGCGCGCTCGGCATGTCTCGCTTGTTGTACTGCAGCACGACGGGCAGCGTCGCGAGGTCGAGCCCCACTTGTTTGCCGTTGTCGACCAGGTTTTCGACGGACTCTGCGTTGGCTTCGAAGCGCTCGCTCTGCGAGTCGGCGACGAAGACGACCCCGTCGGACGCGCGCAAGATGAGCTTTCGTGACGCGTCGTAGAAGACCTGGCCGGGCACCGAATAGACGTGCAACCGCACGTCGTACCCCTGCACGCTGCCGAGCGAGAGCGGCAGAAAGTCGAAGAAGAGCGTCCGCTCGGACTCGGTCTCGAGGGAGATCATCTTTCCCTTTCGATCGGGCGTGACGTGGTCGTACAGGTGGCGGACGTTCGCTGTTTTTCCGCCCATTCCGGGGCCGTAGTAGACGATCTTGCAATGGATCTCGCGCCGCGCGCGGTGGATGAACGCCATCGTGATCACCGTTGCGAGCGTCGCGGACGAGGCACGCCGCGCGCTCGCGATGTCGCGACCCACGCGCGAACGCGATCGATCGACGCCCCGAGCGATCACCACACGTGTGCGGTGACCTCGGCGCGATCGAGCGTCGTTGCTGTGCGTCGCGTTGCTTCCCACGAGGCCCGTGAGCCTCGTTCGTCACAGGTTCGGCTGGTGGGGTGACGATCCCGGTCCAGCGCCGATCGCCATGGAGTGTGCGCTCGATGCGCGCGCCGTCAACAGATCGCGAGCGCGCGCGCACAAATGCGTCGCACGCAGAGCGCAACGCGCCCACACGCCCCCCGCGTCAGCGCGGCAGCGAGCGGGGCGAGGCAGCGAGCGCTCATCGTTCGTCACCGATGGGGAACGAATTGGAAATTCACGAACAACACTCCATCACGCTCGACGCGGCAGCAAGCGGCCGCGCACTGTGCTGCGCAGGCGTTCTCGCTCGCGCTCGAACTTAGGAACGTGAGCTGTCGCGTCGGCGTGCTTCGGACTGCCTGCAAAAGTGCGGGTAGAGTTCGAGAGACTCTTCTCTCGAAGTTCGAGCGCGAGCGAGAACGCCTGCCGAGATAGCTCGCGTGACGGCGCACCGCGATGTCTTCGAGGCACAATGTGCGGCTGCTCGCCGCCGCGCCCCCGCTTGGCTGCTCGCTGCCGCGCCCCCACACACCCGCGCCCTCCGCTCGCTTGCCCCCCTGTCGCTCGCTACTTCAAATCCAGCGCCGCGATGCCCGGAAGGAACTTCCCTTCGAACATCTCCAGCGCCGCGCCGCCGCCCGTCGAGACGTGCGTCACTTGCGACTCGAATCCGAGCGCCCGCACCGCAGCCGCGCTGTCGCCGCCGCCAACGATGGTGACGCCGCCGTTCTTCGTGGCCGCGGCGAACGCCTTGGCGATCGCGAGCGTGCCTTCGTCGAAGGGCTTCATCTCGAAGACGCCCATAGGGCCGTTCCAAATCGCGGTCTTCGAGGCGGCGATCTTCTTCGCGAAGAGCTCGCGCGTCGCCGGTCCGATGTCGAGGCCCATCCAGCCGGCTTCCATCTTCTCGACGACCTTGGAATCAGCGTTCGCTTCGAACTTCTGCGTCACGACGTGATCGATCGGAAGGACAAGCGTCTTTCCCTTCGCCTTCGCGAGCTCGAGGATCTCTTGCGCCATCTTCAAGACGGGCTTCTCGACGCCCTTCTTGTCGACCACGACGGTCTCGTACTTCGATCCGCCGACGTCCATGCCCGCGGCCTTCATGAACGTGTAGGCCATCGCGCCGCCCACGAGCACTTCGTCCACGAGGTCGAGCAAGTTGCGAACGACGAAGACCTTGTCGCTCACCTTCGCGCCGCCCAGCACCGCGACGAACGGACGCGACGGGCTCTTCAGCGCCCGGTGGATCACGTCGACCTCTTTCTTCACGAGGTCTCCCGCGACACCACCTTTCAACTGCCGCGGAACGCCCGTCATCGACGCCGCGTCGCGATGCGACGTCCCGAACGCGTCGTTGACGTACACGTCCGCGAGCGCCGCGAGCTTCTTCGAAAACGCCTCGTCGTTCGCGGCTTCACCCGCGTAGAAGCGAAGGTTCTCGAGCAGCGCCACCTCGCCTTCTTTGAGCTCGCCCACGGCCTTCTCGGCGACTTCGCCGACACAATCCGGGACGAAGCGCACGGGCTTCTTCAAGAGCTCGCTCAGCCGCGTGGCGATCGGCGCGAGCGAAAACTCTTGCTCGTAGCCCTTCTCCGCAGGACGGCCCAAGTGCGACGCGAGCACGAGCTTGCCCCCGGCCGCGAGGACCTTCTGGATCGAGCCGAGCGCAGAGGTGATGCGGAAGTCATCGGTGATCTTTCCGCCTTCCATCGGGACGTTGAAGTCCACGCGCATGAACACGCGCTTTCCCGATAAATTCGCGTCGCCGAGGCCCTTCACTTCGATGCTGTCGCCCGCGTCGACGCCCTTGGCGACCATCAATCGCGCGAGGTCGACGACGCGCATCGAGTAGCCCCACTCGTTGTCGTACCAGCTCACGACCTTGAAGAAGCGGCCCTTGCCCTTGAGGTTGTTCTCGAGCGTCGCCTTGGCGTCGTAGATCGACGCGCGGTCGTCGTGGATGAAGTCTGTCGAGACGAGCTGCTCGTCCGTCACGCCGAGGACGCCCTTGAGGTAGCTCTCGCTCGCGCGACGAAGCGCCGCGTCGATCTCTTCGATCGTCGTCTCTTTCTCCGAGCGAAACGTAAGGTCCACGACCGACACGTCCGCCACCGGAACGCGGAAGCTCATGCCCGTGAGCTTTCCCTTCGTCTGCGGAAGGACCTCGCCGACGGCCTTGGCCGCGCCGGTGCTCGACGGGATGATGTTGATCGCCGCCGCGCGTCCGCCGCGCCAATCCTTCTTCGACGGCCCGTCCACGGTCTTCTGCGTCGCCGTGTACGCGTGGATCGTGGTCATCAAGCCCGACTCGATCCCGATGCCCTCTTTCAAGAGCGCGTGGACGACCGGGGCGAGGCAGTTGGTCGTGCAAGACGCGTTCGACACGATGTGGTGCTTTCGCGCGTCGTACTCCTCGTGATTGACGCCCATCACGAAGGTCTTCATGTCCGGGCCCTTGCCGGGCGCCGTGAGGAGCACTTTTTTCGCCCCTGCCGCAAGATGTCCGCGGAGCTGATCGCTCTCGGTAAAGACTCCTGTCGAGTCGATCACGAGCTGAACGCCCATCGCCTTCCACGGCAGAAGCGAGAGGTCCTTGGCCGCCGAGAGACACTGGATCTTGTGCCCGTTCACGACGAGGACGTCGTTCTCTTTCTTGTCCGCCGAGCTTTTCTCCGTGCGGATCTCGCCTTTGAATTTGCCGTGCACCGAGTCGTACTTGAGCTGGTACGCGAAGTAGTCGGCGTCCGTGGTCATGTCCACGACCGCGACGACGTCGAGCTCCGTACCCAAAACGCCTTGCTCGGCCATCGCCGAGACGACTTGTCGACCGATACGCCCGAACCCGTTGATTGCGACCTTCACCATGGCGGCGAAGGTCATACAACAGGCGTTCCAACGTGGGTATAGCCCTCGAGCGGGGGAGTGGTGCGAAGCGCGAGAAGCCAGCGTGTGGCAGTCTTTGCGCGCCCGATGTCCAACCCCCCACTCATTCGATTGCCGTACTTTACATCGATTGATTCGTGGCGGTTCGACTTGATTTCAACCGCGCCGATGCTCGGCTCATTTCTACGATGTTCAACTGGGGCGCGGGGTTGTCGAAGCGCGATCTGTGCGCTCTCGTTGTGGATCGTAGGCTGTCCTGCGCCCGGGACACGCGCGACGCCGCAGGGCACCAACCTCGCCGCCCGCCAGAACTCCGCGCGAGACGACGCGGCACGGACCGACACGCCACGAAGCACCCTCGAGACAGCCACCGACGCCGTCACGACCGAGTGGAACAACCTCGTCGCCACGAACGGCGCGATCACCCTCTCTGCAGGCGCGACGATCGCTCCTGTGTGTTGCGTGATGACCTCGTTGCTCGGGGCGCCGATCGGCGTCCCGGTGACCATTTCGCTGCCGATGCCCGCGCCGTTCGCCGACGAATCGCCCGCGACGATCGCCTCCGGCGCGGCGTTTACCCTCGCGGGAACAGCCCCGCACACGATCACGCGCCGCCCCGATTTCGCAGCGCTTCGCCAGAGCGCGCCCGCCCTCGCGACCGACGCGCAGCGCGCGCTCGCGATCGCGACGCAGCGGCTCGCCTCCCTCGATCGCGCCCGCGCATGGAGCGGCCGCTCGCTTCAACTTCGGAGCTCGCTCGTTCGCTCTTCGTCCGATCGCGCGCTCTGGACCGTGTATTTCAACGCGATGCGACCGAACAACGGCGGCCCCGAAGACTCGGTGCAAGTCGAAGTGCACGCAGACCGTGGCGTGCTCGAGACCTACGCGGGTCCTCGCCGCGAGCGCGTTCCGTGAGCCCCGACGCCCCGTTGGAAGAAGACACGCACCGAGAATCTCCTGCGAAATATCCCGAGAGACTCAGCCCGCGTGTCGCCTTCAGCGTCGGACCGTGAACGCGAGCGTCGTCGCGCCGACCGTGAGGCGATAGTCGCCGTTGGTGAGCACCCCGAGCATGTGCGCAGACGTGAACGGGCGATCCTCGCGGTCGGCGATCGCTGGGCACGCCATCGCGCATCCGAGCGTCTCGCACGAGCGCGGCCCGAGGGTGAACGCGTTGCCTTGCCGGTTCTCGACGAAGCCCACGCCTGCGTCGCAGCAGTAACGGTGCGTTCCGCTGATGATCGCCCAGTGGAGCGCGGGCCCCGTGACGCGCCCCTCGGGAGCGAGCACCGTCACCTCGCGCACACGAACGAACGACGCGTCGCACTGCTCGGGACTCTCGATGACGAACACCGTGCGGCGCGGGCTGCCCGTCACCGCGATCTGCGTCGATCCGACACCCGGCGCGCCCAAGAGCGCGCTCGCCGTGTAGCTCCCGTCGACACATTCGCACTCTCGGCAGCAATTGCAGAGCACTGGGTCGAACCCACGCGCGCTCGACAGCGCGTTCGGCTGCAGCGTCAACGCACATCCACACCCCTGCCCCGGAGCCAATACGCTCACGCCGAGCGGCTGCCCCGCGAATAAGACGCTCGGAGCCACGACGTCAGCCACCATCGATCGGATGCACGCGTTGCCCGCGTCGAACGGCGGTGGCGTCGTCACGTCAGGCACGATCACGTCGAGCGCGCTCGCGTCGGGCCCGACATTGCCGCGATCTGTGCCACCGTCGCCGAGCGGAGCGACGGACGCGCCGCACGCGACCAGCGCCAACGCGAGCGGCGCCGCGCACAGTGACCAGCGTTTTTCGGGGACGATTCGTGTTTCGCGCTCGAACATGACGGTTTCTGCACGAGCTCGAATTCAATACTCGGGCCACAGACCGAACGTTGTTGGCGGGGTCGTAGGCGCATCGTGGCAGACTCCCGCGCAATGGCCACGGACCTGCTCATCGTCCTGGCGCTCATGCTGCTCAACGGAGTGTTCGCGGGCGCAGAGATCGCCGTGCTCACCGTACGCAAGACGCGCCTCGCAGAGCTGATCGACGAAAAGCGCGCTGGCGCGAGCGCGGTTCGCTGGCTGCGAAAGCAACCCGAGCGCTTCCTCGCGACCGTCCAGATCGGGATCACCGTCGTCGGAACCGCCGCCGCCGCCATCGGCGGCGAGCGCCTCGCGCACGCGATCGGGCAGAAGCTCGCGGGCGTTCCTTTCGTGGGGCACTGGCTCTCGAAGGCGGGCTTGCTCATCGTCGTCGTGGGAATCACCGTGCTCGAAGTCGTCGTCGGCGAGCTCGTCCCCAAGTCTCTCGCGCTCCGCAGCGCCGAGCGATACGCGCTCGCGATGGGCCCCGTCTTGCGCGTGATGGCCTCCGTCGTGAAGCCCGCGGTGTGGGCCCTCACGGGGCTGAGCAACCTCGTGTTGAAGCTCTTTGGCGACAAGACCAGCTTCACCGAGACGCGGCTCTCGCCCGAAGAGCTGCAAGAGCTCGTCGAAGAAGCCGCGCGCACAGGGTCGCTCGACGCCAAGTCGAGCGAGATCGCCTCGCGCGCCATCGAGTTTCGCGCGCTGACCGCGTTCGACGTGATGGTCCCGCGAAACCGCATCGTCAGCGTCCCTCGGCAGTGCACCGAGGACGAGCTCCGCGCGGCGCTCGAGGGTCGCCGCTACGCGCGCCTGCCCGTGTACGACGGCAGCCCCGAGAACATCATCGGCTACCTCGCGGTGAAGGACCTGTTCGCGCGCCGCACGAGCGCGCTCGGCCCCAACGGCGCCGACGAAGCGTGCGCAGACACCGTCAGCGGCGTGTTGCGCGCGGTGCAGTTCGTCCCCGAGACGCTCGCGGCCGTCACGCTGCTACGACGCATGCAGCGCGAGCGAGCCCCGCTCGTGATCGTCGTCGACGAAGGCGGCGCCGTCGTGGGCCTCGTCACCATCGAGGACCTCGTCGAAGAAATCGTGGGCGATATTTCAAGTGAGCAGGACGCCCCCGTGAGGCCGCTCGTGCTCGACGCCGAGCGCGCCGTCGAGCTGCCCGGCGAGATGCCGATCCGAGAGGTGAGCCGCCAGCTCGGGCTCGAGCTCCTCGAGCCCGAGGAGTACACGACGGTCGCGGGGCTCTGCATCTATCTCGCCCGTGAAATCCCGGCGATCGGCGCGACGTTTACGCTCGCGGACGGCAGCGTCCTGACGGTGCTCGACGCGACGCCGCGCAAGGTTCGCCTCGTGCGGTTGACGGTCGCGCCCGAGAAGGTGAGCGACGAGAGCTGAACCACGGCCCTGCGGCGGCGCAGCGTTCTTTCGTCGAGCGGCGGGCGCTCACATCGCCGCGAGGCGCTCGAGCTCGGTGATCGCCGCGGTCACGTCGCTGCCTCCGCCGAACGAGCGTCGGAAGCGAACGCGCATCGTCGCGAGCTCGACGATGTACGTCTGGTCTCGCCCGCCGAGCTGCGCGTTGGCTTCGGTCTGCCCTGGCGAAGCGTCGATCACCGAGGTGATCTGCAGCCCGTATCGGTTGACCCACTGCTCGAGGTTCGACCGCTGCGAGTTTCCCCCCGCGTACGGAACCAAGATTTCAACGGACGCCGCTCCGGTGGCGACGATTCGAGTCGTGTTCGCAGCCAGAGCACGGGCCGCTTCCTGACACGCGGGTCACAAGAACCCGCTCGTGTGCACCAGCGCGTACCGCGCCCCTCCCGCGCGAAGCTCCGCGAGCGAATACCGCCCGAAATTCCCGCGCGTCGAGAGCTCGCTCCGCGAATCATTCACGAAGCCTTCGAGCGCGAGGTTGGCCATCGTCGCCCCGACCGCGTTTCCGTAGGGCCCCGCCGGATAGCCACCAGCCGCAGCGTCCTCCATCGCAGCGTCCGCGACCGTGCTGCTGTCCCCGCCGAGACCGACGTCCATCGCGCGCGCGACGTCCGTGTTCGCGGCGTCTTCGGGCGCGGGCGTTCCCATCGAAGGAGCGCACGCGCTCAACGCCACAGCCACGAGCGCGCACCGTTGAACTCTCCTGACCATCGTCCGAAGGGTACGCCGAAGAGTGGCGAACCGTTACGAAGGCTCCGCGACCTCAGCGGTCGTTACGGCCCCGCCGCGGGCTCAACCCTGAAATCCACCGGCGCGCACCGTGATCACGAGCGTGTCTCGATAGCCTGGCGTCGGACCCGTCGGTTGAATCGGTGTGCTCTCGTGGATCACCCGCTCGTCGTCGAGCAAGACCGTCGTCCCGGGCTCCTCGATCGTGAATCGCAGTCCGCTCGGCGAACGCGCGTCGAACACGCGGGTTTCTCCGCCGCGCACACCCACGCGCGCCACCACCATCACCGCGACGAGATCGACCCCGTCGCGGTGCGCGCCTTCGGGCGTCGGCCGACCGATTCCGTCCGTCGTATCGATGCGAAACTGATGCGCTTCGATGAACCAACGCTCGGGCTTTTCTTTGCTTCGGAGCGCATCAGCGCGCGCGGCGAGCGCGAGC
Source organism: Myxococcales bacterium (assembly GCA_016793325.1). Classification (GTDB taxonomy): domain Bacteria; phylum Myxococcota_A; class Polyangia; order Polyangiales. The sequence continues at coordinate 56,568 of JAEUKI010000091.1, read as the reverse complement.
AAGAGCGCGCTCCACGCGGGGTCGTCGACGAGCCGAGGCTCGAGCGGCTCGAACCAACGCTCGAGCCCACCGTGGAGCGCGTTGTACTCGACGGGCTGCCAGTGCAGCTGCCTCGAAGTGCGCTCGAGCGTTTGGTGTTCAGCGATGAAGCATCCGTAGCGTCGGCGCCGATAGCGCCCTCCGTCGCGGAGGTACTGGTCTTCGGGGAGGGCGTTCCACAAGCGCGACCAAGCGTCGATCGGGAGGGGCTGGCCGACGAGGGTCTCGACGCCCTTGCGATCGAGCACCGCGTAGCCCGTCGCAGACAGCGCCGCGTCGACCGTGTGTTCGGGGCGCGATGAATCCATCGCGCAAAATGGGGGAGAGAATGAGCGCACGGTGCTGGCGCGGGGTTATAGCGCGCCAAAGAGGGGACGGTGCTCTGATACTCGCATTCGCTTTTCGCCTGTAAAATTGCTGACAGAGTCGGAGCACGCGAAAACAAAAATTGCCAAATGACCTCTATGTATGCTGATTTTTATGACAGACACCCATTTGGGCATCTGAACAAGTTTCCTCTCGAGTACGAGACTTTATCGCCAATTTCACAATCAGAGCACCGTCCCCGTTTTGCGGCGCCCCTGCCAACTTTAGAGGCACTCACCGCGGTCGCCGCGCGATTGTCGTCGTTGCCGGTTGCCGACGATCGCTCGGTCGCGTACGCCCATGGTGACTGCACAGTCGGTCGCACGCTTGCTGGCTTCGATTCGGGGATTGGTCACACATGCAAAGAGTCACACGTCGCGTGGGTTGCGCCGGCTTGGCGCTCGTGGGTTTGTTCGCCGCCGCGTGCGGCAGCTCGACGTCGCCCTCGGACGGAAGCGCCATGGACAGCGGAACCTCGGAGGGCGGGCCGCGCACGGAGGGCGGAGTTCCGATCGAGGGCGGAGGCCCCGTCATCGTCCCGCCAACAGGGCAGCTCGATCTCTTGTTCGTCATCGACAACTCGGGGTCCATGGCCGACAACCAGTCGAACTTCCTGGCCCAGGTCCGGCCGCTCATCGATCGACTGACGAACCCTCCCTGTCGATCGCGCGCGAATCCCAGCGCGCCCGAGCACGCGTGCAACCCGATGAACCCGGACGACGTGCGCGTTCACGAGCCCGCCACGGACCTTCACGTCGGCGTCGTCTCGACCGACCTCGGAACGCCGGGCTCGATGGTCCCGGGCTGCGACGACCCATCGCGCGGCGATCACGGATTGCTCAACCCGATCCGCAACGGGTTCGCGCTGCAGTCGCACCTCCCTTGGGCGCCGCGCAGACCCAACGCGGTGACCGCGCCCTCGGGCTTTCGTCCGATGGTGTGCAACAACGACATCAATCAGTTTCCGAGCTTCATCACGTTTTGTTCGAACAGCGCCGATCGCACCTGCGACGTCCCTGGGTTGAACATGTCGACCCGCGATCCAGACGTGTTCTCGGACTGGTTCAAATGCAACGCGGGGATCTTCATCAACGGCTGCGGCCTCGAGTCGCAGCTCGAGTCCGCGTGGCGCGCGCTCGTTCACCACGACGCGCGACAAGCGCCGGGCAACATGTCGCCAAACGCGGGGTTCGTTCGACCGAGCGCGGTGCTCGCCATCGTGATGCTCACCGACGAAGAAGATGGATCGGTGCGAGACTGCAACTACGACCAGGGATTTTCCTCACAAAATGGCGATGCCTGCGACAGCGCGCTGGACATCTACAACACGAGCTCGATGGCGTGGGCGCACCCCACCAACCCCGACTTGCGCTTCTACCTCTACACGCCAGGCGACCGGCGAGATCCCACGTGGAACCTCGATCGCTACGTCAACTCTGCGCCGTCGAGCGCGCCCAACCGCTGGGCGAAGGACTTTCTCTCGCTCAAGCCCGGACACCCCGAGCGCGTGGTCTTCGCTGCGATCACAGGCGTTCCTCTCGCGGTGCCGACGCGCACCGCGGGAACCGAGACCGTCACCAACTGGGACGCGCTGCTCGGCACACCATCGGGCTCTCCCGACAATTTCTACGGACGCGACTCATCGATGGCCATTTCGGGCATGCAGGAGAGCGCGGGTCCGTTCTCGATGCGCACAGCAAACATGGATCCCAACTGCTCGCACGTCGTGCCGGCCTGCCGTCGCGCGGGCAGCACGTACAACCCGATGATGACGTGCTCGAACGCACAGAGCATGGCGTTTCCGTCGCGTCGCCTCGTCGAGATCGCGCGCCGCTTCGATGAGTCCGTGCAGTGCGGAGCTGGCCCTTGCCGCAACGGAATGGTCGCGAGCATCTGCGCGACCAACCTGAGCGCGCCCATCCAGCAAATCGCCAACATGATCGGTCGCCGCGTCAATCGCTGACGCGAAGCTCGGCCGACTACGCGGTGCTCCCGCCGACGCTCTGGTAGCTCTCGCCCCAGGACGCGCCGTGGTCGTCCGAGCGGTAGATCACGTCGTCCCATCCGCCATCGAACTCGTCGTGGTGAACGACGACTTCGGGCGTTCCGTCGCGGTCCATGTCGAACACAGCGACCAGCGAAAATGCCGACGGCCCCGCGTGCGCCGAAGAGCGCTGCTGAAACACAAGCCTCCACTCGCGCGCTTCGAGGCGCGCGATCAACAACGAGCGCCCGCCGATCACAGCAAACGAGCGATCTTCGCCGTTGGCGTCGCGCGTTCGAAAGTACATCACCCTGCGATCGTCGCGCTGCGCGTCGCCATCCACCGTGAAGCGACGCACGTGCAGCGCGTCGTACTGCGCAAGCATGCGCTGGAGCGCAGTCTGTTGCTCCGCCGTCGGCTCGAATCGCGCCGAGGGCGGCGGCGTCCACGGGCTGTCTTCGTTGACGTAGAGCCCCGAGCCCGCCGTTCCCTCGGTGAGCGCGAGGTCGAGTTCGTAGCAGTTGGTCACGGCGTAGCCTTCGCCGCCCGCGGTCGTCGCGCGGCCCGCGAACTGTCCCCACGCGTCCACCGAGCGCCATCGCGCGCCTCGAAGGGACCAGGGGAGACATGATTGTTCGCCCACGTATTCGAGGCTGCGCTCGCCGTCGATCGCGACGAGCGGGACGTGCGGCGCGCGGCCGAGCCAGCGCGTCGCCTGCAGACGAGCGCCGGTGCGCGGCGCGACGGATGGAATCGGGTCGCCGGTCTCGGGGCGAGCGAGCGTTCCGCGGCGGCGAGCGGTGGGACGCGATGGAGCAGGCTCGGTCCACAGGGTCGCGCCCTCGACGAGCGGCGGCAACGCGTCACTCGACGGCGCGGCGTGCGAAGGCGTCGACGAAGCGACAGCGGCGGCGCGAGCGGGCGCGGCGGGCTGCGTGACAGCGCGCGAGGCGCGGCACGGCGTCGCGCGAGAGCGCGCTCCCACGGAGTATCCCGCGGCGACACACAAAATCGTGTTGGCGGCCCACAGCGCGACGAAGGCGCGAGACGACGGCTTCATGGATCGGGCGTAACACGAGTCGTGCACGCGGCGCGAACTCGGGGCCACCGCGAGCAACGCAGCGCGCACACGCGTGCTCGGCTTCGAAAGACCATCGCGGATCGCGGACCGAGACCTGCGCGCTCGTGACAAACACCCATGGAGGCATCTGAACAAATTGCCTATGGAGCGCAGTGGTCTATCGCGAATTTCACAATCAGAGCACCGTCCCCGATTGGTCGGTATGCTCTCGCTGTGCGCACACACACCGGCCGGTCTCTGGTTGTTCCTTCGGTGCTCGCGGCGGCGCTCGTCGGGTGTCCCCCTTCGCAGCCGATGGGCAACCCGCCGGGAGCGTGCGTGCGCGGGTACGCGGTTCCGTCGGGGGTGATCAATCCGCCAGCGTCCACGCGGCCCATGGTCGACATCGCGCCGTGCTCACCCACGTTCAACGGGGAGTTCACGTGCACCACCGCCGCGGGCTGCGCGGTCGTGTACGGCGAGGGACAGCCGCGCACCGGAGACCCCGCGACAACCGTGTTCTGCCCTGCGACCAGCGGCTGTCTCTTCGGGATCACCGCCTCGGGAGCGCCGCAGTACGGACCGTGCCCCACCGTCGAAGTGCCAAACCAACAGTGCTCGAACCGCTTCGAGCTCGGCAACATTTCGCGCAGCAACTTCTCGTGCACGTCGACCGCGTCCGACTGCACGATCAGCGGAACCGCCGGCCAACGCGTCGCCTACGTCCTGCGCTCGATCGACGGAACCGTAGACTCCTCACCGTGCCCGACGCCCTGCTCGCCCTTCGCTTGATAGTGGCGAGGCCGCCTCGGGTAGGCGGCGCACTGATGCAACGCTGAACGACAGCGCCTCGAGCGTGATCGCGCGCTGCGTTCGATACGCACACAAAGCACCGCACAAACGCGGTCGTGCGATACGCTCTCGCGCAGACGACGCATGGCACCGCCGACTCGCAACGAGACCGACGATCAGGTCGCCACGCTGATCAAGAGCCCCGCCACGAGCGCCGACGCCCCCAACAGCGGCCACATCGGGACGCTCGACACGATGATCAACTCGTCCGCGCCGCTGCCTCCGAGCGCGACGCCGACGCTCACGACCGCGCGCACTGTCGTGGCGCTCAGCGACGAGGACGAGCCCATCACGCCGATCGTCGCGGATCCGACGAGAGACACGTTCACGACGCCGCAACAGGTGTCCGTCGATCAGCCGATGGCGCAAGCCGCGAGCTGGTCGGTGCGGTACGCGTTCAAGAAGACGCTCGGCGTCGGGGGCATGGGCGAGGTCCAGCTGTGCCACGACGACGTGGTGGGCCGCGACATCGCGGTGAAGATCATGCGCGCGGATCCCAGCGAAAACGCGGACGCGCTGCAGCGCTTCGTCCGCGAGGCGCGCGTGCAGGGGCAGCTCGAGCACCCGAGCGTCGTGCCCGTGTACGACCTCGGCGTGATCCCCGGCGGACACCCGTTCTTCACGATGAAGCGCGTGCGGGGGATCACGCTCGAAGACGCCATCGCGCTCATGGTCTCGGGCGACGCGCGCGCGAAGGCGAGGTTCACGCGGAGACGGCTTTTGACAGCGTTTTCGCAGCTGTGCCTCGCCATTGATTTCGCGCACGCGAGGGGCGTTTTGCACCGGGACCTCAAGCCGTCCAACGTGATGCTCGGCGATCACGGCGAGGTTCACGTGCTCGACTGGGGCATCGCAAAGGTGGTCGGGACGCACGACGTTCGCTCGGACGACACACTGCAAGTGTCCCGAGAAGTCAGCGCGCAACCCGCGCAGACCATCGCCGGCTCGCTCATGGGAACGCCCGGCTACATGTCCCCCGAACAAGCCCGCGGCGAGATCGAGCGCCTCGACGCCCGCAGCGACGTGTACGCGCTCGGCGCGATCTTGTTCGAGATCCTCGCGGGCCATCGCTTGCACCAGGGCGCGAGCATGATGGAGATCCTCGCGCTCAACGCAGGCGTGGTCGACGGACGTCCGAGCGCGAGGGGCCCTGCCGAAGAGGTTCCCCCAGAGCTCGACGCGCTGTGCGAGAGAGCGCTCGCGCTCGACCCGCGGCAACGCATCGGGACCGCGCGCGAGCTGTCCGAGCACATCGAGCGCTTTCTCGACGGGGACCGCGACGCCGAGAAGCGACGCGCGATCGCCGAAGAGGGCGCCCGCAACGCGTACGCGCTCGCGCAGAGAGCCCTCGATGACCGCGGCCCCGCGGCGCTCGAAGCGCGCGCGTCGGCGCTGCGCGAAGTGTCCCGCGCGCTCGCGTTCGACCCGACAAACGCCCTCGCGCGCACGACGTTGGCGCTCTTGTTGACCGAGGCGCCCAAGGACGTTCCACCCGCGGCCGCCGCGGAGCTCGAGCGAGCCTCGGTCGACGCGAAGGCGAGCGCGATGCGCATCGGCGCCGTGCGCTACGCGACGTGGCTCGCGGTCACGCCGCTCTTGCTCTGGATGGGCGTTCGCAACTGGCCCGCGGCCCTCGTCGCGATCGCGCTCGTCGCGGCCACGAGCGGCCTCTCGCGGCTCTTCTCTGTGCGAAAGACCGTCGGTCCCGGCGCGGCGATCGCGCTCTTGTCGCTGAGCACCGCGGCCGTGTCGTGGATGAGCGTGTTCGTCTCGCCCTTCATCGTGGTGCCGACGCTCGTGGCCACCAACGGGATGCTCTTCGCGCTCTTCGCCGACAAATCACTGAGAAAGCTCTCGCTCGCGGCCGGCGTCCTCGCGGCGCTCGCGCCCGTCGTGCTCGAGCTCGTCGGGCTGGTCCCGAGGTCCTTCGAGTTTCGCGACGGGGCGCTCGTGCTGTTGCCGCGCGCCGTCGAGCTCTCTCCGACGGCGACGCTCGCGTTCTTGCTCGCGGCGAGCGCGGCGATGGTCCTCACGCCGACGCTCGTCGCTGGACGCATCCGCGATCAGCTTTCGGACGCAGAGAAGAAGCTCTTTTTGCAAGCGTGGCAGCTCCGCCAAGCGGTGCCCGACGACGCGCCCGAGGGCGCACAACGGACGAGCGATCAGCGCGCCCGAGACGAGAAGACCAAGCGATGACGCTTCGACACACGTTTTCATGGTTCGCCCGCGCGGTCCCGCTCGCGCTCCTCGGCTGCCGCGGGGCCGAGTCCGCCGGACCGCCGAGAGACACCTGCCCCATCACGATCACGCGCGCGATCGCCGAGGGAGCGCTGCCCGACGAGCTCGACCAGGTCGAGCGCGAGTACGCCGTGCGGCTCGAGGGCGCAGGGGGCTGCCTTCGCGTGACGTTCACCGCCCCGGTGCGCAGCGAAATCGGCGCGTGCGGCGCGCGCGCGACGCTCTCTCGCTGCGACGAGCCGTCGCGCCCCATCGCGCGCTACGCGCTCGTGATGGCGAGCTGCGCGACGCGGCGCGGGTGCGACGACCTGCTCCCCGCGATGCTCGAGGGAACGTACGGCCAAGAGCCCGAGGCCTGCCAGGGGCGCGACCGCTCGACGATCGAGCCCGACGGCTCGCGCATCACCGTGGGGACCGACGGAGCGCTGCTCCTTCTGCGCGCCCCCGAGCGCGGCGAAGGAACGCTCCCGTTCGACACGCTCGCGCTTCGCGTCGGGGGACGACAAGCGTCGAGCGCCGAGCTCGGCCGCGCGTGTCGCAGCGAAACGACGGTGCTTCCGCTCGCGACCGCGCAGCGCTAGAGCGACGCCCCGTTGGAAGGACTACACGCAGTGAGCTCACTCCTGGGAAATCTCCAGAGAAACTCAGCCCGCGTGTAGCCAACGGAAGGCGGAGCCGCAGTAAGCGCGGCAGACGCCCGTCCGAGCACAACCGCACCCGTGGGACCGCGGCGCCCCTTTGCCCTCGCGCACGTCCGGGCGTAGATACCCCGCCGTACACGACAGCACTCGTTCTCTGTCCACGATATTCACCCACCATGAGCAACACATTCCTCGAGACCGTCCGCGACGCTCCGCTCGTCGCAGACGGCGCGATGGGCACGCAGCTCTACGCCAACGGCGTGCTCTTTACGACCAACTACGACGAGCTGTGCCTCTCGCGCCCCGAGCTCATCAAGCGCATTCACAGCGAGTATCTCAAGTCGGGCGCGCAGCTCATCGAGAGCAACACGTTCGGCGCCAATCGCTTTCGGCTGCAGCGCTTCGGCTTCGCCGAACGTGTGCGTGAAATCAACGCGGCGGGCGTGGCCCTCGTTCACCAAGCGGTGAGCGAGTCGCCGCACCGCGCGTTCATCGCCGGCGCGATCGGCCCGACGGGGCTCAACATGAAGAGCCTGCCGCCCGAAGAGCGCGACGCGATTCGCGCGGCGTTCATCGAGCAGATCGAGGGGATGCTCTCGGGCCGGCACAAGCCCGACGTCCTGGCGATCGAGACCATGCGGCACCCAGACGAGGTGCAGCTCGCGATGTCCGCGGCGCGCTCGGTGAGCGACCTGCCCCTCATGGTCATGGTCTCGTACGACGCGTTCGGAACGATGGCCGACGGAACAACCCCCGAGCGCATGTCCGAGCTGCTCGCCCAGTGGGGCGCGGACATCATCGGCGTCAACTGCGGCGACGGCCCCGCGGGCGTCTACGAAAACATCGAGAAGATGCGGCACGTCGGCTTGCCCCTCGTGGCGATGCCCAACGCAGGGCTCCCGCGCAGGCTCGACGGACGCATGGTCTACATGGCCACGCCCGAGTACTTCGGCGTGTACGCCAAGCGGCTCATCAAGCTCGGCGTTCGCGTCGTCGGCGGCTGCTGCGGAACGACGCCCGAGCACATCCGCGAGCTCGTGGGCTCCGTGAAGATGCGCGCCGCGGCGCAAGCGTCGCAGAGCGTCGAAGCCGACGGCCCCTCCGGCGCGATCGAAGGCGGTACCCCGGTGCCTCCGCCGGGCGTCGAGGTGCTCTCGATCTCGCAGAAATCACGGCTCGGATCGAAGCTCGGCAAGCGCTTCGTCGCGAGCGTCGAGGTCAACCCTCCCTCTCACTTGTCCCTCGCCAAGACGCTCGATCACGTTCGGATGCTCCAGCGCTCGGGCGTCGACGCGATCAACATCGCCGACGGGCCTCGCGCGAGCGCGCGCATGGGCAACCTCGCGATGGCCGTTCGCGTCGAGCAAGCCGTGGGGATCGAGACGATCCTCCATGTGTGCTGCCGAGATCGAAACATCCTGGGCATGGTCGCGCACGTCCTCGGCGCGCACGAGCTCGGGATCCGCAACCTCGTCGTGATCACCGGCGACCCGCCGAAGATGGGCGACTACCCGTCGTGCACGCCCGTGTACGACATGGATTCGGTCGGCGCGCTCCGCATGATCCGCGGCTTCAATCACGGCCGCGACCCTGGCGGAAAGGCGTTCGGCGGCGCGACGAGCTTCTTGCTCGCGACCGGCGCCGAGCCCGCGGCGATGGACTACGAAGGCGAGCTCGCGAAGCTGCGCCGCAAGGTGCAAGCAGGGGCCGAGGTCGTGATGACCCAGCCCGTGTACGAGCCCGCGGTGCTCGAGCGGTTTCTCGATGACATCGCGCCGCTCAACGTCCCTGTGATGGTCGGGCTCTGCCCGCTGATCAGCTTCAAGAACGCTGAGTTCTTGCACAACGAAGTTCCTGGAATGCAGATCCCCGAGGCCATCCGCGAGCGCATGCGCAAAGTGGGCACCGGCGAGCCCGCGCGTCGCGAGGGCGTCCGCGTCGCGCGCGAGATGCTCGACGCTGTGCGAGGCCGCGTCGCGGGCGCGTACGTCATGCCCCAGCGCGAGTACTACGAGTCCGCGATCGAAGTGCTCGACGGCTACCTCGACAGCACGCTGTCCGAGCTCACGTCTCGTGAGGCTGCGCCGAACGATCGCGCGCAGCACGCAGGATGAGCGGTTTGCGCTGAGAATCAGCGCGCGAAATTCGTAGCACGATCGCGCAACAACGGCGCACTTCGACGCATCGGAAGTGCGTCGCGGTCGAGGCAAGAGACCACTCTGCCATCGTCGTCGACGAGGGTGTTCGCTACCCCGTTGGGTCGCAGGTCGCGCGCACAGTCTCCACGTTTTCGAAACGCGTGTTGATTGTGTGTGTCTTCCTGCGCGGACCGCTGCGCGCGGGCTCGTACGTCGTTGTACGAGCGCGCGTCGCCGCGCGTCTACGAGCCGATCACGCCCTCTTCGACGCGCATCGAGTCCGCGCGGAGGATCGAACACCATGGCTTCTACTCGCTTCGTTCGTTGTGCTGCTCCTGCGGGAGTCCTCGTGCTCGCGGCCTTCGGTCTCGCGGGTTGTCCGTCGACGCCAGCGCCTGCGGACGCTGGAGATTCAGGGATCACACCTGCGGACACAGGCACAGGTGACTCGGGCATCGTGACGGACTCTGGCGTCGTCACCGACTCTGGAGTCGAGACAGACTCTGGCGTCGTCACGGACTCTGGAGTCGTGACGGACTCGGGCGTCGCGGGCATTCGCGTGCGCGTCGCGCACCTTTCGCCCAACGCGCCGGCGGTGGATTTTTGTGTGCGCACGATGGGCGCAGCGTCCTTCGGGATGCCCGTGCTGCGCGGGCTCGGGCTCAATGATGGCCTGCCGTACACGCGCGTGACGCAGTACTTGGACTTGCCCGCGGGGCAGTATCAGGTGCGTTTGGTCGCTCCGGGATCGGCCAACTGCGACACGTCGCTCGCGGGATTGCCCGAGTACAACCTGCCTGCGTTGTCGGCGGGCGCGGTGGCGACGGTGGCCGCGGTGGGGCTCGTCGGAGGATCGGGCGCGACGGCGTTCAACCTCGTTCCCGTGGTGGACGATGCGGTCGCGGCGGCCGCGGGACAGACGAAGATCCGCTTCGTCCACGCGTCGCCAGGGACGCCCGCGGTGGACGTCGGGACGCTCGCCGCGGGCGCGTTCACCGCGATCGCTCCGTTCACGAACGTGGCCTTCCCCAACGCGAGCGCGATGAGCGTCTCGGTCCCCTCGGGCACCGTCGACGTCGCGGTTCGCGCCAACGGAACCACGCCTGCGCCCGGCGCATACCCGCTGCAGCTCAACGGCCTCGCCCTGCCCGCGGGCCGCAACGTGACCGTGTTCGCCGTGGGCCAGCTCACGAGCGATCAGCAGCCGCTCGGCGCGCTCGTGTGCGTCGACGGAACCGCGACCAACAACCTCACGGACTGCTCGCTGCTTCCGCAGCGCATCTTCGCGCGCGTCGCGCACTTGTCGCCGAACGCGCCCGCCGTCGATTTTTGTGTGCGCCCCATGGGCACGACGGCGTTCGTCGGCCCCGTGCTCGAATCGCGCGGCGTGACTGCGGGAATCTCGTTTCCGAGCGTCACGGGCTACCTCGCGCTCGCGCCCGGCCAGTGGCAAGTGCGCCTCGTCGCCGCGACGGCCACCAACTGCGACGCGTCCCTCGCGAGCTTGCCCGACTACACGCTGCCCAACCTCGCCGCCGGCACGTGGGCCACGGTCGCCGCGAGCGGGAGCGTCGGCAGCTCGGGCGCGACAGCGTTCGACCTCCGCCCCTTCGTCGACACGCGCGCGCCGGTCGCCGCGGGCCGCGCGAACATCCGCTTCGTCCACGCCTCGCCAGGGACTCCCCCGGTCGACGTCGGCGCGCTCTCGGGATCGACCTTCTCGGCCATCTGGACGAACACTGCGTTTCCGACGTTCATGGGCGCGATGGGCGCCGACGCCAACGGCTACATCAGCGCGATGCCGCTCTCGAACGCCACGCTCGCCGTGCGCGTCTCGGGCATGACCGCCAACGCGCTCACGCTGAACAACGTGTCCGTCGCCGCGGGATCGCAGGTCTCGATCTTCGCGATCGGGCTCGCGGGCATGACCACCGGCAACGAGCGCTTGAGCGCCTTTGTGTGCAACGATCGCCAGGACGCCGTGAGCAACCTGGCGCCGTGCACGCGCCTCCCGTGATTTTTCACGGAGATTTGCGCCCGCGGGCGAGGGTTTGTTACACCCCACGTCCGCTGTCGTGAACACACCCAACGCTCGCTCTTCGCACGCATCACCACGCAAGGCGCTCTTCGCCGCGGTCGCCTTCGCGATCGCGGGGTGCAGCGGCGCCGGTCGCTACGGCTACGCGCGCGAGTACGTGTACCTGCCCGACGAGCGATCGTTCGGCGAACGCTCGGACGAGACAGCGGTGTACGACGAAGTTCGCCGCATGCCCGATCGGTTCAACGATCGACTGCTGTCCTGGTGGGGCGTGGTGACCGACGTCGAGCGCGCGTCCAACGGAGCCTCTCGCGTGACGATGCAGCTCCGGACGCACCAAGAGCGGCACCTCTGCGAAGACGAGACCGACGGCTCGTGTCGCGTCACGATCAACGATCGCGACGGCGGCTCGTTTACCGCGGTGATTCAGCTTCGCCCCGAAGACGCCGAGGGAGAGAACCGACTGCAGCCCCTCTCGCTCGTGCGCGTCTACGGGACCGTGATGCAGGGCGAGTACAACCGCGAAGGCGGCCCGATCCTGCGAACGCAGTTCTACCGCCACTGGCCGCGCGGGCAGTTCGTGACGTCTTCGGCCGCGGGCGGTATGCGTCGCTGACGAACGTTTTCGTGAGAATCGCGGAGGGTCGCGCCCAATCCCAGCGCAGACGCTCATGACACGCGCTGCGCTTCGCCCGGTCGTTCTCTCGCTGTTCGCCCTGTCCGCCTGCGGGCCGATGTCCGTCGCGCCCATCGCGCCGGACGGCGCTTCACCGGACTCTGCGGTCGCGGATGGAGCGGCCCCGACGGGCTGCGCGGTCCCTCGCTCGCTCTTCGGCGAGGCGCCTCGCGCGATCGATCAGGTCGTCGTGGCGCGCGTCGCGCGCGGGTTCGTCGTCGCTGCGGGCATGGGCACAGAGCGCGTCGTGCTCGTCCGCGCGTTCGACAACGAGTTCGCGCCCGTCGGCGACGAGCTCACGATCCGCAGCGAACGCACCACGGGAGAGTTCGATTGGCCCGTGCTCTCGCTGCGCTTCGAAGGCTCGGTCGGCGCGCTCGGCTACGACGCCTCGGTGCACGAGCTCTCGGTCGACGACGCGCTGCGCGTGAGCGTCGTTCGTTCGGTCACGCCCGCGGAGGGCGCCGAGCGCTTCTCGGTGCTCGACGCGCGGCCGCGCGCGTTTCCGGGGACGCCCACGAGGATCTCGGCCATCACGCGCGACGGGAGCGTGTGGACGCTCTTCGACTCGATGCTCCAACGCTCGGCGCGAGCGCAGGACATCGCGCGCTTCAGCGACCCGGTGAGCTTTCACTACAGCGATCGCAGCTCTGCGTACTTGTCGATCGAGACCCGCGCGCGGCGCGACATCAACAACGTGGTCGAGATCCGGCAGTTCATCACGGGACACGGCGCGCTCTTGCAGGCGGGCGCGCGCACCGAATTGGGGACGAACGTCTCGCCCGTCGTGCCCATCGGGAGCGAGCTCGTTCGACTGCATTTTCGCAGGCTCGAGAGCACCCCGGGCGGCGCGCAGCTCAGGCTCCAGCGCCACAACGCGACGACGGGCGAGACGATCCAAAGCGAGCAAGTCGCCGCCGAGCAAGGCTACGTCTCGAGCGGAGCGATCGGCGTTTCACAGGTTCGCCCCGACCCCATGCAAGCGCTTTTCGTGTGGGCGCGAAGCAACCCGACATCGCCGAACGAATCGATCGTCTATCAGTGGGGCCTCCGCGAAGCCCCCACGAGCCTCGGCGAAGTGGGCGGCCGCCCGATCGTGCACGGCGCGCTCGTCGACGACGACGGAGCGCGGGGATGGCTCGTGTACGCATCGCACACCGGCGGCGTAGGAATGCCGCAAGCGCGCGTGTTTTCGCGCTGCGTGAGTCGGTAGAACAACACTGACGATCGGTCTCCGCGGGGACTACGATCGCGCGATGTCCGATTCGACGTTGCCGGCGGCGCTCGAGGCGCTCTTTCAGGCTCCTGCCCACGATTTGGGCGGGTTTTCTGTGGCCAGAGCGCTCCCACAAGCGAAGTGTCGAGCCGTCGGGCCCGTGGTGTTCCTCGATCACATGGGCCCCGCGGAGATCCCTGCTGGCGCGGGCTTCGACGTGCGACCGCATCCGCACATCGGGCTCGCGACGGTCACGTACCTGTTCGAGGGAGAGATCGTTCACCGAGACAGCCTCGGGTTTACGCAGGCGATTCGCCCCGGCGCCGTCAACCTGATGATCGCGGGCCGGGGAATCACGCACTCCGAGCGCGCAGGAGACGACTTTCGCGCGAAGGGCGGGCGCGTTCACGGCGTTCAGCTGTGGGTCGCGCTCGAGCTCTCTCACGAGGAGTGCGAGCCGTCGTTCGTGCACTTCACCGAGGCGTCGATGACGTCGATCGAGCGAGAGGGCGCTCGAATTCGTGTGCTGCTCGGCGAGGCGTACGGGCTGCGCTCCCCCGCGCAAGTGTCGTCTCGCGCGCTGCTCGCGGACGTCGTGCTCGCGCCCGACGCGAGCCTCGCCCTGCCGGACTCCGTGCAAGACGTCGCGTTCTTCGTCGTCGAAGGGACGGCGTCCGTCGATGAAATCGTGTGCGCGACGCGGGCGCTCGGCGTCCGCGCCAAAGGAGCGTCGCTCACCGTGAAGGCAGGCCCCGCGGGCGCGCACCTCGTGCTCGTGGGCGGAGACTACCTCGACGGCCAGTACGACAGGCACCCGCGCTTCATGGAGTGGAACTTCGTCGCCTCCACGCGCGAGCGCATCGACGAGGCGAAGAAGCGCTGGGTGAACCGCGGGTTTCCGCTCGTTCCGGGGGACGAGCGCGAGCGCATCCCGTTGCCGGGCGAGTGATTTTCGCACACTGAATCAAGCGCGCGGCGGGGCCTCGATCGCGCGCAGCGACGCTGGCAACGGCGCGTCGTCGAGCCACGCGCGCGCCGTCTCGTTGAAGAGCGCCGGGGTCTCCATGGACCAGTTGTGCGACGCGCCCTCGACGCGATACGCGCGCGCCGTGGGGACGAGCGCCGCCAGGTCTCGCGCTGATTTCAGCATCACGCCCGGCTCGCGGGATCCCACGAGCACGAGCATCGGAACGTCGCAGTTCGCGAGCGCTTCTGGCGCGCGAAACGCAGTGTTTTCAGCGGTGATTCGCAGAAACGCCTCGAGCGTCGTCGCCCGGGTCTCCGCCGCGAAGGGCTCGAAGAACTCCATGGGGATCCCGAGGCTCTTCATGTTCGCGCGCACGAGCCACGGCGCGTCCTTGAAGGGCCAATACGACCTCGCCATCCACGGCGCGAGTGACGCGCCGAACACGGGGCGCACGAGCGCACCCGTGAGCATCGCGCGCGACACGCGCTCGGGCGCGGTCGCCACGAGCTGCAGCGCGATCTGCGCGCCGAGCGAGGCCCCGATCACGACCGCGCGTCCGCCGTGAGCGCGCGCTGCGACGAGCGCCGCGATCGCGCTCGCCGCGGACGCGATCGAAAAGGGCCCCGCGGTGCGGCTCGCCCCGTGCTCGGGCAAATCAGGGACGAGCACGTGATACGCAGAGAGCGCTTCGAGCTGCGGAGCCCACATCCAGCCGCCGCCCCCGCCGCCGTGCAAGAGCACGACGGTGTGCGTTCGTTCGTGACCGTGCTCAACGACCGCGAGGGACATGGCGCGAGCGTACTCGCTCACGCAGTCGTGCGGTTACGCCGACGCTCGCGAGCCGTCGCCAACGCGAGCGCTGCGATCACCCACGGAGCGCGCGGAAACGTGCTGGGCGCGGCGGGTGTGCTGCACGCGCAGCCGGGAGCGCCGTCGCCAGGGGCGGGCGAGCCATCGCGGACACCCCCATCGCTGGCGATCGAACCCGCGGCGACGACCTGAATGGTCCAGCAGTGATCAGTGTCCGCAGGGCCGTTTTGGCCCGGGTCCGAGAACCAGTGCGAATTCCTGGTGATTCCCAGGCAGAATCGCTGCGGACCGAGGTTCGCCGGCGCCTGGAGCACGAACGACACCGTCGTCTCTTGGCCCCGCTCGGCGGGCAGCGCGACGGCGCCGATGCGCGTGCACGAGTCCCACGTGCGATCGCAGAACACGCTCCTCGTGTCGCGCGGCGTCGGCGCGATCGTGACGCGATCGTCGAGGGCGATCCACCCGCGGTTTCGCAGGCGCACCGACGCCATCGCGACGCCGCCAGCCTCGATCCTCGCGGGGATCGTGTCTCGAACGACCTCTGCCCACAGCGGCGGCGGCGCGTCGATCATCCACGGGTCCGCGGAGGTTCCCTTCACGAGCAACGGGGCGTCGGGCCACGGGGCGCCCGTGATCGTGTTCGCGACGTCCTGAGAGGTCGTGACGCGCACGTCCATCGTTCGAAAGCGCCACGCGTCGAACGCCGCGCTGTTGTTGATCGGCCGAAGGATGTCGAACTCGCGCACGTACACGCGATCGGCGCCTTCGATTCGCACGAGCGCGGGCGTCGCCGAGAGCGAGGCCGCGTTGGGGATGGCTTCGATCTCTGCGTCTGTCCTCGGAGCGACGTCTCGATTCGTGAGCCTCCACGCGCTCATGGTCATCGCGTCGGGCAAGCGCCGACGCACGACGCCGTCCGCGAGCATGAGCGCGCTCGCGTCGCAGCGCACGGTCCCACCCGAGCGCATGAGCTGCGGGTTGGGTCCGCCCATGGCGTCGATTCCATAGGCAAACACGCGGTGATCGCGGCCGTCGAAGAACGACGGAGGGAGCCTCGCGTTGAATCCGTGTGCGCACGATCCGATCGCCATGCACAGGTCGTCGCGGTGGAGGTTCGCGGGCGTCGCGAAGCTGTACGCCGCGGGATCTCCCGCAGACCCATCGAGGTAGATGTGAACGCTGATCGGCGCGTTCGGCGTGTCTTCGTCCTGCGCCCACCCGGTGATGCCCGTGCACGCGGTCGCGTCGACATAGCCCCGCGGCGCGCGATTGCAGGTCGTGTGGCTCATGATGTACGCGACCGGATCGACCGTAGCGCCCGTGTACCAACTGTTTTGCCCCGCGCCCAACGTGAGGTGCAGGTGCGGGCCCGTGGTGCACGTCCCGGTGTTTCCGACGCGCGCGACGTGTTGGCCGCGCGCGACGGTCGCGCCCGGCGCGACGAGCACCGCGCTCAAGTGCGAGTAGCCCGCGTACATGCCGTCGTCGTTGCGAATCACGAGGACGTTGCCGAGGCAGCTCGACGTGGTGACGAGCGCCACGGTCCCCGCCGAGATCGAGGGAATGACCGTTCCCGTCGGCGCGGGAAAGTCCACGCCTCGATGCGCAGACGATCGCCCGCACGCCGCAGCGCAGCCCCACGGGTCGCTGATGCGCGTGAAGGGCATCACGTAGCAAGCGAGCGACTCTGCCGAGACGAGCAGCATCGAAGTCGCGGTGATCGTCGTGAGCACGGAGCGAGCGAGGCGAGCGTTCATGGCTCGACGAGTGGAGCGCGCGAACGACCCGCGCGACAACGACGAGCGACGGATGTCCGACGCCAATCGCCCGCTATTTCGCGCCACGCTCGCGCTCGCGGGCCCTCCAAGCCGCGGGCGTCAGGCCCGTCTTGCCGCGAAACAACACCGTGAGCGAGCGCTCGGAGATCCCGACGCGAGCGCTGATCGCGACGAGCTTCTCATCGGTCGTTCGCAGGAGGTCCATCGCGCGGGCGAGGCGCGCCTCGGTGACCTCGTCGCTGAAGGACGTGCTGCTCGCCGAGAGCGATCGCTGCAGCGAGCGGGGCGACGTCTCGAGCTCTCGCGCCGCGCGTTCGATCGAGAGCGAAGGGTCTCGCGCGAGAAGCGAGCGCAGTCGACGGAGGTCTTCGGGCGTCTCGCCGAGCGCCGCAGCGATCGCGTCGAGCTCTGCTCCGATCGACTCGCGCGCGCCCACCGCGCGCCACGCCGCGGAGGGATCGGTGAAGACCTTGTACGGGTGGGTCCTCCCGACGACCGGGAGCAGTCCTGTCAGCAAAAATCCAATCGGCCCCTCGTTGATGATGCTCGCTTGCAATCGAATGCGCGGCGCGAGCAGGTCTCTTCGCGCCATGAGCCACGAGAACAAGATCCCGAGCCCCGCGCGCTCGACGTGATCGACGCCGCGCGTGTCGAGCACGATGTCGAACGCGCGCTCCATGTGCCTGTCGTACTGATCGAAGATGTGGAGCACCTTGCGCGTCTCGTCTTCACCCGGGGCGCCCCACAGAAGCGCGCCGCAGAGCGAGGAAGAGTCGCACCAGACGATGATCGTTCCGACGACGGTGTAGCGCCCCACCGGCGCGTCGCAGAACGAGTCGTACTCGGCCGAGAGCATCGTCGGACAGAGAGGATATACCCACGCTCGGTCGTGGAGAGGGAGCGCCGAGAGGGAGCGCCGAGAGGGAGCGCCGAGAGGGCGCCGAGATGAATCTCGGCGCATGAACGCCGCTGCGCGTCGCGCGCAAGAGCGCGAGGAGTCTCAGTGTACAGAGCATCCTCGCGACCGGCTCTGCGGGCGCGCGCTGCGAAGCAGCGTAGATGCGCCGAGATTCATCTCGGCGCCCACTTCATCTCGGCGCCCACCTTGGCTCCCGGCTCACAGCAACGCGAGTTTCGCTAGAAAATTTACAGGATCAAACAGCCAGGCTCCCAACGCTGCGCCGGGCCTCTCCTGCGCACGCTCGTCCACCGACACAACCACAGCACGCTCGCTCGATTCGGCGGTAAGGTACGTTTGCATGGGAGACGCTTCACGTACAACGCTCTGGCGACGGGTGCGTCGCGCGCCTTGGTATCTCGGGTTGCTCTGGGTCGCGGGCTGCTTCGACGTGTGCGCGGGCGCGGGAAACATCGCCGTCGTCGACCGCGAAGTGCAACAACACGCGTACGCCGACGCCGCGGTGTGGAACCACGCGCGCGCGTTCCTTCAAGAGCGCGAGAGCTGTGCGTTGCCAGAGGTTCCCGCGTTGGGCGAGTGGCACGAGTGCGCGCGGATGGTGGGCACGATGCGCATCACGACACGGGTGAAAATGCAGCCCGCGAGCGGCGGCTACACGATCACGATCCAGAGCCAGACGCAGCTCGAAGGGAGCCGCCCGGGCGTATGGAACACCCAAGGCCCCATGATGATCGAGCTCATGCAGCGCGCCGACCCGACGCACGCAGCGGAGTTCGCGCGACGTCGCCGCGAGGCCGACGAGCAGCTCTCGCGCGGGTGCCAACCGTTTGCGCGCGCTGGGTGCGCCGCAGCGTCGAGCTGCTGGCGCTGGGGTGGGGGCCAGGGCTGCTGAGCGCTGTGCGAGCGCCCGTATACTCGCCACACAAACAGCGATGAGCGAGTACCAGTACTACGAGTTTCAAGCGATCGATCGACGGCTCACCGCGGAGGAGCAAGCGACGCTGCGACGCAGCTCGACCCGCGCGAAGATCACCGCGACGAGCTTCGTCAACGAGTACGACTGGGGGAGCTTCAAGGGCGACGTCGACGGCTGGATGGACCGGTACTTCGACGCGTTTCTCCACTTCGCACACTGGGGAACGCGCGTCACGAAGCTGCGCTTGCCTTCGAAGCTGCTCGACGAGAAGACCGCCCGTCTGTACTGCGTCGGCGACCGCGCGTCCGTCCGCAAAACGGGCGAGCACGTGATCCTCACGTTCGCGCTCGAAGACGAGGGCGGAGGCGACGAGGATTCCGACAGCCAGCTCGCGTCGCTCATCGGGGTGCGCGAAGAGCTCGCGCGCGGCGATCTTCGCGCGCTCTACCTGGGGTGGCTCGCGTGCGTGCAGAGCGAGGAGCTCGACGAGGACGAGCGCGAACCCGAGGTTCCTCCGGGGCTCGCGGCGCTGAGCGCGGCGCAGTCGAGCCTCGCGGAGTTCTTGCAGATCGACACCGACTTGATCGCGGCGGCCGCGAAAGAGAGCGCTGCGCTCGCGACGGACGGCCCGACGCCCGCAGCGGTGCGCGCGTGGGTCGCGAAGCTCCCTGTCGCCGAAAAGAACACGCTGCTCGCGCGCGTGATCGTAGGCGACGTTCAGGTCTCGCGGGAGCTCGATCGACGGATGCGCAAAGAGACGACGCGCGACGCGCCAACGAAGGCAGCGAAGAAGCGCCGCACGGTCGGCGAGCTCTCGAGCGAGTACGAGCGCATCGCGGAGGAGCGCAAACGCGCCGAACGAGCGCGCGAGGCGAAGCGCAAAGCGCAACAGGCGCGCGAGCAGCAAGCGGCGCGCGACAAGCACCTCGCCGCGATCGCGGGAAGCGAGCTCTCGCTGTGGACACGCGCCGAAGCGCACATCGCGAAGAAGCTGCCGAAAGAGTACGACGCGGCCGTGGCGCTGATCGTGGACCTGCGCGACCTGGCCGAGCGATCCGAGACGCGCGGCGAGTTCGATCGACGCGTCGAGGAAATGTGCGAGAAACACCGGCAGAAGCGCGGGTTCATCGAGCGATTGGAGAAGGCCGGAGTGTGAAGGGTGTGAAGGGGTGAGGCAGGCGAGCGCGCTCGAGCTCGGCCCGCAACACGAACGCGTCGGGACGTCTTCGCAGGTCCGTCGTGGGGCGCGCGTACACCGCCGCGCGCTTCACGACGGGGCCTCTTCGGAGCGAACCGAGCGTCGTCGCGCGAGCGCGATCAGCGCGGCGACGAGCACCACGGCGACGATCACCACGGCGACGATCACGACAAGCTCAGGAGGCGTCGGCAACGGCGCAGGGGGACTGTCCCAACCGGGCCGCGTCGGTCGCGGAGCCACGTCGGCGAACGCTCCCGTGGAAGCAGCGAGCACCAGCGCGAACAGCACGGCGCGGATGGAGCGCGACATGGCGTGAGAGTACTCGGTCCTTCGACAGCGGCGTGAGCGACGCGGAGGTGCGTGGCAAAGGGCGCGTGACGGCGCGGAGGGAGAGCCCCAGCGCATCGCAGCCCCCGCTCAATCGAGGACGTACGAGTAGCCCGTGGCGACGCGCGTGATGCGCTTCCACATCGGGAACATCGTGCGGATCAAGATGGGCTCGTGCCCGTGGCCGGGGTCCCAGTGATAATGGACGCGAGCGCGCGGCCAGCGTGGCGTGGCGCTCTCGGGAACGCGTTGCCACAGCTCGCGCGAATTCGGGTACCGCCCGTGCTCGCGGTGAAACGCGCGCGCTTCGGCCGCGACGCGCGCTTCGAACGCTTGCATGCGTCGATCATCGGCCAACAACGCGGCCCCCAACGCGCACGGAAACAGCAACGCAAACGCCCACCGCAACGCATCGTAGCGCCTCGGGTCCGCGCGCTTCGTGCAGATGGCCCACGCCCCCACCGCGACGGCCAGCGCCACCACGGGCGGAACGAGGCACAGCGCGCCCATCCAGAATACCGCCATCAACGCAGCGAGCGCGGCGCCGTGCTTCACGTCAGCCCACTGCAAACGAAGAGGTGGCGCCGAGGGCGGATCAGGGTTCGCGTGTCGATACGGAGCGGAACCTGCGGACATCGGTCGAGCACAACGACGACACAGCGCGAGAGATTCCAGCCGCCGCGATCGAACGCGCGTCGTCGTTAAAATCTGCTAACTCGCGTCAAACGCAACGCGTCAAACATCACATTCACTAGGCAAATCACAGCGCAATCGCGATCGAACGGCGCCGTTCGATCGTGCAAAAATTTGCACGCGCTGGGCGCTCGGGCGTCGAGCGGCTCCGTCCTTCCGTTCGCGACACGCGGGCGGCAGCGCTCGGGATCGTCCACGCGCGTACGCTCGCTGAGTGCTCGTTCCGCTGCGCACCATTCATCTCTCGAACACTCGGCCGCGGACGATCGACGCGCTCTCGTTTCGCGAAGACGGATCGCTCGCGATGCTCTGTCGCAACGATCCGCGGTTGTACGCGTTCGACCTCGAGAGTGACTCGCTTCGCGTCTCCGCCGAGTGCGCTGGGGACGTCAGCAACCCGAGCTCGCGCTGGCGATTCTCGGGCGACGGAGCCTCGGTGATCGCGAGCTCGCTCGACGGCGTCGCTGTCTTTCGCGTGGACTCGGGCGCCGAGCGATGGAGCCACCGAGAGCGCGTTTGGCCCGCGCCCCTCGGATACACCGAGATCAACCGCACGCTGCTCGTCGCGATCTCGCGCTCGTCGGGCGAAGCGTTCGCGCTCGATCTGCACACAGGCGCCGAGCAGTGGCGCGTGGACTTCACCGACAAGATCACGCCCCCAACGGTGGTCGCGGTGATCGCCTCGGGGGCCGATCTGCTGTTGTTTCAGCGAGGATTCGTCACGCGCTGCGCGGACCGCGCTCGGCCTCGCGCGAACATCTCCAAGTCGTTCCCTCCGCCGATCGGCGATGCGCACTACCTCGGGCACTTCACGGCGGTGTTTCCCTGCTCGACGAGCGAGCCCCGACGCGTGTTTCTGCACTCGACGGGGCCCGCGACCCATGGGCTCGGACCGCTGGACATCGTCTCGGTTCACGCGTTGTCGCAGCGACTCGAGTGGCCTCGAAGCGGCGCGTATGCACCGTTGATCGAGCTTCCCAACCGCTCGATGCTGGTCCTTCAGCGAGGCCGTTGGCCCGGCGATGCGAACGAGCTCCACGTGCGCGCGCTCGACGACGGCGCGGTGCTCAGCACGCACGCGTGGAACGCGGACCAGAGCGTGCTCGCTTCTGCGATCGACGCGCGCCGACAGCGACTCGCGCTCGCAACGGACGCGGACACCATCGAGCTCTACACGCTTGCGGGTTGATCCACGGGCGCTTGGTGCGATCGAAGGCCTCCCCACAAAACGAGCCCTCAACCTCCCCACCGCAGCGCAACCTCGCGTCTGCGTTGACAGCGACGGTCGAAGTTGTGCTCTCACGGGCCTCGATGGGACTGCGCGGCGACGCTCTTTGGCGGAAGCTGCAAGCGTTTGGGCCGGGCGTTTCGCAGAACGCCAGCGGGCTCGAGAGCGAGCGCTGGTCGCGCGCGACGGCCAAGCGTGCGGGCTCGTGAACTACAGGGGCCGCGACGCGCTCGACGCTTGGATCCGCATGGTAGCCACACGAATTCATCTGGCCCTCGCCCGATCGACCACAGCGCACCGCGCGAAGGGCGCCGACGCGTACATCGCTGGCGTGAAGTCACCAGCGCTCTGATCGCGCTTCGCGCTCGGTGGTCGAGAACGCCCTGCAGCACGTGCGCGCCTCGCTCGCCGGATCCGACGCGAGCGCCACGTCGCGCATCGAGCTCTTGCAGAGCCCATTCGATCTCTCGCTCTATCGCGACGCCCCGTTGGAAGGACTACACGCAGTGAGACATCTCCTGGGAAATATCCTGGGATGTTTGCGTGGCGTGTAGCCAACGGAAGGCGGAGCCGCTCTAGGCGGCGCTGAGGAATCAGTGACCGCGCTGACCGGCGACGAGACGCGCGCCCGTCACGCAAAGCGCCGTTGATTCACGTCGAGTCCTGGGCGATCCACGCCAGTCCGTGAACGAGCTTCGCGCGGGATCCGCGCGCGTCTTCGACGACCGTCGCGAGCGTGCAGCATTGCGCCGAAGTGCGCAGAGAGACAACGGACGACCGAGGTTCATACGCGCACCGACGTATGTCGCCTCAGTCGTCAGCGTGGTATTGTCGTCCATGCTTTCTAGACACTTCGCTGCGCGCATCGTTCTTGGCGCGACGCTCGCCGGCTGCCCCAGCCGTTCTGCGACGGACGCAAGTGCCGACGAGACAATGCGCGTCGCCGACTCGATCATCGGTGACTCGATCGACAGCGAAACGAGCGAATCCGAGGATTCTGGCACAGCGTGCACCGCGGATGGCGGAGCGAATTCGACGACAGACGCGACCCTCGGTGACGCTCGCGCGACCGAAGGAGATAGCGGCGACGCTGAATTCGACGCAAGCGACATCGATAGCGACTTGATCGACACGGGGACGAGCGACGGCAACAACTCCACCTGCGCGAACGCCACGCCGATGCGGGCCAACGTCGAGACCCGCATCGAAACTTCGATCAGGCGGTTTGGTGTATGCGACGGCGGGACGATCACTGGGTATGCCTATCACTCCTTCCGAATTCCCCCTCGTTCGTGGGTCAACTTTACGTTTCGATCAGACTCGCCAAGGGACTCGCTCGAGTACTTCATTTTCGATTCGTGTTCGGCGGGAAACTGCCTGGCCGCTAACTCGATCGGGCGGGAGGTCATATCGATCGACAACAGCGAGTCGACCCCGCGCACCGTCTTCGTCGCGGTCACAGGTGGTTCTGGCTCGATCACGCCTCGAGTCACGCCAATGGCGCTCAACAGCCAATGCCAGACGCCCACCGCGGTGTGGACCTGCAGCGTCCCCACAGCAGGCGACTTCGCTGAAGGGACTCCTATTCCTCGTTGTTGGACCTCGTCTCTCTACTACTCAGTCACGGTTCCGCCAGAGTCGAAAGCGCGCATCGCGATCACGAGCGCCCCATACGCTGTGGTCGCTCGCGTGGTCTCGAGTTGTCCTGCTACGGACTGCCCAAGAGAAGAGACGACCAACCCAGTGCTGTTCGTTCCGAACGGCAGTTCGACGCCGCGGACGTTCATCATCCAGCTCGCCTCCAGAACGACCACGCCGTTCACGATCGCCTACACGGCAAACGAACATGTCGCGAGCAGCTGCGAGACGCCGCGCGTGATCGAGGAAGGCTCGTCGGTGACAGCGGAGACGACAAGCGCCACCACGGTCGCGTCGTGCGCCCCCTCGGACGGTCGACAGTTGTTCTATGCTGTGTCCCTCGCTTCCATCAGCCAAGCCAACCTTACGCTCGAGCGACTCGGGGAGCACAACGTTCGTGCGCGCGTGCTGTATTCGTGCAGCACGACGATCTGCCCGCCGGTCATCGAAACGAACGGCAGCGGCGCGACGCCGTTTCGGATCGATAACCCGAACGGCCACCCGCAGACCTTCATCGTTGCCGTGAGCGGGGTCTCGGGAGCCGCGAGCTTCAGGCTGACTCACGCGAGACCGCCGCCCTCCAACATCGATTGCGCGAGAGCAGGGTTCATCTCGGTTTTCTCTGAGCGGTCGGCGAGAGTCGACACGACCCTCGCTGGCGCGCCGCCAGTCGGTTGTGAGCAATCGGAGGGACGCGTCCTGTACTATCGAGTGATCGTCGCCGAAAACTCCCGCGTGACGGTGACGCTGTCGCGTGTGGGCGCCACGGATATGAGAATGCGCCACCTCGCGGACTGTAGTGGCACGAGCTGCGTTGCGTCGGCCGCGACGAGTGGCTCGACCCCTGCGTCGATCGAGTTCATCAACCGCAGCTCGGTCATGACCGGCTTCCTGCTTACGGTCGGCGCCGTCGGCAATGCGTCGAGCACGGGCGTCGGCATACTCTCGATCAGCCAAGAAGCGCGCCTCTGACCGAAACGAAACCTCGTTCGCTCCGCACGCGTTCCCTCGCATCGCTGCGCGACTCGATCACCCATCGCGCCGAGGGGCCATCGCTGGCACCAGCGCGCTCGCCATCGAAGCCTCTCAGCGAACCCCCCCGCACGCGCTTCGACGAATCACGCGCTCACAGCGAGCGCTCTTCCCAGCGGCGCTCTCGCTACCAACGAAAGCGCACTTGGCCGTCGCCTCTTCGCTCGGCCGCGCGCGTGACGCCGTCGCGCACGCCGCCGATGTACGAAGAGCCGCCCGCGCCCGAGTACGCGCGATTCAACCCGTTTCGCCGTCCGTCCTGCCCGACGAGACCACCGCCACCGCCGCCGCCTGCGCCTGCGACGGCGGTCAACGGATCCAACGTGGCGCCGCGGGCGTCGCCGCCTCCACCGCCACCCAACACCCCCGGATTGCCTCTCGTGAGTGTGCCGCCGCCGCGGCCGCCGGCGGTCTGCGTTCCGCCCGTGGGCGCGAGGGTGGTTCCGTCGTCGAAATCGACGCCACCGCCTCCGCCGCCATAGTAGCCGCCGCCGCCGCCACCACCGCTGCCGAACATGTTCACGAGCATCCCGCCGAGCATCGTGCACAGGCGACTTTGATTTCCACCGGCTCCTCCGCCGCCCGCGGCGACAATGACGCGGTCTGCGATCGTCGCTGCGCCCACGCGAACGTCGGACGCTCCGCCGCCCGAGCCGCCCGTCGATCGACAGGACGCCGGGAGCCGAAAGCTCGCGCCCCCGCCGTTGAAGCCATCCTGGCCGCCCACGGTGACCGTCAGCGATTGTCCAGGCATCACGTCGAGCGTCCCCGAGGCATATCCACCAGAGCCGCCGATCGCGGACATGTCCTCGTTCAGCGCCCCTTCTGCGCCCCACGCTTCGATTGAAATCGTGCTCACCCCCGCCGGAACAACGAACGTCTCCGGCGCACCCGTCCTCGTAAACAGCCGCGTCCCCGACACCGCGCAGTCGACCACGACGCTCGTCACGTCCGCGCCCGCGACGGTCCCTGTCGCGCCCGCGCTCACCAAGCACTGGTGGTTCGCGGGGAGCGTCTCGATCGTGACCGCGTACATCGCTCCGGTCGGCAACCGCTGCGCGAAGCGAAACATGCCGTCTGCGTTGAGGGTCGAATCGTCGCCGCCGTTGTTGCGGAGCGTGATCGTTCCTGCGGTGAGCCCGCGGAGCACGCCGCCTACGGCGAATCGCGGCGCCGGCACGTCGACCCCCGTGTCCGAAGCGCGGTCTTCGAGCGCAACATCCGACCCGTCGCTCGACGGAGCATCGCGCGCAACAGCGTCGGCCACATCGTCGACATCCATCGCAACGTCGTCCGCGGCGTCCACCGCAGCGTCGTCGTCGAGCGAGTCGAATTCGTGTGCGTCCACTCCGGCGTCGCTCGCGTCGGTCGCGGTTCCATCGCCGCGCGTCGCGTCGCTCGCGCTGTCACCATCGCGCGCAGCGTCCATCGCCGTAGGCGCCTGCGAGCAGCCCGTCGCCATCACGAGCGACCACCGAAGCACCCAGCGAGGCCAAGAAGCAGATCGCATGCAGAACAGCGTACAGCGAAGGAGCGCCGCGGTGTTGTTTTCGCCGCGCGCGCGTCGCTCGCAGCGCTCCGACCGCGAGCGAAGTCGCTGCCCGAATTCACCGCAGGTCACGCGTAACGCATCGCCACGACGGTGCGGCAGCGTGGATGCCTCACGGGTCATTCGCGCGCATCTCGAGCGCTCTGCGCACGCACTCGCGTCACTCGGGAAAGTGTCTGGATTGGTCCTTCGTTCGTTTGGCGCGCGGTTGATCATGGTCATCGGCGACGCGTGCGCCCCCTCGAGCACAACGCCGGACTCGACGACGAGCAACGCGCAGCGCAGACCCGACAACTCGACGGAAGACGTCGCCCCGCCAGACGACTTCGCTAAACCGCCACTCATTCGATCGACGTACTTTTCTCGATCCATTCGTGGCGGTTTGACTCGAGTTAAACCACGCCGACGCTGGCCTCGTTTCTACGACGTTCAATTGTGGCGTGGTTTAGCCTCAGCGACGCATCGACCGAGATGGAGGTGTCGACCGTGAGCGCCCGACGCCCTCGACGCGTACGCCCAAGCGCCACGACGATCGCCGCGTGCTCTGCGCCCGACGAACATGCTGCGACAGAACACAACCGAGCTCGTGTTCGCGCGTTGAGTCGAGGCGCGCGGTGGATGGACCACAATGCGCAGCCAGAGACGGTGTGCTCTCGAGCGGCGACGCCTTCCGCTGGCAATACGCCACGCAACAATCCCAGGATATTTCCCACGGATCGTCGAAGGAACCTCACGGCGTGTCGTCCTTCCAACGGGGCGTCGCGATAAGTCCTCGCGCCGCCAACGAGCGCGGCGAAGCAACGCGCGATCGAGTCTCCGTCGCCTCGAACGTTCTCGGTGAACCGCCGCTTGATGCCCTCTCCCGTTCGAGCGCCAGCACACTGCTACCGATGCGCGGTGCGCGCGCCTTCGTGATGCTCAGCGACTCTGACCACCGCTCGACATTGGCCGAGCCTGGCAGCGGTCGCCGGACGTGCTGTTGAGCAAGATCCCTGACTGCCCAACGACGTACACCGCGCGGCAACCGCACTGTTCGACGGCGTACTCGAACACACTCCCGAGCTCTCGAACCTGTTCTTCAGCAACTGGACAGCCCAGCTCGAAACTCGCCCGCTCCGCGATGCGGTTTCGATACGTAAGACAGCCAGTGCCAGCCAGCGCAATGAGCAACAACCCCACGAACTTCATCACCGAACACTTTTCGCGAACGCGAGGCGTCGCGTCAACGCCGAACGACCGTGAGCCCGTTCTTGCAGCGCGGGTCGCCGAACCGACGGGGCGCAGCGGCAAATCGCGGTTGGCACTGCAGCATGAAACTCGACGAGAGCTTGGCTCGCATCGTTCGATCACTGCGGGCCATCCCTCTCGACCAGCGTCTGCGGCGTCCGGTCGCTTCGACCGCAGACGCCCCGCCGATCACGGCGCTCATGCGCATGCACTCGTTGCATGCGCTTGCCGCCGACGCTCGCGATGCACCCGTTGCATGCGGCCTTTCGCGCCCGCGTCCTTCGGCATACCGCCGATCACAGCGCTCGCGCGCTTCACTTCGCTTCGCTGGGCTCGATGACTTCTTCGCGCGCGAGCGACGCGCTCTCCCGCGCCGATCGATTGATCGAGCGTGGAGGGCTGCGAGGCCTACCGCAGCGGTCGATCGCGCGGGAGAGAACGAACCGGGGCCCCGTCGCCCCCAAATAGCGAAACCCCGGGTCCCTTTTCAGAGACCCGGGGTTTCAGGAGTGCGAGGAGGGGGACTTGAATGCCAAGGGGGCAACACGAGCGTGCACGAAGTGGGGGAAAAGATGCGGAATCGCGTCACGGGGTTACGTCACGACGTGCCACGGAGAGGCGTTTCGTCACGGGTTACGTCACGGGCGTGACGGAACTCGAGGACTGGACCAGTGCGCCGTGTTTCGGCCCAGCAGGCTGAGTCGAGCCGCCTCCACCATCGATGTTTGATCAGCATCCTCGCAGTTCGTGACCGTGCCGTGCGCGGAGGGGGCGCGAGCGAACACGAAGGTGCGCATCGAATAGGTCGCCCAGAAGCTCGTCCCCGCGGTGCCCGCGCTCATGCGCGAACTGGGGCTCTCCGAAGAGAAAGCACGCGAGGTCTACAATGCCACCGCGTCCGTCTTCCCCTTCATCGACGAGGCCGACCAAGAGGGCGTGCACGCCGTGCTTGCGAAGGGCGAAGCCTTCTGCTTCGGCCTCAGCCGGCACGACGTGGAGGGCGCGCGTCGCGCCGTCGCGGTCGGCCAGCCGCTGCACATCTCGGGCGACAACAAGTACAAGGCCCGCAACCGCGCCATCCAGTTCGAGGCCGCGATGCGCACAGGGGGTGCCGACGCGGCGCTCGAGTTCGGCGAGCGCATGCTTCAGCTCGATCTCACGGACGCGGCGCACCCGTACCAGTTCGGCGCGGCGCTCGGGCAGTTCGGGCAGTTCGACCGAGCGATGCAGCACCTGTGGATCGCGGCCCAACTCGCGCCCGACTGGGACGGCCTGCGCGTCGAGGTCGCGGTCGTGCTCGGCTACGGCGAACGGCGGAAGGAGGCGCTCGACCACATCGAGTGTGTGGTCGCGAACGTGAAACAGCCCACTGATTTCGCGTGGCACACGTTGGGGCGTCTGCGTTGGCTGAACGGCAAGCACCGCGAGGCGCTCGACGCGCTCGAACGTGCCCTCGCGCTCAACCCCATGCACGCCTACGCCGTGATGGACGCGCTCTGGGCCTGCGAAGACCTGGGCGACAAGCCGGGCGTGCATCGGTACACGAAGCGTGCGCGAGAGCTGGGCATCGCCGACCCAAGCGCCGTCGGGTAGCCCGCCGCCCCGACTGGCGGAGGGCACAGGCCACGAAGCCCGGATCAAGCACGCAAGCCGAAAGCGCAGAGGTTGCCGAGCGCACCGCGCCATGTCAGCGTCTTCCATGGCCCAGCTCCTCGGCTTCTCCCAGAACGGCGTGGACGCGATCCTCGCCGTTCATCAGGCGATTTCGCGCTTCGCCCCGGGATGGATCGCCCACTTCGATCAAGCACTCACGGCGGTGCAGTTCGCGCCCAGCATGTGCCGACAAGGGGCCGCGGCGTGTGCACGGGAAGACTTTCCCCGGATCGCGTTCTTCGTGCTTCCTCCAGAGCACATGCCGATGAAAGAGCTGGGGCGCGTACTCACTCACGAGGCTCGGCACTGGCAGCAGAACGCGTACGGTGCTTGGTATGTCTTACCGCATAAGTGCAGCGATCCCTTCTGCACGCGGCCGTCCGAATGGGGGGCCGATCCCGTCTACCAAGGTGACGTAGTCGCCGCGCCTCACATCGAGCAGGCGCTTCGACTCGCGGGGTACGAGCCCGACCTTCCGTTCGTACTCCCCCAGCCGAAGAGCGAGATCCCTTGGGGCAAGATCGCGGCGGGCGCCATTGTCTTTCTTGGCGCACTGGAAGTAGCCAAGTCGATCGGCGGCTCTGGTAAGACGTGGGACAAGAGGGTGGGGCGATACCGGCACGCCAACGGACAATTCGCGTAACCGTGGCGTCGATATCGGGCTCCGTCCGGTCAAAAAGTTTGACCGGAAAGAAGGGACAACTCTCACGATGAAGTTCAGGTTGATCGTCTGCGGTACCAACACCACAAAGAGCTCCCCAAAGCTGAACTTTGCTGAATCGGATGCCGCCAGGATTCTCGATCACTTTACGGGTGCGCTTGGTCCACTCTCGGCGACGAGTGATGCTCAAATGCTCCTCGGTGCATCGGCAACGCGCCAGAACATCCTCAATAGCTTGACTCGTCTGGGTCGAGAGACTCCGGATTACCTGGTCTTTTACTTCAGCGGGCACGGAGGCACAGAAAGCATTGAAGCAGTCGATGCTTCTTTGCATTATATGCATCTTGCAAACGCGATTTCCGCAGCGCGTGCCTCTAGAACTCTCATTATTCTCGATGTTTGTCACGCCGGGGCCTTTCGACGTTTCTTCAAGGAAGCCCGGGTCAATCCCTCAGGGTTCATTAAGCCGGACTGGCTCATCGCCCTTTCGAAGGCGAACCCCGGCACTCGCATCATGATGGCGGCAACCGAAGACCAGAACGCGAAGGAGAGTGCTGCCAAGGAAGGCGGACATTTCACCTCCGCGATTCTCGCGGCTCTTGGGGCATGCGAAGGGGATATTATCATCGGGAATAAACGCTGGATCTCCGATCACCGTGCCTTCGCTCAAGCGTGGAACGCCGTCCGCACGGAAAGCGGCGGCGAGCAAGAGCCCGTCGGAATTGGTTTGGATGGCTACCTTCCGTTGGCCTTAAGCCAAGCTGGATCGGCCGTCGGTAGCGCCGTAATTACCTCGATCAACCATAGCGGAACAGAACTGATTTTCGAAACAAGCCTGGGAGAGCGGAGCAAGATCGAGACTCATGCGACTGCGGTTCTAATGAGACCGAGCCAGATCTTGCATCAAGAAAAACTGTCGGTACGACCTCTGGGCAACCGGGAAGTGTGCCGAGGCGTCGTCCGCGTTGATCCAGACGCACTGGTTGAAAAACTCGGCTTCAGTCTGAGTTGGTTTTATTACAAGCAGGTTGAACTCTGTTGGCACCTGATCTTGACCGACGACCACCATCATGAGTTGGACGTCGCATTGCTGCCGGTAACGCTCCGGCAATCGTAGAATTCGGGTCGTTCCCATGCCTGTCCGGCTACGCGAAAATACCAGGAAATTTGGCGGAAGTGCTCGATGTAGGCATTGGTGTACATTCCTCGCTGGTACTTGGACGCGATGCGGAAGTCCCGTGAATCGCGACAGAGCACGGCGAAGCATCGCCGCTGCGCCGTGTCCAAGAGAGGCGTCGGCGGTGGTCATTGGCGACCGTTCTCCGCACCAAAACCGCGGCAGAAGCCCTTAGCCTGCCAGGCATGAGGATCTCGTCGACAACGACGGCGGATGGGTTCTCGGAGCCAAGGGATACATCGGCGCGTTCTTTCGAGACGAGTTGAGAAGCACTGGCGTCGACTTGCAGGCGCCACTTCGTTCGAACAAGCCGGACTCGCGAGGTCATCAGCATGTTCGAGACCTCTGCCGAACTCGTCGCATCATCGAAACTGTGATTGGACCGTTCACGGATGCTCCTCGGACATACTCGTGCGCGCGATCGTCGGCACTTCACCGCCCGAGTTGCTCGCAAGATGCTCGCTCACACAATCGCCGTCTTCCTCAACCGCAGGCTTGGGCGAAATTCTCTAGATTTCGACGGGTTGGTTGCCACCGCGCAAGTTGCGCATCGCATACGGGAACTAATTTGCATCACCCCTACGCAAGAGCCTCGCGACGCCGACTGCTTGCCGCACGCCTCGCTCGATCTTCGACAGCGCCATCACCGCGCGTAAACCGGCGCTTGCCGTGCTCGAAACTTGACTCCCGCTCGGTACTCGCTGAATGATTGATCCTCGTCTGGGGCGCGCGAGAGACGCAATCTTATAACGCGGATGCGCGTCTGTTACCAAGAAGGATCCATCACAATATGGCACTTCGTGGCGTGTTTGTCGGTGTCGGAAGGCACCGCGACCCAAACATTCGGGACCTGATGTGTGCGCGAGCCGACGCCGTCGCGTTCTCGACGCTGTTTCAAGACGCGCTTCCGGACCTCGACGCCGAGACGCTCACCGACGACGAAGCGACGCTTGTCCGCGTGCGCGAAGCGCTGGAGCGGCACTTGCTGCGCGCGACGGCGGAGGACACCGTGCTCGTGACCTTTTCGGGCCACGGCTCGCGCGACCATCGGCTCGCGGTCCACGACACCGAGCTGGCGCGTCTGGCGGCCTCGACGATCGGGATGGCGGAACTGGCGGACCTCTTCAAGAAGTCCCCCGCCCGCGCCATCGTGCTCGTGCTGGATTGTTGCTTTGCGGGAGCCGCACCGGCGCGTGTTCTCGACGACTCCCCCGCCCCGCGCGACATCGCACCGCCGCTTGCCGAGATCGCCGGCCGGGGGCGGATCCTCCTCGCAGCCGCGGGCCTCGACCAGCAAGCGTGGGAACAGCCGGGGACGGGTCACGGCCTGCTCACCAAGGCCGTGCTCGACGTGCTGCGCGGGGCGAGCGCTCCGGTCGACATCCTCGCAGCGGGTGGACGTGTGATGGAGATTGTCCGCGTTGAGGCCGCCCGCCTCGGTCAAGTGCAAACGCCAGTTGTCTTCGGCTCGATCGAGGGCGGACTCACGATGCCCGCCCTGCACGCGGGGCCGCGCTTTCTTGCGGCGTTTCCGGATCGCGGAGAGGCGCGCGTTTCGAGCGACGTCGGAGACCTCGCACAGCTCGGTATCCCGGCCGCGATCGTGGCCGCGTGGCGCACGCGCTTCCCCGCGGGACTGAACCCGCTCCAGCAGCGGGCGGTGAACGAAGGGCGCGTGCTGGCGGGCGAGTCGCTCCTCGTCGTCGCGCCGACGAGCGCGGGCAAGACGTTCGTCGGGGAGATGGCGGCGATCCGGGCCGTGACCGAGGGGCGCAAGGCCGTCTTCTTGCTGCCGTACCGTGCACTGGTGAATGAGAAGTACGAAGACTTCGTCGATCTATACGGGCATTCGCTTGGTCTACGGGTCGTGCGCTGCACGGGCGACTACCAGGACCAAACGGCAGCGTTCGTATTCGGGAAGTACGACCTCGCGGTGCTGACGTACGAGATGTTCTTGAACCTCGCTGTCGGACGTCCTGCCGTACTCGACGCGCTCGGTCTCGTCGTCGTGGACGAGGCACAGTTTCTCACCGACCCGCGCCGCGGGATCGCGGTTGAACTCCTACTGACGCTGGTGCTTGCAGCGCGCGGGCGCGGAGTCGCTCCGCAGATCCTCGCTTTGTCGGCCGTCATCGGCGCCGTCAACGACTTCGACGGCTGGCTCCGAGCTGGGCGACTTGTGACGACAGAACGGCCCGTGCCCCTGATCGAGGGAGTCCTCGATCGGAGCGGCCTGTTCCGCTACGTCGATCCGTCTGGAACGCGCCAGACCGAACAGCTCCTGCCGTCGCGCGCGATCCGCATGCGGACCGACAAGCCGAGCGCGCAAGACGTCCTCGTGCCTCTCGTCCAGAAGCTCGTGCACGATGGGGATGAGACAGTGCTCGTGTTCCGCAATCGGCGTGGACCAGCGGAGGGGTGTGCGAATTACCTCGCGGCGGAGCTAGGACTCCCGCCCGCGGAGCGCGCGCTTGCCGCGTTGCCCCAGCACGACCCGTCTTCGACCTCCGCTCAGTTGCGGCGCTGCTTGGAGCGCGGAACGGCGTTCCACGACGCGAACCTCACACGCGAGGAGCGACTCGCCGTCGAGCGCGCCTTTCGCGGCTCGGAGGTTCGCGTCATCGCGGCAACCTCGACCCTCGCCGCCGGTATCAATACTCCGGCGTCCACGGTCATCCTTGCGGAGCAGCAGTTTCTCGGCGAGGACGGCCGCGCGTTCACCGTCGCTGAGTACAAGAACATGGCAGGCCGGGCAGGCCGTCCCGGGTTCAGCCTCCCCGGGCGCGCGATCATCCTCGCCGACACGAGCTACGCCGCCGAGGCGCTGCTCGAGCGTTATGTGCGGGGCACCCCAGAACCCATGACGTCATCCTTCGACCCTGCGTCGCTTGAGACGTGGGTGTTGCGGCTACTCGCTCAGGTGAAGCAGGTGCCCGTGGCGGACGTCCTCCGGCTCCTGACCAACACGTTCGGCGGCTACATCGCGACCCGGCGGGACACGACATGGCAGGACCGGATGGTGGACCGCATGGTCGCACTCCTCGACGAGATGGGGCGTCTCAAACTCGTGGAGTACGAAGGCAACGACGTGCAGTTGAGTTTGCTTGGCCGTGCCTGCGGCCGTTCATCGCTGTCGTTCAGATCCTGCATGCGCTTGGTTGGGCTACTGCAGGGCGTGGTGCCGACCACCCTCACGGCCGAGCGACTCATGGTGCTCGTGCAGGTCCTCGATGAGTCCGATGGCGGATACACGCCGCTGATGCCCAAGGCCCACAAAGAGAAGGCACGGCCACGCGAGCTCGCGCTGCGCACCGACATCGCGCTCGTCAGCGCTCTCCAGCACCTCGCCGACAACGACGACTACATTGCGCGCTGCAAGCGGGCACTCGTCCTACTCGACTGGATCGAGGGCGTCGCGGTGGAAACGCTCGAGGAACGCTACTCGCCGACGCCATATCAGGGGAAGATCGGGCTCGGCGACGTCCGGCGGTTTGCCGACGCGACGCGGTTTCACCTCCGCGCTGCGCACCAAATCGCGCAGGTCATGTTCATCGATACCGGGCCGTCGGAGGAGTCGGTCGAGTCCCTCCTCAAGCGCCTCGAACTCGGGCTACCCCACGCCGCGCTGGCGCTACTCGCGATCCCCGCGTCGTGGTCGCGGGGCGAGTGCCTCGCGCTCCTGCGGAGCGGGGTGGCGTCGCCGGAGGCGCTCTTCGCGCTCAACGCGGAGGCGCTCGCGGGGATCGTCGGAGCCGAACGCGGGAAGGCCATCGCGGCACTGCGCCCCCGGTCCGCCGCGTGATGGTCGAGGCGTCTCGTCCCCCGCAGGTTGCGGGTGTCTAGCAAGCGCTTGTCGCGTATCATCCCTAGTGATCGAAACGTCATCGATCGAGTGAAGGAGAGGTGATCGTGGCACCAGCACCAGAGGTGGGAGCAGAAGCGGAGGCAGCAGATGACGGAGCGCAGGACCAGATCCATCTGCTCGACGTCGGCTCGGAGGAGTACGGCGACGCCGTACTTGCGATCATCGGAGGCAAGTCGATCCTGATCGACGGCGCCCATCCTGCGAACATGCGAGGCGACGAACGCCACCCATCCATTCCCGATCAGCTCGCCGAGGTGCTCGGAGGCAACCCGCCGTTCAAGATCGACCTCGTCATCGTAACGCACGCGCACCTCGACCACATCGGCTGCCTCCCAGCGCTCGTTGATCGGAAGATCATCGAGCCGAAGTGGGCGTTGCTCGTCGCGCCCGATCTCGGATGGGGGCGCGCGAGTGCTGACGCGATACCGTCCCCTGGTGCGACGCCGAACGAACGTGCCGCTCGGCGGCTGGCAGCGGCGTTACGCGAAGAGCCGCGCACAGTACGCACAAGCGACGGCACGATCGACGCGTTGCTTGAGGATGCCGCGAACCTTGAGGACCGCTACCGCGCGATGATCGACGGTCTGCGCGCGGGTGCAACGCAAGTCGTCTGCCACTTGGTCGATGCGAGCGACAAACTTGAGGCGGCGTTCGCGTCGATCGGCCTCAAGATCCTCGGCCCGTCCGAGACCCAGGCGCTCCGTTGCGCAGACGCCATCGGCCGCGCAACCCAAGACCTCCACGACGCGGTACGCGCAGAAGTCGATCGACGAACCGCAGTGGACCGAACCACGAGCGACGTCGCGATCTACCGCGCGCTCGTCGCGGGTGGGCAGGATGCGATCGACTCGTCGCGCCCCGGCGCGAGCGTCAACCTCCAGAGTCTCGTCGTGCGCTTCGAACACTGGAATCGAAAATTCCTCTTCACGGGCGACATGCAGTTCGTCAAGCCCGGGACTTCGGACCAGGACATCCGTGCTGAGGTTGCTGTGCTGTGGGACGCGTTGCGCGCGGAGGCGCCTTTCGCCTTCGCGAAGCTCGCTCACCACGGCAGCGACAATGCGTGCTCGGGCAGATTTCTCGACGACGTGAACGCCCCCACCGTAGGCATCTGCGCTGGCGAGAACAGCGCGAAGCATCCCCACGCGGACGTGCTCGACGCTCTCCACGAACGCCGCGACCACATGACATGGGCGCGGACCGATCACAACGGACGGGTGACGTACTCGTGGCGGCGGCAAGCCGGGGCCGACGCGTCGATCGAAAAGGTCCGCGGTAGACTGAACGACGCAGAGCCAAACTCGTCCGACACATCCGCCGCAGGGTTGCCACGCAAGGCGCCTACCGTGGGAACCGAGCCGCCCACGTTGACCACGACGCCACCCGCGCCGCACGTGGTTGCTCCCGCCGCGCCCACGACCGTGCGAGCCGAATCCGCGGCGGGCTTCGTAGAGATCACTGCCAAGATCCCGCACGTCGGGACGCGCGTGACCATCACAGTCGATGTCGAACCCGCTGGGGGATCGGGACCGGACCGGGGCGTTCGCCCCGCACCAGCGCGTGCGGGTTTACTCGTGGGTGACGGTCGTGTACTCCCGCGCCTGCTCTTCGCGACCCAGCGGGACGCACTCGCGGCCAACATCGGGTCGCCAGAGACCGAGGAGGCGCTCGCCGCGATCCGGGCTGCCGGCCACGCGCTCCTTGAGGATCTCGGCGCGGACGCGCAAGCAAGAGTCGTCGACGCTGCGGCTCGCGAACGGGTGACGGGGGTTGTTCTTCTCGGTAACTACGACGTGGTACCGGCGGCGCTCGTGGATACACTCCCACCGCTCGCTGTCGGCAGCGTCGGCCGCGATGAGGACTCGGACGAATTCTACGTCTGGTCGGACGACGCCTATGGTGACCTCGCGGGGGACGTGCGGTTGACGTTGCCCGTGAGCCGTATTCCCGACGGTCGCTCGGCGGAACTCGTGCATACCGCGCTGCGTGCCGCCCGTCAGCCGCTCGGCGCGAAGCGAGGTGGCGTGCGGAACTCCGAGCGCCCGTTCGCCGACGACGTATTCGCGCGTTTGCCGGGCAGCGAGCCCCTCGGCGTGTCGGGGCCGCTCGAACAAAACGCATTCCGACAGGCCTCGGTTGCCGCCGACCACCTGTATTTCATGCTGCACGGCCACGACGCGGATGCGACGCGGTTCTGGGGCGAGCAGCCCGCGGGGCGGTTTATCGAGGTGGTTAACCTACGCAACGTCCCGCCAACCTTGGGCACTGTCGTCTTCACGGCGTGTTGCTGGGGAGCGCTCCCGGTCGACACGACTGCGAGGCTCGCGAGGCAGGGCGAGAAGGTGCGACCGCGCACGCCTGACGGCTCGCTCGCACTCCGGTTCCTCCAGCAAGGTGCGCTCGCGTTCGTTGGCTGCACCGGCTCACACTGGTCGCCACCGCCGCCGAAGTACGACCGCTACGGTCGACCAATGCACGACGCGTTCTGGGATGCCTACCTCCGCGGTGGGGCGTCGTCTCCGGCACAGGCGCTGCATCACGCGAAACGCGCGTATTCGGCGAGGATCCCGCACGGCGCTGGCGGTCACGTGAAGCCCCTCCAGGAAGCGATTGAACAAAAGATCCACAGGCAGTTCACTTGCCTGGGATTGGGCTGGTAGCTAGACTTGAACGGGAGGTTTTATCGATGACGATCACGATTTCCGATCTCGAAGCTGCCATCAGGCGCAGCCTGCCGGGATACAAGCTCGCGGCCAAGCAGAGCGCGACGGTGCTCGCGGAGGTCGTGAAGCCGAGCGCGGACGCCGCCAAGCCAAGCGCCCCAAACGTGCGCCCGACCATCGAGGAGTTGCGCGAGCGATTCCTCAAGCGCGCCCCGACTGGCGCCGCTGTCGCGCGCGAGCTTGACGCGGCAAGCGCCGCGAGCAAGAAACCGGTAGTCCCTACCGAGCCACGCACCGTAGTACTTACTGTCGAGCCTGAGCACCAAGAAGACGGAGCGAACCCGGCATTCCAGAAGAAGGTCGCGGTGTCGG
The DNA here is from genome assembly GCA_016793325.1 of Myxococcales bacterium. Taxonomy (GTDB): domain Bacteria; phylum Myxococcota_A; class Polyangia; order Polyangiales. The sequence continues at coordinate 18,647 of JAEUKI010000091.1, read as the reverse complement.
TCAATCCCGACGGCACGGCCACCCTTGAGGCTGTACAAGGCTAGCGGCACCTTGCGAACCTCTGCGTCCGGTTCGCCTGCGTCCTCACGGGAGCCCCGTACGCTGACTTTCGCGAGGGCGATCTCAGATTTGGTGGTGCCGTGCTGGCTGTCGCTTGGGTCGCACGCGCACAACAAAAGCCGCGCCGCGCTTCCGGATTGAGCGCTTTGCGGGTCGGAGATGCTGTTCCTTCCCGGCTAGTATCCTTCAACGTTGAGCGTGACTCTCTACGAGGCCCGGTCTTCCATATCTTGGAGACCGGGCCGTTGCTTTTGGTTGAATTTCGCTGCCCAAACCAGACCTGGAGAGATCCGGAATTCTGACGCCCGGCACACCCAAATCCCCACGGCGTGGTGCGCCGCGGGGTAGAGGATTCAGCCTTCGTCACGACACCGCCCGCACCACGATCCCGCTGCCATCGTTTGCCGTGCTCGCGGGCTCGGTGGCCATGAGGTAGGCACCCGCAGAGCGTTCCAGCACAAAGCGCAGCTCGGGGTCGTCGTTCTTCGCGTGCGCGACATACGTCACCGCTTGGACAACGCCATATCACGAGTGATCCCCGTCCTTCAGCGCCACGGTCTGCGCCTCGCGCACGACCTCGCGCGGGATCGCCGCGTTCTCGAGCATCGCCTCGATGGCCGCGTCCGGGTGAGGCACGAGCGTCGCGCGAGCTGCCGGCAACACTCCGCCTGCGACGCCCTAGCCAAGCAACAAACACGACCGCGGCAGGAAAGGCCGTTGCGGGTCGTGACACACCATCGTCGATGGTCATTGAAAGCGCCAAGCAATCAGCGACAATGCACGTGGCCAACGGGCGTTGGCCAAAGGAAGAGGGAGCTCATGTCGATGCGCATCATTCAGGGCACGGTTGTCATCGTGGGCAAGAACCCCGATGGGGACTCGATTCGTTTCCAACCCGACGACCCATCGCTCTTCGACGATCTCTACCGACGCCACCTGATGAAATTCACCCGACAGGACGGCTCGATTCAGCTGCGCCTCGAAGGGATCGACACCCCCGAAACCCACTACGGATCGAACTCACAGCCGTACGGCGCGATCGCCCGAGACGCGCTGCTCGAGCTGCTCGGCTACCGCCTCGGCGATATTCAGTTCGCCAACAGTGGGGTCGTCACAGACGACGGGGATCAAGAGGTACGGGTTACGATCGCGACGAGCGGTGCTGACGCGAACGGGCGCCCGATCTCGCTCCTCTACAAGCAGAACGATGCGCCCGCAGCGTCGGGCACAGACCTCATCGTCACGCCTGCGCACACGGACGCGAGCATGAACCTCGCGATGCTTCGCGCAGGGCACGCATATCCTGGGCTCTACACGTCGATGTCGCTCCCCCTGCGAAAGCACTTCCGCGCTGCGGCGAAGGCAGCACGCGCTGCGGCGCGTGGGCTGTGGCCGACGGACAGCACGGAGGAGTTCCCGCTGCGCTCGCACGCGGACATCGAGCCGCCGAGCGGCGCGCTCATCATGCCCAAGCTCTTCCGTCGCTCGGTTGACTTCATCAAGGCAGTGATGGGCGGGTTCGACGGCAACCTCTCCGACTGGCTCGAGGCGCGGTCCGGTGGCTCACGGCCCGAAAACGACCTCGTGCTTCTCAACGACGGCACGCCCAACGCGCTCGAAGTACCGTTCTCGTCGCTCATCGGGCAGCGCAACTCGCGCGTCGTGTTCAGCGCCGACGTGTGCGACATCGCGTTCGTCGAAAAGTAATCGCCACTCGCCCATCGGCCGCGCGATGCGTTTCGCTTGTCGCGCACGACTCCAACCGAACGCGCTCGCGACGTGCGATTGGCGTGTCGAGTGAACGGCGCAAGAGCACTTCGTCAACTCCTGCCGACTCGTCCCTCTCGCAGCTCTCAGCCGAATCCGCTGCGAGTCGTGGCGGGTTCACACGTCGTGATGCCCCAGCGATAGTCGATAAGGCGTGCCGAGCGAGGCGCGCGCACCGCGGGGGGTCGCGCATCGCGGCGGTGTCTCGAGTCAGCGGCCTGTGTACGGCCGCTCTGATTCGCGATGAAACATCGCATCGAGCGCATCTGAGTGAAAGGTACGATCGACGATCCTCTCGAGCGTGAGTGCGCCAGAGCGCGATGGTTCCACCGCGCGCAGAACGTCTACAAACCGCTTGCCCTCGATCGTCATGCGCGTGGACATCGCAGGGTATCGGTGCTCGCGTCGCCGCACATACCTCGCCGAACCACACTGGATCTCCATCTCGGCTGTTCTCGCCACGCGCTCGCGGCTGACTGCGGTTCATCGAGTGTGCCGAAGACGCCGTCGATCCCAGCAACGCGTCGGACCACGCGCACGAGATCGCGCTGGATGGATGTATCTGCGGACGCTTTCGTGACACTATTCGCTCCCGACAGCGCTCGATCGCAACGACATCATGGGGGATTCGGTGCGCAACTTCCGACTTCCTCCTGCGTCTCGCGAGGGTCGCTGCAACGCTTCGTGTAGTGGAAAGGCAAGAGAAGCACGTGACCTTCAAGTTCATGCACTCCGCCGACATTCACCTCGACAGCCCGCTGAAAGGCCTCGAGCGATACGACGGCGCACCGTCCGCAGAGATCCGCAGCGCGACTCGCCAAGCGTTCGTCCGGCTCGTCGACTGCTGCATCGACGAGAAGGTGACCTTCTTGCTGATTGTCGGAGACCTCTTCGACGGAGACTGGAAGGACTTCAACACGGGGCTCTTCTTCAACCAGCAGATGCTTCGACTCAAGGAGCGCGAGATTCGAGTCTTCATCGTGCGCGGCAACCACGATGCGGTGAACTCGATGACAAAGTCACTTCAACTACCGTCGAACGTCCGCGAGTTCTCCGCTTCGAAGCCCGAGACGATCATCTTGGCGGAGCATGGCGTCGCGCTGCACGGACAGAGCTACGCAAACGCCGACGTCCAGCACGATCTCTCGTCGAAGTACCCGCCGCCAGCCAACGGCATGTTCAATATCGGCCTGCTCCACACGAGCGCCGACGGAAGCGCGAAGGAACACGCGGTCTACGCACCGTGCGCCATCCAAGGCCTCGTCGATCGAGGCTACGACTACTGGGCGCTCGGACACGTGCACCGGCGTCAAGTGCTCCGAAGCGACCCATTCGTCGTTTTTCCTGGCAATCTTCAGGGCAGACACATTCGCGAAACCGGTCCCAAAGGCGCGACACTCGTCACGGTCGCCGATCGCCAGGCAACCCTCGACGCCCGCTCGCTCGACGTGATGCGGTGGTACTTGCGTGAGGTTGCTCTCGATCACGCGCAGAACGCACAGCACGCGGTCGACCTCGTCTTCGCGAGCCTCGAGGCGCTTCGCCGAACCGAGGCGGCGACGCCCCTCGCAGTTCGCGTACGACTCTTTGGTGCAACGCCAGCGCACCGCGAACTGATCGCGAGCTCCGAGCACTACGCAACCGAGATCCGCGCGAGGGCGGCGGAACTCGAAGCGCTCTGGGTCGAGAAAGTGATCGTCGACACGCGAGCGCCGATCGACATCGAGGAGCTACGACGACAGTCGACCCCACTCGGCGAGTTGCTTCGTACGATCGCTGCGCAGCGTGAAGACCCTGCGGCGCTCGACGCGCTCGTGGCCGAACTCTCCCCCATGCAGCAGAAGTTCGCTGCGGTGCCCGCCGACGATCGCCCCCCATTCGATACGGCGAGCGCCGTGCGAGATGCGCTCGCAGAGGTCGAACAACTTCTCGTCCCGATGCTGCTCGACAGCGGAGAAACGCCGTGAAGCTTCTCCGTCTTGATCTGCTCGCGTACGGCCCGTTCACGCGTCGGTCGCTGGAGTTCCTCGCCGCCGGCCCGAACTTTCACATCGTGTACGGCCCCAACGAGGCCGGCAAGAGCACAACGCTCCGAGCGATCACCGGCTTTTTCTACGGAATCGAGACGCAGACCAGCGACGCGCACCTGCACGCAATGAGCGAGCTTCGTATCGGCGCAACACTCCTCCACTCCAATGGGGACACACGCACGTTCGTCCGCAAGAAAGGCAACCGCGCCACGTTGCTCGACTCGAAGGAGGCAAACGTCGACGAGGCCGTACTCAGGGCCTGGCTCAGCATCAGTGATCGCAAACACTTCGAGCAGATGTTTGGCCTCAGCCACGAGCAACTCCGTCACGCTGGCGCAGCGCTCGCCGATCCGAAGACAGACCTCGGCAAGATGCTCTTCGGCGCATCGCTCGACGGCACGACGCTCCACCGAACGCTTCAGCGCCTCGACGCAGACGCAGAGAAGCTCCTTTCGTCCGGCGGAAACGCAGGGTCGATCATCAAGTCGCTCGTCGCCTACCGCGAACGGCTTGCCCGCATGAAGGCACTCGCGGCCCCGCCGAAGGACTGGCTCTCGATCTCGAGCGAGATCGACGCGGCAACCGTGAAGCAGCAACAACTGATCGACGAGAAGGCGCGTTGCCGTGCCGAACGCCACCGTCTCGAGCGATTGCTGCGAGCGTTGCCGTGGCTTCGGCTCCGCGAGGAGGCACAACGCGAACTCTTGGCCTTGGGGGAACAAGCGCGACTGCCACGAGACATCGAGCACCAACGCAACCAGCTCGAGCTCGCCGTCGAACACGCCGAAGAGACCTGTCTCCGCACGAGCAGAGCGCTCGAACGAGCGTCACGAGATCGCGATGAACTGGAGGTTAACGAAGCGATCGTCGGTGCGAGCATTCGCATCCGTTCGTTGGTCGAACACCTCGGCAAGCACAAGACGGAGCAACGGGACTATCCAGGCGTTCAGAAGGAAATCATCACCTATCGCAACGAGCAGCGGGAGCACCTACGTAGAATCGGCTGGGGGGACGTCGACACTCGCAACCTGGGCAACGAGAGAATCGACGACGCGTCGCTCGCCCGCGTTCGCTCCCTCGCGCAAGAGGAACTCAAGCGGCAGTCGAGTCTGCAGTTGTTGCTCGAGAGCGGCAGAAAGAAACGCTCGCTTGTCGCGCGGCAGCTCGATGACCTCGCTGCGCAAGCAAAGCCCCAAGACACGACAGCGCTCCGCGCGATCTGGGAGTACCTGCGACCAGACAAGAGGCTCGCGGACAACGTGCGGGAGGCAGAGACTCAGCTCGCGGAGCTCGATGCTGGTTGTGGCGCCGCCCTCCCAAAGCTCGCCCCGTGGCGTGGCGCGCTGACCGAAGCGCTCGCGCTACCTGTCCTTCCAGAAGATGTCATCCGCGACTTCGACCGGACCTTCGAGCACGAGGAACGCTCACGGAACGAGATCACCAAGCGCATCGGCGCGTGCGAGCTGAAGCTGACTGACATTCGTTCCAGCATCTCGTCCGTCGTCGCAGCGGGCGAGCCGTCGTCCGCAGAACGGGTTGCGAACGCACGATCCCTCCGCGAGCGCGTATGGCGACGCGTTCTGATTGCCTGGAGGTCGGGAGTCGCCCCCTCGCTCCCAGACCCCGAGACACATCCCGGCGAGTCACTGGAGATGGAGTACGTCGCGAGCGTGCGCTCCGCCGACGAACTCGCCGACGAGCTCAACCGCGATGCGCGGCGGGCTGCAGAGCTACTCGGCTTTCGACGAACCGAGGAAGCGCTCGCCTCGGAGCTCGTCGGGTGCCAGCGCGAGTTGCACGAGATCGACGAACGCATTCAGCAGCGCAACGATGAGTGGCGGCGACTTTGGCTCGCGTGCGGCTTCGAACCGCTGTGTCCGCGCGACATGCTCCGTTGGCGCGCAGAGCACTCGGCGATCGTCGAGCAAGCGCATCGCCGCAACGAACGCGCCGCGAAGCTCGAGGCCCTGCGCGCGACGCTGCAAGAACAGACGCAGACGATCGAGCACGCACTCAACGTCGCCGATGCGTCACCGGGCACGATGTCGTGGCTCGCGCTACTCGTGCATGCAGAGCAGACGCTGAAGACGGCCAGTGCGCGTGACGAGTCCCGCCGGCTCCTCCAACACAACCTCAGCAACGATCAGAGAGAGCTCGGGGAGATCGAGGAGCAGGTCGTGCAGTACCAAAACGAGCAGGCGGCGTGGCGCAACTTGTGGCGCGAAGCCGTGGCGAAGCTCCGGCTCCCAGAGGATGCCCTCATTGAGCAAGCGAACGTTGTGATGGACGGACTCGCAGAGATCTTTCGCTTGGAGGCGAGCTGCGAGCGCCAGGAGGCGCGGCTCCGAGCGATCGAGAAGGAAATGGCGAAATTCGACGCTGCCGTGAAGGTGCTCGTCGATGAGCTCGCGCCCGCACTTACCGGCACTTCGATCGAACGCGCAGACGCGCTCGATCGACTTCACACGACCGCCACGAAGAACGCCGAGCGTCGACGGACGATCGACGAACAAATCGTGAATCTCGAGAGAGAACACGAAGACGCATCGCTTGCGTTGAATACCGCCCGGCAGCGACTCGACGCGCTGCTGCAGAGCGTTGGGTGTCGCGACCTTGCCGAACTCGACGTCGAGATCAGTCGCACGAACCAAGCGAGACAAATTGAGGCGCGCAAGGTCGACGCAGAGAAGCACCTCGCCGACGTTGGCGAAGGCTGGTCGCTGGAAGCTCTCGAAGAAGCAGCGAGAGATACAGACAGCGACCGGCTATCTGCGTCGATGGCCGCGCTCGACGAAGGCTTGAAGGCGCTCGAATCCGAGCATGACGAGCACCACAAGGCGCAGGGAGCACTCGAAGAGCGAAAGAAGAGATTCTCCGGGTCCGATGACGCGGCTGTCGTGCTCGGCGAGGCGTATCAGTTGCTCGCTCACGCACGATCGGATGCGGAGCGATACGCACGGCTCCGGCTCGGCAGCGCGTTGCTTCGCAAAGCGATCGAGAACTACCGCCAGAAGAACGAAGGCGCGATTCTTCGCCGGGCGGGCGCGCTGTTCGAGCGGCTAACGCTCGGGCGCTACCAAGGCCTACACGTCGAGTACGAAGGAGATCGGGCGAAGCTGATTTGCGCGCGCGGCAGTGAGATGATCGACGTCAAGCATGGCCTGAGCGACGGTACGCTCGATCAGCTCTACCTTTCGCTGCGCCTCGCGAGCCTCGAGCAGCACCTCGGCGCGCAAGAACCGATGCCGTTGGTGCTCGACGACATCTTCATCCACTTCGACGACGAACGCGCACGCGCAGGCCTCGAAGTGCTCGCAGAGTTCGCCCGGACGACCCAAATTCTGCTGCTTACGCACCACGAACGAAATCTCGATCTCGCGCGCAGCTCTCTCGCTCCGGGATCGTGGACCGAACATCGGTTCGCGCTCTCCAACAACCACACCGGGACACCAACGTGACGAATCCACGGGAGCAGCGCAGCCATCGCCGTTCGATGGTTGGAGTGTGGCGTTGCGAAAAGCGAAGACTCACCCTCATCTTTCCCAGAAGTAGCGACGTGGCGAGCGAGCGCGAATCCAGCGCCGAAGTGCGATAACGTTCGCCTTCGTGACTCGCCCCGCGACGCGCGAGACCGAACGGCCCCTCGACGACGCTCCGCGCTCGGGCGCAGAGCCGTGGTGCGAGATGAACGGCGTCGCCTTCTGTCACTGGGATCGCTGGCTGTTGCGCCTTGCGCTAGACACGCACAACGGACTTGCCGGCATGCGCGCAGAGTTTCGCGCTCGCTCGAAGAAGCGCAACGAGAGTGTCGCCGCCGAGGCGCTGATCGCGCAGATCGATGACCTGCAGGCACGCCTCTCCGCGCTCGCGATGACGCCCGCGGAGGTCCTCGATGACGAAGAACGTGCGAGCGAATGGCTGAAGAGGAAGGCGATGAAGCGGGTGTGGCGCGATGGGCCCCACACCAAGACGAAGGCGATGATGAACCCTCCGAAGCGTATGCTCGCGCAACGAGCGCTGCGTGGTCACTGGGCGCAGTTTCCAGTCAACCCGGCGAGGTATGAAGCGCTTTTCGCTCCGCTCATACGCGACGCGCAGACGTGCGAATGGTCGGGGGTCTCATTCCTCGCACACACAATCGACGGAGTCGTCGAGCGTGAAAGTCGCCGCACACGGTGCACCTACAAGCTCCTGGCGCTTCATCGGTGCGCGCTCACCACGATCTTCGAGTGTATGGAGCACGTCGACGACTCGGGATCGGACATGGCGATGGTGTGTGCCTCGATCGAACGCTCCTACCTCGACCTCACGGCTGCATCCGCATGGGACGCCGTGTTCGTCGATATGCTCGAGCTGCATATCTGGGACGACTACAATCTCTTGGAGCCCGTCGAGTCGTTCTTGCGCGCGATGCCGGAAGAGATGGCATACCCTACAGCGCGCGCACTCGAGCAGATCATCGCGGAGCTTCGGGCACACGAACTCGACTACCAGCACGACAGGGCGAGGCGGTTGCGCAGCGCGCTGTTCACGTCGATTCCGGCAGAGGCGCTCGACGTGATCGAGTGACCCCCTTTGCGGCAACGACAGAAGCGAGCGCTCCGGGCAGACGCTCACTTCGCTGCTCGAGTCATTTGTGCGTGGGAAGGCGCGTCGCCCTGTTCAGCCGTCTCGGGGATCGCAAAGCGCTCGGCTCTTGGGTCGAGCGAGAGACGTCGTTCCGTCGCTACACGCTGGTTTCGAGCCCCTTCCTCGTGACTTGGTACTCGGTGGCGCGCGTCGCTCCCCGCTTCACGACGAGGCCGTCGTTGTGCATCGCTCGGAGCGTGAGGGAGAGCACCTGACGGTCGGGCGCTTCGCGGAGTTCTCGCTTGATCAGCTCCCCTGTCATCCACTCTTTGCTGCGTTGGAGCACTGCGAGCACTTCTTTGTCGAGCGGGCGTGTCGCCGATCGCTTGGTTGACTTCGAGCGGGTCGCGCGGCTCGGGCGGCGCTTTTCCCGGCGCCCGGTTGAGGGACGGCGGGGGGCTGACTCTTCTCGCGGCCTGACCGCGGCGCGATCCGCGTCCGTTGCGAGAGAGCGAAGCGGCAGCGTGATCAAGGCCGCGATCACTTTGTCTGCGAGATCCTGCGCGAGCGCGCCGATGGCGCGTTTCAGTTCTGCGTTCGTCATGGTTGTCGAAGGGCGCGAGCGGGAGCGTCAGATCGCGTGAGGAGACGTTGCGGATTGGGTGGTGAGTAATGCTCGATCAATAGAGCGAAAGCACGGATCGATCGACACGCGCTGCGTTGCTCGATCCTATGCCGCGCACACAAATTCATCAATTGATTCGTTCCGCCAACAACGCAGTGGCACCAGGGGGAAGATTGACGTCGACCCAACAGTCCCAGAACTTCGGGCGACGAGGTCGCTCACTCATCGTGTAGCGTCGGCGAAGTCGGCGGCCGCCCAGACCTCAGCGCGTGTAGATTTCGTCCATGCCGTCGCGGGTGAGCGTGAGCGTGTCACCCGTGATTCGCAGGGTCGCGGTATGGTTCGCCATCGTGATCGCTTCGGTCGGCAGCGGCGTGAGCGGTTGGTTCTCTTGGGCCATGCTGCAGCCTGTACGCTCGATCGTTCCAGTTTCGAACCGCACGGTGAGCAAGTTGTCGAGGAGCGTATACAGCCCCTCGAACGTGGTGCGCTCGAGGCAGGCCGACATCATCCAGTCACGCACGCGGCTCACGCGCCCACCGCGAAACTCGTACCGGTAGACGATGTTGAGCGTTGGGTGCATGCGCGACCACGTTCCCCGCTCCAGGTTCCGCTGAAACTGAAGCTGCGCGCTCACATCCTCTGGCGCAGCGTCAACCGCTGCGGAATCAACAGAGGAATCGGCAGCCGGGATCGGAGAGGCGCAGCCGACAACAACGCAGACCACCGGAGCCAAACGCCGTAGCGCACAAATCATCTGGTTGCCATAGCACGCGTGTCGGTTCCCGACAATGTGTCGAGTATCACTATCGTTGCGATGACTCGCGAGAATTGATTCACAAATCACGTCAACGCCGCCAGCGTGACTTCAATCTTCGTGTTTCGCGCTGAGACGGGTCGATCTTTCACGAATGAGCGGTCGCTCTCCGGTGCCCAATCCAGCATCCGCATTGTCCATGCTTATGCAGCAACCCCCGGAATAACTCGGACTGCTTTGCTGTGATCCTGCAGGCAACCATACCAAACACCGAGACGTTACTCGGCATGACTCGCGGCCGGTTTGCTACCCGGGTGCGTTGACTTGCGTCGTGCCGTCGCGGACGATTGATGAAACTCACGGGAGGTCACGAATGCCATTTCACGTCGGCGCATACTCTGGCTCGGCAGGAGCCCCCAACGCATACGCCAATCTCTCTGCCGCTGGGCTGAACGAGAACCAGATGCAGATCACGAACAATCGCCTGCTCACGACGATGCCGATGGATCTCATCGGTGCGTTCGTGATCGGGGAGACTCCCATTGTTGCGGCCCGGATCAGCACACCACAGGTACGCAAGATCGCAAACATTCAGGTTGTACCGACCGCACTGAGTTTGGGTACTGCGCCAGCGTTCGTTGTGCCCACAGACCCGAACGTCGCTGTGTTTTCCAACATCACTCTCGGACGTCAGGAAGAGATCCAGGTCGAGGCCGCAGGGACCGGACCAGGCCTCACCACGTACGCGTTCCTGATGCTGCAGGACAAGTACGTCGCTGCCCCCACTGGGCCGCGGTACTGGGTGCGGTTCTCCGGCACCCAAGCGAGCGTCGCCACCAATCCGTTCCAGTGGCAGAGCGCGGCCTTTACGTTCGAGGATACCCTGGCAGCCGGCACATACGCCGTCATTGGGCTGGAACTGCAAGGAGCAGGCGTGCTCTCCGCCCGCCTGACGTTCGACAATCAAGTGCTGCGGCCCGGAACAATCGGCACAGAAGCCGCCGGACAACGTACCGCCGACGTGTTCTACGACGGGTCGTTGGGGGAGTGGGGGCGATTCGAGTCGTACTCGCCCCCTCGACTCGAGATGTTCGCGGTGACCTCGGCGACCGTCATCAACTTCACGGGCGCGCTGCAGGTCGTCTACCTCGGATCGAAGGACAACGGAAAAGCGCAGGCGGGATGATGAGCGAGCGCAGTGCAAGCAAACGAAGCAGTCGGGTCAGGCCGATTTCCGTTGATACCTCCGCCTCACAAGTGGTCGGAGCCAGCACGCAGCGCGTCGCGCTCGTCTTCTCCCCACCCGTTGCTGGGACCTACACGGTCAGCACGGAGCCATCTGTCGGTATCAGTGGTGGCATGGTGCTCGTGGCCGGAGGAGCGTTCCTCACGATCACGCGAGAGTTGCATGGCGATGCCGTGGAGAAGCCATGGAGCGCGATCGCAGCGGGACCGCTAACGGCGGGCGTTGTCGAGGTGCTGGAGTAAAGGACTCTCGTGCTCGACGAAGCGCATGAAGAAGCGCTGCACGAGTTAGTATCGACGTGACAACTCGGACTGTCCATTGAATGACCAGTATGTTGCAAGAGACTCCGCAAGACCGGCAGCGACTACGTGGAAAGCAAAGTGCTTCCCATCATGGCGTCGGTGACCGATATTCAGCGCCCCGAAACCGCATACTCGAACGACCAACCGAAATATCGGCCACGCGGAAGCGCCGAATATTCGGTGATTCCCACAGCAGCATTCGTGAGAATGGACACGCGAGTCTCCACGGCCAGAGAGGCTTGAGACTTCCGCCAACAAATCCTATCGTCCGTGCCGAAGTGGACGTTCTCAATCACCTCCCGGAGTGCATCAAATGAAACGTCGATTCGATTCAGACACTATCCGAGGACGAACCGATGAGCACACTGGCCGAACGCTCTAAACGATACCAATGGGCAGTGTGGGGTGGCGCGCAATTTTCGACGCTCATTGTTGCGGCGCTGAGTGCAATTGAATTGAAACTTTGTATCGATAGGTGGCGCAACTCGTCACCGTCTGATGTTTGCATTCTTGTTAGGACCCAACAAGGAAGTCTCTCCCTCGCACTGACCGTGACCGCGGTAGCTTGGTGCATTGTCGCAGTCGGCTTGATTGGGAGGTATGGGCCTAAACGCTCGATCAACGGAATTTCGTTTCTGAAGTTCCTCACTTTGATCACCGTGGGACCTGCCATCCTGCATTTGTATTGGTCAATGGCCGTCAAGCCGTGGAGAGACCCGTTGTGTCTCATCGACATTGGAGGATCCTTCGACAGCGCTTTTCACAAGAGCATTCTATCAGGAGCATCGCTACGATGGATCGCCTTCGTTCTGACTGAGTTTGCAGTTGCCTCAATTCGTCCGCACCGTCAGCCACGTACGTACAGCGAGACCCATTCATGACAACGATTCAGCAACTTATTGAGAGACTTCCTCTAGTCCTAGCAGGACCGATAGTGCGCCAAGCCACGCCGTCAGGAGTATCGTTCTGGGTAGCTACATCGAGGCAAGTTCAGTGCACTGTGCAAATTTCTCGGAATCGAGTCAGCCACTCAAGTTCGTCCTATTCGCTGGAGTTTGGTCGCCATATCCACATTTGCCTCGTGACGGTCGAAGCGACGCGTGCGTTCTTGCAGGAAGGCGCCATGTTTAGCTATGAAGTGACGTTTCGAGATCTCATGAACTCAAGGAGTGTCGCACTTACCGATGAAGGTGTTCTGACTCCCCCTACCGACCCTTCGCGAGTGTCGCTTGGGTACGGTCCGACTGGGACTCCACCTTCATTCCTCATTCCTCCATCGGACTACTCTCAGTTGCGAATCGCTCATGCATCGTGCCGATCCACGGCAGGACAAGGGGTTGACGCTCTCGCTGACCTCGGACAGTGGATGGATCGCAACGTGAACTCGCCCGAGTTCATCGCTCGTCGACCACACATGCTATTGCTCACTGGTGACCAGATCTACGCCGACAGTGTAAATCCGATTGTTGGAAGTTACGCGTATCGAGTCGCTCGGACGTTGGCCGGAGTCGAGGAAGCGTTCTTCTCTCCGAGTGAGGATGAGCAACTCACGAGCGACTCACGGACAGATGCTCGCTCGCGTATCGCCGCCGACTACTGCAGCATCACAGCAGGCACTCGATCCGGACATGCTCTCCGATTTACAGAGTACCTTCTCCTGCATTTTCTAAGCTGGTCGCCAGCCCTGTGGCCAAACCGTCCATCATCGGACTTGACTCAGTTTCTTTGGTCTGGAGCAGAAATGTCCGATTCGGAAAGAGTTGAGATTCGTCGAGCTCTGTTGTTTCGCGACGGATTGGTACACGTACGAAAGTTGCTCGCCAATGTAGCAACACTTATGAGCTTTGACGATCACGAGATTACAGATGACTGGAACATGGACAAGCAATGGATGGATACCTCTGTATTCTCGCGAAATCCAACAATCCGAGAATGCTCGCGGCGATATCAATCAAACGGGTTGCTCGCGTTTGCAGTCTGCCAACATTGGGGGAACGCACCGCAAGTCTTTGCGAACCGCGCCCAAGGAGGTGCGTTACTTTCAGCGGCTGAGCAATGGGCACGCCGCGGCTACCCGATGATCGAACGCTCCTCCTGGAATCAATATATCGGCCAGCCTGATGAGGTACACTACCAAAGAACAGGCCGACTCCGACCCGAGAATGTGAATGCTCTTCGTTGGAGCTACCGCGTTCACGACGTCACCTGGAACTACGATATCCTGTCGATCGATGGCAGGACGCGGAGAACGTTTGGAGAGCTCATCCGTGTTCAGGTGGCTGCCTCCCGGGAGATCGATCTTGCGTTGCTCGATCCGACGGTGTCCGAATCCGTGTTGCCAGCACCGACGTCACCGCTTGAGGTGTCATTCATCGTGGTTTCGCAGCCCGTGCTAAATCTGCCCATCCTCCAAGACATTAAGCTGGCTGCACTGGCTCGTCCTGCGCTTGTCAGTCTCGAGACAGTTCGAGACCAAGATCTTTCCGAAGGGTGGGATCTCGACGCGATCGGAACCTCGCGTTTGTTGCTTTTCGCCGCGACCCGCCAACCGCGAAAGGCAACTATTCTAGTCAGCGGTGACGTTCACTACTCGTACACGGGCCGAGTCGCGCTGCAATATTTCAGACAATCCAATCGCACATCGCGAACTGCCCATCCGCAGCGCGCCCTAATTATTCAGTGCGTCTCGAGTGGAGCGCGCAACGAAGATAGCAGCACTATTTCTCTTCACAACAATAGGATTCCTTTCACCCTGTGGCGCATGCTTCAACTCAACTTTCTGCTGGGATCTGAGCGAGGAGTTGGCCCACTACCAACTCAGATCTCGCGTATTGTACCTCAGTGGACTTTTGGAGTCGAATCGAACAGCCCCGAATCAGTGTGGAACAGCCTGTACAGCTCAGCGGTCGCGTCTAATGTAGCTTCGGGGACGCGTGTTGGGCGCAATATTTTGTCGGAAAAGACGACTGATAGGCCTGGAATTGTGCTAGTCGAAGGCACTGAGTGGCCGAGCCGTCTTTGGGGCGTGCATGCGTCACAGGCTGACTGGTATTGGCGCAGCGATCTTCTCCGCGGCCGGCGAGCAGATCTCCGTCCGACACCAGTCGCGCTACAACCTGGTGAACTTATTGTGGGCCACAACAACGTCGGTCTGATCTCATTCGCGGAAAACAATGGCCGCCGGATTCTTCGACACGAACTACTCTTCAGACCATCGAATGCGTTGGGCGAATTTCGCACCAGATTCGACGTTGTGTTGGATCCGCAGGATCCTGCATTCCCTTTGTCTCCACTACCGATCTCGCTGATCTAGATCAAGTCGTCACGCCGGACCAAAGACGGATTCAATGAGCGACCCAACAAGCGATTTTGTTAGCGATTTGTTTTCACCGCTCCTCGCCTTGTCCGAACGGGACGATGCGATACGTGACGTCCTTCAGTACAATACACACCTGCTTGAACTGTCTCCAAGTGAGCAAGAAGACTGCATCGCCGCATTGAATGCGCTCTCCAACATGCTCCGCGATGACCGCGCGACGCGCGAGCGAGATTGGATTGATATATTGTCGGCGGTTACTCGGGCAACCAACTACATCGAATCCCTCATTCGAAGTTCGGCGGTACGAGTCGTTGTAGGAGAAGTGCTTGAACAACTACTAGTCAGTTGGCTGGGACTGCGACAACCGTTGGTGCTAGATGCTTTGTTCCTACTTGGCGTGGTCATTGTTGAAACAATCGCGGTTCGGCCGGCTGGGTCGGCAACGGTCCAGGAGATCTTTGTTCGCCGATTTCGGATCCCTGTCTTCCCTGTTGGTCGACACTGGACGTGGCGTGACGCCGCCGTTCTGTTGAATCTTCCTGATGGATCAACAAATCACTTCTGGTTCGCTGCAATCAGTCGACTGTCTTGGGTCTTGTCGTCGTCACGGCGTATTCAAGCTCTGCAGATTCGTTCAACGGTCAGCCCCGAGTTGCCTCGACACTGCACCACAACAATATCTCCGCCGTTCGGCAGCGTAGCATCGTGGGAGTTGGACATCGATGCAGTGGACGACTCCGACGATCTCCGGGTCTCGCTATTGGCACGTGGTGACGTTCAGTTGCGTTCCCGTATTGGCAACGCAGTTTTTGAGATCGGTGTATCGGGGGCAGGCGCTCAAGTTCAGATACTCCCAAATTTACTTTTGCCCGCGACTTCCCTTGCGATTGCAGGAGTTGCGCGCGTCGCACTCTCGCCCGACGCTCAGCGGCCACGTTTGCTAATCTGTCGCGAAGCTATGCTTGTTGTAGATGAAGCGCGACTTGAACTGGCGATAGAGAGCACCGTTATCCCTATTCCGTCGTTGACTTTGTCGACAACCGGCGTCGTTCGCTCGGAGATTCGAATCGACTTGACTTCGCCACAAACAGTAATCGCAGCACTACTGTTCGGAAGGTCGATCTCTGCTCCGTTTTTTGCTGCGGTCACATGGAAAAGCGGACGTGGCCTCGATGTCGATGCTGGCGCTGGGATCGAGTTCACGTCTCAAATCAACCGATCTGTCGGTCCGATCAGGATTCAAGCTCTAACTGTGTCACTAAAGTTTAGCTCACGTCCTCCGTCCGTCGCAGGAGCAGTTGCACTGCGTCTCGCGATTCAGATAGGCCCGCTGCACGCAACGTTTCACGGACTTGGAGCCGGGATCAAGATTGAGTCGACACAGGGTAATCTAGGCAACTTCCTGATCGCGCCGACGATCTACCCGTTCAAGCAAATCGACGCCGTGATTCGCACTGCAGTTGTTTCTGGGAGCGGCTCGCTTCAACTTGATCCACCCAACCGTTACCTTGGGTCTCTCACTCTGACCGCTACACAAGTTGCCATTCGCGCCTCCGCCGCAGTCGCTGCAATTGAGGATGGAAATGCGTACTCTGTCATCGCGAGTCTGTTCGCGACCTTTCCATCACTACCTTTGGGTATGGGATTTTTCTTGCGAGGGATCGGCGGCTTAGTGGGGATCCATCGCGCCGTTTCCACCAGCCGGTGGCGCTCGTTGATTCGTTCTGGACATGCGGGGGCCGTCCTGTTTCCTCGGCTGCCGCATTCTGGATCTTCAGAAAGTTCATCTAGGCTTGACGAGTTGATTCCCCTCCGGGCGGGGCGCTACAGTTTCGGTCCAGCGGTAAGGATCGACTACGGCGCGGCAGGCCTTGCACTCGCTGAATTCACGTTGGCAATACTCGTTGAGCTACCCTCCCCACTGGTCTTTGCTCTCGTTGGTTCCGCGGAAGCACTCCTACCCCAACGCGAACTTCCTGTCGTCGAACTACACATTGACCTCGTTGGTATCGTTGACGCAGGTCAACGCGAGATCTCGATCGACGCTTCACTCAACAACTCCCGCATCGGTCCACTCGAACTGTTCGGCGATCTCGCCTTCCGGCTCGGTTGGGGCGAGCAGCCATACTTCCTGCTCTCGATCGGCGGGTTCAACCCGCACTTTCAGGCTCCATCCAACTTCCCTACTCTGCGCCGCCTGACCCTCGGATACACTGCGCCGGGCGGGCTCGTCCGCCTACGCATCGAGTCGTACTTCGCGATCACGTCGAACACGCTTCAACTTGGCGCGCGCATCGAGGTGCAGGTCCGCGTCGAGATCGCCTCGATCGACGGCATGCTCGCGTTCGACGCGCTGGTCATCTTTTCGCCATTCTCTTTCCGTATCGACTTCCTCGCGAGCCTGTCCGTCACCGTCTTCGGCGCGAAACTGCTCGCGATCCACCTCGAGGGGACGATCAAAGGCCCCAAGCCATGGCACGTCACGGGCAAAGCTCGACTGTCGGTGCTCTTCATCGAGGCCGCAGTCGATGTCGACGTGAAGTTCGGCGGCGAGCCTTCGCTCGAAGAGCTCCCCGCGGTGGACCCCACGGATCGTCTGCTCGACGCACTGCGAGCACCGGCGAGTTGGAAGGGCGAGTTGATGCCCGGAGTATCGCGCCCGGTCTCCCTGTCGGACGCATCGAGCTCGGAGACGCCTCTCTTCGATCCCGTCGGAGTTCCCGCCGTTCGGCAGACGATCGTGCCGCTCAATCGCAAGCTCGACCGCTTCGCCGAGGGACGTATCGGCGGACCAGGACGCTACGACATTCGCGCTGCCCGCGTCGGCACGGCGTCGGCAACCCAACGCCCCGCGCACGAGCTCTTTGCCGCCGCGCAGTTCGAGCAGATGTCCGACGCGGAGAAGCTCAGCCGCCCCTCGTTCGAGAAGATGGACGCAGGCGCGCTGCTCGCGAGCGACGCGATCTCGGTCGGGCCCAAGTCCCAAGGAGCAGGTCTCTTCGAGCAGATCAAGCTCGGCGACGACGAGACGCCGACAACCGCGACCTTGCCTCGGGAGCAGCTTCTTGCGTCTTCTCGTAGCGGAGCATCGTCGCTACGCGGACTGCGCGTGCAGGGCTCCGATCGTTTCGCACCGCCCGTTGGTAGCGCACCCCGTGTCGCGCTCGCAGACGAGCTTTACGTCGCGGTTCGCCGAGACTCGCTTCAGCCTGCGGAGCGGTCAGCCCCGGAGACCGCGGGTGCTGCGAGCGCGCTCGTTCAATGGCTCGCGGAGGAGTCTGGCGGCGCCTCACTGTTTCAGGTCGCACCGGCGTTTGAAGTTACGGGAGGAGAGAGCCGATGAGCCGCGACGCGTTCACCTTCATGTCTTGGATTCGCCAGGGGCTCGCTACGCAGATCATTCGTCGTGAGGGCGAGGCTGTGTCTGGCGCGCCAGCAGAACGCGCGGCGGTCACCGTTGGGCTCACAGTGAACGAGACCGAAGTCACGAGCACGCTCCGACTGTTTGGTCCCGAAGATGTCCGCGGGATCAACAGCGATGCGATCGTCCGCCATTGGCCCGCACGCGATGTATTCGACGCCGAGCCGAACTTCTTTCCGCTCATCGAGTTCGAGGACGCGGACCTGCCCTGGCGCTACACCCCCGCGTCGCCCAAGCGCCGCGAAGGATCCACACAGGATCTTCAGCTCACTCCGTGGCTGTGCCTCATCGTGCTCTCGGACGAAGAGATCAAGTCGAGGCGCACGAGCGGAAGCACTGCGCCCCTTCCCGCGATTCATGCTGCCGTCAGCGATCTGCCAGAGCTCACCGACGCGTATCTCTGGGCGCACGTTCACGGGAAGGTCGACCTCGCGTCCTCGAACGATGCCCAGGTGCGCGAACGGCTGCGCACGACACCGGATGCGTTCGTGTCGAGGTTGTTGTGCCCACGTCGACTGAAGCCCAAGACGAGCTACTCCGCGTTCCTCGTT
>JAEUKI010000036.1 GCA_016793325.1 Myxococcales bacterium | reverse complement strand
AGGGCTGACTCGCCGTGGGAAGCCGACACGGTTGCCCGTCGGAGATCCGCGAAGGATCGGGCGCCATCGTCTGGCACGTTCCTGTGCGCGTGTTGCAGCGCTCGGGCGCGACGCAGTGCGAATCGTCGCTGCAAAACGGGAGGCACCCCGGCGAGTCCGGCGTCCCGCCCGCGTGCGACGACCACCAACCCGTGCACACGTGTCCGGGACGGCAGTTGGGCGACATCGTGGGGCGACAGGACTTCACGCAGAAAGCCTCGGACATGGCCCCGTCGCCGAAGGTGAGGCACGTGGCGCCTGTTCCTCCGCACTGCGCGGCCTCGTTGGCCTGGCTCGAGTTCTGCGTGCAGTTCGTCGAGGTGCAGAGGCCACCCGCGATGCTCGTGTCGCACGACAGCCTCCCGCACATCGAGTCGTCGGTGCACTCGTTGCCCGCGGTCGACGGCTGGAGCCCAACGTCGGTTCGCGTGTCGGTTTGGGCGTCGATTCGCGCGTCAGGGAGGGACGTCGATGGCACATCTGGACCAGCGACCGTCATCCGTGAGCGCTCGACGCGATGCAGTTCGAGCGTGCAGCTCGCGGCAGAGAGCAGCGCGAGGGGCGCGAGCGCGAGTCGATTCATCAAGAAATTCCCACGGTGTTTCATGGTCGAGCCGCCCTTCGGCACGCGTCGTCGTTGCAGCGCCAGCCAGCGGGACGAAGCGGCTGGTGCCCGAGCGAGAAGATCATCGCGCCTTCCATGGCGAAGACCGCGTTGCCGATCCCGTCGCCTCCTGCGGTCTGCATCTGCAGCGCGAAGCGCGCGAACTCGGGGCCGAACGACGCTCCGAGCCAGCCGAACGCGAAGTAGCCAGTGTGAAACAAGTATAGATCTCGCGCTCTGCTCGGCGCGCCGCTGCCGACGTAGCTCCACTGGCTCTCGACGTGCCTCGGGTAGAAGGGCGCGGTTCCTGCGGCGATCCCCGTGTCGAACCGAAGCCACGCGGTCGGTCGGTATTGCGCGCCGAGGTGAGCGATTCCGATCATGTGGAGCATCGTGCGGCGATCGAGATACTCCGTCGTCGTGACGGTCCCGCGCGTGGCGACAGTGACCGGCCACTGTCCGGTCGAGTCGATGTGGCTGAACGTGACGGTCTCGGTCTCGGTGATCGTGCGCTGAACGAGCGTGTTGTCGAAGGCGAACGAGCCGCCGAACACGAGGCGAACGCCCTCCATGATCTCGACGCCGAATCGAACGCCTGCGCCGCAGCGCCAGAGCATTCCTTGGTGCGGTGATTGCGGCGCGAGCGCGGGGTTTGGCGATGCTCCGAGCCGCGCGTCCGCGAAGCGACAGCTCGTCCAGAGATCCGACGTGTCGAATCCGTACGCCAAGAACGCGCCGCCCGAGACCATGGGGGTGCGCTGCGCGATGGCGTCCAAGGCCGCGGAGCCGTAGTCCGTGCGAACGCTCGCCGCGGCGGCGATGCGACGGCGGTCGGTGATCCCTCCCGTTGGGATGTGCCCTGTCGGCGCGAGTCGCACCGCGTCTTGCGCGCCCACGAGACGCACCGAAGTCGCGACCGCGTGAGGGACGCACCCAGTGATCATCCAGAGCGCGAGCGCCCATCTTGATTTCATGGGTCACCTCCGCCGTCCGTCGCGCTCGCGTCGCCGGCGCCTCCGTCGGTCGCGCAGGCGACGATCGGATAGAGTCGGTCTTGGAGGCCGCAAAATGGCTCGGATCCCACGCGCTTGCACACGAGGCCTGACGGGCAGCACCGGACCTCGTCGCATCGTCGAAACGCGCACAAGCCAAGCTGGTCCGCGGTCTGCGACACGTTGGGCGTGATGCGCTCTGGAGCGTCGGGACAGAGCCTCGTGCGCGTCAGATCGATGAACGAGCCGCAGATCCCGTTGCCTTGCGCGTCGAGCGCGAGACAGCGACCGAGGCAGGGCGAGGGGCCGCCGCTCGCGGGAACCCGACACGGGAGCCCGTCTTCGAGCTGCCCCGCGGGCGGATCGCCGCGCTCGCACTGACCCGTGCGTCGATTGCAGCGCTGACCGGCCAAACAGTGCTCGTCGCTCGCGCAGAAGAACGAGCACCCCGGCTCGTCCGAGCGGCCGTCTCGCTGAAACGGCCACCAACCCGTACAGAGAAACGCTTCGCGACACGCGCTCGGATCGTCGGGTCGACACGCCCTCGCGCAGCGCGCCGCGCCCACCACGCCGTCGTCTCGCGAGAGGCACGTCGTCTCTTCTCCGCCGCACAGCGCGCGCTCTCGTTCGCGGCTCGGCGAGTCTTGGCAGGCGTCGGTGCAGAGGCCGAACCGCACGCTCAGGTCGCAGCGCAGCCCGTGGCAATCGCTGTCCTGGCGGCACGGCTCGCCTGCCTTCGCAGGCAGGGTGAAGCGATTGTGTGTGTCGAGCGACGCGTCGGTCCCCATGTTCGTGCGCATCTCGGTCTCGAACACGTCGGACCTGCGCGAGAGCTCGGCGAACTCCTGCGTGAGCGTGCACCCCGCGAGCCCCACGCTCGCAGACGCAACCAACAACCCATAAGCCCAAGTCATGCGTGCGATTGTCCGTCGCCATCACGACCGCGGCAACGCGGGGACCGCGACGACGGGGCTCGCGTTGCGCGCGACGAACAGTTCGTTCGTGATTGCCGCTCGTTTCGAGGGGCGATCAACCGCGCGAAGCCGCGCGCGTCAGTCGTCTCCTCCGCCATCGATCGCTGCGCCGTCGCCATCGATGGCTGCGTCGTCGCCATCCGTGGCTGCGTCGTCGCCATCCGTGGCTGCGTCGGACAGCCCGCCATCACCGTCGCACGCGATGTTGTTCTCCATCGGGTCGTCGACCGAGCAGTAGCCCGTGACGTCCAGGCCTTCGCATACGAGACCGCTCGGGCAGCACTGCGTCGCGGAGCACGTGCGGAAGATGCAGATCCCGAGGTTGTCCATTCCCATGCGACCGAGAGGCTGAATGGCGTCTGGATCGTCGGGGCAGCGCGGCGTCGTTGCGAGGTTGACGTACGACCCACATACGCCGTTCGGGCTGCCCGTCACGATGCGGAAGCAGATGCCCTTGCACGGCGAGGGCTGACTCGCCGTGGGAAGCCGACACGGTTGCCCGTCGGAGATCCGCGAAGGATCGGGCGCCATCGTCTGGCACGTTCCTGTGCGCGTGTTGCAGCGCTCGGGCGCGACGCAGTGCGAATCGTCGCTG